>JAFKJK010000007.1 GCA_017306015.1 Propionibacteriaceae bacterium
GCTCGGCCAGCCGAAGGCGACCGAGGCCCGCCGCAGGGCGCCGGGCGCGCGCTCGGTGACCAGGCCGGCACCGGCCAGCTCGACCAGCGAGGTGCCGCCCAGATAGGCCGCTCCGAGTTCGCGGACGTCGAGGGCGAGGTCGGCCGCGACGTCCGTCCGGGTGACGGACGCCTCCGCGAACGCCCGGGCCGAGACGCGCCAGCGTCCGGCGTTGTCGGGGAGCAGGGTGTCGGTGACCTCCAGCACGACGTCCACGTCCGCCTGGTAGCGGCGTCCGCCGAGCGCCGTGGGCAGGTCGATGATCCGCGCCCACAGGTTGTCGTGGCCGGTGGCCTTGCCGGCCCGCTCGTCGATCAGCAGGCTGAACAGCGGGTCGTCGGGAGCGAGCATGTCGGTGCGGAGCTCGGTCGTCAGGTCGAGGTCGAGCAGACGACTCCACAGCACGTGGGCGGCCCCCGGCTCGGACGCGACTGCCTCGACCACCTGCACGACTCCCTCCGGACCGCCCCGGCCCCAGTCGACCTTGCGCCGGAAGAGGGCGTACGCCACCGGGTCGCCGGCACGCTCCACGACCATGATCCGCTCGACCTCGCGTCCGTTCTGGAACAGCCGGGCGTTGCTCAGCCAGTACCGGCTCAGCTCCGGGCTCTCCCTGGTCACCCACCCGGGACGGTCGACCGCGGCGTGCAGAGCACCGACGAGGGAAGCGTGGCGCTCGTGATCCAGCGTCTCGACCCGGACGCCGTAGTCCGCCGAGCCGGGGACGTCGCGGAGCGCGGCGCGTCGCGGCAGAGTCAGCCCGGCGCTGCGTGACGCCAGCCCGTAGCCGAAGCGGCCGTAGATCGCCGGCTCGGCCGCGAACAGCAGCGACAGCGGCTCGCCACGATCGCGGCAGTGCGCGAAATGGTCGTCGATCATGGCCCGGAGCAGCCCCCGCCGGCGCCACTGCGGGTGGACGGCGACCCAGGTCAGGCCGGCAACCGGCAGGTGGCCGCCGGGCACTGGCGTCCGGGAGAACGGGTACGAGGCCCGCATGGCGACCAGTCGGTCCGGCTGGTCGCTGCGCACGATGCCGACGGTCCGGTCCCAGCTGAGCGGGCTGGGGACCTTGAGCATGTCCTCCACCGAGTCGCTGGTGGGAAAGGCCCACATGTCCAGCTCCAGGACGTCGGCCGCGCGTTCCGCGCTCAGGGGAGCCACTTCGAAACCCTCGGGAAGGTGTGCCATGCCGCCAACTCTGCCGCACCCGTGCCGACTTGTCAGATGCCGGACGTCCCGGCGGCTGACGGAGCGGGATCGCGGCCGCCCGGGACCAGCTCGGGGGAGAGGGGAAGAGAGCACAGCGCTGGTTTGGATCCCGGACGGTGATCGGGCACAATGGTGGGTCGGTCCCGGTTCACGCCGCGGGGCGGTCCCCGAGCTTGTCGAAGGGCGGCCCCACCACTGATGGCGACCCGGCACCCGGTAAGGAGAAACCATGAAGCAGGGGATCCACCCCGAATACGTGGAGACCCAGGTGACCTGCACCTGCGGCAACACGTTCACCACCCGCAGCACCGCGAAGAACGGCGTGATCCACGCCGAGGTCTGCGCGGCCTGCCACCCGTTCTACACGGGCAAGCAGAAGATCCTCGACACCGGCGGCCGCGTCGCCCGCTTCGAGAAGCGCTACGCCAAGACCCAGGCTGCGAAGAACAAGTAGCTTGATCGACGCCGGGTGCCAGGCCAGTCCTGGCGCCCGGCGTTTGTCGTGGTGGACGCGGGAGCTCCCGGGCCAGCCCCGGGATGGCGCGGCCGGCCGGTCGTCGCCGACGTCGTCGAGAAAGGGTCCGATGTTCGAAGCCGCAGCGGGTTTGCGCGAGGAGTTCGCCGACCTTGAGCAGCAGCTCGCCGATCCGGCGATCCACGCCGACCTCGTCGCGTCCCGGCGGGTCGGGCGACGCTACGCCGAGCTCACCCCGATCGTGACGAACCTGGCTGCGCACGAGCAGCTGACCGCCGACCTGGCGGCGGCAAGGGAGCTGGCCGAGGAGGACCCCACTTTCGCCGCCGAGGCGGACGGCATCGCCGCCCAGCTCGCCGAGGTCGAGGAGCGGCTGACCCGGCTACTGGCCCCCCGCGACCCCAACGACTCCGCCGACGCCATGATCGAGATCAAGTCGGGCGAGGGCGGGGAGGAGTCCGCGCTGTTCGCCGGCGACCTGTTCCGGATGTACGCGAAGTACGCCGAGAACCGCGGCTGGAAGACCGAGGTGCTGGACGCGCAGGAGACCGACCTCGGCGGCTACAAGTCGATCACCGTTGCGGTCAAGGCAGCCGGAGCGCCCGACCCGGAGAACGCTCCCTACGGCGTGCTGAAGTTCGAGGGCGGCGTCCATCGGGTGCAGCGGGTGCCGGTCACCGAGTCGCAGGGACGCATCCATACCTCGGCGGCAGGCGTCCTGGTGATGCCGGACGTCGAGGCGACCGAGGTCGACGTCGACCCCGACGACCTGCGGATCGACGTCTTCCGCTCGTCCGGCCCCGGCGGCCAGGGAGTGAACACCACCGACTCGGCCGTCCGGATCACCCACCTGCCGTCCGGAATCGTGGTGTCCTGCCAGAACGAGCGGTCCCAGCTGCAGAACAAGGAGTCGGCGATGAGGATGCTCCGGGCACGCCTCGTCGCCCGCGCGGAGGAGGAAGCCGCCTCGGCGGCGTCGGCCGCGCGCAAGTCGCAGGTGCGGACGGTCGACCGCTCCGAGCGAATCCGCACCTACAACTTCCCCGAGAACCGGATCGCGGACCACCGGATCGGGTTCAAGGCGTACAACCTCGACCAGGTGCTGGCCGGTGACCTGTCGGCGGTGATCGGCGCGCTGCGGGCGGCCGACCTCGCCGAGCGACTGGGCGACACGGCCGGATGACCGCCGTCGCCGCGCTGCTGGCCGGCGGAGCCGAGACGCTCGGCTCCGCGGCCGAGGCCCGCACCCTGCTGGCCCACGCCGCCGGGGTCGAGCCGTCCCGGCTGGCGGTCCTCGCGGGGATCAGCGATGAGGTCGCCGCCGCGTTCGGCGTCCTGGTGGAGCAGCGGGCGGCCGGGGTTCCGGTCCAGTACCTCACCGGACGGGCGTGGTTCCGGACGGTGTCGGTCGCCGTCGGCCCGGGGGTGTTCATCCCGCGCCCGGAGACGGAGGTGATGACCGGCTGGGCCATCGATCGCCTCCACGAGCTGCCGGGCCGGCCGGTGGTCGTGGAGCTGTGCGCGGGCAGCGGCGCCGTCTCCGCGGCGATCGCCGCCGAGCTTCCGGGGTGCCAGCAGCATGCCGTCGAGCTGTCGCCGGACGCCGTCCGGGCCGCTCGGGCGAACCTTGCCGGCACCGGGGTCGCCCTCGTCGAGGGCGACATGGCCACGGCCTTCCCAGAACTGGACGGCACGGTCGACCTGGTCATCGCAAACCCGCCGTACATCCCGCTGGAGGCGTGGGAGTACGTCGCGACCGATGTCCGCGAGCACGAGCCCGAGCTGGCGCTGTTCTCCGGCCCCGACGGCCTGGACGCCCTGAGGGTGGTGGCGCGGGTCGCCGCCCGGCTGCTGCGTCCCGGCGGCTGGGTCTGCGCCGAACACGCCGAGGTCCAGTCCGACGCTGTGGTCGACCTGTTCGTCGGCACCGGCGCCTACGCCTCGGTCACCGACCGGCACGATCTCAACGATCGTCCCCGGTTCGTCACCGCCGTCCGGGCGGGCAAGCTGGCAGGATGAAGCCCATGCCGCGCACCATCGACATCCGGACCGAGCCGGACGCCGCCATCGACGCCGCAGCCGCCGCGATCACCGCGGGGGAGTGCATCGTCCTGCCGACCGACACCGTCTACGGCATCGCGGCCAACGCCTTCGACGCGGACGCGGTGCAACGGCTGCTGGACGCCAAGCACCGCGGCCGGGACATGCCGCCGCCGGTGCTGGTCGCCGACCTGTACGCGGTGCGCACGCTCACCGACGACGTCGGCGCGGACCTGGAGGCACTGGCTGCGGCGTTCTGGCCCGGAGCACTCACGGTCGTGGTGAAGGCCCAACCCAGCCTGCGCATCGACCTGGGCGAGCGCGGTGAGACCATCGCGGTCCGCGTCCCCGACCACGAGTTCGCCCGGGACCTGCTGCGCGCGACCGGTCCGCTCGCGGTGAGCAGCGCGAACGTCTCCGGCGAGCCGGCGGCGACCACGATCGCGGAGGCCAGGTCCCAGCTGAAGAAGTCGGTGTCGGTCTATCTGGACGGCGGGCCGGCCGAGGGAGGCCTGGCCAGCACCATCGTCGACCTCACCACGGACGAGCCGCGGATCCTCCGGGAGGGTGCGCTGACCCGGGCCCAGCTCGCCGAGCACCTGCCGTTGTTGGCCGAGGGCTGAGGATGCGGGTCTACCTGCTGGTGCTGCTGGTGGCCGCAGCGGTCACCTATCTGCTCAGCGGGCTCGCCCGGCGGCTGGCCTTCCGCTTCAACGCCGTCGCCCTCGTCCGCGACCGGGACGTGCACACCCGGCCGATCCCGTACTTCGGCGGGATCTCGATGTGGTGTGGGCTGACCGCCGCGCTGCTGCTGGCCGGAACGCTGCCGTGGCTGGGAGACTTCCCGCTGGTGAACCACGACGCCAGGGCGATCCTGCTGGCCGGGGCACTGATCTGCGCCGTCGGCGTGCTGGACGACATGTTCGAGCTGAACGCGCTGGCGAAGATCGCCGGCCAGTTGCTCGCGGCCGGCGTGGCCGTCCTGAACGGGGTGAAGGTCTACTGGATCCCGCTCCCGGACCGGATCATCTCGCTCGACGACGGCACGTCGATCGTGCTCACGCTGGCGCTGATCTTCGTCGTGGTGAACGCCATCAACCTGATCGACGGACTGGACGGCCTGGCAGCAGGGGTGGTCGCGATCGGGGCGAGCGCGTTCTTCATCTACGCCTACTGGCTGAGTTATGAGCAGGAACTGGTCCGCGCGACCACGTCCAGCCTGATCACGGTCGCGACCGTCGGCATCTGCCTGGGTTTCCTGCCGTACAACATCCACCCGGCCCGGATGTTCATGGGCGACTCCGGGTCGATGCTGCTGGGCTTCCTGCTGGCCGCGTCGGTGATCAGCCTCACCGGCCAGATCGATCCGTCCCGGCTGGACCGGCTCGGCGCCAGCGCCTTCGGCGCCTACCTGCCACTGCTGCTGCCGATCGCCGCGATGGCGCTCCCGGTCTTCGACCTGGTGCTCGCCTATGTTCGGCGGACGCTGGCCGGGCGGCTGTGGTTCCAGGCGGACAAGCAGCATCTCCACCACCGCATGCTGAACCTCGGGCATTCGCACAGCGGTGCCGTTGCGCTGCTGTGGCTGTGGTCGGCGGTGATCGCCTTCGGCCTGGTCCTGATCGACCTCTTCCCGTCGGTGTGGACGGTGGCGGCGACGGTCGCCGGCCTGGTCGTTGCGGCGATCCTGACCTGGGGACGCCGTCCGTCCGGCGCCGGCGTCGGCCATGGCTGAGTCGGCGAGCCGCGGCCATGCGCTGCGGCTCCTGGCCGGCGGCGCGGTCGGAGGTGTGCTTGCCTGGGTGGTCTGCCTGGTCGTGTTCGGCCTGGCGATGGGTGCGCCGGCGATGCCCTGGGTGATCCTCGGAGGGGTCACGACGCTGGTGTTCTTCGCGGCCGGGCAGGCCGTACAGGTGCTGACCGCGGAGGCGGCCACCACAGTGGCGCTGGCCGCCGCGCTGGGGTCGTACCTGATCCGGGCGGCCGGGGTAGCGGTGGTGCTGATCGTCGCCCAGCCGTTCGCAGCGGACGCCGCGAACCCGGTCCTGGTGCCGACGATGATCGCCGTTGTCGTGGGCTGGTTGGCGGCCGAGATCTGGACCTTCACGAGGCTCCGGGTGATGGTCTTCGATCCGCCGGCCGAGGGTGGGTCGTAGGCTCAACCGGGCGAGCCCTCCGCCTCCGCCTCCTGCTAGGGTTGGCGCCACGATGGCTGAGCACAGTGGTCCCGGGGACGGCTACCGGGTGCTGAGCATGTTGATCGCCGGACCGCTGTTCTACGGTGGCGCTGGCTGGCTGCTCGACCAGTGGTTGCAGACCTCCTGGATCTTCCCGGTCGGCATAGTGGTCGGTGCCGCGGCAGGTGTTTACATGGTGATAGCCCGATACGGACGTACGTCATGATCGGTCCGACGAAGGAGGTCAGATGCCCGGCCTGAGCCTGTTGATCCCCCTTGACTGGGCGGTTTGCTCGGGCGAGCACGAGTCCTTCCCACCCGGTGTCTTCAGCTTCTGTTCGCGTCCGCTGTGGGACGGGGCGCCCGGCTGGGTCAACAACCAGGTGGCGCAGGCCGTCATCGGCGCCGCGATCGTGATCGCCTTCTGGCTCTGGGTGGCGCACGCCCAGAAGATCGTGCCCAGCAAGCGGCAGTTCGCCGGCGAGTGGATCTACAACGTGATCCGCAACGGCATCGCCCGGGACATGCTCGGCCACGACTACCGCAGGTTCCTGCCCTACCTGGCCACCCTGTTCAGCTTCATCCTCGTCAACAACCTGTTCGGTGAGTTCTTCCTGTTCATGTTCCCGACCTTCTCCAAGGTCGGCTTCCCCTGGATCCTGGCGATCCTGACGTTCCTGCTCTACAACGGGGCGGGGATCGCCAAGTCCGGGTTCCTGCCCTACCTGAAGAAGAGCGTCCTGCCTGCGGGCGTGCCGAAGCCGCTGTGGATCCTGATCATCCCGCTGGAGTTCCTGTCGAACTTCGTCGTCCGCCCGGTCACGCTGGCCCTGCGTCTCTTCGCCAATATGTTCGCCGGACACCTGGTCGTGCTGGTGTTCGTCGTCGGCGGCACCCTGTTGCTGACCGCCACCGAGCCGGGCAACGGCATGCCAACCTGGCTGCTCAACGGCGCCGGTGGCGCCTCGCTGGTGTTCAGCTTCGCGATCTTCGCGCTGGAGATGTTCGTCGGCGTCCTGCAGGCTTACATCTTCACCGTGCTCACCGCCCAATATGTCTCCTCGGCCCTGGCTGAGGAACACTGACCGAACATAACCCTCGAAAGGAACCCAGATGCTTCCAGTTCTTGAGATCAGCGGCTCGCTGAACATGATCGGCTACGCCCTGGCCACCCTCGGCCCGGGCATCGGCGTCGCCTGGATCTTCGCGTCGGTGATCAACGGCACCGCCCGTCAGCCCGAGGCCCGCGGCGCGATGCTGAGCACGGCGTGGATCGGGTTCGCCGTGGTCGAGGCGCTGGCGATCATCGGCATCGCACTGGCGTTCGCCCTGCGCTGAGGCACCTCGATGATTCTGTTGGACGGGATCGACTTCGGCCCGCTGGCGCCGGAGCATCCCGAGGAGCTCATCGTCGGCTTCGTCCTGTTCGTGATCATCCTGGTGGTGCTGTGGAAGAAGGTGATCCCGGCCTTCGAGAAGACCTACGAGGAGCGGACGGCCGAGATCACCGGCGGCATCGAGAAGGCCGAGGCCGCCCAGGCCGAGGCCGCCCAGGCGCTCGCGACCTACCAGGCGCAGCTCGCCGAGGCCCGGTCCGAGGCGGCGAAGATTCGCGAGGACGCGAAGAGCCAGGCGGCGACCACCGCCGCGGAGATCCGCGCCCAGGCGCAGGCCGACGCCGACCGCATCCTGGCGACGGCGAAGGCGCAGCTCGAAGCCGAGCGCACCCAGGTCGTGCGGCAACTGCGCGGTGAGCTCGGCGGCCTGGCCACCGAGCTGGCCGGACGGATCGTCGGCGAGTCCCTGTCCGACGACGAGCTGGCCAGGCGCACGGTGGAGCGGTTCCTCGCCGACCTCGAGGCGGAACCGGTAGAGCACGCATGAGCACGCGACGGGACCCCGCATGAACGCGGCCACCGAGGCCCGGCAGTCCGAATTGGACCGGGCGACCGACTCCGCCAGGCCCAGCGCGGAGCTGGCCGGGGAGCTGTTCGCCGTCGCCGACCTCCTCGGTGAGCAGCCGTCCCTGCGGAACGCGCTGGCCGATCCGACCGGGTCCGACGACCGCCGCCGCGGTCTGGCGGACGCGGTCCTCGGCACGCGGATCTCAGCGGCAGCCGCCGGGATCGTCGGCGAGGCGGCGTCCCTGCGGTGGGGCACCGGCAGCCGACTCGTCGCAGCGCTCGAGCGGCAGGGACTGCGGGCGCTGTTCGCCGCCGCCCACGCCGCGGGCAGGCTCGACACCGTCGAGGACGAGCTGTTCCGGTTCTCCCGGACCGTGGTCGGCAACCACCCGCTGCGCGAGGCCCTGGACGACCACAGCGCCCCGGTGGGCGTGCGGCAGCAACTCGTCAGCGATCTGCTGGCGGGCAAGGCCGACGCCTTCACCGTCCAGCTCGCCGAGCGTGCCGTCGCCGCGCCGGGCCGGTCCTTCGAGCTGACGATCGACGGCTACCTCCGGCTGGCCGCCGCCACCCGACAGCGCCAGGTCGCCGTCGTGACGGTCGCCCGGCCCCTGGACGACGAGCAACGCGAACGCCTGGAGGCGATCCTCAGCCGCAAGCTCGATCGCCGGCTGACGCTGCAGGTGCTGGTGGACCCGTCCGTCCTCGGCGGCGCCCGGATCCGGGTCGGCGACGAGGTGATCGAGGGCACCGTCGCCGGCCGGCTGACTGCCGCCCATGAACAACTGACCACGTAGGAACCGAGAGCAGAAGGTGAACGAATGGCCGAGCTGACCATCACCCCCGAAGAGGTCCGGGTCGCCCTGGACAAGTTCGTCGAGAACTTCCGTCCTGAAGGTGCCAGCACCGAAGAGGTGGGCACCGTCGTGACCTCCGGCGACGGCATCGCCCGGGTCGAAGGGCTGCCGTCCGCGATGGCGAACGAGCTGCTCAAGTTCGAGAACGGGACGCTCGGCATCGCGCTGAACCTGGACGTCCGGGAGATCGGCGTGGTGGTCCTGGGCGACTCCGAGGGCATCGAGGAGGGCTCGATCGTCCGGCGCACCGGCGAGGTGCTCAGCGTCCCGGTCGGGGACGGCTACCTGGGCCGGGTGGTGGACGCGATGGGCAACCCGATCGACGGCCTCGGCGAGCTGACCGACGTGCCCGAGCGCCGCGAGCTGGAACTGCAGGCGGCCGGCGTGATGGAACGCCAGAGCGTCAACGAGCCGCTGCAGACCGGGATCAAGGCCATCGACTCGATGACCCCGATCGGCCGTGGCCAGCGGCAGCTGATCATCGGTGACCGCAAGACCGGCAAGACCGCGATCGCCGTGGACACGATCATCAACCAGAAGGCCGCCTGGGCGACCGGGGATCCGTCCAAGCAGGTGCGCTGCATCTACGTCGCGATCGGCCAGAAGGGCTCGACCATCGCCGCGCTGCGCACGGTGCTCGAGGAGGCCGGCGCGCTGGAGTACACCACGATCGTGCACGCGCCGGCGTCCGATCCGGCCGGCTACAAATACATCGCTCCCTACTCGGGCTCGGCGATCGGCCAGCACTGGATGTACGCCGGCAAGCACGTCCTGATCGTCTTCGACGACCTCACCAAGCAGGCCGAAGCGTACCGCGCGATGTCGCTGCTGCTGCGCCGGCCGCCGGGCCGCGAGGCGTACCCCGGTGACGTCTTCTACCTGCACAGCCGCCTGCTGGAGCGCTGCGCGAAGCTGTCCGACGAGCTCGGCGCCGGGTCGATGACCGGGCTGCCGATCATCGAGACCAAGGCCAACGACGTGTCGGCGTACATCCCGACCAACGTGATCTCGATCACGGACGGCCAGATCTTCCTGCAGTCCGACCTCTTCAACGCCAACCAGCGGCCGGCCATCGACGTGGGCATCTCGGTCTCCCGCGTCGGCGGCGCGGCCCAGGTGAAGGCGATGAAGGCCGTCTCCGGCACGCTGAAGATCGGCCTGGCGCAGTACCGCGACATGGAGGCGTTCGCGATGTTCGCCTCCGACCTGGACGCGACGTCGAGGCGCCAGCTCGACCGTGGCGCCCGGCTCGTGGAGTTGCTGCGCCAGCCGCAGTACAGCCCCTACCCGGTCGAGGAACAGGTGATCAGCGTGTGGGGCGGCACCACCGGCAAGTTCGACGAGGTCCCGGTCTCGGAGGTGCTGCGGTTCGAGCAGGAGTTCCTGGCCTACCTGCGGCACAACACCCGGATCCTGCAGACCATCGCCGAGACCGGTCTCTTCGACGACGACACGGCCAAGGCCACCGAGGACGCGGTGGTCGCCTTCCGCGAGCAGTACGTCGCGACCGACGGGCGTCCACTGGCGACGGCGGACGACCAGACCGAGGCGATCGCGGAATCCGAGCTGGACCACGAGCAGATCGTGGTCGGCAGGAAGCAGAGCTGACGAGATGCCGGCGAGCCTTCGCGAGCTGCGGCAGCGGCGCAAGTCGGTGATGGCGACCAAGAAGATCACCAGGGCGATGGAGCTGATCGCGTCCTCGCGGATCATCAGGGCGCAGCAGGCGGCCGCCCGCACGCTGCCGTACACCCGGGAGCTGAACCGGGCGGTGTCCGCGGTGGCGACCTACTCTCGCGCCGATCACCCGCTGACCCGGCCGGGCGGGACGCCGAGGCGGGTTGCCGTGCTGCTGGTCACCTCCGACCGGGGCATGAACGGGGCCTACTCGTCGAACGTGATCAAGACGGTCTCGCAGTTGCGTGAGCGGTTCGAGGAGGCCGGCGCGGAGGTGACCCGCTACGTCGTCGGACGCAAGGGCATCGGCTACTACGGCTATCGGGGGCTGTCGATGGCGGCGACCTGGGAGGGCTTCTCCGACGCGCCGACCTACGACCGGGCGGTGGAGATCGCCGAGCAGTTGCTGGAGGACTTCCTCACCCCCTACGAGGACGGCGGGGTGGACGAGATCTGGGCGGTCTACACCCGGATGGAGTCGATGCTCACCCAGGTGCCGCGAGTGCGGCGGGTGCTGCCGCTGGAGGTCGTCGAGGGCGTCCACGCGGTCGGCGAGGACACCGTCCTGCCGCTGTACGAGTTCGAGCCGAGCCCCGAAGCGGTGCTGGACGCGCTGCTGCCGCTGTACGTCCGCAGCCGGATCTGGTTCTACCTGCTGCAGTCGGCGGCGTCCCAGCTGGCCAGCCAGCAGCGGGCGATGAAGTCGGCGACCGACAATGCCCAGACCCTGATCGAGCGGCTCACCCGGGAAGCGAACCAGGCCCGGCAGTCCGAGATCACCCAGGAGATCAGCGAAATCGTCGGCGGCGCCAGCGCGCTCGCCGACCTCACCGAAGAAGCGAACTAGGCGAAGGTAGACCCTCGAATGACCGTTACCACCGAATCCACCACCACGACCGGCGTCGGGCGGGTCGCCCGGGTGATCGGCCCCGTCGTGGACATTGAGTTCGCCGCGGACCAGATGCCGGACATCTACAACGCGCTGCAGATCGAGGTCGGCGAGGGCGAGCACGCACGCCTGATCACCGCGGAGGTGGCCCTGCACGTCGGCGACAACATCGTCCGGGCGATCTCGCTGAAGCCGACCGACGGCATGCGCCGCGGCGCCAGGGTCATCGACACCGGCGAGCCGATCTCGGTGCCGGTCGGCGACGTCACCAAGGGCCGGGTCTGGAACGTGACCGGCGACTGCCTGAACGAGGACGCCGGCAGCTTCGAGGTGACCGAGCGCTGGCCGATCCACCGGCCGGCGCCGCCGTTCGACGCGCTGGAGCCGAAGACCCAGATGCTGGAGACCGGCATCAAGGTGCTGGACCTGCTCACCCCGTACGTGCAGGGTGGCAAGATCGGCCTGTTCGGCGGTGCCGGCGTCGGCAAGACCGTCCTCATCCAGGAGATGATCTACCGCATCGCGCACAACTTCGGCGGCACGTCGGTGTTCGCCGGGGTGGGGGAGCGGACGCGTGAGGGCAACGACCTGATCGCGGAGATGATCGAGGCCGGTGTCATGAAGGACACCGCCCTGGTCTTCGGCCAGATGGACGAGCCCCCGGGCACCCGCCTGCGGGTCGCGCTGAGCGCCCTGACGATGGCCGAGTACTTCCGCGACGTCCAGAACCAGGACGTGCTGCTGTTCATCGACAACATCTTCCGGTTCACCCAGGCGGGCTCGGAGGTGTCCACCCTGTTGGGCCGGATGCCGTCCGCGGTGGGCTACCAGCCGAACCTGGCCGACGAGATGGGCCAGCTGCAGGAGCGGATCACGTCGACCCGCGGCCACTCGATCACGTCGATGCAGGCCATCTACGTGCCGGCCGACGACTACACCGACCCCGCTCCGGCGACGACGTTCGCGCACCTGGACGCCACCACGGAGCTGTCCCGGGAGATCGCCTCCCGCGGCCTCTACCCGGCCGTGGACCCCCTGTCGAGCACCTCCCGGATCATGGATCCCCAGTTCATCAGCCACGACCACTACGAGGTCGCCACGCGGGTGCGGCAGATCCTGCAGCGGAACAAGGAGCTGCAGGACATCATCGCGATCCTCGGCGTCGAGGAGCTTCCCGAGGAGGACAAGATCATCGTCGCCCGGGCGCGGCGGATTCAGCAGTTCCTCAGCCAGAACACCTACATGGCGGAGAAGTTCACCAACGTCCCGGGCTCTACGGTGCCGCTGGCCGACACGATCGAGTCGTTCAAGATGATCTGCGACGGGGAGGTCGACCACATCGCCGAACAGGCGTTCTTCAACGTCGGCGGGATGGATATGGTGATGGCCAACTGGGACCGGATCCAGAAGGAAGGCTGACGTGTCGCAACTCCAGGTGGAGGTGGTCGCCGCCGCGGGCATGGCCTGGGAGGGCCCCGCGCTCAGCGTCACCGCCCGCACCAGCGAGGGCGACATCGGCATCCTGCCCAATCACGAACCGATCCTGGCCACGTTGGTGCCCTGCGCGGCCGAGATCCTCACCGCGGACGGCCGGCGCGAGGTCATCGTCGTGGACGGCGGCTTCATCTCCGTCGCCGACAACCGGGTCTCGGTGCTCAGCCCGCTCGCCCGGATCGCCAGCGAGATCGACGTGAACGCCGCCGAACACGAGCTCGCGGCCGCGGAGAAGCGGCTCAACGCGGGCGAAGGGGACGAGGAGACGCGGCACCACTATCTCCGGGCCCAGGCGCAGCTGAAGGCAGCGCAGCTGGCCCGCGGCCGGGACAACTGAGTCGGCCGGACGGTACGGGAACAGCCGGTGGACCTCCTGGGAGTATCCGAATGGGTCCTGCTGGCGCTCGCGGTCCTCGTGCTGCTCCCGGTGCTGTTCCTGGCCGGACGCCGCCGCTGGCTGTCCCGCGCCGGCGGCGTGTTCGACGCCAGTTTGCGGCTGACCACGACCACCCCTGGGGCCGGCTGGGTGCTGGGCGTGGCCCGCTACTCCGGGGACAACCTGGAGTGGTTCCGGGTGTTCTCGCCGTCGCTGCGGCCCAAGGTGATCTTTCCGCGCTCCATCACCCACGCCGGCTCCCAGCGCGATCCCGACCCCATCGAGGCCCTCACCCTGGCGGACCAGCGGATCCTCACCATGGAGTACGCCGACGGCGACTCCTGGGAGCTGGCGATGTCGGCGGCCTCCCTGACCGGCCTGCTGAGCTGGCTGGAGTCGGCGCCTCCGGGCGCCCGCTATCGCTGAGCAGCGTCGTCGGGGGGCGCGTCCCCGGAAGTCGGAGCGTCCGCCTCGGGCTCAGGGTCGGAGGGCTCGTCGGCCTGGTCGAGAGCCTCCTGGGACGCCTCGATCCGGTCGCGTTGACGAGCGGCTGCCGCGTCCGGGGGCTGCCGGTCGGCCCCGGGCACCCACAGCACCTCGCCGGCCTCCTGGCCGGTGAGCCGGGCGAGGATGAACAGCAGGTCCGAGAGCCGGTTGAGGTAGGTGATCGCCAGCACGTTGACACCACCGGACGAGGTCTCGGTCGCCGGGCTGGTGCCGTAGACGCTGGCGGCAGCCCAAGCCGTCCGCTCGGCCCGGCGGACGATGGTGCGGGCCAGGTGCAGCCAGGCCGACGTCTGCGTCCCGCCGGGGAGGATGAACGAGCGCAGCGGCGGCAGCTCGTCCCCGAACTGGTCGCACCAGCCCTCGAGGCGCTCGATGTTCTCCTCGACGATCCGCAGCGGCTCGATCTCGTAGGTCTCCTTGAGCGGATTCGACAGGTCGGCGCCGCAGTCGAAGAGTTCGTTCTGGATGTGCCGCAGGACGGCGCGGATGTCGTCGGACAGGTCCGGCTGGCAGGTGACGAGGCCGAGGACGCAGTTCGCCTCGTCGACGTGGCCGTAGGCCTGCACCCGGGCATCGGTCTTCGCCGCAACCGAGTTGTCGGACAGCCGGGTCGTGCCGGCGTCGCCGGTGCGGGTATAGATGCGGGTGAGGTTGACCATGGCCTCAATCAACACCGGCCGGACGGCAGTGTCAAACCCGGGCATCGTGAGAGGCTGGGCGGGTGAAGAAGGTGCTTTCCGCGGCTCTGGCCGTCCTCGTCCTGCCGCTGCTCGCGAGCTGCTCGCCCACGCCGTCCCCGGACGCCGGGAGCGCGCCGCGGGTGGGCGAAGTGAACTGCGCCTACACCGCGTCCGGCGAGGCGAGCAAGCAGGTGAACCCGCCACCGGCCACCGGGGTGCCCAACACCGGGTCGACCTCGGCCGTCCTCTCGCTGAACGGCAAGCCGGTCGGGCTCACCCTGGACCGTGCGAAGGCACCCTGCACGGTCAACTCCTTCGTCTCGCTGGCTCAGCAGGGCTTCTTCGACGGCACCTCCTGCCACCGGCTGGGCAATCGCGAGGGCTTCCAGATGCTCCAGTGCGGCGACCCGACGGGCACCGGTCGGGGCGGTCCCGGCTACGAGTTCGCGGACGAACTCACCGGCTCGGAGACCTATCCAGCCGGGACGCTGGCGATGGCCAACGCCGGCCCGAACACGAACGGCTCCCAGTTCTTCCTGGTCTTCGGCGACACGCCGCTGGATCCGGCCTACACCGTCTTCGGCACGATCGACACCGACGGACTGAAGGTGCTGATGGCGCTGGCCGAAGGCGGGACGGACGACTCCGAGGCCAAGGACGTCGGCAAGCCGAAGCTGCCCGCCGTGATCACGTCGGTGACGGTGAGCTGAGCCCGCGACACGTCAGGACTGGCGACGCCTCAGCTCAGCCAGGGCCGCCACCACGGCCGACGGGTTGTCGGCGTGCACCCAGTGCCCGGCGTCCGGGACGACGACGGTTTCGACCGCAGGGAACAGCCGGCGCAGGCGCGCCAGGTCGCCGGGGTCGTAGTACGGCGAGCGTTCGCCGACGATCCACGATGTCGGCCCGGAGTAGGACACCTCGCCGGGGTCGGGCCACTCGCTGATCGCGTCCAGCTCGTCCTCCAGCAGGCGCAGGTTCGGCTGCCAGTGCCAGCCGCCGTCGGGACGCAGGTTCGTCAGCAGGAAGCCGCGGACGGCGCGGTCGGGGATCCGCGCGGTGAGCTCGCGATCCGCCTGCCCACGGCTGGTCAGGCTGCCCAGGTCGAGCGCGTCCATGGCGGCGAAGTAGGCCGCGAAGCCGCTGACCTGCGCTGACCGGGTCGGGGCGATGTCGATCACGGCGAGGCTGGCGACCAGGTCCGGGTGGGCGAGCGCGGTGAGCATCGCCACCTTGCCACCCAGCGAGTGGCCGGCCAGGGTGATCCGGGCGTCGTGCCCGAGCCGGGCCTCGATCTCGGCGGCGACGGCCCCGGCCGCCTCCGGGTAGCTGAAGTGCTGCGTCCAGGGGCTGGAGCCGTGGTTGGGCAGGTCGAACAGCACACTGGTCCAGCCCTGCGCGGCGAGCCCCTTCGCGACCTGCGTCCAGTTGCGACCGCGGCCGAACAGTCCGTGCAGGAACGCGAAGTCCGGCCGTCCGTCGCCGACCACCTCGAAGCTCAGTCCCGCAGCCATCAGGACCTCCGGGCCCAGCAGGACGTGTGCCAGTGCCGCCGGTCGTCCACGGCAGAGGTGGAGCCGATCCCCGCCACCCGCGGCCAGGTCACCACGTGCGCGACACCGGGGCCGAACGAGCGGTTGCAGCCCGGGCAGGCGTAGGTCTTGGTCGCCGCCTGCGCGCTCATCGGCTGCACCATCCACTCGCCGTCCGCCTTCACCTCGACGCGGGCGAAGGCCCCGACGGCGAGGGGACGCGGCGCACGCAGGTGCTTGGAGGCTCGCTTGGGCATGGTCCTGTCCTACCACAGCGAGGCCGTCGGACGAGGCGGCACCGGTGGCGTAGGTTGTCCGGGTGCGTCTGATCATCGCCCGCTGCCAGGTCGACTACGCCGGTCGGCTCAGCGCCCACCTCCCGATGGCCACCCGGCTGATCATGGTGAAGGCGGACGGCTCGGTCTCCGTCCACGCCGACGACCGTGCGTACAAACCGCTGAACTGGATGAGCGCTCCCTGCCGGCTGACCGTGTCCCCGGAGCCTCCCGATTCGGCTCTGAGCGAGCTGTGGGACGTCCAGAACCACGACGGGGACACCCTGAAGATCACGATCGCCGAGGTGCTGCACGACTCGTCGCACGAGCTCGGGGTGGACCCCGGCCTGCAGAAGGACGGCGTCGAGGCGCACCTCCAGGTGCTGCTGGCCGAGAACCCGGCCACGTTCGGGGACGGCTGGACGCTGGTGACGCGGGAGTACCTGACCCCGATCGGACCGGTGGACCTGCTCTTCCGAGACCACACCGGCGCCTACGTGGCCGTCGAGGTGAAGCGTCGCGGTGAGATCGACGGCGTGGAGCAGCTCACCCGCTATCTGGCGCTGATGAACGCCGACCCGGCCATGAAGCCGGTCCGCGGAGTCTTCGCGGCCCAGCAGATCAAACCGCAGGCGCGGACCCTCGCCGGGACGCGGGGGATCGACTGCATCCTGGTTGATTACGACCTGCTGCGCGGCCTCGACAACGCCGAGGACCGCCTCTTCTGAGCTCCCGCGAGCGACGACTCAGGTGCGGTCGAGGTGGGGGACCAGCACCTCCCGGTAGAGCAGCAGGAGTGCCGCGGTGATCGGGATGGCCAGGATGGCGCCGATCATGCCCAGCAGCAGCGCTCCGGAGACGGCGGCGAGCATCACCAGGATCGGCGGGATCTGCACCGATCGGGAGAAGATCCGCGGCTGGATGAAGTACGCGTCGACCTGCTGGTAGACCAGGAAGAACGCGAGCGTGATCAGGCCCTGGGTCGTCGAGAAGGCGAACGCGACGATGGAGACGATGATCATCGAGATCGTCGTGCCCACGAGCGGGACGAAGGCGAACATCCCGACGACCACCATCAGGGCGAGCGCGTACTGGCTCAGGCCGACCACGTTCAGGAACAGGAAGGCGACGCTCATGGCGATCAGCACGACGGTGAACAGGCCGGAGACGTAGCCGCCGACCCGCTTGAACATCTCGTTGGCCAGGTAGCGCACCCGGGGACGCCGCGATGCCGGCGCGAGTTGGTAGATGACTTCCTTGATCCCCGGCAGCGCGGTCAGGAAGTACAGCGTGAGCACGACGGTGATGACCACCGAGAAGACCAGGCCGGCGACCGCCTGGCCGGCTCCGACGAGGCCGCCGAACAGGCCGCCGAGCAGGTCGCCGCTGGTCAGGTAGCTCACCGCCTTGTCGATCACCCCGAACTGGGCGTCGAAGGCCGCGATCTGCGGGTTCTGGCGGAGGTTGTCCAGGTAGGTCGGGGCCTGGGTGAGCAGCTTGTTGACCTGCTCGCTGATCACCGGCACCAGGGCCCAGCCGGCCAGTGCCAGCAGGATGATCAGGCCGAGGGCGACCATCAGCACGGCCAGTCCCCGCCTGATGCCGTGGTGATGCAGCCAGGTCACGGCGGGGTTCAGTCCCAGGGCGATGGCCAGCGACAGCAGGACCAGCACGAGGATGCTGCGCAACGACACGACCGCGGTGACCAGCCCATAGGCGGTCATCGCGCCGATGGTGAGGAAGAAGCCGATCTGGAACGGGTTGCGGTCGAGCAACGACACCTTGGTGTCGCCCGCGCGCGTCCGGCCCTGGTCGATGTCGGGAGGGGTCGGCTGGGTGATCCGCCGCCAGCGCCGCAGCCAGTTCCGGGACACGGCTGCCTGGTTTGCCGCGTCAGCGCCGGCGTCCGGTGACCCGGCGGCCGGCCGCTGAGGCTCCACCGCGTCCGGGTCGCTACCTCCCGTTGCGGTCATGTCGCTCAGTTCTTGGAACCCTCGGCTGCCGGGGCGGTCAGCGCAACGGTCTCCTCGCCGGTCGGCTCAGTCTCTTCCGGCCCAGCCTCGTCCGGCTCAGCCTCGTGCTCCGCGGGGGAGTCGGGGGACGCCGGGGACTCCGGCGTGGCCGCGGCGACCTGTCCCGCGGCGGGGACGGGGCGAGCCTCGTCCTCGTCGGCGTACTCGGCCACGCTCTTGCCGGCGAGGCTGGAGAGCTCGCTCAACTGGGCGAGGATCGCCTTGTGCCTGCCGGAGAGGAGGTCCACCTTCGCCTCCAGCCGGGCCTTGCGCTCCTCGGCCACCCGGATGCCCTCGGCGTGGATGTTCTTCGCCTCGGCGCGGGAACTGGCCAGCAGCGAGGCGGCCTCGTCGTTGGCGCTCTTGCGGATCTCGTCCGCCTCCGCCTGGACGGCGGCCCGCCGCTGCTCCCAGGTCTCGGTCTCCGCCTCGAGCTGGGCGCGGAACTCCTCCGCGCGCTTCTTCGCCTCCTCCACCAGGGTGGACAGCGCCGTCGCGGCCTCCTCCTGGGACTGCTTCAGGGCGGCCAGGTCGGCCTCCTTCTGCCGGAGGAGTTCGGCCTGGTGCTCGGCGGCCTGGCGCTCGGCCTCGGCGAGCTTCGCCTTGACGTCCGTCTCGTTCTGCTCGGCGATCAGCCGGGCCTGGGCCCTGGCCTCCTCGACGATCTGGGCGGCTTCGCGCTGCGCGGCCTCGCGGACGAAGTCCGCCTGGTTCTTCACACCCTGCAGATCGGCCGCGTTCTGGTCGGCCAGCTGCTTGCGGAGCTCGGCGATGCTGTCCGCGGATGCTGCCCGGTTCGCCTCGACCGTTGCCGCCGCGTCCTCGTGCTTGCGGGCAACCTCTGCCTCGGCGTCGGCGATGATCGCCTTGGCCTTGTTCTGGGCGGAGGTGAGCAGCTCGTTGGCCTGTGCCTCCGCCGAGCGGAGCATGCCGCGCGCGTGGGCGCCGAGCTTGGAGAAGTCGGTGTCGTCCGACTTCGCGGCTGCGGCGGCGAGTTGCTTCTGCTGCTGGCGGAGCTGGCCCTTCGCCCGGGACAGCTGTGCCTCGACATCGCGGACGTATGCGTCGACCGCGCCCTTGTCGTAGCCGCGAAGTGCCTGCGGGAAGTTGCCAACAGCGCTCGCGTTCTCGTCGAACAGATCCAGCCCCGAGGTGTCGTCGTAGCTCACGGTCTCTCCTTTTCCTCGTCCAGCATGCTACCGCCCGCGCAGGCTTGCGGAAGGGGTCCTGGACGAACCCTCAATGAGTGGGTTCGACTATCTCCAGCAGGATGCCGCCGGAGTCCTTGGGATGGGCGAAATTGATCCGCGATCCGCCGGTGCCGATCTTGGGGGTGTCGTACAACAGCCGGACGCCACGATCGCGCAGCGTTGCGCAGACCTTGTCGATGTCGGCGACGCGATAGCAGACCTGCTGGATCCCGCCCTTGCCGCCGTTGCGCTCGATCCACTTCGCGATCGTGCTGTTCTCGTCCAGCGGCGCGAGCAGCTGGACCTGGGCGCTCTGCGGCAGCTGGTCGCCGGTCCCGAGCATCGCCTCCTCGACCCCCTGCTCGACGTTGGTCTCGCGGTGGAGCAGACGCCAGCCGAATACCTCGGTGTGCAGCTTGAGGGCGTCATCGAGATTGAGGACGGCGTAGCCGACGTGGTCGATGCAGATGAAGAGGTCGTCAGTCATGGGCCCAACCCTATGCCCGCGAGTCAGGCCAGAACTGCGTCCACCACTTCCTTGGCCTCCGCCTGGACCTGGGCCAGGTGTTCGGCACCCTTGAGCGATTCGGCGTAGATCTTGTAGACGTTCTCCGTCCCGGACGGACGAGCCGCGAACCAGGCTGAGTCGGTGGTCACCTTGAGCCCGCCGATGGCCGCACCGTTGCCGGGGGCGTGGGTGAGGGTGGCGGTGATCGGCTCGCCGGCCAGCTCGGTCGCGGTCACGTCGGACGGGCTGAGCTTCGCCAGCTTGGCCTTCTGCTCCCGGGTGGCCGGTGCGTCCACCCGGGCGTAGCTGGACGCCCCGAAGCGGCGTTCCAGTTCCGCGTACAGCTCGGACGGGGACGTGCCGGTGACCGCCTGGATCTCGCTGGCCAGCAGGGCGAGCAGGATGCCGTCCTTGTCGGTGGTCCAGGTCGAGCCGTCCCTGGCCAGGAACGATGCCCCCGCGGACTCCTCGCCGCCGAAGCCCAGCTCGCCCGAGGTCAGGCCGGGGACGAACCACTTGAAGCCGACCGGAACCTCGACGAGCTTCCGTCCGAGATCGGCGGCGACCTTGTCGATCAGCGAACTCGAGACCAGGGTCTTGCCGACGCCGGCGTCGGGACGCCAGTTGGGCCGGTGGCTGAACAGGTACTGGATGGCGACGGCCAGGTAGGCGTTGGGGTTCATCAGGCCGGCGTCGGGGGTGACGATGCCGTGGCGGTCGGCGTCGGCGTCGTTGCCGGTGGAGATGGCGAACCGGTCGCGGTTGGCGATCAGGCTGGCCATCGCGTAGGGCGAGGAGCAGTCCATCCGGATCTTGCCGTCCCAGTCCAGCGTCATGAACCGCCAGGTGGGGTCGACCTCGGGGTTGATCACGGTCAGATCGATGCCGAGGCGCTCGGCGATGTAGCCCCAGTACTGGACGGACGCGCCACCCAGCGGGTCGGCGCCGATGTGGACGCCGGCGGAGGCGATCGCGTCGAGGTCGATGGCGTTGCGGAGGTCCTCGCAGTAGGCGCCGAGGTAGTCGAACCGGGTGACGTCGACGGCCGAGCGCTCGTAGGGCGTCCGGTTGATGGCACCGGGGTCGCGCAGCAGTTCGTTGGCGCGGGCGGCGATCCAGCCGGTGGCGTCGGTGTCGGCGGGTCCGCCGTGCGGCGGGTTGTACTTGAAGCCGCCGTCGCGGGGCGGGTTGTGCGACGGGGTGACGACGATCCCGTCGGCCCGTGGCCCGTCGTGCGTCTTGTTGTGGACGATGATCGCCCGGGACACCGACGGGGTCGGCGTGTAGTCGTCGTCGCGCTCCGCGCGGATGGCCACGCCGTGGGCGTGCAGCACCTCGATCGCCGTCCGCCAGGCCGGACCGGACAGGGCATGGGTGTCCTTGCCGATGTACAGCGGCCCGGTGACGCCTTGGCTCGCCCGGTACTCGACGATGGCCTGCGTGGTGGCTGCGATGTGCGCGTCGTTGAACGCCGTGTCGAGGCTGGAGCCGCGGTGGCCCGACGTGCCGAACACGACCTGCTGGTCGGGATTGTCCGGGTCGGGGACGAGGTCGTAGTACGCGCTGACGACCGCGTCGACGTCGATCAGGTCGGAGGGCTGGGCCAGCTGGCCGGCACGTTCGTGAACCATGGCGCCATCATGCCGCACACTTCTCGCTTTCGCCCGCGTGCCAGAATGCCGTCATGAGCTTCAATCTCGGACGCGCCCTGGATCTGTCCGGCATCGTGGCGGCGGCGAAGGCCCCGCCACCACCGCCCGGAGCGACCTACGTCACCGACGTGGACACGGCCGCCCTGGAGCCTCTGCTCGCCCAGTCGGCGAAGTTCCCGATCGTCCTCGAACTGAACTCGCCACGGGCGAACGCGGCGGAGATGTCGGCCGACCTGGAAGAGCTGGCCAATGCGGCTGGCGGTGCGTACTTGCTCGCCCGGGTGAACGTCGACGCCGAGCCGCAGATCGCCGCGGCGCTCGGCATCCAGGCCGTCCCGACCGTGATCGCCGTCATCGCCGGCCAGCTGGCGCCGCTGTGGCAGGGGACCCGCAGCAAGGAGGACGCCAAGGTGCTCCTCGACCAGGTCCTTCAGGTGGCCGCGGCCAACGGCATCACCGGGCGGGCGCAGCCGGTGAGCGTGGACGCCAGCGCCGGGCCGGACCCGCGCTACGCGGCCGCCGACGACGCGATGGCGGCCGGTGACTTCGAGCTGGCCGTCGCTGAGTTCGACAAGCTCCTCAACGCGACGCCGGCCGACGCCGAGGCGAAGGCCGGGCGTGCGCAGGCGTCCCTGCTGGCGCGGGTGACGAAGGTGACCGATCCCGAGGCTGCGTTGCGGGCTGCGGATGCGCGTCCGGACGATCGGGACGCGCAGCTGGCTGCCGCGGACGTAGAGCTGACCCAGGGCCGGCTGGAGCAGGCGTTCGCCCGGGTGATCTCGGTGATCCGTAACGCCAGTGGCGAGGCCCGTGACTCGGCGCGGCTGCGACTGCTGGAGTTGTTCGAGACGGTCTCGCCCGAGGATCCCGCGGTTCTGAAGGCTCGTCGGGACCTGATGAGCGCCCTGTTCTAGGCGTCTCGCCGATGGCTACCCAAGAGCGGGTGATCCCGTGGTTGCTGGCCACCGATCCGGGGGTCGCCTGGCAGGTCCAGCGGGACCTGCTGGACGAGCCTGAGAACGTCTGGTCCGGGCAGCGCCACCGGGTGGAGACGGAGGGCTGGGGGGCGGAACTGCTCTCCCATCAGGACGCGGACGGCCAATGGGCCGGGGCGGCCTTCTGGGCGGCGGGCTTCACCCGTGAGGACTGGGAGCGCGAAGGCCAGCCGTGGACGGCGACCTGTTGGGCGCTTGCCCAACTGCGGGAGTTCGGCCTTGATCCGGCGAGTCCGTCCGCGCGTCGGACCGTCGAACTCGTCGGCGCCAACTCCCGCTGGGAGGAGGGCGACCAGCCGTACTGGGAGGGCGAGGTCGAGGAGTGCATCAACGGCCGTACCGTCGCAGACGGCGCCTACTTCGGAGTCGACGTCGCGCCGATGGTCGAGCGGCTGGTCGGCGAACTGCAGCCGGACGGCGGCTGGAACTGCGAGCGCTCGAACGGCTCGGTGCGCTCGTCGTTCGACAGCACGATCAACGTGCTGGAGGGACTGGCGGAGTTCGAGCGAACGTCCGGAGGGACGCCGGCCTCTCGGGCGGCGCGGGCGGCGGGGGAGGAATACCTCCTGGAACGACGCCTGTTCCGAAGGTTGAGCGACGGCCGGGTCGTCGATCCGGAGTACCTCCAGCCGGCCTCCCCGCACCGATGGCGTTACGACGTCGTGCGGGCGCTCGACTACTTCCGCAGCGCTGCGACGCTCGACGGTCGCCGTCCTGACCCACGGCTCGCCGAGGCGGCGGACATCGTGCGGGGCCTCCGTTGGCCGGACGGGCGGTGGCGGTCGGAACGGACCGTCCGCGGACGCAGTTGGCTCACCATGGACGCCGGCGTCGGCCAGCCGTCGCCCTGGATCACACTGAAGGCGCTCCGGGTCCTTCGCTGGCTGGATGCCTGATCTCGCTCGCGTGGTGCGGACCGTTCGTAAGGTGCGGTACGGCTGCTCAACCAGACTCCGGCCGCAGCCGCTGGAGTGCCTTCTTGGTGATTCTGCGCAACGTCGCATCGTCGACGTCGGCGAGGCCGTCGATCGCCAGATACGGATCGCCGGGCAGGCCGAGCACCTTGGCCAACGCCGGCTCGGTCTTCGACCCGTCCACCCTCCGGAGCCGTCGTACGCACTCCGCCAGCTCGATCCCGCCAAGTCCCACGGCTCGACGTGCGACCAGCGCGTGGCGATAGGCCTGCTGAAGCTCGACTGCTTGCGGCTCCGCGGAGAGCTCCACGCCGACCCGCCGGCCGGTGAACGAGACCATCGTGCGCGGGCCGCTCACCCAGGTTCGGAAGTCAGGGAGGTCGCCGTACGCCCGTCGGACGGTCTCGAGGTAACCGCCGGGGCGGAGGTCGCAGACGATGTCCAGATCGCTGCCCGGGACGTCCAGCCCGCTGGTGATACTGGACACGTCCACTGGGTGGAAGCTGCCGAGCACCTGCTCGATCTCGAGCTCCAGCCACTCCTGTCGTGCGATCGCGCCACGTCCATCGAGACCAGACGAGGGGCAGCGGCGGTCACACATGGCGGCACGCTAGCAGCGCGAAGACGGCCCGCGTCCCGCACGGTTCGCAGAGAACCTGGACTCAGACCGGCGGCTCGGGGTCGTACTGGATCCCTCGGCGGACGGCGCGCGCCCGCTCGGTCCCGGCGAGCCGGTCGACCAGGTGCAGGGCCATGTCGATGCCGGCGCTGACCCCGGCCGCGGTGACGATGTCGCCGGAGTCGACCCAGCGGGATTCACGGTCGGGCAGGCAGTCCGGCTCCAGGGCGAGCAGCTCGTCGTAGGCGGAGTGGTAGGTCGTCGCGGGACGTCCCTTCAGCAGGCCGGCGGCCGCCAGCACGAGGGCGCCGGTGCAGACACTGGTGACCAGTGCACCCCGGGCGTTCGCCCGGCGCAGCCAGTCCAGGACCTCCGGCTGTCGGGTCAGCGGACGCGTCCCCGCCCCGCCCGGCACCACGATCAGGTCGAGGTCCTCTCGCCACAGCTCGTGCGGGATCACGGCGGCGCCCTTCGCCGCGGTGACGACCCCACCGGAGGTGGCGCAGAACGCGACCTCCCAGCCGTCCTCGGGAAAGTTCTGGCACCAGAAGGACAGCACCTCCCACGGCCCGAACGCGTCCAGTTCCTCGACGCCGTCGAACAGCAGGATCCCCGCTCGTCTCATGCCGGCATCCTCTCATCCGTCCGCCGACGGGACGGGTACAGGAGCAGCAGCACCGCGGCGAGCAGCGCGGCCGCCATCGTGGACAGGTAGATGCCGCGGAAGCCGGCGTTGAGGGTGTCGGCGAAGACCTGTTCCAGCTGTGGCGCCCGCGCGTCGATCTCGGCGAGGTAATCCGCCTTGGCCGTCTCGAACGCGCCGGGGACGGCGTCGCGCAGGACGGTCAGTTTGTGCTGGGTGTCGGCCAGGCTGGTCTGCGCGGATGCGAGTTCGCCACGAGCCTTGACCAGATCCGCCCGATCCGATTTCGTCTTGGCGAGCTTGGCCTCGATCGTCCGCAACTGCGAGGTCAGGGTGGCCCGCTTGGCCACCACCGTCCGCCTCTGGCCGGCGAGCTTGCTGCGCGCCTGCTTCAGGCTCGCGAGCTTCGTCTCCAGCGTGCTGCGCTGGCCGTTCAGTGCCGCCCGTTGCGCCCTGGTCGACTGCAGCTTGGCCGTGAGCCCGTCCACCTGAGCCTGGAGTTGGGTCGCGGCTGGCGTGCCCGGGGGAGCCGCGGCCAGGGCGGCCTGGAGCTGGGTCAGCCCGGCCTGCTGGCCGGCGATCGCCTGGTCCAGCCCGGAGATGCCCTTGGACATGCCCGCGATGGCCTTCTCGATCCCGGCGATCGCCTTCCCGGTGCCGGCGAGGCCGGAGTCCATGCCGGTGATCGCCTTGGTCATTCCGGCGATGCCGGACCTCATCCCCTTCGCGGCCTTGGTCATCCCGGCGATGCCCTTGTCGATGCCGTTGACGGCCTTGACCAGTTTGGCGTGGGATTTCGCCAGGTCGGCCTTCGCGCTCGCGAGCGACTTCAGGCCGGTGTCGACCCCGTTGGTGATGTCCGCGATGACCGACGGCGTCTGCTTGGCGAACTGGTAGGTGGCGACCTGCTTGGTGCGTTCGACGATGTTGGTGACGTCTGCGGTCTTGAGCAGCTCAAGCAGGTCGTCGGGCAGGGCCTCGCCGTTGCCGGAGGCGGTGTCGATGTTGATGGTGGTCTTGCTGGCCAGGTCGGGGAAGGTGACGTCCTTGAGCTTGTCGGCGAGGTGTTCGTCCTTCTTCAGCTCGGCGAACTTGGCCTGCAGTTCGGCGGCGTAGGGGAGCGTGGGCGCCTTGATCTGGGTGGGCAGCTGGGCGGTGAGGGCGTCCGGCAGTTCCGTCCCGGCGTGGGCGAGGAAGCCGACCAGCAGCGCCGGGGCCAGCGTGGTGCCGATCGACCGGACCAGCGACAGCGTCGCCAGCGCCGAGTTCGCCTCCTCAGGACGCGTGTGGTCCAGCATCATGTAGTTCAGCGGCGAGCCGATCGTGAAACCCAGGCCAAGACCCATCAGGGCCAGAGTGGTCAGCACGCTCGTCCAGGACGGGTGGGGGATGGCCCACAGCACGCCGACGAGGGACGCGATCACAGACACGACCACCCCGAACGCCAGCACGACCCGGGGGCCGAACCGATCGGTGAAGGTGCCCGACAGCGGGGCCCCGATCCCGGAGGCCAGACCGAGGACGATGACGAAGTAGCCGCCGTTGCCGGTCGGAATCCGCAGAGCGTTCTCGGCGAACTGCGGGACGAAGACCACGCCCATCAGGATCACGCCCGAGAAGAACGCCAGTCCCAGCGTGGTCAGGATCGCCGGCCGGGTGAAGTAGGTCAGGTTCAGCACCGGGTCCTCGGCCCGGCGCTCGGCGATGATCAGGACCGGGAGCAGCACGAGGACGGCCAGCAGGAACGGGTAGACGTCCACGCTGGTGATGCTCGTGCCGAGGTCGAAGAAGTCGAGGTTCCGCAGTCCGTACAGCAGGCTAAGGATCATCGCCACCAGCACGGTGATGCCGAACAGATCGATCTTCGAGGTCCGTTCGGCCTTGCGGTTGGGCAGGAACGCGAGCCCGAGCCCGATGATCACCAGCGAGATCGGCACGTTGACGTAGAAGATGAACTGCCAGTTGTGGGTGCCGAAGATGTCGAGGATCAGGCTGCCGGCGCTCGCGCCGAAGATGTTCGCCACCCCGTACACGCCGCCGACCAGGCCGAGCGCCATGCCCCGCTTCTCGACCGGGACGGAGGTGCCGAACTCCGCGGTCGCGATCGGCACGATGCCGCCGCCACCGATGGCCTGGATGGCGCGGGCCATGATCAGGAAGCCGAAGCTGCCGACGTCGGAGGACAGGCCGCACAGCAGCGAGCCGAGTCCGAACAGGGTGATGCTGACCAGGTAGATCGGCTTGCGTCCGTACCGGTCGGCGAGCTTGCCCATCACCGGGATGGACGCCGCGTAGGCGAGGGTGTAGATCGTCAGCAGCCACACACCGGTGGAGTCGTCCACACCGAGGTCGTTCTGGATGATCGTCCGGGCCGGGGTGACGATACCGGTGTCGATCGCGCCCATGAAGATGCCGAGCAGGTAGACCGCGATCAGCACGCCGAAGCGACGGACGGGAGGTGCTGCGTCCGCGTGCTGATCGGTGGTCGTGACGGTAGCCATTAGTTAGCCTCAGCCAAACAATACCCGGAAGAGCCAAGCTTTCCGCCCGACGTGGCAGCCTCTCAATGGCGAAGAGCCAGCAGTAATTCTGACGACTCGGCGGTTGGGGACGGGGACCGGGGGCTCGGGGACGTGGTCAGGAGACTCGGGCGCCGGCTTCCAGGTACCAGGTGGTGCGCTCGGCTCGGGCCGACAGGGCGGCACCCAGGCGGCCCTGCGCGAACGGAGCCATGGTCGCGATGGCGTCGGCCGGAGCCAACCAGTGGACGGCCCGGATCTCCTTCAGGTCGGGACGGAGCAACTCCGGCGAGTGCAGGTCACCACCTTCGAAGATGAGCTCCACGGCGTCCTCCCAGCCCAGATAGGGAGCCAGCCAGTCGACAACGAGGAGCCGGCCGACGGCCAGGTCGGCGGACAACTCCTCGCGCACCTCCCGGATCAGCCCGGCACGCGGGCTCTCGCCGGTCTCCAGGATGCCGCCGGGCAGCTCGAAATCCGGTTTGAAGGTGGTCTCCAGGACGCACACCCGTCCGTCCGGCTGGGTCACGAGCAGGTGGGCGATCACCCGCTTGCGGGCGGTGACGGTGTTCATCACCGCGGTGAACCCGACCCGGCCGTCGGTGACGTCGTCGCGGAGCAGGGCGTAGCGGGCGATGTCCAGCGGGCCGCCCGGACCGAGCGCTGCCGACCGGGCGATGCCCTCGAGCCGGAACCCGGCCCGGTGCAGCGCCCGGCGGCGCGGCGTGTCGTCGGTGCACACGTCCACCTCCACCCGGCGCACGGACGGATCGGTGAACGCCAGCCTTCGGGTCGTGGTCAGCAACAGGTCGTAGCGCTGCTCGGAGTCCGTGCCCGCGAAATCGATCCGGGCCGAGCCGTCCGACGTCGTGAAGGGCAGGTGCTCCCGGATCAAGACGCGTCCGGCTCGTGGCGCAGGTAGACCGCTCCCAGTGGCGGGACCACCACCGTGGCGCTCGCCGGGAAACCGTTCCACGGTTCGTCCTCGGCGACCACCCGGCCGAGGTTGCCGAAGTTGTCCGTCCCGTCGTAGACGCCGGAGTCGGAGTTGAAGATCTCCGTCCAGACGCCTGAGGTGGGCAGGCCGATCCGGTAGCTCGTCCACGGCTCTGCGGAGAAGTTGACCACCGCCGCCACCTGCTGCCCGTCCCGGTCGGAGCGGACCCAGGAGTAGGTGTTCGCCCCCGCGTCGTCCGCGTTGATCCAGCGGAACCCCTCCGGCAAAGAATCGAGCTGCCACAAGGCCGGATGCTCCCGGTAGAGGCTGTTCAGGTCGACGAACATCCGCTGCAGGCCGTGGTGCCCCCACAGGTCCGAGACCCACCACTCCAGGCTGACGGCCTCGTTGAACTCGCTGCGCTGGCCGAACTCGCAGCCCATGAAGACGAGCTTCTTGCCCGGGAACGCCCACATGAACGAGTAGAACGCCCGCAGGGTCGCGAACTGCCGCCAGGTGTCCTGCGGCACCTTGTTGATCATCGAGCCCTTGCCGTGGACCACCTCGTCGTGGGAGATCGGCAGGATGAAGTTCTCGCTGTAGGCATAGACCATGGCGAACGTCATCTCGTTGTGGTGGTACTGGCGGTTCACCGGATCCTCGCCCAGATAGTGCAGCGAGTCGTTCATCCAGCCCATGTTCCACTTGAACCCGAAGCCCAGCCCGCCCGAGTGCACGGGACGGGTGACGCCGCCGAAGCTCGTCGACTCCTCGGCGATCATCACCACGCCGGGGACGCGCTCGTACAGGTGCTTGTTGACGTAGCGCAGGAAGTCGATCGCCTCCAGGTTCTCGTTGCCGCCGTAGATGTTCGGCACCCATTCGCCGGGCTCGCGGGAATAGTCGAGGTAAAGCATGGAGGCGACCGCGTCCACCCGGAGCGCGTCGACGTGGAACTCGGTCACCCAGTACAACGCGTTCGAGACCAGGAACGACTTCACCTCGTTGCGGCCGTAGTTGAAGATGTAGGTGCCCCAGTCCTTGTGCTCGCCCTGGCGGGGGTCGGCGTGCTCGTACAGCGCCGTCCCGTCGAAGCGGCCCAGTGCCCACTCGTCCTTGGGGAAGTGGCCGGGCACCCAGTCGAGGATGACGCCGATGCCGGCCTGGTGCAGCCGGTCGACGAGGTAACGGAACTCGTCGGGACGGCCCAGCCGCGACTGCGGGGCGAAGTAGTTCGTCACCTGGTAGCCCCAGCTCGGCTCGAACGGGTGCTCGGTGACCGGCATGAACTCCACATGGGTGAAGCCCTGCCAGGTGACGTACTCGACGAGCTCGTCGGCCAGTTCGAGGTAGGTCTTGCCCTTGCGCCACGACCCCAGGTGCACCTCGTAGATGCTCATCGGCTCGGCGTGCGGTTGCGCGGCCGCGCGCCTGGCGATCCACTCGGCGTCGCCCCAGGCGAACCTGCTGCTGTAGACGATGGAGGAGTTCGCCGGTGCCTGTTCGGCGAAGAAGGCCATCGGGTCGACCTTCTCCCGCCACACGCCGTCGGCGCCGAGGATGTTGAACTTGTAGAGGGCGCCATCGCCGACGTTCTCGACGAACAGCGCCCAGATCCCCGAACCCGGGACGAGCTGCATCGCGTCGCCGGTCCACCAGTTGAAGTCGGCATTCAGCCTGACCTCGCGGGCATTGGGCGCCCAGACGGCGAAGCGGGTGCCGTGGAGCTCGCCGCGCTCGTCGTCGTGGACGGTCACCTGGTGCGCGCCGAGCCGCCGCCAGCACTCGGTGTCGCCACCGTTGTGGAAGCCCTCCAGCTCCCATCCGGTCAGACCGCCCGCAGGATCGTGTGCCATCTCAGTGCTCCTCAGGTTCGGGGGCGTCCAGGACGCCGTCCAGTTCGTCGACGATTGCCCCCACCGGGATGCCAACCCAGTCGGGGCGGTTGCGCAGCTCGTAGCGGACCTCGTAGACCGCCTTGTCGATCAGGTACCCCGCGAGGGTCGCCCGCGGCACCTCCCCGCCGGCGAGGTAGCCGTCGAGGAATGCGGAACGCGCCGCGGCGCTCCAGGCCCGGGCAGCCGCACCGGCCGGGTCGGGATGCGCGCTCCTGGCGTAGTCGAAGCTCCGCAGCGCACCGGCCACGTCCCGCCACACCGAGTCCGGCTCACGGCGCTCGGCTGGGGTCTTCAGGGGTTCGCCCTCGAAGTCGATCAGCACCCACCCGGACGGGTCGCGTCGCTGCAACACCTGGCCGAGGTGGAAGTCGCCGTGCAACTGCTGGCAGTCCAGCTGCTCGTCGCGCAGCGCCTCGTACAGCGGACGGATCCGGTCGGCCAGCGCGGCCACCTCGGGCGCCTCGGCCGCCACCTGGTCCAGCCGGGCGAGCATGCCGTCCGCGATCTCGGCGCCCGGCCGGACGGTGGTGCCGAACGCGTCCTGGAGCAGGGTGTGGACGTTGCGCAGCGCGTGGCCGAGGTCTGCGGCCGGACCGCGGAAGTCCTGGCCTGCGGCGCAGGCCCGGGTGGCGAGCTTCCAGCCGTCCCCGGTCGAGTCGACGAACTCCATCACGATGGCCCAGGTGGTGCCGTCGGGGGTGGTGGCGGTGGCGTACAGCCTGGGCGTCACGCCGCTGTCCCGAAGCGCCGCCAGCAGTTCCGCCTCACGATTGGGGCCGTCGGGCCGGCGGAACAGCTTGAACAGGGCACCGGTGCCGATCCGGACGCTGGAGTTGCTCTGCTCCGCCGGGAACGGGGTGATCTCGCCGCGGGCAACCTCCGGTCCGAGCTCCAGCGCGTCCAGGACCAGCCCGAACGCCTCCGGGTCGAGCGTCGCGTCGACGAGCAGGGCCGGTGGCCGGTCGTCGAGCTCCACGACCGGGCCGGGCGCTGCCGCGTCCGCTGCCTGCGGGCGGTACGCCGAGACCGCCTGGTAGGCCTCCCGCGACCCGTCGGCATAGCGGGCCACGACGGTCTCGGGACGAACGGCGAGCCGGGGCCCCGAGCCGGCGAACCAGGGGCCGGGGTGCACGTCGACGCCGGCCAGTTCCCGTCCCTTGCCGGCGAACCAGCGCTGGGCGGGAAGCGTCTGGAGCCAGGCCTGTTCGATGCGCATCACAGCACGTGCAGGATGTGGGCGGGGTTGGCCGGGCTCAGCCGGACGAAGTTGCGCTCCCCCCAGGTGAAGGTGGCGCCGGTGAGCTCGTCGCGGAGGGCGACCGCGCCGGAGTCGATGCCGAGGGCGGGCAGGTCGAGGGCCACCTCGTCCTCGACGGTCTGGTCGGGGTTGAGGCTGCAGATCACGATCACCGTGTCGTCGCCGTCGGTCTTCGCGAAGGCGAGGAGCTGGTCGGACAGGACGTCGAGGAAGCGGAGTTGCCGCAGCTGCTGCAGGGCGGGGTGCGCGCGGCGGATCGCGTTGAGCCGGCCGATCAGCACGTTCAGGTTGGGCTCCGCGGAGTAGTCGCGGGGACGGTACTCGAACTTCTCGGAGTTCAGGTACTCCTCCCGTCCGGGCGCAAGGGGCTGGTGCTCGAACAGCTCGAAGCCCGAGTACACCCCCCATGCCGGCGACAGGGTCGCGGCCAGCACGGCCCGGATCGCGAACGCCGCCGGGTTGCCCGACTGCAGGAAGAACGGGTTGATGTCGGGGGTGTTGACGAAGAAGTTCGGCCGGTAGTAGGCGTCGGTCTCGGTGCTGAGCTCGGTCAGGTACTCGGCCAGCTCGGACTGGGTGTTGCGCCAGGTGAAGTAGGTGTAGCTGGAGTGGAAGCCGACCTTTCCCAGGGCCCGCATCATCTCCGGCGTGGTGAACGCCTCGGCGAAGAACAGCACGTCCGGGTCGAACTCGCGGACCTGCCGCATCAGCCAGGCCCAGAACTGCACCGGCTTGGTGTGCGGGTTGTCCACCCGGAAGATCTTCACGCCGTGGGAGATCCACAGCTTCAGCACCCGAAGCGCCTCGTGGTAGATGCCGTCCGGGTCGTTGTCGAAGTTGATCGGGTAGATGTCCTGGTACTTCTTCGGCGGGTTCTCCGCGTAGGCGATGGTGCCGTCCAGCCGGGTGGTGAACCACTCCGGGTGCTCGCGGACCCACGGGTGGTCGGGCGAGGCCTGCAACGCGAAGTCGAGCGCCACCTCGAGGCCGAGCTCGGTGGCGCGGGCGACGAAGCGGTCGAACGCGGCGAAGTCGCCGAGGTCGGGATGCACGGCGTCGTGGCCCCCCTGTTTGCCGCCGATCGCCCAGGGCGAGCCCGGATCACCCGGCGCGGGGTCGAGGGTGTTGTTGCGGCCCTTGCGGAACGACGTGCCGATCGGGTGGATCGGCGGCAGGTAGACCACGTCGAAGCCCATGGCGGCGACCTCGGCCAGCCGCTCCTGGGAGGTGTCGAAGGTCCCGGACGTCCAGGTCTTCGTCTTCGGGTCGTAGGTGGCACCCTGCGATCGGGGGAAGAACTCGTACCAGCTGGCGAACAGCGCCCGCTTCCGGTCGACGAACAGCGGGAAGTCGGCGGTGGGCGTGACCAGCTCTCGGGGGCCGAAGCGCTTCATGGCGTCGGCGATGCCGTGGGCGGTGGCGACCTCCAACAGGTCGGCGGCGGGCCGTTCGGGGATCAGCAGCATCGCCGTGGCCCGCAGCACGGACGCCTGGACGGGATCGCCGGCGTCCTGCGCGGCGGAGGCGGTGCGTTCGAGGAGCGCGCGTCCCTCCAGGCAGACCAGTTCGATGTCGACGCCGGCCGGCAGTTTGGCCTCGGCGTTGTGCAGCCACGTGGCCCAGGGATCCGACCAGCCCTCGACCCGGAACGTCCAGGCGCCCGGGGCGTCCGGACGGACCCAGGCCTCCCACGGGTCCAGGCCGCGGGGCTCCAGCGGGGTCATGTCGACGCGTTCCTCGCGGCCGTCGGGGGAGGTGAGGATCACCGAGGCGTTGACCGCGTCGTGGCCCTCGCGGAACACCTTCGCCCGGATCGGGATCAGCTCGCCGACAACGGCCTTCGCGGCGTAGGCGCCGCCCTCGATCACCGGGCTGACCCCCCTCACCGGGATCCGGCCGAAGCCGCGGACGACAGGCGTTGGAGGCTGGAGGTCGAGGGGTGGCCGAGCCGGCGTGGAGACGGTGTCCGCGTCCACTGTGGGCGGGGTGGGTCGCGGCGCCGGGGACGCCTTCTGGGCCGTCGCGCCCTGGCGGGGAGTCTTGGCCGGCGTCCTCCGTGGACGTTGATTCGCGCTCACGGGGCCCAACCTAGCCGGAAACGCCCTCGATGCGGAGACGTTGTCGCCGTCCGGCGGCGCGGGACTCTCCCGGAGCTTCAGCGTCCGGCTTTGTGGGTAGGACAACGGGTTTGGCCGGACGGTCGGGTGAACCGCACCCGAACGGTCCCCATTGTGGGTCGCGCAGGCGGGCGACCTCAGGACGGCAGGTCGCCGCCGGCGTCCGGCGTCTCCGGGGAGACCGGCGTCTCGGGCGACACCGGTACCGGGATGGCGCTGGTGCGCACCTTCGCGGCGAGGACGGCGACGGTCCGTCCCGGCAGGCTCACCGTCGCGTCGGCCGGCAGCTGCTTGCGGGGCAGCTCGTGGTCCTCGCCGGTGTGGGCCACCACCTGGTAGCTGGTCGCCCACGGCGCGCCCGGAAGCGACACCTCGACCGGTGCCTCGCCGGAGTGCACGTAGATCAGGAACGCCTCCTCGGCATCGCTGAGGTACAGGCCGAGGAGGCGCCTGCCCGGGTCGTGCCAGTTCGGGATCGTCATCTCCAGGCCGGACTCGTTGAACCAGGCCACCGACTCGCGGCCCAGCCGGCGTCCGGTCTGGTCGTGGAGTTCTGTCGAGCGGCGCCACGCGTCCGGACGGAGCAGCGGGTGCTCGGCACGCAGGCCGATCAGCGTCCGGGTGAGTTCCAGTTGGCCGGTCCACTGGTGCTCGGGGTTCCAGTCCACCCAGGAGATCGGGGAATCCTGGCAGTAGGCGTTGTTGTTTCCGCCCTGGGTGCGGCCGAACTCGTCGCCGGCCGTGATCATCGGCACCCCGGCGGACAGCAGCATGGTGGCCATCAGGTTGCGGGCGGTGCGCTGCCGGGCCGAGATGATCGCCGGGTCGTCGGTCTCGCCCTCGTAGCCGTGGTTCCAGGAGCGGTTGTCGTCCGCGCCGTCCCGGTTGCGCTCGGCGTTCGCCTCGTTGTGCTTGAGGTCGTAGGTGACCACGTCGCGGATCGTGAAGCCGTCGTGGGCGGTGACGAAGTTCAGCGAGGACGTCACCGGACGGTCGTCGTGGTCGTAGATGTCGGACGAGCCGGACAGCCGCGTCGCCAGCTCCTGGACGCCGTCGACCGCCCCCCGCCAGAAGTCGCGGCTGAAGCTGCGGAAGCGGTCGTTCCACTCCGTCCAGCCCCGACCCCAGCGGCCCAGCTGGTAGCCGTACGGGCCGACGTCCCACGGCTCGGAGATCATCACCTTGCCGGCGAGCAGCGGATCGGAGGCGACCGCCCGCTTGAACGCGTGGTGCTGGTCGACGTGGTGGGCGGCGTCCCGGATCAGGGTGGTGTTGAGGTCGAAGCGGAAGCCGTCCACGCCCATCTCGGTGGCCCAGTAGCGCATCGAGTCGAGCACCAGCTTGAGCACGCCCGGCGTGGAGGTGTCGACGGCGTTGCCGCAGCCGGTGACGTCGTAGTCGTTCCGCTGGTCGGAGGTCAGCCGGTAGTAGCCGGCGTGGTCGATGCCGCGGAAGCACAGGGTCGGGCCCTCGTGGCCACCCTCGCCGGTGTGGTTGTAGACCACGTCGAGGATGACGGCGATCCCGGCGGCGTGCAGTGCCGAGACCATCTCCTTGAACTCGTCCACCTGTTCGCCGAGGCTGCCGGAGGACGAGTACGGGGCGTGCGGCGCGAAGAAGCCCAGGGTGTTGTAGCCCCAGTAGTTGACCAGGCCCCGTCCGATCACGAACGGCTCGGAGACGAAGTGGTGCACCGGCAGCAACTCGACCGCGTTCACGCCGAGGCCGGTGAGGTACTCGATCACGGCGGGGTAGGCGAGCCCGGCGTAGGTGCCGCGCAGGTGCTCGGGAACCGCGGGGTGGCGCAGTGTGAAGCCGCGGACGTGGGTCTCGTAGACGACCAGCTGGTCCAGGGGGATCGGCTCGGCGAGCGGGGTCGGTGCGGGAGTGTCGGCGACGACGACGCTCAGCGGGACGGCGCTGGAGGAGTCGGTCGGATCGGGCAGGTAGTTGGACTCCGGGGTGTGGTCCATGATCGGGCCGGCGTAGTCCACGCCGCCGGTGATGGCCCGGGCGTAGGGGTCGAGGAGCAGCTTGGCCGGGTTGAACCGCTCGCCGGTCTGCGGACTCCAGTTGCCGTCCACCCGGTAGCCGTACCGCTGGCCGGGGCCGACGCCGGCCAGGTGGACGGACCAGACGCCCTCGTTGTCGCGGACGAGGTCGTGGTTGACCTGGTTGTGCTTCTCGTCGATGAGCGCGAGTTCGACCCGGGTGGCCCGCGGAGCCCACAGTGCGAAGTCGGTGCCGCTGTCGTCGGCGTGCGCGCCGAGGAGCCTGTCGGCGGCCGGACTGGGTTCAACAGCTGGGTTCATGCGGGCCCTTGCGCTCAGGTTGCCTGGTTGCCGGCCGCGCCGGTGGGAATCGCGGTGCGGCCGCCCGGTCGGCCGACGACCATCGGCGGACAGGCAACTAGTGTGGACTCACGGTACCGGCTGGGCCCGAATCGCACCGCCGGACTCGCGAACGTTCAGCCCTCCTGGGAGTAGTTGCACCAATGACCACGCGCTCGTACCTCGACCACGCAGCGAGCTCGCCGCTGCGTCCGCAGGCCCTTGTCGCGATGGGAACCGCCCTGGAAACGGCCGGGAATCCGAGCTCCCTGCACGCGTCCGGACGCGGGGCGCGCCAGCTCCTGGAGGAGGCACGGGAGTCGTTGGCCGCCTGCCTGGGTGCGAAACCTGCGGAGGTGGTGTTCACCTCCGGCGGGACCGAGGCGAACAACCTCGCCCTGCTCGGCGGCGGGCGACCGGGCACGGCGGTCGCGATCAGCGCGGTGGAGCATCCGTCGGTGGACGGTGTCCGGGGCCGCCGCGAGGACGTGCGGGTGTTGCCGGTGACGGCGTCCGGACACCTCGACGTCACGGCCGCCCGCGCTCTGCTGGACGATCGGGTCGGGTTGGTGTCGGTGCAGTGGGTGAACAACGAGACGGGAGCCGTCCAGCCGGTCGGCGAGGTCGTCCGGCTGGGACACGGGATCGGTGCCCGGGTGCACAGCGACGCCGTCCAGGCGCTCGGGCACGTCGAGGTGGACTTCGAGGCCAGCGGCCTGGACCTGATGACGGTCTCGGCCCACAAGCTGGGCGGACCGGTCGGCATCGGTGCGCTGGTGGTGCGCCGCGGCGTCGAGGTGGTCCCGTCCGGTTTCGGCGGAGGGCAGGAGGCCCGGCTGCGGTCGGGGACGGTGCCGGTCGCGCTCGCCGTGGGCTTCGCGGCGGCCGCCAGGCTCGCGATGGCGGAACTCGCGGCCGAGTCCGCGAGGCTGGCCGTCCTGCGTGACCGCCTGATCGCCGGTGCGGTGGCGGCCGGCGGTGTCGCCAACACGCTCACCCCCTGCGGCCCGGCGATCGTGAATGTGACGTTCCCCGGCGTCCGCGCCGACGACCTCCTGTTGCTGCTGGACGCCGCCGGCATCGATGCGTCCACCGGTTCGGCGTGCACGGCCGGCGTCCACCAGCCGAGCGAGGTGCTGCTCGCGATGGGCCGCACTCTTGCGGACGCCGGCGCGAGCCTGCGCTTCTCCTTCGGCCCGGGCACCACCGAGGCCGACGTCGACCACGTACTGGCCGTCCTGCCGGATGCCGTCACCCGCGCCCGCGCCGCCGCCTGAACCGTCGGGGACAGGTACTTCGGTTCACCCGCCGGTGCCGGCGTCCCGGTCATCCGGCCGGCGGGACGCGACGACGTAGACTCCGACGCTGATGAAGATCCTGGCGGCCCTCTCCGGCGGCGTTGACTCCGCCGTCGCTGCCGCGCGTCTGGTCGAGGCCGGCCACGAGGTCACCGGCGTCCATCTGGCCTTGTCCCGCAATCCCGAGCTGTACCGCAGCGGCTCCCGCGGCTGCTGCTCACTGGCGGACGCCAACGACGCCCGCCGAGCCGCGGACGTGCTGGGGATCCCGTTCTACGTCTGGGACTTCTCCGAGCGCTTCGCCGAGGACGTGGTCGCGGACTTCGTCGCCGAGTACGCCGCCGGCCGGACGCCGAACCCGTGCCTGCGCTGCAACGAGAAGATCAAGTTCGCCGCCGTCCTGGAGCGGGGGATCGCCCTCGGCTTCGACGCGGTGGCGACCGGTCACTACGCGCGCCTGGAGCGGTGGCGGGACGGTGCGTCCCTGCACCGGGCGGCTGAGCCGGACAAGGACCAGTCCTACGTCCTCGGCGTGCTGGACGCCGCGCAGCTGGACCGCTGCGCCTTCCCGCTGGGTGACGTGGCCGCCAAGCCGATCCTGCGCAAGGAGGCGGCTGAGCGCGGCCTGCTGGTCGCCGACAAGCCGGACAGCCACGACATCTGCTTCATCCCGACCGGCGACACCGCGGGCTTCCTCAACGACCGGCTGGGCACGCGCTCCGGCGATGTCGTGGACGCCGAGGGCGAGGTGGTCGGCGCCCACGCCGGCCACCACCAGTTCACTGTCGGCCAGCGCCACGGGTTGCACCTGTCGGTGCCCGCCTCCGATGGCCGCCCGCGTTACGTGCTGGGCATCGACCCGGTCGCCAACACCGTCCGGGTCGGGCCGAAGGAGGCGCTCCGCGTGCGGAGCATCACCGGCATCCGGCCGACCTGGACGCAGGGCGCGCAGACGGGCTCGTGGCGGGGCCTGGTCCAGGTCCGTGCCCACGGCGAGGCGATGCCGGCGACGATCACCGCGGCCGCGGATGGCATCGAGATCGAGCTCGACCAGCCCGCCTTCGGGATCGCGCCGGGGCAGGCGGCCGTCCACTACGACGGCGACCGGGTGGTCGGCAGCGCCACGATCGCTGCGACGGCGGCCTGATGGTCGCGTTCACCGGTCTGGGGTCGCTGCCCGGCACCGACTATCCGGCCGCGCTGCGGATGACCTTCGACGCCGTGCCGGACCTGGCGTACCTGCCCGAACTGCCGGCTCGCGGGCCGTGGGCCGGCATCGTCGGCCGCGGGCTCGGGCTGCCGTCCGGGCTTCCTGCCGACCTCAGCGCAGGGGAGTGGCGACTCGCGGACGCACCGGGCATCGACCAGCGCCGGGCCCGGGCCACGTGGCGCGACGACCTCGACCGGCTCGAGGAGGAGGCCCACGACTACACCGGACGCTTCAAGGTCGCCGTCGCCGGCCCCTGGACGCTGGCCGCGAGCCTCGGTGTCGCCCACACCGGACGGGTGCTGGCCGACCATGGCGCCCGGCGCGACCTCGCCCAGGCACTCGCCGAGGGCGTCGGTGAGCTACTGGTCGATCTGGGCCGGCGGCTGCCCGGAGCCGCGCTGGTGCTCCAGGTGGACGAGCCGTCCCTGCCGTCGGTGGCCGCGGGAGCCGTCCCGACACCGGGCGGCTTCTTCCGGCACCGCGCTGTCGACCTGCCCGAGATCGTCCAGGCGCTGGCCTGGGTGACCGCAGAGCCCGCGCGCCGCGGCCTGGAGGTGGCCACCGTCCTGCACAGCTGCGCGCCGTGGGACGGCGGCTGGCCGTTGCGGTCGTTGCTCGCCGGGACGGGTTCCACCGCCGGCTTCGGCGGTGTCAGCCTCGACCTCGACCGGCTCGCCGGCCCGGACTGGGACGCGCTGGCGGAAGCGGTCGAGTCGGGCGGCGCGCTTTACCTTGGCTGCCTGCCGACGGCAGGCTCGACGCGTCCCCTCGGTGTGGACGAGGTGCGCCGCCGCACTCTGGCGGCGGTGGAGCGGATCGGAGCCACCGGCATCGCCGACCGCCTCGTCCTCACCCCGGCCTGCGGACTCGCGGGCTGGGAGCCCGCCGAAGCCAGCGCTGCATTCCGCGTCCTCGCCAAGGTTGCCGACCAGGTCGCGTCCGAGCTCGCCTGAACCCGCGTCCCGGCGACCGGGCGGGTCAGCGGACGACCTCGAAGCGCGCGGCGACGAACTCGCCACTGCGGACGGTCTCGATCAGCCGGAGTTCCGCGTGCCGGGGCAGCAGCGGCTTGCCCGAACCCAGCGTCACCGGGGCGATGTTCACCACGACCTCGTCGAGCAGTCCGGCGTCGAGGAACTGACCGGCCAGGTCGCCGCCGCCGACCACCCAGAGGTCGCGTCCGCCGGCGGCGGCGGTCATCTCGGCGTGCACGGCTTCGACCGGGCCGGAGGTGGGGCGGACGTCCGCTCCCGGCCACGGCCGGAGGTCGTGGTGGGTGAACACCCAGCACGGCTGTTCGTACGGCCAGGGCTCGGGCTGGGTGCCATCCGCCGGGTGGCTGTGGCGATGGATCCACTCGTAGGTGTTCGCCCCCATGCAGATCGCCCCCACGTCGGCGATGAACGCGGCGTAGTCCAGCGGACCGTCCTCGCCAGACTTGCGGGACAACAGCCAGCCGAGGTCGTGGTCGTCGGTCGCGATGAACCCGTCGAGGCTGGTGGCGGTGTAGTAGATGGTGCGAGGCATCGTCCCAGTCAACCGTCCCGAGTCCGGACGGAGTCAAGCCGGCCATCGCCCCCGGCACCTCGGTGTCGGTGGCTCGCAGTAGATTTCCTCGCATGACCTCCGACGCCGACCGGGCCAGGCACGCCGAGCTCAGCGACCAGATCACCGAGCACCGGGCCCGTTATTACCTGCGGGACGCGCCGGTGATCTCGGACGCCGACTTCGACGCCCTGCTGCGCGAGCTCACCGAACTCGAGGAGGCGCATCCCGAACTGCGGACGCCGGACAGTCCGACCCAGCAGGTCGGCGGGGCGCCGAGCGCGACGTTCTCCCCGGTGACGCACCTGGTGCCGCTGATGAGCCTCGACAACGTGTTCTCCATCGAGGACCTGGACAAGTGGCTGGTGCGCGCCGACGCGCTCGCCGGCGTCGACGTGGCCGGCTCCGGCTACCTCTGCGAGCTGAAGATCGACGGGCTGGCGCTCGATCTCGTCTACCGCGACGGCCGTCTGGTGACCGCTGCGACCCGCGGGGACGGCGTGGTCGGCGAGGACGTCACCGCCAACGTCCGCGCGATCGCGGCGATCCCGTCCCGGCTCAGGGGCGACGACGTGCCCGAGGTGGTCGAGGTCCGCGGCGAGGTGTTCATGCGCCTGGAGGACTTCACCGCGCTCAACGAGGGTCTGGTCGCGTCCGGCAAGGCGCCGTTCGCGAACCCGCGCAACTCCGCCGCCGGATCGCTGCGGCAGAAAGACCCCCGGGTGACCGCCCGACGCAAGCTGGACTTCCTCGTCCACGGTGTCGGTGAGTTCGCCGGGCCGACGCTGGAGCGGCAGTCGCACGGCTACGAACTGCTGCGCGGCTGGGGCCTGCCGACGTCCACCCGCTATCGCGTCTGCCACTCGGTCGCCGAAGTGCACGAGTTCATCGACTACTACGGCGTCAACAGGCACTCGGTCGAACACGACATCGACGGCGTGGTGGTGAAGGTGGACGACCGTGGCCTGCAGGCGCGGCTCGGCAACACCTCCCGGGCGCCGCGCTGGGCGATCGCGTACAAGTACCCACCCGAGGAGGTCACCACCCGGCTGCTGGACATCCGGGTGAACGTCGGCCGCACCGGCCGGGTCACGCCGTACGCGGTGATGGAGCCGGTGTTCGTGTCGGGTTCGACGGTGGAGATGGCGACCCTGCACAACGCGTCCGAGGTGCAGCGCAAGGGTGTCCTGATCGGCGACATGGTGGTGCTGCGCAAGGCCGGCGACGTGATTCCCGAGGTGCTCGGGCCGGTGGCCGACCTGCGCACCGGGGACGAGCGCGAGTTCGTGATGCCGACCCACTGCCCGGCCTGCGGTACCGAGCTGCGCCCCGAGAAGGACGGGGACGCCGACATCCGCTGCCCCAACCAGCGGTCCTGTCCGTCCCAGCTGCGCGAGCGGCTGTTCCACCTGGCGTCCCGGCAGGCCCTCGACATCGAGGTGCTCGGCTGGCAGTCCGCGGACGCGCTGCTCAGCGCTGGACTGCTGACCGACGAGGGCGACCTGTTCGGCCTCACCGAGGAGCGGCTCGTCGCCGCCGGTGTCCTCACGACCAAGGACGGCGCTCTGTCCGCCAACGGCCGCAAGTTGCTGGCGAACCTGGAGCTGGCCAAGTCGAAGCCCTTCTCCCGGTTCCTGGTCGCCTTGTCGATCCGGCACATCGGCAAGGGCGTCGCCCCGGACGTGGCCGCCGCCTTCCCGAGCATCGACGCGCTGGAAGCGGCCTCCACCGAGGAGCTCAGCGCCGTGGAGGGCATCGGCCCGACCCTGGCGGCGGCGATCACCGAGTGGTTCGCCGTCGACTGGCACCGCGCGATCGTGGAGAAGTGGAAGGCTGCCGGCTGCCGGCTGGCCGACGAGCCCGCCGCGGCTCCCGACGTGCCGCAGACGCTGGCCGGACTGACGCTCGTCGTGACCGGGTCGCTGCCCGGCTACACCCGGGACAGCATCGCCGAGACGATCGAGGCTCGTGGCGGCAAGGCGGCCGGCTCGGTGTCGTCGCGGACCAGCTTCCTCGTGGCCGGCGAGGGCGGTGGCTCCAAGTACGACAAGGCCGTCTCGCTCGGCGTCCCGATCCTCGACGCGGACGGCTTCGAAGCGCTGCTCGCCGGGGGCTCGGACGCGGTGGCCGCTGGGAGCGGTCAGTAGGATCTGACCGTGCCCGAAGGCCTGAACTCGAACCTCAACCTCAACGAGGGCGCCCCGCCGCGGGTGCGTCCGGTGATGGGGGAGTGGGGCCCGCTCGACGTGCCCAACACCCGGTCCAAGAAGCGTGGCCGCTGGTTCGCGATCGGGGCGCTGGTCGTCGGGCTCGCCGTCCTGCTGGGCTACGGCTACTGGATGTGGACGCTGCTTCGCTGACCGGCCCAGCTCAGCCCAGGGACGCGAGCCGGCGTTCGAGGTAGCGGCGTTCCGGCTCGGTCGGAGCCAGTCCGATCGCGTCCCGGTAGAACTGCGCAGCCTCGCCGAGCCGTCCCGACCGCCGGCAGAGGTCGGCGCGGGCGGCGGGCAGCAGATGATGGCCCTCCAGTTCCCCGGACGCGGAGAGGATGTCCAGCGCGCGCAGCCCGGTCTCGGGCCCGGCCGCCATCCCGAGAGCGATGGCGCGGTTCAGCTCGATGAACGGTGTCACCGGCAGTTCGTCGTACAGCCTCAGGATCGACGGCCAGTCGGTGTCGGCGGCGCTCCGCGCCCGCGCATGGACGGCTTGGATCTCGGCCTGCACCCGGTACGAGCCACGCTGGCTCGTCGGCGCGGCCAGCAGCGCCAGCCCTTCGGCGACCTCGGTGGCGTCCCACAGCGACCGGTCCTGCTCTTCCAGCGCGACCAGGTCACCGTGGGCGTCCACCCGGGCCGACGAACGGGCGTGCTGGAGCAGCATCAGCGCCAGCAGTGCGGCGGCCTCGGCGTCAGGCAGCAATCCGACCAGCAGCCGGGTGAGCCGGATCGCCTCCACGGCGAGGTCCGCCCGCTGGAGGCTCGCACCGGAGGACGCGGTGTAGCCCTCGTTGTAGATCAGGTAGAGAACGGCCAGCACACCGCTGAGGCGCTCGGGCAGGGCCGCCGGTGGCGGCACGCGATACGGGATCCCGGCGTTGCCGATCTTGGCCTTGGCGCGGACGATCCGCTGAGCCATCGTCGACTCGCTGACAAGGAAGGCGTGGGCGACCTCGCCGGTGGTCAGCCCACCGACCGTGCGCAACGTGAGGGCCACGCGTGCCTCCAGCGGCAGAGCCGGGTGCGCGCAGGTGAAGATCAGCCGCAGCCGGTCGTCCCACTCCGGCTCACCGACGACGACCTCGGTGGGGTCGTGGCGTCCCTCGGCCTCCTCCATCGCCGCCCACTCCTTCAGCTTCGTGGTCTCGACGCCGCGCCGACGCAGCCGGTCGAGGGCGAGGTTCCGGGCCGCGGTCGTCAGCCAGGCGCCCGGATTGCGGGGGACGCCGTCGCGCGGCCAGGTGACCAGCGCCCGCTCGAAGGCGCCGGCAGCGGCCTCCTCGGCCACGTCCCAGTCGCCGGTGACCCGGATGAGGGTGGCGACGATCCGCGCCCAGTCGCTCTCGAAGGCCGCGCGCACCGCCGCGCCGACGACCGGGTCGGACCCGGCCGTCGGCGCCGAGGCGTCCGCGTTCAGGAGGCGCCGCCGACGGCAGGCTCGATGCGCGACTCGCGGTCGACCGCTTCGCGGACCTCGCGGGCCACGTGGTCCTCGTAGGGGTCGAGATCCCAGACCGGGCTGAGCACGATGACCCCGGTGTTGGCCATCGGATGGGCCGCGGCGACCTGCACCGCCTCGTCCAGGCCGCCGACCTCGATGAAGTCGAAGCCGGCGATCCACTCCTTGCCCTCGCTCAGCGGCGCGTCCGTCACCAGGGTGTGGCCGTCCCGGGACCGGACCAGGACGGCGTCGGCGGGCGGCCGCAGCACATCCCCGAACAGCCGGACGCCGCGGCCGTCCATCTCCTCGACCCACGGCTCGACGTCACCGCCCGGCCCGTCCGGTCCGGACGGGTCGACGCACACGAACATCACGTAGCGCTGGCCCTTCGCCGGTCGCTCCGGGAGCCCCGGCGGCACGACCCGGCTGTCCTCGTCGGCGTCCGGCCAGACGACGAACGGCCGCACCTCCGCCGTCCCCCAGCGGGCCCCGGGATGCCGGGACGCGATCTCGATGGCCTCGTCCAGGTCTGCGCAGTCGATGACGTCGAAGCCGGCGATCCACTCCTTGGCCTCGGTGTAGGGCCCTTCGGTGGCGAGCACCTTCCCGTCCCGCACCCGGACGGTGGTGGCGTCCTGGCCGGGACGCAACCGCTCGCCGAACTCGGAGACGCCGCGGGCGATCAGGTCGTCCACCCACTCGGCGATGTTGTCCTCTTCCGCGACGTAGGGCTGCGGGTCAGTCCCGTTCGTGTAGAACAGCACGTATTCCATGGCTGGTTCCTTTCTCTGTGCCCCTACGACGAACGGGCCGGCGCCGGATCGACATCGGTGCGGGCAACGCTAAGCGGACCTGGGTCGCGACGGAACCCCCCGGTAACGCCGAGGATGGCCCGGACCCGGGAGCAGAGCCGTTCGATGCGCCTGGTGGTCGGCGGCTCGAGGCCGCCCGGACGGCGGGGCGCCCGGCGCTCGGCGAGCAGGACGAATGTGGCGTGACTGGTGATCATGGTGGAACCTCCTTCACCCTCACGACGGACGAGGAGGCTGCCGATCGACAGTGCAGGTGTAGCTGACTCGCCAGCGATGGGCTTCTACAGGGCCAGCGCCGCCAGGTGCCCCAGCCGGGCGAGTTCGGACTTGATGAACTCCGGACCGCCACGGCGGGCGAGCACGATGGCGGCGTTGCGGCGCAGCGGCGCGACCGCGACCAGCGCTTCGGGCCATCCGGGAATCCATCCGTCCCGAAGCTCTCCGGACCGCAGCTCGTCGAGCGGCCCGAGCGCGGCGACACCGGCTGCATCGAGGTCGGGGGCGAGCTCTGACCTGGCCAGCATGGTCCCGGACTCGGCGTCGACCAGGACGGCCCAGCTGACCCGGAACACCGCGGGGGCCTGCAGGGTGAGGATCTCCTCCGCGTGCTCGGGATCCTCGGTCATGGCGTTGAGCACGTCCACGTCCGCCTGGAGTCCCCAGGCCTCCGGATAGTGCGACACCCAGATCACTTCGACCCCGGGAACGGACTCGCACACGGTCACCAGCGCGTCGGCCGGAGACGCCGACGGGAGCTCGACCATGAAGTCGTCGATCGCGTAACCCTCGTAGCGTTGGACGATCTCGACCGCGTTGATGTCGGCGTTCAACTGGCCCATGGCCGAGGCCACCGCTCCGAGGGAGCCGGGACGGTCGGGCAGGGCGACGCGAACGAGGAACACGTCGAACAGTCTTGCGCATCGTTGTTACAGGGGCGTCAAATCGGCGGCCGGAGCCGGGGCCGGGCCAGGGCGCCGGTATTGTGAGCCTCTGGCCGCGGCACGGTGCCCAGGCCGTCGGCGACAGGAGAACATCCGTGGCAATCACCGCTGCCGAGGTGGCCAGGCTCGGCGAGTTGGCGCGCATCCGGCTCACCGCGGAGGAGACGGAGACGCTGGCGCCGCAGCTGGAGGTGATCCTGGCCGCGGTGGCCACGGTGTCCGAGGTCGCCGGGGACGACATCCCGCCCACCTCCCATGCGCTCGACCTGGTCAACGTCTTCCGGGCCGACGAGGTCCAGCCGTCCCTGCCGGCCGAAGCCGTGCTCGCCGCAGCACCGGCCACCGAGGACGGACGGTTCCGCGTTCCCCGGATCCTGGGGGAGGAGCAGTGAGCCTGCTGAGGACGTCCGCGGCCGACCTGGCCGGGGTCATCGCGTCCGGCGAGGTCAGCGCCCGGGAGGTCACCCAGGCACACCTTGACCAGATCCAGGCAGTGGACGGCAGCGTCAAGGCGTTCCTGCACGTGGACGCCGAAGGCGCCCTGGCGGCGGCGGACGCGGTCGACGCCAGGCGCGCGGCCGGCGAGGCCCTGAGCCCGCTCGCCGGAGTCCCGTTGGCGATGAAGGACATCTTCACGATCACCGGGATGCCGACGACCTGCGGCTCGCGGATCCTCGAAGGATGGTCGCCGCCGTACAGCTCGACCATCGCCGAGAAGCTGCGCGCGGCCGGCGTCGTCGTGCTCGGCAAGACGAACATGGACGAGTTCGCGATGGGCTCCTCCACCGAGAACTCGGGCTTCTTCACCACCCACAACCCCTGGGACAACGACCGCGTCCCCGGCGGCTCGGGGGGCGGCTCGGCGGCGTCCCTGGCCGCGTTCGAGGCGCCGCTGGCGATCGGCACCGACACCGGCGGCTCCATCCGGCAGCCCGCCTCGGTGACCGGGACGGTCGGGGTCAAGCCCACCTACGGCGGCACGTCCCGCTACGGCGTGGTCGCGATGGCGTCCTCGCTGGACACGCCGGGTCCCTGCGCCCGCACGGTCCTGGACGCCGCACTCCTGCACTCGGTGATCGCCGGCCACGACCCGCGCGACTCGACCTCCATCGACGCGCCGGTGCCGGACGTCGTCGGAGCCGCGCGGGCTGCCGATGTGACCGGCATGCGCATCGGGGTGGTGAAGGAACTCGGCGGTGAGGGCTACCAGCCCGGCGTCGAGCAGCGGTTCTCCGAGGCGCTGGCGGTGCTGGAGTCACTGGGCGCGGAGATCGTCGAGGTCTCCTGCCCGAGCTTCGAGTACGCCCTGGCCGCGTACTACCTGATCATGCCCAGCGAGGTCAGCTCGAACCTGGCCCGCTTCGACGCGATGCGCTACGGCCTGCGCGTCGGCGACGACGGGGTGAACAGCACCGAAGAGGTGATGAACCTGACCCGCGGCGCCGGTTTCGGGGCCGAGGCCAAGCGCCGGATCATCCTCGGGACGTACGCCCTGTCGTCCGGCTACTACGACGCCTACTACGGCTCCGCGCAGAAGGTGCGCACGCTGATCAAGCGCGATTTCGACGCCGCCTTCGCGAGGACCGATGTGCTGGTCTCGCCGTCGACGCCGACCACGGCCTTCCGGATCGGCGAGCGGACGGCCGATCCGCTGGCGATGTACAAGGCCGACCTGTGCACGATCCCGTCCAACCTCGCCGGGAACTGCGGCATTTCGGTGCCGTGCGGGCTGAGCCCCGACGACGGCCTGCCGGTCGGCTTCCAGGTGATGGCCCCGGTGATGGCCGACGACCGGCTCTACCGGGTGGCGGCGGCCCTGGAGGCTGAGTTGACCAAGCGCTGGGGAGGCACGCTGCTCGACCACCTGGCCGACTCGCCGTCCGGGGCCTATCTCGGGGTTGGGAGCATGCGATGACAGACCGTCTCCTCGACTACGACGAGGCCCTGGCCACGTTCGATCCCGTCCTCGGACTGGAGGTGCACGTCGAGCTGAACACCGCGTCCAAGATGTTCTGCGGCTGCGCCAACGTCTTCGGCGGCGAGCCGAACACCCGTACCTGCCCGGTCTGCCTGGGCCTGCCCGGCTCGCTGCCCGTAGTCAACGCGAAGGCGATCGAGTCGGCGATCCGGGTCGGCCTGGCGCTGAACTGCACGATCGCGCCGTGGTGCCGGTTCGCGCGGAAGAACTACTTCTACCCGGACATGACCAAGGACTTCCAGACCTCGCAGTACGACGAGCCGATCGCGTACGACGGCTGGGTGGACCTCGAACTGGACGGCGAGACCTACCGGATCGAGATCGAGCGCGCCCACATGGAGGAGGACGCCGGCAAGCTCACCCACGCCGGCGCGTCCGGCCGGATCGGGGACGCCGAGTACTCGCTGGTCGACTACAACCGCGCGGGCACCCCGCTGATCGAGATCGTCACCAGGCCGATCACCGGGACGGGAGCGAAGGCGCCCCAGGTCGCCAAGGCCTACGTCGCGTTCCTGCGGGAGTTGATGCTCAGCCTCGGCGTCTCGGACGTCCGGATGGAGCAGGGATCGCTGCGCTGCGACGCGAACATCTCGCTGAGACCGTCGAGCACCAGCCCGTTGGGCCTGCGCACCGAGACTAAGAACGTCAACTCGCTGCGGAGCATCGAGGCGGCGCTGGCCTACGAGATCCGCCGTCAGGCGGCCGTGCTCAGCTCCGGCGGACGGGTCACGCAGGAGACCCGGCACTGGCACGAGGAGGGCTACACCACGCCGGGACGCTCGAAGGAGCAGGCCGAGGACTACCGCTACTTCCCCGAGCCCGACCTGGTTCCGGTCGCGCCGTCGGCGGCGTGGGTGGAGGAGCTGCGGGCGACCCTGCCGGAGCTGCCCGGGATCCGCGCCGCCAGGCTGCAGGCCGAGTGGGGCTTCACCGACGCCGAACTGCAGGACGTCGTGAACGCCGGCGCGCTGGACCTGATCGAGGCGACGGTGGCTGCCGGAGCGACGCCTGCCGCCGCGCGGAAGTGGTGGCTCACCGAGCTTGCCCGGCGCGCGAACGAGGCCGGCATCGAGTTGGCCGAACTCGCGATCACGCCCGCCCAGGTCGCGGCCGTGCAGGCGCTCGTCGACGCAGGGACGGTGAACGACAAGCTGGCCCGGCAGGTGATCGACGGCGTCCTCGCCGGGGAGGGCGAGCCGGCCGCCGTGGTGGCGTCCCGGGGCCTGGTCGTGGTCTCGGACGACGGCGCGCTCTCCGCGGCCGTGGACGCGGTGATCGCAGCGAACCCCGACGTGGCCGCGAAGATCCGCGACGGCAAGCTGCAGGCTGCCGGCGCGCTGATCGGTGCGGTGATGAAGGATCTGCGCGGGCAGGCGGACGCGGCCCGGGTCCGCGAGCTGATCCTGGAGCGCCTTGCCTGAGCAGCATCCGGACTCACCCGACGAGATCGACCTGAGCCCCGGCGTCCCGGTGTCGCCGGCCGAACCGCTGCCGACGGGCGACCGCCGGGCGTTGTGGTGGTTCCTGGCGGTCGTCCTCGTCGTGCAGGCCGTCGGCCTGTTCTCACCGGGGAACGCCTCGGTGCCCGAGCCGCTGTATGTCGACAAAGTGATTCATGCAACGATGTTCGGCCTGCCGGTGTACCTCCTGGGCCGGTTGACCGGGCGGAAGTGGCTGTGGGCCGGGGTGTTCGTGGTGTACGCCGCGTTGAGCGAGATCATCCAGTACGCCTTCGTGCCCGGCCGCGACGGCGACATCTTCGACTTCACCGCCGACGTGGTGGGCATCGCGATCGCGCTGCTCGCGCTGCGCTGGCACCGGACGGCCGAGTGAGCGTTCCGAACCCGACGTCGGTCGACCAGCTGTCACCGGCCTTCCCCGGGCGCGCGCCCTGGGGGACGGCGGCCAAGCTCCGGGCGTGGCAGGTGGAGGCGCTGGCCCGCTACCGGGAGCTCGACCAGACGGACTTTCTCGCTGTCGCCACGCCGGGGGCGGGCAAGACCACGTTCGCGCTGCGGGTGGCCTCGGAGCTGCTGGCGTCCCGTCAGATCGAGCAGCTGATCGTGGTCACGCCGACCGAGCACCTGAAGGTCCAGTGGGCCGAAGCGGCGTCTCGGGTCGGCCTGCACGTGGATCCCGGGCTGGCCGGAGGGGCCCGGCGCGGACGGTCCCGGCAGTACCACGGCCAGGCCGTCACCTATGCGGGCGTCGCGGCCGCGACGCACATCTGGGAAGCGCGGACGGTGGCGAAACGGACGCTGGTCATCTTCGACGAGATCCACCATGCCGGGGACGCGTTGAGCTGGGGTGAGGCGGTCGAACAGGCCTTCCGGCTGGCTACCCGGCGGCTGGGGCTGACCGGCACACCGTTCCGTTCTGACGCTACGCCGATCCCGTTCGTCCGCTACGTCGAAGAGGCGGACGGCGTCCGCCGCTCGGTCGCCGACTACACCTACGGCTACGCCGAGGCGCTGCGCGACCACGTCGTGCGCCCGGTGGTGTTCCTGGCCTACGGCGGCGGGATGCGTTGGCGGAGCCGGGCCGGCGATGAGCTCGCTGCGAATCTCGGCGAGCCGTTGACGAAAGACGTGACCGCGCAGGCGTGGCGGACGGCGCTGGACCCGTCGGGGGAGTGGATCGGTGCGGTGCTGGCCGCGGCGGACCGGCGGCTGACCGAGGTGCGCCGGCACCTCCCGGACGCCGGAGGGCTGGTGATCGCCACCAACCAAAGACAGGCCCGCGCCTATGCGCGGGCCCTCGAACAGCTCACCGGACAGCGTCCCAGCCTGGTGCTCAGCGACGACGCCGGCGCCAGCCGCCGCATTGAGGAGTTCGCGGACTCCGAGGATCGCTGGATGGTCGCCGTCCGGATGGTGTCGGAGGGGGTGGACGTGCCGCGCCTGGTGGTGGGCGTCTACGCGACCGCGACGTCGACGCCGTTGTTCTTCGCGCAGGCGGTCGGCCGCTTCGTCCGCAGCCGCCGGCGGGGAGAGCTGGCCAGCGTGTTCCTGCCCACCGTGCCGATCCTGCTGGCGCACGCGAGCGCGCTGGAGCGGCAGCGGGACCACGTCCTCGGCAAGCCGAAGCACGACGAGGACGTGTGGGCGGCCAGCGAGGAACTGATGGCCGAGGCGAACCGGACCCGGCGGCTGCCCGAGCTGGAGGGTGAGCAGGAGACGCTGGAGGCGGTGGCCGCGTTCGACCACGTGCTGTTCGACGCGCACGCGTACGGGCTGCAGGTCGAGCCGGACAGCGCCGAGGAGGCGGAGTACCTCGGTCTGCCGGGCCTGCTGGAGCCCGACCAGGTGGGAGCGCTGCTGGCCGATCGGCAGCGACGCCAACTCGCGCGGCGCGACCGGGCCGCGAAGCGGGAGCGGGAGACCGCCGAGCAGAGCCTGTTCCGCGCGCTGGAAGGCAGCCGCAAGGAACTCAACTCGCTGGTGTCGCAGGTTGCGCGGGTGCGTGGCATCCCGCACAGCCACGTCCACGCCGGCCTCCGCCGGGAGGCTGGCGGTCCGCCGCTGGGGCAGGCCACCACCGAGCAGGTGGAGGCCCGGATCCGGCTCGCGCGTCAGTGGCTGGCGGCAGGCTGACCCTCACCGCGCGGCTGGTTGTCCAGCGATGGGCGCGTGCCTGCTATCTCGCCTTTGGATCTCTCCGCTCGGGGTCATAGGAAAATGACCCCCACGTCTCAACCTGACGATAACGAGCAGGCAACAGCCGTCTGGCCAGGGGAATCCCATTGAGCACCTGGGACCACCATGGATTCGAGCGACGAAAGTGTTCCTTCCGACGCTCGGCATCGTCGTCGATGGAGTCGTCAGATTGCATGACCGGATCCTACGTCTGAGACGAATGCAGTGGCCTGGGAAATCGGCCCTCACGAGCTTCCCATCGTCAGCCATCCTTTGACTGGTCCGGTCTTCGTCCGGGTTCCCAGCGCAGGAATCGTTCGACGGGGCCGGCTCGGCTGGTGGGCCCTGCAGGGCCGAGGATGTGGGTGCCGTCTGGTCCGACCTGGTAGGTCTGGCCGCGGGGTGACGTCCACCGGAAGACTCCCGGGCGCGGTTGTTCGAGCTTCCAGCCGGCATGGGTCTTGCCGCGGTGGGCGCGGCGGGCGAGCGGGCCGAGATTCGAGGGACGGGTCTGGCCCGGTTCGCCGGTGACGTAGGGGACGGTGTGGTCGAGATCGCAACTGCGGGCTTCGCGAGAGGAGAAGGGGAAGACCTCGTAGCGGTCGCGGTTGAGCACGGACTGGCGGATCGGATCGGGGATCTCGTACGCGTCGACGACGGGTTCGGCGTCGTGGACGTGAACCACAGGCGTGAGCTTGATCCGGTGGTGGCCGACGACGTGGCTGAGTTCGTCGACGAGAACCGGGCCGATCCTCTCGATGCGGACGGGCCCGCCGTCCTCGAGGGTGTCCGGGCTGAGGTGGACGTACACCTGTGCGACCGGGGCGTGCCGGCGTCGGCTGCGCTTCTCGGTCCGCTGCGCCGACGGGATCGAGTCGTCGACACCGTCCAACAGGGCCAGGACGCCCTCCGGGTCGGCGAGCCGTCCCAGGGCTTTGGAGCGGACCACGTCAGTCGGGTCGGTGTCTCCGTGCTCGATCAGCGCTTTCGTGACCAGCCCGAGGAGGTGTTCGAACGCCTGCATGTCGCCGGTGTCGGCGAGGGCGGACATCCAGCCCAGGGACGGATCGTCTTCGGAGACGCCGGTGCGGACGTGACGGGAACGCCGTGCCCGGTCGGTGTGCGCCGTGACCTTGGCGGGCGCGACCTGGACGATGGCGGCGCGGAACCGGGCAAGGATCCGTCCCCACCCGAGCCGGCCCAGCAAGGGCTCAACCTTGGCGTCGACAAGGAGGCATTCGCCGTAGCCGAGTTCGAAGGTGTCGGCGAGTTGAGAGAGTTGCCGGACCCGCCAGAGCGCAACCCGGCCGTCCTGGACGGCGGCCCAGACCGACGGGTGCCGACTGTGCAGGTTCACGATGTCGCGAATCAGCAGAGTGGCACTCGTCACGGACGTGGCGGTCAGTGCGGCGATCTCCAGGGGCAGGGATTCGTCCACCAGCGGGCTGCCGTCGCCGCCGATCCGGACAGGCCGCGGCCCGACCATCTCGAACTCGTCGCCCTCGCGCCAGTCATGCTCGAGAGCCAGATCGAGGATCGCCCGAGCCTTGGCCGCCTGGGCAGCCGACTCCATGGCGAGGGCGACCTGCAGCCGCTCCATCGCCGGAGCCTCCCGCTCGACCACTGTCTCGATCACAGCTCCATCGTGGCAGTCGCCTCTGACAGTCGAGCCCGAATCCGGCCCTATCGGGGCTTGTCAGCACGGGAATACGTGCAACTGAATCGAACATTCGTTCACCGTTCGGCCGGGGTTCGCGCCGGGTCGTCGCGGGCGCCTCGTACGATACGTTCCGTGCCGTTCGACGCAGCCCCGGATCACGACGGCATCCTCGTGATGCGCGATGGGGCGCGCATCTTCTGGCTCACCTCTGGAAATCCTGAGGGCATCCCGGTCCTGCACCTGCACGGTGGTCCCGGCTCGGGAACGTCCGGCGGCTTTGCCCGAAGACAGGATCCGAATACCTATTTGGGGATCAGCTTCGACCAGCGCGGCTGCGGCCGCAGCACTCCGCTCGCGACCGAGCCGGGTGCCCTGAGGCACAACAACACGCCACAACTGATCGCCGACATCGAGGAGCTGCGCGAGCACCTGGGCATCGAGCGCTGGATCGTCGCCGGCGGCTCGTGGGGCGCCACACTGGCTCTGCTCTACGCACAGGCGCATCCAGCCCGGGTGCTCGGGCTCGTCGTGGTCGCCGTCCCCTTCACAACCGCCCGGGAAGTCGAGTGGCTCACCGAGGGGATGGGCCGCTTCTTCCCCGAGGAATGGGAGCGGTTCGCGCAGGCGGTCGAGCGGCGCGACGGCGAGCGCATCGTGGACGCCTACGCGCGGGTGCTCGGCTCCGGCACAAGCGCCGAACGTCTCCAGGCGGCTCGTTCCTGGTGCCGGTGGGAGGACGTGCACGTCTCGCTGGTGGACGGATTCGTGCCGCGACTCAGCGTCAGCACCGATTCCCACCAACTCGTCTTCGCCACCCTCGTCACGCACTACTGGTCGCACAGCGGCTTCGGCGGCGAGGGGATCCTCCCGGGAATGGCACGCGTCCAGCACCTGCCCGGGGTGATCGTCCACGGGCGTCGCGACATCAGCCTGCCGCTCGAGTCGGCGTGGCTGCTCCACCGGGCGTGGCCCGGTAGCGTTCTCCACGTCGTCGAAGAGGGGCACGGCGGACCCAGGATGACCGAGCTCATGGAGGCCGCGATCGCGGAGATCGGCGCAACCCACCTACCCGACCAGGGCGGCTAGCCACGGGCGGATGCCCCGTCCGGTTGGCGCAAACCTCGAAGGAACCCGAATGGATCGCTTTCGCGTCGTTCCCGCCGCGTACCTGTATCTCACGCGTGGCCATGAGGTCTTGTTGCAGCAACGATGCGGAACGGGATACCTCGACGGCTACTGGGTGGCTGGCGCGGCCGGCCACATCGAGTTGCGCGAGACCGCTGCCGGTTGCGCGGTTCGGGAGGCGTCCGAAGAGCTGGGCGTGATGGTTCGGGAGGCTGACCTGACTCCGCTCACCGTCATGCAGCGCACGGACGGCACCGACGACCCTCAGGAGCAGCGAGTCGACTGGTTCTTCTCCGCCTCAGTGTGGTCCGGCGAACCCCGCGTGCTGGAGCCTGCGAAGTGTGCCGGGATCGCCTGGCATCGTCTCGACGACCTGCCCGCGATGGTCCCTGACTACGAGCGAGAGGTGCTGCGATCGCTCGCGGCGAGGGCGCCGCTGTCGTTGAGCACGCACGGGTTCTGAGTGCCCGCGCGGTCACGAGCAGTCGCCGCGAAACCAACCGCCGCTCAAGGCGGGCACGGTCCGCGACACGTCGAGCGCGGATGCGACCTCGACGTCGGAGTCGAAGCCCCCGTCGATGAGCTCCCGGCCGCTCACGCAGTGGGTGAGCCACTCGGGCAGGCGGGATCCGGCTGCCTGGAACAGGCCGGCCGCGGCGGACGCCTCGGGACTCATCGCCGCGCCGTAGCCGAGGCTGGCGAGCGCTGACAGTACGGCGCCGGCACCCAGCTGGTCCTCCAGGGCCGGACGCAGTGAGCCGTCCCCTCCCCAGCGCTCACCCGCGGCGATGACGACAACGCTGGCTCCGCGGTCCAGCTCCGTCGCCAGTCGCTCCGCCACCGCCGCCGCATTGCGCAGGCAGCCGACCAGGACGGTGGCGCCGGCGTCCTGGAGCGCCGCTGCGATCGTCGAGCCGTTCGGGGACGGCAGCACGAGCCGGGGAACCGGCGGGCAGACGAGGAGCCCGGCCGGAGACAGCGACGGCACCGCCGGCGCCCCGTCAACCGTCGCCTCGAGCCGCCCGACGGCCAGGACCGCGTGGTGACGACTCGCGAACTCCTCGGCTCCGGTTCCTTTCCAGGCGTACGGGTGGACGTGCATGCCCCGCTCGACGGCGATGCACACCGAGGTGGAGAAGCTGAGCACGTCCACGACGACAGCCACGCCGGCCCGACTCGCCCGGGCGCCGGCCACGCCCCACTCCAGGCCGACCCGGAACGCGTCCGGGATGGGCGGCTCAGCCATGATCCCTCCTTGGCGGCGAGGTGTTCAGTCCTACCAGAAGGCTCCGGAGGGTGGTGGCCGGGCGGGCCCGAGAATTGGCCCTGTGGATAGTGACCCGATCCGTCCGCGCTTGCCCACAATGTCCGGGCATGAACAATGACCTGTTGGCCAAGCCGATCCTCACCGCGTCCGACCTGCACCGCTACTGGCAGGAGCTGATGAGCCCGCTCGGCTTCACCGGACGCCGGCTGTACTTCTTCTTCCTGGACGAGGAACGCCATGCGCTGCGCACCCTGCACGAAGTCAGCGAGATTCCCGCCCGCCCGACGACAGAGGGAGTCGAAGGGCTGATCAGCGCCTTGTCACTCCTCGACGGCGACTTCGGGATCGCCATCCTGCTCGCTCGTCCGGGATCGCAGCCGATGGACGACGACGACCGGGCCTGGGCCCGGGGCCTCGCCGAGGCCGCCCGCAGCCTGGGTGTGCCGCTGGAACCGATGCACCTGGCCACCGACCGCTACCTGGTGCCGTTCGCCGGTGACGACCTGATCGGCTGACCGGGTCGCTGACGCCTTGACCCGAGGAATCAGATCAGCCGGGCCGACAGCACCCCGCCGATCGCGCGGATCTCGTCGACCAGGCTGTCCGGAACCTGGCCCTCGACGTCGACCAGGGTGTAGGCCAGCTCGCCGCGCGACTTGTTCAGCAGGTCGGCGATGTTCAGCCCGGCCTCGGCCAGCAGCGTGGAGATCTGGCCGACCATGTTCGGCACGTTGGAGTTGGCGATGGCCAGCCGGCTGGTCCCCTCGGAGCGGGGGAGCTCGGCGTTCGGGAAATTCACCGAGTTCGCGATCGTGCCCTGCTCCAGGTAGCCCTTCAGCTCCTCGGCAGCCATGTAGGCGCAGTTCTCCTCCGCCTCGTTGGTCGAGGCGCCCAGGTGCGGCAGGGTGACCACCTTGTCGCGCTTGTTCAGCTCCGGGGACGGGAAGTCGCAGACATAGCCGCGCAGGGCACCGCTCTCCAGCGCATCGATCACGGCGTCCTGGACGACGATCGGACCGCGGGAGAAGTTCACCAGCACCGCCGACTTGCGCATCAGCGCCAGCTGGCCGGCCCCGATCAGGCCGCGGGTGGCTTCCACCAGCGGGACGTGGACGGTGACGATGTCGGCCCGCTTCAGCAGCCCGTCCAGGTTCGTCACGCGTTCGACCTTGCTGGACAGGTTCCAGGCGTGCTCGACGGTGATCGCCGGGTCGTAGCCGAGCACCTTCATGCCCAGCCCGATCGCCGCGTTGGCGACCTCGACCCCGATGGCACCGAGCCCGATCACGCCGAGCGTCCGTCCGGGCAACTCGAAGCCGACGAACTGCTTCTTGCCCGCCTCGACGGCCTTGTCCATGCTCTCGGCGTCCCCGTCGAGGCGGTGAGCGAACGCCGCAGCCGGGACGATGTTGCGGGCGGCCAGGAAGATCGCCGCGACGACCAGCTCCTTCACCGCGTTCGCGTTCGCCCCGGGCGTGTTGAACACCGGGATGCCTCGGGCCGAGTACTCGGCGACCGGGATGTTGTTCGTCCCGGCGCCCGCGCGGGCCACCGCCAGGACCGAGCCGGGGATCTCCACCCCGTGCAGGCTCGCCGAACGGAGCAGCAGCGCGTCCGGGTGCTCGACGTCGCCGCCGACCTCGTAATCACCCTCGGGGAGCCGGTTCAGCCCGACCCTGCTGATCGCGTTGAGCGTCTTGATCCGGTACGTCATCGGCGCCACCTCAGCCGTTGCGACGCGCGAAGTCGGTCATGAAGTCGATCAGCGCGGTCACGCCCTCGATCGGCATCGCGTTGTAGATGCTCGCCCGCATTCCGCCCACCGACCGGTGACCGGCGAGGTTCGTCAGCCCGGCCGCAGCAGCTTCGGCGACGAACGTCTTGTCCAGGTCCGGGTTCGCCTGCAGGAACGGCACGTTCATCCACGAGCGGGAATCGAGCGCGACGGGGTTCGAGTAGTAGTCGGACGCGTCGATGTAGCCGTACAGGGCGTCCGCCTTCGCCTGGTTGCGCTCGGCCATCGCCGCCAGCCCGCCGAGGTCCTTGACCCACTTCAGGATCAGGCCGAGCAGGTAGATCCCGAAGGTCGGGGGAGTATTCAGCATCGAGTCCGACTCGGCCATCTGCCGGTAGTCCCAGATGGACGGCGTCCCCGGGCGGGCGTGCCCGACCAGGTCGTCGCGGACGACCACCACGGCCAGGCCGGACGGGCCCATGTTCTTCTGGGCGCCGCCGTAGAGCAGGCCGAACCTCGACACGTCCAGCGGCCGGGACAGGATCGTAGAACTCACGTCGGCGACCAGCGGTACCTCGCCGGCGTCAGGGACGTAGCCGAACTCGACCCCGCCGATGGTCTCATTGGGCGTGTAGTGCAGGTACCTCGCGGCCGGGTCGACGGTGAAGCTCCCCGCGGCCGGGGTGTCGGTGTAGTTCGACGCGGCCTGGTCGGCGAGCACGTCGACGCCGAGCCCCTGGGCCTTGGCGGCCTTGATCGCCTTCGCCGACCACTGGCCGGTGTTGAGGAAGGCCACCCGGTCGCCGGGAGCCGTCAGGTTCAGCGGGATGGCGTCGAACTGACCGCTCGCGCCGCCCTGCAGGAAGAGGACCCGGTAGTTGTCGGGCACGCCGAGGATCTCCCGGAACAGCGCCTCGGTCTCGGCTGCGCACTCGACGAACGCCTTGCCGCGGTGCGACACCTCGAGCACGGACATGCCCGAGCCCTGCCAGTCCGTGAGCTCGGACTGGGCGACCTTGAGGGCATCGAGGGGGAGCATGGCCGGACCTGCAGAGAAGTTGTATGCACGCATGGCGCCCATTCTCTCAGCCCGTCTGCGTCAATTGCGTACCGCTCCTGCGGGCTGGACTGCTGGCGACACCATTGTCGGGTCGCGCCGCGCCGACCGGTCGGTGAGACGATGCCCGAATCCCGAAGTCAGGAGCGAGATGACGGCCGAGCCTCCAGCCCGCCGCGTCCTCGTCGTCGAGGACGAGCCGCTGATCCGCGCACTGGTGCTCTCGCTGCTCCAGAACGGGGGGTTCGAGGCCCGGGGCGTGAGCGGCGCGGCGGAGGCGATCGCGGCCCTGCCGGAGTTCGACCCGGACGCACTGCTGGTCGATCTGGACCTCGGTGACGGCCCGGGCGGTGTCGAGGTGCTCACCTACGCCGACCAGGTGATGCCCGGGATCGCCCTGGTGGTGCTGACCAACGCCCCGTCGCCCGGCGTCCTCGGCGTCGACCCGCAGCTGATCCCGGCCCGGGCCGCGTACCTGCACAAGCGGTCCCTGGGCGAGGCCAGCCTGGTCCTGGACACCATCGGCGAGGTGCTCGCCGACGAGCGCCCCCGTCGCGACGACACCACTCCGACCGGCCCGCTCAGCGGCCTGAGCCCGGACCAGCTCGAGGTGCTGCGGCTGATCGCGTCCGGCTACAGCAACGCCGAGATCGGCGCGCGGCGCGGCACCTCCACCCACGGCGTTGAGCAGGTCGTCCAGCGGCTGATCGCCCGCCTCGGGGTGGCGCGGGGACCGGGCACGAACCCCAGGGTCCAGCTGGCGAAGCTCTACTACGCCCACGGACCCCATCCGCAGTGAGGTCGACCGGCCTGCTGGCACCGGGCGGAGTGCCGATCCGCGTACGCCGGGCACTGCGCCGCTCCGGGACGGGGTGGCTGGTGGCCCTCGGTCCCACGCCGTGGTTCCTGCTGACCGACTGCCTCGGCCCGCCGGCGATGGCCGGCTGGGCGGGCGTGCCCGGAGTGCTGGTGCAGCTCGTCGTCGTCGTTTGGTTGGCCGAACCGCTGCTGGCGAGGTGGTGCCGGGGTACGCGCGGCCGGGCCTGGCCGACGCTGTCGGTGTACGCGGTCGCGGGCGGGCTGCGGGCTGCCGTCTGGGTGGCGCTGACTCCGTCCACAGCAGGCTTCTGGACGGACTGGGCCCGGCTGGCGCCGTCCCGGGTGCTGGGCAGCGTGATCTGGCTCACCGGCTCGGCCCTCGTCGTCCACTGGCTCGGCCAGGTGCGCAGGCAGCGGGTCGACCTCGCCGCCCAGTACCTCCGGCTGTCCAGCACCCGCAGACAGGACGCCGCCGGACTGGCCGAGGCGGACGAGGAGCTGGCAGCCGTCAGGGCGACCACCCAGGCGGCGCTGGCGGACATCCGGGCCCGGCTGACGCCGCAGCTGGGCGAGGCGGAGCTGCGAGGCACCGTAGCCGTCATCGAGGACGTGGTGGCGCGCCTGGTCCGTCCGGCCAGCCACGAGCTGGCGGCGATGCCGGCCGGGCTGGCCGCGCCCGCACGGGAGGAACTGTGGCTGCGTCGCCGCGAGATCGTGCCCGCCGTGATCCGTGCCTGGCCGAAGGCGGCGCCGTACCAGCCCCTCCTCGTGGCTGCGCTGTGCCTGCCGATGGTGCTGGCCGCGGAGCTCGTCCCACCGCCCTACGACGCCGGCCCGGTCGGCCTGATCGGGTTGGCCGGGCTGGCGATCCAGGTCGCCCTCCTCGTGCCGGCGCGCTTCCTGCTCGCGCCGAGGCTGCGGCGCAGCGGCGCCCACGTCGGTGTCGCCGTCGTCGCCGCGAGCTACCTGATGCTGTTCGCGATCGGCCTCGGCACACTGTGGGTGGTCCGCGACCTTCAGCCGGCCAGCTCGCTCGAAGCCCTCCTCGCGCCGGCCCTGGTCACCGTCGGCAGCGGGGGGATCGCAGCGGCGACGCTCGTGCACTCCCGGGAGGCGGCGCGTGCCCGGGCCGTGATCCGGCGGACCCAATGGGACCAGCGGCGGACGCGGCAACGACTCTGGGCGCAGCGCCGCCGGCTGGCGATGGCCCTGCACGGCCGCGTCCAGGCGAACCTGACCGCCGCGGCCCTGGTGCTGTCCGCCGCCGGCGACTCCCTGGAAGCCGGCGGCTCGCTCGACCCCGCCGTGATCGCGCAGGTTCGGCACACCCTCACCCTGGCCGCCTGGATCGACAACGCTCCGCCGGGAGCCCCGCGGGAACGCCTGACCTCGATCGCGGACGTCTGGTCCGGGGTGCTGCAGGTCGGCCTGGAGTTGCGGCCGCAGGCAGAGGAACTGCTGGACGTCAGCCGGGACGTGGCCGACGCGGCCGTCGAGGTGCTGCGCGAGATCCTGCTGAACGCCGTCCGGCACGGCGGTGCAGCATCGGCGCGGGTGGTGATCGGGCTCGACCGCGGCTCGATGGTGTGCCTCCGGGTCGCCGAACGCCGCTCCGGGCCACGGCCGTCCCGGGCCTCGCAGGAACCGGGGCTGGGACGCTCGCTGATCGACTCGCTCGCCGTCGACTGGGCCGAGCAGGACGCGGCGGAGGGCAGGATCACGGTCGTCCTGCTGGCCGGTGGTCCCACCCCGGGCGTCGCGGACGCTGCCGTCCGGTTGGCCGACGTGGCCGACCTTGGCTGACAATGGGCCGGTGACGAACCTCGACCCCCGGATCAGCGGGCAGCTCAAGCGCACCCCCGACGGGCTCGTGCCGGCCATCGTGCAGGACGCGACGAGCGGCGCGGTCCTGATGCTGGCCTGGATGGACGATGAGGCGCTGGCGCGGACGCTGGCCACCCGCCGGGCCACCTACTGGTCACGAAGCCGGCAGCAGTACTGGGTCAAGGGCGAGACCAGCGGCAACACCCAGGCCGTACGCGAGGTCCGGCTGGACTGCGACGGGGACACGCTCCTGCTCCGGGTGGACCAGACCGGCCCGGCCTGCCACACCGGGGCGGCCACCTGCTTCGACGAGACGGTCCTGCTGGCGGAGGCCCGGTGAACCTCGACCTCCGGCCCGACCTGGAGGGCTTCCTCGCCGCCGGAGCCGAGCGCCGGGTCGTCAGCGTCCACACCCGGCTGCTCGCCGACGACCTGACCGCCGTGGGCCTGTACCACCGCCTGTGCGGGCGCCGTCCCGGCACCTTCCTGCTGGAGTCGGCCGCCGGCGGCGTCTGGGGCCGGTACTCCTTCATCGGCGTCAACGCGGCCGCGACCCTGACCGCCGTGGACGGTGCCGCCGCCTGGCAGTGGACGGGACGCCCGATCGGCGGACTGCCATCCGGTGGCGACCCGCTGCAGGTGCTCGCCCGCACCCTCGAACTGCTGCACACGCCGCGCGTCGACGGCCTGCCGCCGCTCACGTCCGGCCTGGTCGGCTATCTCGGCTACGACGTGGTCCGCAGGCTGGAAGTGCTCCCGGACGGCAATCCCGACGACCTGCAGCTGCCCGAACTCGCCCTGATGCTCGTCACCGAGCTGGCCGTCCTCGACCACCACACCGGCGAGGTGTGGCTGATCGCCAATGCCATCAACTTCGACGACTCGCCCGACCGGATCGCCGACGCCTACGCCGACGCCCGGGCCCGGGTGGAGCGACTGGCCGCCGACCTGCTGGCGCCCGAGCCCGTCCTCGCCTCGCAACGCCGGGACGCCCCGGTTCCGGCGGTGCGGAGGCAGCGGAGCGCGGAGGAGTACCAGGCCGCGGTGAGCACGGCGATCGAGGCGATCAGGGCCGGCGAGGCCTTCCAGATCGTCCCCAGCCAACGCTTCGAGATCGACTGCCCCGCCGACGCCCTGGACGTCTACCGGGTGCTGCGCCGGTCCAACCCCAGCCCGTACCTGTACCTGCTGCGGCTGGACGGGTTCGCGATCGTCGGCGCCAGCCCGGAGGCCCTGGTCACGGTGACCGGGGGAGTGGCGACCACCCATCCGATCGCCGGCACCCGTCCGCGAGGTGCCGACGCGGCCAGCGACGCCGCGCTGGAGGCCGAGCTGCTGGCCGATCCGAAGGAGGCCGCCGAGCACCTGATGCTCGTCGACCTCGGCCGCAACGACCTGGGCCGGGTCTGCAAGCCGGGCAGCGTGACCGTCGTCGAGTTCATGAAGGTGCGCCGCTACAGCCAGGTGATGCACCTGGAGGCTGCGGTCACCGGTGAGCTGGCCGAGGGGCGGACGGCGCTCGAGGCCACGCTGAGCTGCTTCCCGGCCGGCACCCTCAGCGGCGCCCCGAAAGTCCGGGCCATGGAGATCATCGACGCCGTCGAGACCAGCCGTCGCGGCCTGTACGGCGGAGTGGTGGGGTACTTCGACCTCGCCGGGGACTCCGACACCGCGATCGCCATCCGGACGGCGGTGATCCGCGACGGCGTGGCCTACGTCCAGGCCGGCGCCGGGGTCGTCGCGGACTCCGTCCCCGCGCAGGAGGACGCCGAAGCCGCGAACAAGGCCAGGGCGGTGCTGAGCGCAGTTGCGGAGGCCAGCTCGCTGGTCCGGCTCGGCGGCGAAGCCGCCGGCTGATCCCGGACCCGGCTGCGAGAACGCCGTTCAATCCTGAACAGCTCCACAAAGCTGCGCATCCGGGCTGGCCAAACCGTCGCTCAGCGGTCAGGATGGGGTCTTGATAACAGGGCGGTAACGATTCGAGGAGTCATCGATGGTAGAAGGCGTGGAGCGCGCCGCGGCTGCCCCCAAGGAGTATCACCACGGGCGCACCCCGGCCGCGTGGACCGGCAGCATCATCGCCGCCGTCGCTTTCACCCTTGGGGCCGTGGCATTCGTGACCGGACCCAACCTCACCCTGATCTGGATCGCCGGCGTCCTGCTGGTGCTCGCGCTCGTTGCCGGCGCGGTGCTGCGGCGGATGGGCTACGGGCAGTCCTGACGATGACCGTCCTCGACGAGATCATCGCCGGGGTGGTCGAGGACCTCGCCGAGCGCAGGTCCGCACTTCCCCTGGGCGACCTCCAGGCGCACGCGAACCGCGTCCCGCCGGCACTCGACCCGCTACCGGCCCTCCGGGCGCCGGGCCTGGCGGTGATCGCCGAAGTGAAACGCTCCAGTCCCAGCAAGGGCGCGCTGGCGGCGATCGAGGATCCGGCTGCGCTCGCGTCCGCGTACGTCGCCGGGGGAGCGGCCGCGATCTCCGTCCTCACCGAGGGACGCCGGTTCGGCGGATCGCTGGACGACCTGAGGGCGGTCCGGGCCGCGGTGCCGGCACCCGTGCTGCGCAAGGACTTCGTCGTCACCCCCTACCAGCTGTGGGAGGCCCGCGCCAACGGGGCCGACCTCGTGCTGCTGATCGTGGCTGCGCTGAGCCAGGACGAGCTCGCCGAGCTGTCCGGCCTCGCCTCCCGGCTCGGGATGACCGCCCTGGTGGAGACCCACACCCCCGACGAGGTCCGCCGGGCTCTCGCCGTCGACGCCGGGCTGATCGGGGTGAACAACCGCGACCTGAAGACGCTGGCGGTGGATCTGCGCCACTTCGAGCAGATGGCCGCGATCATCGGCGACCGGGCGGTGAAGGTGGCCGAGTCGGGCATCCTGTCGGTCGCCGACGCGGAGCGGATGCGGGCCGCCGGTGCCGACGCGATCCTCGTCGGCGAACTCCTGGTCCGGCACGGCGATCCCGGCGCCGCCGTCGCCGCCCTGCGGTCGCTGGCATGACTGCCCGTCGCGATTGTGAGTGAATAGGCGGGTGACCGATCGTCCCATGCCCGATCCCGTGGGCCATTTCGACATCTTCGGGGGCCGCTACGTGCCGGAGGCACTGATCGCCGCCCTCGACCAGCTCGACGCGGAGTTCACCGCAGCCTCGGCGGATCCCGCCTTCTGGGCCGAGCTGGACGACCTGCGACGCAACTACTCCGGCCGGCCCACCCCGCTGACCGAGGCCCACCGGTTCAGCCGCCACTGCGGGAACGCTCGCGTCCTGCTGAAGCGCGAGGACCTCAACCACACCGGCTCGCACAAGATCAACAACGTGCTCGGCCAGGCCCTGCTCACCCGGCGGATGGGCAAGACCCGGGTGATCGCCGAGACCGGCGCCGGCCAGCACGGCGTGGCCACGGCGACGGCCGCGGCACTGCTCGGGATGGAGTGCCGGGTGTACATGGGCAAGGTCGACACCGACCGGCAGGCGCTCAACGTGGCCCGGATGCAGCTGCTGGGTGCCGAGGTCGTCGCGGTCGAGTCCGGCAGCCAGACGCTGAAGGACGCCATGAACGAGGCCATGCGCGACTGGGTGGCATCGGTCGACAGCACGCACTACCTGATCGGCACCGTCGCCGGCCCGCACCCGTTCCCGAAGCTGGTCCGCGAGTTCCAGCGCGTGATCAGCACCGAGATCGCGGCCCAGACCACCGAGCGCTTCGGACGGCTGCCCGACATCGTGGCCGCCTGCGTCGGCGGCGGGTCGAACGCGATGGGCACGTTCGCCGACTTCGTCGACAACCCACAGGTGGCCCTGTACGGCTTCGAGGCCGGCGGGGAGGGGGTCGAGACCGGCCGGCACGCCGCGTCCATCCAGGGCGGCTCGGTCGGGGTGCTGCACGGCATGCGCACCTACATCCTCCAGGACGCCGACGGCCAGACGATGGAGTCGCACTCGATCTCGGCCGGCCTGGACTATCCCGGGGTCGGGCCCGAGCACGCCTGGCTCGCAGCCACCGGACGGGCCCGCTACGAGGCGGTCACCGACGCCGAGGCGATGGCCGCGTTCGAGCTGCTCACGCGCACCGAGGGGATCATGCCGGCGATCGAGTCCGCGCACGCGCTGGCCGGGGTGATCCGGCTGGGCCAGCGGCTGGCCGCCGAGCAGCCGGACGTCGAGCCGCTGGTCGTCGTCTGCCTGTCGGGCCGCGGCGACAAGGACGTGGACACGGCGGTGAAGTACTTCGGCCTGCCGGGCCATCCCGACGTCTACACCGGAGGCGTGGCATGAGCGCGGCCGTCGGACACGACGGGGACGGCTCCCTTTTCCGTTCATCGGCGACCGCGTTCGAGGCCGCCAAGGCCGAGGGTCGCGGCGCGCTGGTCGGCTACCTGCCGGTCGGCTATCCCAGCGTGGCCGGGTCGTTGGAGGCCCTCCGCGTCCTGTGTGGCGCGGACGGGGCGACGCCCGGCGTCGACCTGGTGGAGATCGGCCTGCCGTACTCGGACCCGGTGATGGACGGGCCCGTCATCCAGCGCGCCGGCACCCGGGCGCTGCAGCGCGGCGTCCGCACCGCCGACGTGTTCGCCGCCGTGGAGGCGGTCCGCGCCGCCGGCCGGCCGGCGGTGGTGATGACCTACTGGAACCTCGTCGACCGCTACGGCGCCGACGCGTTCGCCCGCGACCTGGCCAACGCCGGCGGCTCCGGGCTGATCACCCCCGACCTGGTGCCGGACGAGGCCGGAGACTGGCTGGCGGCGTCCGATGCCACCGGCCTGGACCGGATCTTCCTGGTCTCGCCGTCGTCCACGGACGAGCGGGTGGTGGCCACGGCTGCCGCCGCCCGGGGCTGGCTCTACGCCACCTCGGTGATGGGCGTCACCGGGACCCGCTCGGCGAGCCCGACGGCGGCTCCCGAGCTGGTCGCGCGGATCCGCAGGCTGGCCCCGGACACCCTGGTGGGGGTCGGCCTGGGGGTCTCCAACGGCGACCAGGCTGCCGAGGTGACCGCCTATGCTGACGGGGTGATCGTGGGGTCGGCTTTCATCAAACCGCTACTCGCCGCCGACGAAGCCGGCAGCCCGGACGACTTCAGCGGCTTGCGCGCCGTCGTCGCGGACCTGGCAGAGGGGGTGCGGCGCGGATGATCCTGTTCATTCCGAGTCCTTCGTTCAACAGCTTCCAGCTGGGACCGCTGACGATCCGCATCTACGCGCTGTGCCTGATCGCCGGCATCGTGGCGGCGTGGGTGCTGGGCTCCCGCCGCTGGCAGGCGCGTGGGGGCACCGCGGAGAGCTTCGAGACGATCCTGCTGTGGGCGATCCCGATCGGCGTCGTCGGCGCCCGGATCTACCACGTGCTGACCCACCTCGGCGACTACTTCGGCCCCGGTGCGACCGGGCACTGGTGGGCGATCTGGGAAGGCGGCATCGCGATCTACGGTGCGGTCGGCTTCGGTGCGCTGACGGCCTGGATCGTGGCCCGCAGGCGAAAGGTCGCCTTCGCCGCGCTCGCCGACTCGCTGGCACCGGCGATCGCAATCGGGCAGGCGATCGGACGCTGGGGGAACTGGTTCAACCAGGAGCTGTACGGCTGGCCGACGACGCTGCCGTGGGCGCTGCAGATCGATCCCGAGCACCGCGTCCCCGGCTACGAGCAGTACGCCACCTTCCACCCGACCTTCCTGTACGAGTCGATCTGGGACCTGGCCACCGCCGGGCTGCTGCTGTGGGCGGACAAGCGGTTCCGGCTCGGTCGCGGCAAGGTGTTCGCGCTCTACATCGCGCTCTACGGCTTCGGCCGCACCTTCACCGAGAGCATCCGGCTCGACTACTCCTACGACGTGTTCGGACCGCTGCGGTTCAACGCCGCTGTGGCCATCCTGATCTGCCTGGTCGGGATCGCGCTGCTGATCTGGCTGCTGCGCAACCGTCCCGGACGCGAGGACGTCGTCGAAGGCGTCCAGCCGTCCGTCCCGGGAACCGATGCCGGAACCGAGGCCGAAGCTGAGGTTGCGGCGAAGGTCGACGCCACGCCGGCGCCACCCGCTGACGGCACCGACGAGACCTCAGCGGGGCCCGGCACACCCTGACCGGGTCGAGCCCGGGTTCCACGATTCAGTCGGCCTCGGCCTCGGCCTGGATGGCGTCGGGTAGGCTCGCCGCTCAACGTGCAGCGTCGGCCGGTGAGCTGAGCGCGCTCGCCACCCCCGCGCAGCATGCGTAGATGGGAGAAGTCATCCATGACGTTGATGTCCTTGCCAGGCCGCCCCGCCGAAGGTCTCTACGACCCCGCCAACGAGCACGACGCCTGCGGCGTGGCGTTCGTGGCGCACCTGTCGGGTGTGGCCGACCACGACATCGTCGCCAAGGGACTGACCGCTCTGGCGAACCTCGACCACCGTGGCGCCACCGGCGCCGACCCGGCGGCAGGGGACGGCGCCGGGATGCTGATGCAGGTGCCGGACGCCTTCCTCCGCGAGGTGGTCGACTTCGACCTGCCGCCCCGCGGCCACTACGCGATGGGGATGGCCTTCCTGCCCACCGACCCGGTGGCCCGGGCTTCGGCCAAGCGGACGTTCGAGTTCCTCGCCACCGAGGAGGGACTGATCGTGCACGGCTGGCGGCCGGTGCCGACCGACGACTCCACCCTGAGCCCGGTGTCCCGGGCCAACATGCCGCACTTCGAGCAGGTCTTCGTCTCCAGCCCCGGTGAGCAGGCCGGCATCGAGCTCGACCGCGCCGTCTACCCGCTGCGCCAGCGGGCCCGCAGCGAGGCCGGGGTGTACTTCGCGTCCCTGTCGAGCCGGACGACCGTGTACAAGGGCATGCTGACCACCCAGCAGCTGGCGGAGGTCTTCGGCGACCTGCTGGACGAGCGGGTGACCAGCGCGCTCGCCCTGGTGCACTCGCGGTTCTCGACCAACACGTTCCCGGCGTGGGAACTCGCCCACCCCTACCGGCTGATGGCGCACAACGGCGAGATCAACACGGTCAAGGGCAACCGCAACTGGATGCGGGCCCGGGAAGCGCTGCTCGCCACCGACCTCATCCCCGGCGACCTGACCCGGACCTACCCGATCTGCACGCCCGGCGGCTCGGACTCGGCATCCTTCGACGAGGTGCTGGAGCTGCTGCACCTGGGCGGACGGTCGCTGCCGCACGCCGTGCTGATGATGATCCCCGAGGCGTGGGAGAACCACACCGAGATGGACGCCGCCCGCCGCGCGTTCTACTCCTTCCACTCCTCGATGATGGAGCCGTGGGACGGACCCGCCTCGGTCACGTTCACCGACGGCAACCTGATCGGAGCCGTCCTGGACCGCAACGGGCTGCGTCCCGGCCGCTACTGGGTCACCGACGACGGCCTGGTCGTGTTCGCGTCCGAGGCCGGAGTGCTCGACCTCGACCCGGCGTCGGTGATCGAGAAGGGCCGGATGAAGCCCGGCCGGATGCTGCTGGTCGATCTGGACAGCCACCGGCTGATCAACGACGACGAGATCAAGGCCCAGCTGGCCGCCGAGCACCCGTACGCCGACTGGCTGGACGCCGGCCGGGTCGACCTCGACGACCTGCCCGAGCAGGCCCACGTCGTGCACAGCCACGCCTCGGTCACCCGGCGGCAGCAGGTGTTCGGCTACACCCACGAGGAACTGCAGATGCTGGTGGCGCCGATGGCGAACGCCGGTGCCGAACCGATCGGCGCGATGGGCACCGACACGCCGGTCGCCGTGCTCGCCGACCGTCCGCGCCTGCTGTTCGACTACTTCGCCCAGCTGTTCGCCCAGGTGACCAACCCGCCGCTGGACTCGATCCGCGAGGAGCTGGTCACCTCGCTCACCTCCACCTTCGGTCCGGAGGGGAACCTGCTGCAGCCCGGCCCCGACTCCTGCCGGCAGATCGTGATCGGCTACCCGATCCTCGACTCCGACCAGCTCGCCAAGCTGGTCCGGATCAACCGGGACGGTTCGATGCCGGCCTACGACACCCACGTCGTCCGCGGCCTCTACCCGGTCGACGGCGGCGGTGCCGCGCTCAGGCAGGCGCTGGACGACCTCTGCCGGCAGGTCAGCGAGGCGATCGCTCGCGGCAGCCGGACGATCATCCTGAGTGACCGGCACTCCAACGCCGAGCTCGCGCCGATCCCGTCCCTGCTGCTCACCGCGGCCATCCATCACCACCTGGTCCGGGAGAAGACCCGCACCCAGGTCGGCCTGATCGTCGAGGCCGGCGACGTCCGGGAAGTCCACCACGTCGCGCTGTTGATCGGCTACGGAGCGGCCGCGGTCAACCCGTACCTCGCCTTCGAGTCCGCCGAGGACCTGGCCCGGCGGGAGTGGCTGGTCGAGGTCACGCCGGAGACGGCGCTGTACAACGTGCGGAAGGCCCTCGGCAAGGGCGTGCTCAAGGTGATGAGCAAGATGGGCGTGTCCACGATCGCGTCCTACACCGGCGCTCAGATCTTCGAGGCTCTGGGTCTGTCCAGCGAGCTGGTCGAGCAGTACTTCACCGGCACCACCAGCCGGATCGAGGGCATCGGCCTGGACGAGATCGCTGCCGAGGTCTCCCAGCGGCACGCCCGCGCCTACCCGCCGGACGGCATCCCGTTGCCGCACCGGACGCTCGCCGGCGGCGGCGAGTACAAGTGGCGGCGCGAGGGCCCGCCCCACCTGTTCGACCCGGACACGGTGTTCCGGCTGCAGCAGTCGACCCGCGAGGGCCGCTACGAGGTGTTCAAGGCCTACACCAGCCGGGTGGACGACCAGTCGAAGCGGCTGATGACCCTGCGTGGCCTGCTCGAGTTCGACTCCGACCGGCCGCCGGTGCCGATCGACGAGGTGGAGCCGGTCGCCGAGATCGTCAAGCGTTTCTCGACCGGGGCGATGAGCTACGGCTCGATCTCGCTGGAGGCCCACCAGACGCTGGCGATCGCGATGAACCGGCTCGGCGGCAAGTCGAACACCGGGGAGGGCGGCGAGGATCCCGAGCGGCTGCACGACCCGGAGCGGCGCAGCGCGATCAAACAGGTGGCGTCCGGCCGGTTCGGGGTGACCAGTGACTACCTGACCAACGCCGACGACATCCAGATCAAGATGGCGCAGGGTGCCAAGCCCGGTGAGGGCGGCCAGCTGCCCGGGCAGAAGGTCTACCCCTGGATCGCCCGGACGCGGCACTCAACGCCCGGGGTCGGGCTGATCTCGCCGCCGCCGCACCACGACATCTACTCGATCGAGGACCTCAAGCAGCTGATCCACGACCTCAAGTGCGCCAACCCGTCCGCCCGGATCAACGTCAAGCTGGTGGCCGAGGTCGGCGTCGGCACGGTCGCCGCCGGTGTCTGCAAGGCCAAGGCTGACGTGGTGCTGGTGTCGGGCCACGACGGCGGCACCGGCGCGGCGCCGCTGACGTCGATCAAGCACGCCGGCGGTCCGTGGGAGCTCGGCCTGGCCGAGACCCAGCAGACCCTGCTGCTGAACGGGCTCCGCGACCGGATCACCGTCCAGGTGGACGGCCAGCTGAAGACCGGCCGGGACGTCGTCATCGGCGCCCTGCTGGGGGCAGAGGAGTTCGGCTTCGCCACCGCGCCGCTGGTCGTGTCCGGCTGCGTGATGATGCGGGTCTGCCACCTCGACACCTGTCCGGTCGGTGTCGCCACCCAGAACCCCGACCTGCGGGCGATGTACACCGGGCGGCCCGAGGACGTGATCCACTTCTTCGAGTTCATCGCCCAGGAAGTCCGCGAGCACCTCGCAGCGCTCGGCTTCCGGTCGATCACCGACGCCGTCGGCCACGTCGAGGTGCTGCGCACCAAGGCGGCGATCGAGCACTGGAAGGCCGGTGGGCTGGACCTCAGCCCGATCCTGCACCGGGTCGAGCTGCCGCCCGACGCCCCGCTGCACCGGGTCGTGACCCAGGACCACGGGCTGGACGACAAGCTGGACACCCAGTTGCTGGAGATCGCCCGGCCGGCGCTGACCAGCGGCGAACTGGTCCGCGCCGACCTCACCGTCCGCAACGTCGACCGGACGGTGGGCACCATCCTCGGCCACCACGTGACGAAGGCGACCGGCGGGGCCGGCCTGCCGGAGAACACCATCGACCTCACCCTGCGGGGCACCGCCGGCCAGAGCTTCGGGGCGTTCCTTCCGGCCGGGGTGACCCTGCGACTGGTCGGGGACTCCAACGACTACTTCGGCAAGGGGCTGTCCGGGGGACGGCTGATCCTGCGTCCGCACGAGGAGGCGCCGTTCGCCGCCGAGGAGCAGATCATCGCCGGGAACGTGATCGGCTACGGCGCGACCAGCGGCGAGCTGTTCATCCGCGGCCAGGTCGGCGAGCGCTTCTGCGTCCGCAACTCCGGGGCGACCGCCGTCGTCGAGGGCGTCGGCGACCACGCCTGCGAGTACATGACCGGCGGCGAGGTGCTGATCCTCGGCCCGACCGGACGCAACATCGCGGCCGGCATGTCCGGTGGCGTCGCCTGGGTGCTGGACCTGGTGGCTGCCCGGCTCAATCCCGAGCTGGTCGACGCCCAGGTGCCCACCGGCGCCGAGCTCGGCCGGATCCGGCAGCTGCTCGTCCGGCACGCCGAGGAGACCGGCTCGCCGGTCGCGGCCCGGCTCGCGGACGCCAGCGACGCTGAGCTCTCGACGAGGTTCACCACGCTGATGCCGCGGGACTACGCCCGGGTGCTGAGGGCGCGCAGCGAGGCCGAGCAGGCCGGGCTGGACGAGGAGACCACGATCAAGCTGATGATGGAGGCGTCCCATGGCTGATCCGAGAGGGTTCATGACCACCCCCCGTGAGGTCGCCGAGCGCCGTCCGGTGGCCGAGAGGCTGGGGGACTGGCAGGAGGTCTACCCGGGCACGCCGGGACGGGCCGTGCTGCCGATCATCAGCAAGCAGGCCGGCCGCTGCATGGACTGTGGTATCCCGTTCTGCCATCAGGGCTGCCCGCTGGGCAACCTGATCCCCGAGTGGAACGACATGATCTGGCGGGACGACTGGGCCGGCGCGCTGGAGCGGCTGCACGCCACCAACAACTTCCCCGACTTCACCGGACGGCTGTGCCCGGCTCCGTGTGAGACCGCCTGTGTCGTCGGCATCAACCGCGACCCGGTGACGATCAAGAACATCGAGGTCGCGATCATCGACCGGGCGTGGGACGACCGCCGCGTCATCGCCCAGCCGGCCGCCTGGCACACCGGCAAGACGGTGGCCGTGGTCGGGTCCGGTCCGGCCGGGCTGGCAGTGGCCCAGCAGCTGACCCGGGCGGGCTACACCGTGGTCGTCTACGAGCGGGCGGACGCCGCCGGCGGCCTGCTGCGGTACGGCATCCCGGAGTTCAAGCTGGAGAAGGTGGTGCTGGAGCGCCGGCTGAAGCAGATGGTGCTGGAGGGCACCGTCTTCAAGAACGGGGTGAACATCGGCGTCGACCTGACCGGCCAGCAGCTGCTGGAACGGTTCGACGCCGTGGTGCTGGCCATCGGCGCGACCACCGCGCGTGACCTGCCGGTGCCCGGACGCGAGTTCGGCGGCATCCACCAGGCCATGGAGTACCTGCCGCAGGCCAACCGGGTGGCCCGGGGCGAGGCGGTGGAGGACCAGATCGTCGCCACCGGCAAGGACGTGGTGATCATCGGCGGTGGCGACACCGGCGCGGACTGCCTCGGCACGGCGCTGCGGCAGGGTCCCCGCTCGGTGACCCAGCTGGAGATCATGCCGCAGCCGCCCGAGACCCGGCCGGCGAACCAGCCGTGGCCGACGTACCCGATGATCTACCGGATCGCGTCGGCCCACGAGGAGGGCGGGGAGCGGCTGTACGCGCTGTCCACCAGCCATTTCGTCGGTGACGCGGACGGCAATGTGGCTGAGCTGGAGGTGAACGAGGTCCGGTTCGTCGACGGCCGGATGGAGACCGTCGAGGGCACCGTCCGGCGGATCCCGGCGCAGTTGGTGCTGCTGGCGATGGGGTTCACCGGACCCCAGCGGGAGGGGCTGGTCAGCCAGCTCGGCCTCGAGCTGGACGCCCGGGGCAACATCGCCCGCGATGACAACTTCGCCACCAGCGTCGACCGCGTGTTCGTCTGCGGGGACGCCGGCAGGGGCCAGTCGCTGATCGTGTGGGCGATCGCGGAGGGGCGCGCCTGCGCCAACGGTGTGGACGCCTACCTGAACGACCGGCCGTCCCGGCTGCCGAAGCCGATCCTGCCGACCGATCGGCCGCTGGCCGGCTGAGCCGTGCCCGGCGCGCTTCCCGGCGGGAGGCGGCGGTCCGGGCAGACTGGTGGCCGGGCTACCACAGGGAGGGGGATCGATGGCCGCGCTGAGCCGGCTCGCGGCCAGGGTTCGCGATCCCCGGTTCGACCGCATCCTGCTCGTCGCCTGGATCGCGATGTTCTCGATCGCCCGGGCAGGACGGTTCGAGGAGCGGGACCCGTACTGGCAGGTCCGGGCGGGCGTGGAGAACCTCTCCGGCTGGCCGCTCGCCCGTCCCGACACCTGGAGTTGGGCCGGGATCGACGGCGACTGGTACCAGAACTCGGCCGGCTGGAACAACGTCCTCGCGGTCAGCTACACGGCCGCGGGCTACTGGGGCATCTTCTGGCTGACCGCGGTGCTGATCGCCGTCTACCTGGGCCTGGTTGCGCTGCTCGCGGCCCGGTTCGGCGCCCGCGCGCTGCCGGGAATGGCCGGCATGGTGGTGCTGGTCGCCGGGTCGCTGTCGATGCTCAGCCCCCGCGCCACCCTGATCGTCCAGGTGCTGATCCTCGCCTCGATCGCCTTCGGCGACTCCTGGGCCCGGCGAGCCCCCGGCCTGGCGGTCTGGGCGAACGCCGCCGTCGCGCTCGTGGTCGCGGCTGCCTTTTCGGCTCTGGGCAACTGGGCGCACCTGTCGTTCCTGACCATGGCCCCGGTCCTGGCCGCGCTGTGGGCCGGTGTCTGGCTGCTGTCGAAAATGGACGGCATGCGAAAGGCCGCCCTGATCGCGGGCGGCACGGCCGGCTGGCTGCTCGGCCTGCTCGCCTCCCCGTACGGCCTTGCGCTCGGCCTGGAGCGCACCAGGATCGTCCAGGAGATCTGCACCGGACTGATCCTGGAGTGGTCCTCGCCGTTCCAGTCGGGCATGGACCCCAAGGCCAGGACGGCGGTGGCCGTCGGAGCGCTGCTCGCCCTGGCGATGGCCGGCTGGCTGGCCCGCAGGCTGTGGACGCGGCGCCGCTGCGCCTCGGAGCCGGCCCTGCTGGCGCTCGCCCTGTTCGGCATCCCGGCCACCCTGGCCAGCCTGTGGGCGGTGCGCTTCCTCGGCATCGGGCTGCTGACGATGGCGCCGGTGGTGATGCTGGCGGCGAGCGAGGCCGTGGCGGCGCTGCGCCGCTGGTTCGCATCCCGGCCACCATCGCGCTGGGCCGAATACGCCGAGGGGCGGTTCTGGCGTCCGGTGCTGGCTGCCGTGACCGTGCTGCTGCTGCCGGGCGCACTGTGGCTGGGCGCGCAGCATGCCGTCCCGACCGAACAGGAACTGGTCGACCAGCTGCCGGCCGGCTGCCGGCTGATGAACTCCCAGACCGTGGCCGGGCCGGTGATCCTCAGCCGTCCCGACGTGCTGGTCTGGATCGACGGCCGGGCCGACTTCTTCGGCCGTGCCCACATCGAACGCACCTACGACTACTACCTGGCGCGGAGCACCGACCTGGTTCCCCCGGGGACCACCTGCGTGCTCCTGCAGAACGACTACGGCCTGCCGATGGCGCGGGCCATGGCCGAGTCGCCGCAGTGGCGGCTGGCGAACCGGGTCGGCCAGTTCGAGCTCTGGCTGCCGGCCGGCTGAGCCCTACTGCGAGTCCGGGTGGACGCGCTCCAGCGTCGACTTGCCGAACAGCGACTCGGCGAGGTCGACGGCCAGATCGGCGGTGACGTTGTGCTCGTCGAGGGCCGGGTTGACCTCGACCAGGTCGATCGAGCCGAGCCGGCCGGTGTCGGCGATCATCTCCATGCACAGCTGGGCCTCGCGATAGGTGGCTCCGCCGCGCACCGGCGTGCCCACCCCCGGGGCATCCTGGGGATCGACGAAGTCCAGGTCGAGCGACAGGTGCAGGTGCGTGCCCTCGTCGACCCCCGCCAGCGCCCGCGTCATCGTCCGGCGCATTCCGATCTCGTCGATGAACCTCATGTCGAACACCTCGACCTCCTCGGCGCGCAGGAATGCCTTCTCGCCGGGGTCCACGCTGCGCAGCCCGACCTGGCGCAGTTCGTCGGTCCGGACGGCCGGAGTGAAGCCCGCCAGCCCGGTGAGTTCGTCCGGCCCGTGCCCGGCCAGACAGGCCACCGGCATCCCGTGGATGTTCCCGGACGGGGTGAGCTCGGCGGTGTTGAAGTCGGCGTGCGCGTCCACCCAGAGCACCCGGAGCTTCAGTCCCTGGGCGCGGCAGTGGGCCGCGACGGCGCTGATCGAGCCGATCGCGACGCTGTGGTCGCCACCCAGCAGGATGGGCAGCCGTCCGTCCGCCAGCTCGGCGGCGGTCGCGTCGTACACCGTGCGATTCCACTCGACCGCCTCGGCCAGGTGCCGGTAGCCGCCGACCGGGGGGAGCTGGGGGTTCGCCGGCCCGGCCAGGTCGCCGACATCGCGCACCTCGCAGCCGAAGTCCGCCAGCGCCGACGCGATCCCCGCAACGCGCAGCGCCTGCGGGCCGAGGCGGCAGCCCAGCCGGGAGGCCCCGATGTCGGTGGGGACGCCGATCAGGCTGACACGGTTGACCACAGTTTATTCCTCCCGGAGCTCAGAGCTGGTGCTGGGCTCGACGGTAGCGCAGACCAGGGCCGCCCGGATCCGCACGGGCGAGTCGGGACACGAGGGTGAGTCGGGTCACGGGTTCGTCCCCGGTCGGAGTTAGGGTGAAGACCCGCTGACCTTCCCCCAGCGGCACAGGAATCCACCCGTCGTTCCGGAAGGATCACCAGGCGCCGTGTCGGCCGAGTTCGTCCATCTGCACTGCCACTCCGAGTACTCCATGCTCGACGGCGCAGCCCGCCTCGGCGACCTCGTGCGCACCACCGAGGAACTGGGTATGAGTGCGCTCGCCGTGACCGACCACGGCAACCTCTTCGGCGCCTACGAGTTCTACAAGGCGGCCAAGGGCTCGGCGGTCAAGCCGATCATCGGCCTGGAGGCCTACCTGACCCCCAAGACCCACCGCAGCGAGCGCAAGCGCGTCCAGTTCGGGGACGGCACCGGCGACGACGTGGCCTCGAAGGGCGCCTACACCCACATGACGATGTGGGCCCAGGACAGCGCCGGCATGCACAACCTGTTCCGGCTGAGCTCGCTGAGCTCGCTGGAGGGCTTCTTCTACAAGCCACGGGCGGACCGGGAGTTGCTGCACCGCTTCCACGAGGGGCTGATCGGCACCACCGGCTGCCCGTCCGGGGAGGTGCAGACCTACCTGAGGCTGGGCCAGTACGCGGACGCGCGCGCCTCCGCGGCCGAGTTCCGCGACATCTTCGGTGCGGGGAACTTCTACGTCGAGCTGATGGACCACGGGCTGGAGATCGAGAACCGGGTCAGGGACGGGCTGCTGCGGCTCGCCCGCGACCTCGACCTGCCACTGGTCGCCAGCAACGACCTGCACTACGTCCGGGCCGGCGACGCCGAGGACCACGACACGCTGCTGTGCGTCTCCGCCGGGGCGAACAAGGACACGCCCGGCCGGTTCAAGTTCGACGGCAACGGCTACTACCTGAAGTCGCCCGCGGAGATGCGGGCGCTGTTCAGCAACCTGCCGGAGGCCTGCGACAACACCCTGGCGATCGCCGAGCGCTGCAGCACCTCCTTCGAGGAGGGCACCGGCACCTACATGCCGCAGTTCCCCGTCCCGCAGGGGGAGACCGAGTCGTCGTGGTTCGTGCGCGAGGTGGCGACCGGGCTGGAGCGGCGCTTCTACGGCGACGTCCCCGAGTACGCGCACACCCAGGCCGCGTACGAGCAGGACGTGATCATCGACAAGGGGTACGCCGGGTACTTCCTGGTGGTCGCCGACTTCATCAACTGGGCCAAGCGCAACGGCATCCGGGTCGGCCCCGGACGCGGCTCGGGCGCCGGCTCGATGTGCGCCTACGCGCTGGGCATCACCGACCTCGACCCGGTGCCGCACGGGCTGATCTTCGAGCGGTTCCTGAACCCCGAGCGGCCGTCGATGCCCGACTTCGACGTCGACTTCGACGACCGCCGCCGGGGCGAGGTGATCCGCTACGTCACCGAGAAGTACGGCGACGACCGGGTCTGCCAGATCGTCACCTACGGCACGATCAAGGCCAAGCAGGCGATCAAGGACGCCGGCCGGGTGCTGGGCAAGCCGTTCTCCCTCGGCGAGCGGATCACCAAGGCCTACCCGGCCCCGGTCCAGGGCAAGGACCTGCCGTTGCCCTACGTCTTCGACCCGAGCCACGACCGGTACGGCGAGGGCACCGAGTTCCGCGAGCTGTACTCCAGCGATCCGGACGTGAAGGAGGTCGTCGACACCGCCCGGGGCATCGAGGGACTCAAGCGGCAGTGGGGCGTGCACGCGGCCGGCGTGATCATGTCCAGCGCGCCGCTGATGGACGTCATCCCGGTGATGAAGCGGGAGCAGGACGGCCAGATCATCACCCAGTTCGACTACCCGAGCTGCGAGGCGCTCGGCCTGGTCAAGATGGACTTCCTGGGACTGCGGAACCTGACGATCCTGGACGACGCAGTGAAGAACGTGAAGGCCAACCGTGGCGTCGAGGTCGATCTGGACGCCCTGCGCCGGGACATGACCGACCAGGCCACGTACGACCTGCTCGCCTCCGGCGAGACCCTCGGGGTGTTCCAGCTGGACGGCGGCGGACTGCGGACGCTGCTGAAGCAGATGCGTCCGGACAACTTCGAGGACATCTCGGCCACCATCGCGCTCTACCGCCCCGGCCCGATGGGCGCCGACAGCCACACCAACTACGCGCTGCGCAAGACCGGACGGCAGAAGGTGGAGCCGATCCACGCCGAGCTGGCCGAGCCACTGGCGGACATCCTGGACACCACCTACGGCCTGATCGTGTACCAGGAGCAGATCCAGCAGATCGCCCAGCGGGTCGCCGGCTACAGCCTCGGCCAGGCCGACCTGCTGCGGCGCGCGATGGGCAAGAAGAAGCAGTCCATCCTCGACGCCGAGTTCGAGCCGTTCAGCACCGGCATGAAGGAGCACGGCTTCTCCGACAGCGCCATCGACACGCTGTGGAAGATCATGGTCCCGTTCGCCGCGTACGCCTTCAACAAGGCCCACTCGGCCGCCTACGGCGTGGTCTCGTACTGGACGGCCTACCTCAAGGCCAATTACCCGGCCGAGTTCATGGCCGCCCTGCTCGAGTCGGTGAAGAGCGACAAGGACAAGACTGCCCTCTACCTGGGCGAGTGCCGACGGATGGGCATCAAGGTGCTGCCGCCGGACGTGAACTCCTCCGACGGCATGTTCACGTCGGTGGGCCTGGACATCCGCTACGGCCTGGCCGCCGTCCGCAACGTCGGCGACAACGTCGTCAAGGGCATCGTTGACGCCCGCAACGAGTCCGGACCCGCCCGAGACTTCAACGCCTTCCTGGACCAGGTGCCGCTGGTGGTCTGCAACAAGCGGGTGATCGAGTCGCTGATCAAGGCCGGCGCGTTCGACTCCCTCGGGCACACCCGCCGGGCGCTGATGGACTGCTTCGAGCGCCGCGTCGACGAGGTGATCGACCTCAAGCGCAACCAGGCCAACGGCCAGGACGACCTGTTCGGGGACGTGGGCAGCACCGGCCAGACGACGGCCAGCCCCGTCCCGGACCTGCCCGAGTGGGACAAGCGGGTGCGGCTGGCTTTCGAGCGGGAGATGCTCGGCCTCTACGTCAGCGACCACCCGCTGCTGGGGCTCGAACACGTGCTGGTCAGCCAGCGCGACCTGAGCATCGGGGAGCTCAAGGGCGACGACGGCCCGCGGGACGGCATGGTCACCGTTGCCGGCATGATCACCCAGGTGGTCCGCAAACAGACGAAGAACGGCGACCTGTGGGCGATCGTCACCGTCGAGGACCTGGAGGCCGCCATCGAGGTGCTGCTGTTCCCGAAGGTCTACTCCACGGTGGCGCTGCAGCTGGCCAGCGACACGGTCGTCCGGATCAAGGGACGGGTGCGGACCAAGGACGACGCGCTGGAGATGACCGGCCAGGAGATCACCTTCCCGGACGTCTCGGAGGGCCCGTCCGGGCCGCTGCTGATCCAGTTGCCCGCGGTGCGCTGCACGCCCGCTGTCGTCGAGCAGCTCCGCTCGGTGCTGCGTGCCCACCCGGGCCCGACCGAGGTCCGGGTGAAGCTGGTGTCGGCCACCAACGGCAGCAAGACCTGGAAGCTCGACGAGGGCCTGCGGGTAGCGCCGTCCCGACCGTTGATGGCAGACCTGAAGGCGTTGCTCGGTCCGTCCTGTGTGAACGCCTGATCCGCGGCGGGCAGGCGCCCTCCGCACCGGGACTCCCGGCTAGGCTTTCGGCGTGACCACCTCCGTACCCGAGTCGACCGATGTCGCCGCGCCCTCGCCGACCTACCGCGGCGTGACGGCCTGGGTCGCTCTCCTGCTCGGGCTGGCCTTGGTCGTGGGCGCGCTCGCTGCCCTGTTCTGGTCCGGCGTCGTCGACCTGCCGAGCTATTCGATCCAGAACAACGGGCACGCCGTCATCTCCGAGTCCGACCTGGCCCAGGTGGTCGCCGCCGACGTCTGGTACGCCATCACCGGGGTGCTGGTCGGGGCCGGACTGGGACTGGTCGCGTGGCGCTGGTTCCGGTCGCTCGGCTGGCCGGTCGCGTTGCTCGCGATCGCGGCCGCCATCGTTGCCGGCGTGGTGTGCTGGCAACTCGGCGAGCTCATCGGGCCGCGTGACTTCAGCGCGCGGCTGGCCGCGGCCGAGCCGGGTGACCTGGTGCCGGTCTCTCTGCAACTGCACTCGGTCTCGGCGCTGGCCATCTGGGCATTTGCCGCAGTCACGCCGGTATTGCTGATCTCGTCGCTGGGTAAGGACGAGGAAGACCCGCCGCGTCGACAGCGGACCGGGGTCCCCGCGGGGGAGGTCGTGGTGGACGATCGGGGAGTACTGACCGAGGATGAGGAGACCTGAGCTGCGATGTCGACCGGAATCGAGACCGAGCGGAAGTTCGTCCTCGCGAAGGGCGAGGAACTCCCGGATCTCGAGGAGGTCGGCGCGGTGGGGTCGGCCGAGCGGTTCGGGCTGGTGGCCGTCTACTACGACACGCCCGACTACCGCCTGTACCACGGTGGGCTGGAGCTGCGCCGCCGGACCGGCGGCCACGACGCGGGCTGGCAGCTGAAGCTCCCCACCGACGACCCGGACGAGCGGATCGAAGTCCGGCTGCCGCTGATCGAGACCCGGCTGCCGCTGGAGTTGCGCCAGCAGATCGCCGACCTCATCGGCGAGCAGCCGCTGTTCCCGGTCGCCGAGCTGCACACCGCGCGCGAGCAGCGAGAACTGCGGGACGCGGCCGGCACCGTCCTCGCGTCGATCTTCACCGACCGGGTCACCGCCACTGTCGGCGGACGGCTCCAGGAGTGGAGCGAGGTCGAGGTCGAACTGGTGGCCGGGACCCGGCAGACCCTCGACCGGGTGGAGCGGACCCTGCGCCGCGCCGGCGTGCCGAGGTCACCGGTCAGTTCCAAGTTCGCCCAGGCCGTGGCCGAGCAGGCGACGCGGCGCGACCAGCCGGTGGATCCGCCGGAGGCCGGCGCGGTGCTGATGGACTACCTCGGCCGGCAGGTGGGGGTGCTGCAGGCGCTCGAGGCCGAAGCCGTGGCCGACACGTTCGACGCCGTCCACCGCTCGCGGGTGGCCACCCGCCGGCTGCGCACCTGTCTGCGCACCTACGGCGAGATGTTCCGCGGGCAGGCGGTTCGCGGCCTGGTCGACGAACTCCGCTGGCACGGCGAGCAGCTGGGCGCGACCCGCGACGCCGAGGTGCTCACCGAACGCCTCACCGCTGCGCTGGCCCAGGCGGGACCCGCCGACCGGGATCCGGTCGGTGCCCTGGTGCTGGCCCGGCTGGAGCAGCGGCACGCCGAGGCCCACGCCGCCTTCATCGACGGTCTGGCCACCGAACGCTACTGGCGGCTGCAGGCCGCACTGGAGCAGTTCCTCGCCGAGCCGCCGCTCCAGCGCACGGCGGGGGACCCGGCCAGCCTGGTCCTGCCGAACATGCTCACCCAGGCGCTCCACCGGGTGCGTCGCCGGACCGAGCACGCCGAGGCCCGCAGCGACGACCTGACCCGGTGGCACGCCGTCCGCAAGGCCGCGAAGGCGGTGCGCTACGGCGCGGAGGTGCTGGTTCCGGTGCTCGGGCAGATCGCCGAGACCCGGGCCACGGCGTGGACGGAGGTGACCAACCGGTTCGGGGACGCCCAGGACGCGGTGATCACCGGCCAGCTGCTCAGTGAGCTGTTCCTGGACGCCGAGGCTGCCGGGCTCCCGACGGGCCCGATCGACGAACTGCGGCACGCCCAGGACCGTGCCCTGCACGAGGCGCTGGCCGCGGGCCGGGAGGCTCTCGCCGCCCAGCTCGGCCCGGCCGCGTCCTCGCTCGGCTGATCGCTTGGCAGGGCAGGCGTCGTGCCGTCGGTCGTCAGGCTGCCACGTCGGCGAAGGACGCGCCGGTGAGCGCCGCCAGGTCGGCGGGGGAGAGTTCGACCTGGAGACCGCGTCGCCCCGCCGAGACGTAGATCGTCTCGAACAGCTGCGCGGTCTCGTCGATCACGGTCGGCAGGGGGTTCTTCTGGCCCAACGGCGACACGCCGCCGAGGATGTAGCCGGTGCTGCGGACCACGAGACCGGGATCGGCCATGGCCGCCCTCCGGGCGCCCGCCGCCACGGCGAAGCGCTTGAGGTTGAGTTGGCTCGCGACCGGGACGACGGCGACGGCGAGCTCCGGTCTCGTCTGGCCGAGGTCGACCACCAGGGTCTTGAACAGCTGCAGCGGGTCCACGCCGAGCCGGGCCGCTGCTTCCTCGCCGTAGTGAGGATTGGCCGGGTCGTGGTCGTAGGCGTGCAGCCGGTAGTCCACCCCTGCGGCGTCGAGGACGGCGATGGCCGGGGTCGCGGCCATGCTCAGGTGAGGACGAACGGCACGATCGCAGCCACCAGCAGTGGGGCGACGACGAGCGCCGGCAGCAGGTCGCCGATCGGCACCTGCTTGATGCCCATCAGCCGGAAACCGAGGCCGAGCAGGATCACCCCACCGGTCGCGGTGAGCGCGTCGATGTGGGCTGCCGGGAGGAAGTTGCCGAGCCACAGCCCGAGCAGGGTCAGCGCGCCTTGGTAGATGGCCAGCGGAATCGCCGAGAACAGCACCCCGATGCCCATGCTGGAGGCGAACGCCATGGCGGCGAAGCCGTCCATCACAGCCTTCAGCACGAGCTGCTCGGGCCCGTGACCGAGGCCGTCGGAGAGCGAGCCGATGATCGACAGCGGCCCGACGCAGAAGACCAGCGTGGCGGTGACGGTCGCCTCGATGAAGTTGCCCGCGTCGGCCTTGCGGACGAACTTGGTCCGCAGCCAGTCGGCCGCGCCGTCCAGCCGCTCCTCGAGCCGGACGCCGGCGCCGACGATGCCGCCGATCAGCAGGGCACCGAGGACGACCAGCAGCCGCGTCCCGGAGCCGACGGCCTCGGCGAACGCGGTGGACATGCCCTGCGCGATCGACAGGCCGCCGATCGTCAGCGAGATCAGCCCGAGCGCCTGGGTGACCACCAGCCGGGTGCGTTCGGGCAGCTTGTGGCCGACGGCGAGGCCCAGGAGGCTGCCGACAACGACGGTGACCACGTTGATCACGGTGCCGGCGCCGATGAACATGATGGACATTCAACCATCGCGCGGGCCCGCGTCCGGGGAGCCGGCACTCCCGGAGTCGGCCGGACCGCCCCCACTAGACTGTCCGCCGTGCTGCGAACCATCGACCTGCGGGGCACCGCCGTGTCCGACTACGCCCGTGTCGTCCCGCGGGCCGGGCTCGACGTGGATGCGGCGGTCGAGACCGTGCGTCCCATCGTGGCGGCGGTGGCGGCCAGGGGCGCGGCTGCGTTGGCCGAGTTCTCCGAGCGCTTCGACCGGGTCGTTCCGGAGAGCTTCCGGGTGCCGCGGCCGGCGATCGACGCCGCGCTGGCCGGGCTCGACCCACAGGTGAGGAGGGCCTTCACCGAGTCCATCCGGCGCCGGCGGCTGGTCGCCGAGGCCGAGGCCGCCAGCGTCCCGGCACGCGTCGAACTCGCCCCTGGAGCCGTCGTCGAACAGCGGCTCGTACCCGTCCGCCGGGTGGGCCTGTACGTGCCCGGCGGCTTGGCGCCGCTCGCGTCCAGCGTCCTGATGAACGTGGTGCCCGCCCAGGTCGCGGGCGTGGCCTCGATCGCGGTCGCCAGCCCGCCGCAGGCAGCCTTCGGCGGCCTGCCGCACCCGAACATCCTCGCGGTGTGCGCCCTGCTCGGAGTGGACGAGGTGTACGCCGTCGGCGGGGCCCAGGCGATCGCCATGTTCGCCTACGGGGTGGACGGCGTCTGCGCGGCGGTCGACATGGTCACCGGGCCGGGAAACATCTACGTGGTGGCGGCCAAGCGGCTGCTGCGCGGCCGGATCGGCATCGACTCCGAGGCCGGACCGACCGAGATCGCGATCCTCGCCGACGATTCCGCCGACCCCCGCTTCGTCGCCGCCGACCTGATCTCCCAGGCCGAGCACGACCCGATGGCGGCGTCGGTGCTGGTCACCGACTCGGTCGAGCTGGCCGATGCCGTCGAGGCGGAGCTGGAGCCGCAGGTGGCGGCCACCAAGCACGCCGATCGGATCCGGACGGCCCTGGGCGGGCAGCAGTCCGCGGTGGTCCTCGTGGACGACCTCGATCAGGGCCTGGACGTCGTGAACGCCTACGCGGCCGAGCACCTGGAGGTCCAGACCCGGGACGCGGCGTCGGTCGCGGCCCGCGTCCGCAACGCCGGGGCGGTGTTCATCGGGCCCTACTCGCCGGTCTCGCTCGGCGACTACAGCGCGGGCTCGACCCACGTGCTGCCGACGGCGGGCTGCGCCTGCCACTCGTCCGGCCTGAACGTGCACAGCTTCCGCAAGCAGGTGCACTACATCGACTACTCCCGGGCGGCGCTGCTCGACGTCGCGGACATCGTCGAGACGTTCGCGGCGGCCGAGGACCTGCCCGCCCACGGGGCGGCGATCACCGTGCGGAGGCCGGCATGAGGCCCGAGGCCGCCCTCGAGGAGCTGCCGCTGCGTCCCGAACTGGTCGGCCAGCAGCCGTACGGCGCCCCCCAGCTGGACGTGCCCGTCCGGCTGAACGTGAACGAGAACCCCTACCCGCCGAGCGAGACCGTGCGCGCGGAGATCGCGGCCGCCGTCGCCGGACAGTCCCTGAACCGCTACCCGGACCGGGAGGCGTGGGCGCTGCGGGAGGCGCTGGCCGGCTATCTCGGCCACGGCCTGGTCCCGGCGCAGGTGTGGGCGGCGAACGGCTCCAACGAGGTGATGACGCACCTGCTGCTGGCCTTCGGCGGGCCGGGACGCACGCTGCTCAGCTTCACCCCGACCTACTCGATGTATCCGGAGTACGCCCGCAACACCCACACCCGCTACGTCACCGCGCCGCGCGCCGACGACTTCACGCTGGACGCGGCCCGCGTGCTGGCCGCGATCGCCGAGCACGACCCGGACGTGCTGGTGATCACCACCCCCAACAACCCGACCGGCACCACCACGCCGCTGGCGGTCCTCGAACAGGTGCTGGCCGGCACCGAGAAGATCGTGGTCGTCGACGAGGCGTACCAGGAGTTCGCCCGGCACCCCGAGCAGACGGCGATCACGCTGCTCGACCGCTTCGGCAATCTGGTCGTCTCGCGCACCATGAGCAAGGCGTTCGCCCTCGCCGGCGGACGGGTCGGATACCTGGCCGCGTCCCCCGCGATCGTGGACGCGTGCCGGATCGTCCGGCTGCCGTACCACCTGTCCGCCCAGACCCAGGCGGTCGCGGAGGTCGCCCTGCGGCACTCCGCCGAGCTGCTGCACAAGGTCGACGAACTGCGCGCCACGAGGGACCAGCTGCTCGTCCGGCTGCCTCAACTCGGGGTGGAGGTGATCGACTCGGATGCCAACTTCGCCCTGTTCGGGCCCTTCGCCGACCGGCATGATGTGTGGCAGCGGCTGCTGAGTCGTGGCGTGCTCGTGCGCGAGACCGGCCCCGACGGGTGGCTGCGGGTCAGCGCCGGGACGCCGGGGGAGACGCAGGCGTTCTACGACGCCCTGGCAGGAGTTCTGGAGGAGATCCGATGACCGACCGAGTGGCCGTGGTCGAGCGCAGCACCAGCGAGTCGCAGGTGCGCGTCGAGCTGAACCTGGACGGCACCGGGCGCTCGCACGTCAGCACCGGTGTCGGCTTCTACGACCACATGCTGACCGCGCTGGCGAAGCACTCGCTGATCGACCTCGACATCACCACCACCGGGGACCTGCACATCGACGGCCACCACTCGATCGAGGACACCGCGATCGTGCTCGGCCAGGCGTTCGCGCAGGCGCTCGGGGACAAGGCCGGCATCCGCCGGTTCGCCGACGCGACCGTCCCGTTGGACGAGGCGCTGGCGCACTGTGTCGTCGACGTCGCCGGCCGGCCGTACGTCGTCTGCTCCGGTGAGCCGGAGGGCCAGCAGTACGCGCTGATCGGCGGCTCCGGCGTCCCGTATGCCGGATCGATGACCCGGCACGTGGTCGAGTCGTTCGCGCTCAACGCGCAGCTCTGCGTGCACCTGCGGGTGCTGGCCGGACGCGACCCCCACCACATCGTGGAGGCCCAGTTCAAGGCGCTGGCCCGGGCGCTGCGGGACGCCGTCGCGCTCGATCCCCGGATCGCCGGCGTCGTGCCGTCCACCAAGGGCAGCCTGTGAGTTGGTCGACGGCTGATGCTGTCGAAGCCACCAGGCCGGTGGTGGCGGTCCTGGACTACGGCTCCGGCAACCTGCACTCGGCCACCCGGGCGCTGGCCGCCGCCGGAGCGAACGTCGTCCTGACCGCCGACGTGGCCGCCTGCCTGGCTGCCGACGGCCTGGTCGTGCCGGGAGTCGGTGCGTTCGCCACCTGCATGGCCGGTCTCGTCGCGGCCGGCGGGCCGGAGATCATCGCCGAGCGCGTGCGCGCCGGACGTCCCGTGCTCGGCATCTGCGTGGGCCACCAGGTGCTGTTCCAAGCCGGCGTGGAGCACGGCGTCCAGACCGCCGGGCTGGGCCTGTTGCCCGGGGTCGTCGAGTCGCTGGACGCGGTTCCGCTGCCGCACATGGGCTGGAACACCGTCGCGGTCGCGCCCGCGTCCCGGCTGTTCGAGGGGGTCGGCGACGAGCGGTTCTACTTCGTGCACTCCTACGGGGTGCACCCGCGCTCGGACTGGCCGCAGGGAGCACTGGTGAGCCATGCCGAGCACGGCGGGGACACCTTCGTGGCCGCCGTCGAACACGGGTCGCTGTGGAGCACCCAGTTCCACCCGGAGAAGTCGGGGACGGCCGGAGCGCGGCTGCTGCGCAACTGGCTGGCGTCCTTCCCGTCCAGCCGGTCCACCGTCACTCGATAGCGCCGTCCCGCCCGACAACGAAGGGTTCCCGATGACCGAACTCGTCCTCCTGCCAGCCGTCGACGTCCAGGGCGGCCGGGCCGTCCAGCTCACCCAGGGGGTCGCCGGATCGGAGAAGGTGTTCGGCGATCCGCTGGCCGCCGCTCTGCGCTGGCAGGACGCGGGCGCCGGCTGGCTGCACCTGGTCGACCTGGACGCCGCCTTCGGACGCGGCAGCAACGCCGAGGTGGTCGCGGAGATCACCGCCGCGATGGAGCTGAACGTCGAACTGTCCGGCGGGATCCGCGACGATGCCACCCTGCAGCGGGCGCTCGCCACCGGTTGCCGGCGGGTCAACATCGGCACGGCCGCCCTGGAGCACCCGGACTGGTGCGACCGGATCATCGCAGAGCATGGCGACCGGGTCGCGATCGGCCTGGACGTCCGGGGCACCCGCCTCGCCGCACGCGGCTGGACGCAGGAGGGTGGAGAGCTCTACCCGACCCTGGACCGGCTGAATGCCGCCGGCTGCTGTCGCTACGTCGTGACCGACGTGGCCAGCGACGGCATGTTGTCGGGCCCGAACCTCGACCTGCTGGCCGACGTCTGCTCCCGGACGGACGCCGCCGTGATCGCCAGCGGCGGCATCTCCACCCTCGACGACCTGCGGGCGATCCGCGAACTGGTGCCCCTGGGCGTCGAGGGGGCGATCGTGGGCACCGCGCTGTACGTCGGCAACTTCACGATCGGTGAGGCGCTCGCCGCGTGCGCCGGCCCGCTCGGGGGCTGACCGGGCGCTGCTGCCGGGCCTGCAGCAGAGGTCGAGCATTCCGCAGGCTGGAGGCGTTCCAGGTGCTCGCTCCACGCGGGCGGGTTAGGCTGGCGGCACCATTCCAGACGACCGGAGCCCATTGCCGTGACCCCAGCCCAGCGATCACCCCTCCGTCTTCTCGTCGCGGGTGCGCTCGCGACTGTCGTCGGGCTGCCGGCGCTGGCGTCCCCGCCGGCCGCCGCCGCCGCGCCCCTGACGAGCCGGATGGTGGCAGCCGCCCCGGCCCGAGTCGTCCTGCCCGCGAAGGCGACGAAGAAGACGACGATCAAGACGAACCTCCCGGCGACGGTAACCGTGAACCGGTACGGCGTCCGGACGAGCACGACTCTGAAGGTGAAGGCGAGCGGCAAGAAGCTTCGCTATGTGTGGCAGTCCCAGGCGCCGGGTTCGACCGCCTGGAAGAAGGTGAAGAAGGGCAAGTCCACCACGCTCAAGCTGACCGCGAAGTGGGCCACCGGCACGGGCTTCCGGGTGGTGGTCAAGGGCAAGAAGGGCAACGCGACCTCCAGGACGGCGGTCCTCACCGTCGTGGGACAGACGGACACGCCGGCCCTCGATGCGCAGACGAGGTTCGGGCTGAGCGGGCTGAGCCAGGGGGTCGACCTGTCGGCCTACCAGTACGGCGTCAACATGCGGGCGATCGCCAACTGGTCCGGCCCCGGTGGCTTCACCATGCTGCGCAATGCCAGCGGCGCCCGTCCGGCCCACACCGACTACACCAGCCTGTGCGGCGGCGGCAAGGGCAACACCGGCGCCGTCCCCGTCGTCGAGGACTGCGCCTACGCCGGCTTGGCCGACGCCGCGACGGATCGGGGCCTGAAGCTGGGCCACTACTGGTTCAACGGCTGGGTCACCAGCAAGGACCCGACCGCGACCCAGGTGTTCGCCAACGGGTACACCGTCCAGAACTCGGCGGCGGACTTCGTCGGTTGGCTGCTGGCGGACGGGAACTACACCACCGCGAGCACCGACCCCCTGGTGCTGGACGTCGAGGACGGCCGGGCCTGGACCACGAAGGTGGGCAGCCGTAAGTACACGGCGACGCTGAAGGCGTGGACGCCGGTGGAGGCGGCCGCGTTCGTGGCGGCGGTCAAGGCACTGCTGCCCAACGCCAACCTGTACGTGTACATGAGCGCCAACGCGGCGTCGAGGAAGACCACGACCGGCGCGTACGTGTGGGCGCCGCTGGCGACCACCACCCGGCTGTGGGTGGCGTCGTGGGGGAGCGACAACGGTCAGGTGCCGGACGCGGAGCCGAAGACCGGCCCGTGGGGCACCTGGTCGATCTGGCAGTACACCTCGCAGCTGCGGATCGCCGGCAGCTGGACCGGCCCCATCGACGGCGACCTGGCCAAGCCGGACGCCTGGGCGCCGCTCGGCTGAGGTGCCCGACCGATCGCGACCCGACTGTCAGTGGCACCGCCCAGACTGGTCGGCATGACAACGATCGAGCAGGAAGCGCTGAGGGAGCCCCTCAGCTGGGTTGACGTGATCAGCCTGAACCATGTCCACCGAGGCATCGCGGGCGGCTTCATGCAGGCCGACCACGGCAGCGACGCCCGGCTCCGGCGGCTGCAGGTCGGCGACCGGGTCGTCTTCTACTCGCCCCGCACCGACCATCCGGACGGCGCGCAGCTGCAGCAGTTCACGGCGTGGGGCGTGGTCACCGGCGGCGAGCCCTACCAGGTGCGGGTGACCGCCGACTTCCAGCCCTGGCGGCGGACGGTGCGGTTCGAGCCGAGCGTCCCGGTGCCGATCCGGCAGCTGCTGGGCGAGTTGAGCTTCGTCACCGACCAGGCGCACTGGGGGATGCCGTTCCGGCGCGGCCTGTTCACGATTCCGGACGCCGACTTCGACCGGATCATCACCGCGATGGGTCGCGACCGACTGGCCGCGTAGTCACTCCGGGCCGCCGCGGCAGGTCAGCCGGTGCCTGCCCCCGGACGGCGTCGGGCGGCTCACGGGACGCGCGCGGTCCACTCGGGGTTGGTGAACTTCTCCCGGGCCAGCTGCTCGGCCCGGCCCAGTTCGTCGGCGGTGAGCTGTCCGTCGACGACGGGGAACAGCCGGCGGAAGGTGGCCAGGAAGGACGCGATCACCTCGTCGCGCGGCAGGTGGGTCTGCGAGCGCACCGGGTCGACGCGCTTGTTGGCGCTCTTGGTGCCCTTGTCGGAGAGCTTCTCCCGGCCGATCCGCAGTACCTGGAGCATCTTGTCGGCATCGATGTCGTAGGCCATCGTGACGTGGTGCAGGACGGCGCCGCCCGCGAACCGCTTCTGCGCGGCCCCGGCGATCTTGCCGGCCGGCGACGCGATGTCGTTCAGGCCCGCGTACTGCGCTTGGACGCCGACCTCGGCCAGAGCGGTGAGCACCCAGTCGTCCAGGAACGCGTAGGACGCCTCGTAGCTCATCCCGTCCACCAGCGTCTCCGGGACGACGAGGGAGAAGGTGATGCAGTTGCCGGCCTCCATGAACATGGCACCACCGCCGGAGACCCGCCGGACGACCTGGATCCCGTGGCGCTGGGCGGCTTCGGCGTCCACCTCGTTGCGCAGCGACTGGAAGGATCCGATGATCACCGCCGGGTGTTCCCACTGCCAGAACCGGAACGTCGGGCCGCGTCGGCCGGCGGCGAGCTCGCGTCCGAGCACCTCGTCCAGAGCGGCATGGACGGCCGGGTCGAGCGGCCCGGGGTCGAGATAGGTGAAGGTGTGGTCTGTCCACCCGGTGGACCGGCCCAGCGCCCTCCTGACCGCCATCGCGACCGCGCGGCTGTCGAAACCCGCCATCGTCACCGGGACGCCGAGCAGTCCGTCGGCGTGAGCACGGCCGAGGCTCTCGTCGAGCTGCCGGGCGATCTCGCCGACCGGCGTCTCGGCGAGCATGCCGTCGAGGGTGCGGTCGATGACCGCGAGGGCCTCGTCCGGGTCGAGGAAGAAGTCGCCGCTGACGGAAACCTCGCCCAGCCGGCCGTCGGTCAGGACGGCGTCGACCGCGACCAGCTTCCCGCCGGGCACCTTGTACTCGCCGTGCACGATCTCGCCCATGACGGTCAGGCTAGACGACGGAATAGACTGAGCGGCGCAAAAGACAGGCTACGACGGACGGACACAGATGAGCGGACACTCCAAGTGGGCCACCACCAAGCACAAGAAGGCGGTGATCGATGCCAAGCGCGGCAAGCTCTTCGCCAAGCTGATCAAGAACATCGAGGTCGCCGCGCGCACGGGTGGGCCCGACCCGAGTGGTAACCCGACCCTGTACGACGCGATCCAGAAGGCCCGCAAGAACTCCGTCCCCGTGGACAACATCGATCGCGCCGTCAAGCGTGGGGGAGGCGTCGGCGGCGAGGCTGTCGACTACATCTCCCTGACGTACGAGGCGTACGGCCCGGCCGGCGTGGCGATCCTGATCGAATGCCTCACCGACAACCGCAACCGGTCGGCCTCCGACGTGAAGGTGGCGGTGACCCGGCACGGTGGCACGATGGCCGACGTCGGCTCGGTGTCGCGGATCTTCGACCGCAAGGGTGTCGTCGAGGTCGCCAAGGCCCAGGGCAGCCGGACCGTCACCGAGGACGACCTGATCGAAGCAACCCTTGACGCCGACCCCGAGGACGTCGCCGACGACGGCGAGAACTACCGCGTGATCAGCGACCCGAACCAGGTCGTCGAGGTTCGCAAGGCGGTTCAGGCGGCCGGGCTGGACTACGAGTCCGCTGAGGTGCAGTTCGTGCCCCAGTACACGCAGGGGATCGACAGCGCCGAGGTCGCCGAGAAGCTGTTCCGGCTCCTGGACGTGATCGAGGACCTCGACGACGTCCAGACCGTCTACAGCAACGAGGACGTCCCCGACGAGATCAGCGAGCAACTGGCCGACGACTGAACCCGCGCCCGACGAGGTCCGACGGCTCGTCCGCGGCGTGAACCGAGGCGTGAACCGAAGTGGGGACGGTTCCATTTCGGCACGCCCCACCCGTCCGCGGCGTGGCAGCCGCCCGGACGGAGCCTCGCGACGCTAATATCCGAACATCTGTTCGGAACCGGAAGGGCCCTCATGCGCGTTCTCGGAGTCGATCCGGGCCTGACCCGCTGCGGCGTGGGTGTGGTCGAGGGTGAGCCCGGGCGTCCCCCGAAGCTGGTCGCGGTCGGCGTGGTCACGACGGCCAGCACGATGGACCACCCGCAGCGGCTGCTGCGCATCGAGACCGGCCTGTCGGAGTGGGTCGCCGAGTACGCCCCGGACGTCGTCGCCGTCGAGCGGGTCTTCGCCGACCAGAACGTCCTCTCGGTGATCGGGACGGCCCAGGCCGCCGGGCTGGCCATGCTCGTCGCCGCCCGAGCCGGGCTGCCGGTGCACACCCACACCCCGACCGAGGTGAAGGCGGCGATCACCGGTTCCGGACGCGCGGACAAGGCCCAGGTCGGCCACATGGTCGCCCGGCTGCTGAAGCTCACCGAGCCGCCCAAGCCCGCCGACGCGGCGGACGCCGTCGCCCTGGCCATCTGCCACCTGTGGCGGGGTGCGGCGACCGACCGGATCGCGGCCGCGGTGGCCAAGCAGGCTGCTGCCAGGGCCACGGCATGATCGCGCTGCTGACCGGCACGGTCGCCGCGGCCGGAGCCAACTGGGCCGTGATCCAGGCCGGTGGCATCGGCCTGAAGGTGCTGTGCACGCCGGCGACCGCGGCGCGGCTGCGGCCGGGGGAGACGGCGACCGTGCACACGTCGCTGGTGGTCCGCGAGGACTCGCTGACCCTGTACGGCTTCGCGGACGCCGCCGAACGCGACTGCTTCGAACTCGCCCAGGGCGCCTCCGGGATCGGACCCAAGATCGCGCTGGCGGTGGTGTCGGTGTTCAGCCCGGACGACTTCCGGGTGGCGATCTCGGCCGGCAACATCGCCGCGCTCACCCGCGTTCCCGGCATCGGCAGCAAGGGCGCGCAGCGGCTGGCCCTGGAGCTGAAGGACAAGGTCGCGGTCCTGGCCGGGTCGGGTGGCGGCGTCCCGTCCGCCTCAGGCGCCGGGTCGTGGCGCGAGCAGGTCGTCGCCGGGCTGGAGGGCCTCGGCTACTCCTCCCGGGACGCGGAGGCGGCCTGCGACCGGGTGGCGCAGCAGGCGGCCGACGATCCTGACCTCGGTGTGGCCGAGCTGTTGCGGGCAGCGCTGCGCACGCTGGCAAAGTAGGCGCCGTGGCGTATTCGGAAGAGACCGACCCGCTCGACCCGCACGTCCACAGCGACGAGCAGGCCGCCGAGTCCGCGCTTCGACCGGCCACCCTGGCGGACTTCGGCGGGCAGAAGCGGGTCAGCGACCAGCTCGGGCTGGTGTTGGCGGCGGCCCGGCACCGCGGCACCGTCCCCGACCACGTGCTGCTCTCGGGTGCCCCCGGACTGGGCAAGACGACGCTGGCCATGATCATCGCCGCCGAGATGGGCGCCCCGATCCGGATCTCGTCCGGTCCGGCGATCCAGCACGCCGGCGACCTGGCGGCGATCCTGTCCGGCCTGACCGAGGGCGAGGTGTTCTTCCTCGACGAGATCCACCGGATGTCCCGGCCCGCGGAGGAGATGCTCTACCTGGCCATGGAGGACTTCCGCGTCGACGTCGTCGTGGGAAAGGGCCCCGGTGCGACCGCGATCCCGCTGGAGATCCCGCGGTTCACCCTCGTGGGCGCCACCACCCGAGCCGGACTGCTGCCCGGGCCGCTGCGCGACCGGTTCGGCTTCACTGGCCAGCTCGACTTCTACGCCACCGCCGACCTGGAACGGATCCTGGCCCGCTCGTCCCGCCTGCTGGGCATCGAGCTCGGTGCGGACGCCGCCGCCGAGATCGCGTCCCGCTCCCGGGGCACCCCCCGGATCGCCAACCGGCTGCTGCGCCGCGTCCGCGACTACGCCCAGGTGCGCGCCGACGGGAACCTCAGCCTGGCGGTGGCGCAGGCGGCTCTGGAGCTGTACGAGGTCGACCGGCTCGGGCTCGACCGGCTGGACCGCGGCGTACTGACCGCCCTGTGCCGGAACTTCGGCGGCGGACCGGTCGGCCTCACCACGCTCGCCCTCGCGGTCGCCGAGGAGGCGGAGACCGTGGAGGAGGTGGCCGAACCGTTCCTGATCAGGCAGGGCTTCCTGATCCGGACGCCGCGCGGACGGGTGGCGACCCGACGGGCCTGGGAGCACCTCGGCCTGACCGCTCCGGCCGGGACGCTCGGCGCCGCCGACGTGGCACCGGACCTGTTCAGCTCCGGGGACCAGTAGAGTTGGCCGAGCGTCGAACTGAGTGTTCAAAGACTTCGGCGCTAGGCTTGCGGGTCGGCGGCGACGCCACCCGAACTCGAACGTGAGGACCGACCGATGGACTATGGCACGATCTTGATGATCGTGGCGGTGATCGCCCTTTTCTACTTCATGCTCATCCGGCCGCAGCAGAAGCGCGCCAAGGAGCAGAAGACCCTGATGGCTGGGATCAAGCCCGGGGACCGCGTGATGACGATCTCGGGCATCGTGGGCACCATCCGCCACCTGGGCGAGAAGCAGGCCATCATCGAGATCTCCCCCGGGGTGGAGATGACGGTGGTGAAGGGCGCGATCAGCACCCAGCCGGTCGAGGACGAGTTCGAGTACTCCGACGACGTCCAGGGCGAGGCCGAGCCCGGCGACGCCGTGTCCGACTTCGACGAGCCGGCGGTGAGTCCGCAGGAGCCAGCCGCGCCGCACGAGACCGCGTCCGACACGTCCGCCGCGTGGGACAACCCGAACAAGTGATCCACTAGGCAGATCGTGGCAACCAGCAGAAACGTCGCGCACCCTCTGCGCACCCTGATCATCCTCTTCGCGGTGATCGCCGGGCTCTTCAGCATCATGGCCTTCTCCAACGTGTGGACGCCCAAGCTCGGTCTCGACCTGAGCGGCGGCATGCAGGTCACCCTGACCGCGGATTCCGCCACGGGCAAGGTGTCGTCGGAGAGCCTGCAGTTGGCCCGTCAGATCATCCAGCGGCGCGTCGACGCGATCGGCGTCGGCGAGTCCGAGGTGACCACGTCCGGCGACCGCCAGATCGTGGTCTCGGTCCCCAACGTCACCAGCGAGGAACTGGCGAAGATGGTCGGCCAGACCGCGCAGCTGAACTTCCGCAAGGTGTACCAGGCCGAGTCGGCGGCCGACTCCCAGGCCGTGCCGACGCTGCCCCAGCCGGTGGAGAGCCCCCGGCCGAGCGTCGAGCCCACGGCTACGCCGACCGAGGACGCCACGGCGTCCGCAAGCCCGGGTGCCACCGCGAGCGCGACGCCGGGAAGCTCCGCGTCCCCGTCCAGCACGGCCACCGGCAGCCCGGAGGAGCAGCGCCTGGACAAACTGCTGGCGTGGAAGCCGAGCGAGCGCGACACGAAGGACTTCCAGAGTTTCAAGTGCGGGGACAACTTCCCCGACGTGAGCACCGAACCCCTGATCACCTGCGACAAGGCCAACCAGTACAAGTATCTGCTGGGCCCGGTGCTGATCAAGGGCGAGCAGGTCAGCCGCGCGAACGCGGGAGTGCCGCAGAACTCGGTCGCCTGGGAGGTGGAACTGGAGTTCAAGCCCGAAGGCGCCGAGCAGTTCCGCATCGTCACCGGCCACCTGAACGAGCAGACCAGCCCGCAGAACCAGTTCGGGATCGTGCTGGACGGCGAGGTCATCTCGGCCCCGCAGGTCACCAACGGTGCCATCACCGGCGGTCGCGCCAGCATCACGGGCTCCTTCACCCAGCAGTCCGCGACCGAGCTGGCCAACGTGCTGTCCTTCGGTGCGCTGCCGCTGTCCTTCACCATGTCGAACGTCGAGAGCATCTCTCCCAAGCTCGGCGGCGAGCAGCTGGAGGCGGGCATCATCGCCGGGATCATCGGCCTGCTGCTGGTCGTCCTCTACTGCCTGCTCTACTACCGGGGGCTGGCGATGGTGGTGACCTTGTCGCTGGTCGTCGCGGGCCTGCTCACCTGGGCGATGGTGGTGCTGCTCGGCCAGTCGGTGGGATTCGCCCTGAACCTGCCCGGTATCGCCGGTGCGATCGTCGCCATCGGTGTCACCGCGGACTCGTTCATCGTCTACTTCGAACGAATCAGGGACGAGGTGCGCGAGGGCCGTGGGCTACGGACGGCGATCGAGACCGGCTGGGTGCGGTCGCGCCGGACGATCATGGCTGCCGACTCGATCTCGCTGTTGAGCGCGGTCGTCCTGTTCGTGCTCTCGTTCGGCTCCATCCAGGGTTTCGCGTTCACCCTCGGCCTGACCACGCTGATTGACCTTGCGGTGGTGTTCTTCTTCACCAAGCCGATGATGACGCTGCTCGGCCGGACCAAGTTCTTCGGCCAGGGACACCGCTTCTCCGGCTTCGAGGCCGAACACATGGGGGCGTCGAAGGCCCCGTTGCACAATTCGCGCCGGCGCATCGCCGCCACGGCTGGAGGTCAGGCCTGATGGCGACCAAGGAAACGACCGAGACCGTCGAGGTCGAGACGCAGCCGGTGCCGCCCGCACCGGCGTCCGGCAAGAAGCCCAGCATCGCGCACCGGCTCTACACCGGCGAGATCTCTTACGACTTCGTCGCCCACCGGAAGCGCTGGTACGCGATCTCGGCGATCGCCATCGCCATCGCCCTGCTCGCCCTGCTGTTCCGCGGCCTGAACCTCGGCATCGAGTTCACCGGCGGCGTCGACTTCCGGGCACCGGTCACCGTGACCGCGTCCACCGTCCAGACTCTTGAGGACGCGGTCTCGTCCCTCGGCATCGCCGGTGTGGAAGAGGTCAACGTCACCACCATCGGGGCCAACACCGTCAGCGTGCAGACCCTGCAGCTGACCACGGACCACGTGACGACGGTGCGGGAGAAGATCGCGACGACGCTGGGGATCTCCTCGGAGGACGTCACCTACTCCCGGATCGACGCCTCCTGGGGCCAGCAGATCACCTCCCAGGCACTGCTCGCCCTCGGGGTGTTTCTCGCCCTGGTGATGGTGCTGATCTGGGTGTACTTCCGCAACTTCCAGATGAGCATCGCGGCCATCGTCGCGCTCGCCCACGACGTGCTGCTGACCATCGGGGTCTACTCGCTGGTCGGCTTCACGGTGACGCCGGCGACGGTGATCGGCGTGCTGACGATCCTCGGTTACTCGCTGTACGACACCGTGGTGGTGTTCGACAAGATCCGCGAGAACACCCGCGACCTGACCAACACCGACCACACCTACTCCGAGCAGGCGAACCTGGGCGTCAACCAGACCCTGGTCCGGTCGCTGAACACGACCGTGATCGGCGTCCTTCCGGTGGCGGCGCTGCTGTTCGCCGGCGTGTTCATCCTGGGCACCGGGCCGCTGGAGGACCTGGGTCTGGCGCTGTTCGTCGGCATGATCGTCGGCGCCTACTCGTCGATCTTCATCGCGACCCCGCTGCTGGCGCAGATGCGGGAGGCGCAGCCCGACATGAAGGAGCACCGCGCGAAGCTGGCTCGTCGGCAGCAGCGGACGCAGGAGCGCGAGGCCGGGCGGGCGCGGACGGTGACCGTCGCGCTGGCCGAGAATGCCGCTCTCCCGGCGGATCCGGGCCTGGTGCCGGCGGAGCGGCTCGAGCCGGGACTGCGGCAGCAGCCGGCCCGAAAGCCCCGCAGCCAGCGGAAGAAGTGAGATGGCCGGCAGCCAGCAGAACCGGGAGCTGGTGGCGTCCCTGATCCGGGACGTGGTCGATTTCCCGAAAGCCGGCGTGGTGTTCAAGGACATCACTCCACTGCTGGCCTCGCCGGCCGGCTATCGAGCGGCCATCGACGAACTGGTCGCCACCGTGTCCGGCGAGGTCGACGTCGTCGTGGGCATGGAGGCCCGCGGCTTCATCTTCGCCGGCCCGGTGGCACTGCAGCTCGGTGCGGGCTTCGTCCCGGTGCGCAAACCCGGCAAGCTGCCCGGCGACGTGCTCAGCCAGACCTTCGCCCTCGAGTACGGCAACGAGACCCTGACCGTGCACGCCGACGCGATCCGTCCCGGCACGAAGGTGCTCATCGTCGACGACGTACTCGCCACCGGGGGCACTGTCGGAGCCACCGCCGCGCTGATCGAGCGCCTCGGCGGTGAGGTCGTCCAGGTCTCGGTGCTGCTGGAACTCGGTTTCCTCGGCGGCAGGCGGCTCCTGTCCGCCCAGGGGCTCGCCGAAGCGGTGGCGGTGCTGACGCTCTGATGGCTGGCGTGCGCGGGCGACTGCGGCGGACGGAGACCAGCTGGGGGCCGGCCGCCCAGGTCCGGCTGCCCGCCCGGCGGCGTACGGCCGCCAAGGAACTCGGCTTCCGGATGCTGGTCGCGCTCGGCCTGCTGGCCATGATCACCCTGGTCGTGTACTTCGATCGCGTCGGCTACTCCGACAACGTCACCGGCGAGCCGCTGGACTTCGTGGACGCGCTCTACTACGCGACGGTCACGATGACCACGACCGGCTACGGGGACATCACCCCGGTGAGCACCGGCGCCAGGCTGATCAACATCGTCCTCGTCACCCCGATCCGCATCGCGTTCCTGGTGCTGCTGGTCGGCACCACCGTCGAGGTGCTCGCCAACGAGGGCCGCCGCGCCCTGCTGGACTCGCGCTGGAGGAAGACCATGCGAAACCACACCGTCGTCATCGGCTACGGCACCACCGGGCAGAGCGCGACCGGGACGCTGCTGCGGGGCGGCGTCGCGCCGGACCGGATCGTCGTGATCGACCCGGACGCCCTCGCCGTCCGGGCCGCCAACGGCCACGGCCTGGCCGCGTTCGAAGGGGACGCGACCAGCCGCGAGCTGCTGCACCGCGCGGAGGTGCCGAAGGCGCGGGAAGTGATCATCACGGTGGGCCGGGACGACACCGCCATTCTCGCCACCCTGACCGTCCGTCAGCTGAACCGGGCCGCGCACGTCGTGGTGGCGGTCGGCGACGCGGACAACGTCCCGCTGCTGCGCCAGTCCGGCGCGGACGCCGTGGTCACCTCCTCCGACGCCGTCGGCAGGCTGATGGGGCTGAGCACGATCAGTCCACAGCTGGGCGAGGTGATCGAGGACCTGCTGTCCTCCGGCGCCGGTCTGGAGATCAACCAGCGGATGGTCACCCCCGCCGAGGACGGGACTCCGCCGGGCGACCTGCCGGGCGAGAAGGTGCTCGGGGTGATCCGCAACCGGCACCTGCGGCGGTTCTACGAGACCAGTGACGTGCTGCGGACCGGGGACGAGATCGTGGTGATTCGCAAGGCACCGGACGAGCGGGTCCCGCGGGTAGAGTGAGCCTCCATTCATCGATCCGGCGGAGGCGGGTGTGACCCAGGACGTCTACGGGCCCTACGGCAAGGGCGATGGCGTGCCCGGGGAGCCGCGGTCCAGGGTGGCGGCCACTGATCAGCCGCGGGTGCGGATGCGGCAGGTGCTCGCCCGGCTGGGTGCCCAGCGCAACCAGCCGGACGCGGTCCTCGAGCCGCTCATCCGCACGATCCACGCGCACAGCGCCAAGGCCGACGTCGCCCTGATCGAGCGTGCCTATCGGACCGCCGAGCACTACCACACCGGCCAGCTGCGCAAGAGCGGGGACGCCTACATCACCCATCCGCTCGCGGTGGCGACCATTCTGGCCGAGCTTGGCATGAACGAGGTCACGCTGTGCGCGGCGCTGCTGCACGACACCGTCGAGGACACGTCCTACACGGTCGAGCAGCTGACCGCCGACTTCGGGACCGAGATCGCGGCGATGGTGGACGGTGTCACCAAGCTGGACAAGATCCAGTACGGCGAGTCGGCGAAGGCCGAGACCATCCGCAAGATGGTGCTGGCGATGAGCAAGGACATCCGGGTCCTGGTCATCAAGCTCGCCGACCGGCTGCACAACATGCGCACGATCGGCTACCTGCGTCCCGACAAGCAGGCCGCGATCGCCCGCGACACCCTGGAGATCTTCGCCCCGCTGGCCCACCGGCTGGGCATGAACGCGATCAAGTGGGAGCTGGAGGACCTCGCCTTCGCCACCCTGCAGCCGAAGGTGTACGACGAGATCGTCCGGCTGGTCGCAGCCAGGGCGCCGCTGCGCGAGGATTACCTGCGGGTGGTGATCGACCAGGTACGGGCCGACCTGAACGAGGCCGGGATCAAGGCCACCGTCTACGGCCGGCCGAAGCACTACTACTCGATCTACCAGAAGATGGTCGTCCGCGGCCGGGACTTCGCCGATATCTACGACCTGGTCGGCCTGCGCATCCTGGTCGCCACCCAGCGGGACTGCTACGCCGCGCTGGGTGCCCTGCACTCGCGGTGGAAGCCCTTGCCCGGGCGGTTCAAGGACTACATCGCGATGCCGAAGTTCAACCTGTACCAGTCGCTGCACACGACGGTGCTGGGGCCGGGCGGCAAGCCGGTCGAGCTTCAGATCCGCACCCACGAGATGCATCGGCAGGCCGAGTACGGCGTCGCCGCGCACTGGAAGTACAAGGAGGGCAAGGCCGAGGGCAGCGACCTGGCCTGGGTCCAGCAGATCAGCCAGTGGCAGCGGGAGACCGAGGATCCGGGCGAGTTCCTGGACACCCTGCGGTTCGAGATCGCCAACGACGAGGTCTTCGTGTTCACCCCGAAGGGCGACGTGGTCAGCCTGCCGGCCGACTCGACCCCGGTCGACTTCGCCTACTCCGTCCACACCGAGGTCGGGCACCGCACCATCGGCGCCCGCGTCAACGGACGCCTCGTGCCCCTGGAATCGAAGCTGTCCAGCGGCGACGTGGTCGAGGTGCTCATCAGCAAGGCGCTCAACGCCGGCCCCAGCCGGGACTGGCTGCACTTCGTCGCCAGTCCCCGCGCCCGCGGAAAGATCCGCCAGTACTTCACCCGGGAGCGGCTGGAGGAGTCGATCGAGTCCGGCAAGGACCTGCTCACCAAGCAGCTCCGCCGGGCCGGCCTGCCGCTGCAGCGGCTGCTCACCCCCGAGCACATGACCGGGGTCGTCGAGCACTTCCGGCTGAGGGACGTGAACGCGCTCTACGCCGCGATCGGCGAGGGCAACATCGGCGCCCAGGCCGTGGTGCAGCGGCTGATCGAGTCCGAGGGCGGGGCCGAGGAGGTCGCCGAGCTCGGCGGCGAGGACACCTCGGTGATCACCCGCACCCAGCGCAGCCGGGGCTCGGGCAATGAGGCCGGTGTGGTGGTCCAGGGAGACCCGAACGTGTGGGTGAAGCTCGCCCGCTGCTGCCGTCCCGTCCCCGGCGACGAGATCATCGGTTTCGTCACCCGCGAGAGCGGCGTGTCCGTGCATCGCAGCGACTGCACGAACGCGCAGGCGCTGCGCTCCCAGCCCGAGCGGCTGGTGGAGGTCTCGTGGGCACCGACGGCCGACAGCTACTTCCTGGTGGCGCTGCTCGCTGAGGGCCTGGACCGTCCCGGCATCCTGTCGGAGGTGACCAAGCTGATGGGGGAGCACCACATCTCGATCCAGTCCGCGACGCTGAACACGACCAAGGACCACAAGTTCAAGTTCCGGTTCACCTTCGAGACCACGGACCTGCTGCACCTGGAACACCTGATCAACGCCATCAAGAAGGTTCCCGGCGTCTACGACGTCTACCGGCTGAAGAACTGATTCTCCAGGCGGGGCTGCGCCACCCGGCGATGAAGACCATCGCCGTCGGCTCTCAGCCCTGGCGGATGGTCTCCAGGTACTCGGCGATCCGGCCGATGGCCTCGACCAGCACGTCCTCCTCCGGCAGGGCCACCACGCGGAAGTGGTCGGGTTCGAACCAGTTGAAGCCGGTGCCGTGGGTGACCAGGATCTTCTTGGCGTGCAGCAGGTCGATGACGAACTGCTGGTCGTCGTCGATCGGGTAGAGGTCGTGGTCGAGCTTCGGGAAGCAGTAGAGCGCGCCGGACGGCTCCACGCAGCTGACCCCGGGGATCTCGTTGAGCAGCCGGGACGCCAGCTTCACCTGGTCGTGGAAGCGTCCGCCCGGTGCGACCAGCTCGTTGATCGACTGGTAGCCGCCGAGCGCGGTCTGGATCGCGTGCTGGGCCGGGACGTTGGCGCACATCCGCATGTTCGCCAGCAGGTTGAGGCCCTCGAGGTAGTCGGCGGCCAGGTGCTTGGGTCCGGAGATCATCAGCCAGCCCGCGCGGTAGCCGCACACCCGGTAGGCCTTCGACAGGCCGGAGAAGGTGAGCACGATCGCGTCGTCCCCGGCGAGGGTGGCGACGTGGTGGTGGACCGCCCCGTCGTAGACGATTTTCTCGTAGATCTCGTCGGCGAAGATCGTCAGCTGGTGTTTGACGGCGATCTCGATCAGGCCGCGCAGCACCTCTTCGCTGTACACCGCACCGGTCGGGTTGTTCGGGTTGATGATCACCATGCCGTAGGTGTTGTCGGTGATCTTGGACTCGATGTCGGCGAGGTCGGGCAGCCACCCGTTCTCCTCGTCGCAGCGGTAGTGGACGGGGGTGCCGCCGGCCAGGGTCACCGCCCCCGTCCACAGCGGGTAGTCCGGAGCGGGGATCAGGATCTCGTTGCCGTTGTCCACGAAGGCCTGGAGCGCCATCGTGATCAGCTCGGAGACGCCGTTGCCGATCAGCACGTCCTCGACCCTGGTGTCGATCAGGCCGCGGGACTGGTAGTACTGCGCCACGGCCGTCCGGGCCGAGTAGATGCCGCGGGCGTCGGAGTAGCCGCCGGACTCGGGCAGGCTGTGGATCACGTCGGCCAGAATTGCCTCGGGTGCGTCGAAGCCGAACGGGCCGGTGTTGCCGATGTTCAGCTTGAGGATCTTGTGGCCCTCCTGCTCGAGGCGCTGGGCCTCGGTCAGGATCGGCCCGCGGACGTCGTAGCGGACGCCACGCAACTTCTGGCTCTGGATCAGGGGACGCATGAGGTGCAGTTTCCCACAGTTCACCTTGTCGTCGTCATTGCGCTCACCGGATCCCGGCACCGGTTGCCGTTCGGCCGCCGGGGGTCCCGGGTCGGGGCCCGGGACGACGAGGGGTTGGTGGACGGATGTCGCGTCGTCCCGGCGAACGCCGGGATCCCGGCACCCATGTAGCGACTCGGTTGCCGGAGGTCCCCGGGGTTGACGAGCTTCAGCGGTTGAAGTCGGCCAGGGTCTCCCGGGCCTGGGCCAGCCAGGTCGCGTACGTGTCGATCGACTCCTGGGCCTTCGCGGCGGCCTTGACGTCGCCACGCGCGGCGGCCTTGGCGATCTTCTCGGTCAGCTTGTCGATCTCCGTCGACAGCATCGCGACGGTCTCCTCGGCGCGCGCCTTCGCCTCGGGGTCGGTGCGCCGCCACTCGTCCTCCTCGGCGGAGCGGATGGCGTTCTCCAGCGCCTTCACCCGGGCGTCCAGGGTCCGGATCTGCTCGCGGGGAACGCGGCCGAGGGCGTTGAACTTCTCCAGGAACGTGCGGAAGGCCGCCCGTGCGGAAGCGACGTCGGTGACCGGGACGATGGCCGCCTCAGCTTCGTCCAGCAGCGCCCGCTTCGCGGTCAGGTTGCCGGTGTACTCGGCGTCCTGTGCGCTCAGGACGGCGGTGCGGGCGTTAAAGAAGTCGTCCTGGATCGCCCGGAACTCCGCCCACAGCGCGTCGTCGACCTCACGCGGTGCGGGCCCGGCCGCCTTCCAGCGGGTCATCAGGTCACGGAAGGCTCCGGCGGTCGGGCCCCACTCGGTGGACGTGGCCAGCTCGCGAGCCTCGGCGATCAGCTGCTCCTTGGCCTGCTTCGCGGTCTCGCGGCGGGCGCTCTGCTCGGCGAACTGGGCCTTGCGCCGCCGGGTGTAGGTCGTCCGCGCCGTCGAGAACCGATGCCACAGCTCGTCATCGGTGGCCCGGTCGATCCGTGGCAGCGCCTTCCACTCGTCCAGCAGGCTGCGGAAGCGGTTCACGCCACCTCGCCAGTCGTTGCCGGCCGCGAGGTCCTCGGCCTCGGTGACCATGGCCTCCTTGGCGGCGCGGGTGGCGTCGTGCTGCCGCGCGCGCTCGGCCTTGCGTGCCGCCGACTGCTCGTCCAGCAGCGGAGCGAGCCCGTCGAGCTTGGCCTCCAGGGCGGCGAAGTCGCCGACGGCGTTCGCGCTGGTCACCGCCGTCCGCACCGTCTTGATGCTCTGCCGGGCCTCCTCGGGGCTCAGCGCACCCGAACGGACCCTGCTGTCCAGCAGCCCGACCTCCACTTCCAGCGCTTCGAAGCGGCGGACGTAGAAGGCCAGCGCCTCCTCTGCGGAGGCGTCCGGGATCTGACCGACGCTGCGTTCGCCGTCGGCGGTGCGCACGTAGACCGTGCCGTCCGCGTCGACGCGCCCGAAGTCCGCCGGACCTGCGCTGGATGTCATGCGCACATCTTGCCCGATCAGGGCGCCAATGTGACAACGCATCAGGCTGCGCCCGGCCCCAACCCCTGCTTCAGGAGCACGACCCGGCGCCCGATAGGCTGTTCCGCGTGTTCCTGGCGTCCTTCGCCTGCGGCTACTGGCAGGCCAATTGCTACGTGGTCGCGCCCGCGGGCATCGACCAGTGCGTCATCATCGACCCGGGCCAGGACTCCGCTGAGCCGATCCGCCGGATGGTCGCCGACAACCGGCTCGACCCGCGAGCGATCCTGCTCACCCACGGCCACTTCGACCACGTCGCGGACGCGGCGGTGCTGGCCGACGAGTACGGCATCGCGGTGCACATCGATCAGGCCGACGAACACCTTCTCAGCGATCCGGCCGCCGGCCTGAGCGCCGACGGGGCTGCGCTGGTCCGGCAACTCGTCGGCGGGACGATGCTGGTCCCCGCCCGGGTCGAGCACTACCGGGTCGGGCAGCCGCTGTCGGTGGCGCACCTCGACTTCACCGTCACCGCTGCGCCAGGACACACCGCGGGCAGCGTCCTGCTCGGCATCGACTACGTCGGCAACCCGCAGGTGAAGCGGCTGGTCTTCTGCGGGGACGTGGTCTTCGCCGATTCCGTCGGCCGCAGCGACCTGCCGGGTGGGGACGCAGCGGTGATGCGGCAGACCCTGTCCACGGTGGTGCTCGCGCTGCCGGACACCACGGCACTGCTGCCCGGCCACGGACAGCAGACCACCATGGCCCGGGAACGGGTCAGCAACCCGTACCTGCAAGCGACGTACCTGAGGAACTGATGGCCAACCGTCCCAAGCCGCTGTCCGGCTTCCCTGAGTTCACGCCGGCCGGCAGGATCGTCGAGCAGCGTGTGCTGGCGAGCCTGGCCGCGACGTTCGAGCTGCACGGCTTCGGCTCGATCGAGACCCGCGCGGTCGAACCCCTCGAGCAGCTGTCCCGCAAGGGGGAGATCACCAAGGAGGTCTTCGCCGTCCGCCGGCTGCACGCGTCCGCGGACGCCGCCGATGACCTGGGCCTGCACTTCGACCTCACCGTCCCGTTCGCCCGCTACGTGCTGGAGAACTCGGCGAACCTGCAGTTCCCGTTCCGGCGCTACCAGATCCAGAAGGCGTGGCGGGGGGAGCGGCCGCAGGAGGGCCGCTACCGCGAGTTCACCCAGGCCGACATCGACATCGTCGGTGCCGAGAACCTCGCCACGCACCACGACGTCGAGGTGGCACTGGTCACGCTGGAGGCGCTGGAGCGGCTGCACGTCGACTTCGGCGTCCCGGTGGCGGTGATGAGCGTGAACAACCGGCAACTGTCCGAGGGCTTCTACCGGGGCCTCGGCGTCGAGGACCATCTCGCCGTCCTGCAGCGGGTGGACAAGCTGGACAAGATCGGGCCGGACGCCGTCGCCGACCTGCTGGTCACCGAGCTGGAGATGTCGCCGGCGGCGGCGTCCGCGTGCCTGCGGCTGGCCACCATCCGCACCCCCGATGCGAGCTTCGTCGACCAGGTGGACGCGCTGGGAGTCAGCGACCCGATGCTCACCCAGGGCCTGGAGCTCCTGGCAACCGTCGTCGAGGCCGCCGGACGCCAGGTGCCGGGACGTCTCGTCGCCGACCTGAAGATCGCCCGCGGCCTGGACTACTACACCGGCACCGTCTACGAGACGACCATGACCGGGTACGAGTCGATGGGCTCGATCTGTTCGGGCGGACGCTACGACTCGCTCGCCAGCGACGGCCGGATGACCTACCCCGGGGTGGGACTGAGCATCGGGGTCAGCCGGATCCTGGTGCCGCTGATCGGCAAGGGCGTGCTGGCCGCGTCCCGGCCGGTGCCCAGTTGCGTGCTGGTCGCCGTGGACTCCGAGGAGACCCGGGCCCAGGCCAACGCCACCGCGGCCCGGCTCCGGGCCCGCGGCATCCCCTGCGAGGTCGCACCGAGGGCCGACAGGTTCGGCAAGCAGATCCGCCATGCCGACCGGCGCGGCATCCCGTTCGTGTGGTTCTCCTCCGACGAGGTCAAGGACGTCCGCTCGGGCGTCCAGGTGCCGGCCGACCCGGACGCCTGGCTGCCGCCCGAGGCCGACCTGCGTCCGTCCGTCGTAAGATCGCCTCTGGCCTGAATCCAGGCCGATGAAAGGACTTCTCCCGTGATTCGCACCCATCAGGCGGGCTCGCTGCGCCCGGAGCACGTCGGCACCACGGTCACGCTGGCCGGCTGGGTGGCGAAGCGCCGGGACCTCGGCGGGGTGGCCTTCCTCGATCTGCGGGACGCCAGCGGCATCGTCCAGGTCGTCGTCCGCGACGAGGTGCTGGCGTCCAGCGGTGCCCACGCGCTGCGCAACGAGTACTGCATCGCCGTCACGGGCGTGGTCGAGGCGCGGGACGCCGACACCGTCAACCCGAACCTGGCGACCGGCGAGGTGGAGGTGGCGGCGGCCACGCTCGAGGTGCTCAACCCGAGCGCTGCGCTGCCGTTCCAGATCGACGAGCGCGTCAGCGTCGGCGAGGACGCCCGGCTGAAGTACCGCTACCTCGACCTGCGCAGGACGCGGATGCACGAGGCGCTGGTGCTGCGGGCGGCGGTGACCGGCGCGATCCGCAAGACCCTGGACGCCCTGGACTTCTACGACATCGAGACCCCGACGCTGACCCGGTCGACGCCGGAGGGCGCCCGGGACTTCGTGGTGCCGGCGCGACTGTCCCCGGGCAGCTGGTACGCGCTGCCGCAGAGCCCGCAGTTGTTCAAGCAGCTGCTGATGGTCGCCGGGATGGAGCGGTACTACCAGATCGCCCGCTGCTACCGGGACGAGGACTTCCGCGCCGACCGGCAGCCGGAGTTCACCCAGCTGGACGTCGAGATGAGCTTCGTCGACCAGGACGACGTGATCGCTGTCGCCGAACAGGTGATGGCCGCCTGCTGGAAGCTGATCGGCGTCGAGATGTCGCTGCCGCTGCCGCGGATGACCTGGGCGGACGCGATGGCGGACTACGGCTCCGACAAGCCCGATCTCCGCTTCGACAACAAGATCCGCGAGCTCACCGGGTTCTTCGCTGAGACGCCGTTCCGGGTCTTCCAAGCCGACTATGTCGGCGGCGTCGTGATGCCCGGCGGCGGTTCGCAGCCGCGGCGCACCTTCGACGCCTGGCAGGAGTGGGCCAAGCAGCGCGGCGCCAGGGGCCTGGCCTACGTCACCATCGGCGAGGACGGCGAGCTCGGCGGCCCGGTCGCCAAGAACATCTCCGAAGCCGAGCGAGCCGGCCTGGCCGCGGCGATGGACGCCCAACCGGGCGACTGCATCTTCTTCGGCGCCGGCCGGCGGGAAGCCACCCAGGAGCTGCTCGGCGCCGCCCGGCTGGAGATCGCCCGCCGCTGCGGGCTCATCCCTGAATCGAGTTCAGGGCAGGCTGCCGCGTGGTCGTTCCTGTGGGTCGTGGACGCGCCGATGTTCAAGCTCCGCGAGGACGCCGAGGCGTCCGGGGACGTGGCCGTCGGTGGCGGCAAGTACACCGCCGTCCACCACGCCTTCACCTCGCCCAAGCCGGAGTCGATGGACACCTTCGACACCGACCCGGGCAGCGCGCTGAGCTACGGCTACGACTTCATCTGCAACGGCAACGAGATCGGTGGCGGCTCGATCCGTATCCACCGCCGCGACGTTCAGGAGCGGGTGTTCCAGGTGATGGGGCTTACCCCGGAGGAGTCGCAGGAGAAGTTCGGTTTCCTGCTGGATGCCTTCGCCTACGGCGCCCCGCCGCATGGCGGCATCGCGTTCGGCCTGGACCGGCTCGTCATGCTGCTGGGTGGGTTCGAGACCATCCGCGACGTGATCGCCTTTCCGAAGACCGGCAACGGCTACGACCCGCTCACCGGCGCCCCGGCACCGATCACCGCCCGGCAGCGCAAGGAGGCCGGCGTCGACGCGCCGCCGAAGAAGGCGGACGCGCCCGTCGCCTGATTGCGGTCCGGCGAAGGCCTTTCGTCATCCCGGCGAAGGCCGGGATCTCCACCTGACCAGACGGCCGTTGATCCGGAGGTCCCGGGTCAAGCCCGGGATGACGATAGGGGAAGCAAACGGTGGACAGCCCCCGGCGGCTGAGCCGGGGAACCGTCCACCGTGTGATGGGGGAGTGAGACCTACCTCAGGTCGTCGCCGTTGTGGACGTCGCCGTCACCGGAGTCCGCGTCCGTGTCCTCGGCCAGCAGGCCGTAGAGCTTGCGCCGGGTCTCGGCCACGAGCTTCGTCGCGGTCTCCAGTTGCGCCGGAGTGGCACTGCGGCTGAACTCCTTCAGTGCACCGGCGGTGGCGCCCCACTCCGACCACAGCGCCTTGACCCGGTGCGGGTCGACGCCTCCGAAGCGCTCGTTGACCAGGTCGTTGACCAGGTCCCAGGGAGCGCGCTCGATGCCGTCGGCGGCCTCGCGGCCAGCCTCCGTGAGCCGGAAGCCCTTCTGGCCGCCGTTGTCGAAGGCCTCGATCAGGCCCTCGTCCTCAAGCTGCGACAGGGTGGGGTAGACCGTCCCGGGGCTGGGCTTCCAGGCGCCGCCGGTGCGCTCGCCGAGCGCCTGCATGATCTGGTAGCCGTTCAGCGGGGACTCCGCGAGCAACGCCAGGATCGAGGTCCGGACGTGGCCGCGCCGCGCGCCGCGAAGGCGTCCCGGGCCGCCGTGCATCGGGCCACCGGCGCCGAAGGGGCCGCCGGGGCCGAAGGGGCCGCCGAACGGTCCGGGACCGAAGCCCGGTCCGGGACCGAAGCCGGCTCCGGGGCCGACCATGCCGAGGGCAGCCATCGCTGCCGCTCGGCCGTGCCGGCGTCCGTGACCTCGGCCGCCGCGGCGGGGTTCCGGACCGTCGAACGGTTCTGGATCAGGTAGATCGTTGGGGTACTTCATGGTGGTTCTCCTTGCGGTGAGATGGTGGGTTTCGGGGGGTCGAGGCTAGACCCGCGCCCTCGGTGTATCACCGATATATCGAGAATAGCTCGACCCCGGCAAGGACGCAAGTGCTGGCGTGAGGGTGGCTCGGTGTAGCGTCGGCGAGGTGAGTACGGACCTGTTCGGCAACCCCGTCGACGAGCCGGCGACCGCGGCGTCGCGGGGGTCGCTGAGCTCGGCCGGCCACGACCAGCTGCCGCTCGCGGTTCGGCTGCGTCCGCGCACCGTCGACGAGATCGTCGGCCAGGACCACCTGCTCGGCCCGGGCTCGCCGCTGCGTCGGCTCGCCGAGGGCAACCAGGCCATGTCGGTGTTCCTGTGGGGCCCCCCGGGAGTCGGCAAGACGACCATCGCCGCGGTCGTGTCGGCCTCGGGCAAGCGGCGGTTCGTCGAGCTCTCCGCGGTCACCGCGGGGGTGAAGGAGGTCCGGGCCGCGCTGGCCGAAGCCGAACGGCAACTCGCCCGGGGCGTCGGCACCGTCCTGTTCGTCGACGAGGTGCACCGCTTCTCCAAGGCCCAGCAGGACGTCCTGCTGCCGGCGGTGGAGAACCGCCTGGTCACCCTGATCGCGGCGACGACGGAGAACCCGTCGTTCTCGGTGATCTCGCCGCTGCTGAGCCGCTCGCTGCTGCTCACCCTCAAGCCACTCTCGGACGCCGACGTCGCCGTCCTGCTCGACCGGGCGCTGACCGACGAGCGGGGGCTGGCCGGGGGTTTCACCCTCACCGAGGACGCCCGGACGGCACTGCTCCGCTTCGCCGGCGGCGACGCGCGTCGCGCTCTCACCTATCTGGAGGAGTCCGCAGCCGGCGCCGAAGCGCTCGGCGGCACCGAGATCAGCACCGACGTCGTGGCGGCGGCCGTCGACCGCGCCGCCGTCCGCTACGACCGCGGCGGCGACCAGCACTACGACGTGATCAGCGCGTTCATCAAGAGCCTGCGGGGCTCCGACGTCCAGGCCGGGCTGCACTACCTCGCCCGGATGCTGGAGGCGGGGGAGGACCCGCGGTTCATCGCCCGAAGGCTGATCATCCTGGCCAGCGAGGACATCGGCATGGCCGCCCCTTCGGTGCTGCAGACCTGTGTCGCCGCGGCGCAGGCGGTCCAACTGATCGGACTGCCCGAGGCCCGGATCAATCTCGCCCACGCGGTGATCGCCTGCGCCATGGCGCCGAAGTCGAACGCCGTGGTGGCGGCCATCGACGCTGCCCAGGCCGACGTCCAGGCCGGAAGGATCGGCACCGTCCCGCCCCACCTGAGGGACGCGCACTACCCAGGCGCGAAGACGTACGGCCACGGCACGGGCTACCAGTACGCCCACGACGCCGAACACGGAGTGGCCGCCCAGCAGTACCTGCCCGACGAGCTGGCCGGCGCCCGCTACTACCGCCCGACCGACCACGGCAACGAAGCGGCGATGGCCGACCGGCTGGCCACGCTCGAGCACCTGCTCGGCCGGGACGCGGACTGACTCCGGTCCGCCCGATCGCCAGGGCTTGTCATCCCGGGCTTGCCTCAGGATCTCGCAGCGCTCGGCCGGTCATTCGCAGGGACGCGCAGTAGCTTTGCGGCCCTGCTGTCCGTGCCGGAATGTGGGCGGGACGGACTAGGTTCACTCCTCGTGAGTTCCTATCGTCCCTGGCCGGCGCTGTGGGCGCTGGTGGTCGGCTTCTTCATGATCCTGGTCGACACCACGATCGTGTCCATCGCCAACCCCGCGATCATGGCCGGCCTGGACGCGGACATCAGCCAGGCCATCTGGGTGACCAGCGCCTACCTGCTCACCTACGCCGTCCCGTTGCTGATCACCGGCCGGCTGGGCGACCGGTTCGGCCCGCGCCGGGTCTACCTCGCCGGCCTGACGGTGTTCACTCTCGCGTCCCTGTGGTGCGGGCTGTCGACGTCGATCGAGATGCTGATCGCCGCCCGGGCCGTCCAGGGGCTCGGCGCCAGCCTGCTCACCCCGCAGACGATGGCGGTGATCACCCGCACCTTCCCGCCGAACGACCGTGGCAAGGCCATGAGCCTGTGGGGCGCGACCGCGGCGGTGGCCACCCTGGTCGGGCCGATCCTGGGCGGCGTGCTGGTCGACAGCCTCGGCTGGCAGTGGATCTTCTTCGTCAACGTCCCGGTCGGGGTGGTCGGCTTCGTGCTCGCGTCCCGGCTGGTGCCGAAGCTGGAGACCCACGCCCACCGGTTCGACCTGCCCGGTGTCGTCCTGTGGGCGGTCGCGATGTCGTGCATCGTCTTCGCCATCCAGGAGGGCGAGCGCTACGACTGGGGGACCATGTGGGGCCCGGTCACCGTTCCCGGCCTGATCATCGTCGGGCTGGTGTTCCTGGGTGGCTTCCTGTGGTGGCAGTCCGCGACGAAGGGCGAGGCGCTGCTGCCCCTGCGGCTGTTCGGCGACCGGAACTTCTCGCTGGCCAACACCGCCATCGCGGCGGTCGGGCTCACCGTGACGTCACAGTCGCTGCCGCTGGTCTTCTACTACCAGCTGGTGCTCGGCTTCAGCCCGACCCGGGCAGCCCTGCAGCTGGTGCCGATGGCGGTGGTCTCCGGATCGCTGGCACCGTTGGCGGGCCACCTCGTCGACCGGGTCCATCCCCGGATCCTGGCGACCTTCGGGCTGGTGGTGATGGCCGGGACGCTGTTCTGGTACTCGGCGTGGATGGTGCCGGACGAGGCGCTGTGGTGGCGGCTGCTGTTCCCCAGCGCCCTGATGGGGGTCGCCGGCGCGTTCACCTACGGCCCGCTGAGCACCACCGCCACCTACAACCTCCCGGTCGCCGACGCCGGAGCCGGCGCCGGGGTGTACAACTCCGTCCGCCAGGTCGGCGCCGTGCTCGGCAGCGCCGCCATCGCCGCCCTGATGGAGAGCCAGCTCGCCACCCATCTTCCCGGCGGAGCCGCCGCCGGTGAGGCAGCCGAGGCCACCGGACGGCTGCCCGCCGTCCTGCAGGCGGGCTTCGCCCAGGCGATGGCCAACAGCCTGGTGCTCCCGGCCGGGGTCGCGCTGCTCGCCGCCGGCTTCACGCTGTTCTTCGCCGCCCGCCAGGCCCGCGCCCCGTGGACGGCGGCGAACCTGCACCCCGGGCAGCCGGGGTCGGCACCGGGTGCACTAGGGTTGGAGCCGAGCAACGCGAGCGCAGACAGCGAGGTACCCAGATGACCCTTGGTGAGGTCGCCGGCCTGATCGCAGCGGTGGCGGCTGTCGCCCTGGTGGCGTTCAGTGCCGTCCCGCTGCTGAAGCTCGGCCGGGTGCTCGAGGAGACCCGGCTGGCGGTCCGCGACATCGGGCACAACACCGTCCCGATCCTGGTGGAGCTCAAGGGCACCGTCACCGCAACCAACGACGAGCTCGGCAAGCTGAGCCTGGTCACCAACGACATCGCGAAGGTGAGCGCCAACGCGTCCGTCGTCAGCGAGAACGCGGCCCAGCTGTCCACCGTGTTCTCCTCGACCCTCGGCGGGCCGCTGATCAAGACCGCAGCCTTCACCTACGGCGTCCGGCAGGCCGTCACCGGCCGCAGCAGCAAGAAGCGGGCCAAGTGATGGGCAAGCGCGTGTTCTGGTTCGCCGTCGGCGTCGGCCTGGCCGCCGTCGTCGTGCTGAAGGGCCGCGAGCTCTACGAGAAGTTCACCCCGAAGGGCGTCGCGGGCCAGCTGGAGAGCGCCCGGGCGAATGCGTCCAGCTGGCTGGGCGACTTCGTCGCCACCGTGAGCGAGGCCATGGCCGAGCGCGAGGGCGAGCTGCGGGAGGCTACCGGCCTGGACGGGTGACCCCGCCCGTCCAGGAGAACGCGCCCGCAGCCCACCATCACAACAGGAGATCCACACCCATGCAGACTGCCGAGATCCGGCGTCGATTCCTCGACTTCTTCGCTGCCCGCGACCACACGGTGGTGCCGTCAGCGCCGCTGCTCTACAACGACCCGACCCTGCTGTTCGTCAACGCCGGCATGGTCCCGTTCAAGCCGTACTTCACCGGTGCCGAGACCGCACCGTTCGACCGCGCCGTCAGCGTCCAGAAGTGCGTCCGCACCCTCGACATCGAGGAGGTCGGGAAGACCACCCGGCACGGCACGTTCTTCCAGATGAACGGCAACTTCTCGTTCGGCGACTACTTCAAGGCCGGTGCCATCGAGTACGCGTGGGAGCTGGTCACCGGCTCGCAGGCGGACGGCAACTACGGCTTCGACCCCGACAAGGTGTGGGTCACCGTCTACCTGGACGACGACGAGGCCGCCACGCTGTGGCGCCGGGTCGGCGTCCCGGACGCGCACATCCAGCGACGCGGGCTGAAGGACAACTACTGGCACATGGGCATTCCCGGCCCTGGCGGGCCGTGCAGCGAGATCTACATCGATCGCGGCCCGGAGTTCGGCCCCGACGGCGGCCCGATCGTGGACGAGGACCGCTTCCTGGAGATCTGGAACCTGGTCTTCCAGACCGAGGTGCTCTCCGCCGTCCGCGCGAAGGACGACTTCGACGTCGTCGGTCCGCTGCCGAGTCAGAACATCGACACCGGGATGGGCCTGGAACGCACCGCGTACCTGCTGCAGGGCGTGGCGAACATGTACGAGATCGACGAGACCTTCCCGGTGATCCAGAAGGCCGCCGAGCTGGCCGGCACGAAGTACGGCGCCGAGCACGAGGCCGACATCCGGCTGCGCGTCGTCGGCGACCACGTCCGCTCGGCGCTGATGCTGATGACCGACGGCGTCACCCCCGGCAACGAGGCCCGCGGCTACGTGCTGCGGCGACTGCTGCGGCGCAGCGTCCGGTCGATGCGGCTGCTCGGCGTGCACGACCCGGTGCTGCCCGAGCTGCTGCCGGTCAGCCGGGACGTGATGCAGGCGTCCTACCCGGAGATCCTCACCGAGTGGGCTCGGGTCTCCCAGGTCGCCTACGCCGAGGAGGAGTCCTTCCGGCGGACGCTGGCCGCCGGCAGCCAGATCTTCGACCTGGCGGCGTCCCGGGCGTTGGCCGAGCATGCGGAGACGATCAGCGGCGAGCAGGCGTTCGCCCTGCACGACACCTACGGCTTCCCGATCGACCTGACCCTGGAGATGGCCTCCGAGCAGGGGCTGGCCGTCGACCAGGCCGGCTTCCGCAGACTGATGACCGAGCAGCGGGAGCGGGCGAAGGCGGACGCGAAGGCCAAGAAGGGCGCGGCTGTCGCCACCGAGGCGTACCGGACCTTGCGGACGGCCGGTGAGGTGCCCTTCCTCGGCTACACCGACCTGACCGCCGAGACCACCGTCCGCGGGATCGTGGCGGACGGCCGGCTGGTCGACCGCGCCGTGCCGGGTGACATCGTCGAGGTCGTCCTGGACGAGACTCCGTTCTACGCCGAGGCGGGCGGTCAGGACGCCGACTCCGGCCTGATCACCAGTGATGGCCTCAGCCTGGACGTGCTCGACGTGCAGCGGCCGGTCCAGGGGCTGGTGGTCCACCGGGTCCGGGTCGAAGACGGCGAGCTGGACACCGGCGCGAGAGTGCTCGCAGCGGTGGACGCCGCCGCCCGGGCCGGCGCCTGCCAGGCCCACACCGCGACCCACATCGTCAACGCGACCCTGCGGCAGTTGCTCGGCCAGGGCACGCACCAGGCCGGCTCCTACAACAAGCCGGGGTACCTGCGCTTCGACTTCAACGCGTCCGGAGCGCTCAGCCAAGGTCTGCAGGAGGAGTTGGAGGGGGTCGCCAACGAGGCGATCCGCGCCGACTACGAGGTCACCGCCACCGAGATGCCGATCGCGCAGGCGAGGGCGCTCGGCGCGCAGGCCATGTTCGGGGAGAAGTACGGCGACATCGTCCGGATGGTCGAACTGGCGGGCCCCTGGTCGCGCGAACTGTGCGGCGGCACCCACGTCGCGCGGACGTCCCAGATCGGGCTGCTCAGCCTGGTGGGGGAGTCGTCGGTCGGCTCCGGCCTGCGCCGGGTGGAGGCCTTCGTCTCCGCCGACGCCTTCGACCAGCTGGCGCGCGAGCGGGCGCTGGTCTCGGGTCTGGCCGAACTGCTCAAGGTGCAGCCCGACCAGTTGACCGACCGGGTGGCGAAGCTGGTCGCGCAGGTGAAGGCTGCCGAGAAGGAGATCGCCGACCTGAGGGCCCGGCAGCTGCTGGGTGAGGTGCCGAGCCTGGTCGCCGGCGCCGAGACGGTCGGACGCTTCCAGTTCGTCGGGAAGGCGCTGCCGGGGACCGCCGCGGACGATCTGCGCACGCTCGCGATCCAGGTGCGGGACGCCTTCGGCAGCCGGCCGGGGGTCGTGGCGCTGGTCGGCGGTGCGGAGAAGCCCGTGCTGATCGTCGCGGCGACGTCCACGGCCCGGGACCTCGGCGCGAAGTCCGGCGTCCTCGTCGGCGCCGGCGCCGCTGCCCTCGGCGGGCGTGGCGGCGGCAGGGACGACCTGGCCCAGGGCGGGGGGACCGACATCTCGGCGGCACCGGCAGCGCTGACCGCGATCCGGGCAGCCCTGGCCGGCTGAGATGCGTTCCGGCGTCCGGCTGGCTCTGGACTGGGGCAAGGCCCGGATCGGGGTCGCGGCCAGCGATCCCGGGGGATTGCTGGCCTACCCGGTGGAGACCGTGCCTGCGGGGCCGTCGGCTCTCGGCCGAGTGGCCGACCTGGTCACCGAGTACGGCCCGATCGAGGTCCTCCTCGGGCTGCCGCGTAACCTGGCCGGGAGTGAAGGCCCGGCGGCCCAGGCCATGCGCGCAGTGGCGGCAGAGCTCGCCGGGGCACTGCCCGGGACGGCGATCCGACTGGTCGACGAGCGGATGACCACGGTGACGGCCTCGAAACAGCTGGCGAAGGCCGGACGCAACACCCGGCGGCAGCGCCATGTGATCGACCAGGCGGCCGCTGTGGCACTCTTGGAGGCGGCACTGCACTCCGAACGGCTCACCGGTCGCCCTGCCGGCGAGCTCCTGCAGCCCAGCGAGGGAAGGACCGACGCCGATGAGCGACCAGAACCCCGGTGAGTGGCGCGACCCCGAAACGGGGAAGGTGAACGCCAAGGAAGTCTGGTACCGGATGCGGTCGGCCTTCGCGGTGCTGCTGAGCCTCGCCGTGCTGGTCGGCGGCGGCTGGTTCGTGTTCGCGAAGGCGCAGGCAGCCTGGATGGACTTCCGGACCGAGGACGACTACATCGGCAACGGTGTCGACCCGGTGGTGGTGACCATCCCGTCTGGGGCGACGGTGACCGACATCGGGACGATCCTCGCCAGCGCGAACGTGGTCAAGAAGGCCAGCACCTTCGTGAAGGTGGCGAAGGCCGACGAGAACGCGCAGTCGATCCAGGCGGGCAAGTACAACCTGCTCACCGAGCTGCCGGCGCGCACGGCGCTGGAGATGCTGCTCGACAAGAAGAACATGGTCCACAACCGGATGACGCTGAAGGACGGCAGGTGGATCAGCCAGCAGGTCGCCACCATGTCGAAGGCGACCGGGGTCAAGGCGGACGACTTCACCGCGGCGTTCAAGGCGGGGGCCAAGGACCCCAAGTACCTCGGGCTGCCCAAGTGGTCCAAGAACGGCCTGGAGGGTTTCCTCTTCCCTGACACCTACGAGGTTCCGGACAAGCCGACCGCACAGTCGGTGATCAAGCTCGCGACCGCCCAGTTCGCGTCGGTCGCGCAGGACGTCGACCTGGAGGCGAAGTCGCACGCGGTTGGCCTGACCCCGTACCAGGTCGTCGTGATGGCCAGCATCATCGAGAAGGAGGCGGGCGTCAACGACGAGGACCGCGCCAAGATCGCCCGGGTCTTCTACAACCGGCTGAACCCCAAGCTGTGGCCGCTGGGCAAGCTCCAGTCGGACGCCACCGTCGCCTATGCGAACAAGATCACCGGGCACGTCCTGACCACCCCGGCACAGCGTGCGCTGGCGTCCCCGTGGAACACCTATTACGTGAAGGGTTTGCCCAAGGCGCCGATCACCTCACCGTCGAAGAAGTCGCTGGATGCCGCGCTGAACCCGGCGACGGGCAACTGGCTGTACTTCGCCGTGGTGAACCTGGACACCGGCGAGACCCGCTTCACCAATGACCCGGCCGTTCAGAAGGCGAACTCGGATGCATTGAACACGTGGTGCCACGCCTCCCAGGCCAACCGCGACAAGTGCAACGGCAAGAAGTGAGCGGCCGATGCTGCGCTACCTGACCGCGGGGGAGTCCCACGGGCGAGCCCTGGTGGCGACGATCGAAGGGTTGCCGGCACATGTCCACGTGACGTCGGAGGAGATCTCGGACGCACTGGCACGACGGCGCCTGGGCACCGGTCGGGGCGCCCGGATGAAGTTCGAGGCCGACGAGGTGACGATCCTGGCCGGTATCCGGCACGGCGAGACCCTCGGCTCACCGGTCGCGATCATGATCGGCAACTCGGAGTGGGCGAAGTGGGAGACCGTGATGGCCCCCGACCCGGTGGACCCGGCCGTCCTCGCCGACCAGGCCCGCAACGCGCCCCTGACCCGTCCGCGCCCCGGGCACGCCGATCTGGCGGGCATGCAGAAGTACGACTGGGACGAGGCGCGCCCTCTGCTGGAGCGGGCCTCGGCCCGCGAGACGGCCGCACGTGTGGCCATCGGCCGGGTGGCGGCGAACTTCCTCGACCAGACTTTCGGGATCCGGGTGCTGTCCCACGTGGTGCGGATCGGGGAAGCGGCCAGCAGCCAGGGCGCACTGCCCGGTCCCGACGACCTGACCGCAGTGGACGCCGATCCCGTCCGCTGCTTCGACGCCGGCGCGAGCGGCCGGATGCAGGACGCGATCGCGGCCGCCAAGGCTGCCGGGGACACCCTCGGCGGAATCGTGGAGGTGCTCGCCTACGGTGTCCCACCCGGCCTCGGCTCGCACATCCAGTGGGACCGCCGCCTCGACGCGAAGCTGGCGGCGGCGTTGATGGGCATCCAGGCGATCAAGGGGGTCGAGGTCGGCGACGGGTTCGCGCTCGCCGGCACCCCGGGAAGCCTCGCCCACGACGAGATCCAGTCCGCCGACGGGCGGATCGTCCGGTTGTCGAACCGCTCCGGCGGCACCGAGGGCGGGATGAGCACCGGCGAACTGCTCCGGGTGCGCGCCGCGATGAAGCCGATCGCCACCGTCCCGCGGGCGTTGCGGACGATCGACGTCAGCACCGGCGAGGCAGCCCAGGCCCACCACCAGCGCTCCGACGTCTGTGCGGTCCCGGCCGCCGGCGTGGTGGCCGAGGCCATGGTGGCCCTGGTGCTGGCCGAGGCGGCGCTGGAGAAGTTCGGGGGCGACTCCGTGGCCGAGACCCGGCGCAACTACGAGGGATACCTCGCACGACTGGCCGAGCGGGAGCTGACTTGACCCGTCTCGGCGTCGTGCTGACCGGGATCCCGGGCTCGGGGAAGTCCACGGTGGGTGCGCTCCTCGCCGAGGCGTGGGCCGTCCCCCTGATCGACACCGACCAGTTGGTGGCCGAGCGGACCGGCGAGACGCCTGCCGAGGCGTTCGCCACAGCAGAGGGGGAGCGACGCTTCCGCCGGGCCGAGGAGGACGCCTGCCTGGACGCACTGTCCCGTCCCGACGCGGTGGTGGCGCTCGGCAGCGGAGCGATCGAGTCCCCGCTGGTCAGGGACGCGCTGGCGGAGCACCGGGTGGTGTGGCTGCAGGCCGGCGTGCAGACGGTCACCCGCCGACTGGGAATGACCCGGCTGGGCATACCCGCGCTGACGGCGATCCGGGCACAGTTGGACGAGCAGCTTCAGAGCAGGGCAGGCTGGTACGAGGCGGTGGCCACCGAGGTGATCGGCACCGACCGGCTCAGCCCGGGCCAGGTGGTGGCTGCGATCGAGGCAGGAGCATCGCGGTGACGTGGGACCCGGTTGACGTCGCGACCCAGCAGCCCTACCAGGTGGTGATCGGCGCCGGTGCGTCCCGGCTCCTGCCGGAGTTCCTCGAAGGCGTCGCCCGGGTGGCGATCATCCACTCGGCCGGCGTCGCCGGCCGAGCCGCGGAACTGGCGACCGGGCTCGACGCCGCCGTCACCCTGATCGCCGTCCCGGACGGCGAGCCGGCGAAGACACCACAGGTGCTGCTCGACTGCTGGAACGCCCTGGCCGCAGCCGGCTTCACCCGCTCCGACGTGATCGTCGGGCTGGGCGGCGGCAGCGCGACCGACCTGGCCGGGTTCGTCGCGGCGACCTGGCTGCGGGGCGTCCGCTACGTCAGCCTGCCGACCACCGTGCTCGCCATGGTGGACGCGGCGGTCGGCGGCAAGACCGGCATCAACCTGGGCTCGGGCAAGAACCTCGTCGGCGGTTTCTACGAGCCGGACGGGGTCCTGTGCGACCTCGACGTCCTGGCCAGCCTCCCAGCCGCAGAGCTGGCCTCCGGGATGGCGGAGGTGCTCAAGTGCGGCTTCATCGCCGACCCCGAGATCCTCGACGACTTCGAGGACGACCCGGCCGGCGCCCTGACCGCGGCCAGCCCGGTGCAGCGTCGGCTGATCCGGCGCGCGGTCGCGGTGAAGGCGAAGGTGGTCGCGGCGGACCTGCGCGAGAAGACCTCCGACGGCGAGAGCGTCGGACGGGAGCTGCTCAACTACGGCCACACCCTCGGCCACGCGATCGAGAAGGTGGAGGACTTCGGCTGGCGGCACGGCGAGGCGATCAGCGTCGGCATGGTCTTCGCGGCGGAGCTCGCCCACCGCTCGGGCCTGATCGACGACGCCCTGCTGGCCCGGCACCGCAGCGTGCTGGCGCTGGCCGGGCTGCCGACCACCTACGCCGGCCGCCCCTGGGCCGAGTTGCGGACCGCGATGAGCCTGGACAAGAAGGCCAGGGGCCACAGCCTGCGGTTCGTGGTCCTGACCGGGCTGGCGAAGGCCCGTGTGCTCGCCGAGCCCGCCGAGGACCTGCTCGAGGCGAGCTACGCCGCGCTCGCGGAGGGCTGATGTACGTCCCCGAGCACTTCGCGCTCACCTCCGAGCAGTCGCTGCAGGCCCTCGTCGGGGTCGTGGCCGGAGACCTGGTCACGATCGGGCCGGACGGGCCGGAGGCCACCTTCGTGCCGATGCTGCACGAGCCCGGCGGGCAGTTCGGCGTCCTGACCGGCCACCTGTCGAGGATCAATCCGCAGTGGCAGCATCCCGGACCGGCACTGTTCATCGTGCACGGGCCGGGCGACTACATCGCCGCCGACTGGCTGAGCCGGCCCGGTGCGACCTCCGTCCCGACCTGGAACTACCTCACCGTCCACGCGTCCGGGGAGCTGGTCGTCCACCCCGAGCCCGACTGGTGCGCGGAGTCCGTCCGCCGGCTCAGCGCGGCCCGGGGCGACCACACCGTCGGCCGCCTCCCGCAGGCCGAGGTCGACCGGCTGCTGCGGTCGGTGATCGGGATCGAGCTGCGGATCACCCGGCTGGCCGGCAAGGCGAAGATGAGCCAGAACAAGCCGCCAGAGGTCATCGGCCAGGTCATCGACGGCCTGGAGCGGACGGGCGGCGACGCGACGGCGGACTGGATGCGGGAGAACTCACTGCCCCGAGCCCAGGCCAAGGCCGACCTGCTGGCCGGCATCCGCCAGCGCCACACGCAGCTCCCTGAGCCTGGCGAAGGGATCGGTTCGCCGGGCGCGTTCGACCACCGCTAGACTGGTCCGTCGCGATCAGCGAGCGAACGAAAGCGGGCGGCAAGTGGCAACCATCTCCACCAACGATCTGAAGAACGGCGTGGTCCTCGACCTGGACGGCCAGCTGTGGACCGTGATCTGGTTCCAGCACCACAAGCCGGGCAAGGGCAACACCGTCGTCCGCTCCAAGCTCAAGCACGTGCTCACCGGCAAGGTCGTCGACCGCACGTTCAACTCCGACACCAAGGTCGAACAGGCCTCCGTCGACCGGCGCGAGATGCAGTACCTGTACCACGACGGCGAGGCGTACGTGTTCATGGACACCGACACCTACGACCAGCTGACGCTCGGTGAGGACGTCGTCGGGGACTCGAAGAACTACCTGCTGGAGAACGCCACCGCAACCGTCGCCCTCCACGAGGGCAACCCGCTGTACATCGACCTGCCCGCCTCCGTGGAGCTGGAGATCACCTACACCGAGCCCGGCCTGCAGGGCGACCGCTCCACCGGCGGCACCAAGCCGGCCACCGTGGAGACCGGCCTGCAGATCCAGGTGCCGCTGTTCATCAGCACCGGCGAGAAGGTCAAGGTGGACACCCGGGACGGCAGCTACCTCGGTCGGGTCTGAGGGTGGCGGACGCTCCAGCCCGACGCGGAAGCACCCGCACCAAGGCCCGCAAGCGGGCTCTCGACATCCTCTTCGAGGCCGACCTGCGCGAACAGGACGTGCTGGTGCGCCTCGCCGAGCACACCGACCAGGCCGAGCCGCCGGTCCGTCCCTTCACCACTGAGCTGGTCACGGGCGTGGTCGGGCAGCAGGCCGAGCTGGACGCCGCGATCGCCGCGGAACTGTCGTCCGGCTGGTCCCTGCAACGGATGCCGAGAGTGGACCGCAACCTGGCCCGGCTGGCCCTGTTCGAACTGCGGCAGGCCGAGACGGAGCCGTCCGTGGTGATCGCCGAGTACGTCGGGCTCGCGGCCGAACTGTCCACCGACGAATCGCCGGCCTTCCTCAACGGACTGCTCGCCGCCCTCGTCCAACGGAAGGTGGACGCGGCCGGATAGGGTCGGCCCATCATGGCCCTCGTCCGGCAAAGCCTGCGCTCGACCGCCGTCGAGTTCTGGCGGCTGCTGTCTGGCACCGCGGTCACCCTGGCCGCGATCTGGCCACAAGCCCTCGGCCTGCTCCTGCTGGGCTGGTCCGCGAACAACCTGGCCGTCCTGCTCGGCACCGAGGTCTCCTCCTGGCAGCCCTGGGCGGTGATCCCGATCGTCGCCCTGGGCGCGGTGCTGCAGCTGGTCACCATCCTCGCCCTGCTGCGCGCCGCCGCTCGCCGGCTCGGCGTCGGTGCCGCCGGCGGCGAGGCCGGGGCGGTCGACCCGACGGCTGGCAGCTTCAGCCGGCTGGTGGCGATGACGCTGCTGACGTTCCTGGTGCTCTACGCCGCCTTCGGCTACCTGGCCGACTACGCCCGTCGGGTGGTGCTGCTGGCCACCTACCGGAAGGGTTTCGGTGACCTCCTCGGCGCGCTGAACCCCCTCAGTTCGCCGACGACGGCGGTCGCGATGGTCTCCGTCGTGGCCCTGGGGTGGCTGGCCGGCCGCCTGATCGAGCCCTGGAGCGAGCGCACCCGGCATCCGCTGCCCGTCAAGTTCCTGGGGATCGCCGTTGAGGCCGTCGTCGGGCTGACCATCCTGCTCGGGGTCTTCCGGATCTTCGAGTGGCTCCAGCTCTGGGCTTCGTCGCGGGTGTTCGCGCTGTGGTGGGACGGGGCCAGGGGCTGGCTGCGGAGCCTGCTCCACGTCGACGTGCCCGACATCGTCCAGCAGCTGTGGAGCGGCTTCGCCGAGGTCATCTGGCCGGTGCTGAGCACCGGAGTGCTGCGTCCCCTGGTCTGGCTGGCGATGGCCGGACTGGTGTTCGGCACCCGTGTCCTCAGCCTGGCCGAGCTGTGGCGCCTCGACGCAGCGGACGGCGCGTCCGGCCGCGGCGGGATGCTGGCCCGGCTGCGCAGGGACGACGAGGCCACCACTGGGATCCGGGCGATCGTGCTGAGGACGCAGGCGTTCCTGTTCGGCGGGCTCGACGAGCGGGTGCTGCCGGCGTGGCAGTCGTTCCGGCTGGTGCTGCGCAGCGGCTGGCCGTTCCTGGGCGCCTACCTGGTGGCGTTCACCCTGGTGGACCTGGCCGGCCACTGGCTGGAACACCTGGTGATCTGGTTGATCGGCGGTCACGACGTGTCCTTCTGGATCAGGGTGGATCCCTTCGTGGACCTGGTCACCACGGTGCTGGTCAGCACGTTCCAGTGGGTGCTCCTCGCCGTCGCCTACCAGCGGGCGCTCGGGCTGGACGCACCTGCCGGCTTCGCGCCGCCTCCGCCCGGCCGCCGCGCCCGGTGGACGCAGGCGCTGACCGTCGGCGCGGTCAGCGTCGCGGTCGTCATCGCCGCCGGCCTGGCGCAACCCGGCGACGTCGAGGTCGTCCAGCACGCCGCAACCAACGAGCGGGCCGACCTCCAGGGGCAGCGGGTCGTCGTGGGCGATCCACGGCTGGCGCACTCGGTCACCAGCTACGGGCAGCAGATCACCACCGACCGGATCTTCGTGGTCGTCCCCTTCGGGTTGGCCAGCCCGGTCAATACCCGGGCGCTCGGGGTCGACGTCACCCTGCGGACGGACGTCCGCTCCTACGCGCCGTTCAACGGCGGTTCTCTGGTGACGGCCGCCCCGGCCGGGTTCTCGCTGGTGCAGGACCTGGTGTTCGAGGTCGACCCGATGGACGTGACCGCCTCCGCCGTGCTCCGGGTACGGCCCGCGGAGGTGGTCAGCGGCACCCAGCAGCAGGCCGAGATCGCTCTCGGGCTCGGCCCCGACCTGGTCGCCGCTGCGGTACCGGCGCTCGACATCGTCACCTCCCCGAGGAAGGCGGCACTGTGACCGCCTCCCCGCCCGAGACCACCCGGCGCGCCGGCGGCCGGACGCTGCTGTTCGCCGGGGTCGTCGCCGCCGTCCTCACCGCGGCGCTGTGGCTGTACCTGGCGCGGTACGACACCGTGCCGGCTTCCGTCGACGTCGCCGCCGGCCAGACCGGCACCTCCGCCGGCGGCACGTGGCGCCTGGCGAGCCTCGAACGCGCCGACAGCATCCCGAACCGCTCCAGCGCGGACGAGCCGGTCACCGGAGCGACCTTCGTCGTCGCCACCCTGGACGCCGACCTCCGTACCGCCGACCCGCAGGCGTCCTGCAGCTTCCAGCTGGCGGTGGGCGAACTCCGGATCGCCGAGGACGCCCTGGTCGGCGCGGAGCCACCGAGCGCCGTCTGCGCCCGCCGGGGAAACGGGCCGGTGACGGTGGTCTTCGAGGTTCCGGCCCGAATGGTCGGCGACGTCCGGGCCGTCCTCGTCGACACCGGCACCGGCGACCGGCCGCTGCGCCTGGCCGGCACCCTCGGCTGAGGGTCAGCTCGTCTTCGGCGGCAGCACGGTCAGGGGCACCGTGACCACCTGCAGCAGGGCGTTCGAGTCGGGATTCCAGGTCTTCGCACCGCGGCTGAGGCCGAGGACGCCGTTGTCGGTGAACTCCATGGTGGCCACGGCGACGTCGAGACCCGTCCCGGCGTCGAAGCTGTCGAAGTCGAAGCGGGCGACCAGCGCGAGCGGGCGGCCGTCCGGCGGCACCTCGGTGCGCGAGTAGTGGTCGCCGAGCCGGGTCGACGACGAGACGGCCACGCTGCCCCCGCTGTGGTCGCGGGCGAGCAGGTTGCCCCGGTCACCGGTCATCGGCCGGAGCGAGGTCTCGTGCGGATTGCGGACGCTTCCGGTGACCAGCACCGTCCACGTGCCCCGGCCGAGGTCGGTGTCGTCCCGCTGCGCGGTCGCCCGGTCGAGGGTGAAGATCAGGTTGCCGGCCGCGATCTCCTCGCCGGGCGAGCGGGACACCCGGTCGGTGCGCTGCGCGAAGCCACCGGCGAGGTACACCGCGCCGACCACGAGGGCCACCGCAAGGCCGGTCACGACGGCGGCGACCCTGACCCAGCGAGGCGCCGGCCGCTCGGTGCCGGTGTCTGTGGTCATGGAGCCGAGCCTAACCGGCACCGGGGGTTTGCTAACCTCGGGACGACCGCGCCACGCATCGAAGGATTTGCATGCCCAGCAGCCTGTACTCCGCGCCCCAGCTCGAAGCCCTTCTCGTCCTGGAGGACGGACGCAGCTTCCGCGGGGTGTCGTTCGGGGCGCAGGGCGAGACGTTCGGCGAAGCCGTCTTCGCCACCGGCATGTCCGGCTACCAGGAGACCCTCACCGACCCCAGCTACCACCGCCAGGTGGTGATCGCGACCGCTCCGCACATCGGCAACACCGGCTGGAACGACGAGGACGACGAGTCCGACCGGATCTGGGTGGCCGGCTACGTCGTCCGCGACCTGTCCCGGGTGCGGTCGAACTGGCGCTCGAACCGGTCGCTGGACGAGGAGTTGCGGTCCCAGGGCGTGGTCGGCATCGCCGAGGTGGACACCCGTGCGATCACCCGGCACCTGCGCGACCACGGCGCGATGCGGGTGGGCATTTCCACCACCGAGCTGGATGCCGACAAGCTCCTGGAGAGGGTGCTGGCCTCGCCGCAGATGGCCGGGGCGAACCTGGTCGACGACGTCACGGTCGCCGATGCCGAGGTCGTCCCGGCGGTGGGCGAGCGGCGCCTCACCGTGGCCGCGATCGACCTCGGCATCAAGGACATGACGCCCACGCGGATGGCCGAGCGGGGAATCGAGGTGCACGTGCTGCCCGCGTCCACGGCGATCGACCAGTTGCGGTCGCTGAACCCGGACGGGGTCTTCTTCTCCAACGGTCCCGGAGACCCGGCGGCAGCGGATCGTGCGGTCGCGCTCCTCACCGAGGTGCTGGACGCGAACCTGCCCTTCTTCGGCATCTGCTTCGGCAACCAGATCTTCGGCCGCGCGCTCGGACTGGGCACCTACAAGATGAAGTTCGGCCACCGCGGCATCAACCAGCCGGTGAAAGACCTGACCACCGGCAAGGTGGAGATCACCGCCCACAACCACGGCTTCGCCGTCGAGGCGCCGCTCGGGGTGCCGATCCCCACGCGCTGGGGCGAGGCGCGGGTTTCCCACGTCGACCTCAACGACGACGTGGTCGAGGGCCTCGAACTGCGCTCGCCGGACGGTGTGCTGCTGGGCTTCTCCGTCCAGTACCACCCCGAGGCGGCCGCCGGGCCGCACGACGCCGCGTACCTGTTCGACCGGTTCGTCGAGATGATGGCCGGACGGCGAACAGCCGGCTCTCGGCAGGAGGGGGACGCCTGATGCCGCGCCGCCACGACATCTCCTCGATCCTGGTGATCGGCTCCGGGCCGATCGTGATCGGCCAGGCGTGCGAGTTCGACTACTCCGGGACGCAGGCCTGCCGGGTGCTCCGCGAGGACGGCTTCCGGGTCATCCTGGTGAACTCCAACCCGGCCACGATCATGACCGACCCCGAGTTCGCCGACGCGACCTACATCGAGCCGATCCAGCCCGAGTACCTGGAGAAGGTGATCGAGCGCGAGCGTCCCGACGCCCTGCTGGCCACCCTGGGCGGGCAGACCGCCCTGAACGCCGCCGTCACACTGCACGAGACCGGAGTGCTGGAACGCTACGGCGTCGAACTCATCGGCGCGTCGATCGACGCCATCCAGAAGGGCGAGGACCGGGAGAAGTTCAAGGAGATCGTCGCGTCCCTCGACGTTCCCGGGGTGAACCCGGAGGTCGCCCGTTCCGCCATCTGCCACACGATCACCGAGGTGCTGGCCGCGGCCGAAACCCTCGGCTACCCGGTCGTCGTCCGGCCCAGCTTCACCATGGGCGGGGTCGGCTCCGGCTTCGCCCACGACGAGGGCGAACTGCGCCGGATCGCCGGGATCGGGCTGAACGCGTCCCCGGTGACGGAGGTGCTGATCGAGGAGTCCGTGCTCGGCTGGAAGGAGTACGAGCTCGAGGTCATGCGCGACAAGGCCGACAACGTCGTGATCGTCTGCAGCATCGAGAACCTCGACCCGATGGGGGTGCACACCGGCGACTCGATCACCGTCGCGCCGGCGATGACCCTGACCGATCGCGAGTACCAGGCGATGCGGGACGTCGGCATCGCCGTGATCCGGGCCGTCGGCGTCGACACCGGCGGCTGCAACATCCAGTTCGCGATCAACCCCGACGACGGCCGGATGATCGTGATCGAGATGAACCCGCGGGTGTCCCGGTCGTCCGCCCTGGCCTCGAAGGCCACCGGCTTCCCGATCGCGAAGATCGCGGCGAAGGTGGCCGTCGGCTACACCCTGGACGAGATCCCCAACGACATCACCGCCGAGACCCCGGCGTCCTTCGAGCCGACGCTGGACTACGTGGTGGTGAAGGCGCCGCGGTTCGCTTTCGAGAAGTTCCCGACCGCCGACTCGACCCTGACCACCCACATGAAGAGCGTCGGCGAGGCGATGGCCATCGGCCGCAACTTCACCGAAGCCCTCGGCAAGGCGCTGCGCTCGCTGGAGGACGCGAAGGCCGGCTTCGACTTCACGTCCCCGATCACCTCCTCGCTGGACGAGGTGCTGGCCGGCCTGGCCCGTCCGCACGACGGCCGGCTGGGTGAGGTGATGCAGGCATTCCGGCTCGGGGCGAGCGCCGAGCAGGTGCACCGCGCCACCAGGATCGACCCCTGGTTCGTCGACCAGCTGCAGCTGGTGTTCGAGGTTGCCGAGCGGGTGCGGACGGCACCAGAACTCACCGTCGCCCTGCTGCGGACGGCGAAGAAGCACGGCCTGTCCGACGGCCAGATCGCCCGGCTCCGCAACCTCCGCGAGGACGTCGTCCGCGGCGTCCGGTGGGCGCTGGGGGTGCGTCCGGTGTACAAGACCGTCGACACCTGCGCGGCCGAGTTCGCCGCCAGGACCCCGTACCACTACTCGTCCTACGACGAGGAGACCGAGGTCGAGCCGCGGACGAAGCCGGCCGTGCTGATCCTCGGCTCCGGGCCCAACCGGATCGGCCAGGGGATCGAGTTCGACTACTCCTGCGTGCACGCCGCGATGGCCCTGCGGGCGGCCGGCTACGAGGCCGTGATGGTCAACTGCAACCCGGAGACGGTCTCCACCGACTACGACACGTCCGACCGGCTGTACTTCGAGCCGCTGACGCTGGAGGACGTGCTGGAGGTCTACCACGCCGAGAGCCTGGCCGGGCCGGTCGCCGGGGTGATCGTCCAACTCGGCGGGCAGACGCCGCTGAAGCTGGCCCAGTCCCTGAAGGACGCCGGCGTCCCGATCGTCGGCACCCCTCCGGAAGCCATCAACCTGGCCGAGGAGCGCGGGGCGTTCGCCCACGTCCTCGCCGAGGCCGGGCTGACCGCGCCCGCCTACGGGATGGCCGAATCCGCCGAGCAGGCGCTGCGGATCGCCCACGAGATCAGCTACCCGGTGCTGGTGAGGCCCTCCTACGTGCTCGGTGGCCGCGGGATGGAGATCGTCTACGACGACGACTCCCTGGTGGGCTACATCGAACGTGCCACCGACATCACGCCGTCCCGGCCGGTGCTGGTCGACCGGTTCCTCGACGACGCCATCGAGATCGACGTCGACGCCCTCTACGACGGCACCGAGCTGTACCTCGGCGGCGTAATGGAGCACATCGAGGAGGCCGGCATCCACTCCGGCGACTCGGCCTGCTCGCTGCCGCCGATCACCCTCGGCAACGAGGTGGTCGAGCAGATCCGGCACGCCACCCGGGCGATCGCGGCCGGCGTCGGCGTCCGGGGACTGCTGAACATCCAGTTCGCCCTGCTCGGCGACGTCCTGTACGTGCTGGAGGCCAACCCGAGGGCCTCCCGCACCGTCCCGTTCGTGTCGAAGGCCACCGACACGCAGCTGGCGAAGGCGGCCACGCTGATCTCGGTGGGGGAGTCGATCGCCCGGCTGCGGGCCGACGGCGTGCTGCGTCCGGTCGGAATGGACGGCACCACGATCCTGGACACCGCACCGGTCGCGGTGAAGGAGGCGGTGATGCCGTTCAACCGGTTCCGCACTGCCGACGGCAGCTGGGTGGACACCCTGCTGGGGCCCGAGATGAAGTCCACCGGTGAGGTGATGGGCCTCGACGTCACGTTCGGCACCGCGTTCGCCAAGAGCCAGGCGGCCTCCTACGGGAACGTCCCGACCTCGGGCACCGTGTTCGTCTCGGTCGCGAACCGGGACAAGCGGCACGCGATCTTCCCGGTCAAGCGGCTGGCCGACTTCGGCTTCCAGGTGCTGGCCACCGAGGGCACCGCCCAGGTGCTCCGCCGCCAGGACGTGGACGTGACCCCGATCCGCAAGGCCAGCCAGGGCCCCGGGCCGAACGGCGAGAAGACCGTCGTCCAGGCGATCCTGGACGGCGAGGTCGACCTGATCTTCAACACCCCGCACGGCCAGAGCAAGGACGGCAGCCCCCGAAAGGACGGCTGGCAGATCCGCTCGGCCGCCATCCTCGCCGACGTGCCCTGCGTCACCACGGTGCAGGGGCTGAGCGCCTGCGTCCAGGGCATCGAGGCGCTGCAGCGCGGCACGGTCGGGGTGAAGTCGCTGCAGGAGTGGAGTGCTGCGACCCGGGCCGAGATCGCCGGACGGAGCTGAGGTGGGCCTGCCGGACGCCCTGCTGAAGGCCGGCTACGAGGACCTGCTGCGGCCGATCCTGTTCGCCAGCTACGGCGGCGATCCGGAGGCGATCCACGAGCGCCTCATCGAGACGCTGTCCGCCGCGTCCTGGCCGCGGCCGGTGCGGGACCTGATCGGCCTGTTCGCCGGCAGCGCCGGACGGGCCACCCGGGTGGCGGGGATCGCCTTCCCCTCGCGGGTCGGGCTGGCCGCCGGGCTCGACAAGGACGCCTCCGCCGTCCTGGCGTGGCACAGCCTCGGGTTCGGGTTCGCCGAGGTCGGCACCGTGACCGCCCGTCCCCAGCCCGGCAACCCGCGTCCCCGGGTGTACCGGCTGCCGGCCTCGCGCGCGCTGATCAACCGGATGGGCTTCAACAATCCCGGTGCCGCCCGGGTGGCGGCGACCCTGGCCGCCCGCGGGATCCGGCGCGGGAACAACGCCGCCGGTATCCCGGTCGGGGTCTCGATCGGGAAGACCAAGGCGGTGGCGATTGAGGATGCGGTCGCCGACTACCTGGAGTCGCTGCGGATCCTGGCGCCGTACGCCGACTACGTGGCGGTCAACGTCTCCAGCCCGAACACGCCGGGCCTGCGCAGCCTCCAGGACCCCGACACCCTGGACGGGCTGCTGAACGCCCTGGTCAGCGAGGCGGGCCGGCTCGCCGGCTCGCTGCGGGACACGCCGGTTCCGATCTTCGTCAAGGTCGCTCCCGACCTCACCTGGGAGGCGCTGGACGAACTCGTGGCGACCGCCGAACGTGCCGGGGTGGCCGGTCTGATCGCTACCAACACCACCCTCGCCCGGGACGGGCTCGCAGCCGCCGACCAGGCCCGCGCGGCCGAAGCCGGCGGCCTGTCCGGAGCGCCGCTGACCCGGCGGGCGAGGGAGGTGGTCGCACACCTGGCGACGACCACCAGGCTGCCCGTGATCGCCTCCGGGGGAATCATGTCTCCGGCCGACGCGAAGGCGCTGTTCGAGGCCGGCGCGAGCCTCGTCCAGCTGTACACCGGATTCATCTATCACGGACCGGCTTTGGCTGCGGCCATCAATCGGCTCGATCTCGCTATGCTGCCGTCGTGACGACATACTGGCGCCGCCTGCAGGAAATCGGCTCCGAGCGCGGGTCCTTGTGCGTGGGAATCGACCCCCACCCGTCCCTGCTGGCCGCGTGGGGCCTGCCCTGCGACGCGTCCGGGCTGGAGCGGCTGAGCCGTGACCTGGTCGCCGCCCTCGGTGACGTCGTGGCCGTGTTCAAGCCCCAGTCCGCGTTCTTCGAGGCCTACGGCTCAGCCGGCGTCGCCGTGCTGGAACGGGTGCTGGCCGACATCGCCGGTACCGGGGCGCTGAGCATCCTGGACGCGAAGCGCGGCGACATCGGCTCGACCATGGAGGCGTACGCCGACGCCTACCTCGCGGACGGATCGCCGCTGGCGGCGGACGCGGTCACCGTCTCCCCCTACCTCGGCTTCGGCTCACTCGCGCCCGCGTTCGAACGAGCCCACCAGTACGCACGGGGGGTGTACGTGCTGGCCCGGACCTCCAACCAGGAGGGCGCGCAGGTACAGCTGGCGCTCACCGACGACAACTCGGTGGTGCAGGCGATCATCGACGCCGCCACCGAGGCCAACCACTTCTCCCGGCAGCGTGCGATCGGCCTGGTCGTCGGCGGGACCCACGCCAGCCTCGGCTGCGACGTGAGCAACTTCAACGGCTCGATCCTGGTTCCCGGTATCGGTTTCCAAGGTGGCCGGATGTCCGACCTGCCAGCGATCTTCGGGGACGCCGTGGACCAGGTGCTGCCGGTCGTCGGACGCGGAGTGCTCAGCGCGGGACCGGACCCGTCGGCCCTTCGCGGCAAGGTCGCAGAGTTGCTCGAAGCCGCGATTGCATGAAAATCGGCACGGTTGTGCGGAAACGGCGTTGACAAGACGTGACTCCGAGACCAACTTGGCGCTAAGTTAAGGCCGTATAAATCCCACTTGACACTGCGACGAAGGCATCAAAGTGACGATTCCTCAACTGACTCCTGAACAGCTCGAAGCCGCCCGCGCGGCGGCGACGGAAGCGCGGCGGCGGCGGGCCGAGCTCAAGGGCGAACTCCGGGCCGGGAAGATCGGGCTCGCGGCCGCTCTCGACACCGCCGCCGGCGACGACATCCTGGCCCACGTGAAGGTGGTGGACCTGTTGAAGTCGCTGCCACGGGTGGGGGAGAAGCGGGCCGCCCAGGTCATGGAGCGTCTGGAGATCGCGCCGAACCGGCGGATCCGTGGTCTCGGACGTCATCAGGTGGCGGGACTCAAGGCCGAGTTCTCCTGACCGGTAGCCTGCCGGCGTGAGTGGTGACGTAACCGTAATCTCCGGACCGTCGGGAGTCGGCAAGGGCACCATCGTGCGCGCGCTCGCATCGGCGTACCCCCAGGTCTGGGTGTCGATCTCGGCGACGACCCGGCCGCCGCGTCCCGGGGAGCAGGACGGACGGGAGTACTACTTCGTCAGCGACGCCGAGTTCGACGAGCTGGTCGCCACCGACGGCCTGCTGGAGTGGGCGCAGGTGCACGGCGCCGCCCGGTACGGCACCCCGCTGGCCCCGGTGCTCGCCGCAGTGGACGCGGATCGCCGGGTGCTCCTCGAGATCGAGTTGCAGGGGTCCCGCCAGGTCCGCCGCCGGCTGCCCGGGGCGCGGTACGTCTTCATCGCCCCTCCGGACGCCGAGACGCTGCTGGCCAGGCTGCGTGGCCGCGGCACCGAGTCGGAGGAGCAGGTCCGTCGCCGGCTGCAGACCGCACAGACCGAACTCGCGGCCGCGGGGGAGTTCGACCACGTGGTGGTCAACGACGAGTTGGCCGCTTCGGTTGCCGAGTTGGTAGAGTTGCTGGGTCTGTGAGCCGCGGCGTTTCCAGCCCGGCGCATCACCACCTGATCAGGAAGCTGAATTTGAGCACTCACACTCCCGAGGGGATCACCAACCCGCCGATCGACGAGTTGCTGACGAAGGTCGATTCGAAGTACCGCCTGGTGCTCTTCGCCGCCAAGCGCGCCCGCCAGATCAACGCCTACTACAGCCAGCTCGGCGAGGGCCTGCTGGAGAACGTCGGCCCGCTGGTCGAGATCGGCATCCAGGAGAAGCCCCTGACGATCGCGCTGCGCGAGGTGAACGCCGGCGTGCTGGAGTGCACCCAGATCGATCCGGAGGCCGAGGCGGCAGCCCGGGCCGAGGCGATGGCCGACCCGGACTTCTCGCTGGATCCGTTCGGCACCGACGACCTGGCCTGACCCCGGCTCCATGAGCCGCATCGCGCTCGGCGTCTCCGCCGGGATCGCGGCCTACAAGGCCTGCTCACTGCTGCGGCTGTTCACCGAGTCCGGCCACGACGTCGAGGTGGTTCCGACCGCCAACTCCCTGGAGTTCGTCGGTGCGGCGACTTGGGCCGCGCTGTCCGGCCGGCCGGTCCACACCGGGGTCTTCGAGGCCCCCGAGCTTGTCAACCATGTCCGGATCGGACGCGAGGCCGACCTCGTCGTGGTCGCGCCGGCGACCGCCGACCTGATCGCGCGGGCCGCGTCCGGACGGGCCGACGACCTGCTCACCAACGTCCTGCTCACCGCGCGCTGCCCGGTGATGCTGGCGCCCGCGATGCACACCGAGATGTGGCAGCATCCGGCGACCCGGGCCAACGTCGCCACGCTGCGTTCCCGCGGCGTGGTCGTCGTCCCGCCGGCCGTCGGCCGCCTGACCGGGCCGGATTCGGGTCCGGGACGACTGCCGGAGCCGGACGACCTGTTCGCCACGGCGCTCGGCCTCCTCGCCGAGCCGTCCCGCGCCGCCGCTCTCGCCGGCCAGGACCTGCTCGGGCTGACGGTCGTGGTCAGCGCCGGCGGCACCCACGAGGCTCTCGACCCGGTGCGGTTCCTCGGCAACGCCTCCTCGGGACGGATGGGTGTCGGGATCGCCCGGGCGGCCGTCCAGCGCGGGGCCGAGGTCGTCCTCGTCGGAGCGCACCTCGCCGTCCCGCCGCCGGCCGGCGTCCGGCTGGTGGAGGTCGGTTCGACGGCGGAGCTCGCCACCGCGATGGCACCGTTGGCGCAGGAGGCGGACATCGTCGTGATGGCGGCGGCACCAGCGGACTTCACCCCCGCCCACACCAGCACGACCAAGCTGAAGAAGACCGGCGACCAGGGCCTGGCTGTCGAGTTCGTCCAGACCACGGACGTGCTCGCAGGGCTGGCTGCTGGCCGGCGCCGGGGACAGGTCGTCGTCGGGTTCGCCGCCGAGACCGCGGCCGACCGGAACGACCTGGTGGCGCTCGGCGTGGACAAGCTGCGCCGCAAGGGCTGCCAGCTGCTCGTGTTGAACGACGTCAGCGGCGGCGCGGTGTTCGGGGCGAGCGAGAACTCGGTGGCCATCCTCGGCCTGGACGGCGTCCGCGCCACCGCGAGCGGGGAGAAGACGTCGGTGGGCCATGCCATCCTTGATGCCGCACTGTCGGTCCGGAAAGAGGAGAGCGAGTGAGCAGGCTGTTCACGTCGGAATCGGTCACCGAGGGGCATCCCGACAAGGTCGCCGATGCCATCTCCGACGTCGTCCTGGACGACCTGCTGGCCAACGACCCGTCCTCGCGGGTCGCCGTGGAGACGCTGGTCACGACCGGGACGGTGGTGGTCGCCGGCGAGGTGACGACCAACGCCTACTCCGAGGTGGCGCAACTGGCCCGGCAGCGGATCCTCGAGATCGGCTACGACTCCTCGGCCAAGAGCTTCGACGGCGGCTCCTGCGGCGTGCTGGTCTCCATCGGCAAGCAGTCTCCCGACATCGCACAGGGCGTGGACCACGCCGAGGAGGAGCGCAGCGAGGGCTCCGCCGACGGCCTCGACGCGCAGGGCGCCGGCGACCAGGGCCTGATGTTCGGCTACGCCTGCACCGAGACCGGCACCCTGATGCCGCTGCCGATCGACATCGCCCACCGGCTGGCGGAGCAGCTGGCCGCGGTGCGGCGCAGCGGCGACGCCGACTTCCTGCTGCCGGACGGCAAGACCCAGGTGACCGTCGAGTACGACGGGGTGACGCCCGTCCGCGTCGACACGGTGGTGGTGTCCACCCAGCACGTCGAGTCGGTCGACCACGCAACGATCGCCCAGGTGGTCCGCAGCCGGGTGATCGAGCCGGTGCTGGCCCGCTACCCGATCCCGTCCGCCGGTCTGAAGACGTACGTCAACCCCACCGGCAAGTTCGTGATCGGCGGTCCGATGGGCGACGCCGGCGTCACCGGACGCAAGATCATCGTCGACACCTACGGCGGCATGGCCCGGCACGGCGGCGGGGCGTTCTCCGGCAAGGACCCGTCCAAGGTCGACCGGTCGGCGGCGTACGCGATGCGCTGGGTGGCGAAGAACGTGGTCGCCGCCGGACTGGCCGAGCGCTGCGAGGTCCAGGTGGCCTATGCGATCGGCCGGGCGCACCCGGTCGGCTTCTACACCGAGTGCTTCGGCACCGAGAAGGTGCCGGTGGAGCAGATCACCGAGGCGGTGCTGAGCGTGTTCGACCTGCGCCCGGCCGCGATCATCCGCGACCTCGACCTGATCCGTCCGATCTACTCCCAGGTCACCAACTACGGCCACTTCGGCCGTGAGCTGGACGCCATGACCTGGGAGCGCACCGACCGCGCCGACGCGCTGGCCCGGGCCGTCCGCGGCTGAAACCCGGCCCGCAGACGGATCACGCGGCGCGAGCGATGGCCAGCACGTGGTCGTCCGGGTCGAGCAGGTAACCGACGTCCTCACCCCACGTGCGCGGTGTGAGCGGGCTGAGTGGCCGGGCCCCGGCAGCCTCGGCGCGCGCGAAGACGGCGTCGGCGTCCGTGCGCCGCAGGTAGAGCTCGCAGCGCTGACCACCGGTGGAGCGGACGACCCCGCCCAGCAGGTCCTCCATGTCGGACTGCGGCATCAGGCCGAGCAGCGCACCGCCGAGGTCGAACTCCGTCATCCCCGGGACGTCGAGGACGGGGTCGGCGGCGAGCACGATCGTGTAGAACTTGCGGGCGCGGCGCTGGTCCGCGACGTAGAGGATGAACTCGGGGGTGACCTTCGCCGATGTGCCCATGGCGGTGAGCGTAGCCTTCGGGGTCGTCCTGCCGGTGTCGGGTCTGGGGCCTACGATGCGCGTTGTGGAGCATCCGGTGGCGAGGGTGGCGGTGGACGTGCCGCTGGCGAACCTCGACCGGCCGTTCGACTACACCGTCCCTGCTGACCTGGACGCCGACGCCCAGCCGGGCGTCCGGGTGAAGGTCCGGTTCGCCGGCCAGCTGCGCGACGGGTACCTCCTCGAGCGCTGCGAGGCCGGCGAACGCGAGAAGCTGTCGCCCCTGACCAAGGTCGTCTCGCCCGAGCCGGTCCTGTCCGCTGCGGTGGCCGGACTGGTCCGCGACGTCGCCGACCACTACGCGGGCGGGTTCGCCGACGTCGTCCGCACCGCGGTGCCGCCGCGGCACCGGGCGACCGAGCTCGCGCAGGTCTCCGCCCGGCCGGAACCGGCGCCGACCGAGGTTCGGCCGGGCGTCCTGGCTGCCTATCCGGGCGCCGATCGGTTCCTGGACGCGCTCGCCTCGGGCCGGCCCCGCGCCGCGTGGACGGTGCTGCCCTCGCCCGGACCGGCGGGCCAGTGGGTGACCGGTTTCCTCGAGGCCGCAGCGGTCGTGCTCGCGCAGGGCAGGGGTGCGCTGTTGCTGGCGCCGGACGCGCGCCAGCTCACCGTGCTGGAGCGGCAGTGCGCCGAACGATTCGGTGCCGGCAGCTTCGCCGTCCTCGCTGCCGACGCCGGCCCGTCCGCCCGGTACCGGAACTTCCTCGCCGTGCGTCGCGGTCAGGTCCGGCTCGTCCTCGGCACGCGCGCCGCCGTGTTCGCGCCGGTCGCCGACCTCGGCCTGGTGGCGCTGTGGGACGACGGGAACGACGCCTGGTCCGAGCCGCACGCACCGTACTGGCACGCCCGTGAGGTCGCCGCGTTGCGCGCCCACCGGGAGGGGTGCGCCCTGCTGCTGGCCGCCCACAACCGGACCGCGGAGGTACAGCAGCTGGTGGATCGCGGCTGGCTCGCCGCCCTGCAGCTGCCGACGACCACCACCCGCCGGCTGGCCGCTGCCGTCCGGCCGGCGCGGGAGGCGTCGGCGAGGGACCCGCTGGCGGAGGTGGCCCGGGTGCCGAGGGACGCGTTCGCGCTGCTCAGGACGGGTTTGGCGGCCGGTCCAGTACTAGTGCAGGTGCCGCGTTCGGGCTACCTACCGGTGCTGGTCTGCACGAACTGCCGCGCCGTCGCGCGGTGCCCGCGGTGCGGCCAGGGGCTGTCCGGCGAGGAGAACGGCCCCTCGTGTCGCTGGTGCGGCCCTCTGGTCGGGCCGTGGCGCTGCCCCGACTGCGGCGGAGCCCGGCTGCGCAGCCCGGTCGTGGGCGTGTCCCGGACGGCGGAGGAACTCGGCAAGGCCTTCCCCGGGACGCCGGTGGTGCAGGCGACCGCCGAGCACCGGGCCGGACCGGTGCCGGACCGTCCCGCGCTGGTGTTCGCGACCCCCGGCGCCGCACCGGACGCGATCGGCGGATATGCGGCCGCGGTGCTGATGGACGCCGAGCTCATGCTCGCCCGGCCCGACCTGCGAGCCGGCGAGGAGGCACTGCGCCGCTGGCTCGCCGTGGTGGCGCTGGTCCGGCCGGCCGAGGAGGGTGGCACCGTCCTGGTCCTGGGACGGGCCGGACTGCGTGAGGTCCAGGCCCTGCTGCGGCTCGACCCGGTCGGCTACGCAGAGGCTGAGCTGTCGCAGCGGGCCGAGGCGGGCTTTCCGCCGGCGGCCAGGCTGCTCACCGTGGAGGGGCCCCACCCTGAGCTCGACAGCTTCCGGGACCGGCTGGCGCTGCCTGCGTCGGTACTGGTCACCGGACCCTTCCCGGTCCGGGCGGCCGACCCGGATGCGGGCGCGCGGCTCACGCTGCGCGCGCCGCTGTCGGTCGGGCCGGCCGTGGTGGCCTCCGTCCGCGAGCTCCAGGCGACGCGCGCCGCCCGCAAGGAGCCGGCGCTGCGGGTGCGGGTCGACCCGGTCGTGCTCGACTGAGCATCCGGGTCCGGTGCGGTCCTAGACTCGTCAGTCATGCGCCTGGTCTTCTCCGGCACCCCGCAGGTTGCCGCCGACACGCTCGCCCGCCTGCTCTCGGCATCGGGCCACGAGGTCGTCGCCGTCCTGACTCGACCGGACACCCCCCAGGGCCGCAGTTCGCGTCCGGTGCCGAGCCCGGTGGCCGAACTCGCGGCGTCCCACGGGATCGAGGTGCTGCGGCCCGCCCGTGCCGGGGATCCGGCGCTGGCCGGGCGGCTCGAGGAGCTCGCCCCGGACTGCTGCCCGATCGTCGCCTACGGCGGATTGATCCCGTCCGGCCTGTTGCAGGTGCCCGCGCACGGCTGGGTCAACGTCCACTACTCGCTGCTGCCACGCTGGCGTGGTGCAGCGCCGGTGCAGCACGCGCTGCTCGCAGGCGACGAGGTCACCGGCGTCACGATCTTCGAGCTCGTCAGGGAACTGGACGCCGGCACCGTCCTCGGCCGGGCCCAGTACCGCTTCGGCGAGCTGGAGACCGCCGGCCAGGCGCTGGCGGCCCTGACCGGGATCGGCGCCGACCTGCTGCTGGCAACGCTGGACGACATCGCTGCCGGTACCGCGGTCGCCGTTCCGCAGCCGGAGGACGGCGTCACCCTCGCGCCCAAGCTCACCGTCGCCGACGCCCGGATCGACTGGACCCGATCGGCGATCGAGCTGTCCCGGCAGATCCGGGCCTTCAACCCGTCGCCGGTGGCCTGGACCGAGCTGGACGGCGAACGCTTCCGGATCCTGCTGGCCCGGCCCGCCGAAGGGTCCGGGCTCGGGCCGGGGGAGGTCCGCGTCGACAAGCGCAGCGTCGCCGTGGGCACCGGTTCGGGCGACCTCGAACTGCTGCAGGTGCAGCCGGCCGGCCGCAGGGCGATCGTCGGAGCCGACTGGGGTCGGGGCCTGAGGGGCCCGGCGGTCTTCCGGTGAGCCGCCGGCGACGCCGCGATCCGGCCCGTCAGGCCGCCTACCGCGTGCTTCGGGCGGTGACGAGCTCGGGCGCCTATGCCAACATCGAGCTCGCCCGGCAGCGAGCCGCCCTGGCGCCGGCCGATGCGGCATTCGCGACCGAACTGGTCAACGGCACCTGCCGCGGCCTGGGCGGCTATGACCGGGTGCTGGCCGCCGCGTCGGGACGCGAGCTGCGCACCCTGCAGCCGGCCGCGGTCGACGTCCTGCGGCTCGGCGCCCACCAGTTGCTGGGCATGCGGGTGCCCGCCCACGCGGCCATCTCCACCTCGGTCGACCTCGCTGCCCTCGAGATCGGCGAACGGCTGGTCGGCCTCGTGAATGCGATCCTGCGACACGTCAGCGAACGAAGCTGGGACGGATGGGTCGACGTCCTCGGAGCCGACGAGGACGACCTGGGACGGCTCGCGCTGGCCAACCAGCATCCGCGCTGGATCGCGGAAGCCTTCGCCCGGGCGCTGCCGGCGGACGAACTGGCCGCGGCCCTGGCCGCCGACAACGAACCGGCCCGGCCGACGCTGGTGGTGCGGCCCGGGCTGGCCGAGATCTCCGAGCTCGGCGGCGAGCCGGCCCGGTACTCGCCGTACGGCGCCTATGCAGCCGGCGACCCGGCCGGCGTGACGGCCGTCGCCGAAGGCCGGGCCGGCGTCCAGGATGAGGGATCGCAACTCGTGGCGCTGGCGCTGTCGCGGGTGGACGCGCCCGAAGGCCCCTGGCTGGACCTGTGCGCGGGCCCGGGCGGCAAGTCGGCGTTGCTGGCCGGCCTCGCGGCGACGGCCGGTCAGCGGCTGGTCGCCTCCGAGCTGCATCCCCACCGGGCGGCGCTGGTGGCGGACAACCTGCGCGCCTACCCGGAGGCTGCGCGTCCGCTGGTGGTCACGGCCGACGGCACCCGCGGGCCGTGGCGTCCGGGAACGTTCTCCCGGGTGATGGCCGACGTCCCGTGCACCGGGCTGGGTGCGCTGCGCCGACGTCCGGAGAGCCGCTGGCGGCACCAGCCGTCCGACGTTCCCGAACTGGCCGTCCTGCAGCGCCGGCTGCTGGCGGCAGCGATCGAGGCGACAGCGCCGGGCGGCGTGATCGCCTACGTCACCTGCTCCCCGCACCCGGACGAGACGGTCGCCGTGGTGGCCGATGCGCTCGCCGGTGGCGAGGTGGACTGCCTCCGCGCCCCGGACGTCCTGCCGGAGGTGCCGCGAGCCACGCTTGAGGGTGAATCCGGCGCCCGAACTCGGGAGGCTGATTCACTGTCTGAGCGCCTGGTCCAGTTGTGGCCCCACCGGCACGGCACCGACGCGATGTTCCTCGCGCTGCTCCGGCGGCGCGGTCGATAGGGTTGGGGCGTGGGCATCCGAATCACGCCGAGCATCCTGAACGCGAACCTCGCCGACCTCAATGGCGAGATCGCCCGCATCCCGAGTTGCGACGCGGTCCACCTGGACGTCATGGACAACCGGTTCGTGCCCAATCTGACCTTTGGACTGCCGGTGGTGGAGAGCGTCCGGGCAGGCACGGACAAGATGCTCGACATCCACCTGATGATCGCCGAGGTCGACCGCTGGGCACCCGGCTACGCCGAGGCCGGAGCCGAGTCGGTCACGTTCCACATCGAGGCCTCCGATGCCCCGGTCAAGCTCGCCCGCGAGCTCCGCGCCCTCGGCGCGCGAGCCTCGATGGGCCTACGGCCGGCCACGCCGATCGAGCCGTACGAAGACCTGCTCGGTGAACTCGACATGGTGCTGCTGATGACCGTCGAACCCGGTTTTGGGGGCCAGGCCTTCCTCGACATGGTCCTGCCGAAGATCCGCCGCACCCGCGCGCTGTTGGACGCCCGCGGCGGCGATCTGTGGCTGCAGGTGGACGGCGGCGTCTCGCTGGAGACGATCGGACGCTGCGCCGAGGCCGGCGCAGACACCTTCGTCGCCGGCTCCGCGGTCTTCCGCGCCGACGACCCGGACGCGATGGTGCGCACCCTCGCCGAGGCTGCGGCGGGTGCCGCAGGCACGCGGGCAGGCTGACTGGCGCGGGCGATGACGGTCCGCACGATCCTCAGGATCCGCAGTGGCGGCCAGACGGGCGCCGACCGGGCAGCACTGGACGCGGCGCTCGAGTTCGGCCTGGACGTCGCCGGCTGGTGTCCGGCCGGTGGCTGGGCCGAGGACTTCCCCGAGCCGCCGGGACTGCTCGTGGCCTACCCGCAACTGCGCCCCACGCCCTCGGCCGATCCCGCCCAGCGGACCGCCTGGAACGTCCGTGACGCCCACGCGACGCTGGTCGTCGGTCCCTTCTCCGAGACACCGTCGCCGGGCAGCGACCTGACCGTCGCGGCCGCCCACGTGCTGGTCCGCCCGCTGCTGAGGGCCGGCGGCGCGGACCCCGACGTCATCCTCCACGTCCTGGACCGCGTCGGTCTTGAGCTGACCCTGAACGTGGCCGGGCCGCGGGAGAGCGAGGCCCCCGGCACGTACGCGGCGACGTTGGCGCTGCTCCGGGCGATCCTCGAACGGGACCGCGACCGGGACCCGGGCCAGCGGGAACTCAGCCGCGGCGACGGTTCCGCCGGCGCAGGTACCGCTCGAACTCCGCCGCGATCGATTCTCCGTTGGGGTCGAGCGACGCCTCGTCCCGGCGCTCCTCCAGCGAGCTGACGTAGCCGGCGATGTCGGGATCGTCGGCGACCAGGTCGTTGACCTGCTCGACCCAGGCGTTGGCCGCCTCGGCCAGGTCGCCGCTGTCCAGCGGCACGTTCAGCACGTCCTCCAGTGCCGAGAGCAGGGCCAGCGTCGCGGTCGGATTGGGCGGCTCGGCGACGTAGTGCGGCACCGAGGCCCACAACGACACCGCCGGGATCCGCAGCCGGCCGCATTCGCTGGAGATCACGCCGAGAATGCCGGTCGGGCCTTCGTAGGTGGACAGCTCCAGCCCCAGCTCCTCGGACAGCTCCGGGGAATCGGCGGAGCCGGAGACGGGCACCGGCCGGGTGTGCGGCGTGTCGGTGAGCATCGCGCCGAGCAGCACCACCAGTTCGGGCTTGATCGAGCGCAGCATGGACGCCAGCGACGCCGTGTAGTCCTGCCAGTGGTAGTTCGGCTCCGGTCCGGCGATCAGGACGAGATCACGCTCCGGCAGGTTGGCGACCAGCACCTCGGTCGTCGGCCATTCCAGCTGGCGGTGCCCGTCCACGATCTTCACCATCGGACGGTTCACCTGGAAGTCGTAGTAGTCCTCAGGGTCGATCGCGAACGCGAGACCGGCCTCGTACCGCTCGACGAGGTGGTCGACGACCCCGCTCGCCGCCCCGCCGGCGTCGTTCCAGCCGCCGAACGCGGCGACGACCACCGGGTTCCGGAGTCCGCGCAGCTCCCGAGCTTCTGCCATGGACCCCACCTTAGGTCGTGTCCGCCGGGCCACGGTGACGACCGCCCGACGCGGCGCGCTGCGCCCTCCCGTATTCTGCTGGCCATGACCCCGGATCTTCGCTCCGCTCTGGCCGCCCGCGTGCTCGTGGCGGACGGGGGCATGGGCACGATGCTCCAGGGCTTCGACCTCGGGCTGGCCGACTTCGAGGGCCTCGACGGCTGCAACGAGGTGCTCAACGTGAGCAGGCCGGACGTGATCACCGCCGTCCACACCGCCTACCTGGACGCCGGCGCCGACTGCGTGGAGACGAACACGTTCGGGGCGAACCTGGCCGCGCTGGGGGAGTACGACGCCGCCGAGCGGATCGCCGAACTCGCCGAGGCCGGCGCCCGGCTCGCCCGGGCAGCAGCGGACGCGGCCGCCACGCCGGAGCGTCCCCGCTACGTCCTGGGCAGCATGGGGCCGGGGACGAAACTGCCGAGCCTCGGCCATGTCCGCTACGCCGCGCTCCGGGATGCGTACCAGCGCCAGGCCGAGGCCATGGTCGCCGGCGGCATCGACGGCTTCCAGGTGGAGACCTGCCAGGACCTGCTGCAGGCCAAGGCCGCGATCAACGGTGCCCGGCGCGCCCTGACCGCGCTGGGGGCAGACCTGCCGATCTTCGTCAACGTCACCATGGAGACCTCCGGCACGATGCTGCTGGGTTCCGAGATCGGTGCGGCGCTGGCGGCGCTGGCCGGGCTCGGGGTGGAGGGCATCGGGCTGAACTGCGGCACCGGACCGACCGAGATGAGCGAACACCTGCGGCACCTGTCGCGGCACTCGCCGGTGCCGGTGATCTGCATGCCGAACGCCGGGCTGCCGGAGCTCACCCCGGACGGCGCCCGCTACCCGATGGGTCCCGACGAGTTCGTCGGCTACGTCGCCCAATTCACCGCCGAGTTCGGGCTGAGCCTGGTCGGCGGCTGCTGCGGGACCACGCCGGCGCACATCTCCCGGCTGGCGGACGCCGTCGCCGGGCGTCCAGCTCCGGTCCGCGAGCCGGAGGTGATCCCGGCGCTGTCGTCGCTGTACGCCGACGTCCCGCTCGCCCAGGACACCAGCTACCTGTCGATCGGAGAGCGCACCAACGCCAACGGGTCCAAGGCCTTCCGCGAGGCCATGCTGGGCGGCCTCTGGGACGAGTGCGTCGACATCGGCAAGCAGCAGAGCCGGGACGGCTCCCACCTCCTCGACGTCTGCGTCGACTACGTCGGCCGCGACGGGGTCGCCGACATGGCCGAGCTCGCGTCCCGGCTGGGCACGTCGGTCGCGCTGCCGCTGATGCTGGACTCCACGGAGCCGGACGTCCTCCGTGCCGGGCTGGAGTGCCTGGGCGGACGCTGTGCGGTGAACTCGGTCAACTTCGAGGACGGGGACGGGCCCGACTCCCGGTTCGCCCGGGTGATGCCGCTGGTCGTCGAGCACGGGGCAGCGGTCGTCGCGCTGACCATCGACGAGGAGGGTCAGGCCCGCACGGCGGAGTGGAAGGTGCGGGTGGCCGACCGGCTGGTGGCCGAGCTGGTGGGCACGTGGGGCCTGAGGACGTCCGACATCCTCGTCGACTGCCTCACGTTCCCGATCGCCACCGGCCAGGAGGAGACCCGCCGGGACGCACTGGAGACCATCGAGGCGATCCGTCAGGTGACCGCGAAGTACCCGGGCATCCACACCACGCTGGGGGTGTCCAACGTGTCGTTCGGCCTGAACCCGGCGGCGCGGCAGGTGCTCAACTCGGTGTTCCTGGCCGAGTGCGTGGCCGCCGGGCTCGACTCGGGCATCGTCCCGGCCGCGCGGATCCTGCCGTTGGCCCGCATCCCGGAGGAGCAGCGAAAGGTCGCCGAAGACCTCGTCTACGACCGGCGGACCGACGACTACGATCCGCTCGCCGCGTTCCTTGCGCTGTTCGAAGGCGTCTCGACGGCGTCCACCCGGGAGGCCCGCGCCGCCGAACTCGCCGCCCTGCCGGTTGCTGAGCGGCTGCAGCGCCGGATCGTCGACGGGGACGCCAAGGGGCTGGCCGACGACCTCGACCTGGCGCTCGCCGACAAGCCCGGGCTGGCGATCATCAACGACGACCTGCTGGCCGGCATGAAGACCGTCGGCGAGCTTTTCGGGGCCGGCAAGATGCAGCTGCCGTTCGTGCTCGCCTCCGCCGAGGTGATGAAGGCCGCCGTCGCCTACCTCGAGCCGCACCTGGACAAGGCCGACGCCGCCGGCAAGGGGACGCTGGTGATCGCGACGGTGAAGGGAGACGTCCACGACATCGGCAAGAACCTGGTCGACATCATCCTCACCAACAACGGCTACACGGTGGTCAACCTGGGCATCAAGCAGCCGGTCAGCGCCATCATCGAGGCCGCGCTGGTGCACAACGCCGACGCGATCGGCATGTCCGGCCTGCTGGTGAAGTCGACGATGGTGATGAAGGACAACCTCACCGAGCTCAATGCCCGCGGCCTGACCGACTTCCCCGTCCTGCTCGGCGGGGCTGCCCTGACCAGGGCCTTCGTCGAGGAGGACCTCAACGACCTGTACGCAGGCGAGGTCCGCTACGCCCGGGACGCGTTCGAGGGCCTCGCCCTGATGGAGAAGGCGGTGGCGGTCAAGCGCGGCGTCCCCGGAGCGGCCCTCCCTGAACCGCGCAAGCGCCGCGTCCCGACAAAGCCCGCCGTGAACCGTGGGGACAGGTACTTCGGTTCAGACGAGCCCGTGAACGATGGGGACAGGTACTTCGGTTCACCGTCCGGACGCTCGGACGTGGCCCGCGGCATCGACGTCCCGGTCCCGCCGTTCTGGGGGAGCCGGGTCGTCAAGGGGATCGCGCTGGCCGACATCGCCGAGTGGCTCGACCTGAAGGCCACCTTCGCCGGGCAGTGGGGGCTGCGCGGCGTCCGCGGTGGGCCGACCTACGACGAGCTCGTCGAGACCGAGGGCGTCCCGCGCCTGCGGCGCTGGCTGGATCGCCTCCGCACCGAGAACCTTGCCGAGCCGGCGGTGGCCTACGGCTACTGGCCCTGCCACTCCGAAGGCGACACGCTGGTCGTCGGCGACCCCGCCGAGCCGGGACGCGAGGTCACCCGCTTCACCTGGCCGCGCCAGCAGCGCGGGCGCCACCTGTGCCTCGCCGACTTCTTCCGGGACGCGGACGAGGCCGCCGAGCTCGGCCCGGACGTGATCGCCTTCCAGCTCGTCACGATGGGCCCGGTCAGCGAGGCGACCGCCGAGCTGTTCGCGGGCAACGCCTACCGCGACTACCTCGAGCTCCACGGACTGTCCGTCCAGCTCGCCGAAGCCCTGGCGGAGCTGTGGCACTCCCGGATCCGCGCCGAGCTCGGGCTGGTCGACTCCGGCAGCGTCGACGCCATGATCCGCGACCAGGCCTACCGGGGAGGCCGGTACTCGTTCGGCTATCCGGCATGCCCCGACCTTGCCGACCGCGGCAAACTGGTGGCGCTGCTGGAGCCCGAGCGGATCGGCGTCACCTTGTCCGAGGAGCTGCAACTGCACCCCGAGCAGTCCACCGATGCGATCGTCGTCCACCACCCGGAGGCGAAGTACTTCAATGCCCGCTGACCCGGCCCGCCCACGCCGCCTGCACCCTCCCGCGGTGCTGGCTGCGATCATCGCCGCGGTGATCGCCGCGAGCGGCTGCACGGTCGCGACGCCCCCGCCGAACCCACCCGTGACGATCGCGCCTCGCCCGTTCACGGTGGTGCTGACCGGCAAGGTCAGGACGCTCGACCCGGCCGTGGCCACCTCAGAGGTGGACTCGATCCTGGTCACCAGCCTGTACCAGCGGCTGATGCAGGTCCCCTCCGGTTCGGACGGGGAGCTCAAGCCGGACGCGGCGTCCGACTGCGTCTTCGTCTCCCGGCTGCGGTACGAGTGCACCCTGCCGGACTCGTTGTCCTTCGCGAACGGACATGTGCTCGACTCCGCCGACGTCAGGTTCTCGATCCAGCGGGCGCTCCGGCTGAACACGCCCGGCACCTCGGTCGGCCTGCTCAGCTCGCTGAGCCGGATCGAGACCCCGGATCCGCACACCGTCCGGTTCGAGCTGTCGCGGCCGGACAACCAGTTCGGCTATGCGCTGGCCGGCCAGGCCGCGTCCATCGTGGACTCGGAGACCTTCGACCCCGACACGCCGCTGCCGCTGGACACGCTGCCGGGCGGCAGCGGGCCCTACCAGCTGACCGACCCGCCGTCCGCGGATCAGGCGGTGCTGACCAGGTACGAGCGCTACGCCGGCCCCGACCGCGGGATCCTCGACACGGTCAGGCTGTCCGTGGTGGCGGATTCGGCGACGGCTGAGGCCGCGATCGCGGACGGCGAGGTGGACGTCGCCTGGAACTGCCTCGACAGCGCAGCCCAGCAGCGCATCGACAACGAGATGGCCAGCAACGGCGGCGCCACGGCCAGCGGCTTCACCCGGACCCCCCTGCCCGGGGTGAAGGTCACCCGGCTGTACTGGAACACCGCCAGCAGGCACCGCACCGACACGCAGCTGCGCCAGGGGGTGGCCAAGGCGTTGCAGGCCGATCGCACGCTCGACTCGGTCGTCCCACAGGGGGTCGCGGAGCACGTGAAGGCATTCCCGGTGGGCGGTCGTCCGGAGCTGCCCAAGCTGGAGGCGTCCCGGATCCACCTCAGCCTGGGCTACGACGCCGCGGACCCCGGCCAGGCGGACGTCGCGAGGATGCTCCGCGACCGGCTCGAGGAGCTGGACGGCGTGAGCGTCCGGGTCGTGGTCGGAACGGACGCCGACCTCGTGCTGACCACCCGTCCGGCATGGGTGAACAACGCCCTGGGCTGGCTGCAGCTCTACCTGGACGCACCGCTGGCCTCCAGCAAGGCGAAGCTGACCCTGCTGAGCGACCACGTCCGCACGGTCACCGACGCAGCGCGCCTGGCCGACCTGAGCGAGCTGCAGCAGCAGGCCGCGACCGACGTCACGGTGCTGCCGGTGAGCCAGGGGCCGGGGCTGCTGCTCCTCGGACGGGGTGTCACGATCGCCAACGGTGGCTACGGGACGGGCCAGCAACTGGGCATGTGGGGGTTGAATCATGGCTGAGGTCGATCCGTCCGAGACGCTCAGCGGCGTCCGCACCGGCCCGTTCGTCGTGGGGGAGCGGGTGTCACTGACCGACCCGAAGGGACGCCGGCACTCACTGCTGCTGAGTCCCGGCGGGGCGTTCCACACCACGAAGGGACGGATCAGCCACGACGACCTGATCGGCGCAGCGGAGGGCTCGGTGGTGTACTCGGCCGGCGGGGTCGCGTACCTGGCGTTCCGGCAGCTGCTGGAGGAGTTCACGGTCACCATGCCGCGCGGCGCCGCCGTGGTCTATCCGAAGGATGCCGCGCACATCCTGGTGCAGACCGACATCTTCCCGGGAGCCCGCGTGCTGGAGGCCGGCGCCGGCTCGGGCGCGCTGACGATGTTCCTGCTCCGCGCCGTCGGACCGACCGGACGGGTGTACTCCTACGAGCGCCGGGCCGACTTCGCGGCGATCGCCGCGCGGAACGTGGAGACCTTCTTCGGTGCGCCGCACCCGAGTTGGACGCTGCGGGTCGGCGACCTGGTCGACGCGATCGGACCGGAGCCGATCGACCGGGCCGTGCTCGACATGCTGGCCCCCTGGGAGTGCGTGGACGCCGTCGCCGGCGTGCTGCAGCCGGGCGGCCTGCTGTGCTGCTACGTCGCGACGACAACGCAGCTGGGACGCACCGTGGAGACGCTGCGTGTCCACGGCGGTTTCACCGAGCCGGACGCCCGCGAGTACTCGGCCCGGGACTGGCACGCGCAGGGCCTCGCCATCCGTCCCGGACACAGCACCAGCGGACACACCGGCTTCCTGATCTTCGCCCGCCGGCTCGCTCCGGGGGTGACGACGCCCGCGCGCCGGCGCCGTCCCGCCCCGGGCGCGTACGGCTCCGACTACACCGGCCCGCGCCCCACCTGGGCCGGCCCGGTCGATGCGGACGTCGTCGATCCTGAGCCCGTCTCTCCCTGAGGCGGTCGGAGGAGAACCTGGCGACGGGGCTGCGCTCCCGCGCCCGATAGGCTGTCAGTCGGCCTGACCTGGAGGAGACCTTGAGCGAGCGCGAACTGTCGCCGGTGCTGGTGATCGGCGCCGGACTGGTCGGCGCGTCGGTCGCGCAGGCGCTCACCCGGGCAGGCCTGGTCGTCCACCTGTCGGACAAGGTGTCCAGCCACGCGCGCGTGGCGGCGTCCCGGGGGGCAGGCACGACCGCGCCGCCCCAGCCGGCGGACGTCCGGCTGGTTGTCGTCGCCGTCCCGCCCGGCGCCTTGCCGAGGGTGATCGCGAAGTCGCTGGCCACCTATCCGCGGGCAACCGTCACCGACGTCGGCTCGGTGAAGGGGACGGTGCTGGCCGAGCTCCGCGCGTCCGGGATCGACCTGTCACGCTACGTCGGCTCGCACCCGATGGCCGGCTCGCAGCGGGTCGGCCCGATGACCGCGAGCCCGGACCTGTTCGTCGACCGCACCTGGGTGGTGACGCCGCACGACACGTCGGCCGCTCACGCCGTCCTCGACGTGCAGGCGGTGGCGGCGCTGTGTGGCGCCCGCCGGGTGACGATGGGCGCTGCCCACCACGACGAGGCCGTCGCCCAGGTCTCGCACCTGCCGCACCTGGCGTCGGTGCTCGTGGCCGAGCGGCTCAACGACGTCCCGCCCGAGCACCTCCAGCTCGCCGGCCAGGGACTGCGGGACGTCACCCGGATCGCCGGCTCGGATCCGCAGCTGTGGCGGGAGATCATCGGTGCCAATTCGGCCGCCGTCCGGGCGGAACTCACCGTCCTCCGCGACAACCTCGATGCCCTCATCGGCGTCCTGGACGCGGATGGCGACCTCGCGCCGATCCTGGCGGCCGGCCGCGACGGCACCCGCGCCCTGCCCGGGAAGCACGGATTGGCCAGCACCAGCTACGCGCACGTGGTGGTCGAGATCCCGGACGCTCCCGGTGCTCTCGCGCGGCTGTTCCGCGACATCGAGACGGCCGGCGTCAACGTCGAGGACGTCTCGATCGAGCACGACGTCGCTCGCGAGGTCGGCTGGCTGTCGGTGCAGGTTGCACCCGACCGGGCCGACGACCTCACCGCAGTGATGCACGCCGCCGGCTGGACGGTCCGCGACCACGAGCCCCAACCCTGAATCGGAGCAGCCATGAGCACTGACCGTCTCGTCATCGCGATCGACGGGCCCAGCGGGTCGGGGAAGTCGAGCACCGCCCGCGGCGTCGCGAAGGCGCTCGGGTTGGCCTACCTCGACACCGGCGCGATGTACCGGGCGGCCACCTGCGCCTACCTGGACGCCGGCGTCGACCCGTCCGATGTGGACGGGGTGATCCGGGCCACGACCGGTGCCGACATCCGGGTCAGCACCGATCCGGACCGTCAGGAGGTGGTCGTCAACGGCGTCGACGTGACCACCCGGATCCGCGAGCCGGAGATCTCGGCGAAGGTGAGCGCGGTGTCGACCGTCGCCGAGTGCCGGGCGAACCTCGTCGCGCGGCAGCGGGCGATCATCGACGCCGCGCCGGCCGGGATCGTCGCCGAGGGCAGGGACATCACCACTGTCGTCGCCCCGGACGCCGACGTCCGACTGCTGCTGACCGCCGACCCGCAGGCGCGGATGGCCCGGCGCAAGGCCGAGCTCGGCGACAAGGTGGACGCGGCGGCGCTGGCCGACCAGGTGTTGCGCCGCGACTCCGACGACTCGTTGCTGGTGAACTTCACCACCGCCGCCGACGGCGTCACCCATCTCGACGGCACGTTCCTGACCCTGCAGCAGGTCATTGACGCCGTCCTCGGCCTCATCAGCGACGCCCGGGGCTAGGCCGAGCGGCCCGCTGAGGTAGCCTGACGGGTCGCAGCACGGAAGGAGCGACCAATGTCCGATCCCAACCCCACGGCCGACCGGCCGGTGGTGGCGGTCGTCGGCCGTCCCAACGTGGGCAAGTCGATGCTGGTCAACCGGATCATCGGTCGCCGCGAGGCCGTCGTCCAGGATCTGCCCGGCGTCACCCGCGACCGCGTCAGCTACGACGCCGAGTGGGCCGGACGCGAGTTCGTGATCGTCGACACCGGCGGCTGGGCCCCCGATGCGAAGGGGATGGCCGCCCAGATCGCCGAGCAGGCCGAGCTGGCCATCGCCGCAGCCGACGTGGTGCTGTTCGTCGTCGATGCGACGGTCGGCACCCAAGACGTCGACGAGGCCGTGGTCGAGGTGCTCCGGCGGAGCCGCAAGCCGGTGATCCTGGCCGCGAACAAGGTGGACGACGCCCGCGGCGAGGCCGATGCGGCGACGATGTGGAACCTGGGTCTGGGGGAGCCGTACCCGGTCTCGGCGCTCCATGGCCGCGGTACCGGAGACCTGCTGGACGCCCTGCTGGAGGTGCTGCCGAAGCCCTCCGAGCCGGGCGAGACGGTCGACGCCGGCCCGCGGCGGGTGGCGATCATCGGCCGTCCGAACGTCGGCAAGTCGTCGTTGCTGAACCGGGTCGCAGGCCAGAACCGGGCCGTGGTCGACAATGTGGCCGGCACGACGGTGGACCCGGTGGACGAACTGGTCGAGGTGGCCGGCACGGTGTACCGGTTCATCGACACCGCGGGTCTGCGGCGCCGGGTGAAGGAGGCGTCCGGGCACGAGTACTACGCGTCCCTGCGGACGGCGGGCGCGATCGAGCGCGCCGAGGTGTGCGTGGTGGTGATCGACGCGTCCGAGACGATCAGCGACCAGGACCTGAAGGTGCTGAGCATGGTCGAGGACGCCGGCAAGGCGCTGGTGATCGCGTACAACAAGTGGGACCTCACCGACGAGGAGCGGCGGCGCTACCTCAACCGCGAGATCGAGCAGGACGTCCGCGCGTTCGGCTGGGCGCCGAGCGTGAACATCTCCGCGCTGACCGGACGCGGCGTCGACCGGCTGTCGGCCGCGATCGAGCAGGCGCTGGAGGGCTGGGAGACCCGGGTGTCGACCGGCAAGCTGAACGCGTTCCTCGGCCGGCTGGCGGCCGCGCACCCGCACCCGGTCCGCGGCGGGAAGCAGCCGCGGATCCTGTTCGGGACGCAGGCGCACAACTGTCCGCCGACGTTCGCGCTGTTCACGTCGGGCAGGTTCGACCCGCAGTATGTCCGCTTCGTCGAGCGCAGGCTGCGTGAGGACTTCGGCTTCCGCGGCTCGCCGGTGCACGTCGAGGTGCGGGCGCGGGAGAAGCGGAAGGACCGCGACCGCTAGCGACGGATCGGTCTCAGACGACCCGCGGGACGGTGCCGGTGAGCTTGAGGATGGCGCACATCACCTTGTGACCGCCGTCCGCTGCCTTGCCGAACATGAGCGGACAGCCGCCGTCGATGACGGTGATGCCGTGCTCACGTCCGTACTCGACCGCGGCGGGGTCGACACTGCCGGCATCGAGCGAACGATGCAGCCAGACATGGGTGATGCCGAGTTCTGCGGCCTGCTGCATGGTGGCCAGGGCGTACCGGGGGCTGGTGCCGATCACGACCGCGTCGACCCCGCCGGGTATCGAGGCCAGGTCGGGGAAGGCCTTGTGGTCGCCGATGCTGTCGGTGTTCGGGTTGACCGGGAAAGCCTGGTAGCCGCGGTCCAGGAGGCGGTCGAAGACGGCGTTGCTGCCGTGGCCGGCCGGATTCCGGGACACGCCGGTGACGGCGATGCGCTGGTTGGCCAGGAACGCCTCTGCGGCGTCGGCGATCTTCATGGCTGGTCCCTTTCGGGTCGCCCCGCCGCGAGGACGGCGGGGGTGGCCCGGTGTGCCGCCGGGCTCACACCCAGAGGCTATTGCGTGGACGGTGCGGTCGCGAGGCCTTCGGGGTCCGTCCGGGGTGGCCTGAGGGCCGGATCGGGGTTCGGCCGCGCCCTCGTCCTGGCTCAGTGCTGTTGGCTGCCGGACGGCCCGTCCTGGTCGTCGGGACGACTCCAGGACTGGGGCGGGTACTGCTGGGCCGGAGGAGTGCCCCAGCCGGGCGGCGGCGGGTACTGCGGTGCGGCGGGCTGCGGCGGGGGAGTCGGCTGACCGGACCAGCCGGCCGGCTGTTGCGGAGTCTGACCGGGGTAGCCGGATCCGGGATAGGGCTGGCCCGGGGCTGGTTGAGGCGGGTAGGGGGTGGCGGAGGGTCCGTAGCCCGGCGCCGGATAGCCCTGGCCGGCCGGGTAGCCCTGCCCGGCCGGGTAGCCCTGCCCGGGCTGAGTGGGGTAGCCGTAGGCGGGCGGATAGCCGTATGCGGGCGCAGGCGGCGCCTCGGAACGGCGTACCTGGTCGATGAACATGTAGGTGGTGTAGGCCTGAAGGAATGGCAGCGACACCGCGTTGACGAGCAGTTGGAACACCAGGGTCAGCCCGATCACGGGCAGCAGGACACTGAGCCGTCCGAGCACTTCGGCCGGGCTGGCATCGGGCCGGATGGAGCCGATGCTCGCAGCGGACGAGCCGACCATCGCCTGGGTGACGAGGTTGAGGGCGTAGGAGACGGCCGCGACGGCGAGGTAGGCGACCAGGTAGTAGCCGAAGGTGCGCCAGAAGGAGCCGCGGGTGAGCGTCCAGGAGCGCCGCAGTCCGTCCATGCCTGGGCGGCCTTCGATCGCGATGGCGGGGACCGTGTAGAGCAGCTTGGTGGCGAGGAAGATCACGAGTGGGATCAGGACCATCACGAAGAGCGCCATGATTCCGAAAAGGGCAAGTACGGCGGAAGCCGAGTCCCGGCTCGAGCCGCTGATGATCGTCCCGACCATGCCGAACATCAGGGCGATCAGGACACCGTAGGCGAGGCCGAAGACGCAGACGCCCAGGGCGATGACGGAGGCGATCCGTGGAAGGAAGCCGCGGGAACGCTGGAGCAGGCCGGAGAAGGTGGGACGCTGCCCCTGGGCGATCTCGTACGCCGCCAGGGACATCATGCCGTAGGACTTGATCTGGGCGAGAGCGGCCAGAATCACGCCGACGACGATGACCACGAGGCCGACGATGACGATTGCTGGCACGTTGCGGCCGAGGTTCTCGACAACGGCCGCGAGCGTCCCGATCATCAGCATCACACCGATGGCGACGATAACGGCGGCGATGACGGACGGGAGGAGGGCGATCAGCACCATCAGTCCGAAGCGGCGTTTGAGCACTTCGACAGCGGCGGAGAAGAGGTCGCCGATGTCGAGCGGGCCGGGCTTGAGCACGGGTGTCGGGGCGAGCATGGAACGAGCGTAGCGTCAGCTGTCAGGCGCCGGGGCGGACCGCGCTGCCGGTGGGGTGTCGGCGCTCACTTCAACCGGTACACCCGGGCTGCATCAGTGTCGATGAACATCAGCCAGGGCTTGGTGCTGCCGTAGCGGATGCCGAGGTGGAGTCCGTCGCCAGGGTCGGCGGCACTCGTGAGCGTGCGGATGGGCTGGACCGGCGAGACCTTGCCCGACGGGGTGACGCTGATCAGGCCCACGGCGTCCGCGTTGTCGCCGGGGGAGAGCTCGACGAGGGCGGAGATGAGGATCCACAGGCGTCCGTCCTTGCCCGTGGTGGCTTCGAGTTGCGGGTAGGCCGACTTGCCTGGGTGCTCGGCGGAGACGAGCCTGAGCTTGAGCTTGACGCCGGGACGGGTGACCTTGAGGTAGCCGTTGCCGACGCTGAGGTTGAACCGGCGTCCGCCCTGCCCGCGCATCCAGGCGACGGTGGTGATGGCGCCGGTTCGCGGGTTCACGCGGACGGTCTGGTCGCCGGTGTTGAAGCCGTAGAGGTAGGTCCCGTCGGTGGCGTGGATGCTGACCCAGCGCTTGAGTTCCACGGAGGTGAAGCGATGGCTCCTCGACATGACCAGCAGCTTGGCACCGCCGATCGTGGTGCCGATGAGGACGATCGAGCCGTCTTTGAGCGCCTGCGGATTCTGGTACTGCAGGTACAGCCCCTGCGTGAGGTGCTTCTTGGGGACCTTGACCTGGCCGAGGTAGGTGCCATTGGTGGAGTAGTGGGCGAGTCGGGCCTTGGCGACGTCGAGGTACCACCACGTCTTGTCGCGAGCCTGCGTCCCGTAGCTGGGGCCGAACTGGACGCCGTCGCCATCGCCGCCGAGGTACGTGCCGAGCTTGGCCGCGGCCGCACCGTAGCCGACGGTCGACACCGCGCCCCACGAGGAGTTGAGCGCGGACGGCGCGTGCAGGGTGATTGTCCGGGTCACTTGTGGGACGGCCGCAGCCGGGACGCTGCTGGCCAACGCCAGCGGAACCAGGCTCGCGACGACGAGCACGACACCGAGACTTCGCAGGCGGCGCATGACGACCCCTTCCGGCCAGACGAGAGCGTAGTCGCGCGGGCCGACACCCGATAGAGGGCGTGGCGGGCGACCCCGCCGGACGTAGTACAGTTGCCCCTCGGACCGGTCCGCCGGACCATGCCACGGGCTGTGGCGCAGCTTGGTAGCGCACTTGACTGGGGGTCAAGGGGTCGCAGGTTCAAATCCTGTCAGCCCGACTGGTGTTTGGTCTTGTCAGAGGCCAGTTTCTGAGCCAAGAGCGGTCGTCGTGCTATATACGTGCTATAGGCCTCGGCGCGGCGATTGAGTCAGCCCGCGCGTTGGAGGACCAAGGGCAGGATCTCCGGAGCCGTCCACGTCGACCCGACGTGAGGCTCAGCTGGGAGGTTCGCTGTCCCGCTCACACAGGCGCACACGAGCCAACTTCCCCGAAGAAGTTCACTCCTCCGTGTCCGAATGGGCACCCTCCCGTCGGCTTAGTGGGGTCTAGCAACCCAGCCGATTTGTGAGGAGACCAGGGCATGTCCGCAAACGCAGCCCCGAAGCAGGAGTACGTCTCGTTGCAGGCAGCCGCCGTCATCTACGACGTGAGCGTGGACCTGCTGAGGCAACGAATCCTGTCCGGCGAACTCCCGGCCGTGCACACGGGCCGACGTCTGATCCGCGTGAAGCTCGACGATCTGCGGCGAGTGTTCCAGCCCGTTCCTGCTGCTTCTCGCCGGAGCCGACCCCGTCCATGGTGAGAGTTCAAGCCTCCCGACGACCGTCGCGCTTCGGCGCTGAGGGGCATGGCTTCGTCGAACCGGCTCTCCGGGGGGGGGCATTGACGAGCGCGGTTATCCTGTTTGTGCCCCACCCCCTTCGGGCCTGATTGGCCCATTGGTTGGTCGCTTCCGCCGGGTGCGGGGCGCACAACTGAACCCGCGATCGAGTCTCCCGGCCCACTTTCGTCGAGAAAAGCCGTGCAGTCTGTCCGAATCGACCCCTCCTCATCGGCTTAGTGGGCTAGAGAGAAGAAGGGTGCCCGATGACCGATCACCGCCGCAGACACCTGGCCAGCTGGGTTCTCGCGATCAGCCTGCTCGCGGGTTGCACGTCGGGCGTGGCCGTGACCCAGACCACGCCAGTCAAGACGGTCCCGACCTCCCCGAATGCGTCGGGCTTGCCGGCCACAACCGTCGTGTCGCCGAGTTCCGCTCCTACGTGGAATCAGAGTCAGGCCGCTGCTATCGAGGTCGTCAACAACTACTTCACCACCGGAGAGCGGCTGTTCGCGGACCCCTCGCGGTACACCGAGAAGGAAGCTCGAGCCGCCCTCGAGTCCTTCACGGGAAAGGACATGCTGGACGGAAACGTGGCGCTCTTCCGGCAGCTGAAGTCCGACGGCAAGCGCTACGAAGGCGCTGCACGTCTGGCTTGGACCCAGCCGTCCGGCACCTTCGGGAGCGGTGCCGGCGAGACGGTCAACGTCACTGTGTGTAGAGATCCGCAGGGGCAGGCCCTCGTCGATCGGCACGGAAAGGTGCTGTCCAAGGTCCCTGCCGCGATCCGCGAGTTCGAAGTCCGCCGCGACTCTTCCACCTTCCGCGTGGTGGGGGAGAAGGAAGGGCTCGGCGAACCATGCCCCTGAGGCTGAGAGGAATTGCCGTCGCGATTGGCGCCCTGATCATGTTCAGTTCATTGACCGCTCCGGCGAGGGCCGAGGTCGTCTGTGATGAAGAGACGAGGATCTGCACCATCGAGGACGGCGGCGATGGGGGCGGCGACGGCGGCGGGGACGGCGGGGGCACGCCACAGGTTCCTCTGTGCTCATCGTTGACTCGCGGTGTGCCGGACAACCCGCCCGAGCCGGACTGGATCTATATCGAGTGCAGGCTGTCGGCGACCGAGGGCGACACGATCGGTCTGTGGGTGCCTCCGCGCGAGAACGCGGAGCGGTTGGCGTGGTTGGCGATCGCCCGTCTTCAGCTGAAGCCGGTCGAGATCGGGCTCACGCCTTTGGACCCGGACGTGATGACGGCGGTCGGGATTCCGGTGTGGTTGTGGGTGGACAACCCGAGCCGCACCTCGTGGGGTCCGGCGTCGATCACGGCTGGCGGGATCTCGCTGGACGCGCACGTGGAGTCGTTGACCTGGACGATGGGTGACGGCACCCGGCTGTCGTGCGGGAGAGGAACACCTTGGCGGCCGAGCATGGTCGACCGGGATGGGATGGTGGGCGAGTCGCCTACTTGTGGCCACGTCTACCAGCAGCAGGGCCGGTACGCGGTCCGCGCGAGCGCCCATTGGGTCGCTGAGTGGCGGGGCTATGGCGAGTCGGGAACGATCCGGCTCGATGTGAACTCCACCCGTCAGCTTCGGGTGGGTGAGATCCAGGTCATCGTGACCAGGGGCAGGTAGGAGCGGGGCCCATGAAGACGATCGAGACGTCGGCCAGTCGAGGCGACCAGCAAGCCATGAACGCGCCGGGGGTGCCGGAGACCACGAAGCTTCAGCGGCGTCCGCTGAGCGTTGTCGTGGCAGTCGTGCTGGTGTGCCTGGGCGGGGTGTTGGGGCTGTGGCTGTGGAGTTCGTCCTCGGCGGCGACCGAGGTCGTGGCGGTGCGGGCGCCGGTCGAGCGTGGCCGGCTGATCGCCGCAACCGACCTGACGACCGTGCGGGTCACTCTGGATCCATCGATGCGAACGATTCCGGGCGTCCAGCTGGAGTCGCTGGTGGGCAAGCGCGCCGTCGCCGATCTGGCGGTCGGCACGCTGGTGGCCCCAGAGCAGGTGGGTGAGTCGGTCGTTCCGGGCCGCGGGTTCGCTGTGGTGGCGGTCCCGATCGCGCCGGGCTTGATACCGGCCGAGCCGTTGAAGGCCGGCGACTCGGTCCGTCTGGTGCAGGCGCCGGCGCAGGGGGGTTCGGTCACGGCTCCGCCGACGGAGATCCCCGCCACCGTGTTGAACGTGACCCCTGGCGACACGCACACGGTGGTCGACGTGATCGTTGCCGATGGGCGAGCCGGAGAGTTGGCGGCCAGGGCTGCGACCGGTGATGTGGCGCTGGTCCTGGAAAGCCGGGAGAGGTGAGCGGCGATGGCGATGATCACGTTGGTTTCGGTGTCCGGAGCACCTGGGGTGAGTTCCACGGCGTTGGCGCTGGCCTCGTCCTGGGCGCGGCCGGTCCTGGTGGTGGAGGCTGACCCTTCGGGGTCGTCAGCCATGCTGGCCGGGTTTTGGCGTGGCTCTCGTGACCACACCGGTGTGGTGGATCTGGTGAAGGCGCATCGCGCGGGTTTGCTGGCCGAGGCGTTGCTGCGGATGGCGATGCCGCTGGAGGGAACGCAGGCGTCGGTGATCGTGGGCGCCAGGTCTCACGAGCAGGCTGCCGGACTGGTCAGGCTGTGGGAGCCGCTGGCGGGAGTCCTGCGCGACCTGTCGGTGCGGGACCAGGACGTAATCGTTGATGCCGGCCGGCTGGGCATGGAACGCGCACCGGTTCCGCTGCGCGAGCACGCTGATCTGACTCTGCTGCTGGTTCGAACGGACCTACCGGCGATCGCGGCGGCGCGCTCGTGGGCGGTGACCCTGAAGGAGGAGTCGCTGCCGGGCAGGGAGTCGCGCCTGCTGCTCGTGGGGCCCGGTCGCCCCTACACCGCCGCTGAGGTCGGACGCGCTCTGGGGTTGGGTGTGGTGGGCAGCATCAGCTGGGACCCCGTGCGCGCTTCCGTGTTCTCCCACGGTGAGCCGCTCCCGCCCCCGCGGGGACTGCGCAGGTTGCTGGGCGGATCTGACGCGGCTGCGGCGGCGTTCGCCGGCTCGAGCTATCAGCGCAGCATTAATGCCGCTCGGGAAGCGATTCGGGACCTGGTGGCCCGGTTCGAGGAAGAGCGTGGCCAGTGGATCGCGCCCCCGCGCAGCGAGGGGACGGGATTATGAGCGGACTCGAGGAACGGCCCGACCTGCTGGACCTGCCGATGTTCGGCTCGGACCCCGGTCGCGGCGCTCGTCGTCCTGGCCGGGTTCGGGGTGGATTCCACTTCCCGGATGAGCCGGACGAACCTGTCGTGGCGGGGAAGCCGCGGGTGGTGCCGATTCGTCCGGAACTGGCAACCCCGACCTTGTCGATGGACGGTGTGGACTGGGCCGAGGTGGCGCGATTCCGTAGTGACGTGGCGAAGCGGCTGCCTGCCCGGGTCGGCGGGATGGCCGATCGCGGCGAGGAGGAATCGGCGGGATGGTCGGTGATCCGGCAGCTGCTGGATGAGGATGCTGCGGCATCGATCGCGAAGACCGGCGACATGCGTTCGGTCGGGGCGCAGGAGGCTTTGGCGCAGGCCATCTTCGACAGCGTGTTCCGGCTCGGCCGGCTGCAGCCCTTGGTCAACGACGAACGGGTGGAGAACATCTTGGTCTACGGCTGCGACCGGGTGGTGGTGGAGTACGCCGACGGCTCGATGGTTCAGATGCCGCCGGTCGCCGACAACGACGCCGATCTGGTGGAGTTCATCGCGTTCCTTGCCTCCCGCGCTGATAACCCGCGCGCGTTCACCCCGGCGAACCCGTCGCTGAACCTGACCCTGGCCGACGGGTCACGACTCGCGGCATCGTTGGAGACCGGCCGGGTATCGCTGGTGATCCGCCGGCACCGGATTCGCCGGGTGACATTGGCCGACCTGGTGGAGTGGGGCTCGGTGTCCGAAGTCATGGCCGACTTCCTGCGGGCAGCGGTGAAGGCACGCAAGTCGATCCTGGTGTCCGGGGCGCAGGGTGCGGGCAAGACGACCTTGGTCCGGGCGCTGTGTGCGGAGATCCCCCGGATGGAGATCGTGGGCACCTTCGAGTCCGAGCGGGAGTTGTTCCTGCCCGAGATCGACGGCCAGCACGCGGTGGTGTTCGACTGGGAAATGCGGGCCGGGTCGGGCGAGCGGAGCGAGGACGGCACGCTGGCTGGGCGACGCACCACCGGTTCGCAGGTGACCAGCAGCTTCCGTTTCCGGGCCGACCGGCAGATCGTCGGTGAGGTGCTGGGCGCCGAAGCGATGGACATGATCAAGGTGATGGAGTCCGGTACCGGCTCGATATCCACCACCCACGCAGCGAACGCGCGGCTGGCGGTGCACAAGTTGATCACGTGTGCGATGGAGGCAGGGCCGCACGTCAGTCATGAGCTGGTGGCTGCGAAGCTGGCGGCGACGTTGGACCTTGTGGTGCAGATCCATTCGCAGGTCACCCCGATCGACGACTTCGGGCAGGTCGCCCAGAAGCGGCGCTTCGTATCGGAGATCATCGAGGTGACGCCGGGGGAGTGGCCCCGGGGGATCTCGTTCACCACCGTGTTCCGCCGGCTCCCCGGCCAGTGCGGGGTCGCAGACACCCGCCCGGACAGCATCTGGGACGACCTGGTCGCCGCCGGCCTGGACGAGGCCGCGTTCGAACGGGAAGCCGCCGAGTACCCCCCGCCCGGGGGGCGGCGATGATCGGGGCCGTGTTGTCGATGTTGGCCGGTGCGATGATCACCGGCGGGCTGATGCTGGCCGTGCTCGGCCTGCAGCGCCGCCCGGTGCCACCCAAGCGGCCGCGGCGAGGTTTCCGGCTGTTCGGCTGGGTGGCCCGGATGCCGCGCTGGCAGCGGTGGTCGGCGCTGGCGGCCGCCGTGCTCGGGCTGCTGCTGACTGTGGTGGGCGTGCCGCTGGTGGTGGGCTTGCTGCTGCCGCTGGCCGTGGTGGGGTTGCCGGTGCTGCTGGTCACGTCCGACGGCGGTCGGCGGATCGCCCGGCTGGACGCGATCAGTGAGTGGACCCGGAATCTGGCCTCGGTGATCACCGCCGGTCAGAGTCTGGAGCAGGCGCTGACCGCCAGCGTCCGCTCCACCCCGGAAGCGATCCGGGAACCGGTGACCAACCTGGTGGCCCGGCTTCGGGCACGCTGGTCGACCGAGGCCGCCCTACTGGAGCTCGGCGACGAACTCGACGACGCGACCGGCGACTTGGTGGTGAGCGCGTTGATCATCGGGTCCCGGCATCGTGGCGAAGGGCTGTCCCGCGTCCTGACCGGCCTGGCCGAGTCGGTGGCCGAGGAAGTGCGGTCGCGTCGCGAGATCGAGGCGGAACGGGACAAGGCTCGCGGCTCGGCCCGCCTGATCACGCTGCTCGCCGTCGGTGGCTGCGCGGTGTTCGCGGTGGCCGGCGACTTCCTGACCCCGTACCAGACCCCGGCCGGCCAGGCCATCCTGGCCGTCCTGGTCGCGGTGTTCATCCTGGGCCTGGTGTGGCTTCGTCGGATGGTGGCCGACGAGCCGCCGGCAAGGTTTCTGCCCAGCCGGGAGGTGGCACGATGACGTGGTCGCTGCAGCTGTGGGTGCTGGCCGGCCTGCTCGTCGGCGGAGGTGCCGCCCTGCTGGTGTGGGCACTGCGGCCCGCCCACCCCGACCTGGCCCAAGCGCTGACCCGGCTCGGACCGACAACCCCGGCCCGGTCACCGGAGCCGGCCGCAGGGCATTCGGGATGGCACGACAGGGTCGGGTTGTGGGCCCTCCGCTACCTTCCAGCAGGGGTGTGGCGCACAGCCCCGGACAAGGACCTGCAGGTGCTGGGGATGACCCAGCGGGCCTACTACGGGGAGAAGGTGTCCTCGGTGCTGGTCGCGCTGGTCGGCGTCCCCCTGGTCGGCGGGCTGTACTCGGTGTTGATGGGCTTGCCGCTGGTCGTGCCCGCTCTGGCAACAGCGGTGATGGCGGGGGTGGCCTGGCTGCTGCCGGACCGCCGCATCGCCCAATCCGCACAACGAGCACGGGTCGATTTCCGGCGTGCGTTGAGTTCCTACATCGACCTGGTTGCGCTGGGCCGCGCCGCCGGCGGTGTCGGCACCAGGCAGGCGATGGAGACCGGCGCAGCGCTGGGCCAGTCATGGCCGTTCGAACGGATGGGCACCGCGGTCGTCCGCAGCCGCTACTCCGGCGTCCCACCTTGGGACGCGCTGTCCGAACTCGCCGGCCAGCAGGGACTGTCCGACCTCGAAGACGTCGCCGACACCCTCCGACTGGCAGGGGAGGAAGGTGCCCAGGTGTTCGCCACCCTCCGGGCACGATCCTCCGCGCTCCGAAACGCGATCACCACCTCCGACCGGGCCGCGGTCAACGCCAAGAGCGACCGGCTCATGCTGCCCACGCTGGTGATGGCGGGCGCCTTCATCGGTGTCGTCATCACCCCCGCCATCTTCCGGCTGTTCGCCGGCTGACACCCCCTGCCGCATCCGTGAAAGGAAGACCGCCATGATCACCACTGTCAGCCAGAAAGTGACCGCCCACCTGCTGGCGCTGGTCACCGTGACCCGAGCCAAGCTCCGCGACGAGCGGGGCGCCCTGAACACCTCCGAACTCCTCGGCCTGATCCTGATCGTCATCGCCGTGGTGGGAATCGTCGGCGCGGCCATCACCGCCTACATCCAGGGCAAGCTCGGCGCCCTGCGCTGACCGCAATCATGTCCACGCCTCGCCCGCCACACCGCGGCTACCCGACCTGGGTAGGCCGCGGGACCGCGCGCGGTGAGCATGGCGCCGTCGGGTCGGTGCAACTGGTCGTGGTGATGCCACTGCTGATGGGCTTCTTCCTCGCCGGAATGCAGGCCGCCCTCTACTACTACGGCCGCACCGCCGCGATCAGCATCGCCCAGACCGGCGCGACCGCAGCCGCCGCCGATGGAGGCAGCGTCGCCCACTGTCGGCAGGCGGCCGCCGAGCTGCAGGCCCGGATCGGCGACGCCCTCACCGACGTCACCATCACCTGCCAACGCAGCGGTACCAAAGCCACTTCGACCGTGACCGGGCTGACGCTGAGCGTCTTCCCGGGCTGGCGCAGCGAGGTCGTGCAGCAAGCCGAAGCGCCGGTGGAGGAGGTGACGTGAAGACATCAGCGTGGCGGGACGAGCGTGGGGCGGTGTTGGCCGTCGAACTCGTCGCGTGCGCCCCGCTGCTGGCCGCGTTCATCCTGCTGATCGTCTTCGGCGGCCGGATCGCGCTGGCGAACCAGGCCGTCCAGACCGCGGCCGCCGACGCCGCCCGCGCCGCCTCCATCGCCCGGACCGCCAGCACCGCCCGCAGCCAAGCAGCCGCCTGGGCGCACACCAGCCTCGCCAACCAACACCTGACCTGTGTCCGAGTCACCGTCGACGTGGATGTGACCGGCTTCCGCCGCCCGGTCGGAACCCCCGCCACCACCCAGGTGAGGGTCAGTTGCGACCTGGACACCTCCGACCTCGCCGGCCTGCCCGGAATCCCGCGCACCATGCTCATCGAGGCCTCCGCAACCAGCCCGCTAGACACGTTCCGGGAAAGACGCCGATGAGAACCACCGTCGAGCGGGTCAGGGATGAACGGGGCGCCGTCGTGTCGGTGTGGACGACGGTCATCGCCACCATCATGGTTCTCGTCCTCGGCATCGCCGTCGACCTCGGCGGGCTCGTCCACGCCAAACAGAGCGCCGGCGACGCCGCCGCCCAAGCCGCACGCCGGGCCGGCCAGCAGCTGTCCACCGGCACCCTGCTCGACACCGGACGCCTTGAGGTCCGCACCCGCCAAGCCAGAGCCGCCGCGGTCGACTACCTCCAGGCAGTCGGCATGACCGGCACCGCCACCGTCGAGAACGGCACCACCCTGATCGTCACCGCCCACGCCACCTACCGGCCCCTGTTCCTTTCCTCCATCGGCGTGGGGCCGCTGGAGGTCACCGGGTCCAGCTCGGTGCGCGTCGTGCGGGTCGAGAACGGAACGGAGAGATGACATGAAACGACGACTCACCGCGATCGCCGCCGCCGTCGGACTCACCGGCATCGTGATCGGCCTGCCGCTGCTGCTGATCGCCACCCACAACGTCGCCGCACCCCGCCTCGGCTGGAGCCCCCAGGCGCTGTGGCAGGCCCTGACCAGCCCCGACGACGGCACCCTGCTGGTCACCGTCGTCAAGCTGGTCGGCTGGATCTCCTGGGCCGTCCTCACCACCAGCATCACGATCGAGGTCCTCAGCCGCCTCCGACACCTGCCGGTCCCACAGCTGCGCGGACTCGCCTGGCCACAGCTGCTGGCGCGCGGCCTGGTCACCGCTGTCCTGGCCGGCTTCCTCGCCGTCAACAACGTCAACGACCTCGCCACCGGAGCCGCCGCAGCCCCACATGCCCCGACCGCCGGCCCACCGGCGGCCACCGCCCCGCTGCACGCCCCCGACCGCAATCCTGCGCCAGCCAGCCACCGCTACACCGTCCAGCGGGGCGACACCCTGTCCGAGATCGCGCTGGACGAACTCGGCGACGGCCACGCCTACCCGAGCATCTATAAGGCGTCGAAACACACCCTTCAGCCCGACGGCCGCAAGCTCACCGACCCCGACCTGATCATCCCCGGCTGGAAGCTCACCATCCCCGACCGCCACGACACAACCAGGACCCCGGACAAGCCGACCCGCCGACACGAGACCGACCACGACAGCCAGCATCCCGAGCCAGCCGCCAGCCCGACCCCGTCGCAAGGATCGGGGACCGCACCCACCGGGCAGCCGGCCACCCCGACAGCCGCCGGTCAGGCCACCGCAGCACCGCAGACCGGTGCCAGCCGAGGCGATTCGGCAGCCGAGCCGGCCGAGGATGCAGATCACGTGACGCCGTCCTGGCAGGTCGCAGGGCTGGCAGGGGCAGGAGCACTCCTGGCCGGCGCGATGTGGCTGCTGCTTCACCAACGTCGCCGAGCCCAACAACGAGCCCGCCGGCCCGGACGGACGATCGCCGAACCGCCACCAGGGCTCGCCCCCATAGAGAAGACCGTCATCCACATCGGCGGACCCACCTCCGACATCGTGACCGCCGTCCACAACGGCCTGCGCCGCCTCGCCGCCGACCTGGCTGCCGCCGACCAGCCCCTGCCCACCCTGCTCAGCCTCAGGCTCACCGACACCACGATCCTGACGCACTTCAGCGAGCCGGCCGGCTTGCCGGCACCCTGGCAGCAGACCGGCGAACCAACCCAGTGGCAGACCGCACGAGACGCCCTCGAGCAGGCCGGCCCCGCAGACGAGGACGCGCCGCCACCGTGGCCGCAACTGGTGACGATCGGCATGGACGACGAGGGCGGCTGGCGGCTACTCAACCTCGAAGCACTCGGCGTCGTCTCCATCACCGGCGACCCAGACTTCGCCGCCGACCTGGCCCGCTACCTCGCAAGCGAACTCGGCGTCGTCCCCTGGGCACGCGACCTCCGCATCGACTGCCTCGGAGTGTGCGCAGAACTCGCCTCCCTCAACCCCGCACGAATCCACTGCCACGATACCGCCGACGTCGTCGGCGACACCGTCGCAGCCGCCGTGAGCACCAACCATCTGCTCGCCACCACGACAGCCGACACGGTCGAACAGGCGCGAGCCGCTGAACTCGGCGACCGCCTGTGGGACAGCCGCATCCTCGTCACCTCTGCCGGTGTCACCGACCTGCCCGCGCTCGCCGAACTCATCCAGGCCAAGCCCAGCGCAACCGCCACGTCGCTGCTCGTGATCGGCAACGAACAGGCAGTGGTTGGCGTTCAGATGCAGGTCGGCGAGGACGGAAGAGTGCGAGTTCCTCACCTCGGCCTCGACCTGGTCGCGAACGGGCTCACCCCGGCCGAAGCACGGGGGAGCGCGGCCATCCTCGCCGCGGGCGACACGCTGGAAGACGCACCGATCCCGGCAGTCGCCGAGCCAGCAGCCGAATGGGAGGAGTACTGCGATGAAGCCGGCCAACTCCGCGACGAGCACACCCTGCCACGCGAGGCCGAGCCCTCCGAGCCGGCGAGCAGCCTCCTGCAAGGCAACGACGACCACTGGGTGGCGACCACCGCCAACACCGTCGACGACCTTGCCGCACTCGCGCCCCAGGTCCCCACCCAGGTGAGCCGAAAGATCGAATCCATCGACCCCACCCTCGACGACGACCTCGCGTTGTGGGCAGCCAAGCGCTGCGAACGGCCACGACTCGGCGTCCTCGGCACGTCACGCCTCCGCGTCGGCCCCGGAGGCGACCCCTCAGCCACCGCCAAACGCACTCCCTACTACACCGAGATCGTCGCCTACCTCGCCACCAAGAACGGCGCCACCACCGGAGAAGTCGCCACCGCCATGCGGCTAGCACCCAGCCGAGTCCGCAAGGACATGAACGTGGTCCGGGACTGGCTGGGAGACAACCCCCGCACCGGCCACAACTTCCTCCCCGACGCCATCCACCACCCCGAAGCCATCCGGCGAGGGGTCGGGCTCTACCTCGTCGAGGACCTCCTCGTAGACGCCGACCTTTTCCGACGCCTCCGCCTCCGCGCCGAAGCCCGCGGCAAGGACGGGCTGCCTGACCTCCTCGCAGCTCTGCGACTCGTCAAAGGCGCACCGTACGAGGACCTGCGCATCCGCGGCCGCGCCTGGCTCACCGACGACCGACCAGACCGCTACCTGCTCTGCGCGATCGTCGACGTCGCCCATCTCGTCACCAGCATCGCCCTCGAAGCAGGCGACCTGAAACAAGCCCGCGCCGCCGCCGAACTCGCCCTCCTCATTGCACCCGACGAAACCATGCCAGCACTTGACCTCGCCGCAGTCGCAGCCAAACAGGGACGTGAAGACGAGGCGGCCGCGCTTGCCAGATCCGTCGTCGACTGGCGAGACGGCAGCGGTGACGCACCAATCGAACTCCCTGAACGCGCCGAGAGAATCCTCCGGGCTCACCGCTGGCTCGCGCCGGACGCAAAGGTTGGATGACCATCGGCACGGACGGAGTGGACAGGAGGAAGGAACCATATGGTGCGCGGCGCTGGAGGGGCCTTGAGCGCCCCACACCCCGGTTCCGCGGGGTGAGGAGGGCAGCACCCGGCGAGTCTGGTTGAATCTAGGTGAACGAAGCAGTCCTCAGCCGTCTCAGATCGCTTGATCTAGCGGATGGGAACTGACCTACCCCCGTGCATGCGAGAGGATCGAGAAGTGCCGGTCGATTTTCGCATCGAAGGCCTCGGTTGGGAGAACTTCGAACGGATGGCCGTCGCGCTTCTCCGTGCGGAGCTTGGCGCTCAGATCGAGCCCTTTGGGCGCGGTCGCGACGGTGGACGCGAAGCGACATATGTCGGTGATCTCGATTGGTCCAAGGCGAGCAGTGACGCATCCACACGCTGGGCGGGATACACGGTCTTCCAAGCCAAGTTTCACGTGAACGCGGGGGTTGGCTCCAAGGACGAAGAGGGGTGGTTGAAGGCTGAGATCCGTAAGGAGCTTGCCGTCTGGCGAGCGGGTGGTCGCATGCCTCTGCCTCGCAACATCGTCTTCATCACAAACGTCCGTCTTTCGAGCACACCTGTCATCGGGGGCATCGACTCGGTGACGCAGTACCTCGAGGACCAGCTGGATGCGCCCTTGGTTAGCGATGACCCGACCACAGCCCTACGCGCTCGCGGGTTCAAGAACTTCAAAGTCATTCACCGCGACACGCTCATCGCGCAGCTGAACGTCAATGCCGGGGTCCGTTTGGCCTTCAACCTCGTCAGCGAGGCCGATCTCCTCGCCAGGTGGGCCCAATCCGTCGCTCCGGTGGATCCCACGGAGATGCGAGACATGCTGGCGATCCACGGCGAGTCTGCACTTAAGGCCGACAGATTCAGTCGCTTTTCGGTTTCAGGAACAAGCACCCGCGCGATGCCACTCAGTAGCTGGGTTGTTGATCTACCCGCGTCTGTGGACGGGAGGAAGGTAAGAGCGATCGCGGAGATCGTTCGTAGAGCTTCCCTGAACCTGCAACGATCGCTCGTTCGCGAGGGACCCCGTCATGTCGTCCTCACCGGAGCGCCGGGCAATGGCAAGAGCACGATCGCCGCCTTTTTGGGACAGTACATGCGATCCATGCTGCTGAAGCATGAGCGACTCAGCTCTACGGCGACCGAAGTGCTTGCAAGCACGCTTGCAGCGGCCGACCGACTGGGCATCTCCCAACCGCCTCTGATGCGGTGGCCCATCACAATCGACCTTCCGCTCCTAGCCGAAGAACTATACGGTCGAGACGCTTCATTCTTGAACTGGGTCGCCAACCGCGTCTCGCAACGAACATCGGTCCCGGTCAGTGCCGCGTTCCTGCATCGTTGGCTTCGGCACTCACCGTCCGTGTTCGTGTTCGACGGACTCGACGAGGTGACAGTCCCGGAAGCACGTTCCTTCGTTCTTCAGACCATCACGGACTTCGTTGATTCTGCTGACAAGGAGGACTTGGATCTTCTTGTTGTAGTGACGACCCGACCCACTGGCTACACGGATGCTGAGCGGCTCCCGGAGAGCGATTTTGCGCAGCTCGATCTATCGGATCTCGATGCGGCTGACGCCGACGCCTACGCGACGCACGTACTGGCAGTCCTCCTGGACGGTGATCCTGAGAGTCAAGCCAGGGTCAAGGCCAGACTCAATGAACTCGTCCAGCAACGTGGCTCGGAGCGATTGACAAGGACACCTCTGCAGGTGGTCATCCTTCTGTTGATCTTGGACGATTCTCCAGTCCTGCCTCCAGACCGCTACAGCCTCTTCTGGAGGTATTTCGAGACGGTCTACGAACGGGAGTCGGCGAAGAACACGGGCTACAAGTCGCTCTTCACTGTGCGCCGCGACGCGATCGAGTCAGTTCACTCCGCGGTTGGGCTTCTCCTGCATGCTGAGAGCCAGGCTGGGGATGAGATCGTTGCGGAACTCGGGATGGATCGCTTCCAGCAAGTCGTCAGCCACCAACTGAGGCGTCTGGGCCATCCGGACGGCAGCATCGCACGGATCACAAGGGATATCACCAATCTAGCTACCAAACGCCTAGTCCTCCTTGTGCCTACTGCAACCGGTGACGCCGTTGCCTTTGAAATCAGAAGTCTGCAAGAACTCATGGCTGCGCGTGCGCTCACTGAGGGTACGGATGAACAGGTGAGGACGCGGCTCTCGCTCCTCGCGCCAAACCCGAACTGGCGGAACACCTGGGTGTTCATGGCTGGCCGAATCTTCTCCGACCGCCAGCGTCATCGGTATGACATCGTCACCAGCGTCGTTGAGACGGTTGACTCGGCGGGCACCTGGCCAGGGTGGATCTGCCCAGTTGGCCCCGCGCTCGCTGGCAACCTTCTCGACGATGGGATGGTGAGTGCCCTACCGACTTGGAAGTCGAGGCTGGTAAGAGTCGCGCTGCGCGCTCTCGACGGCCCTGTCCCTATCGCGATGCGAGCAGTCGACGAAGGCTTGCGTACCGCTGCTGCCCAAGACCCTGACACTCAGCGAGAGATTCGGGACTTCTTCTCGCAGTTCTCGAGTGGTTCGCCGGTTGGCCGGCGGTTTGCGCAGTGGCTCATGAGGCGCGGCGATCTCGTGAACGCCGTCCCTGGGATCGAGCCTGCCTCGTTCACCGCCGACAAGTTCTGGCCGGACCCCGCCACGGGATCCAGAGTCGGCCCCGCCAGGAACTTGATCGCGCCGGTCGTGGAAGCATTCGGGATCGCTGACTGGTTCAACGGAGAAGGCCGTGATGCGATGGAGGTCTTAGGCCGGCTGTACATCGGTGAGCACGATGAGTTGGGCTTTATCCCGACGCGCGGCAGCATCCTTCGCTCGGAGGATGGTTCCTTGGTCGCTGAGTCTCTGGACGATGCTCACACGCAAGCGGCACTTCGCCTTATGACAGACGAGCTTGGGCCCGGCCGGTGGGCACTGCTCTTTCAGATCAGTTGGCTTGTAGAACCCCACCTCACCCGTCGCCCCATACCAGCGGGCGCTCTCGACATCGACATTGTCAGCGAGGATTGAGTGGTTCGCTGACCCCGCGCTGCCTTGCGTTCGTGAGGTCCAGATGGCCCGGGACGTCTGCGGCCACGCGGACGCTTCTCTATCGTGATTGCGAGGTCCGAGAGCCCCAGCGCCTACGCGGCGTTTGTCGTGATCGGGACATCAATGGTGTCCCGCGCTACGACGACGCCGTCCTTGACGATGTAGCACTCCACAATGTGCTCGCCGCGGAAGTTGGTTCGCTCATGCCTCACCCCAGGGCTGGAAGATGAGATGATCTGCCCGCGGATGTTGTTCCGCCGCTCGGCCTCGTCTCCGCGGTTCAGTACCTTCCACCGCACCTCATACGGCTCGGGCACACTGCACTCCGTGATCGTGAACTCAAGGCCCTTGTCGGCGAAGAGCGGGGCGCGGTTGCGCAGCATCGTCCGCAGGAGGGTCGGCCGCCACCCGTTCTGTGTGACTTCGCAGTCGATGGTGACCGAGTGTCCAATGTCGATGGGGAACTGGTTCTCGATGAACTCCTCTGTGTTTCTGAACGAGCTGGCGGACAGACTTGTGGCGAGGGGCACGCCTGTGCCGAAGACCTCGCGCCACTTCTTGTTGGCAGACGCCTTTCCTTCGTCCGCGATCGCCTCGACGCACTTGTTGTAGGCCTTCTTCGCCTTCGCTTGGAAGCGCTTCTTCACCGACACCCGCTGGCTGCTGCCCAGCGCCAGGTAGTACTCCTTGTCGGGTTCGCTGGAGAGGAACTCGAAGAAGTCGCGGACCATGAGGTCGAACCAGAGAGTGCCCTTGTCGTCGTACTGGGCGGTGGTTGAGAAGAAGCGATGGACGAGCGTGTCTATGAGCAAGCCGCCCATGACGACGCCGTTGGTGTTCTTCCATGCTCGCGCCATGCGGGCGAGGTGACGCATGTTGCTTGACGTACGGTCGTTGCACTCCTTGGTCGCGCTGATCTCGGCTCGCGGCTTGGTGACCTTCCAACTCTCGGACTTGGTGTCCGGGTAGTCGAAGCTGCCGTCGTCGTTCTCGAACGCAGGCTGGACCTCGAACTTGAACTTGTTGCTCGTGAACTGCACCCTGACGATGCACTGGTCGACACGGATGTCAGTGGTCGGGTACCGCCTCTTCAGCGCGTCCCGGACGCGATTGAGCATCCGCCGAGGGCCGGTGTCGTTGTCGTAGCTCGACCGCAGCGAGGCGGGAAGGATGTAGATCATGTCGAGATCCGAGACCCCTCGAATAGCGGTGTGGCGGCCGTAGGAGCCGACCATGAGGCGGTTGGCCGTGGAGTTGTCGATGGACCTGAACTCCGTGTTCAGGGACTTCGTGATCTCGTCGCGACGCTTCGCGATGGTGGTGCTGGCATCGCCGACCTTCAGGCTCTCCAGCAGAGTGTCGAAGATGTCCGAAACCGACATGTCATGCCTCGCTCTCGGTCATGCGGAGTGCCTGCGGAAGGAGCAAGTCGATCTCGTGCGAAGTGAATGTCAGCTCTTCGTTGTTCTTGAGACCGTCCTGCGCCTTGCCGTAAGCCTTCGTTGAGGTTCGGGGAGCGGCGGCGTAGGCCATGCGCGCGGCTTCCTGCAGCTCATTTCGGCGGTCTCGGGCATTCGCTACCGGCGTCGCGCCCGACATTAGGTCGGCGATCAGAGAGACGTAGGACTCGCGGACATCCCACAGACGCGAGGCGACGTCGCGATGCGCGGCGGCCTCCTCATCGAACTTGAAGCTCTTCGTTCCCAAGCTGGTAGCGGTCACCAGGAGAGCAATGAATGACGTCACCAAGCTGGTGATCACGGGGTTGCCGAGGGCACCGACGACGGCGGCCAGAAATGTGCCAGAACTGATCGCCGTGAGGCCTACTAGAGCGGCCTGCTGAAGCCGGTGTCGCTTGAAGCAGATGTCTGCCTGCTTCTCGTGCGTCTTGTGGCCGTAGACCACCCGGCCGAATGCTTCCCGAACCTGCGCGAGCAGGTACGGATCACAATCAGCCTCAATGTGCCTGGAAGTCATGCTCCGATCCTCATCCCCCAGTAGGTACGCCCCCATTCGGCCTCCCGGCTTCCTGGCACCTGGAGAACGACGATCTTCGATCGAACGTCGCGCGCCCTCAGTATGGGACCAGCCTCTGACATCAAGTCGTCGAGGATCCGGTTGGCAGCCGCGGCCATCCGGTTACCGACCAGTTGGCCATAACCACGCGAGTCGCTCACGGACAACTCGGATGGCGCCAGCTGGCCACGCTTCGGGCCGAGAGTCCTGCGCTTCGGCGGTCTCTCGTCGCCAACCGGGGGGACATGGGGGGACATCAACTCGACAAGGGGTCTTGCGCTCACCCATCGCCGGCTCGCGGCCGTCGATGCGGCCCTGAGGGACGCCCGTGGCCACACCGATCGGCTGTCCTCGTCTCGCAACCGAACTCTCTGAGAAGGCGTTGGTGACCGCGCATGTGGAAGTCCGTCAGCGAGCCCATCCGCCCGGCCTTCGCCCCGCGCGACGTCCGGAGCAGCAGCCCCGGCACGGCTGGTGAAGTAGTTATCCACAGCCTGTGCGTCGGGCCTAACCCATTTCTGTGTTCTCTCACGAAACTGGCACGCGTCACGACAAGAGGAAGGTGCCGACGTTGGATGCGGTGGAACTCAGAGCGCGGCGAGAAGCGCTCGGTCTCGACGAGGCTGGCTTGGCCGACGCTCTGCATTGGAAGGCGACGAGCGTGCTGGCGTGCGAAGGCGCGGCGCGAACCGTCCCGGGCTGGGTGGCGTCGAGCATCGACCTGCTGGAGATGGCCCGCGACGCGATGGCCGGCGCCTTGGAGGATTCCCTCCCTGCAGACCTGCGGACGTACTCGAATGATGCGATGTTCTGGGCGGAATGGCCCGAGTTCGCCGGCATTCCGGCGGCGGTCCACCGCGTCGCGGCGGCCGATGCGCTCCGTAGCGGGAAGTGGGCCGGGATTGACGCCCGAATCGTGTCGGCCGAACCTCGGCACCCAAAGAGGTAACCACCAGCTGCACGATGAGACGGTCGTCGCGGCCGGCTCCTCTCGGCGGACGGCCTGCCTACTCGACGCGCCGGCTCAGGGGCGATGGTGATGCAGGTGAAGGGCCCTCGGTCGCTGGCGCTGCTGTCCGCCGAGGAGGAAGCCGCGCTGGCTCGGATGATCGAGGCTGGTGTCGCGGCCTCGGCGGTGCTCGCCGGCCACCCGCTGCGCACGGCCGCGAGCCGTGAGGAGCTGATGCGCATCGCGGCGGTCGGCGAGAGTGCACGCGAGCGGTTCCTCCTCTCGAACCTGAGACTGGTGGCGTTCGCGATGGCCGGCATCACTGGTCGGGATCCGGCGGTGCGTCGGGACGACGTGTTCCAGGAGGGCGCTGTGGCGATGGCTGAGGCACTGCGCGGCTTTGATTGGCGTCGCGGTCGGTTCTCGACCTTCGCACTGTCGAAGGTTCGGTGGCGAGTTCACGAGTACGTGGCTGGTCGAGGCGGGTCACTTGGTGTGCCTGCCCACCGGGCACGGGAGATCCGCCGGGCCAGGGCGATTGAGGCGCGACTGGAGTCTGAGGTCGGCCGGCCGGTCCGGCCTGTGGAAGTGGCTGCAGAGCTCGGGCAGAACGAGGCGCACGTCGAGTCGTTGCTCAGGCACCGGAGCATGTTGTCGATCGATGGCATGTTCGGGGAGATGCAGGAGCGAGCTCTCGCACGCTCCCACCCACACGAGCCGCTCGATGATCCAAGAGCGGACCTGGGCCGGCTGTCCGCGGCGCAGAGGGAGGCACTCGTTCTGCGGTTCGGTCTGGCTGACGGCCGTCCGCGCAGCTACCGAGAGATCGCGGAGGAGACGGGGCAGTCGACCAGCACCGCTCGGCGGTTCTGCGACCTCGGTCTGGAAGCACTCCGCACCCAGGCGTTCGAAGCGTCGGACGCGGAAGCAGCGGCCGTTCTGGCTGCTGCGCGTACGAACCGACAGAGGCTCGGGGAGGTTGACCGGCTGAGCAGGGCGGGGTTGAGCCTGGTCGAGGTCGCCATCGCCTTGAAGACTGAGCCGGTCGCGGTGCATGACATGTGCCTGGCGGGCAAGCGACTGGATCTGTTGGCGCGGTTCGGCCGCCTCGAACAGGCGCACGGACTCGACCCCGGCCCTTACACCGCCGCTTACGTCGTGGTCACTGAGGAGACTGCGAGAAGACGTAAGCGATTCCTCGCGGGCGAGGCAGCGCTTGGCGACCCGCCCGGCGGGAAGCACCCGCTCCAAGTGCACGAGACGATCACACCGCACCGGACGGACCCGCGCCACGACCGCCCAGAACCTCAGCCTGGTGCCCGCGAAAGCGTCCGATGGTGAGCCTCGGCGCAGTCGGCTGATGCCCCAGCCCCATAGGAGCCAGCTCTCAGTTTCTCTGTCGACACGCTGTTGCCCGGGTGTGGCGTCGCCCCGGCCACACCGGGAACATCTTCGCCCCCCACACCGCAGTGTTCTCGACGCGTCTGCCCGGCGTCCGAGGGGCGCCGTCGACTCTGACGGACGTCCGCGTCAAGCCGGCTTGCGACAACGCGCCAGACGATCGGGGGGACACGGGGGGACATGGGCTTGTCAAGGGGTTTCGCCCGGATCTGTGGATAACTGATTGCTATCCACAGATGTTGCGGGGACATCTGTGGCCACATCGATGGGTTGGCCTTCTCTGGTCGTGGGAGACCGAAGGAGAAGGAGCTGACGATGAGCGTGGTGAAGGCTCTCGGATTGGTTGATGAGCAGGTGATCGCGTTGATGATGCGGCGCTGGCCATCCTGGAGTGAGCGGGTGCCGGCGGTGGGTTCACTGTCCGACCCGGCAGGTGTGGACGCGTGGCGGCGTGCCGCCGGCCCGGCCGAGGTGGACGCGGTATTGCGAGGGCTTGCGGAGTTGGCGGCACGGGATGGCGGCGACGACACCGATGCCGCAACTGTGCTCGCGTGGCTGCTGCTGCCCACGGCGATCCGGCTGTCGGCAGAGTTCATTGACGCCGACCCTGACATCGACGAGCACATCGCAGCTTGTTTGTGGATTGAGGTCCGCACGTTCCGGTGGCGGACCTCTTCGCGGGTGGCGGCGAACATCGCCTGGCGGGTGCGCAATCAGGTGCTGGTGGAAGTGGGTGATCGTCGGCAGCTCGCCGATCGCGGGAAGAGGACGCAGGCTCACACACTGGTCGACGAGGCGCTGGTCCGGGAGCGCGCCGAGCAGGTCGCATCGTCGGACCGCGAGGACTTGTTGGAGGTGCTGGACTGGGCCGTCGAGCAGGCGCTGCTCTCCGAGGCTGACACCGGGCTGTTGGTGGATGTGGTCGCCGCGGCAGCCCGGTCGACGTCGGGACCGCCGGCCGGAGGCTGGTTGTTGGGCGATCAGGCTTCAGAGCTGGTCGGCGCCGAGCTGGGGGTGAGCGGCCGCACGGTTCGCCGCCGCGCCAAGCGAAGCATCGAAGCGCTCGCCGAGGCGATTCAGCGCCAGGCACCGAGCCGATCTTCGGCGATTCGTCGGATTGCGTGACCCGTCGTGTCCGAATCGGGCCCTGTTTTCGGCTTAGTGGGTCGAGGAGGTTTCACGACCGATGATCATCAACGATTCGCCCGTCGAGGTGGCCCGGCTGTTCAGCCTGCTGGGGCAGGAGCCGGCAGCGGTCCGACGGTTGTCCGACACCACGAAGTTGCAGGAGATCCAGGACGCCAAGCTGCGGCTGGCAGCCATGAATGGCCCGGCGCTTCGCGCTGGCCTTCGACGCCGAGCCCGGTCGCTGTGACGATGACCGCGCTCACACCTGTGGTTTCGGTGGAGGAACTCCGCCGCGCCTACCTCGCGCTGGCCGCCGGTGAGTTCACCACGAGTCGGCGACGTGCCCGCCCCACCGCAGCCCCGGGGCCTCTGCCCGCTTGGCACCCTGCCCCGGGCGAGCGGCTGATCATGGTGCTGGGCGCCTTGCCGGCTGCAGGCACGTCGACCGTCGCGCTGGCTCTGGCCACCGTCGCAGGCGATTCGAGGGTGGTCGAGTGCTGCACCGTCGCCGCTTCAGGACTGGCCGGCGCCAGCCAGGCCGAACTCGGCGTCACTGCGGACGGCTGGGCGCAGGGACGGCGCGAGCGGGTGTTGATCGAACGGCGCGCCGATCGGGTACAGGGCGCGGAGGAGATGCCCGTCCCCACCAGCACCGCCAAGCCGGTCACCGTGCTCGACTGCGCGTGCGAGGTCGACCTTCTGCTGGCGGGACGAGGCTGGCTGGCAGAGACCGCCCGCGCCACGAACCCGGTCGTGGTGACCACCAGGCCCACCTTGCCGGGACTGCGGCGGCTGGAGTCAGCGATCCACCTCCTGGGTGTCGACCGTGTGCATGCGGTCCTGGGCGGTGCCACCAGGCACTGGACCCGGACCGTGACGCCGCTGCTGGGTCCGGCCGGCCGGCAACTACTAACGGCTGGACGCCTGACCGCGATGCCGTTCGACGCGGCCCTCAGCCTTCACGGGGTCACCACCAATGAGCTTCCGGCACCGGTGCTGTCCGCCGCCGCCACCTTGCTGTCCCGACTGGAAGGACCCCTGTCATGACCTTCGCCGACCTTGCGCTGATCCCCGCCGTGATCCCGTTGAAGGTGTGCCCGAAGGCGCCGCCCGGCGCCCAGCAGTACGCCGACGACATCCAGGGCTACGTGCTGTGGGGAGTGATCATCTTGTTCGCGGTCGGAATCGTGGTGGCGATCGGCGGCATCGTCGCCGGCCGGATCTTCAACATGCCGCACGCATCCAAGGCCGGGATCGTCGGCATCTTCGTCGTCCTGCTGGCCGCAATCGCTTTCGTGGTCGCGCCCGGGATCGTCGACAGCATCCTCGGCAACGGCTGCATCTGAGGGCCCACCATGCTCACCTTCGCACCGAAGCGGCCCCGCACCCCGTCCGAGCCGTGGGGACGCAACCGGCTGCTCCTTATGCTCGCCGCCGCGATCACCGCGGCCGGGCTCCTCCTGGCTGGGCTTGGCATGGCCATCTGGTCCGCTGTGGCTGCTCCGAGCCAACCCGCTGCAACGGCTGGATCGCAGGGGGCTGCGCCGACGGCGGGGTCGGTCCGAGATCGAATCGCGGCCGCACCGATGATCACCTTCAACCCTGACGCGGCGTTCAGCCCGGACCCGGTCACCACTTCAACCAGCGAGCTTCGGGTACCGATCGCGCACGTCGATCTCGGCCCGGCCGACGTGCCGACAGGCTTCCCGCACACCCCGGTCGGCGCGGTCGGCCAGCTGGCGGCGATCGAGAAAGCCGTCCTGGAGTCGATGAGCCTGCCGGCAACCCGCGACATCCACTCCGCCTGGGTGCAGCCCGGCGGGCCGTCGGTGGAGGAGTGGGAACTGACCCGCAACGTCCAGAGCTTCCTCGCCGCGGCACGCCAAAGCGGGGTGGAGAAGGACCTCACCACCCTGGTGTCGGCCACACCGGCCGCGGGCGTGGTGAAAGGCAGCGACGGGCCCGACTGGACCGTGGTGTGCGTGCTGATGGATGTCCAGGCGGTGATTCGCACCGAGTCCCGGATGGGTTACGGGTTCTGCTCCCGGATGGCGTGGAATCCGGACGAACAGCGCTGGCTTGTCGCCCCGGGCGCACCGCCGGCGGCGGCCCCCTCGGCGTGGCCCGGGTCGCGGGCCGCGGCGGAAGCGGGCTGGCAGACGTGGATCGACGAGGCGGGGGTGCGGTGATGGAGTGGTGGAACCCGTTCGCCAAGCTCGGCTCTACGGCGGCCCAGATCGTCACCGACGGCTGGACGGCGATGATGCTGAGCTTCTGGAACGCCGGGCTGTGGGTGCTCCGGCTGGTGTTGTCGTGGATGGACCACTGGCTCACTCCCGACCTGTCCGCTGATGGGCCGGCGCACGAGCTGTACCAGGTGACCTACTGGTTCGCCGGGGTGCTGGTGGTGATCATGCTGGTCGTCCAGATCGGCATCGCTGCCGGACGCCGCGACGGGAAAGGATTGGCGCGGGCCGGGATCGGGTTGGCCCAGTTCCTGATCGTGACCGCAGCCTGGATCGGCTACACCGTGGCGGTCACGGCGGCGATGGGCGGCCTGACCCGGGCAACGATGCAGTCCCTGCTCAACGTGACCTCCTGGAACTCCTGGCAACCCTGGGCCACCTTCGATCCGAAACAGGTCACCGACGCCGCTCTGGCGACCGTTCTCGGCGGGATGGGTCTGCTGGTGTGGATCGCGGCGATCGGGCACCTGCTGGTCATCCTGGCCCGTGACGCCGCGCTGATCGTGCTGGTCGCAACCGGGCCGATCGCTGCCGCCGGGCTGGTGAACGAGACGACCAGGGCGTGGTTCTGGAAGGCGTTCCGCTGGTTCCATGCCGCGGTCGCCTCCCCGCTGCTGGTGGTGATTGTGACTGGGGTCGGGATGAAGTTCGCCGAGGGGGTCGCTGCCGGGAAGGCTGGGACGGTCGAGGCGTCGGTTGGGACGGTGCTGCCGGCGGCGGTGCTGATCTGTATCGCGGTGATCTCGCCGGTCGCGCTGTTCAAGATGCTGGCCTTCCTTGACCCCGGCACCTCATCGGGGGCATCGATGCGCTCCGGGATGCAGGCCATGGGCGGAATGCAGGGCTTGCTCAGCGGCAAGCCGGCCGCGACCGTCGCCGACGACACCGCGTCGACCAGCAGCGGCAGCCAGTCGGCCGGTGAGGCCAGCGCTGAAGCGGCGACCACGACCCGGGTCGCCGGCGCGGTCCAGCAGGGCGGCTCGATCCTGGGCCCGGTCGGGATCGGCCTCGCGGCCGGGCTCGGGGTGATGACGAAGCTCGGCACCCTGGGCACCGCGGTACTGACCGACGTGACCAATCAGGAGGGCGTGGGTCACAACACCTACCAGCCCGACTACCAGGACGGACGCCGCGACGCCGCCGCCCGCGCCAACCGGGAAGCCAACGGCCACGACGAGTCCACCCCCACCACCGACACCGAGCCCGGCCCGACCGGCGGCACACCCACCCCCGGTCAGGGCGGAGTAGAACCTGCCGGCGGCACACCGGCCACGACAGGGACGGCCAGCGGCAGCGCGGGTGGGGCGTCGGCTGCGGATGGGGCGTCGGCTGCGGGCGGTGCGAGCGCGGCCGAAGTGGCCGTCGTTGCCCTGTAGGGCGAGCTGAAGCGGAAGGAGAACCTGATGGCGACGGTCTACGGCGACTACACCCGGGACCGGGTAGGCATGGTGTTCGGGCTGACCCTGGCCCAGCTTGCTGTCCTGGTCGCGGCCGGACTGCCGCTGCTGTGGGCGGCCTGGGCCGAACGGTGGGGTCTGGCCGTCGGCCTGGCACTCGGGTGGCTGGTGACGGCGGTGATGGTCGCCGTCCCGGTGCACGGACGATCCGCGACAGGCTGGCTTGTGGCGGCGACGAGCTACTCCGTCGGCGTGGTGCTGCGGTGGAGCCGGTGGCGATCGGCGGCCGCGAAGGGACGCAGCGGCCGGCTCGACAAGGCGGACCTCCCCGGGATCCTGACCGGCATCGAGGTGCACGACGGGCCGCCGACCGGTCCCACCAACACCCGGATCGCCCTGGTTCAGGACCACACCAACCGGGTCTGGGCGGCCACCACGGCGATCACTCACCCCGGGCTGGCGTTGGCCGACAGCGACGACCGGGACAGCCAGGGTCGCGGGCTGGCGACCCTGCTGAACGCAGCGGCCCGCACCGAACTGATCAGCGAAGTGCAGTTCCTGGTGCGTTCGGTACCCGACGACGGTGCCGAACGGCAGCAGTGGCTGGCCGCCCACCGGCCCGAGTCCGCGCCCCGCCTGGCGAGGATGGTGAACGAGCAGATGGCCGCCGTCCTGACCCGGGCCGGTGTCCGCACTGAAGCGTTCGTCACGATCGTGGTCCCCGAGGCACGCCTGGCCAAGGAGTCCAGGGAGTTCGGCCGCGGCGTCGACGCCCGAGCACGGGCCATGACCATGCTGATGGGCGAGGTGGAAGGACACTTGCGCACCGGACTGCGGGTTCCACAGGTGGCGTGGCTCACCTCAGCCCAGCTGGCGGTCGCGGTGCGTACCGGCTTCGCCCCCGGCGACCGCGCAGGCATCATCGAAGCCCTCGCCGCCCGCGACACCGACCCGTCGGTCAACGCCGACGTGCCCTGGTCACAAGCCGGACCGGCAGGTGCGGAGATGGCGGCCCGCCACTATGTGCACGACGCGTGGCATTCGGTCGCGGCCACGATCAAGCTGCCCGCCAAGGGCGCTGTGCTCGGGGCGCTGGCCCCGGTGCTGACACCGACCGAACCGGGGGAGCGGCGCGCTCTCGCGGTGGTGTTCCCGATCCTGCCGCAGTCGATCGCCGACCGGCAGACCCAGAACGCCGAGACCGCCGCGGACATGGGCGAAGCGCTCCGCGCCCATGCCGGGGTCAAGACCCGCGCCCGAGACCGCACCAACATCGCCCGCACCCGCAGCCTGGACGCCAAACTCGCTGCCGGCACCGCGCTGGTTCGGCCCTACGCCGTCGCCTGTGTCACCGTTCCCCGGACCATGCCGATCGCCGAGTTCGGCCGCCGCCTGGACGCCTCGATCCGCCGCTCCGGCTTCGCCCCACTGCGGCTGGACCTCTCCCAGGACGCCGGGTTCGCCGCCGCCACCATCCCGGTCGGGGTCGGGCTGGACCGAAAGAGCGACCAGTGAGCACCCGGACCGGCCGGGACATGCAAGGCCTGCTGGCCGACTTCGGCCACCAGCTGCCGACCGCCCCGACCAGCATCCCCACCCCGAGGGACCCGCGGCTGTTCCGGCCTGCATCCCGGTATGGCCACGCCCGGCCTGATGGTGGCTGGTCGCCGGCCCCGGCTCCGGTGTCGGTGTGGCGGATGACCAGCGACCAGGCCGCGGTGCTGTGGCCTTTCGTCGCCAGCCCCGCCATCCCGCCCCGCGGCGCCCAGATCGGCATCGACTACCTGTCGCGGACCAGCTTCCACGCCGACCCTAACGGCTGGGTCCTCGACCCCGCCATCCCGGTGTCCAACCCCAACATGATCACGTTCGGCAAGCCCGGCATGGGCAAATCTGCGACGGTGAAGGCCTTCGTGCTGCGCATGCTCGGGTTCGGCTACAAGGCGCTCATCCTGGGCGACCCGAAAGACGAGTACGAACCGTTGTGCCGCGCCCTCGGGGTGGCGCCGATCGCCATCGGCCAAGGCCTGCAGGCCCGGATCAACCCCCTCGAGTTCGGGCCGTTGAAGCTCGGCTGGGACCAGCTCGACGCCAACGCCGCGCAGGAACGGGCCAAGATCGTGTTCAGCCGGTGGGCCACCTTGATCCGCGGCCTGGTCGGCTCGCAGAAGATCGGCCACCAGCCCGTGCCGTTCGGGCCGAGCGAAGAAGTCGTAGTCGACGCCGCACTGAAGATGCTCACCGGCTACACCGACGGCCACACCCGGCTCACCGAAACCACCATCCCCGCGGTGTGGCAGCTGCTCGACGGCCCGCCGGCTGACCTGATCGAGGTCTGCCGGTACGCCTCCGTCCGCCACTTCCTCGACGAAACCCGGCTGCTGCGCGATGCGCTGGGCAAGATGGTCTGCGGCACCCTCAAAGGCCTGTTCGACGACCACACCAGCATCGCCCTGGACTGGTCGGCACCCATCCAGTCCTTGTCGCTGTCCCGCCTCGAAGGGCTCGGCGACGAGGCGACCGGCATGGCGCTGCTGTGCCTGAACTCCTGGGGCCGGGCGATGCGGGAAACCGCCGCACCGGGCGACATGCGGATCGTGGTCCGTGACGAGGTGTGGAAGATCATGCGGCTCGGCCTGGACGCGGTCAAGAGCCTGGACGCCGACCTGCGGCTATCGCGCCGTGACGGCGACATCCAGTACGCGATCGGCCACAAGCCCACCGACCTCGAAAGCGTCGGCGACGCCGGTTCCCAGGCTGCTCAGATTGCCAAGGACCTGCTGCACCTGGCCGACACCAAGATCCTCCACGGTCAGGACGCCGCCGTCGCCCACCATCTGGCCGACCTACTAGACCTGACCGACATCGAGACCGGCTGGATCACCGACTGGTGCCGCCAAGCGCCCGGCCGGGCCGTGTGGAAGGTGGGGGAGTGGACCTTCAAGGTCGAAACGATCCTCCACCCCCTGGAAGCAACCCAGCTCACCGACACCAACAGCCGCCTCGCCGGCGCCGCGGGGTGAGGTCATGCGCTGGCTCGCCGTCCTAGTCGTCGCCGTCGCGGTGCTCCTCGCCGGCGTCCCGCTCGGCGCGGCCGCGCTGGCCGCCGCCGTGATCGCCCCGGCCGTCGCCGAGCAGATCCGCCAGGACCCCTGCAGCGCCTACGACACCGCCACCACCCTTTCGGCCACAGCCACCGCCGGCGTCGCCCTGCCGGAGTGGGGCAGCCCCAGACACCAGTCCCTGACCAGCCGCGCCCAGACCATCCCCGCCCCGGTCAAGCAGCTCTATGTGGCCGCCGCCGCCCGCTACCACGTGGCCTGGCAGCTGCTCGCTGGCATCGGGATGGCCGAGACCCGGCACGGCTACAACAACCGCACTAGTAGTGCCGGCGCCCAGGGGCTGATGCAGTTCATGCCCGGCACCTTCGCCGCCTACGGGGTCGACGGCAACGTCGACGGCCGCCGCGACATCCACAACGACGCCGACTCGGTGTTCTCCGCGGCCCACTACCTGGTCGCCAGCGGGGTCCGCACCGGCCCGGCCGGGGTCATCAAGGCCTTGTGGGCCTACAACCGGTCGGTCAGCTATCGCAACGACGTGCTCTACTACGCCTGGTCCTACGCCGGACGCGGCGGCGCGATCGTCTCCGCCGACGACCCATCCGACTGCCTCCCGTTGGACGGCGATCTGCCCGGCTTCGACGGCACCTGCCCACACTCACGCTCAGCAGCCGAGTACGGCCTGAGGCCCACCGCGCTTCGCGGGCTGCGGTGTGTGAAGGCCGCCTTCCCCGCCATCGTCAGCATGGGCGGGCGCGGCGGACGCCCGATCGCCACCTCCGACCACCCCCGCGGCCTCGCGGTCGACTTCATGATCCCCCGCTGGGCCACCGGGGCAGGCAACGGGTTCGGCTGGCGGGTGGCCCGCTGGGTCCAGGCACACGCCAGCCAGCTGCGCGTGAAGTACATCATCTGGGACGCCAAGAAGTGGAACCCCACTGTGAGCGGCGCGTGGCGGCCCTACCGGCACCCGCTCGGCAACACCAACCCGACCCTGGCCCACCGCAACCACGTCCACGTCAGCTTCCACAACTGAAACGGAGACCGACCGTGACCCTGCAATCCGAACGACGCCGGAACCCCTACCCGCTCACCTGGGAGCTGCCGGTGGGCATCCTCACCGGCTGGCTGCTGCTGGCCGGGATCGGGGTCCACCTCGCCCGAGCGCTGGCGAACCTGCTCGCCGGCGCAGGCTGGGCCTGGCCGGCCGGCCGGGCTCTGTTCACCAGCCTGCCGGCCGTCATGGCCGGCCACCCCCGCGCCGGGCTGGCCACTGCCGGGGGCGCGGCCAGCCCCGCCCTGCTCTACACGGTGCTCACCGTCATCGAACTCGCCGTCACCGCCGCCACCGTCCTCGCCGCCTGGTGGGTGTGGCGCCGCTGGGGCGACACCGCGATGAAGGGCATGGCCACCCCGACCGAGGCCGAACAGATCCTCGGTCTCACCCGGCTACGCCGCCACGCCGCCATCATCCGACCCGACCTCCACCGACCGCGCACCACCCTGAGGAGACAGCCATGACTGCCCACTACGACCCCGTCGACCTGTTCCGCAAGCCGGCATCTCCCAGCGAGAACGACCTCAAGCGGTGGGTCGGCAAGATCACCCTGTGGTGCGCCACCCGCACACCCTGGGTCGACGACGCCGACGAAGAGGACGAGACCGAGGACGGCGTGCGGGTCGTCGGGGAAGATCTCGTCGACCACCTGCTCCAGCTCCCCACCACCGTGCTCGCCGACTTCCGCGCCACTCAGGGCCGCGACCCCACGCCGGCAGAGCTGTTGCACCGCTACCAGACGGAGCTGGGACGCGCCGGCTACTACTGGGACATCCACCAGGAGAACCCCGAGCCACTCGACCCCGACGACGAAACCACCGTCCTGGTGTCCTTCGACGACGGCGGCCTGGACCGGTTGGCGGCCTACACCGAACACGGCATCACCATCGGCGACTGGCTCACCTGGATCACCGTGTACGCCGAAGACGACGACTGCCGACGCTGGGGCTGGACCAGCCGCAACGACAACGACGACGACGAAGACGCCGACCCCGGGATCGGCCCGAACCCGGACGCCGACGCTGCCGGGCAGGAACCATCCGGCTCACCGTCGGAGGAGGTGTGGGAGGCGGTCCTGCCGCCACGCACCAAGGCGCGCCCGTACCCCGGCCGGCCGACCCACTGGCCGCACCGCCGCGCCCGCCGGACGCGGGCACGACGCCGCAACAACCACAAGGGAGGATCCCGATGAACGACAACACCGTCCCGCGCCTACAAGCCCGGGACCCCGGCGACATCGCCCAAGTCGTCCCGCACCTGATCGGGTTCCAGCCGCACGAATCCCTCGTCGTGATCGTCACCCTCCAGGGCCGGATCCAGGTCACCGCCCGGGCCGACCTCGCCGACGTCGTGCCACCCGGCAGCGCAGAAGACCTCCTCGACCGCATCTGGAACAGATTCCCCACCGCCGGCGCCCACCTGATCGCCTACACCAGCGACCACGACATCGGCTGGGCGCTGCTGCGCCGCTGCGAGAACCACCTGCCACCCTTCGCCGACCGCGGTTCAATGATCGTCGACGCCGACACCTGGCACAGCGGTGACGGCGAGTCCGGCCCCGTCGACCCGCACGGCCGCCTCGCCGCCGAAGCCGCCTACCTCGGCTTGGCCGTCCTGCCCAGCCGCGCCGAACTCGACGCCCGGTTCGCCAACGCCGAGGACACCCCGGCCCTGTACGCCGCGCAGGACCGAGCCCTCGCCACCCTGCCGGACCCCGACGACAACGACGCGATCGCCGCGCGGGTGCGGGCCCTGCTCGCACGCAACCTGCCCGATCCGCATCAGCGTGACGGGACGGCTGACATCCCACAGGCTGATGCATTGCAGCTGGCCGCGCTGGTCGCGGCCGGCACCGGCCGTGACCTCGCTTTGGTGTCCATCAGCCGCGACAACGCCGACCAGCACCTCCAGTTGTGGCGAAGCGTCGTCAACCAGAACCCGGCCAGTGGCGCCGAGATGCCGCTTCATCTGGCCGGCATGGCCGCCTGGGTCAGCGGCGACGGAGCCTCCGCCGTCGTCGCCCTCGAACGAGCCCAGGCCATCGCCGGCCCCGGCATCCGACCACACGCCCTGCTCCAAGCCCTCATCGACCAGGTCGTCCACCCCGACACCTGGCCGCAGCTGCGCGATCAGATCCTCACCCAGACCGGCCCCGCCGTCCGCCAAGCCCTCGACCAACTCGCCCGCAGCGGCAGAGGCGCCGTCTGGGAGGCGGTCCCGCCCCTGCCCGGCAGCACTCGACCACCGCTGCACACCACACCCCTCAGCCCGCCCGCCCCCGGCGTCGCGATCTAGCAGCAAGGGAGGCGACATGGCCACGCAACACCGCTTCGACCCCTGGCAGGTCGGCTGGCGGATCGGCACCGCCCACGAACCCCGCGCCGGTGACCTGTGGTGCCCGTGGGACCGCACCGCCGGCGTCATCGGACCCCAAGGCTCCGGCAAGACCCTCGACGTGCTCACCCCCGCCCTGCTCGGCGCCCCCGGCGCCGCCCTCGTCACGCTCACCAAGACCGACGACCTGCTGCTCAGCATCACCGCCCGCCAACAGCACGGCCGGCCCGTCGCCGTCCTCGACCCGTTCGGTCTCGCGACCGGCATCACCGAACTGATCTGGGACCCGATCGCCGGCTGCGTCGACCCCATCGTCGCCGAACGCCGCGCCAAAGCCTTCACCGCCGGCACCATCCACACCACCCCCAGCGGCGGCTCCGGCGACGCCGCCGCCCACTTCTATGCCGCCGAAGCCGCGAAAGTCCTGATGGCCTACTTCCATGCCGCCGCGCTCGTCGGCGACGATCTCGACACCGTCCTGCGCTGGGTCGCCAACCCCCTCGGCTCCCCGGAACCCGCCGAGGCCCTGCTCAGCCACCCGGCCGCCGCACCGTTCTGGCACGGCCTGCTCCAAGGCGCCCTCACCGGCGACGACCGCACCGCCGGCAACACCATCACCACCGTTCAACAAGCCATGAGCCTGTTCTTCCAGCCCGACATCCGGCGCCGCTGCGTCCCCGGACCCGGCCGGCCCGCCACCGACCTCGCCGCACTGATCGCCGCCCGCGGCACCATCTACCTGCTCGGCCGTGAAGACCCCTACGCCTCCGCCTCACCGCTGATGACCGCCGCCGCCGAGGACATCCTCGACACCGCACTCGCCCTCGCCAAAGACAGCCGGTGGGGACGGCTGTGCCCACCCATGCTGGCCTGCCTCGACGAGCTGCCCTCCACCGCACCCCTGCCGACCCTGCGGACCCGGATGGCGAACGAGCGCGCCCTGGGCATCAGCTTCATCTACGCCGCCCAGACCCGCGCCCAGCTCGTGGCGATCTTCGGCGAGAACGAAGCCCGCGCCCTCATCGGGCTCACCAACGTGCTGGTCATGTTCGGCGGCAGCAAAGACGTCCACTTCAACCGGGAGATCTCCGACCTCGTCGGCACCGTCCGCGTCGCCCGCACCACCTGGCAGACCGGCCGAGGCGGCAGCCGCTCCACCACAGGCGAAGACATCCCCATCCTCCGGCCAGAGGAAGTCCGACAACTGCCCGAACGTCACGCCCTCGTCGTCGCCGAGAACACCCGCCCCATCCTGGCCCGGCTCACCCGCTGCATCGACGGCAAGACCGGCCAGCAACTCCTCACCGACCAAGCCAGCGCCCGAGCACGGCTCACCAGCCTGCGCGCCGGCCAGATCCCAGCTCAAGCCCGGGCCATCGCCGCCCGCGCCCAAGCCAAACAGCACGGCCTGACAAGGGAGCCGTCATGAGCACGCCGCTCGCTCGCCCGTTCCCGATGCCGCTCAGCCCGCAGCTGCACGCCGCCTACGACGACCTGTACCTGGCCGCCAGCGGCGACGAGAAGACCAAACGGCGCATCGGCAACCCCGCCGGCCTGCCCCGACCATGGGACCCGCCCAGCTGCCACAACCCCGAACTGCGCCGCGAGCTGTGGCACTGGCTTGACGAGGTGGTCGACTGGTTCAACACCGAATACGTCTGGGATCTCGGCGGGGGAGCGATGATCCCGCCGTGCTGGCCCCTCCACCCCCACCTCGTCCACGAGATCGCCGCCCTGGCCGACCAACGCCGACGCGCCAGCATCGACACCACCAGCAACAGCCTCGAAGAATGGCACCGCTACAGCGTGCCTGCGTTCATCGAACGCCTGCGACTGCGAAGCCGCACCCTGTGCGACGAGGAACACAAACCCTGGCCCGGACGATCCCGCTACACGCGCTACACCAGCGACAAGGCGCAACGGGACCGGCAAACCGCCTTCGACGGCGACCTCGTCACCACTGAACGTCCCGGAACTGGTCGGCCGCGGCTGCGCATCGTCGACGACGACGGCAACACCATCGACGCGATCACCGGCGAGGTCGTGCCCGACTGAAGGCCCTCGGGCTCTCCGAGCACGGCCGAACGGCTCAGCAGGTCCGACGCGGCCGACACTCACCCGCCGTACTTCAGGCGCGGTCGAACGTCCTCTTCGGCAAGCCAGGTGCAGCGAGTCTGCCCGCCGCCAGGGGACCACTCGACCTGAACCCGACCTTGCTCCCGGTGGAGAGCCACGCCCGGCCGAATCTCGGTATGGGTGCGCCAGACCAGCCGGACCAGGACGAGCCGCCGGCCCTCATAGAGCTTCTCCTTGCTCGGCCCGGTCGGACATCCAAGCGCGTTCAGGGGCGCGGGGTATAGCCGGTCGGCGTGACCCTCGGAGAACATGTGTTCGATTATGGACCATGAGGGCAGGAGAGGGACGACGGGAGGGACGACAGGAGAGAGTCGCCAGAGGGAGCGAGAGAAGGGAGCTCCAGCAGCCGGCCCACCCTCATGGTGGTCGCGGCATCGGGGCGGCTGACGATCCTCCTGCGCGGGCGCACCGCCAATCAACCGTGTGCCCGATAGCGTGTCGTCAGCACCCCCGCGGAAGGAGCCGGCGTTGGCGACCAGGACGAGCGTCCATGAAGTGATCGAGGACTTCCGGACGGCGCCGACGAACTCTGAGCGTGGCACGAAGTTCGAGAAGCTGATGGTCGACTACTTCTGGCTCGACCCGACCCTCTCGGTCGAGTACGACGAGGTGCAGCGCTGGCCAGACTGGCCGCATCGCGAAGGCACCCACGACGCCGGCATCGACCTGGTCGCACGCAACAAGATCACCGGTGAATGGACAGCGATCCAGTGCAAGTTCTATGACCCCAAGCACACCCTGCAGAAGGCCGACATTGACTCGTTCTTCACTGCCTCGGGAAAGTCCTGGGACGGGGTGAGGTTCGCCAATCGCATCATCATCTCCACCACCGACCGGTGGTCGAAGAATGCCGAGGACGCACTGGTGAACCAGGCGATTCCGGTTCAGCGGATCGGGCTGGCCGAGATCGCCGAATCGCCGATCGACTGGATGCAAGCCGCCCCCGGTCTTCTCGAGTTCCAGCTGAGGAAGGCCGTGAAGTACGGGCTACGGCCGCACCAGAAGACCGCGATTGAGAGGATCACCGAAGGCTTCACTACCTCAGCCCGAGGCAAGTGGATCTCCGCCTGCGGCACCGGCAAGACCTTCACCTCCCTGAAGCTGGCCGAGCAGCTGTGTGCCGAGAACGGCGGCCAGCTGAAGGTGCTCTTCCTCGCCCCGTCGATCTCACTGGTATCGCAGTCGCTACGGGAGTGGATGGCCCAGACACAGACCGACATCCGCCCCTTCGTGGTGTGTTCGGACACCAAGGCCGGCGCGCAGGCCGAGGACATCACCACCCACGACATCCCGCTGCCCACCACGGATGCTGCCCGCCTGGCCGAGGGCCTCGCCTCGGTCGGGAAACGCTTGCGCGGCATGACGGTCGTGTTCTCCACCTACCAGTCGATCGACGTGGTCGCCCAAGCCCAGAAGTCGTCCTCGCAGCAGTTCGACCTGATCCTGTGCGACGAGGCCCACCGCACCACCGGTGTGAAGCTGCCCGGTGAGGCGGACGAGTCGGCGTTCGTGAAGGTCCACGACAACACCTACCTGCCCGCAGCCCGCCGGCTGTACATGACGGCCACCCCACGCATATATGGCGACGCGGTGAAGAAGAAGGCCGACGACGCGGCCGCGATCCTGACCTCCATGGACGACGAGCAGCTGTACGGGCCGGAGTTCCACCGGCTCGGCTTCGGCGACGCGGTCGAGCAGCGCCTGCTGTCCGACTACAAAGTGATGGTGCTGGTCGTCGAGGGCGACGCCATCGCCGAACCGCTGCAACGGTCCCTCGCCGACGACAACCTCGAACTGTCGCTGGACGACGCGGCGAAGATCGTGGGTTGTTGGAACGGTCTCGCGAAGCACACCGCCGACGGGGACTTCGGCCCGAACCCGTCCCCGATGAAGCGCGCGGTCGCGTTCCTGCGCGATATCCGCTCTTCGAAGGGCTTCGCGAACGCCTTTCCTGAGGTCGTTGACGCCGTGACCGACGGCACTTCCGAGCTGTTGTCGTGTGACGTGCAGCATGTCGACGGCACCATGAACGCTCTTCAGCGGGCTGAGAGACTGGCCTGGCTCAAAGCCCCCATCCCGGAGGGCGAGTGCCGGGTCCTTTCGAACGCCCGGTGTCTTTCAGAGGGCGTGGACGTGCCCGCCCTCGACGCCGTCTTGTTCCTGCACCCGCGCAACAGCCTCGTTGATGTCGTGCAGTCCGTTGGCCGAGTGATGCGCAAAGCCAAAGACAAGGACTATGGCTACGTCATCCTCCCAGTGGCGATCCCGGCCGGCATGGCGCCGGAAGAAGCGCTGAAAGACAACAAGCGGTTCAAGGTCGTCTGGGACGTGCTGAACGCGCTGCGTTCCCACGACGACCGGTTCAACGCCATGATCAACTCGATCGACCTGGACAAGAACACCAAGGGCAAGATCACCATCGACGTCATCGGCAAGGGCGGACCCACCGACGACGAAGAAGGCAAGCCGCTGGCGAAGAAGGCCGAACCGGAACTGCAGCTGCCGCTGTTCAGCCTGCAGCAGTGGAAGGACTCAATCCTCGCCCGGATCGTCAAGCGCTGCGGCGACCGCGACTACTGGGACGCCTGGGCCGACGACGTCGTCGACATCACGGCCAACTCCACCGCCCGCATCAAGGCCATCCTCGCCACCGGCAGCCCAGCTGTGCGCGAGCAGTTCGAGGCGTTCCTCGACGGGCTGAAGGCGAACCTGAACGACAGCATCGACATCGACGACGCCGTCTCCATGCTCAGCCAGCACCTGATCACCCGGCCAGTGTTCGACGCACTCTTCGAACACGACAGCTTCGCTGCCCACAACCCGGTCTCCCAGACCATGCAGGGCATGGTCACCGCTCTCGCTAGGCACGGGCTGGACGCGGAAACCGCGAAGCTGGACGCCTTCTACGAGTCGGTCCGCAAGCGCGCCGCCCAGATCGAAACCCCAGCCGGGCGCCAGACCGTCATCCACGAGCTGTACGAGCAGTTCTTCAAGAAGGCCTTCCCCAAGCAGGCCAGCAGCTTCGGGGTCGTGTACACGCCAGTGGAGATCGTCGACTTCATCCTGCGCGCCGCCGACGACGTCTGCCGGCAGGAGTTCGGCTACGGCCTCACCGACGAAGGCGTCCACATCCTCGACCCGTTCACCGGCACCGGCACCTTCATCGTGCGACTCCTGGAATCGGCAATCATCGGGCCTGAGGATCTTGCCCGCAAGTACAGCAACGAGCTGTGGGCCAACGAGATCATGCTGCTCGCCTACTACATCGCCTGCGTGAACATCGAGACCACCTACCAGGCGATCGCCCGACGGCAGCACCAGGACGCAGAGGTGCGCTATGCACCGTTCCCAGGGGCGACACTCACCGACACCTTCCAGATCACCGAGGACGGCGACCGCGCCGACACCAGCCTCATCCCGGTCAACAACGACCGAATCGAAGCCCAGCTCGCCGCCCCGATCAAGGTGATCGTAGGAAACCCGCCATATTCGGCCGGGCAGGGGTCCGCTAACGACGACAACGCCAACCACAAGTACCCGAGTCTGGACGCCCGGATCGCCGAGACGTACGCCGCCAGATCCACGGCCACCAACAAGAACAGCCTCTACGACTCCTACATTCGCGCCTTCCGCTGGGCCACCGACCGGCTCGGCGACCAAGGTGTGATCGCGTTCGTGTCCAACAACGGCTGGGTCGACGGCAACACCGCCGACGGCCTCCGCAAGACGCTCACTGACGAGTTCAGCGACCTGTGGGTCTACAACCTGCGGGGCAACCAGCGCACGGCCGGTGAACTCTCCCGGCAAGAGGGCGGCAAAGTGTTCGGCTCGGGTGCGAGGACGGGCGTCGCGGTGCTCGTCGCCGTCAAGCGCAAGGACGCGAACAGCCCGTGCAACCTGCGCTACTACGGAGTTCCCGACTACCAGGCGCGCGAAGAGAAGCTCGCAGGCGTGGAAACTGCCAGCCTCACCTCAGTGCCTTGGCAGACGGTCACGTCAAACGAGTCCGGCGACTGGCTCAACCAGCGCAACGATGAGTACCTGGCCCATCCCGCTCTGGCAGACGAGGCAGTTGCGCACCTCGCTTCCCGATCGCCTGGCATCCAAACCAACCGCGACGCTTGGTGCTACAACTTCAGCAGCCACGCGGTCGAGTCGGATATGCGGCGAACCATCGACTTCTACAACCTAGCCGCGGCTTCTTGCGGAGGAGATCGGTCACAGCTCGACCTCGACCCGACTCGGATCAGTTGGTCGTCAAGTCTTGTCCCGCGGGCCTTGCGGGGTGAAGCGCAGTCCTACCAAGCCGGCGCTCTGCGATACGGCCTATACCGACCCTTCGCCCGGCATGCGCTCTACTTCGACCCGGTGTTTAACCACCGACCAGGGAAGAATGCCCAGTACTTCCCCACGTCGCACCACCTCAACTGGGGCTTCTACGTTGTTGCCGCGGGCAGCGACAAGCCGTTTTCGGTCCTGGCGGCTGATTCACCGGTTGATGTGGCCTTCTGGGGGTCTAGCAGCGGGCAATTCTTTCCGCGCTGGACCTACGAGAAGGTGTCCGAAGGCCAGGGCAACCTGCTGGGGGACACCGACTTTGACGAGTGGGGCTACCGGCAGGTGGACAACGTCACCGACGGCATCGTGGCGGTCTACCGGAACAAGTTCGGCCCGCAGGTCAGTAAGGACGACGTCTTCTTCTACGTCTACGGCGTGCTGCATTCGGAGCAGTACCGAAGCGCATTCGCGGCGGACCTCAAGCGGATGCTCCCGCGGATCCCGCTTGCGGCTTCCACGTCCGACTTCGAGGCCTTCGCCGACGCCGGGCGGAAGCTGTCCGACCTGCACGTGAACTACGAGACCGTGGAGCCATATCCGCTCGCGGAGCAGACCGCCTTCGTCACCGACCCGTGGCAGACGTACCGAGTAGAGAAGATGCGCTGGGCGGACAAGAGCAGCAAGAAGGCCCTGATTTACAACAGGGAGGTGACGCTTGGCGACGCTCCGGCCGAGGCGCATCGCTACATGCTTGGTTCGCGCTCGGCGCTGGACTGGTTGGTCGACCGATACCAGGTGAAGACGGACAAGGACTCCGGGATCGTGAACGATCCGAACGACTGGTGCCGCGAGCACGGCGACCCGCGCTACATCGTCGATCTGGTCAAGAGGGTCACTCGGGTGTCTGTGGAGACGATGAGGATCGTCGATTCGCTTCCGTCCCTTCCGCTCTGATGGGCACTGCAAAGGCTCTCTCGCGGCGGGTTGCTCGTGGCGTCCGAAGTTGGCTCAGCCGAACGGGGACTCTCGGGTTCCGGTTCGGCTCGGTTGCGCCGACGGTCGCTGGACGACCGTATGTGCCGCTTCATCTGCTGCTGACCGGCGCCTGACGGCGGTTGGAGCATTGGTCATTCGAAACGCGCTGGGACTCGTTCTGCTTCTTGCGATTTCCTTTCAGTGCGGTGCTCGGGCAGTCGCTCTGGTCCTTTCTGATTGTGGTCAGCGCGGTTGGATCGTTGGTGAGTCACGGCGTTGCTCAGTTCATCGAGCCGTCCCGCTTCCCGTTCAGCGACGACATCGAGCGTTGGTGAGGGCGTGGACGTCACCAGCTGGCTGCTTCTCGCGACCTGGATCGTAGTGTTGGCGATCGTCGCCCGATCACTGGTCAACTCGGTCAGGCAGTATCGGGATGTGCGTCAGGTTCGCCGCGAGCGCATGCGAACTGGAAGCAGGCACCCGCTGCAGGTCCTGCATGCCGCAGAGCTGGAGGAACTCATCGCGTCCCCGAGAAACTCGACCGTCTTCTTGTCGAGCATTCCTGACCCATGGCGCTCCGATCTGGTTCTCGAGCGTCGCTTGTACGCGGTGTACGCGAACATGCTGCGGCAGCGTGCTGACCTCCTGAAATGAGCCACCGAGCTGGTGGTGGCAGTCGGCGCGGTATTTGCGGGGCTCTTTGCCAACGACCTGCTTGTGAGCCTGCAACGAGGCGACTCGGTTCAGATGCTCGTGGCGGGTCTCCCGCTGTTCGTGATGGCGGTTGGCTCGCTGGTCGGACTCACGCTCGTGCCGAGTTGGCGTGTGGCGAGCGAGCGATACCGCGCCTTGGCGCGTGGGGAGGTCGCCGCTTTGTCATCCGGGGCCAAGGCCGGACAGGATCACGGCGAAGAGGGTTCCAGCGAGGAGCGCCGGCCCATACGGGAGAGGGCCCTTCCGTCGGCCCAGCTTCGCCCAGATGAGAGCGCCCAAAGAGCCCAGTGCCAGGGCCCACCACACGGTGGCAAGGCCAACTGCCCCGGCGACCAAGCCCACAAGTGCGGCCAGCTTGACGTCTCCGAAGCCGACACCACCCCGGGTCACGACGCTGAGAAGCCAGAAGGTAGCGCCAGCGAGCAAGCCGCCACCGAGCGATCGGATCGCCACGTTCCAGTCGGAGCTCCACGCGGACACAACCGCGAGTGCCGCGAGCGTGAGCAGGGCCACGGGGCCCAGGATCTTGTTGGGCAGGCGCATCACGTCGAGGTCGACGGCGGCCAGAGCCGGTCCGGCAAGGGTGAGCGGAAGGACCACCAGAGCGAGCAGCCAGTGGTCGGCGTACGCGAGCCAGGCGGTCACGCTGCCGAGCGCGAGTCCTGAAACCACGATCACCCAGACCCGACTCCCAGGCGCGGCCAGTTCTTGCTCTTCCTCGAGGCGGTAGGTCAGTGGCGCCAGCAGCTTCTGGGTCCAGACTCCGATGGCCGCGCCGATCCCGGTGGCGGCGATGATGATCAGGATTCTTGTCATGCGTCTCCCCGGGTCCGTTGCCAGTATCTCCTTGCCGTTCCCTCTCGACTAGCGAGGTAGGCCTCGATCAGCTGGGGTCGAGCGCCTGTCAACTCCCCAGTCACGGGCCCGGGCGGCACCTGACGTGTTGACCTGTTCGTGCCGGCCCGCCGCGTCCGTCCTGGTCGACCCGGCGCCGAAGCGTCGCTTGGTTTCGCGGATCGAGTCGAGCTGCTGTTCGGCCGCGCGACGCGGGTCGGAGTTCCAGCCTCTGACCATGCTGACCAACGCCGAACGGATGAACCCCGAAGGGAGTCCGGTCTCCTCGGCGATCCGGTCGCAACCTGGCAGCCAGCGATCCGGTGGCTGGGCGGCGAGCACCGCGGTTGCCTGCAGCGCGGCTGCGTCGGGTGGGAGGTTCGCGAGTCGGTCGTCGATGAGAAGCTCGGCAAGTCGTGCTGCCTGGTTGAGCGCCGTGACCAGCGCTGCGGCGTTCCCGCGGGCGAGCAGGTCGGCAGGGTCGCTGCCGCTCGGGAGCCGAGCGACAGTTGGGTTGAGCCCGGTGGCTGTAAGGAGCCAGTAGGCGCGCTCAGCCGCGGCTCGGCCGGCGGGGTCTGGGTCGGTGGCGAGGATGAGTTGGCGACACAAGCCGCGAAGTTGTATGGCCTGCCGGGCGGTGAGGCTGGTTCCGAGCGCGGCGACACCGCTCAGAGCGCCTTCGGTGGCGATGTCAACGGCGATCGCATCGAACGGCCCTTCGACCAGGACTGGTGTGGCGTCGTTGTGGACTGTGCCGGGGATGAAGAGCTGGTCGCCCTTGCGGAAGAGGGGCGTTTCGGCCGTGTTGAGGTACTTGGGCCCTTGCCCTTCGTTGTCGGTGAGGTCGGGATGTCGGCGTCCCACGAATCCGATCACTGTGCCGTCGGTGTTGGCGATTGGGAAGGTGATGCGGTCGCGGAAGCGGTCGATGAGGCGTCCGGTGCTGGCTCGGGTGGCGACGCCGGCGGCGAGCATCTCCTGGTCGGTGATGTGGTGGCTGCGAAGGTATGTGACCAGTGATGTCCAGCCGGCTGGCGCGTACCCGGGTCGGTACGCGCTATCGGCCAGGTCTTGGCCGAACCGCTCGGTGACGTATGCGCGTGCCCAGCTGTCGGTGAAGCAGCGCTGGTAGTAGTCGGCGGTGAGGTCGTTGACGTGGATGAGTCGATCTCGGGCCGGGCTGTCGTGCCAGGTATCGCGGTAGTCGAGCATGGCGCGCACCTCGGCATCGGTCGGCGCGGGCACGGGCAGGCCTCGCCGCACTGTGGCCTCGATCGCCAGTTCCTGCTCCGCGTCGAGGTCGAATGGCTCATCCTCGTTCGCCTCGGGTTCCGGGGTTTCGGCCCGGGCTGCCTCACGGGACGTGTGGTCCGCAGCTGCCTCCGGGCTGGGCTGGTGGCCGTCCCAGAGGTCGGCGGGGGGCTCGTCGTCGGCGAGATCGTGGTCTTCGTCGGCGAGAGGGATCGGGTCGGTGAGGAGGGAGAGTCGCCAGACCCAGGTCTGGCAGGGGTCGGTCTCGTCGGTGCCGGCTCGCTGGGCCTGGTCGATGAGCTGGTCGAGTGGCCAGCCGTGTTGGAGCCCTCGTTCGATGGTGGTGACCAGGGCTGGCCACCATGGGCTCGCGGTCAGGTCGCGGGCGGCGTCCTCGCCGACGTTGTGGGTGAGTTGGTCGAGCCATTGCGTGGCAAGGTGGTGCGCGGTGTCGGCGGCTTCGGCGACGGCGGGTGTGAGGTGCCTGGACATGCGCCACCACAGCGCGGCGGCCGCGTGGTCGTCAGGCAGCGCGCCTTGCCCGGCTGCCTGGCCGATGAGCCGGGGGACGTTGATGCGGCTGCTGGAGAGCTGGGAGAGCCGTCGGGCGAGGGTGGGAGCGAAGTCGTCGGCCAGGACTCGGGGTGAGATGTCGTTCAGCAGGGCGCGCCATTCGTCGAGGGCGGAGTTCTGGCTGATCTCGAGGCGGTGGTCGAGCTGGCCTTGGTAGCGGGCGGCCGCGGTCGCGTGTTGCCGTTCGCCGGTGGGCCGTAGGTCACTTCCGGGGGTGCCGGTGGCGGCTCGCCAGACCTCGACTTCGGCGATGACGTCGCTCTGCGGCGTGCTGGTGGCGGATACCCAGGCGGGCAGGCGGTCGTGCTGGTTGCGGATCTCTTGCGTGAGCTGGCGGATGAGGTCGGCGCGGGCGGTGAGGTAGGGGTTCCACAGGCGGTGTTCACCGATCTCGGACGGGATGCCGCCGAGCCAGGGGAGTGGTCCGCCGCCGTGTCGTCCGCGTCGGTCGGCGACGCGCCACGCCAGGACGGCGGTCGGGTCCTGGACGGAGCTGACGGGTTCGGCGGCCGCGCGGGCGAGCGCCTGGATCGCGTCTCCACCATCGGCTTCGACCAGCAGAAGTTCCGCTTTGAGCGATGGCCAGCCGTCGGCGCTGGTGATGTGGGGGAGTGCTTCCTCGACGCGTCGTTCGAGGCCGCGGATGCCGACCGCGCCGGCGATGTGGGCGGCGGCGAAACCGATGGCGTCGCTGTACCGGGCGACGGCCTGGTGCAGCAGGCGGGCCGGGTCGGCGGCGTCACGGAGCGCGGTGGTGGCCGAGACGGGGGACTCGTCACGGGCCAGGATCGCCTCGAGGAGGTCGGTGGGGGTGAGTGGGTTGACGGTCTCGGGTCTGATGGTGGTGTGGAGATCGCCGTCGCCGACCACCACCACGTAGGCGGCGTTGTGATGCCGGCCCCGGGTGAGCATCGTGTAAGCCTGCTGGCGTGACTCGGTGCCGACCAGGAGGCCGTGCATGGTGTCTGCGGTGATGCCTTGGGCGGTGTGGGTGGTGGAGGCGTAGCCGAGTTCGACCTGCTCGGCGACGTAGTCGGCCGGGAGGGTGACCAGACGTCCGGACTGGGTGTGTCGGGCCCGGATTCCGCGCTTGTCATGGACGCTGACGACGGTCCAGCGGTCGCCGTTCTTGACCCAGTCGTTGGCGGCAACGCGCAGCAGCCGGTTGTTCTGCCGGGTGATGATGGTGTCGCCGACGCTGGCCTGGTTGCCGTCGGCGAGGTCGACCTCTCGGTCAGGGACGGTGCCGGCGAGGCGCCGGGTGCGGGCGCGTCGGTTGAGTTCTGTGACCCGGTCGCGGGTGGGGGCCAGCATGATCGAGTCGAGCCCGCGGTCACGGTCGGCGCTCCAGGCGTCGAACAGGTCGTCGGCCATGGTGGCCTCGTCGCCGACGTGGATACGGTGCTGGTCGAGGTAGAAGCCGAGGGCTGCGTTGTGCCCTTCGCGGAGGGCGAGGGAGGCGGAGCCTTCGGCTGGGTCGCTGAAGCGGACGAGTTCGGTCAGGCGTAGCGCGCCGTGTCGGGACTGGATGTCGCGGAGCACGCCGCCGGCGCCGATGGCGGCCAGCTGCTGGTCGTCGCCGATCAGCCGAACGCTGCCGCCGCGGTCCAGAATGTAGCGGACGGCCGAGTCGAGGGAGACGGTGTCGGCCATGCCGGCTTCGTCGATCACCACAAGGGTGCGGGGGCCGATGAGCCGGTTCCAGTCGGTGGTGTCGTGCTGTCCGAGGTCCCAGACGAGTTTGGCGAGGGTGTCGTGGTGGCTGTCCATCTGGGCGCCGAGTTGGGCGGCGGCAGCGGCGGAAGGTGCCAGCCCGACGACGTTGCCGCCGGAGCCGATCCAGGCGCGGGATAGGGCGTCCATGGCGGTGGTCTTGCCCGATCCGGCCGGTGCGATCGCGAGCTGAAGCCGGGCGCCGGAGGTGGCCATTTCGCGGACCAAGAGCACCTGGCCGGGGTTGAGCCGCACCCGGTTCGCTTCGGATTCGAGCAGGGCCAGGTCGATGGCGGTGGGGTCGGCGACCATGCCGCCCCGCAGGCCGGCGAAGGTCACGAGACGCTGTTCGGCGTCGAGGATGCGGCTGGAAGTGAACAGCTGTGACCCGGCGACGGTATAGACGCTCTGGCCGTCCATGCGCCGCAGCGGTTCGGGTTCGAGGACGCCGTCGGTGGCTCGGGTGATCGGTACGGACCGGGCGATCACGGCGCCGATCAGCTGGCCGACCCAGGCCTCGGTCTGCTCGCGAGGCACGCCCGCCCGCCGGACCTGCCGCTGCGCTTCGGCGCGGAGGTGCCAGTCCTGCCAGCTGGAGCGGGTGGTCTCCATCCGGTCCAACATGGCGCCGACAGTTTCGTCGAACCACTTCTGGTCCAGTTCTTGGAGCGTTCCGTGATCGGGTCGCAACGCCCGGTGCAGCATCGCCCGCAAGCCTCGTTCTCCGCCCAGCACTTCGAGCGCTTGGGCCAGCCAGGTGGCGCGCTGGTCGGTGAGACTGCGCGGTTCGTGCTTGGCCTCCCGGGTCTCCAGGGTCGCCTGTTGGGCCAGGGCGACGGCCTCCACCGGCGTCGGGGGACGGCCGTGCTGGCGCTGGAAGGCGGCGGCCAGGACGCGGCGGCGGGACTCGATGCTCTGGCGGCGTTGCGACCAGCGCGTGTTGAGGGCGGGTTCGATGCCGACGACCTCACGGACGGGGAGCTTGCGCCGGTCGGGGTTGGGTCGTTCCTCGAACCGCAGCCCGAGCGACTCGATGAGGTGCTGTTCGAGGGCGGTGTTGTAGGTCTCAGACGCAGCGACGATCGCCTTGAACAGGACGCGGCCGTCGATGGACAGCCAGCGTCCGTCGGTCACGGTCTGGAGCTTGTTCGCGACCGCGATGTGGGTGTGCAGGTCGGGGTCGCCGGCGCGGGAGTCGCGGTGGGTGAAGGCGGTTCCGATGAGGCCGCAGACGTCGACCTGCCGGATGCCATTGGTGCCGGTGCGGGTGTACAGGGCGGTGCGTTCGATGAACGCCAGGGCCTCGGCCACTGCGGCGTGGTGGGCCTGTTCGATCGTCGCGGCGGTTGTCGGGTCGGCGAGCGCCCACAGGCTCGACACGCTCTTGACGGGGGAGAAGGTCAGGTCGTAGCCGGCCACGGCGGTGGTCTTCTGCCGGGACAGCTTGGCAATGTGACCGGCGAGTTCGCGGGTGTCGAGCGGCTTGCGGCCGTACTGCTTCTCGAACATCGCCAGCGCCACCTCGGAGCGGACCCTGGCCCGGGCCTCGATCGAGTTCTTGGTGTCGAGGGGGAGTCCACGGGACTTGTTCAGCAGCTCCAGGCGGCGGGCGACCTCTACCCGGAACGGGCTGATGTCGTCACGGTAGATCCGGAACGGCTGCCCCAACCTGGTCGCCGCCTGGAACTCCTGTTCGCTGGCGTCGGTGCCTTCCAGTGCGGCGGCGCGTTGCTGGGCCAAGGGGTGCATCCCGGCGCCGAACAGCGACAGCATCTGCTCGGCGGTCACCAGGTCGCCGGCGGCCAGGCCGTCGATGCCGGCCATGCCGGTCCCAACCCAGCGTCCGGGCGTCTCGCCCTTCTCGGTGTAGTAGGACGCCAGCCCGCTGTAGCCCTTCTCGGTGCTGTCCATGGCAGCCACCTGCCGGGTCAAGTAGTCGTACCCCGACCCAGCGGTGAGGCGGTGCAGGCTCATCGTCACACCCCACTAAGCCGACGAGACGCCCTCGATTCGGACACCGCCGGCCGAGAACTTCGCGAAGTTGTGGATGCTCCCGGCCGTGGCCGCTCCCGGCCCGGAGGCGCTCATGCAAGAGGTGTGAGGGACTCGGAAACCTGGACTTCGCTTCGGGGGGACATCGTGTGGTCGCGAACTCGTCGGGCTCGGTTGTCCGAATCGAGGGGGTCTCGTCGGCTTAGTGGGGTGAGGAACCCAAGGGATCGAAGGAGCAGGAAGCCCGATGAGTGGTAGCCAGAGCATGCGACAGCGGGCCCGGCGCCGGGTCGCCGAGGCGCTGATGGTCAAGACGCGCGAGCGTCTCGCCAGAGAGAAGCGGTTGACCGACCAGGCGGTAGCCGTGCTGTCCGCGATCGCCGAGCGGGACGCCGCCGTGACGCGCGCCGAGCAGGCCGCATCCGCAGCGATCCGCAAGATGCTCGACGAGGGGCTGACGCCGGCCGACGTAGCGGACTGGTGCGGCGGCGAGCTGAACGCCCGGGACGTCTCGCGCCTGGAGAAGGTCCTGACCGCGATGGAGGAGGGCTGACTTGTGCGGTGGCGAGGCGCGTGGGCGGTCGCACAGCTCACTGGTGTGATCGTGAGCACCTTGATCTGGATTCTCGTGGCCGGCTTCTCGCCAGGTCTACTCGCGGCGACGGTGGGTGTCGGCGTCTTGTTCCTCATCGGACGGAGCAGCCGCGTGGGGCTGTGGTGGCGGTTCGCGGCGCGCCCCGCGACCCCTTTCGAGGAGCGGAGGGTTCTGGCAGCCGTTGTGCCGATCGCGTCGCTGCGCGGACGTCGCCAGCCGAGGGTGTGGCTCGCTTCACGGCCGGCTGGCCGTGCCACGGTGATGCCCACGGCGACCGACCTGCTGGTCAGCCGGGCGTTGCTGCAGCAGATCGTGATCGGAGAGATCAGGCACGACCAGGTCTGTGTGCTGGTCAGTCAGGCGGCCGGGCGGGAGCCGGTGGACCACTCGCGGCTGGTGGCGGCCGTCGGCGTGTACTGCAGCCCGTGGCTCGTCATCGAAACCGTTGTGGCTTCGTTCGGGCTGGTTGCCCGCGGCGCGCCGGTGCTGTCGCTGTCATGGAAGGGCCGATGGCTCATCCTCGCGGTGGCGCTGGCGGACAGCGCACAGGCCGGGCATTGGCCGGCGTTCCTCGGCCTCACTGCGGCGGGGCTGCTGGCCGCGACCACGCCTCACTTCCGCCGGCGCTGGGAAGCGACCCTTCGCCGGCTTGAGGATCGCCGGGTAGTCGCCGACGGCCTCGCTCCGGTTCTGGCCTCGATGATCCGCCGCCAGCGACGCGGCCTCGCCGACGAGGAGCGCGCCGAAGCGCTCGAGCTGCGGGCAAGCGCTTCGCGTTCGGTAGCCGATTACGCGATGGGAGGCCAGAGCGATGCGCGCTGACATCGAGGACACGTCCGCTGGCCTGCGGACCTGGGCCAGGGGTATCTACCCGCTCGAGGCCGGGGTGGAGCTACTGATCCGCACCAGCGGCGGACGATTCGCAGGCGCCAGCCAGCCTTGGGTTCGGCCCGGTGAAGATTCCGGCTGGTGGTGGGTCGACGTCACCGAGATGAACGAGTTCAGCTTCGGCGTCCTGTCCGGCGGTGAGGCACGCCTGCTCCGGATAGCCGCGTCGCTGCTTGGGGGCGCCCCGGTCGACCTTCACAACGCGACCCCAGGCCTGGATCGCGACCACGTGCAGCTCCTCCTGGCAGCCGTCGCCCACTCCAGCGGCAGCCCCGAACACAGAGGAGGCCTGGTCGCCGACCCCCAGGGCCGCCTGGTCGGTCGGGATGGCATCGGGCTGAGCTCCGAACGTCTGGGAAGCCTCTACCCTTGGCCGGCGGGCGGGTGAAGGTGCAGAGTCGTTCAATGGCAGCGCCCGCCCCCGGCACCAGGCCACCAGATCCACCGCCACCCGGACCGCTACCAGGAACCGAGCCCCTCACAACGGGGAACATCCGACGACTGTGCCTGATGACGGTGCTCCACCTGGATCCGGGCGTGCTCGGCTTCATGCTGTTCGTCGCTGCCGTGGTCGGCGCCTTCCAGCTGAGCGGTGACGTGGTGGTGGGCAGACCTCCGGACGTGGCCGAGGCCGGAGTCTGGGCGGCTAGCGTTTTCGTCTTCTGTCTGCTCAGCGTGCCGTTCTCGTTCCTGTGGACGCTGAGACGGCTCCGGAGGCACGGGTGGGTCGTCGGCTACTTCGATCAGACCGCTACCTTGCTCGTCCACGCCGACGTAGACGGTTCCTGGGAGATGTCCGACCACCACGCTGCGAAACGAGGCCGACAGCTGGCTCAGCCGTTCCGGCAGGCCGTCTTCCGGCACCTTGCTGACGAGGCGGACCGTAACCGTGCGGTCATCGTCGCGACAACCTTGGTACCCAAGCTCGCCAGCAGCTACCAGGCCGACATGCCCGGGCTGAAAGTCATCGACGACAGAGGGCGCGACCCTCTCGGCAGGCGCCTCCTCTACTTGCGGCGAGACCCCACCGAACACCCGGACGCGGCGAACTGACCGGCTTCGCCACAGGCCGGAGCCAGACTCTCCCGCGCCGCCTGAACTCCTGGATGGCTAGCGGGGCGGCCAGTTCGGGGAAGCGGTCTTCCCACAGCTCTCGGCACCGTTCGGAAGCTTCAGCCGCGGCCAGGACCGGCGCAGCAGCACATCGCTGAGCAACGCTTCCTGGAGTTGTCTGGTCCTTCGCGGACCACGCTCTCGTACAGCTTCTCGACGCCACCGGTCGTGCACAGGTCGGCTGTGGCGTCCGGTCCCCACTAGGCGCCCAGCGGAAGCACCACGATGCCGTCGGCGGGTCCTCTGCCGGCTCCCCTAAAGGGTTGTCAGGTCTCCACCAAACGGTTCCCCGGTGCGCACGTGCACCGGATCCAGGACCAACGTCCGCGGGCCCCCGGCCAAGCGGGCTGCACCCCTGCCGGCCCCAGTCGCGTCCGGGGCCATATCTGAAACTGATTCGCCGGGGGTGTCCGAATCGACCCTGGCTCGTCGGCTTAGTGGGGTGACCACCCAGAGAACGATCGGAGCCGGCAATGGTGAAGGACGACTACGAGATCAGAGGCGGCGTTCCGGCCGACCTCCCGCTGATCCGGCAGGACTTGCTCGACCAGATCGCGGACCGACGCGCCGCCCGCGCAACCCCGCATGAACTGGCCGAACTCGTGCGGGAGTACCGCGAACTGACAGGTCGGTGATGCAGATGGTCCGCACGCCGTACTCGCCCGAGGATCGCGATGCCGCCGAAGCCGGGCGCCGAGAAGCGATCGAGCAGATGCACCGCGAACTGGCCGATGAGCTCGCCACGTTCGATGATCGCGAGAACTGGCAGAGATGGCTGATCTTCGCCGGCTCGTTCCACCAGTACTCGTTCCTGAATACCTGCCTGATCCTTATGGCTAAGCCCGAGGCCACCCTCGTCGCCGGCTACCGGGCCTGGCAAGCAAAAGGGCACCAGGTGCGGCGCGGCGAAAAGGCCATCAAGGTCTTCGCGCCCATCACCCGCAAGGTCCCGATCGAGGACGCCAACGGCAACCCCGTCCTCGACGGCCACGGACGTCCGCGGCACCGCTACCAGCTGGTCGGGACGAAAGTGGCCAGCGTATTCGATGCGTCCCAGGTCGACCCACCGCCCCAGATCGAACGCCCGCAACCCCGGCTGTTGGTCGGTCAAGCGCCGTCCGGGCTGTGGGACGCACTCACTGAACTGCTGGCTGGCGAAGGCTTCACCGTCACCAGGGGCGACTGCGGGGCCGCGAACGGGCTCACTGACTTCGCCACCAAGCAGGTGCGGGTTCGTCCCGACGTGGACGACGCTCACGCGGTACGAACGCTCTCGCATGAAGCCGGTCACGTCCTCACCATGGAATCCGACGACATCGCCGCCTACGGATTGACACAGTGCCGCGGCATCAGCGAGGTGATCGCGGAGTCAGTCGCTTACCTCGTGACCCGGGCACACGGACTGGACGCCGGCCAGTACACCTTCAACTACGTAGCGGGCTGGGCCACTCAGGCGGTTGGACGCGGCAGCGACACCCGCACCATCGACCAAGTCGTCAAAGCAACCGGAGACCGAGTCATCGCCGCAGCACACCGCATCCTTGCTCACACCCAACCCCCCACCGACGCCACCAACGACCTACTCGCCACTCACGAGGCGCTCACGCTCGGCGCCGCCCCTATCACGGCGCCGGCCTGGGAGACCGTGGCCGCTAGAAGGGGCCACCGAGCAGACGGGCACGCAGCGGCGACGAGATCGACGGACCTCGGCCGTCGGCAAGTATCAGCGAGGTGACGCGTGGCCCAGCATCTGTCGCCAACAAAGGCACTGCCTCGAGATCGTCCCCTGCGTAGCGACTCGGGCCTCGCCCAGGCTCACCTCGCCCACGCGGCACACGAGTTGCTGAGCCAATCCGACCCGAGCGGCAAGGCTCTTGCCCTCGCCGCGCGAATCCTTGATGTCCAGGACATGCTCAGCGAGGCGACGGGGCCCGCGTCATCGGTGCCCCCGAGTGGGGGAGCGACACCGTCGCTTGAGGCCGCCGTCCACCATCTCGTCCTGGCCGCGGACTCTGTGGCGAAGATTGCGTTGGCCGAGCTTCGACGAGTCCTCGTCGAGATGAACGACCATGGCTGGTGTTGAGGCGCTGCGTGACGCGCTGCTGAAGCGCACCCAGGAGTTCGTGACCTCGCAGAGGACTTCGCCGACCTTGTCGATCGATGCGTGGGACCTGCTGGCACGGAACGCGGCGCGAGCGCTCGACCTCGTGGACGGTCCGACCGAACTCAGGCCCATCCTGGAACAGCTTGCGACAGCGGACGGACCCAGAGATGGCGAATCGCCCCTTACTGGCGTCGCGCTCACCTTGGGAGTTCTCGCCGACATTCTCGACTCGCATCAAGACGTGGTGAGGGCGGCGAGCCTGATGGACCGCTCGCAACTGCGCGCCAGCATTCTGGCCAGCCTCCATGCCGCGGCCGAAGCCAGCTTCGTCCACGCTGCCCCGTCGCGGCAGCACCTGGCCGCCGCGCTCCTGCTACGCGATCTCGCCGATGGCACAGAAGCCGGATCGCACGTACCGCCGCGACCACTCGAAAGCCCATTGTCCTCACTGAGTGTCAAGCCAGAGCCCGGAAGCCTTCACGAGGCGGTCTCTTGGTGGGCCGGCGTTGCGATGGAGTCGCTGAGCAGCCCGACGCGCGCGACGAAGTACTGCTTTCAGAGGACCGCAGCCAACATCGCTGGAGTGTGTTGGACTGCAAGTAGGGAGATCAGCTTGGAGGCGCCAGACGACATCGCGGCAAGCGCCGTACGAGACTTGTTCTCAAGAGCATTCCGGTCATGGCAACGCGCCGCCGACTGGCCGCCAGAGTTGCGGCTCGATGGTCGTTCCCCGGAGCTACGCCACGCCGCTCAAGACCTGGATGCGGCGATCTCGGTGCGGATGGGAGCCTCGCGCTCGACACGCTCGATTGGAGAGATGAACGCGGCGCTGCTCCTAGCGGCTGACGTTGCGTCCGTTCACGAGGTCGCATTGCGTCGGCGGGTCACCACCGGAGGTGTCTGGATCATCGCCGAGGCACTCGGGCCCGGCTACCTGACGCGACACCCCGGCGTCCACCGCAGCGATTGGTTGCCTGACCCCGGAAGCCCCTTGGCGACGAAGCTGCTGGAGACAGTCCGAGAAGCCAACCTCAATCTGCGACGCGCTGTGATGATGACGCAGCCACTTCGTCGCGATGGCGCAGCCAGTCGCGCTGGTCAACCTGGCGTCTGGGAACACATCACGTGCGCGGATCTCCCCCGAGAAGGCGTGGTGACCTCGCCCGTGCGTGCTCGAGCCGTCGAGCGATAGACATCCTCCCCGGGGCATGTCCACTCGGTCTGTCCTCCTCAAGACCATCACTTGAGGCGGGTGGAGACCTCGCTCATCAGCGTGCTGGGGTCGAGCCACATGGAGGGGTATTCGCCGTACCAGCGTTGGACACCGGCGGCGTCGATGAGGACGAAGCTGTGGCCGGGGAGGTTGGCGTGCATGCCTTTGCCGAGGGTGCCGTAGGCCTTGGAGACGGTGCCGTCGTCGAGGAGGAATGGGGTGGTGACGCCGTAGCGGGTCATATCGGCGGTGATGTCGGCCTTGGTGTTCATGACGATGGGCAGGACGGTGATGCCGAGGGCGTCGAAGTCGGCTCGTCGTTTCTCGATTTCGGCCATCTGCATGATGCAAGCGCCGCAGCCGGCGCCTTCGTTGAAGTAGATCAGGACCGGCTTGCCTCGGAGCCTGGACAGGGTGACGGTGGTGTCGGCGGTGGTGGGAAGGGTGAAGTCGGGGGCGGTGTTGCTGGTGGTCGCTGAGGTGGTTTGTGAGGTGAGCAGCATGCCGACGATCACGGCGACTGCAGCAAGGGCGGCGGTCCAGCTGAGCCAGCGCTTCCAGCGGCTGCGGCGCTTGTCGGCTGCTGCAGCTGCTTTCTGGCGGGCGTGGAGTTCTTGGCGGGTGGCAGTGTTGGTCATCGCTCTTCTCTCGTTGTCTTAGTGGCAGGGGGCGGACGGCTCGGGCGTCTGGGCTGCGGGTTCGTCTTCTGCTGAGGAAGGTGCACGGCGGACCGGGTGGTGGCTGCGGCGTCCGACGAGGGTCCCCCAGATGAAGATGCCGGCAACGGCGAGGAGCCCGATGCCCAGGACGGGTTCGGGGACGGGCTTGAGCCACCCTTCGAGGGAGGCGAACCATCCAGCGAGAGCGCGCCCGGTAGCAACCTGGATTTCTGGTCCGCTGGTCATCTGGCCGGTGTTAGCGAGGTAGATGATGAAGCCGCCCATGATGGCGAACCCGGCGGAGACGAGCAGGTTGACGGTGTTGGTCGCCAGCGTCCAGGCACCGATGCGGAGGCGGACGGGCTTGGCGACCAGGGGCTTGTTGCGCAGCCCGGTGGCGTCCCAGATCAGTGCCATGACGAACAGCGGGAAGACCATTCCGAAGACGTAGGCCAGGCCGAGACCGACGCCGCCGATCGGGTTGCCGGCGAGGGCGGAGAGGGTCATGACGCCGACCAGGACGGGGGCGCAGCAACTGGAGGCGATGCCGCTGAAGACGCCGAGGGCGAAGAAGCTGGCGCCGTCGCCGCGGCTGGTGTCGGGGGTGCGGAGGAAGTTCGGCAGGCTCCACATCCGCCCAGACAGGGTGAACGCGGCGAGGACGAGCATGAGGATGCCGCCGGCCCAGTAGAGGACGGCGTGGTACTTGGCGATGGCGGCGGCGATCAGGCTGATCCCGACGGTGATCGGTACCAGGATCGAGGCGAGTCCTGCGGCGAAGAGGAAGGTGAGGGGGAGGAGTCGCCAGCGCCGGTTCTTGACCGCTCCGGCAAGGTAGCTGGGGGCGAGGAACACGATGCAGCAGGGGGCGAAGAGGGCGACCCCGCCGGCGAAGAAGGCGGCCAGCACGCCGCCGGTGGTCAGCAGGTCACCCATGGTGGGGGGTCTCAGTCCCTGCGGCGCGGCGTTGCAGCAAGGCTTGGAGCTTGCGCCGGGGCAGCCTGCCGGCGGAGAAGTAGGTGCCGTCGATCAGGACGAGCGGGTTCATCGCAGGTCGGTGGACGCCGAGCAGTGAACGACCCTCGATCGAGGTGGCCTCGATCACGGTGAGCTCGATGGCGGCGCCGTCGTCGATGAGCATGCCCAGGTGGCGGTGTGCTTCGTCGCAGAGGTGGCAGCCGGGTGCAGTGACAAGGGTGACTGCAGTGGTTGTGTGCGTGGGGGCGTCGGTGATCATCGGTGGTCGCTCTCGGCTCGGACGGGTTCCGGGTGGGGTTCGGGGTCGGGTTGTCGCAGCGGCGGGGGTGCGTCCGCAGCGGTGAAGCGGGGTTGTTGCCAGGTGCCCGGCGGCAGTTGCGTCGCCGCGGGGGCTGGGGGCGTGTTGGGTTGGCTGCGCTGGGCGGTCATGCCGATGGCGCTGAGCAGCCACCACACGCCGACCCAGATCGCGGCGACGGTGAGCACGCCGAACAGCCAGGGGACGGCTATGCCGCCGAAACCCATCATCATCGTGGACCTCCTGGAGTCGCCATGGCTCCAGCCAACGCCGGCCGTCCGGGTGAAACCCCGAAGTCACGATGAAGAAACGATGTAGATGGCCGAGGCGAATGGGGTGAGGTCAGGCCTCGGCGGCATGATTGCCGACATGAGCGAAGCCCCGAGCCCGGCGCCGGCCCACGTGCTGGTGGTCGACGACGAGACGGTGCTGGCCGGCATGGTGGCGAATTACCTGCAACGGGCCGGGTTCCGCACCAGCGTCGCCCACGACGGGGTCCGGGCGGTCGAGCTGGCGTTGTCCGAGAGCCCCGATGTGGTGGTGCTCGACCTTGGCCTGCCGGGCAAGGACGGGCTCGAGGTGTGCCGGGAGATCCGCAGGCATTCCGACTGCTACATCCTGATGTTGACCGCCCGCAACGAGGAGATCGACAAGCTGATCGGCCTGTCGACCGGCGCCGACGACTACATGACCAAACCGTTCAGCGCCCGCGAGCTGGTCGCCCGCGTCCAGGTGCTGCTTCGCCGCCCGCGCGCCGGCCGGGTGGTGGAGGAGCCGCCCCGACAGCTCGGCGCGCTGCGGCTGGACCCGGTTGGCCGCCGGGTGCTGGTCCACGACACCGAGGTGGAGCTGACCCGCACCGAGTTCGACCTGCTCGAGGTCCTGTCGGCCCGGCCGAAGGCGGCGTTCACCCGTCGTCAGCTGGTGGACGCGGTGTGGGGGCCGGACTGGGTGGGTGACGAGCACCTGGTCGACGTCCATATCGGCCACCTTCGACGCAAGCTCGCCGTGGTCGCCGACCTGCCGTTCGTGGAAACGATGCGGGGTGTCGGGTACCGGATGGGGCCGGGACGGTGAGCACGCCCTCGCGTCCGGGCAGCCTGACCACCAGGCTGCTGGTCTCGCAGGTGGCGGTCTCGGTGGCGATGGCGTTGACGATGATCGTGGTGGCGGCGATCGCGGGGCCGCCGCTGTTCGAGGCGCACATGCGCGAGGCCGGCCGCGACAGCCCCGACGTGCTGGCCCACTCCGAGGAGGCGTTCAACACCGCCGGGACGCTGGCCCTGCTGATCGGGCTGTTGATCGCCGCGACCGGGGCGATCATCGTCAGCGCCCTGATCAGCCGCCGGCTCCGCCGCTCCCTCGATGACCTGGGCCACGCCGCCGCACGCATCTCCCACGGTGACTACGCCCAAAGGGTGGAGGACGCCGACTCCCGCGAGCTGGCGAGCCTGGCCGACAGCTTCAACACGATGGCGTCCCAGCTCGACTCGATCGAAGCCAGCCGGCGTCGCCTGCTCACCGACCTGGCCCACGAGATCCGCACGCCCCTGGCCAGCATGGAGATCTGCGTGGAGAGCCTCGAGGACGGCGCCATCGAACCCGGCCCACAGGCCTGGCAGATTCTGACCAGCCAGATCGAACGGATCTCCCGCCTGGCCGACGACCTGGGCCAGGTGTCCGCCGCAGAGGAGGGCAGGCTCAACCTCACCCTGGAGGACACCGACCCCAACCAGCTCGCCCGTGAAGCCGTCATGGCCGCCGAAGAGGGCTTCGGCCGCAAGGGCGTCGCCCTGTCCGTCGACCCGGCCGCCACCGCCCTGATGGTGCGCGTGGACCCCGGCCGGATCAGCCAGGTGCTGGGAAACCTGCTGTCCAACGCCCTCCGCCACACCCCCGAAGGTGGCCGGGTCACTGTCCGGGTGGTCGCCGAGGAGGCGGCGGTGAACATCGAGGTGAGCGACACCGGCGACGGGATCGCTGCCGAGCACCTACCACACCTGTTCGAGCGCTTCTACCGAGCCGACACCGCCCGTGACCGCGACAGCGGCGGCACCGGCGTCGGACTCGCGATCAGCCGCGCCATCGCCGTGGCCCACCGCGGCCAGCTCACCGCCGCCAGCGAAGGATCCGGCAAGGGCTCGACCTTCAGCCTCCGCCTGCCCGAATCGGCGGAACCTTCATCGAAACAACATCGAACCGGCTAGGAACCGGCCGGGGGCGCCGCACACTCTGGGATCACGACGATCCGAAAGGCCTCACCGTGCCACGAAGTCTCAGCAGACGCGACCTGATGACCGGAAGCCTCGGCTTGGGAGCTGCCGCCCTCCTCGGCGGTTGCACCGCAGGCTCGCCGACCACGCCGGTGCGCATCCCCCCGACACCGACCCTCAGCACGCCGGCCGTCCGCGCCATCCTCCGGCCCGGGATCTCCCAGGTCGACCTGGGCGGGATCACCGCCAACACCTGGTGCTACGACGGACAAGTCCCCGGCAAGCTCCTGCACGCGAAGGCCGGCGACGTGGTGCAGGTGCAGGTCCGCAACCAGCTGCCGGTCGAGACCAGCGTCCACTGGCACGGGATCCGGCTGCACAACACCGCCGACGGTGTACCCGGCATCACCCAGGATCCGATCGCCGCCGGGGCTGAGTACACCTACACGTTCCAGGCTCCCGACCCCGGCACCTACTTCTTCCACCCGCACAGCGGCGTCCAGATCGACCGGGGCCTGTACGCGCCCTTGATCGTCGACGACCCCGCAGAGCCCGGCGGCTACGACCACGAGTGGGTGCTGGTCCTCGACGACTGGACCGACGGCGTCGGCAGGAGCCCCGACGACATCCTGGCCGCGTTCAAGGCCGAGCACGGCACCATCAGCCAGGGTATGAACCACAACATGTCCGGCATGGGCGGCATGGGCCGCTCGCCGCTGGGGGACGTCGGCGACATCACCTACCCCTACTACCTGATCAACGGACGCATCCCGGCGGCGCCACAGACCCTCACCGCCAAACCGGGCCAACGGGTCCGGCTCCGGATCATCAACGCCGCGGCCGACACCCTGTTCCGCATCGCCCTGGGCGGCCACACCCTGACCGTCACCCACACCGACGGCTACCCCGTCCAGCCGCAACAAACCAGGGCGCTCTACCTCGCGCAGGGCGAGCGGGCCGACCTACTCGTCACTCTCGCCGACGGGGTGTTCCCGCTTGTTGCCTGCGCCGAGGGAAAGCAGGGCCAAGGCATCATCCTGATCCGCACCGGCGGCGGGGCCACCCCGTCGGCGACCGTTCGTCCGGGGGAGCTCGACACCGATCCGCTGCTGCTGGCCGCACTGATGCCGACCGAGGCCGCGCGGCTGCCCCAGCGCGAACCCGACCAGGTCGAGCAGGTCACCCTGAACGGCCAGATGAAGCCCTACGCCTGGGGAATGAACGGCACCACGTTCGGCTCCGACACCCCGATCACGACCGCCGCCGGACGCCGGGTCCGCCTCCAGATGACGAACATGACGATGATGGCCCACCCGATGCATATTCACGGCCACACCTGGTCACTGCCCGGCAACGGCGGCCTGCGCAAGGACACCGTGCTCGTGCTGCCCATGCAGACCATCACCGCCGACCTCGAAGCGGACAATCCCGGGCGGTGGGCCTACCACTGCCACAACATCTACCACGCCGAGATCGGCATGATGACGACCCTGCAGTACTAGGCGCCGAGCCGGTCCGGACGCAGGTCGAGCCGGCGTAGCAGTTGGGCGTTGAGGGCGACGACGATGGTAGAGAGGGACATCAGGATCGCGCCGACCTCCATCGAAAGGGTGATGCCGATCGGGGCGAGCACGCCAGCGGCGAGCGGCACCGCGACGAGGTTGTAGCCGGCCGCCCACCACAGGTTCTGCAGCATCTTGCGGTAGCTCGCCTTGGACAGCTCGATCACCGATACCACCGTGCGCGGGTCGTCTCCGGCCAGGATCACGCCGGCGGAGGCGATAGCGACGTCGGTGCCGGCCCCGATCGCCAGTCCGACGTCGGCCTGGGCCAGGGCGGGGGCGTCGTTGACGCCGTCGCCGACCATGGCGACCCGTTCGCCGGCCGCCTGGAGTTCGGCGACCCTGGCCGACTTCTCCTCCGGCCGGACTTCTGCAAGGACGGTGTCGATGCCGAGTTCGGCGGCGACGCGGTCGGCGACGGCCCGGGCGTCGCCGGTGATCATCGCCACCTGCACGCCGAGCCGGTGCAGGGCCGCGACGGTCTGTGCGGACTCGGCGCGGACCTCGTCGGCCAGGCTGAGCGCTCCGATCAGCCTCTCGTCGCGCAGCACGTACAGCCTGGTGAGCCCGGCGTCGTGGGCCTGCGACCCGGCGAGCGGGTCGTTCGCTCCGGTCTCGTCCAGCAGTCTGGGGCCGCCGACGCGCACCGTTGAACCGTCCACCCGGGCCGACACACCCAGGGCTGGCTGGGAGGTGAACCCGCTTGCCGGCGGAACCTGCAGCCGGCGTTCCTGGGCGGCGCGGACGATCGCCCGGGCCAGCGGATGCTCGCTGTCGGCCTCGGCTGCGGCGGCGAGGCTCAGCACCTCCGCCTCGGTGTGACCATCGATGGCCTCGACCAGGGCAAGGGCGGGTTGGCCCTTGGTGAGGGTGCCGGTCTTGTCGAACACGACAGTGGTGATGGTCCGCATCCGTTCGAGGGCTCCCCGGTCCTTGATCAGGACGCCGGCGCGGGCGGCGCGTTCGGTGGAGATGGCGACCACGAGTGGGATCGCCAGGCCGAGGGCGTGCGGGCAGGCGATCACCAGGACGGTGATCACCCGGACGACGGCCTGGTCGGGCTGTCCGAGCAGCGTCCACACGATGCCGGTGATCGCCGCTGCACCGAGGGCGAACCAGAACAGCCACGCCGCAGCCCGGTCGGCGAGCAGCTGCGCCCGGGACGTGGAGGACTGGGCCTGCTCGACGAGGCGGCGGATGCCGGCCAGGGTCGTGTCCTCCCCGGTGGCCCTGACCTCGACCCGCAGGCCGGAGTCGGTGCTCACCGTCCCGGCGGTCACCGCGTCGCCCGGTCCCCGGCGGACCGTGCGGGATTCCCCGGTGACCATGGACTCGTCGAGTTCGGCCTCGCCCTCGACGATGCGTCCGTCGGCGGGGATGCTGCCGCCGGGCCGGACCAGGACCACGTCGCCGACCACCAGGTCGGCCGGAGCGATCTTCTCGACCGTGTCGCCGCGAACCACCTCGGCGGTGTCAGGCAGCAGCGCGGCCAGGGAGTCCAGCGCGCTCGTGGTCTGGGCCAGGGATCGCATCTCCAGCCAGTGCCCGAGCAGCATGATCACGATCAGCAGCGCGAGTTCCCACCAGAACTCCAGCGTGTGGCTGAGCAACCCCAGCGTCGCCCCCCAGCTCGCCAGGAACGCCACCGTGATCGCCAGCCCGATCAGCAGCATCATCCCCGGACGGCGAGCGCGCAGTTCGCTCACCGCCCCGCTCAGGAACGGTGAGCCGCCCCACGCGTACATGACCGAGCCCAGCAGCGGCGGCACCCACGCGAGCGCGCCGTCGGTCGGCACCTCGTAGCCCATCAGCATCGCGAACATTGGCGACAGCGCCACGACCGGCACGGCCAGCAGCAGCATCACCCAGAACAACCGCCGGAAGCGCTGCACATGATCACCATGGCCGCCGTGGCTGGCGTGGCCGCCGTGGCTGGCGTGGCCGCCGTGGCTGGCGTGGCCGCTGTGCTCAGAGTGGGCGTCGTGCTCCGTGGCAGAGTCGTGCCGCATCGAGGTCTGGCCATGGCGCGGGCCCCCCGTGACGTCGGTGGCAGGAGTGTGGTGCTGGTCGCCCTCACTGTTCCGGGTTCCCGCACCGTGCTGGCTCTCGCGCTCGGTCATGTCCATGTCCTCTCACATACCCCCCGTGGGTATCCTCCGCAACCGGCGCCGGAAGCCGGCCATTCCCGGAAGGGCCGGATCGGGGCGGAACTTCAGAGAAACTTCACAGAAACTGACCGGTCGGCACCGGGTGCGTCCCCGACCCTTGAACTACCCCGATTCCGTCTCCCGTACCGAAGCAGGCTCCCGTGACCACCACCGCGACTCGACAGACCGCCGCCCGCACCGCCCGCACGCTGGCGAACCCCACCGCCACGATCGCCGTCCTGCTCCTGACCGGCGCGCTCAGCCTGCCTGCCCTGCTGGGGCCGAACCTGGTCGCGAACGAGCTCGGCATGGTGATGAGCATGGGCATGACGCACTACATGGAGCTACTCGCGGTCCACCAGCCACGCAACCTGATCATCTTCATGGCCATCCCCGTTGTCCTCGCCGAGACCCTCGCCATCACCGAACTGGCCATCCTCTTCCGACGCGCCGCGACGCCGGCCTGGGTCCGCACCACCAGCCGCATCGCCGGCCTGCTGGCCGGTCCGATCATGCTGGCGATCTTCCTCCACCTGCTCGTCAACGCCGTCGTGCCCCTCACCCTCGCCGGGGCCTGGCGCGGCCCCGCCGACGTGATCGCCGTGCTGTTCTACCTCTCCGGGGTCATCCCGCTCGTCGGCATCACCCTCGTCGAACTCGGGCTCATCGGCAGCGACCGCACTAGCCAGCTGAAGTGGCACGCCATGTTCATCGCCATCTTCCTCGTCGTCGCTCACGTCGCCATGATCTTCGGGATGCTCGACCCCGCCCTGCTGGGGTACCGGATGACCCACCAGCACTAGGGGCCACTCCCGCCCGCTCAGGGGGTGTCCTGGAGGTACTGCTTCATCTCGGCGATCTCTGCGCGCTGGGCGTCGACGATCCGCTGGGCAAGGTCCTTGACCCGCGGGGCTGAGAGCTTCGCGTTCTCGCTGGTCAGGATCGCGATCGAGTGATGGGGGATCATCGCCTCCATCCAGGCCCGATCCCCGATCGTTGTCTGGGTGCGCACCAGCCAGAGCCCCGCGCCGAAGATGGCAACGGAGAGCCCGACAATCAGCAGGTTGGCCGACCGGTCGGTGTACATCCGCCGCATGAACCACAGCATTACGACAGCCATCACGGCGGCTGCCATCATCGTCATGAACACCCGTGTCCAGCTGAAGTAGACATGGTCGATGGAGTAGGTGTTGAAGTACATTCACCACAGACATCAGGACCGCTGACGTTGCGATCATCCCCGCGAAACGACCGTACGTCCGCGCCCGGGTCTGAGGCTCCTTCGATCCTCCCGCGCGGTGGGTGACGTTCTTGTTCCCGCTCTTCATCGGTTGCTCCTTCGCCTGGCGGCGGAAAGCCGGCCGTGCGCCGCGTATTTCCAGACCAGTACCCACCACAGGCGGAGTTCCTCGGGCTGGCCGGAGAGCGGGCATCCCAGTTCGTTCTGAGCTTCAGCTCAGTGGTCGTGGCGGTGGTGGGCGTCGGGGTAGTGGGGGTGGGCGTGGCTGAGCGCGGCGTGCTCGTGGGGGTGGCGGTGGCCGCGGCTGGTGACCGGTGGGGAGTCCGGGTCGTGGGGGTGGTCGTGGTGGCCGTCGTCATGGGTGTGCCAGTGGTCGTGGGTAAGGCCGTGGTGGGTGTGCTCGTGCACGTGGCGCTCGCGCAGGTGCAGCCAGACCCCGACCCCCATCAGGGCCCCGGCGACCAGGAGGGGCACGGTGACGGGCTCGCCCAGGGCGACGGCGAGCACGGCGCCGAAGAACGGGCCGACGGAGAAGTAAGCCGCGGCGCGGGCGGTGCCGAGGTGTCGCAGGGCGAGGATGAACAGCGCCAGGCTGACGCCGTAGGCGAGGAAGCCGACGCCGGCGGCGGCAGCGATGTTGGCGGCGGCGGGGAAGGTGGACCCGAGCAGGAGGGCGAGCACGAGGTTGGTGGGCCCGGCGACCAGTCCCTTGACCGCGGCGAGCCAGGTGGCGTCGGTCAGGGACACCTTGCGGGTGAGGTTGTTGTCGATCGCCCAGCCCAGGCAGGCGCCCAGGACGGCGAGCCCGGCCCAGGGCGAGCCGAGCTCGACACCCATCGGGATCACGAGCACGATGGCGCCGGCGACGATCGCGACCATGCCGAGCGCGACCCAGCGGTCGACGTTTTCACGGAACACGATCCAGGCGATGAGCGCGGTGAACACCCCTTCGGCGTTGAGCAGCAGCGAGGCCCCCGTCGCCGGGAGCTGGGTGAGGCCGATCATCAACAGCACGGGGGCGACGACACCGCCGAACACGACAGCGCCGGCCAGGGGCAGGCGGTCGGCGCGCGGCAGGCGGACGCGTTCGGCCCGCCGGGCCAGGCGCCAGGCGGCCAGACCCAGCCCGGATCCGGTGTAGAGCAGCCCGGCGAGCATCCACGGGCTCACCGAACCCAGCAGGAGCTTCGCGACCGGGGCTCCCGCACCGAACAGCAGCGCCGCAGCCAGGGCTGCTCCCACTCCGGCCGGCAGGCGCTTCGTTCGCATGAACTCGTTCCTCCTTCGGTCCAGATTCTCGCATCATGTTGTCTGCGTACGGGCCCGTAAGGGTAACATCTGTGCAGTTGATCAGATGGAGGGGCGTGCATGGGTTCGGTGGAGGGTCTCGACGGCTGTGTGGTGCCGGCGGTGCATCCGGAGAAGGTGCTCCAGGCGACCGCGAACGCGCCTGGCGCGGACGAGTTGGGCCGGGTCAGTGCGGTGTTCAAGCTGCTCGGCGACCCCACCCGGGCCCGACTGCTGTACGCGCTGCTGGAGGCCGGGGAGCTGTGCGTTTGCGATCTCGCCGCCGCGACGTCGACCACGGATACGACGGTGTCGCAGGCCCTGCGGCTGCTGCGTGCCTCTGGGGTGGTCGCGGGCCGGCGCGAGGGACGCAACGTGTTCTACCGGCTCTCTGACGCTCACGTCCGGATGCTCCTCGACGTGACCCGCGAACACATCACGCACGACCCGAAGAGCGGAGCTGCGTCGGTGACCGAGGCCACCTCATGAGTCATACCCATGACTCTGGCAGCGCCACGGGCCGACACCGGTGGCGCCTGGCCGTCACGTTCGGGCTGGTCGCCGCGTTCTTCGTCGTCGAACTCGTCGCCGGCTTGCTGTCGGGATCGCTGGCGCTGATCTCCGATGCGGGCCACATGGCTGCCGACGTCACCACTCTCGGGGCCGCGTTGATCGCCACCAGGATCGCGACCCGCGCCGACACGACCGGGCGGCGCACGTTCGGCTCCTACCGGGCCGAGGTGTTCGCTTCCGGCCTGGCGGTGCTCGTGATGATCGGGGTCGGTGTCTACATCGGCGTCGAGGCGGTCGGACGGATCGGTTCGGCGCCCGAACTAGCGACCGGGATGATGCTGGTCGTCGGCGTTCTCGGCCTGGTCGTCAACGTAGTCAGCATCGTGCTGCTGAGGGCCGGTGCGGGGGAGAGCCTGAACCTCAAAGGCGCCTACTTCGAGGTCATCGCCGACACGGTGGGTTCGGTCGGGGTGATCGTCGCCGCGCTGATGGTGTCCGGGACCGGGAACGCGTGGTGGGACACGGGGATCGCGCTGGCCATCGCCATCTTCGTGGTCGTGCGGGCCGTGGTGCTGGGACGGGAAGTGCTGGCCGTGCTGGGCCAGCATGCGCCCGAGGGAGCGGAGCCTGCCGAACTCACCAGGGCGCTGATGGCAGTCGCCGGTGTGAGCGAGGTGCACGACCTGCACGTGTGGCGGCTCACCTCCGGGATGGACGTTGCCACCGCCCACCTCGTCACCACCTCCGGTGCCCAGCCGGGTGCCGTGCTCGCCGCAGCGAGCGAGACCCTGCGCGAACGGTTCCACATCGCCCACGCCACCCTGCAACTCGAAACCGAAGGCGCAGGCGAATGCCAGGGCACCGACTGGTGAGCCGGGGGGCCCAAGCACTTACGCGGGACGGGTCGGGGCAAGGCGGTGCTTGTGCTGCATCGCCGGAGTCACTGCGACCTCTCGTGCGCCAGGCTCAGTGCGGCCCGGAGCTGCTCCGTCGTGGGCGCCCCCGCCAGACCTGCCGGTGTGCGGTAGAGCCGGCAGGACAACCCCACACCTGTGCCGGACTCGGCAAAGAGATCCACGCCGTCGACCACGATGCTCGGCGAGCCGTGGAACCCCAACCGCTCAGCCTCCTCCACCGTCTCGACGCGCTGAAGCGTCACCACCACATCGGCGTACTCCCCGGCGATCTCGGCAAGCCGCTGGTCAGCAACCTCCCAGTTCGGGCATCCATCGAAGTACAACAAGGAGACGTCCATGCCCCAGACGCTAAACCTTGTATCATGGTACAAGGTCAAGTGGAAGGCGAGAGATGCTGATCGGTGAGCTTGCCGACGTCGCTGGACTGACCAGCCAGGCCGTGCGGTTCTACGAACGCAAGGGCCTGCTGCCTGACGCCGAGCGCCGCGCGAACGGTTACCGCACCTACGACGAGTCGACGCTCGCCCGGCTGCGCTTCATCGGTGCGGCGCAAGTCGCCGGGCTCACACTGTCCGAGATCCACAACATCATCGACCTTCGCGACGCAGGGACGGTGCCATGCACCCACGTGATCGGACTCATCGACACGAAGATCGCCGACGTGGCGGCGCGCATCAAGCACCTTGCCGCTCTACAGGCCGAGCTGGAGGCACTCCGCGAGCACAGCCGCCTGCTCGATCCGGCCGACTGCCAAGGTGACGACATCTGCCACATACTCACCTCGACCAATCCAGCCACTCGCAGTGCAGCGACAGGGGCCCTCCGGGACCGGTGACGGAGTAGGGCGACGCTAGTGCACCGACCGGGACCGATCGCTCAGCAGGCGCGCCGGACTCGCTGTGACGCTCGGCCATGCGACAGCTGCCTCTCTGGGGTGTACCTCAGTGCTGCGACACCTGCAGCCTTTGGCTGGTCTTTACATTTCTCGCCGGGTGATGGTTAGGAACCGCTGGAAGGCTCGGGTTGTCGGACGGCCAGAGGGTCGCCGGCGACACTGAAGGAGGCTGGAAGATGATGGGTTACGGCGGTATGGGTTACGGCGGTATGGGCTGGGCCGGGATGGTTGGGATGGTCTTGTTCTGGGTCGTGCTGATCGCGGCAATCGTGTGGGCGGTGACCAGGCTGTTGCCGGGGCGCCAGGTACCCACGAATCTGCCCGGCGCGGCGCCAGAGACGCCCGAGGGCATCCTTGATCGGCGCTACGCCCGGGGTGAGATCGACCTGGAGACCTACCAGGCGCAGAGGGTCGTGCTGGCCGCGGCGCGCAACGAGCGACTCCGATGAGAAGCAGCGCCGTTCCTGGACGTGGTTCGCGGTGGCTGCCGTGGACGGTGTTGGGTTTGGCGAGCGTGCTGCTCGCTGGGTCGGTGGCGTTCGCGGTGACTGGTTGGGCCCAGCCGAGCGTGCCGGTTCCCGTGGCCGGGAATCGGGCCGTACCGGGCGGCTACGGCGGCCAGCAAGGGCCCCGTGGAGGCCCGGATGGCCGCGTGCGGAGCGTTCCCGGCGGAATGATGGGCAACGGCAACGGCAACGGCACCGGCAACGGCAACGGGATGATGGGTGGCCGGGTGTGGCTGGCTGGTAATGGCTCGCCGGTGACAACCATTGCGGCGGCGCGGGTCCGGGCGGCCGAGGCAGGCGCGCCGAGCGGTCTGCATCCTGGTGAGGTGATGCAGTTCAGCCTGAACTTCTATGTGGAACTCAAGGACGCAGCGGGTGCGTCGATCGCGGAGGTGCTGGTCGACCCTGCCGGCGGGGCTGTCGTTACCGAGTATGGTCCCGCCATGATGTGGACCGCCACCAACTCGACAGCGTCGATCCCCGCAGCCCGGGCGACGGACATCGCCAACACGTGGTTGGGCGCGAACACCTCGGGTGAGGTGGTCGACAGCATCGATCTGTTCCCGGGGCACTACACGATGGACACGATGTCCGGTGGGCATACGGTGGGCATGCTGTCGGTGAACGCCACCACGGGCGCTGTCTGGTACCACACGTGGCACGGCAGTTTCATCGCGAAGGAGGACGCCTGACCGTGGCGCCGATTCAGAAGCTGTCCGCTCTGGTTGTCGATGACGAGCCCAGCCTGGTGCGGGTGGTCGAGGGGTACCTGCTGCAGGACGGCTTCCAGGTGCGCACCGCAGGCGACGGTGAGACGGCCCTGGTGTTGGCCGGGGAGTCCGAACCTGACCTGGTCGTGCTCGACCTGGGCCTTCCCGGGATGGACGGCATCGAGGTGTGCCGCGAGCTGCGCACCTTCAGCCGCTGCTACGTGCTGATGTTGACCGCCCGCGCCGACGAGGTCGACATGCTGATCGGTCTGGGCGTCGGCGCCGACGACTACGTCACCAAACCCTTCTCCCCCCGCACGCTCATGGCCCGGATCCACACCCTCCTGCGGCGCCCCCGCACAGGCGGAGGGGCCGCAGCAGGGGCTGCGGACGAGGATCGGCGCGTCTTCGGTGATCTCGTGATCGACGTCCCTGCTCACGAGGTCCGGATCGGGCCTTCTCTTGTTCAGCTCACCCCGCTGGAGTACGACCTCCTTCAGACCTTGAGCAGCCGCCCACGCCTGGTGTTCACCAGGCAGCAGCTCCTGGATGCCGTCTGGGCGGACGCCGCTGGCGTCTCCAGCGACGAACATCTCGTCGACATCCACATCGGCCACCTGAGGCGCAAGCTGGGTGACGACCCGAGGGCGGCCCGCTACGTCCGCACCGTCCGCGGCGTCGGATACCGGATGGGGCCGGGATGACACCGCCGAAGAGGTCGAGGCTCGCTGGTCTTGGTCTGGCGCCCCGGCTCCTGCTCAACAACCTCCTGGTCATCGTGGCCGGAGCCGGCACCGTGCTGGTCACCGCGCTCCTGATCGCCCCCGCCGTGTTCGAAGCCCACCTGGAAAGCGTCGGTGTACAGGCGGATGCGCAGCTCATGGAGCATGTGGCGCGCGCGTTCGACCAATCGCTGCTCGTGGCTCTCGGCGTGGGAGTCCTGATCGCCGGGATCGCCGGGTCGGCCATCAGCTGGCTCGCCGCCCGCAGGCTCGCCGCACCGGTGGCCGACGCCGCTGGCGCAACCGCCAGCCTGGCCGACGGCCACTTGGAAGTCCGGGTGATCGATCCGAGGATGGGGCCGGAGTTCGCCAAGCTCGCAACATCGGTGAACGCCCTCGCAGACCGCCTCCAGAACACCGAACAAACCAGGCGACAGCTCACCGCCGACCTCGCCCACCAACTCCGAACACCCATCGCCTCGATCCGGGCCACCGTGGAAGCAGTGCGTGAAGGCGTCCTGCCCACCGATGAGGAGACCCTGGCAACGTTGGGGCACCAGAGCGACCGGCTCAGCCGTCTGGTCGACGACCTCGAAGTGGTGTCCAGGGCCGAGGAACGCCAACTTCTCCTTGCCCCCGACCCGGTCTCGACAGCAGCCCTGGTCGAGGCAGCCGTAGCTGCCCACCGCGAGGTGTTCCGTGCGGCCGGGGTCGAACTCGTCAGTTCGGTGGCCGACGGCACCCCCGCGGTAACCGTCGATCCGGACCGCATCCAGGAAGTCCTGGGCAACCTCTTGGACAACGCACTTCAGCACACGCCCGCCAGCGGCACGGTGACCCTAACCGGGAGCCTCGGCAGAATGGGTGGGGAGCCGGCGGTGATCCTCCAGGTACGCGATTCAGGCATCGGCCTTCGCCACGATGAGGCCGAGCGGATCTTCGACAGATTCGTCAAAGGCGCCGGTAGCCCGGGGTCAGGTCTAGGCCTAACCATCGCTCGAGCAATCGTCGAAGCCCACCACGGCACACTCACCGCGCACAGCGACGGCCCCGATACCGGAACGACCTTCACCGCCAGGATCCCGGCAAGCACGACCCGGCCCCGCATCCAGCGGTAACCAGCGACGGTCGAGCGGCAACCTTCACTCGCCTCCCGCGGCTCTCGGCCCACCGAGGACCGGGCCGTTCGGCGCTGCGGCCCTGACCAGCGCGCAGACGCCCAACCGGACGCCGGCCCCCACCACCGCGCAGGCGGCTGGGGCGCCGAACGCGGCGGCATGGCCGGACTGGAGCGTAGGCCGTTGACCCGCAGCAGTGGCCTGCCGACCGCAACCATGGAGCGGCCGGCAGGTCGTCACGCAGCAGGGTGCCGGACGCGGTGAGCCAATCGGGGTAGACGATGTCGAGCCGGGCGGCGGGGGAACCCCGCCTCGCGGCGTTGGTGGACCGCGGCGGCGGGCATCACGCAGTAAGGGCCGCGGCAGTAGACGCCGACCGGGGTGTCGCGGGGAAGCTCCGCCAGCCGCTCGGCCAGGTGCACCGGCGGGACGTTCACTGCGCCTGGGACGTGGCCGCTGGCGAACTCGGACTCCGGGCGGAGGTCGATCAGCGTCAGCTGGTCGACGCCGGACATCGCTTCCCGAAGCTCGGCCAGGTTCATGTCCCCGGAGCCTCGTGACCGATGTGGGTGAGAGTGAGTTGGGCGCGGTGGTGCCGGTAGTGCTTGGGTGCCCAGTTCAGCAGGTCGGCACTGTCCATCCAGGGCAGGAAGTAGGGGTCCCAGCTGGATGGCACGCTCATTCCGCGGGCCAGGTCGTCGGCGGAGGCCGCCTCTGCCCAGCGCAGGAGCCATGCCGTGTCGCGTCGCATCCATTTGCGAATGGTGCCGGGTCTGACGACGCGTCCACCGGCTGCGCTTGCGGCGTAGTTGATCCAGTCATAGGGCCGCGTCGCTGCAGTGAGGATGCGGGACCACGTGCGTGAGGCTGCTGGCGGGAGGCGGGAGAAGCCGCCGATGAGCGGGATGAACGTGCGGGCGATCCTCTGCCCGAACCACATGTGGAACAAGAGTTGCCGGTTGGTCCAGCGGGTGACGTTCGACGGTGCGTCCAGCTGGTCGGCGTCCGCCCCTGCGACCAGTCGGTCGAAGTCGGTCAGGATCCACTCCAAGCCTGCACGCGTCTGTGCTGCGAGAACCACGCGCCCAGTCTGCGCCGCTGTCCTACCTCCTGCAATGCTGCTCGTTGCCATGTCCGGCTGAGCGGCCACTTGCGCCGTGGTGCGCGAGCCGTTCGATACGGGCTGCCCGGCGGAGTGGATCAAGCTGTCGGTTTGCGGGCCTCGATGGTGGCCGAGGCGACGTAGTCGGTGATCGGGGTGTCCGGCGCCCACTCGGCCATGAAGGTCTTGCTGTCCTCCTTTGGTGCGACCTGGACGTCCTCGAAGCCGGCTTGGGTCAGGAGTCGCTCGACCACGTCGACCTGTTCGGCGCCATAGACGCAGGCCGACAGCAAAGCCATGTCGCTTCGTTCGTCGTGGGGGATGGGGGCGAAGGCGACGACGTCGGAGATGGCAAGGCGTCCGCCGGGCTTGAGGACGCGGAAGGCCTCGGCGAAGACGGCGGCCTTGTCGGGGGAAAGGTTGATCACGCAGTTGGAGATGATCACGTCAATGCTGGCGTCGGCTCCCGGGAGGTGTTCGATCTCGCCGAGCGGGAAGTCGACGTTGTCGTAGCCGCCGTGGTCGGCGTTGGCGCGGGCTCTGGTGATCATCTGCGGGGTCATGTCGACCCCGATCACGGCACCTTCGGAACCGACTTGGCCGGCGGCGAGAAGCCGTCGATGCCGGCGCCCCTGCCCAGGTCGAGCACGGCCTCGCCAGCCTGCAGGTTCGCGATCGCTTGGGGTTTGCCGCAGCCCAGACCCAGGTTGGCGCCTTCGGGGACGGCGATCAGGTCGTCGGCGGTGTAGCCCAGTTGCAGGGTAAGTAGTTGGGGCTCCTGGGCCGCGGGCGTGCAGCAGGACGTGTCGCAGCAGCCGGCCGACGTTTCGGCGATCTGGCCGTAGTTCTCGCGGACGGCCTGGCGGATCTGGTCACTCGAGCTGGTGGTCATGGGTTGTCCTTTCAACAGCAGGTGAGGTGCAGTACGACGGCGATCCCTGGATGGCTTCGGGTACGACCCGGTAGTTGACGGTTGTGCCGTGGCGGTCCTTGGTCACCAGGCCTGGCGCTGTTGGTAGTTGACGCCACGGGCGGCGTACCAGGCCACGGCCCGGGCGAGGACACCGGCGGCGGTGATGGCTGTTTCGTCGTCGTGGATCTCGGCGTAGGCGACCCGGCTGTGGTCATCGATCACGGTGTGCACGAAGGCATGACCCATCAAACCGGTCGCCCCATTTGCTGCGAGCCTTCGGTGCGGTGATTTGCCTGTTCCAGTGGCCTTGCTGGTGGCTGACGAACCGCCATCCGCCGCCGTCGGGGATGTTGCCCAGCTTCTTCACATCGACATGGATCAACGAGCCGGGATGGTCATGCTCGTAGCGCCGGACGGGTTCGCCGGTGGCCCGATCCACGTAGTTCAATCGGTTGAGCCGGTTCCGGACCAGGATCTTGTGGGCCGTGGAGGGCGCGATCCCGGTACGGGCAGCCAGCTGGAGCGGGCCGAGTCGCTTGCGCCACCGCAGCTCGAGTACCCGTCGCACGACCGGTTGTGGGGTTCGGCCCGGCTGGTGACGGGGCCGGCTCGACCGATCGGTCATTGACTCCCCTGCGATGTAGCGGTCGACCCACCGCTTCACTGTCGGCCAGGACACCTGGAACCGGGCAGCGACCTCGCTGATCGGATGTCCATCGTCGACGACGAGTTGGGCGACCTTCAGTCGATGTCTCGGGGTCAGGGCTGCGTAAGCGTGGGGCACGGAGGACCTCCTGAATTGAGCGGATACCTTGAGCAGTTCCACTCAACCGGGGAGGTCCTCCCCGCGTTCTCAATCAAGCCGTGTCGTCGCAACGACTCGACCACATGTCCGGTCAGACAGCTAGATCTGTCGGTGGGCTGGGGTTGGTGCCTGGTCCCTGGGGTCTGTCCGCGGCTACCGGGACTGGTGCCAATGGGAGTCGACCGCTGAGCCTCAGTCGGAGGGCCTTATCGCCCGAGTGGTCGCCTCGTGAATGCTCGGAGTGAGGGTGTTCGGGGTCGGGAGTTCCGGGCCGGATCGCCCGATGATTGGTGAAGTGGTCGTGCGCCTCCGGAACAGCTATTATCGGCGTATGTCGATGATTACCCGTATGACCGATGAGTTCGCACGGTCCGCGCAGGCGAGGGATGTCGCGCCTGCCGCGGCCTTGTTCCACAGCCTGTCCGACCCGACGCGTTTAGCGATTCTTCAGCATCTGACCTTGGGGGAGCAGCGGGTGCGTGACCTCACTGAGCATCTGGGGCTTGTGCAGTCGACGGTGAGTGGGCACTTGGCTTGTCTGAAGGACTGCGGCCTGGTGACATCCCGGCCAGAAGGGCGCGCCTCGGTGTTCTCCTTGGCCACCGCCAGCGAGCTGCTGGATGTACTGGGCGCCGCAGAGAGGTTGCTCGCAGCCACCGGGAATGCCGTCGAGCTGTGCCCGAACTACGGCGCCGGCACAAGCGCGAACCGGGCTGCGGAAGATCTTAAGATGCAAACAATGACAGGAAATGACCAGTGAGCGAATCCCGACTGACCAGGCGCGACGCTGACGACGAGGAACTCGTCGAAGAGCTCAGAGCCGCCGGTGAAGATGAAGACGACGATGACGACGACGATGTGGATCATATCTGGCAGGTGAGGGAGATCCGCCTGGGTGTGGTGGCCGGTTTGTTGCTTCTCGCGGGGTTCCTGCTGGGTCGAGCCGGACAGCCGGGCTGGGAGCTAGCCCTGAGCGCCGCGGCCCTGGTGGCTGGTGGTGTGACGTTCATACCGGAGACCTTCCAGAAACTGTTCAGGGGCAAGATCGGTGTCGATCTGCTCATGACCATTGGCGCGATCGGTGCCGTCGCTCTAGGTCAGGTGGAGGAGGCGGCGACGCTGGCGTTCCTCTACTCCCTGGCTGAGGGCTTGGAGGAGTACTCCGTCGCCAAGACCCGGAAGGGCCTGCGCGCCCTGCTCGACCTGGTACCGCGCGAGGCCACGGTGCGCCGCGACGGCAACGAGGTTGTGGTCGACCCTGCGGAGTTGGTGGTCGGTGACCTGATGCTCGTCAAGCCGGGCGAACGGCTGGCGACTGACGGGATCCTGCGGGCCGGCAGGACAGCGCTGGACACCTCAGCGATCACCGGGGAGTCCATGCCGGTCGAGGCCGGCCCGGGCGATGAGGTCTTTGCCGGGTCCATCAACGGCACCGGCGCCGTGGAGATCGAGGTCACCACCACGGCGGAGAACAACTCGCTGGCCCGCATCGTGCACATCGTCGAGACCGAGCAGTCCCGCAAGGGCGACACTCAGCGACTGGCCGACCGGATCGCAAAGCCTCTGGTGCCCGGCATCCTGATCGCCGCGGCCCTCATCGTCGTGCTCGGCTTTGTCCTCGGCGAGCCGGGCCTGTGGCTGGAGCGAGCCCTCGTCATGATCGTCGCTGCCTCCCCGTGCGCGCTGGCGATCTCCGTGCCCGTGACGATGGTGGCCTCCATCGGGGCCACGAGCAGACACGGGATCCTGGTCAAGGGCGGCGCCGCCATGGAGATGCTCGGCAAGGTTCGCACCGTCGCCCTGGACAAGACCGGCACCCTGACCCGCAACAAGCCAGCCGTCATCGACGCCGTCGCGACATTCGGCCACACTCGCGACGAGGTCCTGTCCTTCGCCGCCGCCCTGGAGGCACGCAGTGAGCACCCGCTGGCGCGCGCCATCCTCGCCGCGACTGACACTGTGCCCTCCGCGGAGAACGTCGAGGCCGTGACCGGCGCCGGGCTGCTCGGTACGGTCGCCGGCCGCTCGCTGCGGCTGGGACGGCCCGGTTGGGTCGAGCCCGGCGCGCTCACCGAGGATGTCACCCGGATGCAGATGGCGGGTGCCACCGCTGTCCTGCTGGAGGTCGACGGCGAAGTGATCGGCGCGATTGCGGTGCGCGACGAGCTGCGGCCTGAGGCCGTGGACATGATCGTAGATCTGCGCGGGCAGGGCTACACCGTCGCCATGCTCACCGGTGACAACGCGATCACCGCCAAGGCCCTGGCCGCTGAGGTCGGTGTCAGCGAGGTCCACGCCGATCTGCGCCCGGAGGACAAGTCCCGGCTGGTGAGCCGACTCCCCGGGCCGACCGCCATGGTCGGAGACGGCGTCAACGATGCCCCAGCCCTGGCCACAGCCGATCTCGGCGTGGCGATGGGGGCCATGGGCAGCGACGTGGCCATCGAGACCGCCGACGTGGCCCTGATGGGCGATGACCTTCGGTTACTGCCCGGGGCATTCGCGCACGCCCGCCGTACCCGGCACATAATGCTGCAGAACGTCGTGCTGTCACTGGTCCTGATCGCGGTCCTCATACCCCTCGCTCTCGCCGGCGTGCTGGGCCTGGCCGCGGTTGTCCTTGCCCACGAAGTCTCCGAGGTCTTCGTGATCGCCAACGGAGTTCGCGCCGGCCGGTCCAAAGCCCTGCGCACCATCGCCGCCCCGACGACGACACCCGCGGTTTCCCCCGTCGCCGCCCCCAGCTGACCGGCATGCGAGCCGGCGGGCGCCGCACCGCCTACCCGATCGGGGCCGCGGCCGGACCGACGGCCCCCTTGAGTGCCGGCTCATCCACACCTGTGCCGGCACAGCGCCAGCTCTTCACCGGAAGGCCGTCATGGATCTGCTCACCCCGATCCTGCAAGCCAGCGGCCTGTTCATGGCCACCAACATCGACGACATCATCGTGGTGTCGCTGTTCTTCGCCCGCGGCGCCGGGGTGCGCGGCACCACTGCGAAGATCGCTGCCGGCCAGTACCTCGGCTTCGGCGCCATCCTCGCCGTCTCCGTCCTGGTCTCCCTGGGCGCGGCCAGCTTCCTGCCTCAGGACGCGATCGCCTACTTCGGCCTGATCCCGCTGGCGTTAGGCCTGTACGCGGCCTGGAGAGCCTGGCGCGGGGACGATGACGATGACGAGGAGATGATGGCCGGCAAGGCGATCAGCGTGTGGACCGTCGCCGGGGTCACCTTCGCCAACGGCGGAGACAACATCGGCGTCTACGTCCCAGTCTTCGTCACTGTGGGGACCGGGGCGATCGTCGCCTACTCGATCGTCTTCCTCATCCTGGTGGCCGTTCTCGTGCTGCTGGCGAAGTTCGTCGCCACCCGCCGACCCATCGCCGGTGTCCTGAAGCGCTGGGAGCACGTCCTGTTCCCGCTCGTCCTGATCGGCCTCGGCGTGGTCATCCTCGTCGAGGGCGGCGCCTTCGGCCTTTAAGGCCACTCCAAGACCTCGGCAAGCTTCCGAAGGAGCAAGCATCATGAACCACTCGCAGCCACACCTGGAACACCGGAGGCGGCCGGCGATCGGATCCGCGGTCAGTGTCACCATCCTGAGTCCCGCGGTCGTCGGCCATGACACCGTGGCCCACACGACCGCTGCCCGCGCGATCGAGGTCCACGCAAATACCCGGTCGGAAGAGGGGTCGTCGTGACCACACCCGAACCCACGAAGACCACAGGGGTGACCAGGCCGCGGGCCGCCATGGTCGCCACCGTCACGCTGCTGGCCGCGATCGACCTGGGCTTGAAGGCGTGGGCGAGCGCCGCACTGGCCGACGGACAGGCGGTGGATCTGGGGCCCATCCAACTCCGCTTGACGTTCAATGCCGGGGTGGCGTTCAGCCTCGGCGCCAACCTGCCCGCCGGCGTCGTGATCGGCGTCGCCGGCCTGCTCGTCGTCGGGCTGGCATTCTTCGTCTGGCGGGCTACCGCCACCGCCACCGCGCCGGCGCGCCTGGCCCTGGCCGTGATCCTGGCCGGTGCGGTCGCCAACCTGGTCGACCGAGCCGCCGACGGGGTGGTGACCGACTACCTGCACTCCGGCTGGTTTCCTACCTTCAACCTGGCCGACGTCTTCATCACCGTCGGGGCCGCAGCGCTCGTCCTCACCAGCCTCACCCGCAGCCCCCCGGCCGACGGCCCCAAGTGACCCACAAGCCCGATATGTAGCCCGTTCTTGTCAAGGGGGCGTGCCAAAGGTGGCGTCCTCTGGTGTCGGGGACGCCACCTTGGTGTTCACGGGGCCGTGTGGTTCGGCGTGGTCGCCGACGCGATGGTCAAGGCTGACATGCGCGGGTTGGTTACCGCTTGTCGGAGTGCTCGGCACGAGGGCGTTGCCGCTGGTCTTTAGAGGAGCGAGGTCCCATTCTGAGGTGATTCTCATAGCTAGTGCGGGGGGTCACCCTTCCTGGGGGGATCGCCTCACAAATGTGGAGGTCCTCTCCCGGTTCGCAGGCGTGGTTGCGCGTGAGGCTTGTGCGAAGCCTGGCGGCAACCCCGTATCTGGACACCGTCGCGCTAGCGCGTGAGGTGCTCGCGCCGGATTCTGCAACCGTGGTGGGTCGAATATCGGGCGCGAGTTTGCGGGTAGAAGTACTTAGGGTAGCCTCACCTTATGCACTCCTCCTCAAGCGGTCAGCCGCCGCGCCGCCGTGTGGGTTGGCTGGTTCGTGTGCTTCTCATCCTCATCGCTGGTGCGGCGGCGCTTGCTGGTGCCGCCGGTGCAGCGCAGGCCGAGACCCGGACCTGGAACCATGTGGTCGATGACATGGTCGTGGTGATCGACAACGCCGGTACGGCCTACCGCGGCGGAGATCCTGACTCTGCCAAGGACTTGGTGAATGACGCCTACTTCGGTTACTACGAGAAGCTGGGCTTCGAAAAGACCGTCATGGCCTACATCTCCGGGGATCGGGCTGCCACCGTCGAATATCAGTTCAGTCGGGTGAAGAAGGACATCACCGCCGGCGAGCCCGCTGAAAAGGTCGACTCCGACCTCGCTCAACTTGCGGGGATGCTGCGGGAGGACGCGAACCGTCTTGACGGCACTGCGGAGGCGCCGTTCGCGGTGCTGTTTCAGTCGCTCCTGATCATGTTGCGGGAGGGTTTCGAGGCGACTCTGGTGGTTGGCGCGATCATCGCGTACCTGGTGAAGTCTGGCCATGGGGATAAGGCGAGGGCGGTTTATGTCGGCTCCGCCGCAGCCCTGGGGGTGAGCGCGTTGCTGGCTTGGCTGTTGAACTCGCTCACGATCCTGAGTGGCGCCAACCAGGAGCTCATCGAGGGTTTCACCGTCCTGATCGCCGTGGTGATGCTGATCTACGTCAGCAGCTGGATCCTGTCCAAGACGGAGGGCGACGCCTGGTCGTCCTACATCAGGCGCAAGAGCGATGAGTCGATCAGGCAGGGCAATGTTCTCACGCTGGCGTGCGTCGCATTCCTGGCGGTCTTCCGCGAGGGTGCGGAAATGATCCTCTTCTACCAGGCGCTGATCGCCCGCAGCCCAGCGAGCACAGGCCAGCTGTGGGTTGGCGTAGTGATCGGGTTGGTCCTGCTGGCAGTGACCTACGTGCTGATCCGCCTGCTCTCGGTTCGCGTTCCGCTGCGGCCCTTCTTCCTGGGCACCTCCCTCCTGCTCGCCGTGATGGCGTTCAGCTTCGCCGGTACTGGCGTCAAGGAGCTGCAGGCGGGTGGCCTGGTCAGCGCGTCACCGGTCGGATGGCTGCAATCGGTTGACCTGCTGGGGGTCTACCCGACTGTGGAAACCCTTTCCACCCAGGCGGCGGTCGCCATCATCTTCGTCGGGCTGTACTGGTTCGGGTTCCGCAAGGCACGCAGTGCCGCCACTGCCGAGACCGAGCGGGTTTCGACGACCACGACATCCGCACAAACGGGGCCGGAGTCCGGTTCGCGTCCCGTCGCTGAAGTGACATCACAACCCCAGCATCAGGAGATCTCCAAATGACAACGGCCGCACCATCCAAATTGGCAGCCGCTGTCGCGGTCGCTCTGGCGCTGGCGCTGTCCGGCTGCTCCGAGGCAGCACCGGCCGGTGCAAACCCGCCAGCCGCCGCACCCGGGCAGGTGGCTGGTTTTGAGGAGTTCCCGATCGGGGACGACATCGAGGTTGGCCCGCTCAACGTGGCCGGCGTCTACTTCCAGCCGGTCGACATGGACCCAGCCGGGATGGGGTTGGCTGCGGCCGAATCCGACATACACATCGAAGCCGACGTGTCGGCCCTGCCAGACAACAACCTCGGCTACGGCGCTGGGGACTTCGTTCCAGGAATGACCGTCGACTACCAAATCACCAACGCGTCCGGAAAAGTCACCAAAGGAACGTTCATGCCGATGAACGCCAGCGACGGCCCGCACTACGGCGCCAACCTCAAGCTCGGGCAAGCCGGCACCTACAAGGTCAAGTTCATCTTCCAGAGCCCCGCCAAAACCGGCTACATGGTCCACTCCGACGAAGTCACAGGAGTGAAGGGCCGCTTCTGGGACAAGCCTTTGGAGGCGGAGTGGAGCTTCGACTACGTCCCTCGGGAGTGGTGACCGCCCGTTCGTGACCACGTGACCCAGGCCTGTCACCGGGCCCTGGCGGCACTCCGCTACCAGCATGAGGATTTGACTCACACATGCTTTCCTTCTTCGTCGACGCGGTCACGCTGGCGCTGCCGCTGGGCCTGACGTGGGGCGCACTGGCTGCTTCGACCCGATGGAACGACCGCGGACGAGACCCGCGTGGGTTGCTGTTGGCCAGCGGTGCTGGTGCTGTGCTGGCACTGCTGCTCTCGGTGCTTCGTCAGATGACCAATTGGGTGAACCGTGAGCAGATCACCCTCGCGCTTGTGGTGGTGTGGCTGCTCCTGGCGGCGGCGCTGGTGGTCCGACTGTGGCGTGCGCCGCTCGACCCGTCGCAGCCAGCCGACAAGGCTGCTGGGCTCCTCTCCGCTGGCCTGGGAGGTGTCCTGCTGCTGATCGGCTTGCCGGAGGTGATGCTTCTCACCATCGGGTTTTTGACCCCAGGCGGCTCGCCCTTCTCCACCGAGACGGTCCTGAACGTCGCCGGCTACAGTCTTGGTCTGGTGGTGGTCGCAGCCTCCGTCCTTGCCGGTTCCCGTGCTGCTCGAGGCGCGCGACGACGCGCAGCCCGGATTGGACTCACCACAGTGTTGGCGGTCGCCATGGCCAGCCAGGCAACCACCCTGATGCGGATCCTTCTGGGGAGGCGGCTGGTGAAGCCTCCGAGCTGGCTCTTCCAGAGCGTCGTTTGGCTCGTCAACCACGAGGTCTGGTTCACCTATGCCCTGATGGCGATGACCTTCGTTCCGATCACGGCCGCTTGGCTGCGGCACGGCTCCAAGGCTCATCCTGAGCCAGCCAACCCGGCTCAGCGGCGCTTGTACCGGGCGGCCGGGGTCAGCAGGCGCCGCCTCATCATCACCGCCGCTGTGGGGTTCGGGGTGGCTGTAGCGGCGACAACCGTTGGTCGTGGCATTGTCGATGCCGAACCGAGCTTGTCGCCACCGGAGCCGCTGGAATCCGACGCGGATGAGGTGTGGGTGGAACTGAGCAGCATTGAGGACGGGCATCTGCATCGATTCGCCTACCAGACGACGGACCAGACCGAGGTTCGCTTCATCGCCATCAAGAAGAACGCCAAGGCTTTCGGCGTCGCACTGGACGCCTGCAACGTGTGCGGCCCGTCCGGCTACTTCGAGCGTGGCGGCCAGGTCATCTGCAAGTTGTGCGATGTGGCGATGAACATCGCCACCATCGGATTCAAGGGTGGCTGCAATCCCGTCCCGCTCGAGTTCACCGTCCGCGACGCCCGCCTGGTTGTGGCCCGATCGGCGCTGGAGGCCAGCGCCGGTGTGTTCAGTTAGGAGGCTGGGATGTTCTGGCGAATGGTGACCCGCGCGCTGCTGAGGCAACGCTCGAAACGGCTGCTGATCGCGCTCACCGTGGCCCTGGGGGTTTCCCTTTCCACAGCGATCCTGAGCGTGATGCTCGATGTCGGCGACAAGGTGAACGCTGAACTCAAGACCTACGGGGCCAACATTGTCATCCGTCCCAAGGGTGTTGCCGCCGTCGACGACCTCTACGGCCAGCTGGAGACGCCGGCTGCGCAGGCCATGTTGGCCGAAGCCGACCTCGGCAAGATCAAAACGATCTTTTGGGCGTTCAACATCACCGACTTCGCGCCCTTCCTCGAGGCGAAGGTGAGCCTGCGCCCCGAAGGCGCAGCTGAGGCGGTCCCCGTCCCGGCGGTCGGGACGTGGATCGCGAAGGAACTGGCCCTGCCCACCGGTGAGGATGCGATCGCGGGGATGCGGTCCATGCGCTCCTGGTGGGATGTCCAGGGAGCCTGGATCGCCGACACCGACGCCGACACGGTGATGGTCGGCAAGACCCTGGCAGCCGAGCAGGGCATCTCTGTCGGGGACCGGGTCAATCTCACCTACTCAGGCCGCTCGATCAACGCGCGGGTGGCTGGGATCGTCGATTCCGGCGGCGCCGAGGACGGCCAGGTCATCGTGCCGCTGACGATGCTCCAACGACTGATCGACAAGCCCGGAGCCGTCGGCCGGGTCGAGGTCTCCGCGCTGACCACGCCCGACAACGAGCTGGCGCGACGGGCAGCCAAGGACCCCTCTTCGCTGTCCGCCCAGGATTGGGAGACCTGGTACTGCACCGCCTACGTCTCGGCGATCTCCTACCAAATCGAGGAGGTGATCGAGGGCTCGGTGGCAAAACCGGTGCGCCAGGTCGCCGAATCCGAAGGGCTGATCCTGGAGAAGACCCAGCTGCTGATGCTCCTGATCACAGCCCTCAGCCTGATCGGCACTGCGCTCGGTATTGCGAACCTGATCACCGCCTCGGTGATGGAGCGAGCCCCCGAGGTTGGGCTGATGAAAGCGCTCGGTGCCACCGATCGAAGCGTGGTCGGGTTGGTGTTGACCGAAATAGTCCTGGTCGGAAGCCTCGGCGGCGTCCTCGGCTACCTGGCCGGTCTCGGTCTGGCCCAAATCATCGGGGCTTCGGTGTTCGGCTCAACCATCGCGTTCACCCCGATCGTCATCCCAATCGTCTCCGTGCTTGTGCTGGGCGTGATCCTGATCGGGTCGATCCCATCGATCCGGCTGCTGCTCTCGCTGCGGCCCGCGGAGGTGCTACATGGCCGTTGAGAACTCTGGCGCCAGCCGGCGCCGAATGTATGTACGAATGGTGCTCCGCTCACTGTCGCGGCGCCGCTCCCGGGTCGTGATCGCCTTGCTGGCGATCGCAATCGGGGCCACCACACTGACCGGCCTGATCAGCATCTACACCGACATTCCCCGCCAGATGGGCCGCGAACTGCGCTCCTACGGAGCCAACCTCGTGGTGATCCCGGACGGGAAACCGGTCATTGACGCCAACGTCCTCCCGGCGCTCGACGCCGCCGTCGGGGACGGGGACGGGGACCTGGTCGGTCGTGCCGCCTACCGGTACGAAACCGTGACCATCAACTCCCAGCCGGTCAGCGCAGCCGGCACCGACCTCGACGATGTCCGCGCTGTCCGTCCCTACTGGCAGGTCAGCGGCGCTTGGCCGCAGGCGGGCGAGATCCTGGTTGGTCGCGACGTCGCCGACCAGCTCGGACTCGCCACCGGCGAATCGGTCACCCTCGCCTGGTCGGCGGGCAAGAAGCAAGGTTCGGACTCCGACTCGACCGACGAGTTCACCGTCAGCGGGGTGCTGGACACCGGGGGTTCGGAGGACGCCCTGGTCATCCTCGAGCGGGCCGGCCTGGAAGGACTGACCGGTGAGGTCGGAGCGATCGACGTGGTCGAGTACAGCGTGGCGACCAGTGCCGATCAGATGTCGGCCATCGTCACCCGGATCACCGAATCCACCCCCGGGGTGGCCGCATCTCCGGTGAAACGCCTCGCACGTTCTGAGACAACCGTTCTGGCGACCTTGAGTTCCCTGTTGCTGCTGGTGACGGTGATCGTGCTGGCGCTGACCATGATCACCGTCGCCACCACGATGATGGCTGTCGTGGCCGAGCGCCGGGCCGAGATCGGCCTACGGAAAGCACTCGGCGCCGAGAACCGTTCGATCATCGGCGAGTTCCTCGGCGAAGGCATGGCGCTGGGAGCCTTGGGTGGCCTCGCCGGCGGCATCGCCGGGCTCGGCTTCGCCCAGGTCGTCAGCCTCAACGTCTTCAGCCGCGGGATCGCCACCGACTGGACGCTAGTGCCGATCGCCGTCCTGGCCTCGGTGGCGGTCACGGCCGTCGCCTGCATCGTGCCCGTCCGACGGGCCGCCTACATCGAGCCAGCCATCGTGCTGCGCGGAGAGTGAGATCACAGTGAACCTTCTGGAACTGCGTGGCGTGACCAAGTCCTACGGCGACGTCCACGCCCTCAGGGACGTCGACCTGTGCGTCGAGCCGGGGGAGTGGCTCTCCATCGTCGGCCCGTCCGGCTCCGGCAAGTCGACAATGATGAACATCGTCGGCTGCATGGACAGCCCCACCGCCGGTTCAGTAGTTCTGGACGGGGTGGACATCGCCTCGATGAACGCCTCCGGGCTGGCGCACGCCCGCCGCAACACGATCGGGCTGATCTTCCAGAAGTTCCACCTGGTGGCCCACTTGAGCGCTGTCGAGAACGTGATGGTCGCCCAGTACTACCACTCCATGCCCGACCAGGCCGAGGCCCTTGCCGCGCTGGCACGGGTAGGCCTCGGGGAGCGGGCCAGCCACCTGCCGAGCCAGCTCTCCGGTGGCGAGCAACAGCGGGTGTGTATCGCCCGGGCGTTGATCAACTACCCCAAGCTGGTGCTCGCCGACGAACCCACCGGCAACCTCGATGAAGCCAACGAACTGCTCGTGTTGGACTTCTTCCGCCAACTGCACGCCGATGGCACCACCCTGATCGTGGTCACCCACGATCCAGAGGTGGCCGCCCTGGGCGACCGGCAGATCGTGCTGAACCACGGCCGGATCGTCCGCCAGATCGACAATCGGGCCAACGCCCGCGTCCCCGTAGCCCTAACCCCGCCGGGAGGACTGTCATGACCACGGCCGGCGCCTCCCGACGGCTCCTCGCTCTCCTGCTGGGCGGGCTGGCCGTCACCGGCTGCGCCGATGCACCAGTCGACCTCAACGTGGCAGACGGCGGCTTCACCGACGGCACCTTCAACGGTCGCAGCGCCGCCGACGATCAAGGTGCGACCGGCGAGGCGACGATCACGATCAAGGGCGACGACGTGACGTCGGTCGACTTCCGCATCCGGGACTCCAACGGCAGCGTTCGGGGCGTCGACTACGGCAAGACGAACGGCGAAATAGTGAGCCAGGAGACTTACCGCCGAGCGCAGGTAGGGGCAAGGGCAGGCGACGACTACGCCGCAAGTCTGGTCGAAACCGACGATCTCAATGCGGTCGACGCAATAACCGGCGCAAGCCTCACCTACCGCCTCTTCACGGGGGCCGTCGAGGACGCACTCACTCAAGCGAGTCGGTGACCCGTGGAAACCCGTTGCGTCGTCCCAGCCATGGGAACTCTTCTCAGCATACGAGCCTGGGGGGCCGCAGCCGTCGAAGCGGTCCGTGAAGCAGTGTGGGAAGCGCACCGGCTCGAAACCCTCTGGTCGCGCTTCCGGCCGGATTCGGAGGTGTCCAGACTGATGGCACAAGCTGGGCAGTGGGTGCCGGTCGCTCCCGAAACCCGCCAGCTTCTGCTCTCCAGTCTGGAGATGCACGAACTCACCGGGGGTGCGTTCGACATCACCCTGGGCGGCGGCGCCGCGGGAGCACTGGAACACTCCGGTGGCATGTTTCGTCTCGCTCCCGGCGCCCAACTCGACTTGGGCGGTATCGGCAAAGGAGCCGCCGTCGCGCGGCTGATCCAGCTCCTGCAGCTGCGAGGGGTTCGCGCTGCACTGGTGAACTTCGGAGAATCATCGATCGGAGTCATTGGCAGCCCACCAACGCGGGAAGCCTGGCGGATCGGCATCCGATCCCCGGGAGGAGGAAGCGCAGCGACCCTCGAGCTGACCGCCGGAAGCCTGTCCACCTCAGGCGACTACGAGCAGACCAGCGCCCAATACAACCATGTGGTCGATCCCAGCACGCATCGGGCAGCCGACTCGAACCTTCGCTCGGCTACAGTGCTCACAGCTGACCCAGTAAGAGCCGAAGCATTGTCTACGGCGATGCTCGTGCTGGGAGCAGCACACGGGCTAGCGCTCCAAGCCACGCTAGGCGGCTTCGACACCGTGCTTATCGATCATGACGGCCACCTCACCAGCACAGTCGGCCGTCGTGACCGGAGCCTTCACAGCCGAGTGTAAAGCATGCGGTTTCACCGGCCCCGGATGGGCGGAGGACCGAATCCGCGTCTAGGGGACTGTTCGCAATCTGGTGTACCTGGTCTGGCATGATCTGGCTCCCTTCTGTCAGGACGCCTTGGGCAGGCGGGTCGTAGGCTTTCCGGTGATGGGTCCGGGAAGTGACCTATCCGAAGTGTCGGTGTGGGGATGTGAGTCGGCCGCGCTGGCTTTCCGTGTCGCTCCCCGGTGTCCGCCCGGGCCTGTCTTTCGTTGCGACGTAGTCGTCCAGCAGGACTTGGCACAGGATGTCGGACAAGATGGTTCTCCACATGATGGCCGTCGTGCAGCTCCGCAACCCCACCGAAGGCCGCGCCTACTACAACCGCAAGATGGCTGCCGGAAAGAGCCCGAACGAAGCCATGCGCGGCCTCAAACGACGGTTCCCGCCGCGGGAGAGCCGGTGGGCCTGGCCGCACCCGAATGGCCTATGCCGCGCAGGTCCAACAGCCCAGTGCCGATCGTCTTCAGCAGTGCGACGAGTTCCTTGGTGGCCTGCCTCTTGCGCACATAGATGAGCTCAAGGTCGACCACCAGCTCGAGCGCGACCCCTTACCGAGCTTGCCCACGTCGTCCTTCGGTCGGACGCCGGCGAGGATCTTGCCGGCTTGTGCGGCGGGCAGGTCCTTCTTCGCTCCGCCTGCGACAAGCTCCAACACCAACTGGTGGAGCTGACAGATCTTGGTCACGAGCTCTTGGCCAATCCGTCGGCGCCGGTCGACCAACAGCCCCAACCTCTCCAGATAGCCGAGCTGCACCAAAGTCGCGATTCACACTCTGATCATCAGCGACGACCGGTTGCAGGCCAGTGATGCGGACCCCGACCAGAGCGATCGAGTGGGCATCGGTGTCGTCGGTCTTGCGGCCCTGACCGGTGGCGAACATCCGCATTCGGGCCGACAGCTTCGCCGGCACACCCACCACCTGCTCTCCGGTCGCCAGTAATGATGGCTGCTCTTGTCGGCGAGGCTCTCCCCGGATTGAGGGCGGAGGGAAACCTGCTTTGACGACGACCGCCAATCGGCAGGTTCAAGGACCCGGCGTTCTTCCTGTCGGCCTTCTTGTCGCGATCGGAGTGGACCTGCTGCTCGACGGACTCCTGGTGGGACTGGGCGTCACTTTGGGGTCAACTCAAGCAGCCATCTTGACCATCGCGCTCACCAAAGAGATCCTCTTCATCATTCCCCGCTCGCGCCGGAACTGACGCAGGCTGGGATGTCAATACTGGAGGCCGCCCTCACCTGTTCGGGTTTGAGCTTGGCCACGGCCGTTTGGGCGGTCACAGGCGCTGCGCTGCTGGGAGGCGCAAGCAAGGCACGGCTGGCCGGCGTCCACGCGTTCGGCGCCACGGCGCTGCTCTACCTGGCGGTCGAAGAACTGTTGGTGGAGGCTCACGAACATGCTGAGACCCCCTTGCTGGCAGGGATGTTCTTCGCTGGATTCCTCGTGATCTATGTCTTGGCCGAGCTCGGCGGATGACCATGCGGTAGCCACCTGGGCCATGGTTATCCGGTCCCCAACTCAGCCGATTGTCCACGTCATTCATCGTCCGACTCCCGGAGGGCGACCTCCGGCGCCGGGGCGGGCCCTCAAATACGCGACATCCACGGCGGGCCGCTGACCAGGCCCAAGGCCGGCGACCCTCCCCGAACACCACAGGGTCCGGATGAGGAAGACAGACAAGCGCTACCACCGCGCCGTTGCTATCGCCGGTCGAACTTGGACCCATTATCCGTGCGGCGACATGCGGCGAGCTCTCCACCGGCGTTGTTCACCGCCAACGCAAGGCACACGGGGTCCGGAGCGTCGCGATGCCTGAAAGCCGCCCACGTCCCGACCGAATAGACCGCGCCGGAATGTCTCTAGCTGGTCACCCGATCCATGGACCCACCGGCAAGGGACCCCGCACGATGGATAGTGCGTTGGACGCTAGCCCTCGACGCGTTCGCCATCCCCTTCGCCGACCGGCAGGCAGCGGCAAGCGGCCGAGAGAACACCGACCGAAACACCTTCATGGAGAGAGTCCTCGCTTAGCTGATGCGAATCCCGTACAGCTTCTTGGCGTAGGTGCCGACGACCAGCATGTTGCCGTAGACCGCCGGGGAGGCCTCGATGTTCTGCGACAGCTGAAGGGTGGAGAAGTCCTTGCCGGTGTTCGGGTCGAACAGGTGAAGGACGCCGCCGGAGTCGCCGACGACGCCGTAGGTGTGGCCGTCCTTGCCGGTGAGCAGCAGCGGTGAGCTCCAGCCGAAGTGCGGCAGGGTGCGGTTCCACACAACCGCTCCGGTCTTCTTGTCTAGGGCCACGAGGTTGCCCTGCTTGTCGGAGCCGGTCTTGGCGATGTTGAAGAACACGAGGTCGGACACCTCGCCGGTGCCGAGCACCGGGGTTGCAAGCAGGCCGCCGTTGACCGCCTTGTTGTAGACCGCGTCCACCTGGTACTGCCAGACCTGCTCGCCGGTCAAGGCGTTGATCTTCTGGATCGTCACCGGGCCGTAGGTTGGAGCGTTGTCGCCCTCGCCACGCTTGTCCATCTCGTTGCCGGTGTAGATGTATGGTCCGCCGGTCTGCGAGTCATCAAGGACGATGGTGGCGTCGGTGTCGTCGCCCGTCGGTCGCACCCACACGACCTGCAGCGTCGTGGCATCCCAGCAGATGATGTTGCCGTCGTTGTCGCCGGCGAACATGAGGTTGCGGTAGGCGGCAGCGGAGCTCTCGATGCCGTGCCGCGACGAGGCGGGGGTGTTGTAGTTCAGCTTCGTGAACTCAGGGTTGACGCTCACGGTCTTCGCCATCGGGTCGAACTTTGCGTTGAGCTTCACCTTGTACACCAAGCCGTTCTCGGCCGGCTCGATCAGGGTGTCGGTGGCGGCGTTGACCAGGGCGGAGGAGTCAAATGCACCCCAGTCACGCGGCGCGCCCGGGTCGGACCCGTTCCAGCCCGAGACTTCCTTGTTCTGGATCAGGTCGAAGATCCGGTACCGCCACACCCCCTTGGCTGCGCCGTTCTCATTCAGGCCCATGCCGGAGTACAGCAGCGGGTAGCCGCGAGGATCGATCGAGCCGGTGCCCTTGAACGCCCAGCCGACGTTGATCGGCGGTTTCGTCTGCTGCCCGGTGGCCAGGTCGAGCCGGTAGACGTTGCCGTCGACCACGGGGTAGATGACCTCGACGAAGTTCGGGTCGTCGACCTGAGCCTGGGTCAGGCCCATCGCCTGCTTGGTCTCGGTGGGCCAGTTCACCAGGAGCGGTTGTCCCGTCCAGCCGGCGCCGGCCCAGTGGGAGCCCTCGGCGTAGACGTCGCCGGTGTCCTGCGTCCAGGCCACCTGGAGCTTCTTCTCGGTCACGTCGGTGGTGCCGTAGACGGGGGCGTCACGGAAGTTGTTGCCACGGAAGGTCAGGACACCGAGGATCTTCGTGTACACGGAGGGGTCGCCGAAGGCCACCGGCCCGGTGCCCTGGTAGTCCTTGATCACCTGGTTCGTGCCGTCGAGCACCTTCCAGTCAACATTCCCGGAGCCGCCGACCAGCGGACGGGTGAACGCGCCGTTCCCGACCGCGGTCGGTGCCACATAGCCCGGTAGGGCGGACAGGTGCAGGGCGAGGTGCACGGGGTCGGATTCGGAACTGCGGCTCGGCGACCTGGTGGCGGTGGGTGAGTTCGGACGAGGTCCGCTCGCGATCTCGTCGGAGCTGGAGCACGCCACCAGCGTGAGCAGGGCCGCCGAAGCTAGCGCGATCACGACAGGGCGCGCCCCACGGAACTTTGTCATGCAATGGCCTTTCAGGAAGCGGGAACCGCTTCGTGAGTCTACGTTGCGGCTCGTCGTCACCGGATCTTGGGGGACTCGGTTGCTCGGACTCGAGGATCCTGCGGCCGGATCTGGAGTTGGGTTTCTCGACGGGTAGTCGTCGTCGCAGTTTGCGCTCGTCACTTGCCGGACTTCCCTCAGGCTCACCCGCTGCAGCCTTGCAGGTTTGATCGGGGAGTGTGAGCTGAGCAATGCTGGCCAGCTGCGCCCGCGACGTATGTGATTCCACCTCTAGGGCCTGGTCGGTGCCCTCAGGGTCTGGTTCCGCCCACGCGAGGCACGGGCGGACATGGGAGACGTCGCCTATCAGCTCGATCAAGATGCGGAGGGTGCCCGAACCACCGTGGAACTGAAGCTGCCGGTCGTCCTCGCCTCCCGTTGGAGGCGCCCTCACTGGTCGCCAATCCCCCTGACGACCAGTCGGTCGAAGCCGGTGAGGATCCAGCCCGAGCTGCGTGATTGTCTGGTACGACAACCGCCCGCGCGGCTTGCCCGCGCCGACCTGGGTGGGGCAGGTTGACGCTTGTCAGCGATGTGGGATCAGGATCGCCGACGTCGCGATGATGGGCGAAGCCGACGTCTCCAGCCCATCGCTTGCGAACACGTCCGCCTGGGCCGGAGTGCGGGTTTGGTGGGTGGGGGCCTGGCGTTGTCCCCGTGGCACGGCCACGGCCTTCACGACGGTAAGGTTTGCCTAACCACATCGTTCAAGGGGTTAGGCATGTTCGACACCAGTCCGGCCCCGAGCACCCTGACCTCCACAGCGGTCGCTGACCCCGCCGCGGCGCCGGTGGATGGTGGCGGGCGTCGGCGGGTGGCTCTTCGGTTGCTGGTGATGCTGGGGCCCGGGCTGATGGTGATGCTGGCCGACACCGACGCGGGCAGTGTGATCACCGCCGCGCAGTCGGGTGCCCGGTACGGTTACCAGTTGGTTGCCGCTCAGCTCGTCTTGATTCCGATCTTGTACCTGGTGCAGGAGACCACCGCTCGACTCGGGCTAGTGACCGGTCAGGGCCACGGCGCCTTGATCCGGGCCACATTCGGGCGCGGCTGGGCGTTGCTGTCGGCCGGCACGCTATTTGTGGCCTGCATCGGCGCTCTGATTACCGAGTTCGCGGGCATCGCCGGAGTGGGTGAGCTCGTGGGACTGCCGCGGCTGGCCACACTCGGACTCGCCGCTGGTGCTATCACGACGCTGCTCCTGGCGGGTCGCTACCGCCGGATCGAGCTAGTCGGCGTGGCCATTGGGGCGCTGGAACTACTGTTCATCCCGGCTGCCATCATGGCTCATCCCGACACGAGTGCCGTTCTGGCTGGCCTGGCCCACCCCATTAGCGCCGACAGGGCCTATATGACTCTGCTCGCCGCGAACGTCGGGGCGGTGATCATGCCGTGGATGGTGTTCTACCAGCAGGAAGCCGTGATCGACAAAGGCCGGCGAGGGCTGTCCCTGCGCCAAGCGCTGCGCTCGGCCCGCCTGGACACCGCCGTCGGGTCGGTCATCACCCAAGCCGTGATGATCGCGGTCCTGGTGGCCACCGCCGCCACCATCGGGGCCTCCCACCCCGGCGCTGACCTAAACAGCATCGGCGCCATCGCCGACGGGCTGGGCGTCTTCCTCGGCCACACCCAGGCCGTGACCCTCTTCGGCCTGGGCATGGTGGGTGCCGCCGTCGTTGCAGTACTAGTGGTGGCCCTCGCTGGTGCTTGGGGTATGGCGGAGGTCCTCGGCTGGCGGCACAGCCTCAACGACTCCCCTCGACGGGCTCGTGGCTTCTACGCCCTGGCCGTGGGCGCGACCCTGGCCGGCGCCGTCCTGGTCGTGCTGGTCCCGGACCTGGTGAACCTGTCCGTCGACATCGAGGTGATGAATGCCGCGTTGCTGCCGATCGTGCTCGGTTTCCTGCTCGCCCTGGAACGACGCGCCCTGCCCGCAGACCTGCGGATGCGCGGCCTCTGGCGTGTCGCCACCTACACAGTCGTCGCGGCTCTCATCGGCCTCGGTCTGTTCACCGCAGTCCAGGCTCTGGCCAGCTAAGTCGCTCACCTGAGCGCCCGGTACAAGACGAACGCACCCATCGAGCTGGAACACGGAATGGTGCCCGTGCTTTCATGGCCGCTCGCTGCCCGTGAAGACGGCTGCCGACACCCTGATGTTGCTCTGCCGGGATGGGCAGGTCGGGGACCAGCCTTGCAAAGCCGCGATCGGGGTCGACCTGGAAGCCACAGGACACCCTAGGGACCGGCACGGGCAAGGCAGTGGCGATTCAGCCGAGTTCCCGGACATGACGGGCCACGACCAGAGGCCGATGTACCCCGCCCCAACCGAGGCGCGGCCGACGCTGAGCTTAGACGTGTTCCTTGCCAAGTGGGGCCGGCCCTTCCCGGCGACAATCGGGCTGTGGCGCAACGCGTGTGAAGAGACTTCACCCCGTTCCTGGCCCACGACGTCGAGGTCCTCCGCGTGCTGTGCTTCACCAACGCGATCGAATCGTTGAACGCCAGGTTCCGCCGGGCGGGTCGGGGCCCTGGGCCACTTCCCAACCCAGCAAGCCGCGATGAAGACCCCTGTATCTGCTCACTGGATCACTGCGCCCCAAGGGCACCGGTCAGACACGATGGGCTGCGCGGTCGAAGCCCCGCCCTGAACGCGTACGCCATCACCTTCGCCGACGGTATGCCGGCCACAACAGAGAACCGCCAACGATGAACGCCATTTACACCGTTCGTCGGACAGACCCGGCTTTACTTCGTCTTTACGTTTCGTGCGGGGTGAAGGTTAGGAGCGGCTGGGAGGCTCGAGTCTCGGATGGCCCGCAGGTCATCGGTACTGGACGGGAGACGAAGACATGATGGGTTGGGGCGGTATGGGTTGGGGCGGCATGGGATGGGCGGGGATGGTCGGGATGGTCCTGTTCTGGGTCGTGCTGATCGCGGTGATCGTGTGGGCGGTGGGCAGGTTGTTGCCGGCACGCCAGGCCCCGCCGGGCCCCTCCGCGGCGAACTCGGAATCTGCGCAGGAGATTCTGGATCGTCGCTACGCCCGTGGTGAGATCGACCTGGAGACCTACCAGGCGCAGCGTGCGGTGCTGGCTGCGGCGCGGAACGAGCGTTTGCGATGACCACCCCCGCTGGTGTGCCCCGAAGGTCCCGATGGGTGCCGTGGACGGTCCTGGCGGTGGCGAGCATGCTGTTGGCCGGGTCGGTCGCGTTCGCCGCTTCGAGCGGGACGCCGGGGCCGCAGCCGGTTGATCAGCGTCCAGTCGCGCCCAGCGACCCCCAGGTGCCTTGGTCAGGAGTGCGCCCTACCGGGTCAGGAAGTGCCACGGGCGGGATGATGGGCGACCGCAGGGGCGGCATGATGGGCGACCGGCGAGGCGGCATGATGGGTGGCCCGGCGGGCGGTGCGACTCAGGGCGGGCCGGTGTGGTTGGTGGGGGATGGCACGTCGGTCGCGACGATTGCCCAGGCTCGGGCGCGGGCGGCTGAGGCGGCGGCGCCGCGTCAGCTCCATCCCGGTGAGGTGATGCAGTTCAGCCTGAACTTCTATGTCGAGCTGAAGGATTCCGCAGGTGCGTCTGTGGCCGAAGTGCTGGTGGATCCGGCCGGGGGTTCGGTGGTCACTGAGTTCGGACCCGCCATGATGTGGAACGCGGTTAATACGACAAGGCCGATCGGGGTCCAGCGGGCGGCTGCGATCGCCGGCGAATGGCTGGCAGCGAACCGTCCGGCGGAGTCGGTGGGAAGCACCGACTCCTTTCCGGGGCATTACACGATGGACACGGTGTCCGGTGGCAATACGGTAGGGATGCTGTCCGTGAACGCCGCCACGGGCGCCGCCTGGTATCACACGTGGCATGGGACGTTCATCGCGAAGGAGGACGCCTGACCGTGGTGCCGCCGATAAAGCTGCAGGCGCTGGTCGTTGACGATGAGCCGAGCCTTGTCCGGGTGGTCGAGGGCTATCTTGTCCAGGACGGTTTCGAGGTCCGCACGGCAGGCGACGGCGAGACGGCCCTGTCCCTGGCGCGCGACTCCGAGCCTGACCTCGTGGTGCTCGACCTAGGGTTGCCCGGCATGGACGGGACGGAGGTGTGCCGGGAGTTGCGTACCTTCAGCCGGTGCTACGTGCTGATGTTGACGGCACGCGCGGACGAGGTGGACATGCTTGTCGGGCTAGGTGTCGGAGCCGACGACTACATGACCAAGCCGTTCTCACCGCGCACCCTGATGGCACGCATCCACACCCTGCTGCGACGCCCTCGCACTGCCGGAAGCCACATAGGGCAGGACGATGATGAGCGCAGCTTCGGTGACCTCGTCCTCGACACCCCGGCGCACGAGGTCAGGATCGGGCACTCCCTGATCCCACTCACGCCCATCGAATACAACCTGCTGGAGACGCTGAGCAGTCGTCCGCGAATGGTGTTCACACGGCAACAACTGCTCGAAGCGGTGTGGGAGGCCACAGCCGGCGTGGCCAGCGACGAGCATCTGGTCGACATCCATATCGGCCATTTGAGGCGCAAGCTGGGCGACGACGCGAAGGCGGCGCGCTACATCCTCACGGTGCGCGGGGTCGGCTTCCGGATGGGGCCGGGATGACGCCCCAGCCGACCCGGTCGAGGCTGGCCGGGCTGGGCTTGCCCGCCCGGCTCCTGTTGAACAACCTGCTCGTGATCGTCGCCGGGGCCAGCACCGTTCTGGTCACCGCCCTCCTGGTGGCACCTGCTGTCTTCCAGGCACACCTGCAGAGTGTGATGCCGATACCAGATGCCGCGTTGCAGGATCACGTCACCCGCGCCTTCGACCAGGCGATCCTGGTTTCGCTGGCCGTAGGTGTGGGCATCGCCTGCCTCACCGCGACCGCCATCAGCTGGCTTGCTGCACGCAGGCTCGCCGCCCCCGTCTCGGATGCTGCCGATGCCGCCGCCGGCCTGGCCGACGGCAATCTCGACGCCCGCGTGACGGACCCCGGGATGGGGCCGGAGTTCGCCAAGCTCGCGTCGTCGGTGAACGAACTCGGCGATCGACTCCAGGCAACAGAAGCCACCAGGCGTCAGCTCACCGCCGAGCTTGCCCACCAGCTCCGCACCCCGATCGCATCCATCCGGGCCACCGTCGAAGCGGTGCGCGAGGGCGTCCTTCCCACCGACGAGGAGACCCTCGAAACACTCGGCTACCAGAGCAACCGCCTCAGCCGTCTGGTGGATGACCTGGAAGTTGTGTCCCGTGCCGAGGAGCGCCAGCTCCTGCTCGCCGCCGAGCCTGTCGCGATCTCGGATCTGGTCGACTCGGCCGCGGCAGCCAACCGCGACAGATACCGGGCTGCCGGCGTCCTCCTTGGCACATGGGTCGCACCTGACATGCCAACCGTGACCATCGACCCCGACCGCATCCAGGAAGTACTCGGCAACCTCCTCGACAACGCCCTTCGGCACACTCCCCGGGGCGGCAGCGTCGAACTGGCCGCACGGGCGGTGCACGATCAGTGGGGCCCGAGGGTCCTCATGGAGGTGACAGATACCGGCACCGGACTCACCGCCTCCGACACCGAGCGGATCTTCGACAGATTCGTGAAGGCCCCGGACAGTCCCGGCACAGGACTCGGGCTCGCCATCGCCAGAGCGATCGTCGAGGCACACCACGGCACCCTCACCGCCCACAGCGCCGGACCGGGAAAGGGGGCGCGATTCGCCATCACGCTCCCCGCCCGCGCCTCCCACGACGCCGGTCCGAGAACCTCGCCGAGAGGTTCACCTCGTCCCCGTCCCTAGACCGTGATCCACACCGGCCGGCAGGCCCGAGAAGCCAGCCACACCCGGCACTGATTCCATCGACAGCACGCGCGACCCGGTGCCTGCGGCGGTCTTGCTCGGCGGCGACCGAGCTGCCGAGCGTGAGTCGGCAGGGCCGCTCACAGCGCGGTCGGCTGGGATGCCCGTCGAGCAGGGTGGCCGCAGATGCAGTGCGAACACCGGAGCGGTAAGCGCTGCCTGCCCCGTTGTCGACAACTGCCAGCACAGCAACATGCGCCAAGAGGGTTCATCTCGCGAGTTCCCGAACGAGTGGCTACTGGCGAGGGTGTTGCCGGACGTCGTTCCCTCGGTGGCCCCATGCGGGCGGAGGGGGAGTTCCACGCGAGGAGGCCCGGCGCTTGCGCTCGCGTGGTTACGCTGCTGTTCATTGGGTGCGAGTGAGTTGGAGGACGTCATGGGCTATGCCCTCAGCAAGACTGTTCAGGGTGGATTCGACGAGACACTGGCCAGAACACGCACGGCGCTGGCCGAGCAAGGATTCGGCGTGCTCACCGAGATCGACCTCGCGGCGACCCTCAAGGGGAAGCTTGGTGTTGAGATTCCTGCGCAAGTGATCCTGGGCGCCTGCAATCCACCCAGCGCCTTTGAGGCGCTCGGGGCAGAGGAATCGATCGGGCTCCTGCTTCCGTGCAATGTGGTCGTTCGGTGGGCCGGGGAGGACACCACGGTGGTGGAGGCGATCGACCCGGCGACAATGCACGTCCTGACTGGTAACGATGCCCTCGAGCCGGTGGCGGCACGGGTCGGCGCCAAGCTCAGGGCTGCTCTGACAAGTCTGGGTGCTTGACGAACGTCACTTCCGTCCGGTCAGCTGAGGTTGCTCGGCAAGCCTCCGCAAGGAGAGACGAAGGTCGTGGCGTCCGGGAAGGTGGGCTACTGGGGTGGAGTGTGACGCCCTGATGGCTAGATGGGAGCGATCGTGTTCGTCAGGAGCAGGCCGACGATGACGACGGCGACGAGCAGCCGGTAAACGATAAAGCCGGTGAACTTGTTGTGGGCCACGAATCGGAGCAGCCAAGCGATTGAGACGTACCCGGCCACAGCCGAGACAACGGTGCCGATCAACACCGGCCCCCAACCGACCGTCGTCGAAATGTTGCCAGCTTGGGTGACTGCTTCCAGCGCCCCGGCTGCCAGCAGCGCAGGGATGCCGAAGAGGAAGCTGAGCCTGGTGGCGGTCACCCGATCCAGGCCGCTGAACAGCCCCGCCGAGATGGTTGCGCCCGATCGTGATACTCCAGGCACGAGCGCCAAGCACTGAGCGAGGCCGATCACCAGGGCGTCGCGCGAACTCACCGACTCCTCACCGCGGGTGCCCTTGCCGATCCGGTCGGCGACCCACATCACCACGCTCCACACGACCAGCCCCGCCACCACGACCCACAAGTCCCGGAGCGGACCTTCGATGACCTTCTTGAAGGCCAGCCCGACGATGGCGATCGGGATCGAGCCGATGATGACGTTCCAGCCCATCCGGTAGTCCGGGGTGGTGCGCGCTGCCTTGTCGACAATTCCGCGCCACCACGCCACCGCAAGCCGGGCTATGTCAGTCCGGAAGTAGTAGACAGCGGCCAGGATCGCCCCGAGCTGGATCACCGCGGTGAAGGCTGTCATGCCCTGGTCGTCGATGCCATAGCCGAGCAGCTTCTCGGCGATAGTCAGGTGCCCCGTGCTCGACACGGGCAAGAACTCGGTGACTCCCTCGATGACCCCCAAAATGATGGCGTGCAGCCAGTTCATCGCATCCCTTCCTCCACGTCGCCAGTGCGGGGCCAATCTAGCCGGTGCGCCCATCGCTGCCGCACGCGTGCCCGGCTGCATCCGTTGACACGACAACCAACCCGATGCGCTCTCGATGCCGAGACCCCACTTATCGAAGCTGCACCCGTATCGGCGAGAGCCTTATCGCTACGACCCGATGATGGGTCTCCAAGCGCAGCCAACCGCCGTGCCCTTAGGCCTTCATTAGGGATGGACGACCGACAGTGGGACGTTGAGGTCCCACGCGGTGCCGGTAACTGATGGCGAGGCCACCGCCTGCCACCGCTCGGCACTGATTTGGATGGCCATAGAGTCGGAGACATCGCCATCGGATTGTCCGTACCCCAAAAAGATCGCTATCATCGCTCTGTGACGATAAAATCTGATGTTGTTGGATCCGACGTTTTCGGCGGTGAGCCGAGTCTGAGTGTCGCGGCTGCGTTGTTTCATGGGCTGTCTGATCCGTCGCGATTGGCGATCCTGCAGCACTTGACGCTGGGCGAGCATCGGGTGCGGGACCTGACCGAGCACTTGGGGCTGGCCCAGTCGACAGTGAGCGCGCACCTGGCTTGCCTGCGCGAGTGTGGCCTGGTGTCGTCGCGTCCGGAGGGTAGGGCGTCGGTGTTCTCCCTGACGTGCACCTCTGAGCTGCTGGCCGTGCTGGAGGCCGCTGAGCAGGTCCTGGCGACCACGGGATGGGCGGTGGCGTTGTGCCCCAACTATGGCGTGGGGTCAATGGGGACTCCAACGCCCGGCGACTTGAAGAGCCACCACGGCAGCGGGGGTATGTGATGAGCCAGCGCGGCATTCCGGGGGAAGAGGCTCAGATGGAGGCCGACCGGGTCGACGATGACGGCAAGGACCCGGAAGTACCCCATGACGTCGACGACGACGATGATGACGATGATGACGATGACGATGACGAGGTGCAGCACCTCTGGCAGGTTCGTGATATCCAGCTCGGGCTGGTGTCTGGCACTCTCTTGCTGGCTGGCTTTCTGAGCGGTCTGGCCGGTTGGGACGTCGCCGCGGTAGTCCTCAGTGCCCTCGCGTTGCTGGTCGGAGGGTCAACCTTCGTCCCGGGTGCGGTGAAGAAGCTGGCCAGGGGCAAGCTGGGCGTCGGTCTGCTGATGACCATCGGTGCGGTGGGCGCGACTGCCCTGGGGCAGGTGGAGGAGGCCGCCACATTGGCGTTCCTGTTCTCCCTCAGTGAAGGCCTGGAGGACTATTCGCTCGCCAAGACCCGGCACAGCCTCCGAGCGCTGCTCGACCTGGTGCCGCGCCAGGCTACGGTGCTGCGCGAGGGCGCCGAGGTCGTGGTTGACCCCGGCGAGCTCATCGAGGGTGACGTGATGATCGTCAAGCCGGGGGAGCGGCTCGCCACCGACGGCGTCATCCGTACCGGTCGGACAGCCCTGGACACGTCTGCGATCACCGGCGAATCCATGCCGATCGAGGTCGGGCCCTCGAGCGAGGTGTACGCGGGGGCGATCAACGGCTCCGGTGTCCTCGAGGTCGAGGTCACTTCAACCGCGGACAACAACTCCCTGGCCCGGATCGTCCACATTGTCGAGGTTGAGTCGTCCAGGCGGGGGGCAACCCAGAGGCTTGCAGATCGGATCGCCAAACCCCTGGTACCCGGCATCCTTGTCGCGGCGGCCCTGACGGTGGCTGTCGGCTTCCTGGTGGGCGACCCGGCTCTGTGGCTGCAGCGTGCGCTGGTGATGGTGGTGGCAGCCTCCCCCTGCGCCCTGGCGATCTCAGTGCCGGTCACCGTTGTTGCGTCCATCGGCGCGGCCAGCAGGCGCGGCATTCTGGTCAAGGGTGGCGCCGCCATGGAGGTGCTCGGCAGAGTCCGCACCGTTGCCCTGGACAAGACTGGAACCCTTACCCGAAACCAACCCGCCGTCATCGAGGTGACGGCCACAGGACAGCACACCCGCGACGAGGTGCTCGACTGGGCCGCCGCGCTGGAGGCGCGCAGCGAGCACCCTCTCGCGAAGGCGATCCTGGCCGCCACTGAAACCGTGCCGAGTGCCGTCGAGGTCGAGGCGGTCGTCGGGGCCGGGCTAACCGGGACCCTCGCCGGGCGCCGGCTTCGTTTGGGGCGTCCGGGCTGGATTGAGGCGGGCCCACTCGCCGCCGACGTGGAACGGATGCAACAAGCCGGCGCCACGGCCGTCCTCGTCGAGGTCGATGGGCACACCGTCGGCGCGATCGCCGTCCGCGACGAGCTCCGCCCCGAAGCGGCCGCCGTCGTTGCCGACCTGCACGCGCACGGCTACACCGTGGCGATGCTCACCGGGGACAATCCAACCACCGCTCGAGCCCTCGCTGCCGAGGCCGGGATCGACAGCGTCCACTCCGATCTCCGGCCCGAGGACAAGTCGTCGATCATCAGAGGGCTGCGGGACAGTGGTCGGGTCACAGCGATGGTCGGTGACGGCGTCAACGACGCCCCGGCGCTGGCCAGCGCCGACCTGGGCGTGGCAATGGGCGCCATGGGCACCGACGTCGCGATCGAGACCGCCGACGTCGCGCTGATGGGCGACGACCTACGGCTCCTGCTGATCGCGTTCGAACACGCCCGCCGCACCCGCCGGATCATGCTGCAGAACGTGGTCCTCTCGATCGCGCTGATCTCGGTCCTTATCCCGCTGGCCCTGTTCGGGATCCTTGGGCTCGCCACTGTCGTGCTCATCCACGAAGTCGCCGAGGTCTTTGTCATCGCCAACGGCGTCCGCGCCGGGCGAACCAAGCATCTGGGCGTCCTTGCCAACACCGCACCACGTCCTTCCGTCCTCGGAGCGACGCCGTGAGTAAGGATCATCAGCACACGACTGCCGGCACCCACCGGGGACGGCTGGGAATTGCGTTGGCGATCACTGCAACGGTGTTGGTCGCAGAGGTTGTCGGCGCTCTCGTGACCGGCAGCCTGGCGCTGCTGGTGGACGCCGGCCACATGCTCACCGACGCCGGCGGCCTGCTGATGGCGCTCCTGGCCGCGACCGCGATGAACCGGCCGCCGACCGCCCGACGTACCTGGGGCTGGGCCCGGATCGAAATCCTTGCCGCCGGAGCCCAGGCAGCGATCCTGCTCGCGGTCGGCCTCTATGCGTTCATCGAAGGCGTCCAGCGGCTGCTGGCTCCTCCCGAGGTCGCCGCCGGTGGCCTCCTCTTCCTCGGCATCCTCGGGCTCGGCGCCAACATCGCCTCCGTGGCGGTCCTGTCCGGCGGTCGCAGCCACAACCTGAACATGCGGGCAGCGTTCCTCGAAGTCGTCAACGACGCGCTCGGCTCGGTGGCCGTGATCGTCAGCGCCCTGATCATCCAGTTCACCGGCTGGACACGGGCCGACGCGCTAGCCGGCATGCTGATCTCAATCCTGATCCTCCCGCGAGCCGTCACCATCCTTCGCCAAGCCGGAAGCGTGCTCCTCGAAACCGTGCCCAAAGGCCTCGATCTCGGCCAGGTCCGCAGCCACCTGCTCGGCCTACCCCACGTCACCGACGTTCACGACCTCCACGCATCCCTCATCGGAACCGGCCTACCGGTGCTCTCCGCGCATGTCGTCCTGGAGGACTCCTGTTTCCACGACGGCCACACCCACGAACTGCTCGACCAGCTCCAGGACTGCGTCCGCCAGCACTTCGACGTCAGCGTCGAGCACTCCACATTCCAGCTCGAGCCCACCACCCATTCCAGCCACGAGGACCACACACACCAGTAGCAACTCAAATGCGGTCGCCCTCTCTGGTATTCGGCGCCCTGCTGGCTGATCATCGTGACCCGTGAACATGCGGGCTCTGATCAAGTCGCCGGGCTCCTCTTGCGTCAATGTGCGCGACGGCGCGTACCCTGCTGGCGCGCTGCGCGGACAGCTCCAGCGCTGAGCGGCAGCGCAGATCGGTGGGGTATCGGACCGACGAGGAATGCAGTCGTTGCGGGGGCGTCGACCCCTGCCGAGTCAGTCGTCTGCCTGTGGAGTGCACTGCCGACGATGGCCGTCGCAACCCCGATCCCGACGGCGAGCGCGGAGGCGCGGCACGCCAGCACACAGCGGAAGTGGGTGGCGGGCAGAAGGTTGCCACGCAATGGCTGGCCTCCACTGTAGGTATAAGTGCATATGCCGGACCGTACTTAGGTTAGGCTCACCTAACCCGCAATGAGAGGTCCGCATGTCTGTGCCCATTTCCCGCCTGTTTGCCGTGGTCGCCGTGCTGTCTGGTGGCTTGGCAGCCTGCAGCAACACTTCGGCCACCCCTGGAGGCATGCCTTCGGCGTCGCCGACCGCTGAAGGGAGTTCGTTGGCGGGCTCCTCCATCACCGTATACAACGCCCAGCATGAGGAGCTGACGCAGGCGTGGGCGGATGCATTCACTGCGGCGACCGGCGTGACCGTCACGCTGCGCAACGGTGACGATTCGGAGCTGGGTAATCAGTTGGTGCAGGAGGGTGGCGCCTCTCCGGCGGATGTGTTCCTGACCGAGAACTCGCCTGCGATGTCTTTGGTGGAGCGGGCTGGGCTGCTCACCGATGTCGATCCGGCCACGCTGCAGCATGTCCCGACCGCCTACCGGCCTTCTACCGGCAAGTGGACCGGGATCGCCGCCCGGTCCACCGTCTTCGTGTATAACCCGGCCAAGGTGTCGGAGTCCGAGCTTCCGAAGTCTCTGCTCGATCTTGCCGATCCGTCGTGGAAGGGTCGATGGGCAGCATCGCCGGGGGGCGCCGATTTCCAGGCGATCGTGTCGGCGGTGCTGGCCCTGAAGGGCCGAGCCGCGACCGAGGAGTGGCTGGCGGGGATGCAAGCCAACGTCACCCAGTATCAGGGGAACAGCACGGTGATGAAGGCTGTCAATGCCGGCGAGATCCCGGGTGGGGTGATCTACCACTACTACTGGTTCATCGACCAGGCCGGCACCAAGGAGAACAGCAAGAACACCAAGCTCCACTTCTTCGGCAAGCAGGACCCCGGTGCGTTCGTCAGCGTCTCTGGTGGTGGTGTGCTCGCCTCCAGCAAGAACCAGGCCGCCGCCCAGGCGTTCCTCGCCTTCATCACCGGCAAGGCCGGTCAGGACGTGCTCCGCACCGGCACCAGCTTCGAGTACACCGTGGCCAGCGGTGTCGCGGCCAACCAGGCGCTGCCCGCCCTCGACACCCTCGACGGGCCGACCGTTGACCCTTCAACGTTGAACAGCACCGAAGTGGTCGACCTGATGACGAAGGCGGGCCTGATCTGACTACCGTCCGCTCGCCGGCGCAGGTCATCGTCGCGTCGAAGGCACGGCCTCCGGCGACGCTGGTCCTGACCGTCGCCGCGGTCGCGGTGGTGATGCTCATCCCGGTCCTCTTCGTAGTGACAGTTGCCGCCCAGACGGGGTGGCAGGGGTTGGCCCCGCTGTTGCTGCGGCCGAAGGTTGGCGAGCTGCTGGTGAACACTGTGCTTCTCGTGGTCCTCGGCGTGCCGCTGTGCGTGACGGTCGGGGTAGGCTCGGCGTGGCTGGTCGAGCGGAGTGACCTGCCGGGTCGCGGCGTGTGGAGCGTGCTGCTCGCTGCGCCGCTGGCGGTACCGGCGTTCGTCAGCAGCTATGCCTGGGTGAGCGTGGTGCCCTCCATCGGCGGGCTTGGCGGCGGGCTGCTGATCTCGACGCTCGCCTACGCTCCGCTGGTGTACCTACCGGCACTGGCCGTCCTGCGCGGCCTCGACCCGGCCTTGGAGGACACGGCCCGCTCGATGGGCTTGGGCCCTGGTGCGGTCTTCCGTCGTGTCGTGTTACCCCAGTTGCGGCTCGCCGTCTGGGGTGGCGGTTTGGTGGTCGCCCTCCACCTGCTGGCGGAGTACGGCGCGTTCGCGATGATCCGCTTCAACACCTTCACCACCGCGATCATGGTGCAGTTCCGCTCGAGCTACGCCGGCCCTGCGGCCAACGCGTTGGGCATCGTCCTGACCGTCCTTTGCCTCATCGTCCTCGTCGCGGAAGGTTCCACGCGGGGCAGCATGCGCTACGCCAGGATCGGCTCCGGGGCAGCACGGCAGCCGATCCGCGCGGCCCTCGGGCCCGCCACCGCCCCCACCATGATCGTATTGGTGGGCTGGGTGGCGGCCGGTATCGGGGTGCCGCTGGCCGCCATTTCGGGCTGGCTGACAATTGGCCATCCTTGGGCGCAACGGGAGATCCCCCAGGCAGTCCTGACCACCGTCGCTCTGGGAATCCTCGGCGCGGTCGTCACCATCATCCTTGCGGCCCCGGCGGCTTGGCTGACGGTGCGTCATCCCGGTCGGGGGGCACGGCTGCTCGAGGGGGCTGGCTACCTTGCCAGCAGCCTGCCGGGCATCATCATCGCGCTGGCCCTGGTCACGGTGACGATCCGGTTGGCGCCACCGCTGTACCAAACGGTTTCGACGGTGGTGGTCGCCTACGCGATCATGTTCATGCCCCGAGCCATGGTCGCCCTCCGATCCGGACTCGCCCAGGCGCCCCCGTCCCTGGAAGAGGCTGCCCGTGCGCTCGGCTTGTCCCCCTTCATGTCACGGCTTCGGGTGACGCTGCCGGTGATCGCGCCGTCCGCCGCGGCCGGTGCAGCACTGGTGGCGCTCGGAATCGCGAATGAACTCACCGCCACGCTGCTGCTGGCACCGAACGGTACGCGGACGCTGGCAACCGAATTCTGGTCGGCCAGCAGCTCGGTGGCCTACTCCAATGCGGCCCCCTACGCCCTGCTGTTGATCCTTGCCTCCGTACCAGCGGTCGCCATCCTGCTCGCCCAAACCAGACGTACCAGCCAAAGGGTCATGCCATGACGTCTCTCGCGCTCGAATCGGTCACCGTCCGGCTAGGTCAGGTCGTCGCCCTCCACGACGTCTCGCTCACCCTGGAGGCGGGCGCCCGCCTCGCTGTTGTCGGGGCATCCGGCAGCGGGAAATCGACCCTGCTGCGGGCAATCGTCGGGTTGTTGCGCGTCGATGCAGGGACAATCTCGATCGACGACCGGGTCGTCACCGGACCCGCGACCTTCGTGCCAGCACACCGCCGACAAGTGGGATACGTGCCCCAGGATGGTGCCTTGTTCCCGCACCTCACCGTCGCACGCAACATCGTCTTCGGAGTGCCCGACCGCGCAAGCCGTTCACGCCTGGTCCGGGAGATGACCGAGTTGGTGGCGCTCGAGCCCGAACTGCTGGCCCGGTATCCCCACGAGCTGTCCGGCGGCCAGCAGCAACGGGTGGCCCTCGCCCGGGCCCTCGCTGCCCGCCCCCGCATGATCGTGCTCGACGAACCCTTCAGTGCTCTGGACACCTCGTTGCGTGCGCAGGCACGCAACGCCGTAATCCAAGTGCTCGAGGACAGTGGTGTGACCGCAGTCCTCGTCACCCACGACCAGGATGAGGCACTCACCTTCGGCGGCGCCGTCGGCGTCCTCGATCGAGGTCAGCTGGTCCAAGCCGGAACTCCACGGGCACTCTTCGACGATCCGAACACGCCCGCCATTGCCGCTTTCTTCGCTGACGCCTGTTTCCTACCCGCAATAGTCGCCGGGAACGTGGCTACTACTGCATTCGGCCAGGTCCGCGTGCGCCGTCAGCACGTTACCGATGCTGGGGTCGCTCGAATCATGGTCCGGCCGAACCAATTCGCCGTCGACGCCACGTCGCCCTCACCGAACGCGAGAGTGCACCAAGTGACTTGGGCAGGCTCGTCCAGCCATGTCGTGCTGCGCCCAACCAATGGCGAGGAACAGCTCACGATCGAGTTGTCCGCCGGGGACGTCAGCGCCCTCGAGGTCGGAGACCTCGTCACCGCCAGCGTCGTCGGGACTGCGGTGGCCTACTTGCCTTCCCCCGCAGGAGGGGACCATCGCGCGGAGGGGCTATCCGTTGTGGATGACCAGCAACATCCGACACGTAGTGTCGACCTGGCGGATCGAAGCGTGCCAGCCGCCTGACGATCTTTGGGCCTGCCGCCATTTGGAGGAATCACCCGGACGCGAGCCATCGCGTCTCAACGGCTACCCTCGGACGGTCAGCCGGTTACCAGCCGTGCTTACGTCACAACAGGTCGCTTAGCCCTCTGTTGACCCTGATGAGAAGGGCGGCCGACAGGGAGTCACTCACTGGTATCGGCCAACGCGTAGAAAGGGAGCGCCACGAGTTCATCGACCACGAGCCGAACGCGAGTTTCGAACTCAGCGCGCTGGCCGGGTCGTCGCGGACGGCGTGGTGCGAAGGCATCGTCTCCTTGAGACCTACCTCGTGGAACGACTCGGCCTCGGCGCAACGGCGGCCATCCAGAGGCCGACACCTTGGAGCGCACCGTGTCTGATCTCGTCCGGAATCGGGTGGACAAGCTGCAGGGCGATCCCGCCCGTGATCCTCCGTTTAGGGAGAGATTCTGCCGCGCAGACGGTGGGCCTTGCCTGGGCAAGGCGGCCCACCGAGTCTCATCCGGTGAACGAACGGGCGCATCGTCCGGATCTCCATCACGAACCCGCTATCCGTGGCTACCTCAATGCCCAGGGCTATCGATCGGCACGTCGAGCCGCCTTGATTCGACCGACCCCAAAGCGGGTTCGGTCTGTGTCACTCGCAGCGGGTGGGATGGCTCGTCCTGATCGATGTCGGTCGTGAGTGTCCGTCGCAGGGACCGGATGGCACGATGATGGAGCAGCTTCACTGCGCCCTCGGCCTTCCCGATGATCGAGGCGGTCTTGCCCAGCGGGCGAATAGCGGCGTTTAGGGGCCCTGTGTGGCCGGCTCGGTCTGTCGGTTCGAGCGCCGGTAGGTCTGGTAGTTGTTGTTGCCGCCGGAGAGGTTGTAGACGGTGGCGAACCCGAGGCGGAGCAGGATGTTCTGGCCGGCGTTTCCGGAGACGCCTTTGTTGCAGTACGTGACGGTGGGGGTTCCGGGGTCGAGTTCGCCGACGCGGTCGCGGAGGTTGGCCAGGGGGATGTTGATGGCGCCTTCGATGTGGCTCTTGGTGTAGTCGCGGCCTGAACGGACGTCAACGATCTGGAGGGTTTCACCAGCATCGAGGCGCGCATCGAGGTCCTCGGGGGTGATGAGTGGCGCCTTGCCCGTGTTCGCGTTGTCGAGGGCCATGCCGGTGTAGTGGATGGGGTCCTTGGTGGTGGCGAAGGGCGGGGAGTAGGCAAGGTCGAGGTGGAACAGGTCTTCTGCGTGGGCGCCGAAGCTGATGGCTGTGGCCAGGACGTCGATGCGTTTGTCGACGCCTTGGGGGCCGATGGCTTGGGCGCCGAGGAGTCGTCCGGTGCCGCGTTCGGCGATGGCTTTGATGATCAGTTCGCGTCCGCCGACGTAGGTGGCGTGGGCGGGTTTGATGTTGTGGACCACTTCGATGTCGAGGCCTTGGGCTTTGGCTTCGGTTTCGGTGAGCCCGGTGTGGCCGACGCCGAGCTCGAAGACGCGCACGATGCCGGTACCCAGGATGCCGCGGTGGCTCAGGGTGCCGCCGGTGATGGAATCGCCGGCGATGCGGCCCATCTTGTTGGCGGTGGAGCCGAGCGGGCGCCAGATGGGGTTGCCGGTGATGAGGGAGTAGCTTTCGGCGACGTCGCCGACGGCATAGATGTCGTCGACGGTGGTGCGCATGGTGTGGTCGACCTTGATGGCGCCGGTGGGACCGAGTTCGGCGCCGACCTGGAGGGCGAGGGTGGTGTCGGGCCGGACGCCGACCGAGAGGATCACCACGTCTGCGGGGAGGGTGTCGCTGTTGTCGAGCTGCACCCCGGTGACGGTGTCGTCGGTGGCGTCGATGGCGGTCACGCTGCGGGCAAGGTGGACTGTCACGCCACGGCGGATGAGTTCTTCCTGGACGCGGAAAGCCATGTCGGCGTCGAGGGCCGGCATGACCTGGGGGAGCCGCTCCACGATGGTGACCTGTAGGCCGGCCTCGGTGAGCTGTTCGGCCATTTCGAGTCCGATGAACCCCGAGCCGACGACGACGGCGATCTTGGCGCGGCGGGTGAGGATCCAGCCACGGATGGCTTCGGCGTTCTGCACGTTGCGGACGGTGAACACTCCCGGGGCCTGGACGCCGGGGATGGGCGGGACGATGCTGCGGGCGCCGGTGGCCAGGACGAGGGTGTCGTAGGAGTCGGTGAACTCCGTTCCGCTGGCCAGGTCGACGACACGGATCGTTCGATTCGGATGGTCGACCGAGAGCACCTCGTGGCCGGTGCGGATGTTCATGTTGTAGCGCTTGGCGAACCAGGCGGGGTCGCGGGGGTGGAGTTCGTCGGCGTCGGCGACCTGGCCGCCGACGTAGTAGGGGAGTCCGCAACCGGAGTAGGAGATGTCACGGTCGCGGTCGTAGACGACGATCTCGAGCTGTTCGTCGTTGCGGCGGGCCTTGGCTCCCACGGACGTGCCGGCGGCGACCGCGCCGATGATCACCAGCCGGCGGACGGGGCGTGTGCCTGGCTGGGACGGGGCAGTGCTGGGCATGGTGAACCTCCACAAGACGGTGGCATGGCGATGAGACGCGCGGGTGACGAGATGGTGTCCGGTGGGTCCGGCTGGGCTAGCTGGCGGGTGCGAGTTCGGCGATCAGGGCTTCGACGCGGCCTCGGATCTTGTCGCGAATCGGCCTGACGGCTTCGATGCCCTGCCCGGCGGGGTCGTCCAGAACCCAGTCCTCGTAGCGCTTGCCGGGGTAGAACGGGCATGCGTCGCCGCAGCCCATGGTGATCACCACGTCGGAGGCCAACACCTGATCAGTGGTCAGGATCTTGGGCTGCTCGTTGGCGATGTCGATGCCCTCTTCGGCCATCGCGAGGACGGCCATGGGGTTGACCGCATCGGCGGGCGTGGAGCCGGCCGACAGCACCTCGATCCGGCCCTCACCGAGGTGGCGCAGGTAGCCGGCGGCCATCTGCGAGCGGCCGGCGTTGTGGATGCACACGAACAGGACGGTGGGCTTGCTCATCTATGTGACTCCTCGAATCCCCAGCGGACGTCCCGTCGGGCTTGACACTTATGGTAGCTCAGTTACCATTGCCTCAATTGTTGTGGAGGTAAATCCGAATGTCGATCTGGAATCTCGAAGCAGGGGCCCGTGCCTACGCCGCCCTCGGCGATCCGTCCCGGCTGGCGATCATCGACATGCTGGCGAACGCCGACCTGGCCTCCGGCGAGCTGGGGAGCAAGCTGGACATCCCGACAAACCTGGTCGCGCACCACTTGCGCGTGCTGGAGGAGGCCGGCTTGATCGAGCGGAGGCGATCCGAGGGTGACGGGCGCCGCAGTTACGTCACCCGCACGCCGGCCTGCAACGAGTTGCTCGGCGCCGGCCGCCTTCCGAGACCCCGCAGGATCGCCTTTGTCTGTTCGCAGAACTCGGCCCGGTCGCAGCTCGCCGAGTCCTACTGGCGAACCATCAGCGACATCCCGGTGGTCTCCGGCGGTACCCACCCCGCAAGCCGCGTGCATCCCCGCGCGATCACGGTGGCCAGACGCCATGGCCTCGACCTCACCACGGCCCGGCCTCGGCTCGCCACCGACGTGCTGAGCGGTGACGAGCTGGTCATCGCCGTGTGTGACCGCGCTTATGAAGACCTCGACACCCACCCCCTGCACTGGTCGGTCCCCGACCCCGCCCTCGCCGAGAGCACCAAGGCTTTCGAGGGCGCCTACGACGACATCGCTGGCCGGATCACCCGCCTGGCCGCCAGCTTCGAAGGAGAAGCCTCATGACCACCGCCCCACAGCCTGTCTCGGAACGCAGCTGGGAAAGCCTGCGCACCCCCGAGAAGCTCGCCCTCAAGCAAGCTTCGGCCCGCCTGGCCGACGACTTCGCAGGCCTGTACGGCACGGAGACCATCGAACGCTTCCTGGCCAGCTCGTTCGACCAATTCGCCGATCACGCCAAGATCACCAGATTCCTGCCACTGCTGGCCGAGCGGTTCGCCCACCAACGCCTCCAGGCACTGGCCCGCGTTGAAGGGCTCCATGACGACGGCAAACCCGTCGTGTTGTTCCTGTGCACCCACAACGCGGGCCGCTCACAGATGGCACTCGGCTTCTTCCAAGCACTCACCGGGGACAAGGCCGTGGCCTGGTCCGGTGGGTCCGAGCCAGGCATTGAGGTCAACCCGGCAGCGATCGCCGCGATGGCCGAGCGCGGCATCGACATCTCCAGAGAGTTCCCCAAACCGTGGACCGACGAAACCGTCCGGGCCGCGGACGTCGTGGTCACGATGGGCTGCGGGGATGCCTGCCCGATCTTCCCCGGAAAACGCTACGAGAACTGGGACGTTGAAGACCCGGCAGGACAAAGCGTCGAAGACGTCCGCCCCATCCGAGACGAAGTCGAACGCCGCGTGCGCTCGCTCATGGCGTCGCTGAGCCTGTAGCGGACAGTCCGGAGCTCTGACGTCCTCTCTCCTGGCAGCCAGGCTGCCAGAGGGCCGAGGCTAGAGTCTCGGCGGGTGGTGCTCGAAGGCGAGTGTTTGTCCGCTCAGATCGAGGTGGGCGACGACACTGGCGCCGGGCTTGAGCTGCATGGCCGGCATGCCGAGCGCAGTGAGCATGGTGGGAAGTACAGGTCTGTGCCCGCAAATTGCCAGGGGTGTTCCGCTTGCCAGGGTCTGCTCGATCAACCGGCTCATCAGCTTGTCCACGGCCTTCACGTTGAGTTCGGCCTGCTCCTCACTCAGCGCGGCCCAGCCCTCGACCTCCAGCTGCTCGGCAGTGGCATAGGGCACGAGGGTCTTAACGCACCGCGTTGAGGTGGAGGACGCCAACCGGGCAACTCCGTAGGCCATCAACAACGGCTTGAGGGCGCTGGCCTGGCGGCGTCCGCGCGCGGTGAGCGGACGAGCCTGGTCACGGCTACTCCAGTCTGAGCGTGTCATCGCCTTGCCGTGCCGGACGATCAAGATCGGCACGGTGTCAGCCAAGGCAATGCCCCGCCGGATCACGTGTTCCTGCTCTGTGCCCGCCACGAGGCCAGCCGCAACTTCGGCCGGGAGCCAAGCAAGGTGATCGATTCCGTCCCCAATGGAGGAGATGCCGCCAGGGATCGGTCGGGCGCGCCACCAAGCCACGGGCCGGGCACCGTCAGGCCGAGGCCCCGTCACGATCGGGGTGCCTAGCCGGATCCCCAGGTGCGCGTCCGTCCTGCCGGCGCGCGCCGCACACGAGGCCAGGAATTCGTCCGGGCCGACCGACTGCACCGGTAAACGCCAGCCGTTGCCGTGGCCGTGTTGAACCATCAGTACGTCGATCGCGTCAGCGTCGCCGCGGACCACCACGGCACCCGCAGCTGAAGGCTTCTTCGCCGCCAGTGACCCCATGGCAGAAGCATGCCCGCCACGGGTGCCTCCGTACCACCTTGGTCACCTTCCCTGGGCGCGGAGGCGGCGGGCTTCCCCCTAGCTTCGGGCGGAAAGGGGAGTTCCTGGGAGCGGCTGCGGGCGGACGTTGCGGCACCGGTCCAATCCCCGTCGGATTGAGATTCATCGATCCGAGTGAGCTACAGTACGTATTGATAATCGTCGATGTCCCAATGGAGGAGTGATCATGGTCAGTATTCGTGTCTTCGAGCCAGCCCTGTGCTGCAACACCGGGGTGTGCGGTGAGGATGTGGATCAGGCCCTCGTGGACTTCAGTGCCGATCTGGAGTTCTTCGCTTCGCAGGGGGTCGACATCGCCAGGCACAACCTGGCCAACGACCCGACCTCTTTCGTCGAGAACCCTGCCGTGATGAACTTCCTGACCGTGGCCGGCTCCGAAGGGCTCCCCCTGGTTCTGGTCGACGGCGTCACCGTCCTCACCGGCAGCTACCCCTCCCGCGACATGCTCGCCCGCTACGCCGGGCAGGCGGCCACCCTGCGACCCCGGATCAACCTGGTGACCGCCGGTGGCGGCGGTTGTTGTGGCGGCGGCGGCAGCTGCTGAGGGCCTGGCCATGAACTTCCTGACTGACCCGACCCGCTTCCTGTTCTTCACCGGCAAGGGTGGGGTGGGCAAGACCTCCATCGCCTGCGCGACCGCGCTCCAGTTGGCCGAAGCCGGCAGAAGGGTGCTGCTGGTCAGCACCGACCCCGCCTCCAATGTCGGCCAGGTCTTCGGGCAACCGATCGGCAACACGATCACCGCGGTGGCATCGGTTCCGGGCCTCGACGCCCTCGAGATCGACCCCGAACAGGCGGCTGCCGAGTACCGCGAACGGATCATCGGCCCGGTGCGAGGCCTGCTGCCCGAACCGGAGATCGTTTCCATCACCGAACAGCTGTCCGGGTCGTGCACCACCGAGATCGCGTCGTTCAACGAGTTCACCGGCTTGTTGGCCGACCCGAGCCTGATCGCCGACTACGACAACGTGATCTTCGACACCGCACCCACCGGGCACACCATTCGCCTGTTGAAGCTGCCCGGGGACTGGACCGGCTTCCTCGATGCCGGCAAGGGCGACGCCTCCTGTCTCGGGCCGCTGTCCGGGCTGGAGAAGCAACGCCAGCTGTACAGCGGAGCCGTCGAAGCGTTGGCCGACCCGTCCATGACCCGGCTGGTGCTGGTGGCGCGAGCCCAAACCTCCAGCCTGGCCGAAATCGCCCGGACGGCCGACGAGCTGACTATCGCCGGCATCCGGCCCAGCAATGTGGTCATCAACGGTGTCCTGCCGACCAACGCCGGAGCCAACGACTGCCTCGTACTGGCCATCCGGGACCGCGAAAGGGACGCGGTGGCCGACATGCCGGTCTCCCTGGCTGGCGTCCCCCGCGACATCATCGAGCTCAAGCCGGAGAACATGGTCGGCCTGGCCGCCTTACGGTCCCTCTTCGAGGGCACCACTCCGGTCCCGAGCGAAGCCATCGCTGCCCCGCAAGGAGACCTGGTGCCCACGCTCGACGCCTTGGTCGACGAGCTTGCCGCCGACGGGCACGGGCTGATCATGTGCATGGGCAAGGGTGGAGTCGGGAAGACCACCATCGCCTCGGCGATCGCTACCCGTCTGGCCGAGTTGGGCCACGACGTCCACCTCACCACGACCGATCCGGCCGGGCACCTGGAGAACACGATGGGGGATGGGTACGGGCTGCCGAGTCTCAGCATGTCCCGGGTCGATCCGCAGCGGGCCGTCAAGGAGTACCGCGAGCACGTCATGGCCACGAAGGGCAAGAACCTGGACGATGCGGGGAAGGCATTGCTGGCCGAGGACCTGATGTCGCCGTGCACCGAGGAAGTTGCGGTCTTCGAGCAGTTCTCGCGTCTCGTGAACGAGGCTCGCCGCAAGTTCGTGGTGATGGACACCGCACCCACCGGGCACACCCTGCTGCTGATGGACGCCGCCGGCTCATACCACCGCGAGATCGAACGCAACATGCCCACCGGCACCCTGTACACCACCCCGATGATGCGGTTGCAGGATCCCGACTACACCAAGATCCTGCTCGTCACCCTGCCCGAAACCACGCCGGTCCTGGAAGCCAGCATCCTGGAGGACGACCTCAAACGGGCCGGCATCCAGCCTTGGGCCTGGGTCATCAACCAATCCCTCGCCGCTGCGGCCACCACCTCGCCACTGCTCCGGCACCGCGCCGGCCAGGAACAGGGCCCCCTCGACGCCGTACGGGCCCGCGCCCGCCGGCTGGCCATCGTGCCGCTACTCCAAGAGGAACCAACCGGACCCAAACGCCTCGCCATGCTGGCGTCCTGAGGTAGCTCGCAATACACCACACAACGGCGGTGCGCAGACCCGGCCCCGCCCACACCGCTCGTCGCTCAAAGGAGACCCGACAACAATGCTGAATCCCACCATCCAGGCGCCGGCCCAGGCCGAAGCGGGGGCCCTCGCCGCGGCGGGCGCGTTCGGCGCCGCACTCAAGGCGAGCCCCGAGTTCACTGCCCTCCTCGCTGCCGATCAGGCGATCTCGGTCGACCCTCAGGCGGATGCCGCGATCGCGGCGTTCGACCGCCTCCAGCAGCAGTTGCGGACCGAAATCACGACGGGGCTCCTCCAGGAATCCCAGCGAGCTGAACTGGACCACTGCCAGCAGGCCATGTACTCCGTCCCCTCGGTGGCGGCGTACGTGGCGGCAACCGAAGCCTTCCAGGCCGTCTGCCGCGAGACGGCGTCCATCGTGAGCACCGAGATCGGCATCGACTTCGCCGCGAACAGCCGCTCCGGCGGCTGCTGCGGCTGACAGGGGAAGACACAATGCTCTCAACCGAACTCCGCGACGCAGCCCTCGCGTTCAGCCACGCCCTCCGCGAGGCTCCGGCCGTCGCCGAATATGTGGCGGCAAGCACAGCATTAGCAGAAGACCCGTCCGCGCAGCAGGTCATGGTGGCCCTGCAGGGCCCGCAAGCCAGCTACCTGCGCACCCAGCAGGCGGGCCTCACCCCCAGCCAGGAACAGGTGGACCAACTCCGCCGCAGCCAAGCGGCCGTCCGGGCGAACGAGGTGCTCATGAACCACCTTCGGGCCACGAACACCGTCAAGAAGTTCCTCCCGGTCGCGGCCCGCGAGGTCAGTGCTGCGCTCGGCGCGGACTATGCCAGCCTGATCGCACCGCCGAGCAGCTGCTGAGGCTGGGTCAGGCGGCCGGCTTGCGGCCCTCGATCGATGCCGACACCACGTAGTCGGTGATGGACGCAACTCAGGTGGTCGGGTGATGGCAAGCTCGATCGGGCGTCGATCGGCGACGGGCCGTAGCCAATGCGCGAACCCCGCCTTAACGTGAGGCCGCATCAAGAACGTGCAGGGATCGCCTGCATCTGAGGCAGCGCTGAGGGCAACTGATCAGGAGGTGCGGTGACTCAACGGCCGAGTGTGCTCTTCGTGTGTGTCCACAACGCCGGCAAGTCCCAGATGGCGGCAGCCATCATGCGGTTGCTGGCCGGCGGGCCTGTTGAGGTCCGATCTGCCGGCACTGAGCCTGATGCACGGGTGCACGACGTTTCGGCGGAGGCGGCCGCTGAACTTGGCGCCGACATGTCCGATCAGGTGCCAACCCGCCTCCATACGGCCATGCTGATCGACGCCGACCGGGTCGTCATCCTGGGGAATGAAGCCAAGGTTGCTTCAGTTCCTGGCATGCGTGCCCCCATCGACACCTGGGTGATTCCCGACCCGGCGGACCGCGGAATCGACGGCCTGGAACGAGTCCGGCTGATGTGCGACGACATCGCCGAACGGGTCCGGGCGCTGCTCGCGGGGCTGACTGACCCAATGGACCGGTAGGTAAGCACCGCACCCTGGAGGCCGCAACGCCCGTCATATCTATCGATGTCGATGTGGCTAGACTCTGGACATGACCCGATCCCTGGCCGTTCTGCAGTGTGCGCCCGCCAGCTACGACACGCTGATGTCAGCCGGAGAGGCCGAGCGGCTGGCCGCCGTGCTGAAGGGGCTGGCAGACCCGGTACGGCTCCGGCTCCTTCGCCTGGTCGCAGACTCACCAGACACCACAGCGTGCGCCTGCCACCTTCCAGCGGCTTTGGGAATTTCCCAGCCGACCCTTTCCCATCACCTGAAGAAGCTGGTGGAGGCCGGGCTTCTGCAGCGGGAGCAGCGTGGGCGATGGGTGCACGGGTCTGCTGCACGGATAGGTGACAACTGATCTGCCTAGCCTTCGGGCTGGGCTGGGAGGATGTCCACCGTGTCGAAGAAGCCGTACCCCAAGGAGTTCCGTGACGACGTGGTTCGTGTCGCCAGGAACCGTGAGCCCGGTGTCGGGCTGGATCAGATCGCCAAGGACTTCGGGATCCACTTCACCACGTTGTACGACTGGCTGAAGAAGGCCGACATCGCCGACGGTGAGCGGCCCGGCACGACTCAGGTTCAGTCCGCGGAGCTGCGGGAGGCGAAGCGGCGGATCCGGCTGCTCGAGCAGGAGAACGAGGTCCTGCGGAGGGCAGCGGCGTATCTGTCGCAGGCGAACCTGCCGGGAAAATGATGTACCCGCTCGTCAAAGAGCTGGCCGCGGGCGGGATCCCCGTCACGGTCGCGTGCGGGGTGTTGAAGCTCGCCAGGGGCCCGTACTACCGGTGGCTGGCCCACCCGATCACCGACGCCGAGCTGGTCGAGGCGCACCGGGCGAACGCCTTGTTCGACGCCCACCGTGACGATCCGGAGTTCGGCTACCGGTTCCTGGCTGATGAGGCGCGTGAGGCCGGCCAGGTGATGGCTGAGCGCACCGCGTGGCGGATCTGTGCCGACAACGGCTGGTGGTCGGCGTTCGGGAAGAAACGCGGCCGCAACGGCAAGAAGCCGGGCCCGCCGGTCCACGACGACCTGTGCGCCGTCACTGATGAGAAGGGCCGCACCCGGCACGAGTTCACCGCTACGGCCCTGAACGAGTTGTGGATCGGCGACATCACCGAGCACTGGACGAACGAGGGCAAGCTGTACCTGTGCGCGTTCAAGGACGTGTACTCCAACCGGATCGTGGGATACTCCATCGACTCACGGATGAAGTCCCGCCTCGCCGTCACCGCCCTCAACAACGCCGCCGCCCGCCGCGGCGACGTTGCCGGCTGTGTGGTCCACACCGACCGAGGATCGCAATTTCGCAGCAGGAAGTTCGTCGGTGCACTCCACCGGCACGACATGGTCGGATCGATGGGGCGGGTCGGGGCCTGCGGCGACAACGCCGCGATGGAATCCTTCTTCTCCCTGCTCCAGAAGAACGTCCTCAACCGCCGCACGTGGGCCACCCGCGACGAACTCCGGATCGCCATCGTCACCTGGATCGAACGCACCTACCACCGACGGCGTCGCCAAGACGGGCTCGGCCGATTGACCCCCATCGAATACGAGACCATCATGACCACGACAGCCGATCAGGCTGCGTGACTAACCACTGTCACCTGATCGTGCAGCAGACCCCACTATCGCCTCGATGTGGCCGCGCTTGGTCCGGTGGCTGCGTTCGTCGGGAGCTGTGCCGCGTAGCTCACACAGGGACGCGATCGGGCCGCCTCGGCCACACCGGCCTCTCGCCATCTCGGATCTTCCTGGACTGTGTCAGTCCCACTCAGTCCTAGCCTCTGCTACGACGCCTGCCCACCCGGGCCTGACGGGACTTCGGCCTTCGCGATGGCGGAGAGTCGTCGTGCGATTTCGGCGTCGCGGCCGGCGGCTGCGTGTTGGTAGATGAGTGCTGCGGTGACGGTGGAGTGGCCGAGGCGGTTCATGAGTTCGGCGAGGGTGGCGCCGGCTTGGGCGGCGAGGGTGGCGCCAGTGTGGCGCAGGTCGTGCCAGCGGAGGTCGGGACGTCCGGCGGCTTTGCGGGCTCTACGGTAGACCTTGTAGAGGGCGCCGTGCTTCATGTGGCCGCCGGACTCGACCGCGGGGAACAGCAGCCCGTCAGGCCCGGGAGCGGCGAAGTTGTCGAGGTGGGCCAAGAGCGGCCCGAGGATGTGCGGCGGAATCGCGACATCGCGAGACAAGCTCTTCGGCGCCTTCACGATCGGGGTGTCGGGGTCGGGCCACACAACGGCGCGAGTGATGGTGAGGGTGCCATCCACCGGATTGCCCTCCGGATCGCGGTTGATGAACAGGTCTCGGCGACGGAGTTCGGTGAGTTCGCCGAAGCGTGGAGCGCACCAAGCTGCGAGCAGCACCATCGCCGCGTAACGAGGCGGCATCTCGTCCATGATCGTGGTCAACTCGGCCAACGTCGCAGGTCGGATGCTTCCCTTTGGCCGGCTGGCTGGGGTGCTGTTCTTGGTCTTCGCGGAGAGCCGGGCGGGGTTGTTCGGGATCAGCGGGGGCGCGTCGGTGTCCTCGTCCTGCCGAGAGGCGGTCTCGAGGATGGCGTGGAGCACGTCGTAGGCCTTGCGTCGGGCCGTGGGGTAGCGGGGATCCTGGGCGTTCCACCAGGTCTTGATCATCGCCGGATGGATCTCGGTGAGGGCGAAGTCCCTGAAGTAGCCCAGTCGGTTGCCATCCAGAATCCGGCGGTACTCGGCGTGGGTCTTGGGGCTCAGCTCGCGGGAGGTCAGCCAGCGCTCGGCGTACTCGGCGAAGCCGACCTCCTCCGGCTCCCGGGCCAGGGCGGGTTTCCAGCGGTTCTCGATCAGCTCCGCCTGGCGTAGGCTCAGCCAGGCCTCGGCAGTCTTCTTGTCCAGGAACGTCAGCGGGAGCACCTTGCCGCTCTCGACGACCTTCGCGAAGATCCTCGTTCCGTGGGGGTCGAGGTAGCTGGCCTGGTAGCGGCCCGAAGGAAGCTTGCGTACCCAGCCGAACCCGCGGCGGGTCCTCTTCCTGGCAGTAGCTTCGGGTTCCGCTGGCGCCAACCGAGGGCTCTTCGACGTATCCGAGCGAGACGGCTTTGCGGTCGTGGTGGAAGACGTGTCCAGGCTGTAATCGGGTAGGCCTTCTGAGGTGGGGGAGAATGTAGCCATCGACGCCTCCAATCTCGGCTCAGTGGTCCAGCCCCGGAATCGCGGCCTCAGGTGTCCCGCCTGGCGGGGGTCCTCCGCGTGCTATAGCGACTGGCGGCCCGCGTGCTATATACGTGCTGTAGCGCAAGCCTACATCAACCGATTTGAGCCGACTCGAAGCTCGCCATGGGTCGCTGGATCCGGCCGCATAATGCCTTGTGGCTACGGTCTTTAGGCTAGTCACGAGTGCATCGACGATGGGCCCAACGGCCTCGTTCAAATCCTGTCAGCCCGACCGGTGTATTCCCTTGTGGGGACCGCAATTCAGCTGATGAATTCGGTTCCGTGGGCCTATCGTGGGCCTAGCTGATGGCCCACGCGCTCGGTTAGCCCAGTTTCTTCGCACGATCTCAGCCCAAGATGGGCCTGCTGCACGCAATGGTGGTCGTGCAGGCGAACGACGGTCGTCCCTTTCTCGACATCCATGGCCGCCCAGAGGTGGGGGACGACAGGCGCGACGGCGGCTCGCGCTTTGTCCACGACCCGGCGATGATCGGGCGGCCGCGCAGCGGCGTGGTCACTCGGTTGCGCTGGTTGCGATGGAGCGTTTGTACCTCAGGGGTTGGATCGTCCGCCGCAGCCTTCATCTGGCCGAACGTTGATCGTCCGATCCGTGGCGTGCGGTGCAGATGTACACAGCGGTTCCCTCCTGCTGCCCGTGCAGGGTGCCACTTGTGTGCGGGAGGGTGCCGTGCCCGTCAGATGACCTTGGTCTTGCTCGAACTCTTCTCGAGGGTGGTGTAGCCAGCCAGCGTGCCTCGGACACGGACGCTGATCTTCTTGCCCTTGTCGGCCTTGACTAGCTTGTAGGTCTTGCCGGTGGCCTTGGCTATCTTCGCTTTGTCGCGGTACCACTGGTAGGTGAGTGCGACACCGGACGGCGCCCAGGTGCCCGGCGCCGCGGTGAGGGTCTTGCCGACCTGTCGGGTGCCGCTGATCGATGGATTCTTCACCGCCAGCGTGCCCTTGGCGACGAGGTTGGTGGCGTCAGAGGTCTTGTTGACAGGGTTGTAGCCGGTCATCGTCCCGGTCACGGAGACCCTCAGCGCGGCGTTGACGTCCGCGGCCTGCACGATGTAGGTGCTCGCGGTCGCGCCGCTGATCGACTTGCCGTCTCGGGTCCACTGGTAGGCGAGGGCGACCGGGCCCGGTGACCAGGTGCCGGCCGTGGCGGTGAGCTTCAGACCGACCGCGGGCTTGCCGCTGATCTTCGGAGCCGGGCTGGCGGTGAAGTTGGCATTGTCGACAGTCTCGGTCGCGGCAGACGTCCGGACGGTGACGGTGTAGCCCGTCTTCAGCCCGGTCACCGCGACCCGCAGGGATCTGCCGGCGTCGGCCGGCTGGACCGTGTAGCTGTCGCTGTTGGCATCGCTGACGGCGGCATCCCCGCGGTACCACTGGTAGGACAGGGCCACGGGCCCTGGGCCCCAGGTGCCAGCGGTGACGCTGAGTGTCTGGCCGACCTTGGCGGAGCCAGTGACCTTCGGCGCCGGGGAGTCGAGCGACATGAACAGCGCGGCCCAGGTCTGGGCGTCTGCGCTGCCACTCGCGGGACGTCCGGCGGTCAACTGGAACGACTTGAGTGCGGAGATCGTGGCCGACTCGAACGAGCCGCCGCCGGAGGTCTTGTGGCCGAGGCTCTCCAGCAGGGTGTTGAGTGCCGTGGTCCGGGGACCGGTGGTGCCGGCGCCGATCTTGGCGAACACGGCGGTCAGCGTGTACTGGCCGGCCTGGCCGTCGACCTCGAGCTTCTTCGCCTTCTGCAGCTTCTTCACCGCCGACACGGTGGCCGAGTCGAACTGGCCGGTCGGGGGGACGCTGTAGCCGGACGCCTTCAGCAGGCTCTGCAGAGCAGTCACCTTTGTGCCGGAGTCGCCCGACTCCAGCACGAGGCTGATCGGCACCACGTTGTAGTCGTTGAGGTTGTAGGTGTCGATGAGCGAGTTCAGCGTCTTCGCGTAGGCCGAGGAGTCCTTCGACTTCACCACGTCGGCCAGGGCGTCCACGAATTTCGGCACGCTGGACATCGCCGAGCGGGCCGCCTTGTATGCGGAGTCCTCGGTGATGGCGGCCGCATTGGCGTAGAACGAGTCGGTGAGCGAGCTGAACTTCGCGTACACCTTCGACCCGATGGTGACGCAGCCGGACTGGTAGACGCTGGCCGCCGAGGCGGTGCTGGATCCGGACGTGGCGAAGGACAGTGCTGGAAGACGGCGCAACCCGGCGTAGTAGGAGCGTTGCTTCCAGAAGCTCAGTGTGCTGCGGACAACGCCGTAGGCGCGGCCCCGTGCCTCGATGATGCGCCACTCGCCGCCAGGCAGCTTCTTCGTCAGGACCGCCATGTGGCCAATGCCGTTGGCGCGCGCCGGGTTGTTGCGCAGGAACACCATGTCGCCGACCTGCGGGGACCCGGTCACGCGACGCGAGCGGTTGTACATGCCGGAGGCGGTGTCGTCTCCCATCAAGAAGACGCCGGACTTGTTGTTTAGGTAGATCACGAGGCTGGAGCAGTCGAACCGGGCGGGGCCGTTCGCACCGAGGACGTACGGCTTGCCGACCTGTTCCTCGGCAAGGTCTGCGTACTGGGAGGCGGTCATCCTCCCGCTGCACGGCGTGTTGAAGTAGTTCTTCGCCTTGCTGGTGGCGGGCGACGTTCCCCAGCTCGAGGCTTCGATCGCTTGCGCTATCGACACCGATGCGGGTACCCCGAACTTTCGCTGCGTGCTCTGAGCTGCGCTGACCAAGCTGGAGATGAACTTCTGCTTGCTGGTGTCCGACGCCGCGGCAGCTGTCGTCGGCGCGGCGATTGAGCCGGTGAGTGCGAGCGCTATCGCGATTGTGCCCAGCAGCATTCTGGTCAGCGTCTTCATCAGCCAATTAAGGATTGTGTTGCTCCGTGACGGCAAGCGCCTGGTTGAGAGTTGGGCGCCGCACCGGGCCTCAACGGATGTGCGACTAGGGCATCTGCACCGTAGTGGGGGTTTGAGGAGGGCCTTGCGAAGTCGAGACTTTGCTCGCCGGGACCGGTTTAGGCGATGTCGGAAAGGGCGCACCTCAAATGCGCTCGTCCCGAACATCTTGACCGAATCTTCATACTCCAATACCACAACCTAACGCAACCTTTGATATGCCCCGTCCGCTACTTGGGGCCAGCCGGCAGCCGGTTGGGCCAGCCGTGCGGGCCCTTCGTCGTGGGAGCAACTCCGGCAAGGGCGTGCGCCTCGGCGGTCAGGTCGGGCGTTGCCGGGCAGCCAGCGCAGTTGGGCTGGGTCCAAATGTGCTCTCGCCTTCCGGCGAGGCGGTGCCGCTCCCGGGCGCACCACCTCCGATGCTTGCGCCGGCAAGCGCGTGCGTGCCGAGGAGCCTCCCATGACCCCACGTGCGAGGAAGGCTGCGCTGGCCCAGAGCCGCTGGCCCCATCTCGGCGTTCTTCACCAAACCTTCACGCCGTCTGGACCGTGCTGACAACGGGGAATGCGAGAATTGGGAGCACCCCGACCCTCCCGGACGACCACCAAGGATCCGACATGCCGCAACCCCCCAAGCCCAACTCCCGCAGAGAAGCCCTTCGCGAGGCCGCTCGGGTGGCCGAGCAGAAGAAGCAGAGGCGTCGGCTGCTGGTGCTCGGAGGGGCCTTGGCCGTCGTTGTCGCCCTGATCGTGTCCGCGGTCGCCCTGCTGAACCGTCCGGATTCGTCTGCCGCTATGCCAACCGGCGAGGTGACGTTTGCCGATCAGTCAAGGGGGCATGTCGCGGGGACGGTGAACTATTCGGTCACACCGCCGGTGGGTGGCGACCATGCCGCGGTGTGGGAGAACTGCGGCATCTACACCGAGCCGATTCCCAACGAGCCTGCGGTCCACTCACTCGAACACGGTGCGTTCTGGATCACCTACCAGCCCGAGCTTCCTGCCGACCAAATCACCGCCCTGCAGAACGCCGTCCGGAACCAGCCATACGGACTGCTCAGCCCAATGTCGGGGCTTCCAGCTCCGGTCGTTGCGTCGGCGTGGGGTGTTCAACTGAAGCTTGACTCGGCAAATGATCCCCGACTGGCTCGCTTCGTCGCAGCACATGCCGACGGCAGCAAGGCGCCCGAGCCGCGTGGGGAGTGCACGGGTGGCGTCGGGAGTCCGCAGGCCTGAACACTGCAGCCGGCGAGCCCCTGCGGGGTCGCGCCGGAGTCATCGTGGTGCGGGTGATCGACCCCGGCTTCGGGTCTAGCGGTAGGCAGGCTCAGTTCGCCTGCTCGCCGGCATGATCGGCGCCCAGCGGGGTGGCCTGAACGCCCTGCACTGGCACTTCCGCCCACGTCGACTCGCACCCCGGGCAGCGGTAGACCGGCGACCCCTCGAAGACTGCGTCTGTCTCCTCGGTGCCACACGCGTCTCGGCACGGGTTGGTCACAAGGTGGTGGATCATGCTCGCCACGTTATCCCGGCCGTGGTCGGGACCAGGACTTGGCCGAGGCCGGAGCTGGCCGGGTGAGTGCGGGTCAGCGCCACCGTGGAACGGCGATGTTCAAGCCGGACCGGCCCCCGAGTCAGCCGCTGCTAGTGGCGTCGCGGTGCCTTGTGGTACCAGGCGCTGAGCCACCGCTGCATGGTGGCCACCTCCGACAGGGGCGTTGTGCGTATCGAGGAGCACAATGCATCGAGCTGAGGATGCTCGGCGCGATGCAAGCAGTGCGTCGCCTCCCGGATGGCGGCCTCGTGGTGCCTGATCATCGCCTTTGAGGAATGCGACCTCGTACCGCCCGGCCGCGAGCCGGTCCAGCTCCATCATGGACGCTATCTCGCCCGTGCTCATCAGGCTCGTGGGAGATGCCGTACAAGTCGGCGAGCCAGGTCCGCATCAGCTGGATCTCCTCGGACTGGTGTCGATGATGGACTCGCACAGGGCCCGCAGCTCAGCATGCACGGCCTATTGCTCGCATGGCTCCGCCATCATCACGGCCATCTGGTGGTTGTCGATCACGCCGCTGAGGAAGTCGGCATGCTCGCTCGCAGTTACGACAGCTCTCGGAACATACGCGGCAATGGTCGTGCATTTCCGCGTGTCGATCGCAGTCCTCGGCGCGCGCGTGACAGGCCGTCTTGCAGGCTTCCGCCAGCGCACGAAGGACATCGGCATTCGTCGCGGTCTGCCGGGACAGGACCTCAGCGGTGGCGGCGCAGATGGTTGCGCGGTCCTGGTTCATGCGGATGCAGGCTCGCAGTCCGGCAACCATGTCCTCGCCGAGGCACGCGTCGGCGCGGATGGTGCACGCCTCGCTGCACTCGAGGCACGCCTGCACGCAAGCAACTTGTCCTGGTCTATCGGTCCCGAGGCGACGAGGTGGCTCTTCATCCTTGACGGTGGCGCGGCCGGCCGACAACCGCCCCGGACACCCGTCAGGAGCAGACCGTCGAGGAGCGTCATGGACACGCCGCCGGCCACTTGGATGCCACGGTGGTGCTGGCCAACCCAGACCAGCGTTCCGCTTGAGCTGGCCGAAGGCAAGCCCGGCAACGACGGACGGAATCCCGAGGACGAGCGAGCCAGGCCCGGTGGAGTCACCGCCCGGCACGGCGGTGCCCTCGTTGAGCGCAAGGGAGAGCACGACCGACACGGCCAGGCCGGTGCTGGAGGTCCAGTCCAGCGACAGCACCATGCCGAGCATGGGACGCCGCGACGCCAGATCGGGCGCAGGTTGGGACGCCAACCGGCGGCGGTCCGTCAGGACGTGGAGCGGTCGATGGCACCCACCAGCGCGTCGTCGATCGGTCGTGAGAGTCTCTCGACGCATCACCCATTGACCGCCGCTGCAACAGGACCGAAGCAGCACCGCGCCGCCCACCACTCAGCTGGACTCAACTTCGGACACTCTTGTTGAGCAGGGAGACCGCGCCCATTCTTGACCGAACCTTGATGCACGGGCACCCGGATTCCTATCTGCGCGGGGTCCAATTGGGGACATACCCCCACGGGGTACTGCCAGCAGGGCGGTCCGACAGACGAAGAAAGCCAGAAGGGGAGTCGGTGAGTGTGTCCAGCTACATTCGGCAACGCAGGCGTGCTCGGCTGGCAGGCGTAGTGCTGCTTGGGAGCGACGCTGGCGGGCTGGCAGTTGGCACTGAGCGCATCTGCTCTCCGGGGGTCTCGGGTCTTGGCCGTGTGCCGTCCTCGACATCGGGGCGCGTCGGCGCCCTGGCTGCTGCGGGCATCGTTGGTTGCACGGCCCACCATATGTGGAGCTGCGATCGCGGATCGCCTCCTGTGTAACGCGATTGCTCGTACAGCGATCGCCTCTGATCCTCAGGAAGAAGGGACGAACCGACTATGAAGAGTCAGACGACGGTCCTTGAGGTGCGTGGTCTGCATTGGGCCACCTCTGAGCCGATTATCGAGAAGACCCTGTTGCGCCGTCCGGGCGTGCTTGCGGTCAGGGCCAGCGCCACGTCCCAAACCGCGACCGTCACCTACGACGCAGCCAGGACCTCTGTGGCCCAACTGGTGGACTGGGTGGTCGAGTGCGGCTACCACTGCCAGGGACGGTCAGTGCCGGAGCACGTGTGCATCCCCATGGACGAGCCCGCCGCGGGACAGGGCGCCCATGCCGGTCACGAGGGCCATGCCGGTCACGAAGGCCATGCCGGTCACGGGACGGCGACGGAACCGGCGGGGCAGGGCGCCCATGCCGATCATGCAGGGCACGACGGTCACGAGGGCCATGCGGGTCACGGGGCGGCGACGGAGCCGGCGGGGCAGTGCGCCCATGCCGGGCACGACGGGGCTGGCCGCTCTGCTCAGGATGTGATGGGGCACGGCGGACATCACGGTGGCGGGTCGATGGAGGACATGGTTAGGGACATGCGTACCCGCTTCCTGGTAGCGCTGCTGCTGTCGATCCCGATCACCTTGTGGTCGCCGATCGGCCGGGACCTGCTCGGCTTCTCCGTTTCGGCACCGTTCGGGCTGCGGGACGACGTGTTCATGCTGGTCTTGTCGTTGCCGGTCATCTTCTACTCGGCGTGGATCTTCTTCGACGGCGCCTACCGTGCCCTTCGTGCCCGGACGCTGGACATGATGGTGCTGGTGGCAGTGGCGGTGGGCACCGGCTGGCTGTACAGCTTGTTCATCACTCTGACCGGTGGTGGTGAGGTCTTCTACGAGGCAGCCACTGTGCTGGCGACGTTCGTGTTGCTGGGTCACTGGTTCGAGATGAGGGCTCGGGGCGGGGCCAACGACGCTGTGCGTACCCTGCTCGAACTGGCCCCGCCCAGGGCGGTCGTGATTCGGGACGGGGTCGAGGTTGAGCTGCCCACGGCCGAGGTCGTTGTCGGCGACCTGTTGCTGGTGCGTCCCGGCGCGAAGATTCCGGTGGACGCAGTAGTTGAGGGGGGTCAGTCGGAGGTCGACGAGTCGATGGTGACTGGTGAGTCCATGCCGGTGAGCAAGACTCCCGGGGAGGAGATCATCGGTGCCTCGATCAACATTTCGGGTAGCCTGCGGGCCCGGGCGAGCAAGGTCGGTGAGGACACCGCCCTTGCTCAGATCGTTGCAATGGTCCAGGAGGCCCAGAACTCCAAGGCTCCAGGCCAGCGCCTGGCGGACCGGGCCGCGTTCTGGCTGGTCTTCGTCGCACTCATCGGCGGCACGGGCACCTTCCTGGTGTGGCTGGCGGTGGGCGCGAGCGTGCCGACGGCGATCCTTTTCGCGATCACCGTTGTCGTGATCACCTGCCCCGATGCCCTGGGCTTGGCGACCCCGACGGCGATCATGGTGGGCACGGGGCTGGGCGCCAGGCGAGGCATCCTGTTCAAGAACGCGACCGCTCTGGAGACCTCAGCCCGGATCGACACGGTAGTGATGGACAAGACCGGCACCCTGACCAAGGGTGCGCCGGAGATCACCGATGTCGTCGCCCAGGGCATGGCCCAGGACGAGGTGCTCGCCCTTGTGGCGGCTGTGGAGCGAGAGTCGGAGCATCCACTCGCCCGGGCGGTCGCGGTCCGTGCGGCCGAGGCCGCAGTCCCCGTCCACCTCGCGTCCGACTTCCGCAACGTCGCCGGGCACGGCGCCATCGCAACCGTGCAGGGACACAGGGTTGTGGTGGGCAATCGACGGCTGATGACGCAGGAGAACGTCGAACTCGGCGACCTGGGTCAGGTGCGCGACGAGTTGGCCGCCGCAGGCCGCACCGCCGTGCTGGCGGCGGTGGACGGTCGAGCCGTCGCGGTGATCGCCCTCGCCGACGCCCCGCGCGAGACCGCGGCGAGGGCAGTCGATGCCCTGCACAAGCTGGGCATCGAAGTTGTCATGCTGACCGGCGACAACGAGGCCACCGCCCGCCGGATCGCCGACCACCTGGGGATTGACACCGTGATCGCCGAAGTGCTGCCCGGGGACAAGGCCGAGAAGGTCGCCGAGTTGCAGCGGTCGGGCAAGAGGGTTGCCATGGTGGGTGACGGCGTGAACGACGCGCCCGCCTTGGCCACTGCCGACATTGGCGTAGCGATCGGCGCCGGCACCGACGTGGCTATCGAAACCGCAGACATCGTTCTGATGCGCTCAGACCCTCTCGATGTCCCCGTCGCACTCCGCATCGGCCGAGGCACCCTGCGAAAGATGCGGCAGAACCTTGGCTGGGCGATCGGCTACAACGCGATCGCCCTGCCCATCGCCGCTGGGGTGTTCTACCGGTCGCTGGGCCTTTCGCTCAGCCCGGAGATCGCGGCCTTGTCAATGTCGGGCTCGTCGGTGATCGTCGCGGTCAACGCACTCCTGCTGAAACGACTGCGGCTTCCCCAGCAACCGGCGACGACGGTACCGAAGCGCGCCAGCCGCGAAGCCGAACCGCCGGGATCGGCTCCGGCCGGCAACCGCTGATGGCCGTGACCCGGGGCGCCCGTGCCGTGCTGGGCGGGACACCGACGTCGCCCCGCCCAGCACGGATGCTATGGATCACTGCGGCCTGGGGTGCGTGCTTCGTGGCCATCGACTGGGGGCTCCGGGACGCGCCGGTCCTGTGGTACGCCGCTCTGCGCGCACTGGTCGCCGGAGGTGCCCTCGTCGCCCTTGCCGCCGTCCAGCGCCTCCCCACCCCGCACCGGCGCCAGGACTGGGCCTGGATCGCGCTGCTGGGCCTGGTCAACGTGACCGTCGGCTTCGGGGGCATGTTCGCCGGCGTCGCGGGCCTGGCCACCGGAACCGCAGCCGTGCTCGCGAACGCCCAGCCCCTCCTCATCCTGCTCCCCGCATGGTGGCTCTACGGCGAACGTCTGTCCCTCCGGGCAACCGCAGGGATCGCCATCGGTTTCACTGGTCTGATCGTTGTCGCCGTGCCGGGCGGCGGTGGCGCCGGGGCGGGACTCTCGCTGCTCTCCGCTGCCGCACTCACCGCGGGCACGCTTCTGTCTCGCCGCCTGAACGACATCGACGTGATCGTGGCCACGGGCTGGCACCTGCTCATCGGCGGTGCTGTGCTGGCGGGTCTCGCCGCCGTGACAGAGGGGCCGCCCGCCATCAACTGGACCCCCCTGTTCATCCTCTCCCTGCTGTTCCTCGCACTGGTGGGCACCGCGAGCACCACCGTGGCCTGGTTCACTGAGGCGCGCCGATCCCGCCTCGATATCCTCACCGCCTGGACGTTCCTCACCCCCGTGTTCGGGATCGTCCTGTCCGCCGCGGCGTTCGGAGCCCTACCCAGCGGGTGGACCGCAGCGGGGCTCGCAGCGGTGCTGGTGGCCATGTGGCTCGTCGTTCAAGCCGGGCCCACGCGGGCGGCGCAACCTGCTCCCGCCAAGCCGCACTGACCTCTTCCCGTGAGCGTCCGGTTGCCGGCGGGGCAGGTCGTCTACAACTGCCCTGGAACGGGAACGGTTGCCGGTCGTGGTGTCCGTCGATCTTGGCCAAACCTTGGCCACACCTGCGCTCAGCACATCCCGGCCCGGGCCAAGCTTGATTCATGGAACAGCTCATAGTTCTTCCCGATGCGACGGCCGAGCTGGGCGAGGCTCAGGACGCTCGGCGAGTCCGCCGGAAGACCCTTAAGGAGCGGGCGCGAGCCGCCTGGGCGGCTGCCAGGGCTGGGATCGGAGCTCTACTTGGGGTGCTGCCACACGTCCTTCACCACGTCGGGATCTTCGCCGGCACGGTGCTTCTGGCCGGCCTGTGGGGCAACGCCATCCTCTATGTCGCGGGCCTCGTGCTGAGCATCCCCATGCTGCGGCGACTGCGGCACAGATTCGGCAGCCGCATAGCGCCCCTCATCGGAGTTCTGGCCTTCACCGCGTTGTTCCTGTTTTCCGCCTTCGTTATCGGCCCGGCCCTGTCGGGGAGCCAGGCCAGTCCCACGACACCACCAGCGAGCGTCGGCATTCCCGCCGCCGTCGAGGACGAGCACGCCAGCCACCACGGCTGAACCGACAGGTTGCCCGAGGAGAACGAGTGGCCGCCAGTTGCCGCGTCGCTCAGCCAGCTTGTCCACCCACCAAGCGACGCCAACAGAAGCCTTGCTCTCCCGCTCCGCGATTCGCCGGATGCTGAAGCGGTCATTGGCTAGACCGAGACGGCAACAGTTGTGCGGGAGTTGACAGCCTTGCCTGGCGCGGAATCGACGAGGCACGCTTAGAAGGGTACGAATCATCATGTTGGGCTTTCTTGCTCGAAACTGGCTGTTCGTCGTTGCCGTCGCGGCCATGATGTTGACGTATTTCGGAATGCACCGCAGCGGACACGGCGGACACGGCGGTGGTTGTGGCGCGTCCGGCCATGCCGGTTCCGAGAACAATGGCCGCCGCGATCACACGGTCCAGGAGGATGCGCCCACGGCACCGCCTTCAACGTTCGGCGCAGGCATCTCATCGGAGACTCGCGGATCGCAGTTCAGGTAGGCCGAGATCTGGCCGGGAGACCACGGAGCCGCCGGACCAAATGCTCTTGCGGCACGCATATGTTCCGCGTGCGGAACCAGCGAGAGCTGGGTGGCGTGCTCGCGACGGATCGGAGGCACCGCGCCTACCGCCAGGACCACGCGGTGCGATGCCTGCGGCTTGGCGATAGTCTCGTCCGGGTCTGTCAGATAAACGGTGTGTGAGGCCCGGCGGTTTCTAGTGAGTGGTTCTCTCGAACCTGCCTGCGAAGGTGATCGCGAAGGCGTTCAGGGCGGGTTTCCACCTGACGACCCAGCGTGCCTTCCCGTGGCCGGTGGGGTCAAGGCTTCGGGTGGTTAGGTACAGGCACTTCATGGCGGCGGCCTCGTTGGGGAAGTGGCCGCGGGCGTTCACCGCCCGCCGGTAGCGGGCGTTGATGCTCTCGATCGCGTTCGTCGTACAGATCACGCGTCGGATCTCCACGTCGTACTCCAGAAACGGCACGAACTCGGCCCACGCGCTCTCCCACAACCTGACGATCGCCGGATAGCGCCCGCCCCAATCGTGGGCGAACTCGGCGAACCGATCCCTGGCCGCGGCCTCCGACGGGGCGGTGTACACCGGCTTGAGGGCCTTGACGATCTGGTCGCGGTGTTGCCGGCCGGCGTAGCGGAACGAGTTTCTGATGAGGTGGACGATGCACTGCTGCACGACGGTGCGGTCCCAGGTGGTGGTGATCGCCTCCGGCAGGCCCTTCAGCCCGTCGCACACGGCGATCAGCACGTCGTCGACGCCGCGGTTCTTCAACTCGGAGAACACCTGCAGCCAGAACCTTGCGCCCTCGGCGCCGTCGCCGGCCCAGATCCCCAGGATGTCTCGTTCGCCGTTGGTGGTGACGCCCATCACCACGTAGAACGGGGTGCTGCGGACTTGGCCGTCGCGAACCTTGACCACGATCGCGTCCACGAAGATCACCGGATAGAGCGGGTCCAGTGGCCGGCTGGACCATTCAGCGAGCTCGCCGGCGACCTTCTCGGTGATCCGGCTGATCGTGTCCTTGGACACCTTCGCCCCATACACCTCCTCGAAGTGCGCGGCGATCTCCCCGGTCGTCAACCCACGCGCGGACAGCGACAACACGATCTGGTCGATCCCGTCCAGGCGCCGTTTCCGTTTCGGCACAATGATCGGCGTGAACGAGCCGTCCCGGTCCCGGGGCACCTCGATCTCGACCGGCCCGATCTCGGTCAGCACCGTCTTCGAGCGGGTGCCGTTGCGCATGTTCGTACCCAACGGCGCTGCGCCGTGCTCGTGGCCCAGGTGCTCGGTCAGCTCCGCCTCGAGGGCGGTCTCCAGCACCTGCTTGGTCAGCCCGGACAACAACCCGCCCGGGCCGACCAGGGACATTCCCTGAGCCTTGGCCTGGGCGAGCAGCTGCTCGGCGAGCTGCTTCTGATCGATGATCTCTCCCGTCACAGGATCGATCATCTCGGTCATCTCGGTCGTGTCAGTCACGGCCATCTCCTTTCGGATCAGGCCGGACCCCTACACACCGTTATTCCGACAGTCCCTCTCGTCCTGCTCGGTGAACACCCGGACCGGGCAGGTGGGCTCGGCGCACTCCTACGTGCCTTTCGACGAGCCGGTCGAAACGCGGCGCATCGACCAACCGCACGGTGCGCCGGCCATGGCTCGAGGCGACCGCCCCACAGGTCGGGCACGGCCATCACCTGCCAGGCCGACTCGACCGTTACCGTGAGCAATCCGCCACCGTCCCGCTCGACAGCGATCACGTGCAAGCCAGTCGAGACGGCTACGCGTACTGAGCGGGCGCCGTGCGGTCAACCTGGCGCAGTCCTTCGCCGCCCTCGGTGGATTCCTGATCGTCGTAGACGCATGGGCTTCGTCCTACGGCGTCCATGACCTCCAGCGGGCCGGGCTCCTTCCGGGTCTGGACCGCGCGTCGTCAGCGACGTCGCGGCGGTGGGCCCTCCCTTCAGCATCGCCGGTGCCCTGCTGAAGGGCGTCAACTTCTCGTCGACGGCTACGATGCTGCAGGTCGTGGTTTGGGTGGCCTGCATGCCCAGCGTCGGCACGCTCTTCGCACCACAATCCGGCGCAGGGCTCGCGTCGTTGCGGCAACCCGCACTCGCACATCCCACCAGACCGCCCGCGGCGCGGAGGAACGGCGGGTTAGCTGATCCTGGTCTTGGCTGAGCTCCTCTCGAGGGTGATGTAGCCGCCCAGCGTTCCCCGGACGCGGACGCTGATCTTCTGGTCCTTGTCGGCCTTGACCAGCTTGTAGATCTTGCCGGTCGCCTTGGTGATCTTCGCCGAGTCGCGGTACCACTGGTAGGTGAGCGCCACGCCCGACGGCGACCACATGCCCGGTACTGCGGTGAGGGTCTTACCGATCTGGCGGGTGCCGCTGATCGATGGGTTCTTCGCCGACAGTGTGCCCTTGGCGACCGGGTCCGTGGCGTCAGAGGCCTTGGTCACGGTGTTGTAGCCGGCCATGCTACCGGTCACGGCGACCCTCAGCGCGGCGTGGATGTCCGCGGCCTGCACGGTGTAGGAGCTCCCGGTGGCGCCGCTGATCGGTTTGCCGTCCCGGGTCCACTGGTAGGTGAGGGCGGCCGGGCTGGGCGACCAAGTGCCCGCCGTGGCGGTGAGAATCGCCCCGACGACCGGCCTGCCGCTGATCTTCGGAGCTGGGGTGGCGGTGAAGTCGGCGTTCTCGACCAGCTCGGTCGCGGCGGATGTCCGGACGGTGACGGTGTAGCCGGTCTTCAGCCCGGTTACCGCGACCCGCAGGGACGCGCCGGCGTCGGCCGGCTGGACGGCGTAGCTGTCGCCGGTGGCGCCCCCGACTGGGTTGTCGCCCCGGTACCACTGGTAGGACAGCGCCACCGAGCCGGGACCCCAGTCGCCGGCGGTGACGCCGAGGGTCTGGCCGACTTTGGGGGACCCGGTGGTCTTCGGCGCGGCGGAGTCGAGCGACATGAATAGCGCGGCCCAGGTCTGGGCATCCGCGGTGCCGCTGGCCCGGCGCCCGGTGGTCGCCTGGAATGACTTGAGCGCGGAGGTGGTGGCTGAGCCGAACGAGTCGTTGCCGGAGGTCTTGTAGCCGAGGCTCTCCAGCAGCGCGTTGAGGGCGCTCGTGCGGGCACCGGTGGTGCCGGCACCGATCTTGGCGAAGACAGAGGTCAGGGTGTACTGGCCGGCCTGGCCGTCTACCTCGAGCTTCATCGCCTTCTGCAGCTTCTTCACCGCGGACACGGTCGCCGAGTCGAACTGGCCGGTCGGGGAGACGCTGTAGCCGGCCGCCTTCAGCAGGTTCTGAAGGGCGGTCACCTTCGCGCCGGAGTCGCCCGCCTGCAGCACGAGGCTGATCGGCACCACGTTGTACTCGTTGAGGCCGTAAGTGTCGATGAGGCCATTCAGGGTCTTCGCGTAGACCGCGGAGTCCCTCGGCTTGACGACGGCCGCCAGCGCGTTGACGAAGTTGGGCACGCTGGACATCACCGAGCGGGCCGCCTTGTACGCGGAGTCCCCCGTGATCGCGGCCGCATTGGCGTAGAAGGAGTTGGTGAGCGAGCTGAACTTCGCGTACGCGGTCGACCCAATGGTGACGCAGCCGGACTGGTAGAGGCTGGCGGCAGAGGCGGTGCTTGACCCGGAAGTGGCGAAGGACAGTGCCGGAAGACGGCGCAAACCGGCGTAGTAGGAGCGTTGCTTCCAGAAGCTGAGCGTGCTGCGGACAACGCCGTAGGCGCGGCCCCGTGCCTCGATGATGCGCCACTCGCCGCCAGGCAGCTTCTTGGTGAGGACGGCCGTGTGGCCGATGCCGTTGGCGCGCGCCGGGTTGTTGCGCAGGAACACCAGGTCGCCGACCTGCGGGGACCCGGTCACCCGACGCGAGCGGTTGTACAAGCCGGAGGCGGTGTCGTCCCCCATACGGAAGGCGCCGGACTTGTTGTTGAGGTAGATCACGAGGCTGGAGCAGTCGAACTGGGCGGGGCCGTTCGCGCCCAGGACGTACGGCTTGCCCACCTGTTCCTCGGCAAGGGCTGCGTACTGGGAGGCGGTCATCCTCCCGCTGCACGGCGTGTTGAAGTAGTTCTTCGCCTTGCTGGTGGCGGGCGAGGTTCCCCAGCTCGAGGCTTCGATCGCTTGCGCTATCGACACCGATGCGGGCACCCCGAACTTGCGCTGCGCGCTCTGCGCTGCGCTGACCAGGCTCGAAATGAACTTCTGCCTGGAGATGTCGGAGACGGCCACCGCCGCGGTGACCGGCTGGAGCGCCGGTAATGCGAGCACCATTGCGATGGCTCCGACCATGATTCGCGCCGCTGTCTTCACCTTTCAATTAGGAGGTGAGGCGCTCGCTGTCGGCAACCACTTGGTTGAGGGTTCGGATCCGCGCCCTCGGGCCAACATCCCGATGGCTAGGGGGTTTGGAGGTGAGAGCGGATGCGCGCGGACGATAGCGCAAGGTCGAGACTTTGACTTCTTGTGGCATTGGACAGACATTATGGTGCGGTCAGCACAAGTACGACCGAGGGAGATTCTTTACCGACTCTTGACCGTTCTCGGCCACATTCTTGCCGGATCCATGCTAAAGCGGCTCCCGCGATGTTGGCCGTGCGTGGGCGCACCAATCCGCCGATGGGGATCTGGCCGCACTGAGCCAGGACGGGGCGAGGCAAGGACCGCCTGGCCCGTTGTCGCCCCGCCGTGCGCCTCTGCCGAGGGAACCGAGCGGGGGCCCGGGCGAGCGAAGCTACTTCTTCACGTATTCAAGGGGGTCGCTGCCGACGCCGTCCTTGTAGAGGGAGAGGTGTAGGTGGCAGGCGGTGGACAGGCCGGTACTGCCGACGTACCCGATCAGCTGACCCTTGTCGACCCGCTGGCCGACCTTCACGATGAACCGGGTCATGTGCAGGTAGCCGGTCTGGATGTTGTGGCCTTCGATGGGCCCGTGGTCGATACGGACGTTGTTGCCCGAGCCGCCGCTGTAGCCAGTGCCGGTCCTGACCACGGTGCCGGATTGCGCCGCATAGATCGGGTTGTTGCACGCGCCACCGATGTCCGCGCCATCGTGAAACTTGCGGTAGCGCAGGATCGGGTGGATGCGCCAGCCGAACCCCGACCCCACCTCACCCTCGGTGGGCCACTGGAAGGTGCTCAGATTCCGCAGCCGTTCCGCCTCGGTCTCGATGCTCTTGGCAGCTGCGGAGCTCCAACGATGATGGTTGGCCAAAACCCAGGCTGCCCGCTCGCGCTCGACCTGCGATGCGGCGGCGGACAGTGCGTCGTCTCGCTCCGCCGCGAGGGTAGACGGGTCTGACGCGGGCGTTGCGTCCAGGCCGGGTGCCTTCAAGACCTGGTTCAGGGGCCCCGCGTTGGCATGTGAGGGCGTGGCCGTGATGAAGGCGCCGATGCCCGCAGTAAGGAGCAGGGCGACGGCTGCGGTCGCCCCCGCCAGCGCGGGGCTCACATCGGTCCACAGGCTCGACATGTGCTGGCTCGCTCGTCGGGCTCTCGACCGGAGGCGATCGTCCACCGGCTGAATTCGCCGACCCGTCGATCTTGCTGTCATCCCGAGCCCCCCAAAGCTGAAGTCTTGCTGATAGTTTATCAGCCAAACCTCAGCTTCGCCACCGCTCAGCGAGGGGCCTGCGTGTGCCGACGATCCACGAGGAGCCGCAGCGAACTGTGGCAACCGGACTGCGGCACGGTGCCGCCATGGTGCCTGCGTGCGCCGGCGACTGCGGTCGCGGCGATGACGCCGACCGGCGCAGATGCAAGCAATCCCAGCAGTGCTGCGTTCGCGGGGCCTCGACCCCACACTGTAAGGGCGGCAGCGACCGTGATGGCGAACCCAATCATGATCGTCAAGACTGACACCCACGGCCGCAGTGGGACCCTTTGGCGCAGGCTGTGGGGAGTCCTCACGGAAGGCGCTTCTTGATCTCGTCCAGAAGCGCGCTGGGCTCGAGCCACATGGAGGGGTACTCCCCGTACCAGCGCTGCACACCGGCGGCGTCGATCAGGACGAAGCTGTGGCCGGGCAGTTCGGCATGCATGCCTTTGCCAAGGGTGCCGTACGCTTTCGATGCCGTGCCGTCGTCGAGAAGGAACGGCGTCTTTACTCCGTAGCGTGTCATGTCTGCGGTGATGTCGGCCTTGGAGTTCATCACGATCGGCAGGACGGTGATGCCGAGGGCATCGAAGTCGGCCTGCTTCTTCTCGATCTCGGTCATCTGCACGAGGCAGGCTCCGCAGCCTGCTCCTTCGCTGAAGTAGAGCAGAACGGGTTTCCCGCGCAGCTTGGAGAGCGTCACGGAACTCCCACTGGTGGTCGCCATGGTGAAGTCGGGCGCGACTGTGCGTGTGGTTGCTGACGTCGTCTGTGAGGTCAAGAGCATCCCAACGACCACGGCAATGACCGCGAGTGCCGCGCCGACGGAGACCCAACGCTTGACGATCTTCTTGCGATGAGTCGCCTCTGTTGCGGCTCGCTGGCGCGCGTGTAGTTCCTGCCTCCGAGTTGTGTTCGTCATGCTTCGGTGTTCCTTCTGGTGGTTGTGATCTGGTCAGTTGCCGCGGGGCTCGCCCGCGTCATCTAGTTCGTCGACGGCTTCGGTCGGCGCCTCGCCTGTCACTCTCGCCGTCCGCTTGTTCCGGCCGATCAGCGTGGCCCAGATGAAGACGCCGGCGACCAGGAGCAGGCCCAGGCCGAGAATCGGTTCGGGAACGGGCTTGAGCCACACCTCGATGGAGGCGAACCACTCGGCTAACGCTCGGCCGATCGCAACCTGGAGGTCTGGTCCGCTGGTCATCTGGCCGGTGTTGGCCAGATAGATGATGAATCCGCCCATGAGGGTGAACCCGGCCGCCACGGCCAGGTTGACCGTGTTGGTGGTGAGGGACCACCGGCCCAGCTTCAGGCGGACCGGCTTGGCCACGAGAGGCTTCTTGCGTAGCCCCGTGGCGTCCCAGACCAGTGCCATCACGAACAGGGGGAAGACCATTCCGAAGACGTAGGCGACGCCGAGCGCGACGCCGCCGACGGGGTTAGCGGCGAGTGCGGAGAGGGTCATGATTCCGACCAGGACGGGTGCGCAGCAGCTGGAGGCGATGCCGCTGAAGACGCCGAGGGCGAAGAAGCTGGCGCCGTCGCCGCGGCTGGTGTCCGGGGTTCGCAAGAAGTTCGGCAGGCTCCACATCCGTCCCGAGAGGGTGAAGGCGGCGAGGACGAACATCAGGATGCCGCCGGCCCAGTACAGGACGGTGTGGTACTTCGCGATGGCGGCGGCGATGAGGCTGATCCCTACGGTGATCGGTACCAGGATCGAGGCGAGCCCTGCGGCGAACAGGAAGGTGAGGGGAAGGAGTCGCCAGCGCCGGTTCTTGACCGCTCCGGCCAGGTAGCTCGGGGCGAGGAACACGATGCAGCAGGGGGCGAACAGGGCGACGCCGCCCGCGAAGAAGGCGGCGAGAACGCCGCCGGTGGTCAGCAGATCACCCACGGCGGGCCCCCCCGGCCACCACGCCACGCTTCGCGAGGAGGGCTTCGAGCTTGCGGCGCGGAAGGCGTCCGGCGGAGAACCAGATGCCGTCGACGAGGACAAGGGGGTTCATCGCCGGACGGTGGGTCGCGAGGAGACTCCGGCCTTGTGGGGACGCAGCTTCGACGACGTCGACCCGGAGCTGCGCTCCCGCGTCGGCCATCGCGCGGAGGGTCTGCTGCGCGTCGTCGCAGAAGTGACAGCCTGGCGCCGTGACCAAGGTGACCAAGGCAGGGGGGCTGTCGGAGGGACGGGTCATGATGGGTCGCTTTCTTGCTGGGTCGGGCGTCGAGGGCCGGCCGCCCGGGGAAGCCGTGCGTGGTGAGGGATCTGCGTGCGCGTCTGCGAGAGTCTCAGGTGGAGGTTGATCCCAGGCAGTGCCGGCGAGATACTCCGTCAGATGGCTGGAACCAGGGCGGGCCGCCGTCGGGGATCGGGCGGGCCACCGGAACACGACCGCAGAGAGCATCCACCACACGCCGCCCCAGATCGCCACCATCGCAACGATGGCCAGCACCCATCCCATGGGCCCGGCAGCAACTCCCATCATCGAGATCCTCCTGGGGCTTGTCCTCAGGTTCCAGCCTCTGTCGCCAACGTGTGGATACTCGGAAGTGCGGATGAAGAATCGGTATGGGCCGCGGTCAAGTGGCCGGCCCCGCGGACCGAACAGGCATGATGGCCGACATGAGCCAAGAAGCCATGCGGGCGCCGTCCCACGTCCTCGTCGTGGACGACGAGGTTGTGTTGGCGGGGATGGTGTCGAACTACCTGCAGCGGGCGGGCTTCCGCACGACGGTCGTTCATGACGGTGTGTCGGCTCTGGCGCGGGTCGTGAGCGATCCGCCGGATGTGGTGGTGCTCGACCTGGGACTGCCTGGCAAGGACGGGATGGAGGTCTGCCACGAGATTCGGCGGCAGTCGGACTGCTACATCATCATGCTGACCGCGCGCAACGAGGAACTCGACAAGCTCTTGGGGCTCTCGGCCGGAGCTGACGACTACATGACCAAGCCGTTCAGTGCGCGGGAGCTTGTCGCACGGGTGCAGACCCTGCTTCGTCGGCCGCGCCTGGGGGACCCGCTGAAGCAGGAAGCGAAGCGCATCGGCGAGCTTCTGCTCGACCCATCCGGCCGGCGAGTGCAGGTGACCGGGACCGAGGTGGAACTGACCCGCACAGAGTTCGACATCCTCGCGGCCCTGATGTCTAGGCCGACGGCGGTGTTCTCGCGCGACCAGCTGCTTCGCGAGGTCTGGGGTCCCGATTGGGTTGGTGATGAGCACTTGGTGGATGTCCACATCGGTCACTTGCGGCGGAAGCTGGCTGCCGTTGCCGCTCACCTCTTGTTCGTGGATACCGTTCGTGGCATCGGCTACCGCATGGGGCCAGCGCGATGACGACAGGCTCGCGCTCGGGCAGTCTGACAACCCGCATGCTGATCTCTCAGATAGCAGTGTCGTTAGCGATGGCACTCACCATGATGATCGTCGCTGCCATCGCCGGGCCGCCTCTGTTCGAGGCGCATATGCACCTGGCCGGGCAGGCGATCCCGGATGTCCTGGCGCATTCGGAGGAGGCGTTCATCACTGCGGGGACCTTGGCGCTCATCATCGGACTGGTCATCTCCGTGAGCGGAGCCAGCGTGGTCAGCGTGCTCATCGTTCGTCGCTTGCGCAAGGCATTGACGGACCTCGGGGCCGCGACCTCGCGGATTGCCGAAGGAGATTACGACCTGCGGGTAGGGAGCGCCGATTCGCGGGAGCTTGAGATCCTCGCCAAGAGCTTCAACTCCATGGCCGGGAAGCTTGCAGCTGTGGAGGGCAGTCGGCGGAGGCTGCTGACCGACCTCGCGCATGAGATCCGCACCCCGCTGGCCAGCATGGAGATCTGTGTTGAAAGTCTGGAGGACGGCGCCTTGGAGCCAGGGCCCCAAGCATGGCGGGTCCTTAGCGATCAGATCCGTCGAGTCTCGCACCTCGCCGACGACCTCGGCCAGGTCTCGGCGGCGGAGGAGGGGCGCCTCAATCTCAAACCCAGGCTGTTGTCCACCTCGGCGTTGCTCCGCTCAGCAGTGCAGTCTGCGCAGGACGGCTACGACCGGAAGGGAGTGGCGCTCCGCATCGGATCAGTTCCGACCCGCTCCATGGTGTACGCAGACCCTGCTCGCGTCGGACAGATCTTGGCCAACCTGCTCTCGAACTCCTTGAGGCACACACCTGCTGGCGGTGGAGTCACTCTCGACGCCACCACGGATGGTCAGGTCACCCGGATAAGTGTCGTCGACAACGGCGAAGGGATAGCGCCAGAACACCTGCCGCACATCTTCGAGCGCTTCTACCGTGCGGATACCGCCAGGGACCGTCAGCATGGCGGCACCGGTGTCGGCCTGGCAATCAGCCATGCAATCGCCAAGGCGCATGGCGGACGACTGAGTGCGACGAGCCCGGGCCTGGGTGCGGGCGCCTCCTTCACCCTGGAGCTTCCCCGTCGGGATCAGGGCTTGACCGAATCTTCATAGATCCCGTCCCAGAAGCCTTCTCGGTGGCCTGCATGCTTGGGTGCTCAGGCTTTCGACCGAACAGGAGTCGTCCTTGACCAGCGCATTGACCCGACGTCAGTTCATGGCCGGAGGACTGGGCGTGGGAGGGGCCCTACTTCTCGGAGGATGCGCGAGCGCGGGAACTCCGTTGGCGCCCGCGGGCCTGCCCACGGTTCCACCGGCTCCAACCTTCGGGCCTCCAGCCGTATCTGCGTCGCTTCGCGCTATGCCTACCACGGTGGATCTGGGGGGCCTCAGCGCCGTTACCTGGACCTACGACGGCCGACTGCCCGGCAAGGAACTGCGGGCGAAGGCGGGAGACGTGGTTCAAGTGGTTGTGGAGAATTCGCTGCCGGTGGAGACCAGCGTGCACTGGCACGGCGTGCGGCTCCACAATGCGGCTGACGGCGTGCCGGGCATTACGCAGGACGCCATCGCGTCCGGGTCGACTTTCACCTACACCTTCAAGGCGCCAGACCCCGGCACGTACTTCTTCCATCCGCACAGCGGCGTCCAGATCGACCGCGGCCTGTATGCGCCGCTGATCGTCGAGGATCCAGACGAGCCCGGCCGGTACGACCAGGAGTGGGTGCTAGTCCTGGACGATTGGACCGACGGCGTCGGCAAATCCCCGGACGACATTCTCGCCGGCTTCAAGGCACAGAATGGAACTGTGGGCTCCGGAATGAACCACGGCATGGGTGGCATGGGTGGCATGGGTGATTCCCCGCTCGGCGACGTGGGCGACATCGCTTATCCCCACTACCTGATCAATGGCCGGATCCCCAGCGCACCTCACGTGCTCACGGCCAAGCCCGGTCAGCGGGCAAGGGTGCGGATGATCAATGCTGCCGCCGATACTCTCTTTCGGGTGGCGCTGGGCGGCCACAGCATGACCGTCACACACACGGACGGCTATCCGGTTCAGCCGATGGCGACCAAATCCCTGTACCTGTCGCAGGGCGAGCGAGTGGACATGTTGGTGACTTTGGGCGACGGGGTCTTTCCGCTGGTCGCTGAGGCTGAAGGAAAGAATGGCCAGGCGATGATCGTTATCAGGACCTCCAGCGGCTCGACCCCGGCTGCCGACATCCATCCCAGCGAGCTCGACGGGGATCCACTCCTGCTGAGCACCCTGATGCCCACCGACTCTGCGCGACTGCCGCAGCGGGAGCCGGACCAGGTCGAGCAGGTGACCCTCAACGGCCAGATGCAACCCTACGCGTGGGGGATGAACGGCAAGGCCTTCGGCTCCGACACTCCGATGCGAACCAGCCCTGGAAAGCGTCTGCGGCTGCAGATGACCAATATGACGATGATGGCTCATCCGATGCACATTCACGGCCACACGTGGTCGCTGCCGAGTAATGGGGGACTCCGCAAGGACACCGTGCTGGTACTCCCCATGCAGACGGTTACCGCCGACCTCGAGGCGGACAATCCAGGAAAGTGGGCCTATCACTGCCACAACATCTACCACGCCGAGATCGGAATGATGACCACTCTGCAGTACTGAGGTTGCACGGGGCCAGCGGCTCGCGCGTCAGGCTCTCGGTCCACTGCTTGGATTCATTTCGCCGTCTGGCTGATGGGATGAACGGCGGCCAAGACTCAGCCGGGCTCGGACAGGTGAGGCCACCACCCAGGACGCGGATCGCTTCGGCCCCCGCTGTGCGAACCGGCTCACTTGCCTGCGATCAGGTCCTCGACGAGCCCTACGAGGGTTGCCTCGGTGGTCTCGCCGATCACTCTCGCAGCAACTCGTCCGTCGGTGTCGACAACCAGGGTGCTAGGAATGGCGCTGGCGGGCAGCTGGCCGGTGAACTTCAGGAGCAAGGCACCGTCTGGATCGTACAGGTTCACATACCGCACGCCGAAGCTCCGCACGAAAGCCCGCGCTGGCGCGGGATCGAGGTCGCGAGTGTTGAGACCCACGAAGACAGCCTTGTCCGATGTGCGCCTGCTCGCCGCGACGAGCGCCGGCGCCTCTGACCGGCAGGGCGCACACCAGGAGCCCCATACGTTGTACACGATCACCTTGCCCGCCGCTGTTCCGCTCTTCCAGGTGGCGCCGTCCAGCGTGGTGCCCTCGATGCTCGGCGCAGCGGGCCGGCGGCCGATGGGGAGCCGGGTGATCGTGCCGTCACCTCCGACGAAACCGGCGTTGCTGTTGCTGGGCCCCGAACCGCATCCCGCTAACAGGCCCGCGAGACTCACCAGTAGAATCAGAACCGTCCGTGGCATCCGTATCCTCCCAATGCTGAGTGCGTTCATCGGTGTGGCGACCACGCGCGCGAGGCCGGTGGCTCGCGGCTCGGGCTCCCGCACTGCGTCTGACCGGTGCGTTGCGCAACAGGCGGTCCCCACTCCGCGTGGGCCCCTCCGGGGCGCTGGGGCCGTGACGGTCGCAGACCGCCCACGGCGGCCCGTCTGCCTGCCCAGAGTCCTCTGGGCGCGTTCCCGGAACGTCTCGGGCGCTGCTGAGGCATCATGGGGATTCGCCCGGGGTTGGTCTGCCAAGGCCACGGAGAACGCTTCCATGTAGCCCATCGTCGCCGCGCGGGGGTCGAGCCTGGTTGGCGAACGGTCAAGTTTTGGCAAAGACTGCATCACCCTCGGCGGCAGCTGGGTCTCGTTGACCCCGCACGGCCCGCTCTAGGTTCTGGAGCCCTTTGCCGCGCCCTGGGAGGCGCGGGGCCGGACCGTCGCCTTGCACCGGCGGCTCTGCCGCCAAGGAGTGCCACCCACGCAACCGTGATGAGACCGATCGCCTGCTGCAGCGGGAGGGCGAGGACGACGGCCGGGGTAATCCCGTCCCTCACCGGGATCGACGCAACTCCTGATGCCGGGCCAGTGCTGGCTGTTGTCATCGGGTTCCCTCGGCTGTCGATCACGCCGCTGATCCCGCTGGTTGTCGCTACCACGATCTCGCGGCGGAGTTCGGCCGCGCGGGCCCGGGTGATCGCGAATTGCTGCGGCACTTGAGGGGAACCTTGGTACATCGCGTTGCTGCTCTGGACCACGATGACCTGTGCGCCGTTGGTGGGTAGGTCGTATGCCACTTGGTCGAACGCGACGTCGAAGCAGATCATGATGCCGAGTCCCACGGTGCTTCGCGCCCGTATGGGGAGGGCAAGCACGCCGGGGCGCTGACCGGCAACGGTCTGAAACCCCACGTACCGAAGCTCCGGGATGAGGGGCAGCAGCAGGGAGCGGTAGGGGATCCACTCACCGAAGGGCACGATCGACCGCTTGACATAGGTAGGGTCGAGTGCGCCGTCCGATGTCCAGAACTGACTGGCAGTCTGCCGCTGGTCTGTACCGGGCCCGGCCAGGATTTCGCCGACGAGAAGTGGAGCGCGAACTGCCTGGCTGGAGCTGGTGACCAGTCGGCGGGTGTCCTCGTCGGTCCTCGGGTCGGTGTCGGTGGAGTTCTCGGGCCACACGACTACGTCGGGTTGCTGGAGCTTGCCGTCGAGGATCTTCTCCGCAAGGACGGTGGTCTCGGCTGCGTGGCGTCTGGTAGTGCTTCCGGGCGCCCCCAGACCGAACACCCCGCCACCGGGCGCGCCGCCCTGGACCCATCCCAGCTCGACGCTGCTGCTCTGAGGGAGCTCGATGGTTGCTCCCGCCATTGAGGTGAGGACGAGAGCCGAGATACCCAGGACCGCGCCGCCCGCCACCGGCCTGAGCGAGCGGTGCCTCACGAGGAAGACCGCGAGGTTCGCGGTGAGCGCCGTGGCGAAGCTGAGCCCGCCGACCCCTAGGACGGGGAGGATTCCGGCCAGTGGCGAGTCGAGCATGGCATAGCCCAGGCGCAGCCACCCGAACCCTCCGAAGGGGAACGTGCTCGCGGCGTACTCGGCAGACACCCAGGCTCCGGCTGAGAGCACCGGCCAGAGGGGGCTCTTGGAGGCGAGCCGAAGGAGCAACCCCAGAAGTACGTACCAGCCGGAGACCACAGCAATCAGACCGGCGGCTGCGCCAACGGTGATCATCGCCATCCAGGTGAGGGTGGTGGAGGTGAGCCCCAACCCGAACGCGGCGCCCGCAGCCAGCGCAGCCCATCCCGAGCGGGACGCCTTGACCGAGACAGTCAGCGCGGCGACCCCGAGCAGTGTGGCTGGCCACAGCCCTATCGGTGCGAAGCCCAGACCGGTCGCCACGCCGGCCGAGGCAGCAAGGCCGACCGGCCACCACCGCCCAGACCACGCGCGGCTACCCCGGCGAGCGGGGGGCTGGCGCGTGGCAGGGGGTGGGAGGGGGGCCGGCGGGGGAGCCAGCCCCACCACTAGATGGATGTCCCCGCCGTGGGCACTGCGGCCGGGCCTCTGGATGCGGTCCGGCGCAGGACCAGAGCCGCCCCGACGATCATGCTGACGATGCCGAAGAGCTGCGCTTCACTGAGACCAAGGATGACCGGGGGGTTGATGCGCACCGTTTCCACCAGGAGGCGAGCCGCCCCGCTGAGAGCGAGGTAGCTCCCGAAGACGGCCACCGGCCTAACGCGGTCCTGGAGGAACCACAGGAAGGCGGCGATCGCAAAAGCCCCGAGTGCTTCGTAGAGCTGCGCGGGGTGAACCGGTACGTCAACCGGGACGACGCCGTTCGGGAAGGCCATGCCCCAGGGCAGGTCGGTGGGCTTCCCGTACGTGCCATCTCCGGCCAGGAAGCAGCCGATCCGGCCGATGCCGTATGCCACCGACAACGGCATGGCCATCGCGCCGGCGACCGTCGCGAGCTGAAGCTTGTGCCGGAACGAGATCACGGCCACGGCGATGGTGCCTCCGACCAGTCCGCCGTACCAGACGAAGCCCGAACTGCCGAGCATGTGCCACTCGAAGTGTGACCAGTTGTCGATAAGGAAGTAGATCTTGCCGCCCACGAACCCCCACACCGTTGCCCACAGCACCAGTGAGTAGGCGAGGTCCTTATCGAAGCCCAGGCGCTTGAAACGGCGTCCCAGGAGGATGGCGCCGACGATTGCCGCCAACGCCTTGCTCGCCCCGTATGACTGCACCGGGAAGCCGAAGAAGTTGAACAGAACAGGCCACACGAAGGCTCCTAAGGGACGAAGGACACTGCAGACGAGGGAAGCCTCCCCGTCGCACGTGTAGAACCGGCGCAACTTCGGGAAAGGTTCGATCAAGGCTGCCGGGCAGCCGGCGGGCCTTGTTCGGATCTTGACCGAACCCGGCCCCGTAGCCGAACACGAGCGGGCAAGCATTGATTCGCCTCATGAAAGGAGCACGAGAGATGGAGCGAGTGGACTCGTACGGTGTTCGGGGCCTCACCTGCGCGCGTTGCCTTGTGGCGGCCATCGAGGGGCTGCGGGCTCTTCCCGGAGTGGATCAGGTCGGGGTGGATCTGGTCCCGTTCGGCGAGTCCCGCATCACGGTTGGCCCTGCGTCATCTGCCTCCAAGGCGGCTGTGCAGGCGACGCTGGCCCGTGCCGGGTTCCTGCTCATCGGACGACGGGGCTCTCGGCCTCGGCCGGGCCTGGATGACTTCCGGTCGTCGTCGTTCGCACCCGCTTCTTGACTGGATCTTGACCTTCTGGCAGCGGACGGCACACCCACGCCCCGTATCCTTGCGATATACCCCCTTGGGGTATGGAGCGAAAGGGTAGGCAAGGGTGATGTGGGTAATCGTCTTGGCGGTGGCGTCGATCCTGACGGCGCTGCTGCTCTGGTACTTCTTCGGCCCCCGACGGGCTGGACGGGTGCGCATGGAGAACGGGGTCCAGGTTGTCGACGTTAGGGTCGACGGGGGCTACAGCCCGAACCTGATCGAGGGGGTGCAGGCAGGAGTTCCCATGCGGATCCTGTTCGACCGCCGTGAGGGCGGGGAGTGCACCTCCCGGGTCGTGATGCCGGATTTCAAGGTGAATGCCTCGCTTCCGGCCTTCCGCACCACAGCGGTGGACTTCATCCCGAGCACGGCGGGGGAGTTTCGCTTCGCTTGCGGCATGAACATGGTGTCCGGCGTCATCCGGGTGGAGGGCGCATCATCCGAATCAGCGCTGGCCCAGGTCATCGATGATGCGTCGCTGGCGACGCCAGAGGACGCTTCGGATCCCGTGGCGGACGAAGCGGCCGAACGCGCAGCCGAGATCTCCGACCTGACCCGACGTCTGGTTCTGGGTTCGATACTCACCCTTCCGGTTCTGATTGCCGTCATGGGCGGCGAGTTGTTGCACGCGACGTGGGTGCCGGAGTTCTTGATGAACCCGTGGGTGCAGCTGGTGCTGATCGCTCCGGTGATGTTCTACACCGGTTGGCCGATCCATCGGACGGGCTGGCGTGCGCTAGCGAACCGTGCCGCGGACATGAACTCGCTGATCACCCTCGGCACGGTGGCCGCGTTCAGCTACAGCCTGGTTGTGACAGTATTCCCGGCGCTACTCCCTGAGGCACTCCGCGAGGTCTACTTCGAGGCCGTGGGCGTGATCATCACGTTGATCCTGCTGGGGCGCCTGCTGGAGACCAAGGCCAAGGCGGGCACGGGAGAGGCGATCCGCAAACTGATCGGCCTTCAGCCGAAGACCGCCCGGGTCGTTCGCGCCGGCGCCGAGGTCGACCTGCCGATCAGCGAGGTCGTCGTTGGCGATGTTGTGATCATTCGCCCCGGTGAGAAACTCCCGGTGGACGGTGAGGTGTTCGACGGCTCCTCGAGCGTGGACGAGTCGATGGTGACAGGGGAGTCGATCCCGGTACAGAAGGGCCCCGGCGACAACGTCATTGGCGCCACCATCAACCAGACGGGTGCCCTGCGCTACCGCGCCACCCGCGTGGGTGCCGACACCATGCTGTCCCAGATCATCCGGCTTGTTCGCGAGGCGCAGGGATCGAAGGCGCCGATCCAACGCCTGGCAGACAAGGTCTCGGGCTTCTTCGTCCCGGCCGTGATCGTCATCGCTATCTGGACCTTCGCGATCTGGGCTCTCGTCGGCCCACCGCCGGTATTCATCTTCGCGCTCGTCGCAGCCGTGTCTGTGCTGATCATCGCCTGCCCCTGCGCGCTCGGACTGGCCACACCCATGTCGATCACAGTGGGAACGGGCAAGGGAGCCGAGTACGGGATCCTCATTCGCTCCGCCGAGGCACTCGAGACCGCACATCGCCTCGACGCGATCATCCTCGACAAGACCGGGACCATCACCAAGGGAGTGCCGGCCCTGACTGACGTGCTGCCGGCTGGAGATGTGACCGAAGACGATCTCCTGGCTCAGGTGGCGGCTGTGGAGGCCGCCTCGGAACATCCCCTTGCTGCCGCCATCGTGTCCGGCGCAGCCGAGCGAGGTGTGTCGTTGCCACCCGTGACCGCGTTCGACTCCATCACCGGACAAGGGGTGCGCGCGAACGTGGCCGGCCGAGGCGTGTTGATCGGCAACGAGCGACTGCTTGTCACGTCGGGCATCGACCCCGCTCCCCTACTCGCCGCACGTGACTGGGTGGCCGAGCAGGGCAAGACCCCGATGCTGGTTGCGATCGACGACCGGCCGGCCGGTGTGATTGGTGTCGCTGACACCGTGAAGGACGGCTCGGCGGAAGCTGTCGCGGCCCTACAGCGACGCGGGATCGAGGTCATCATGATGACTGGTGACAATCGCAAGACCGCAGCGGCGATCGCGGCCCAGGTGGGAATCCGCAAGGTGGTCGCAGAGGTGATGCCCGAACATAAGGCCGCCGAGGTGAAGCGTCTGCAGGGCGACGGCAGGGTTGTCGGAATGGTCGGTGATGGGATCAACGACGCGCCGGCGCTGGCGCAGGCCGACGTCGGCTCAGCCATCGGCACCGGCACCGACGTGGCCATCGAGTCCTCCGACATCACCCTCATTTCCGGCGCATTGTCCGGGGTGGTGACCGCAGTGGATCTGTCGCGGGCGACGATGCGGAACATCAAGCAGAACTTGGCTTTCGCGTTCCTGTACAACACCCTCGGTATCCCCATCGCCGCCGGAGTCCTGTATCCGTTCTTCGGCATCACCCTGAGCCCGGTCATCGCCGCTGCAGCCATGGCCATGTCGTCGCTGTCGGTGGTCGCCAACGCCAACCGCCTCCGCCGCTTCCGGCCGCCGAGCCTCGCACCGGTCGGCACCCTGGAGGTCTCCACCCCCCTGGTGGAGATCGGTGGCCAGGGCGCCCCGTGGCGCCACAGTTCCCACAACACCAACAACAAGAAGGAGACCACCATGTTCGGCAAGAAGAAGGCCAAGGCCGTCGATCCCGTGTGCGGGATGACGGTCGACCCAGCCAAGGCGGCGGCCACGGTGAACCACGACGGCACCGATTACCACTTCTGCTCGGCCCACTGCGCCAAGTCCTTTCAGGCCGATCCGGCGCAGTTCGTCACGGCCTGAACGCGCAGCTGAGTCCCACAATGGTTGTCGACGGGCACGACCTTGAGCTGCGGCTTCGTCGCATCGAGGGCCAGGTGCGCGGTATCGCACGCATGGTTGACGAAGGTGCCTACTGCATCGACGTGCTCACCCAGATCGTTGCGGCAGACCAGGCGCTGCGAGCTGCGGGAGTGCTCCTCCTGGACCAGCACCTGCGCGGCTGCGTAGTCGCAGCCGCGCAGGAGGGTGGTGCCGTCGCGGACCACAGGATCGATGAAGCCTCCCAGGCGATTGCCCGGCTCGTCCGAGGCTGAATCCCGACGGCCCGCCCTCGCCAGCTCTGATCAGCGCAGGGAGTGATCACATGGATCCCGCTCTAGTTGTACCCGGCCATCAGGTTGGTGGCAGTCGGCTGATCGGGGGTTGTCCTGCGAGTGCGCTGTGACGGCGTTCAGTGTTGTAGTGCTCGAGCCAAGGGGCAAGGGCTGCGGTGCGCTGGTCATTGCTGGTGAAGGGTTGCCGGTAGGCCCATTCGGTCGCGAGGGTCCGGTTGAGGCGCTCAACCTTCCCGTTCTGCCAGGGGCAGTGGGGACGGATGAACTTCTGGGTGATGCCGAACTCGGTACACACGTCGCGCAGGGACCAGCGGTAGGCCCAGGCGTTGTCGGTGATGAGGCGTTCGATCCGGGTGATGCCGTGGGCGGCGAAGTAGGCGATGCCACGGGTCAGGAACGCGGCGCAGGTGGGTCCCTTCTCGTCGGGCAGGACCTCGGAGTAGGCCAGTCGGCTGTGATCGTCGATCAGTGAGTGGACATAGTCGTAGCCGATCCCACGACCGCGGACCTGCTCGCTGCGGCCGTGGGCCTTCCAGCCGCCCCCGGCAGGGATCCTGGCGAGCTTCTTCACGTCCATGTGGACCAGCTCACCAGGCCGGTCCCGTTCGTAACGCACAGCGGTGGCCTTCGAGGCCCGGATCGCCAGCCCGGTCATCGGGTCCAGCATCGCGAGGTGCGGTACTTGGTGACGGGCCAGGATCCGCGACACCGTCCGGGCCGGCACCCCGAGCTCGGCAGCGATCCAGTCCCGTCCCCGACGCTCCTGCACCCGCAGCTGCACCACCCCGGCCTCGACCATCGCCGATGTCTTCGCCGGCATCGTGTGTGGCCGCGACGATCGGTCCTCCAAGCCGGCCACCCCCTCGGTATCGAACCGGTCGATCCACTTGCCCACGCACCGGCGTGAGATCCCCATCGCCGCGGCGATATGGGCCTGACGCCAGCCCTGCCGGTACCGCTGAACGATCAGCAATCGTCCGTGAAGGGTTGTTCGAGCATTACCGTGAGACACGAGAACCTCCGATCGGTGTTGGGCCTTCGACAAGCCACACCTCACTCGGGGGTTCTCACCTGTTCAAGCAGCCACGCCTGTTACCACGTCCTGGCCGAGTACATCTAGTGGCTCTGACTCTGTTGGGCCGACGGCAGTTGGCCCAGTCCGAGACGATGTCGCCATCCGGGGTTCGACAGTTGGCCCAGCGGCGGCTGGAGGATCTGCTCCGCTTCGCGAGTTCGAGGTCGAACCTCTACGCGAAGCGCCTCTCGCCACGTTCGATCAAGGCACCTCTCGAGGCGTTACCGCCGCTGACCCGATCGGAGTTGATCTCGGGCTTCGACGATATCCTTACCGATCACAGCGTGAGCGCAGCGCTCGCGCGCGCCGAAGTCGACCTGCGACGCTCGGGTCGGGCTCAGCCAGGTCGGGCTCAGCCAGGTCGGGCGTGGCGGCACCGGTGGTGGCTGGCGGCGACCGCCGGTACCACCGGCGATCCCGCTGTCTTCATCTGGTCGCGCCGCGAGTGGGCGACAGTTCTTGCCTCGTATGCTCGGGCGATGAGGTGGGCGGAGGTCACCATTGGCCCGCGTTCCCAGCTGCGCATGGCCTTGGTGAGCACCTCGGTGCCCACCCATCAGAGCGCCGTGGTGGGCGCGAGCATCCGGGTTCCCTTTGTCCAGACTCTCACTTTGGACGCGCGATCTGCCCTGGAGCGCCAGGTCGAGCGGCTCAACGGCTTCCAACCGAGGGTACTCGTGGGCTACGCATCCGCCCTGCGTCAGCTCGCTCTGGCCCAACTCGCCGGCGAACTTCACGTCCACCCCGACGCGGTGATGTCCGCCTCCGAGGTGCTCACGGCACCGACCGCTGCCCTTCTCGGACGGGCGTGGGGACGGCCGCCCTTTGACGTCTACGCCGCCACCGAGACCGCCGGCATCGCCTCCATGTGTACCCGAGGCTCCCGACACCTCTATAGCGATCTGGTGGTGGTCGAGCCAGTCAACGCGGACGGCAGCCCAACGCCGCTCGGCACGCTCAGCCACCACACGCTCGTGACGGTGCTGTTCAGCCGAACGCTGCCGCTGATTCGTTACGAAATGTCCGATCGCATCCGGCTGTTGGACGAGCCATGCGACTGCGGATTGCCCTATCCACGCATCGGCGAGCTCGGCGGTCGTGCGGAGAACACCCTCCTGCTCCCCGGCGACCCGGATCAGTCGGTGCAACTCGACGTGGACGCGCTCGGACCGATCATCGAAGCCTTCCCCGTCTTGGGGTGGCAGGCGGCAGTACGGGGCGACGCACTCGCACTGATGGTTGTCCCGGGCTTGGACCTTGATGAGGAGGCACTGACAGGAGCGCTCCGCCGCCACCTCGCCCAGACCGGGACGCCAGCCAGCGTTTCCCTCCGTCGGGTGGAGGCGATTCCTCGCACAGGTCTCGGCAAGAGGGTCCCCATAGAGCGCCCATGAACGCGGCAATCCCATCTTGTTCGAACCTTGATCAGAACCTCCGTCGCTCTTACTCGGGCGCGAGGAAGCTGGTGGTTCAGGCAAGGTCAGGAGGAGGTGCGGATAGTGCATCCATGGCCGCAGATCGCTGCACTCGTCGTCGGCTGCCTCGCGCTGGCGCTGGTCTGGACAGCTGCGATCCTGGTTGCGCACGCGCTGCTCGGGGTCGACGACAAGACATCGTCCCTTGGACGCCCAGAGCGTCGGCGGCTCGGCCGGACAGGAGCGAGAGGCGGCGATCCCCGACCGGCAGCAGCCGGATCGCCGCCCGATCTTGATCAGAGTTTGACCATTCGGAAATCGGATTCGTATCGGAAGCCGGAAGAGTGGTCGAAGACGCGACAGGAGCAATGAGATGAGTATCGCCAGTCAACCCAAGCCCAACCCGGAGTGGCCGAGCTACCCCGACGCGAATGCAGGCACGCCGGGACAGCAGGTACCCGACCATGACCATGACCATGCGGTTGAGACAGGCACCAAGCACGGTGGCCATGGATGGATGATGGCGCTCATGTGCCTGCCGCTCATCGCGATCGGGCTCTGGCAGTGGGTGAGTGGAGCCGGCTTTGGCTCGCTGTTGGGGGGGTTGGCCTGCTTCGGCATGATGGCCGCCATGCACCTGGGAATGGGACGGTCGTCACATCGCCATTGAGGATGGTGGTGCACGAGAGCGAGCGCGTAGGGCGGGTAAGTGGTCGCGGGCAGGTGGTCCCCTCCGCGGCTCAGCCTTCGGCCCGCGAGCGGGGAAGCGTCAGCGTGAACGCGGCGCCCCGCCCAGGCCCAGCGCTTGACGCACGAAGCGTTCCCCCGTGCGCCTCCACCAGAGCGCGAGCAATCGTGAGCCCGACACCAGAACCAGCTGCATCCCTCGCTCTGGACGCGTCCCCCCGGTAGAACCGGTCGAAAACGTGAGGCAGTTGGTCGGCGCTGATTCCGTCTCCTGTGTCAGTCACTTCGACGCTGACCTGGGCGGTGGCGAGGTCCTGAATCCTGATCGTGACCGTCCCGCCGCCAGGTGTGTGACGAAGTGCGTTGTTGAGCAGGTTGTTGAGCGCCTGCCCGATGCGGATCGGGTCGACCCGAACGATCGTGTCGCCGGTTCCCTCGATCCGTAGCGAGATGGCCTTGGATAGGTAACGAGGACGCTGGTTGTCAACGACATCCCGGACAATCTCGCCGATGGGCTGGTCGTGGGCATCCATCGAGACCCGGCCCTCCTCAGCGCGCGACACCTCGTTGAGGTCGCCAGCCAGCCGTCCGAGATGGTCGATCTCGGCAAGTACGAGGCTCCGGGTCTCAGTGTTCCAATCGGTGACGCCATCGTCGACCGCTTCGAGGTGTGCCTTGATGTTGGCCAGCGGCGTTCTGAGCTCGTGCGCGAGGTCGCCGAGCAGCCGAAGCCGGGTCTGCTCGCTGCTCGCCAGCCTGTCGGCCATCTCGTTGAAGGCGCCTGCAACAGTATCGAACTCCGCCCCGGCGCCCTCGCCTGTCGCCAGGGGCTCGTGTTGACCGACCGAGAGTGCTTCCGCTGCGCGCGACAGCGACTCCAGGGGCCTTCGTATCCGTCGGGTCACATAGAAGCTGACCGCGAGAGCGCAGCCGGTTGCGACCAAGGCCGCAACCAGCAGGGATGCGCCGCTCGCGTCGAGGTAGGCCTGCTCGATGTGGGGGATTTCCGGGGAATCGGGCGAGTGCCCGATCTCGACCAGGTGCGCATGGAACAAGGTCGGGCCGATCAGCGCCGCCACACCGCCGGCGGTCACCAGTGCCGCAACCAGAACGACACCTTGGGCGACGAAGAGCCTGACCCCCAGACTCCAACTTCTTGGATGGAAGGCCGGGGCCCTGCTCATCGCGATGGTCCGGGCGGCAAACCCATGCGGTAGCCGATTCCCCGGACGGTCAGCAAGAACTCGGGTTCGTTCGGGTCATCACCCAGCTTGCGCCGGAGGTTTCCGACGTGGACGTTCACGACGTGATCATCGCCGACCCACTCTGTGTTCCATACCTGGTCGATGATCTGGCGCCGGGTCAGGGCGGCCTTCGGCTGCCGCGAAAGCACGTCGAGAATGTCGAACTCGGTCCGAGTCAGAGCTACTTTGCGCTCACCGACCCATACCTCTCGTGAGACGGGGTCGATGCGCACCTCACCGAAGATGCGCTCCTCGGTTGGGCCCTCCGCAGCTGATGCCTTCGACGGCCGGGGGCGCCTCAGGACAGCACTCACCCGTGCCACCACTTCTCGGGGGCTGAAGGGCTTGCCGATGTAGTCGTCCGCACCGACACCCAGCCCGATGATGCGGTCGGTCTCGTCGTCCCGCGCGGTGATCATCAGGATGTAGCAATCCGAGAACGTCCGCACCTGCCGGCACACCTCGAGTCCGTCCAGCCCGGGGAGACCGAGGTCGAGGAGAATGACCTCAGGATCCAACTCGCGAGCTGCGGACACCGAGCTGGGCCCGTCGACGGCATAGTGCACCTCGTACCCGGCCTTCACGAGATACGAGCCGAGTACCTGCGCCAGAGCGCGCTCGTCATCCACGATCAGGACCCGAGAGGGCCTCGGCACCACGGTGGTTGTCACCATCGAAGTATGCATGACCCGCCACGCGGAGCCCACTGAAGCAGAGCCCTCCGAACCGTTCTTGATCGGATCTTGACCGGACCCATCGTCACGCCGAACGGCGCGACGATCACACTGGCATTACTGAGTTCTCCCTCAGCTGGTCACACCCAGGATCCTCTGGGGTTGACCGGACGCTGGCGGTCATGGGGCCAGCGGATGTGACTGGTTCGGGTGGGGTCGGCTGCGGGGTCGGCCCCACCTGTCACGTCACCGCATGCCGGCGCCCGCAGGGTTTGGGTGTGCAGCGACGTGGACCCGAGAGTCGGTATCCCTCGCCATGGCCCCGTCGAACCGGTCAGGACTATCTCTGCGCGGAGTGCCCTGGAGTTGGGCCTACTTCGGCGGGAAGGCCGGCGCCGAGGTTGAACGCGACGACGGCCTGATCGAGGCCCCCTTCCCCCTCGATCAGGGACGGGTGGACGCCAGCTTCACCCACCACCTCGACGTCTTCCGGTACTTCACAATGACAACGGAAGCCGCGGGGAAGATCGGCTTGCCTTCCGCACCTCCGGCGCGTCCTGGACCGGCTAGCGCCGGACTGGGCATGGGTCCGAGAAGACTGCACCGCTTCGAATCTTGCAGGACCTTGCGCACGAGCGGATCGCTACTTGTTCTTTAGGTCCAGCACGGTCGAACCGATACTTCCCGAAGGAAGGCTAAGTCCCAAGCTCGGCCGAACGGTCGACACGTCGAGACTGGAGGTTGCCAAGATGATGGGATATGGAGGTTGGGGCTTCATGCCGATGGGCGGGATGCTCGGTATGGTCCTGCTGTGGGTGGTGCTGCTCGCCCTGGTGGTGTGGGCAGTGAGCAGGCTTCTTCCTGGAAGGCGGCCCGGCGGCGGCTCGTCGGAGCCGATGGAGACTCCTGAGCAGATTCTGGATCGGCGGTTCGCGCGCGGGGAGATCGATCTTGAGACCTATCAGGCGCAGCGAACCGCACTCACGAACGCTCGCACGAACGGCATGCGATGAGCGCGTTGGGGGTCGGACGGGTCGTGGCTGGGTTCCTGCTCGTGGTGACGGGGGCACTGCTGGGGTGGTCGGTCAGCGCCAGCAACGGCCTCGGACTGCCGGGCGCCATGGGTCGAGGTCCGATGACAGGGTGGCCCTCGCCGTCGGCCGGTCAGACGTTCCCGGCGCGTGGTGACAGCCGCGTGGCGTACCCCGGCGGGATGATGGGGACCAGGTCCATCCGGCCCGGCCAGATGATGGGTCGTTGGGCTTCACCCTGGACTGCTGGGTGAGCCGCGCGAACCCTGACGCAGCACGAATTGGAGCGACGAGTGGGTGACTGGGCGGCGGGGCGCGCGGGGCGCGACGCTGGAGGGTTCGTGGTCTGGGGGCCCTGGTGATTCCGCCGCCCCGTCGTGTGAAAGCGCTTGTCGTCGACGATGAGCCCAGCCTGGTCCGGGTGGTCGAGGGGTTCCTCGCCCGGGAGGGCTTCGAGGTCCGCACGGCCGCCGATGGTGAGACCGCTCTGGCGCTGGCACGTCTTGACGAGCCTGACGTGGTGGTGCTGGATCTCGGGCTGCCCGGCATGGACGGGGTGGAGGTGTGCAGGCAGTTGAGGCTGTTCAGCCGCTGCTATGTCCTGATGCTCACCGCTCGGGCGGACGAGGTCGACATGCTGGTCGGCCTGGCTGTCGGGGCGGACGACTACGTAACCAAGCCGTTCTCTTCGCGGGCGCTCGTGGCTCGTATCCACACGCTGCTCCGCCGTCCACGAACGGGGAGTCCTCCAGCCGGCGGGTCGGACTCCGACGAGGTCCGACGCTTCGGAGAGCTGACGATCGACCCGCTGGCTCGGGAGGTACGGCTCGATGACACTGTGGTCGAGCTGACCCGGACCGAGTACGAGCTGCTGAGCGCGTTGAGTGCGCGTCCGAGGGTGGTGTTCAGCCGTGCCCAGTTGCTCGACGCGGCCTGGCAGGGCAACCTCGGTGGTGTGCCCGGAGACGAGCACCTGGTGGACATTCACATCGGGCATTTGCGCCGCAAGCTTGGTGACGATCCGCGTGCGCCCCGTTTCATCCTGACCGTGCGGGGTTTTGGATACCGAATGGGGTCCGAGTGAAACCTGAGGAGCCGCGCCGGCCACGACTCGAGGGCCTTGGGCTCGCTACTCGTCTCCTGTTGAACAACCTGCTGGTGATCATCGCAGGGGCCGGAACGGTGCTCCTCGCGGTGCTGTTGATCGGCCCTCACGTCTTCCAGCTCCACCTGCAGCAGGCCGGCGTCAGCGTCGACACCGACGTACTCGCGCACCTGGGCGAGGCCTTCGATCAGGCGGTCGCCACGGCGCTCGCGCTGGGCGTCCTGATTGCGGGGTTGACCGCCACAGCCATCAGCTGGTTCGCCTCACGCAGGGTCGCGGACCCCATCAGGGATGCCGCACAAGCAACGAAGCGATTGGCCGATGGAGCACTGGCCACCCGGATGGCCGACCCCGGGATGGGTCCGGAACTGTCGACGCTCAGCCGCTCGGTCAATGGCCTCGCCTCGCGCCTCCAACAGACTGAGGCGACCCGCCGGGACCTGACGGCCGAACTGGCCCACCAGTTACGCACGCCGATCGCTTCGATCGAGGCAACGGTCGAGGCGATCCGGGAGGACGTCCTTCCGGTGGACACGCTGACGCTGGACACCCTTCAGGAGCAGAGTGGTCGTCTGCGGCGCCTGGTTGCAGACCTCGAAGTCGTCTCCCGAGCCGAGGAGCGACAACTGTTGCTGAGTTCCGAACCGGTCAACATCACGGATGTGGTGAGGGCCGCGATCAGTGCCTCGAGCGACCGCTACCGGGCGGCCGGGGTCGCGCTGCGCCTATCGCGGACAGGGCAGTCGCCGAAGGTTCGGGTGGACACCGACCGTCTCCACGAGGTGATCACCGGGCTGCTGGACAACGCGCTCAAAGCCACCCCGTCCAGCGGGAGCGTAACCGTCGACGTCCAGCGAGTAGACGGCTCGACCTCCAAGGACGCTGTGGTCACTATCACCGACACCGGCTCCGGTTTCGCCCCCGAAGACGCCGAGCGGATCTTCCAGCGCTTCGTGAAGGGCGACAGGAGTTCAGGTGTCGGGCTCGGACTGACCATCGCCCGCGCCATCGTCGAAGCTCACCACGGAACACTGGTCGCCTCCAGTGACGGGCCGGGCCGAGGGGCCCGCTTCACAATCGCTCTCCCGATGGACTCTCAGGCACGACCGGCTCGGCACGTCGAGCGGGCCTGACGCAATGAGACCCCCAAGATCCGCGCTCGAGCCCTGTCGCCATCAGACCCCCGGCCGGTCGGGCCGCAGGTCGAGCCGGCGGAGCAGTTGTGCGTTGAGGGCGACGACGACCGTCGAGACGGACATGAGGATGGCGCCGACCTCCATGGGCAAGGTGATACCGATGGGGGCGAGCACCCCAGCGGCGAGCGGCACGGAGACGAGGTTGTAGCCGGCCGCCCACCACAGGTTCTGCAGCATCTTGCGGTAGCTCGCCCGCGACAGCTCGATCACCGAGACGACCGCGCGCGGGTCGTCGCCGGCGAGGATCACCCCAGCGGAGATGTCCAGCTGGGCGGCGACCCGGTCGGCCACGGACTGGGTGTCGCCGGTGATCATGGCGACCCGGACACCGAGCCGGTGCAGCGCCGCCACCGCGTGAGCGGACTCGGGACGGACCTCGTCGGCCAGGCTGAGGGCGCCGATCACCCGGTCGTCGCGCAGCACGTACAACCGGGTCAGCCCTGCGTTGTGCGTCTCCGACCCACTGAGCGGGTCGCCCGCTCTGGCCTCGTCCCGCAGTCGCGGGCCGCCGACGCGAACCTCTGCGCCGTCCACCCGGGCGGAGACGCCCAGGGCGGGCTGGGAGGTGAATCCGCTCGCCGCCGGAACCTGCAGGCCGCGGTCCTGGGCTGCGCGGACGATCGCCCGGGCCAGTGGGTGCTCGCTGTCGGCCTCGGCTGCGGCGGCAAGCGTCAGCACGTCCGCCTCGGTGTGGCCGGAGACGGCCTCGACCAGGGCCAAGGCGGGTTGTCCCTTGGTGAGGGTGCCGGTCTTGTCGAACACGACGGTGGTGATGGTCCGCATCCGTTCGAGGGCTCCCCGTTCCTTGATCAGGACGCCGGCGCGCGCGGCGCGCTCGGTGGAGATGGCCACCACCAGCGGGATCGCCAGGCCGAGTGCGTGGGGGCAGGCGATCACCAGGACGGTGATCACGCGGACGACGGCCTGGTCGGGCTGGCCGAGCATCGTCCAGGTGATGCCGGTGATGGCCGCCGCGCCGAGTGCGAACCAGAACAGCCAGGCGGCTGCGCGGTCGGCGAGCAGTTGTGCCCGCGAGGTCGAGGACTGTGCCTGCTCGACCAGGCGTCGGATGCCGGCCAGGGTGGTGTCCTCGCCGGTGGCGGTAACCTCGACCCGGAGGCCGGAGTCGGTGCTCACCGTCCCTGCCGTGACGGTGTCGCCGGGTCCGCGACGGACGGTCCTGGATTCGCCGGTGACCATGGATTCGTCGAGTTCGGCCTCGCCGTCGACGATCCGTCCGTCCGCGGGGATGCTGCCGCCGGGACGCACCAGGACCAGGTCGCCGACGGCCAGGTCGGCCGGCGCGATCTTCTCCACCGCGTCGCCGCGGACGACCTCGGCGGTGTCGGGCAGCAGCGCTGCGAGGGAGTCCAGCGCGCTGGTGGTGCGAGCCAGGGAGCGCATCTCCAGCCAATGGCCGAGGAGCATGATGACGATCAGCAGCGCGAGTTCCCACCAGAACTCCAGCGTGTGGCTGAGCAACCCGAGGGTGGCGCCCCAGCTCGCGACGAACGCCACCGTGATCGCCAGCCCGATCAGCAGCATCATCCCCGGACGGCGGGCGCGGAGTTCGCTCACCGCACCAGTCAGGAACGGCGAGCCGCCCCACGCGTAGAGGACGGTCCCGAGGAGCGGCGGCAACCAAGCCAGCACCCCGGTGGGCGCCTGGTACCCGAGCAGCATCGCGAACATGGGCGACAGCGCCACGACCGGGACGGCCAGCAGCAGCATCACCCAGAACAGCCCGCGGAACCGCTGCACATGATCACCATGCCCGCCGTGGCCGGCGTGGTCAGAGTGTGCGCCGTGCTCCGGGTCAGAGCCGTGCCGCATCGAATCCTGGCCCTGAGGCGCGTACACCGTGACGCCGTCGGCACGAGCCTGGTGTGGGTGGCCCTCACTGCTCTGGATCCCCAGGCCGTGCCGGCTCTCGTGCTCTGTCATCTCCAACTCCTCCACAAACCCCTAGCGGGTATCCCCTCGCAACCGGCGCCGGGGAACTTCCCATTCCCCGGCGAGCCGGATCCGGGACGGAACTTCAGACAAACTTCACAGAAACCGCCAGGCGGCAGCCGAGGCGCGCCCGATCTGCTGGCGATCTTCCTTCACCTGCTCGTCAACGCCGTCGTCCCTCACCGTCGCCGGGCGCGGGCCGGCGGACGTGATCGCCGTGCTGGTTTTACCTTTCGGGAACCATCCCGCTCGTCGGCATCACCCTCGTCGAACTCGGCATCATCGGCACCGACTCCACCAGCACGATGAAGTGGCACGCGACGTTCATGGTCCTCTTCCTCGGCGTCGCCCACGTCGCCATGATCTTGGGCATGCTCCACCCCAGCCTGCTCGGCTACCTGATGATCCACCAGCATCAGCTCCCGCTCAGGGCGTGTCCTGCAGGTACTGTTTCATCTCGGCGATCTCGGCCAGCTGGGCGTCGATGATGCGCTGGGCGAGGTCCTTGACCCTGGGATCGCTCAGGCGGGCCCGCTCGCTGGTCAGCACGGCGATCGAGTGGTGCGGGATCATCGCCTCCATCCACTGCCGGTCGCCGATCGTGGCCTGCGTGCGGACCAGCCAGAGGCCCGCACCGAACAGCACCACCGCTGCGGCGACGACCGTGAGGTTCATCAGCCGGTCGCGGTACATCCGGCGCATGAAGCCCAGCATGACGACGGCCATCACTGCGGTCGACATCATCGTCATGAACAGCCGCATCCAGCTGAAGTACGCGTGGTCGAGCTCATAGGTGTTGAAGTACATGACCACGTACATCAGCACTGCGGAGGTGAGGATCATCGCGGCGAACCGGAGGTAGGACCGGCGATCCTGGTGGCGGCCTGGCTGGTCGGTGCGCGGGGCGTCCATGGGGGTCTCCTCTCTTCGGGCCCGCGTGTGCGTGCCCTCCGTCCCCGTACCCCCGGGCAGGCCGGCCGACGCGCACCGTAAGGATGCGCGGGGTGCCTCCAGGGCTGCGGCGAGGGCTTAAGCCCACGCCGGTGCGTTCGCGGGGGGCTAGTTGTACTCGGCCGGGACCTTGGTGACACCGGCTGGTTGACGAAGAGGGAGAACCCCCGTTGGGGTGTGGCTTAGCGAAGGTCACATCCGAAGGAGGTTCTCCCGTGTCCCAATGTAGGGCTCATCTGACGGTGTTCGGCAGGCGGCTGCTGATCAGCCGGGTGGTCGAGCAGGGTTGGCCGGTCGCGCACGCCGCCAAGGCCCAGGGGGTGTCGCGTCAGTGTGCGCACCGCTGGATCGCCCGGTGGCGAGCCGAGGGCGAGGCCGGCCTGGTCGACCGGTCGTCGCGTCCGCGCACGAGTCCTGGCCGCACCACCGCTGACGTGGAGGCCCGAGTCGTGGCTGCCCGGGTCGAACATCGGCGTGGTCAGGACTGGCTCGGCGCCGAGCTGGGCGTGTCGGCCCGGACAGTGTCGCGGATCCTGCGTCGTCACCAGCTGCCCTACCTGCACGAACTGGATCCCATCAGTGGTGCGGTGATCCGGGCATCGAAGACGACCGCCGTGCGGTACGAGCACGACCATCCCGGCTCGCTGGTCCATACCGATGTGAAGAAGCTGGGCCGGATCCCCGACGGTGGCGGGTGGAAGCTCCATGGCCGCTCCGCTGGCGACACCGCTGCCCGCAAGAAGGCCAAGGTCGGCTACGACTATGTCCACTCCCTGGTCGATGACCACTCCCGCTACGCCTACTCCGAGATCCTGCCTGACGAGAAGGGTCCGACCACCGCCGGGTTTCTCGCCCGCGCCTTGGACCACTTCGCCAGTGTCGGGATCATCGTCGAGCGACTGATCTCGGACAACCACTTCTCCTACCGGCTCTCCAGCGACGTTCGCACACTCCTGGACCAGCGGGGCATCACACACAAGTTCATCCGGCCCCACTGCCCCTGGCAAAACGGCAAAGTCGAGCGATTCAACCGCACCCTGCAGGTCGAATGGGCCTACCGGCAGCCCTTCACCACGAACACCGACCGCGCCAACGCGCTTGCCCCCTGGCTCAACGCCTACAACACTGAACGCCGTCACACCGCACTCGGAGGCAAACCCCCGATCAGCCGACTGTCACCAACCTGATGGCCGAGTACAGCTTGTACTCGGAGTGGTCGTGGCGGTGGTGGGCGTCCGGGTAGTGGGGATGGGCGTGGCTGAGCTCGGCGTGCTCATGGGGGTGCCGGTGCCCGCGGCCGGTGACCGGCGGGGCGTCCGGCCCGTGGGGATGGTCGTGGTGGGCGTCGTCGTGGATGTGCCAGTGGTCGTGGGTGAGCGCGGGATGGGTGTGCTCGTGGACGTGGCGCTCGCGCAGGTGCAGCCAGACCCCGACCCCCATCAGTGCCCCGGCGACCAGGAGGGGAACGGTCACGGGCTCGCCCAGGGCAACGGCTAGGACGGCGCCGAAGAACGGGGCGACGGAGAAGTAGGCGCCGGCGCGGGCGGTGCCGAGGTGTCGCAGGGCGACGATGAACAGCGCCAGGCTGACGCCGTAGGCGAGGAAGCCGACGCCGGCCGCGGCGGCGATGTTGGCGGCGGCGGGGAGGGTGGACCCGAGCAGGAGGGCGAGCACGAGGTTGGTGGGCCCGGCGACGAGTCCCTTGACCGCGGCCAGCCAGGTGGCGTCGGTCAGGGACACCTTGCGGGTGAGGTTGTTGTCGATCGCCCAGCCCAGGCAGGCGCCCAGGACGGCGAGCCCGGCCCAGGGCGAGCCGAGCTCGACACCCATGGGGACCACGAGCACGACGGCGCCGGCGACGATCGCGAGCATGCCGAGCGCGACCCAGCGGTCGACGTTCTCCCGGAACACGACCCAGGCGATGAGCGCGGTGAACACCCCTTCGGCGTTGAGGAGCAGCGACGCCCCCGTCGCCGAGGGCAGGGTGAAGCCGATCCAGGCGGCGAGGAGCCCGGGCAAGCCGGCCCGTTGGAGCCCGACTCCCATGCCGACCTGGCCCGACGCCGGGCCGGGCAGGAACTGGCACAGCGCCACCAGGTCGGCGTAGGCCCGCTCGGTGAGCCACTTGCGGCGTTCGACCAGGGTGCGGCGGAAGTAGCCCAGATGGGCGATCGGGCCGCCGAAGCTGGTCAGGCCGAGGCCGAGGAACACCACCAGGACTTCCCCGGCCCGCCGCCAGCGGTTGGCGACGGTGGGGGTGTCGGGATCGCCCACGCCGGACCTCCACGGTGTTGAGAGTCGCACCGGTCGTGCGGCTTTGATATCGATGCACGATATCGAGCGGCGAGTTCTGCGTCTAGTGGTTCTTCTCGTGGGGGCCGAGCAGTTCGCGGGCGAGTTCGGTGAGGGTGCGGATGCCGTCGGCGAGTTCGGTCCGCCCGGCCTCGGTGATCCGGTAGGTGCGTCGCATCCGTCCGGCCTCAACGACCTTCTCGGAGGCGATCAGGCCTTCGAGTTCCATCCGGTGCAGCGCCGGATACAGCGTGCCAGGGCTGATCCGGTAGCCGTGGCGCTCGAGTTCGGTGGCCATCCAGGCACCGTGCACGGGCGCCTGTGCGGCGTGGTGCAGGACGTGGAGCCGGACCGCTCCACGCAACAAGTCGTTCATCCGGTTGAGCCTCCTGCGCAGACCATAGCCCGAGGGGTCGGTGGACCGCTTGAAGGCAGCGTATCGTGACTCGATATCGTAGAGCGATATCAAATTGGTTGGCCGCAGGAGAGGATGTCATGCAGCTGCTGTCGGTGCGGGACGCAGGGATGCGTGTGGGTGAGCGGGTCCTGTGGGCCGGCGTCGACCTCGACGTGGCGGCCGGGGAGCGGGTGGGGATCCGAGGCTCCTCGGGCAGCGGCAAGTCGATGCTGCTGCGGGCGATGGCGGCGCTGGTCCCGTTGGATGAGGGACGGGTGACCTACCGCGGGCGCACCCCGGACGAGCTGGGCGTGCCGGCGTTCCGGTCGTGCGTGATGTACGTGCCTCAGAATCCCGCGCTCCCGCCGGGCACGGTGGAGTCGTTGCTTCGGGCCCCCTTCGCTTGGGCCGCGCACAGCGGGGGCCGGTTCGTCAGGGATGAGGCCGTCGAGTTTCTGGTCTCGCTGGGCCGGGCGCCGGACCTGCTGGCGGCGGAGGCGGTGAGCCTGTCCGGAGGTGAGGTGCAGACGGTGCTCCTGGTGCGGGCTCTGCTGCTCGCGCCGAGTGTGTTGCTGCTCGACGAGGTGACCTCCGCCCTCGATCCGGAGTTGGCGCGTCGCGCGGAGGAGCTGATCCTGCATTGGTGTGGCCAGGGTGAGCGTGCGGTGGTGTGGGTCGGACACGATGCCGAGAGCCGCGCCCGGATCGCTTCCCGCTCGTGGGACCTGCCCGTGCCGTCGATGGCCGATCATGGGTAGCGTCCACGTCGACAACGTCCAGCTGCTGCTTGCAGCCGGGCTGATGGTGGTGTCGCTGGTGTTGTCGTGGCGGCTCAGGCTCGGGCTCGGCCGGGACATCCTGGTCGCCAGTGTGCGGATGACGGTGCAGCTGCTGCTCGTCGGGCTGGTGCTGGCGTGGGTCTTCTCGCTGAACGACCCGCTCCCGGTTGTCGGGATCGGGCTGGTGATGAGTGTTCTCGCCGCGCAGGCCGCCTCGCAGCGTCCGAAGCGGGGCTACCCGCGACTGTTCCTGGACAGCCTGGTGTCGATCCTGTTCAGTTCCTTCCTGCTCACCGGGGTGCTGGTCGGCGGCATCCTCGACGTGCGGCCCTGGTTCCTGCCGCAGTACGCCATCCCCGTCTTGGGCATGGTTCTGGGTAACGCCCTGACAGGGGTGTCGCTGGCGGTCGATCGGTTCACTTCGATCCTTGATCGGGACCGCGGCGTCATCGAGAGCCTGCTGGCCCTGGGCGCGACCCGGCGGGAGGCTGCGCAAGGTCCGTTCCGTGACGCGATGCGCACCGGCATGATCCCGACCCTGAACAGCATGGCGGTGATGGGGATCGTGAGCCTGCCGGGGATGATGACCGGCCAGATCCTGGGGGGTGCACCCCCGGAGACCGCGGTGCGCTACCAGATCGTGATTATGTTCGTGATCGCCGCGAGCACCTCGCTCGGCTGCCTAATCTCGGTCCAGCTCGCGTTCAGCAGGCTCTTCGACTCCCAGCACCGGCTGCGTGCCGAGCGCCTGGCGCCCGCCCTGGAGCACGCCGGTGGGGTCAGTTTGCGGACACGACTCCGCCGAGCAGCAGGCCGGCGAGCACGACGCCCAGAGCGACTCGGTACCAGATGAAGACGGTGATCGGGTGGTGGCTGACGAACCGGAGTAGCCAAGCGACCGCCGCATAGGCCACGACGAAGCTGACCACGATGCCGGTCGCGGTGGGAACCCACCCGACGGTGGTGCTGATCGCGGACGCCTCGCTCACCCCCTCGAACAGTCCGGCTGCGAGGAGGGCGGGGATGCCGAGGAGGAACGACACCCGGGTGGCGGCCAGTCGGTCGAGGTGGCGCATGAGGCCGCCGCTGATGGTGGCGCCGGAGCGGGACACGCCGGGGAGCAGCGCGAAGCACTGGATGGCCCCGATCACCGCGCTGTCGGCCAGGGTGAGGTCCCGCTCGCCACGGTCGCGGCGGCTGACCCGTTCTGCGATGGCCATCACCAGGCTCCAGGCCAGCAGGCCGACCACGATGGCCCACAGGCTGCGGAGCGGCCCGGTGATGAGGTGGCGGGCCAGGACGCCGACGACGGCGATGGGCAGCGACCCGGCGATGATGTACCAGGCCAGCCGGTAGTCGGGGTTGCGGCGGGCGGTCGACGAAACCAGGCCGCGTCCGCACGCCGCGGCGAGACGGGTGATGTCGGACCAGAAGAAGATCAGCACCGCGGCGATCGCGCCGAGCTGGATGACGGCGGTGAACGCGGTCAGGCCGGGATCATCCACCTGCCAGCCGAGCAGCCGCTCCGCCAGGGTCAGGTGACCGGTGCTCGATACCGGCAGGAACTCGGTCAACCCCTCGACCACACCCAGCAGAATCGCCTGCCACAGATCCATCGATCACCCTTCTCCAGCCCTCGCCCGCCGGTTGGTGCCGGAGTCCTGCCGCTTGCACGTTACCCCCGCCCGCCGCATCCGACCCGGCCCGAGGGACGGCGGCCAGCGAAGTGCGCCCGACGCTCGGCGTCGGGCGCACGCTGCTCCAGCCTCGGGGCTTTCAGGGGGACGGCTGGGTGGGGGCGCTTCGCAGCTGGGCGGAGTGCCCCAACCCCTCCACCGCGAGGGTGAGCGCTCCGATGGCCCCGGCGACGGCCATGGCGGTGTTCGCCGCCAGCGGTTCTGGAAGAACCATTTCCATCAGCCGGGCGGCGACCAGCCAGGTGATCATGAACGCGACGAGCCCTTCGCCGGTGGCCGTGGCCCAGGCGTAGACGCGATCGGCGGACGTCATCTATTCGGCCGCGAAGATCTGGAAGAACAGTGGGAAGGTCATCAGGACGCCGAGGCAGCCCAGCACGAGGCTGACCCAGAACCACCTCTTGATGTTGACGTCCTTCTTCCACCACACCGCCAGGAGGACGGCGAGGGAGACCACATAGGCGATGACGGCCAGGCCGACCTTGCCGCCCAGAGGGCCGACACCGCCGGGACCCCAGGGGGCCAGGAATGCGTCGACGGCCTTGCTGGCCTCATCCAGGGTGGTGAACAGTCCCATCACGAAGCAGCCGATGCCTGCGGAGAGCATGAACGCGGCGCCGGGGCCATCGGGGCGGGCGGGAAGATCCAGGCCCGCGAGTTCGGCGAGTTCAGAGGCGGTCTTGGTGCTCATACGATCGGTGCCACCTTATTGATGAAGGCGCCGAAGGCGCCGGCGACGACGGCTGCCAGGAAGGCGGCCACAAGCATGACGATGACGGCATTACGCAGCCATGGGCGCGCGACCAAGCGCGGGCCGTAGTAGAGCACGAGCAGGAACGCGCTGGTCGCCAGGAGGGGTGCGAGCCAGGCGACGTGTTCCTTCCACTCCATCCCGAAGCTGTGCCAGCCCTCGGTGCTCCCACTCGCGTTCGAGAGGATGAAGTCGCGGGGCGAGCACTTCGTCGACGGAAGTTCCAGTCCTGCACAGGCCGCGAACTCGGGGCCGGCGAGCTTTGCCCGGTACCACGGGTACACGATGTAGGTGCCGGTGATGACGGTCAGCCAGGTGGTCGCCGCCATGGCGCCGAACCCGACGTAGAGGCGCTTCATCCTGTCCTTGATGCCAGCAGCGGTGGTGATGCCCGGGCGCAGGCTCCACATCTCCGCGAGGGCACCGCTGAACGCCAACAGGAAGATCACGCCGAGGACCATGCCGTGGATTACTGTCCACATCTCGCGTGAGTTCAACTCCATTGTTGTCTCCTCGAATCGGCCGGGTCCCGGTGACCCGGCGCAGGGGCGCCGGCCGACCGGTGGATCGGACGGCGTTGCATCGAGTCTGTGACACCCGGCGGTCCACCGCATCGGCGGTCACACCGAGCAGTGCCTAGGCGATATCACCTATGCCTGGTTGCAGGCGGGGGCAGTAGCGGACACCAGCCCCGACCGCGACACTGTCTGGCGGGACAGTACGAGCCAGGTGAGGAGATGGACGTGACCACCGAAGCGGGGTTCGACCCCGACGCCGCCATCCGTGTACTGCTGGTCGATGACCACCCGCTCTTCCGGGCCGGCGTGGCGCAACGCCTCGTCGAGGTGGATCCGGCCCTGGAGATCGTGGCCGAGTTCGGCAGCGTCCGTGAAGTCCTGGAGTACACCTCCCGCGCCCGGCCGGACGTGGTCTTGATGGACATCGCCATGCCGGACGGGAATGGTATCGATGCGACCCGGCAGCTGACCAAGAACCTGCCCGGGACCGCCGTGATCATCCTGAGCATCTATGACGACATCCAGTACATCGAGGCCGCTCTGGAGGCCGGCGCCGCGGGCTACCTCCTCAAGACCGTCCAGGGTCAAGAACTTGCTGCCGCGATCCGACGCGCCCACGAAGGAGACGCGGTGCTCAGCCCCGAAGTCGCCGCCGCGGTCTTTCGCCGGATCTCTCACCGGACAACGGCATCCCCGGCGCGCGTCCAGGAGCTGAGCGGGCGCGAACTCGATGTGCTCCGACTGCTCACCCTCGGTCGCGCCAACAAGGAGATCGCACGCGAGCTGGAGTTGAGCGTGCGGACCGTGGAGGCGCACCTGCGCAGCATCTACGCCAAGCTCCACGTCGGGTCCCGGACCGAAGCAGTGATCGCGGCAATCAAGGAGGGCGTCGTGTGACAACCACCACGAGAACACCCACGAACGGGCTGCCGCGATGGGTCGCCGGCCTGCGGGCAAACAGCCGCCAGCCCCGATTCTGGATCGTCCAGGCCCTCGTCCTGGTACTCAGCGCGCTCCACTTCGCACTCGAAGCCTTCGAGCAATGGACACCCAGCCCCGGCCTCTACCTCCTGCCGATCTCCACCTTGTTCATCCCCGTCATCTACGCAGCCCTCAACTTCGGCGTCGAAGGTGCCCTCCCGACCGGGCTGTTGTGCGTCGCCCTGTCCCTGCCCAACGTCTTCTTGTTCCACGACGGCCCGCAACGAGTCGGGGTCTTGACCCAACTGGCTCTGCTGGTGGTACTCGGAGTCATGGTGGCCGCGAGAGTGGATCGGGAGCAACGAGCGAAAGAGAACGCGGAGATGGCCAACCGGGGCCTTCAGGCGGCGGAGAACTCGCTGCGCTCCTACGTGCAGTTGGCGATGCGCGCCCAGGAGAGCGAGCGGCAGCGGCTCTCCCGCGAACTGCACGACGAGACCATCCAGGAGCTGTTGGTCGTCCGCAACAGCCTGCGTGACCCGGCCCAGCCCGGGCAGACCATCGAGCAGAGAATCAGCCGGATCGAGAACAGCCTCGACAGCAGCATCGGCGGGATCCGTCGCCTGTGCCGCGCGCTGCGACCCTCCATCCTCGACGACCTGGGACTCCTTCCCGCGATCGAAGCCCTGACCAGTGAGATCCGCGACCGTTCCCACCTCGACGTCGCGATGACGGTCTCCGGCACACCCGTCCGGCTCCCCGACGAGGCGGAACTCGCCGTCTACCGCGTCGTTCAGGAAGCACTACGCAACGTCGAGCGCCACACATCGGCGACCCACGTCACCGTTGAACTCACCTACGCGCAAGACGGTACGACGGCGTGCGTACTCGATAACGGCCAAGGCTTCGACCCCACCCGCCCCGTAGCCGCCGACCGGCTCGGGCTTGTCGGCATGCGCGAGCGCGCACGGCTCGTTGGCGGCGACGTCACCATGTCACGCGCCGACGGACTCACCCGGGTGGCCATCCGGTTGCCGCCACACCCAGGAGCCCCAGTGCAGCGAGTGCCAGCCGACGGGACGGCCGCAACAATCTGAGCCGTTCCGTGGATGAGGGCCCGACGTCCTTGGCCGCCGGGCCGGTCTCGCTCTCAGAGCGGGAGTGAACCGATCAGACTCCGTACGCGGCGCTCAAGGTCGTCCCGGATCGAGGAAAGCGCGAAGGCGTCGTCAAAGCCTTACTCTCCTTACAGTGCGTGGTTGGTGACAACAGGAACCTCCGAGATCGCTAGTGCCGACAGCCGTCTTGCGATCTCCGCGTCCCGTCCAGCGGCGGCGTGTTGGTAGATCAGTGCCGCGGTGACGGTGCTGTGGCCGAGGCGGTTCATGAGTTCGGCCAGCGTGGCGCCGGCTTGGGCGGCCAATGTCGCGCCGGTGTGGCGAAGGTCGTGCCAGCGCAGATCTTCTCGTCCGGCGGCTTTGCGGGCTCGTCGGTACACCTTGTACAGGGCGCCGTGTTTCATGTGGCCCCCGGATTCGACAGCGGGGAACAGCAGGCCGTCCGGGCCGGGAGCCGCCCAGTTGTCCAGGTGGGCCAGGAGCGGGCCGAGGATGTGGGGCGGGATCGCGACATCCCGGGACAGGCTCTTGGGCGCTTTCACCACCGGGGTGTCCGGATCAGGCCACACCACGGCGCGGGTGATCGTCAGGGTGCCGTCGACCGGCTGACCGTCGCGGTCGCGATTGATGACCAGGTCGCGGCGGCGGAGCTCAGTGAGTTCACCGAACCGGGGTGCACACCAGGCGGCGAGCAGCACCATCGCCGCGTATCGGGGCGGCATCTCGTCCATGATCGTGCCCAGCTCGGCCAGGGTGGCGGGCCGGATGCTGCCCTTGGGCCGGCTGGTCGGGGTCTTGTTCTTCGTCTTCGCCGAAAGACGGGCTGGGTTGCTGGCGATCAGTGGGGGAGCGTCTGTGTCCTCATCCTGCTGCGACGCGGTTTGCAGGATCGCGTGCAGGACGTCGTAGGCCTTCCGGCGGGCGGTGGCGTAGCGGGGGTCCTGGGCGTTCCACCAGGCCTTGACCATCGCCGGGTGAATCTCGTTCAGGGCGAACTTGTTGAAGTAGCCCAACCTTTCACCGTTCAGGATTCTGCGGTATTCGGAGTGGGTCTTGGGGCTCAGCTCGCGGGAGGCCAGCCACCGTTCGGCGTAGTCGGCGAACGCCACCTCTTCGGGCTCGCGGGCCACAGCCGGCTTCCACCGGTTCTCGATCAACTCGGACTGGCGCAGGCTCAGCCACGCCTCAGCGGTCTTCTTGTCCAGAAACGTCAAGGGCAGCACCTTGCCGGCCTCGACGACCTTCGCGAAGATTCTGGTGCCGTGCGGGTCGAGGTAGCTGGCCTGGTAGCGGCCAGAGGGCAGCTTGCGCACCCAACCGAATCCGCGCCGGGTCCGCTTCCTGCCACCGGCGGCGTCCGACTCCACCGGCACTACATCGTCCTTCCTCGACCCGGCCGAGCCGGGACGCGAAGGGCTCTGGCTGGGCGGTGTGGCCGGCGGGGGTTCGGGCCGGTCTTCGGCGGTGGGGGAGAATGTAGTCATGGACGTCTCCAGTCTCGGCTTCGCGGTCCCGCAGCCGGTCCTTGGCCCCGGGCGGGCCGCCTGGCGGGCGTCCTCGGCGTGCTATAGCGGTCACCGGTTCGCGTGCTATATGCGTGCTGTAGTGAAAGCCTACATCACCCCATTTGAGCCCACTCGAAGCTCAGGAGGAAGCGCTCCCAACCTGCGCGTAATGCCTTGTGGCTACGCTCTTTAGGCTAGTCAGGAAGCGATCTGATCGACAGCCAAGGCCCACCTTCAAATCCTGTCAGCCCGACGTGTGTATGGCCTTGTGAGGGCCGTAATTCAAGTGATGAATTCCTTACCGTGGGCCTATCGTGGGCCTAGCAATTGGCCCACGCGCTCGGTTAGCCCAACTTCTTCGCACGATCTCAGCCCAGGATCGGGGCCCCGACCAGACCTCCTGATGTGGTCACAAGACACCAGGATTGTCGTCGCCTTCGTGGCCGACAGGAGCCTCTGCCTGCCTTCTTCATGTGCACCAACGCATGTGAGGAGGACCCGATGTCCAGCATCGCAGCCACCCGTTCCAGGGAGCTCCTGACGCTCGACGCCGCAGCGGAACTGCTGGGGGTAAGCACCTCGACCGTCCGCCGCCGCATCACGGACGGTCAGCTTCGCGCCTTCCGCACCGGCAAGCGGCTGATCCGCATCCGCCTCCAGGACCTGGACGACCTGTTGCGCGAGATCCCGTCCGCGGGCCGGCGTCCGCGTTCAGTCCGAGGCCGGTGACCATGAGTCAGGGTGAGCTGGTCGACGGCCGCTGGCCAGTCGTAGTTGATGCCGAGGCTGCATACGAGGCGATCCGCTCGATCAACCATCGGACGATCTGGCTGTCCGACGGGCTCCCGGCCCCGGCTGTCTACTGGGTGCTGGCCGAACTCAAGTCGGCCCTCGGGTACAGCGCCCAGCAGGCGCTTGAGCAACTCGGCCGCGGGCTCGCCCAGTCGCTCGACCATTACGAGGTCTACGAGGACGACGGGCGTGATCCGTCGGCGTCAGTCGAGGCTGCGGGTGCGGCACTGCAGGCTGCCGCGGACCTCGCTGGGCAAATTGGCGTACTTCTGGAGGCCGCCCAGCTTGCGATTGCCCGCCAGGGGCATCGGTCCTTGTCCGAGCGGGTTGATGAGTCATGAGGCCGCCTTGCGGAAGCGCTGTCGAGCGGGCGTCGCATCTTGGGGACTCTTCCCGGATCGCGGAATCCGATCTAGCGTGGCAGCACCAGCCCCCAGGTCCAGCCCCTTGCACAACAACCTCGTCGGAGAGATGTGAGGGCATTCCTGACTTTCCGGGCGGCCACAACTCAACACCGCACCACGGGCGCTGCGCAGGATTTGGGAGGGTTTCATCAACGCCCGCGGCCATCGACAGCACCTTGCTGCCGTCTGAATGAGCGAACACACGCTAAGGAGGACCAGATGGTGACGCGCAGAGTCGTCGCGGTCGTGGGCGTGGTGGCGTTGTGCCTGGTGGGGTGTACCCCAACCGCGACCGAGACTGTGTCCCCGACACCGGCCACGACTCCTGTCGCCACCTCGACTCCGACCGCGACGCCCACGGCCACACCAGAGTGGTCGGGTGAGCAGCAGGCCGCAGTCGACGCGGTCGAGAAGTGGTACAGGATCTACAACGAGGTCATGCAGCGGAAACGCGGTGCCGGGGATCTCGTGCTCGCGGGGCGAGGGGACATCGCTGACAACGCCGCCCGCACCTACAACCAGTTCGGCCTGGCGCACCTGACGGTCGAGGGCGACGTCACCATCTCCAATCTGGTGCCATCCAAACTGAGGCAGCGGAATCGCCCGACGATCGTGGTCGACCTCTGTGAGGACTCGACCAAGTGGAGTGTGCTCGACTCCGACGGTAATGACGTGTTCGAACTCAAGGACAAGATCGTCCGGCCGCTTGCGATCACCGTCGAGCAGTGGCCCGCTGACGGATGGTTCGTGACCACCTCGCAGAAGGGGAGTGGGTCATGCTGATCGTCCGGCTTCTGGCCACCCTTGTTCTGGTCCTCGCGGGCGTGGTGATCAGCCCCACCACCGCCCACGCGAGTTGCAGGAGCGTTGTCGGCAAGAACGACGCCGGCATCGTGACCATCAAGATCGTCTGTGAGGACGACGAGCGGAGCGGCGACGCTCTCGGCTCCGGCAAACGGGTGTGCAGGTGGGATGGCGTAGAGGTCCCCTGCGTCTCGGATCAGGGCAAGTGGTACTCACCGTTCAACTGCTACATCAGCCCGGTCGATCCGCTGCCGCCGTACACCAATGTGAACTGGCGGGGCCACAGGGAGGGCACCCTGTGGTACTGCCGCATCAGCGGCTTGGACGTGGGGACTCCCCTGATCGTCTGGCTCGCCGACTCCACCCCGCCCCCCGATCCCGAGCAGCTTGCCCGGGAAGCCGTGCGGAACATGCAACTGAAGCCGATCACGATCGGAATCGTGCCGAACGACGACCCTGACTCGGTGGGTCTGGTGGGGATGCCGATCTGGCTGTGGGCCGACAGCCCCTCCGCTCAGACGATGGGGCCCATCTCCCGGTCCGCGTCGGAGGGTGGCTACACGGTGACAGCGACCGCCGAGGTCGAGCGCGTGCGCTGGTCGATGGGCGACGGGGGAGTGAAGACCTGCGCTGGGCCGGGGACGCCGTACAAGCTGAAGTACGGGATCACGGAGTCGCCGACGTGTGGCTACCGGTTCGAGAAGCAGGGCGAGTTCACGGTGGCGGCCCGGTCGGACTGGCTGGTGCGGTGGTCAGGTATCGGGGAGACGGGAACGTTCCGGATCTATCTGACCCAGAACACCCAGGTCGTGATTGGTGAGTTGAACGTCCTGACTGTCAGCGAAGGGAGTTGAGTCGCATGTCGGTGCTGAGCCTGAGGAAGCAGGAGACACCGTCTCCTGACTCTGTGAGCAGAGCGCGGACGCTGGCCCGGCCGCCGAAGGTCCGTCGGCGGCCTCTGGTGCTGGTGGGCGCGATCGCCGCCATCCTGATTGGGGCGTTGGTGGCTGTGTGGATCTGGACGACGTCGGCGACCGCGACCGACGTGGTCGCGGTTCGTGAGGCGGTGCAGCGGGGCGAGGTGATCGACCGCGCGGATCTGGAGGTGGTGAAGGTTGGCCTCGACCCGTCGCTCGATATTGTGCCCGCCTCGCGGATCGATCAGGTCGCCGGCCAGCGGGCCGCAACAGACTTGGCGCCGGGCGGGCTGCTGGCGGCAGGTTCGGTGACGAACGAGGTGTTGCCGAAGGCCGGGGAGGCGCTGGTCGGCGTCGGACTGGCGCCGACGATGCTCCCGGCCGAACCGCTCCTGGCTGGCGATCAGGTGCGAATCGTCGAGACGCCGGGCCAGCAGGGTGAGGTCGTCACGGCGCCGGTGGTGATGGAGGCGGTCGTCTCCCGGGTCACGGTCCTCGAGAGCGGCGAAACCTTGGTCGATGTGCTGGTGCCGACGGAGAAGTCTGCCGAGTTGGCCGCCAGGGCTGCGACCGGGCGGGTGGCGCTCGTCCTTGAGTCGCGGGAGCGGTGATGGCGCATGGCTGTGTTCGCATGCGCTTCGGTGTCTGGTTCTCCCGGGGTCACCACGACGGTGCTGGCGTTGGCGTGCGAGTGGCCGCGTCCGGTGGTGGTGGTCGAGGCTGACCCGACGGCGGGGTCGGCGATTCTGGCTGGCTTCTTCCGCGGAGTGGTCGAACCGACCGGCGGGCTGGTGGAGTTGATGGTCGCGCAGCGTCAGGATCAGCTGGCCGAACGCCTTCCTTCGGTGTTGCTGCCGATCCCGGAATCGCCGGTGAAGGTGTTGCCGGGCATTCAAACCCGCGCGCAGGCTGCGGGGCTGGAGTCGCTGTGGTCACCGCTGGTGATCGCACTGCGTGACCTGGATGACACGGGGACCGACGTCCTGGTCGATGGGGGACGCCTGGCGTGGACGGGCTCGTTGAACCCGCTCGTGCTCGGCGCGGACGTCCTGCTCCTGGCAACAGGGTCGAACCTGCCGGTGGTCGCGAAGACTCGCGCCCTTGCTGCGGATCTCGCCGACCAGCGTCCGTCCGGCGTCGGTCTGCTGATCATCGGCCCTGGGCGGCCGTACGGCATCGGTGAGGTCGCGAAGGCTCTCGGCCTGCCGGCCGTGGGACGGATCGAGTGGGACGCCCGCGCCGCGGCCGTCTACTCCCAGGGTGACGCGCCTGCGCGTCACGCGGAGCGCTCGGCGTTCCAGGCCAGCATCCGGGCCACCGGCGAGGCGATCCGGGCCTTCGCCGAGTCCGCTCGCCGTCCCGCGAGTCCGTCTCTCAGCATCGGAGGTGTCCGGTGAACGCCAACCCCAATCCGCAGGCAGACCGCCCGTCCCTGGACAATCTGGCGCTGTTCCGGGCCACCCCGGGTGGCGACTCCACGGCTGGAGCGGGCCGGGTGCGCTCGAGCTTCCGGCTCAACCCCGTCGGCGCTCGTCCGGAGATCCGGCTGGTGGTCTCCGAGCCGGCACCCTTCGACCCGGTCCCCGCGGCCCTGCTGCCGCCGACGGTCACGCCCGGGTTCTCGATCGACTGGAAGCTGGTCGCGGCGTTCCGCGGCAAGGCCGCCGAGGCTCTCACTCAAAGGCTGGGGCAGGCGTCCTCCCGCGAAGCGCAGCAGGAGTTGGGGCGGGCGATCATCACCGAGTTGCTGGATGCTGCCGCGGATGAGGCGGTGACCGCCGGTCAGTCCACCTGGACGCGGGCCGAGCAGGCGGCATTGGCGCAGGCGATCTTCGACTCGTTGTTCCGGTTGGGACGGCTCCAGCCGCTGGTGGACGACGATCGGGTGGAGAACATCATCATCTTGGGCCACGATCGGGTGTGGCTGGAGCTCGTCGACGGCACGCTGATCCCGGGTCCGGCAGTGGCCGATTCCGACGAGGAGCTGATCGAATTCATCAGCTTCCTGGCCTCCCGTGAGGGATCGGCCCGCTCGTTCTCCGAAGCGCACCCGTCGCTGGACCTGCGGCTGGCGGACGGGTCGCGGCTGTCGGCGACGAACTGGGTGACCTCGACGCCGTCCATCGTGATCCGCCGTCATCGGTTGGTCGACGTCACCCTGGACGACCTGGTGCGGCTGGGCACCCTGACCCCGGTGATGGCGACGTTTCTGAGGGCGGCGGTGAAGGCCGAGTTGTCGATCGTGGTCGCCGGCGCACAGGGAGCAGGCAAGACCACGCTGCTGCGCGCTTTGTGCAACGAGATCAACCCGCTGGAGCAGCTCGCCACGTTTGAGGATCCGCACGAACTGTTCCTCGACGAGCTGCGGGACCGGCACGCGGTCGTGCACGCCTTCGAGGCCCGCCACGGGTCGGGCGAGATCGGTGCGGACGGCAGGCCGGCAGGCGAGTTCGGTCTGGACATGGCCCTGCCGGTCAGCCAACGCAAGAACGTGGCCCGTCAGATCGTCGGAGAAGTCAGGGGCCCCGAGGCATGGCTGATGATCAAGGCGATGGAGTCCGGGTCAGGGTCCCTGTCCACCACCCATGCCGCCTCGGCGGCGGACGCGATGGACAAGCTGGTGACCTGCTGCATGGAGGCCGGCCGGCACGTGTCGAGTGAGTTGGCTGCCCGCAAGCTTGGACGGGCGATCGACCTGGTCGTTCACATCCGACTCGACAACACGACCGACGTGGACGGCACCAAGCACAGGCGCCGGGTCGTCTCCGAGATCGTCGCTGTCGGTCAGGGTGAGGTCGACCTGGGCTACGCCCTCACGACGGTGTTCAGCCCGGTGCCGAACGCGCCTGCCTCCCCGACCCTGCTGCCCGACCACCTGCGGATGCTGGCCCGCCACGGCTTCGACATCGACACTTTCCACGCCCAGGCGACAGGAGCCCGACGATGACCGCCCTGTTCGCGGCAATGTCGGGTGGCCTGATCGCCGCCGGTCTGGTGATGTTCGTGCTCTGGCTGTGGCCTGCCGAACCGGACGACGCGAAGCCCCGCCGCGGCCCCGGCCTGATGATCCGATGGCGGCGGATTCCGGCCCGCACCCGCTGGTCCGTGGTCGGGGGTCTCGCCCTCGGTCTGCTGGTCGCGGTGTTCACGGGGTGGTGGATCGCCGTCCTCGTGATTCCGGTCGCCGCCGTCGGGCTGCCGGTCCTGATCATCGGCACACCGGAGAAGGCCCGCATCGAGCGCATGGAAGCCATGGCCGAGTGGACCCGCGGTCTGGCCGGCGTGCTCAGCGCGGGCATCGGCCTCGAACAGGCCCTGGTCGCGATGCTCAAGTCGACACCGCCCGCGATCGGCAAGGAAGTCCGTTCCTTGGTGGGCCGGATGCAGTCCCGCTGGTCGAGCGAGGACGCCCTGCGCGCGTTCGCTGACGACCTCGATGACCCGACCGGAGACCTGATCGCCGCATATCTGATCCTCGGCGCCCGAAGGCGTGGCGGCAGTCTGGCGACCGTCCTGCAGACCTTGGCGGACTCTGTTGCTGAGGATGTGGCTGCCCGCCGCCAGGTCGAGGCAGAACGCGCCAAGCCGCGGGGAGCGATGCGGTGGACCACCATCATCACCGCTGTCGGGCTGGCGGCGTTCTCCCTCAGCGGTGCGATGGCCGGCTACTCCAGCCCGCTCGGGCAGATCGCCCTTGCCTGCCTGCTCGGCCTGTACGCCCTCACCTTGTTGTGGATGCAGCGCCTGGCTTCCCCCAAGCCGCTCCCCAGATTCATCGGGTCGTCGGTGAGGCAGGACCGGCCATGACCGGCATTTGGATCGCCGCGATCGCCGGGGCGCTGGTAGCGGCCGGCCTGGTGGGCATCGTCTGGTACCTGATCCCCGCCAGTGTCGACGTCGTCGATGGCCTCGACCGGATTCTGACCCCGGCACGTCCTCGCGAGGCCGCCGAGGCCCCGATCACGAGCACCGAGCGGATCGGTCACTGGACGCTGCGCCACATCCCGCCCGCGCTGTGGAGGATGGCGCCGCTTCGCGACTTGGAGATCCTGCGCAAGTCGGTGAGCGAGTTCTACGGTGAGAAGGCGATCGTCGCGCTCATCGGGCTGGTCACGGTTCCTGTGCTGACCTGGGTGCTCAGCTTCGCCGGGCTGCGCCTACCGATCGCAATCCCCGTCGGCGCCACCCTCGCGATCGCGGCCGGGCTGTGGTTCCTGCCCGACCTCGACGTCCGCAGCCGAGCGGCCGAGGCCAGGTCCGAGTTCGGCCGCGCGCTGGGCGCCTACATCGAACTGGTCGCGATGGAACGCCAGTCCGGCTCCGGCGCCCGCCAAGCCCTCGAGATCGCCGCCACCATCGGCAACTCCTGGGTGTTCACCCGCATCAGCCAGGAACTCGCCCGCTCCGGCTGGGCCGGCCAGACCCCGTGGGAGGCCCTGCACAACCTCGGAGAGCAACTCGGACTGCCCGCCCTCGGCGACCTGTCCGACATCATGCGGCTCGGTGGCGAAGAAGGCGCCCAGGTCGTCACGACCCTGCGGGCCCGGGCCGGGGCCATCCGCACCCAGATGCGCACCGACGCCGTTGCTCACACCAACAACACCGCCGAGCGCCTCACCCTGCCCGGCATGGTCATGGCGGCCCTGTTCACCGTGATCCTCGTGGCGCCAGGACTGGCCGCCATGTTCGTCGGATAGCACTCCGTCCGAAAGGAACCCAGAAATGAAACACCTCATCGCACTCCAGCTGGCCATCCAGCAACTGCTGGCCCGCGCCACCGAGCTGCGTCTCCGGAACGAACGTGGTGCCACCACCGTCGAGTACGTCCTGTGGACCGCCTTCGCCGTCCTCATCGTCGGCGTCGCGATCGCCGTGATCACCGGCTACGTCAACACCCAACTTGCCAAGATCGGCTGACCAGATGCGGCTGTCCGGCGGTGAGCGAGGCTCAGTCACGGTCGAGATGGTGGTGCTGATGCCCGTCCTGCTCGCCATACTGTTCGGCGGCATCCAAGCGGGCGTGGTGTTCCACGCTCGCCACATCGCGATCGCCGCCGCCCAGGAAGGTGCCCGGACCGCAGCCGCCTACCAGGCGAGCCTGCCCGACGGGATCAGCACGGCTAGAAACGCCGCAGTCGACTGGGCGGGCCAGTCTCTGACCGGCATTCAGGTCACCGGACAGCGCACCGCCACGCGGGTCTCCATCACCGTTCAGGGCAGCGCCATTAGCCTCCTACCGGGAGTGTCCTGGCCGATCGAACAGACAGCCACCCTGCCCGTCGAAAGACTCGAATGAACCCCAGCTGGCGCGACGAACGAGGCTCGGCCACGGTCGAAGCCGTCATCGGCGTGCCCGTGTTCGTGCTGCTGATCCTGCTGGCGATCATGGGCGGACGCGTCTCGCTGGCCAAGCAGTCCGTCGACGCCGCCGCCGCCGACGCGGCACGGGTCGCCTCGCTGTCCCGTGACGCCGCTACGGCCAAGAGCGACGCCATCGAGGTGGCCGAAGCCAGCCTCGCCAACCAGGGCATCACCTGTCTCGACACCACCATCACCGTCGACACCGCGGCGCTACGACGTCCCGCCGGGACCCCGGGCGTGGTGACCGCCACCGTCTCATGCACCCTTCGGCTCGCAGACCTTGGACTGCCCGGAACAGCCAGCCGGACGATCACAGCCACGGTCACCTCACCCCTCGACACCTGGAGAGAGCGCGGCGGCCGATGACGCGACATCGAGACGAACGCGGCGCGGTCACCGTGTGGCTGGCCGGCGCCAGCGTGCTCATGGTCAGCATCATCGGCATCACCGTCGACCTCGGCGGCCAACTCCACGCCAAAGAACGCGCCCACACCATCGCCGCCCAGGCCGCCCGCACCGGAGCCGAGCAGATCACCGCCGACGCCATGCTCGGAACGAAACCCACACTGGACGTCGGCAGGGCCCGCACCGCCGCCAACTCCTACCTGCACGCGGCCGGGGTCAACGGCACCGTGTCCGTCAGCGGCGGCGTCCGCGTCACCGTCACAGTGGTCGACACCTACCAGCCGCTGTTCCTCAGTTCCATCGGCGTCGGAACCCTCACTGTGTCGGCCAGCTCGACGGCCGAACTCAAACGCGCCCTGGACGGGAGTGAACGATGACGAACGTCCGCAGCCGACTCGCCGGACTGGCCGCCAGCCTCCTCCTCACCGCCATCGTGGTGGCGCTCCCCGTGCTGCTGGTCGCCACCACGCCCACCTATCTGCCCTCGATTGGCAGCTGGGACGATCTTCTTCGATTCCTCGCCAGCCCTGACGACGGCACTCCCGCCTGGCTCGCGATCTGGGGCTTCTCCTGCATCGTGTGGGTCCTCCTCACGGGCCTGATCGCTTCTGAGGTCATCGCAGCGATCCGTGGAGTCCAGCCTCCCCAGCTCCGTGCTGCCCGCTGGCCGCAAAACCTCGTCCGGAACCTGGTCGCGACCGCCGCGCTGCTGTTCGTCGCGACCCCGACACTGACCGCGCTGCCCGCACCCATCGCGGTGGCCCAGCCTGTACCGACACCGCCCGCGCCCACTCCCACATCCTCACCCGCCAAGGCGTCCCCAACCGAGCCGGCCACCATCGACTACGTCGTGCAGCGCGGGGACTCCCTGTGGCGGATCGCCGAGCGCCACCTCGGCGACGGCAACCGCTACCCAGAGATCGTCGACCTCAACACCAAGCTCCTCAGGCGCGGCCCCGACTTCATCCGGCAGGGCTGGACCATCAAGCTCCCCGCCGTCGAGAAGGCGAACGGCTACGACAAGTACACCGTCCGCAAAGGCGACACCCTGTCGGAGATCGCCCTCGAAGAACTCGGCAACGCCCACGCCTGGCCCAAGATCGCCGACGCCTCTCGGAGGATCGTCCAACCCGACGGCCGCCGCCTGACCGATCCCAACCAGATCGACATCGGCTGGACTCTGCACATCCCCACGCGTGCCAGTGCGCCCGGCGTCGAGACGAAGCCGGACCCGGTCGACCAACCCGACCCAGGTCCGACCACCACACCGTCACCGATGCCGCCCGCCACACCGCCGCCGACGCCGAGCCCCTCCTCCGGCACGTCAACGGCCTCGGTTCCGGCCCCTTCCGACGTCCCGGAAGCGTCCACTGACACCGCCGATGTCGAGGACTTCAACGAGGACGTCCTGCCGGTCTGGATGCTGCTCGGGATCACCGGCCCCGGCGCGATCCTCGCCGGAGCGCTCTGGTGGTCGCTTCGCCACCGCCGCAGGAACCAGTTCCGCCACCGCCGGCCCGGACGGCGACCCGCCACCATCGGGCCTGACCTCGTCCCCGTCGAACGCAGTATCCACCTCGCCGCGACCACGGGCGCCGACGACCTCGTAGAGCACCTCGACGCCGCACTCAAGACGCTCGCCACCCAGCTGGGCTTCGACGGCCAGCCGATGCCGAAGCTCGCTGCCGTCCAGCTCAACGGCGACGGCATCACACTCCACCTGACCGAACCTGTCGCCCAACTGCCAGCGCCGTGGGCCGGCGAGGGCCCTGAGTGGCGCCTGGCACCGACACAGTTTGCCCAGCTCGAGCGCTCCGAGCAGGCCGCTCCCTTCCCGCTGCTCGTCACCGTGGGTGCCGACAGCGCGGGCGGGCTCTGGCTGGTCAACGCCGAACAGTTCGGCACCGTGAGCGTGAGCGGCGACCCCGACTACGTGGCGGACCTCGCGCGGGCTGTCACCGCCGAATTGGCTGTGACTCCGTGGGCTGAGGACGCCCGCGTCGAGTGCATCGGCGTCGCTGGTGAAGTTCAGCCCATCAACCCTGCCCGCATCCGGCATCACGACGAACCGACCCACGTCGTCGACCTCGTCACGGGCGCGATCGACCACGCCGAACGACTTGACGCCACCGACGCACCGGACTCCCCGACTGCCCGCGCCACCGACGCCGACCTCGACACCTGGCCCGGTCACCTGCTGGTCATCACGGGCGAACACGCTGGACTCGCCAGGCCGCTGCGGAAGATGGTCGTGGAACAACCCGGACGCACGGGCACCGCAGTCGTCCTCGTGGGAGCCGAGACCGGCGACGACAGCAACCTCCACCTCAACCTCACCGGCAACGGCAGGCTGGCGATCCCCGAACTCGGTCTCGACCTGGTGCCGGCCGGCATCACCAGCGACGAAGCCGAAGGGTTCGCCCGACTCCTGGTTCAGGCCGACACCCTCGCCGACGCACCCATCCAGGTGAACTCCTACGCGGAGCAGGGCTGGGAGACCCTCGCTGACCAGACCGGTGCCATCCGCAAAGACCTCACCGTCCCGCGCGATGCCCAAGACGACGCCACCACGACCAACCTCCTGCCCGAGGCCGACGACGAGTATCTCGACACCGCCGCGACCACCGCCGACGACCTTGCCCGGCTAGCGCCCAGGGTGCCCATCGCGACCTCCGCGGCCGTCGCGGCCGCTGACCCCACCCTGGACGCCGACCTGACCGATTGGCACGACCCCGCCTGCGTCCGCCCCAAGCTACGAATCCTCGGCCCCGTTGCCGTCGAACTCGCCGACGGCGGCGAACCGGCGATCGTGGGCGCCAGCAAGGGCAGTTTCGTCGAACTGCTTGCCTTCCTCGCCACCCGCACCCGCGGTGCCACCACCCAACAAGTCGCCGACGCGCTGCGCATCGACCCCGCCCGCGTCCGCAACACCGTCAACCGGCTCCGCGACTGGCTCGGCGAGCACCCCGACAGCAAGCAGCCCTACGTGCCCCTGATGAGCCGGACCCACGCCACCAAGACGTCCGGAGTCCGCGCCTACGAGCTTCAAGGAGTGCTCGTCGACGCAGACCTGTTCCGCAGACTCCGCCTCCGCGGCCAAGCCAAAGGCCCCGCCGGCCTCGACGACCTGCGCACCGCACTCTCACTCGTCACCGGGGAACCCCTCACCGGCTTCAAGGACAACCGCGGCAACTGGGTCTATGACGGCGAGCGCGTCGACCAGCAGTACGTCGTCGCCATCGCCGACGTCGCCCACATCGTCGCCACCGCCGAACACCAGGCCGGCAACCACTTCGCCGCCCGTGAAGCCGCTCTCATCGCGCTCAAGGCCGACCCCTACGGCGAGACCGCCCGCCTCGACTACCAGGCCGCCGGCGGCCCCGACCTCGGTGAACCCCCTGACCTGCCGGAGTCGCCGTTCCCCAGCGACGAGGACTGGCCCGAACGCACCCGCGAGATCGTCAACCACACCGTCCGAGAGAAGGCATCCAGCTCATGACGCGGCTTGTTGCGCCCGCCGAACCCGCCGCGGTCCCTGCTGCCGGCACGCCAGACCTCGTCCCAGGCTTGCCATGACGCAGAACCCAGACGACCCGGTGCGACTCCAGATCTTCGATGTCGCAGCGCAGCCACCGGAGCTGCTCTTTCAGGCCGACTGCACAACGGGCACGATCGAGGCCGTCGCCGCGCAATGGGTTCGCGGCTGGGAGGCCGAGCGACTGCCCCGCCTGGAACCAGCGATCCGCAATGCACTCGGCTGCGGCCGACCAGAATCAGGGTTCGCCATTATCCTCAACAACCCCAACAAGCTCGCGTTCTGCGCAAAGTGGGCCGACTAACGAACCCCTCGCCCCGATCCGCTGGCCTTGAATGCCGCCCTCTGCCCCCCTGCCTTCCGCTAGCGTGATGCTGGCCGACGGGAGGGGACAGAGTATGGACCTGGACAGGCTGGTCGCCCAGGCGCAGAGCCGTGCCGAGGAGAAGGAGGCAGTCTCTCGGCAGTGGGCCGCTGCTGCCCGGGGGCAGTACGAGGTCGCCGCCAAGGTGGCCGACGTCTACCGGGGCTTCTGCCGGCAAGTTGCTGAGCGTTTGACAGCCCGCCGAGCTCCTTTGTATCGAGCGTTCGACAGGCGGTACGACTCAGCTGCGAACGTTCCGCTGCAGCTGCCGGTACGAGGGTGGGGGGTAGCGGGCCACATCCTTTTCGAGGATGGGGCGGCTTGTTCCTGCCACGGAGGAGCTAGCGCCACAGTTGGGGGATCCGCCGCGTCGCCTCTTCCCGGACAACGCCGAGCTCATGTTGAAGATGCACCGGGTGGAGCCGGGGGGAACGCTTTTTGTGACCCATGTAGAGCATGACGCGTTTACCTTGAAGCCAGCAGGTGCGCATCCGCACGACGATCAGCCGTTCGAAGGGAACCTGGAGCTTCGGCGGGCCCCGGCCGGCACCGAGCCGGACACGTCGGATGGACGCAAGTTGATGTGGCGAGGACTGAACGTGGCGTACGAAACAGAGTGGCGGCCCCTAGATGAGACACTCGCCGCGCTCGTTGTGCGGTAGGGAGATCGTGATGAACTTGGACAGGCTGGTCGGTGAGGCGAAGGCGGCCGCCGACGAACAGCAGGCCGCTGCACTGAAGATGGCCCTGATCGCGGAGGAGCAGTACGCGCTCGCGACACAGGTAGCCGCCTCCTATCGGCAGCTGTGCCGTCAGGTGGCTGAACGGTTGAAGGCACAGGGTAAGCCCACAAGCGTGGTGTTCTACCCGTTCCGTTGGTACACAACAAGGCAGCCCGTGCCTTTCCCGTTGCGGGGATGGGGTGTCGCTGGACATGTCCTTCTCGAGGACGGACGGTTGTTGCGGTCCTACTCCCAACGAGCGCCACGGCCGGACGAAGATTGGCGGCTCGGCTCCTTCGACGATTCCCGGGTGGCTTTGCACGCCGGTCTGGTCGAGCCCGGAGAGACCTACTTGGTCATTGTGGGCGAGGAGGACGCGTTCACGCTTCGGCCGAAGGGGCCGCGTCCACACAACCTGCGCCCCTTCCATGGGGAACTCGAACTGAGCACGGTCCGACCTGGCACCGACCCGCAGGGCTGCAGTGTGACGTGGAAGTCGAGCGACGGCGAGGGGAACACCCTCTACCTGCAACTAGAGGAGACGCTCGCCCGGTTGCTCGTCACATAGGCGGGGCGTGGCTTTGTGGGCCGTGCGGGCCCGATGGTACAGATGTGCTGGTATCGCGCCCGGTCTGGGCCGCCGACGCTGTCCCGCTGCGGATCGTGGAGCGGACCACCGGGAATCAGCCAGCGCGCGGTGATCGGATGTCGAAGCGCTCGGAGGGCGGCGGATCGACCTTTGGCCATGGCCATCATGGAACGCCGCTCGCTTGGGAATCGCAGGCGGCAGCGCGTGGCGCTACGTTCGGTGCCGCGATCCGCGTTCGGCGCGCTTCGGTCCGGACAGGGAACCGTGCTGGGACGATATGCCTCATGACGGACACCACTCCTGCGTCCACCTCCGCCGAGATTCCGCCACCCGCGGCGCCGGCCCCGAAGAGTCCTCCGGACACCTCATGGGTCACGACCACCGAGATTCGTCACGGCAACGATTCCCACGGGGTGACATTCGGTTCACCAGGGCCCGTTGAGCGTCGCGATGGTCGTTGATGACGGGCAGGGGCAGGTCTACACCGCGTTCATCCGGGGCTATCGCGACCGCGAGTACGACCGCCGAGAGTACCTCGACAGACGCATCCGGGACATCCACACAACGAGTGCCGCAGTCCTAGCCCTGCTCGGCGCTGGCGCCGCGTTTGCTCTCGGCAAGGATGTGAAGGTAAGTGCCTGGGCGTCGTTGGCATTCGTGGGAGCTCTCGCCGGGCTGCTACTAGCCGCGACTCTCGCCGCCTGGGCATCTCAGCTGGGCAGGCACAGAGTCGCCGACGCCGCCACACTGCGGCTCATGCTGACCGATCACTGGGGCGACGATGCTGTCGACGCCCGCAACGCCTGCGCGACCGCCGAGATAGCCACAATCGAGACCCTGCAGGCCATCAACGAGACAGCTGCGATCAGGTTGCAGTGGGCGATCCGTGTCCAGATCGGAGCGTTCGCGCTCTTGGCGGTCGGGCTGGTGCTGGCGGTCGTCGCCGTGTAGCGCGAAGGCGAACGTTGTCGGACACCACGCCAAGGCACTGATCGCCCCGGCCCGCTCCAGCTCGACGACCTCGCCTTCCGGGTCGCCTGATCAGCAAGATCCACTACTTTGCCGCGCGCGGTGCGCGAGAGGACATGTTGGGCTGTGGGTACCCAACCGAAGTGGTCGGACGGCTTGTAGGTGTCGCGAACCACCAGCACGTCGACCGGATCGACACCGAAGGCGCGCAACACATCGGTGAGCGTCAGCCTGAACGACTATCCGGGTAAGGCGCCATGGCGATGAACCCATCTTCCCCTCCGGGGATCGCGACCGTCCTCTTGATGCTCGGCGTTCGATGATGCTCGCTACCTCTGGCTGTGTCGACCTCGTAGTGCGCTGAGGCGGGTTCTCAGTTCGATCCTGGGCCGCTTGTCGAGGTTGAGCGGCGGGTCGAGGGCGTCGAGGATCCCGGTTTCGAGGGCGTCGAGCGTGTCGGCGTCCTCGATGGGGACGGCGATGACTCGTAGGTGCTGGTGCATCCATCGGGTCAGTCGCTCCTCGTCGATGACGGAGTCGTTGTCCGCTGCGGCCAGGATCGCGCCGAGACTGAGTCGGAAGGTGGAGAAGTTGTGTCTGCCGCCGAGGTGCATGCCGCGGATCCGGCCCCAGAGGGTGTTGGTGGACTTCTTGCCGCTGCGGGATCTGGTGGCGCCGGCCAGTCCTGCGTAGATCAGCCCTGGTTCGACGATGTCTCCGAGCCCCGCTGTGAGGTCGTGCGCACCGACGCTGTCGACCCACCAGCTGTAGAGGCCGGGCATACGGAGGCCCGCGCCGTTGGTCGCGAGGAACTCGGCCGGGCTCTTTGAGGTGGTCTCGTCGCGCAGCTGGTCGACCAGCCCAGAGAGGTCAAGTGCTGGCGCCAATGGCGGTGCCGTGACCGGCGCAGAGGGTGTTGCGGAGGTCTGAGAGTGGCGCATGTGCGAGCTATACCAGACGAGGCGTTGGCCGAGGGTGAGACCGGCGAGCGGCTCGATGAGGTGGGCTCCTGCCTGCATCACGCCTGAGCGGATCGGGTCGATGTAGGCCGAGCCTGCGTGTGCTTCGATTGTCTTTCCGCGGAGCGGTCCGGCGACGTCCTGGAGTTGCTGCACCACATTGACTCCCCACTCCTCGCGGTAGCTAGCGGGGGTGGTCGAGAGGCGAAGCTCGTACGGTTGCAGGACCTCGTCGGGGGCGACCAGTCCGTGTTCTGCGGACAGGATGAACCATCGCTCGCCCGCTGCCTCTGCGTACGCGCGTTCCTTGCGGAACAACGGCGAGATGTACAGGTCCCTCGCCGGCGCGGCATGGAAGAGCTTGCTCTTCACGCAGCCGACCAGCACGACGTCGGCGACCCGCAAAGGTTGAGTATGTCCGAGTCCGGCGTGCTGCTGGTGCGGCTGCGCCGCGTCCTCGCTGGCCGACACGCCGCGGGGCGTTGACTCGTGCGCTGATGAGCGCCGAACAAATGTCACCGAGCGGCCGACGCGAACATCGACAGTGGTGAAGCCGGGCCATCCGGTTCGGGCGCCCTTCCAGAACGCCGGATGGTCATATGCGGAGGATGGAAGGCCCCCAACCATGGAGTCCAGTTCCTGCCAGGTGAAGGTGCGCTGGCGGTCGACATCACCCAGCGCACTCCTCAACGGTGACCAGTCAGCCATGATCGACAGTGTCCCGCACTAGTTCGTGCGCCTCCACAACCTCCCTCGATCCCGTGCGTCAGCACGGCCGTAGCAAGCCCTCGGCCTAAGAACTTCCTGAGCCTACGAAGGCACCGCGATGCAACTGTCCCTCGGGTTGACAAGGGGATTCACGAGTTGTCACCGGATGCGGGTGTGCGTTCCTGTCAATGTCCCCGGGCAGATCTGTGGATAACTCGGGCCGCTTGGACAGGTCTGGGGACAAACCCAACTACATCGACTTGATCGCCTTCTGTGGTCGCGAAGACCGCGGAAGGAGAAACGAGATGAGGTCGGTTGGTCGGGAGTTGGACTTCGCCAGCTCGGAAGCTGTGCCGGGTGAGGTTGAGGCGGCCTGGCCCGGTTGGCAGGAGCTTCACCCGGAACTGCGTGTGGTGGACGCCAGTGGACTACGGGCGTGGTTGAAGCAGGTACCAGGCGAAGAGAGCGACAGGGTGCTGTGCGTCCTCGCTCGGCGGGCGTCGGAGCAGGGCGATGACGATCACGCCGCGCGGGTGGCACTGGTGTGGGCGCTGCTGCCCGGGGCGGGCTACCTGGCTTCCCGCTACCGGCACGTGCCGAACTCCAACTTCATGGTCGCCGAGCAGCTGTGGATTCAGGCCTCCCAGTTCCCATGGCGGAAAGCTTCGAAGGTTGCTGCCAATGTGCTGGCCAAGGTGCGCAATGAGGTGCTGCGTGAGATCGGGGCGTCGACCCGGCCCGATCCTGCCGAACGGCTGAACGCCTCCGCGATCCAGTACGTCGACACCTGGCGCTCGCACATCGCGCCCACCGAGCCGACCGGAGCCGACGAACTGCATGACCTGCTCGACCATGCGGTCGACACCCAGGTCATCAGCCCGTGGGATCGCGCGCTGCTTCTGGTGGCCGTGGATGTGGGCTACGACGCCAGTTGGGCGCTCAAGCGAGACAGCTGCCTCGGTGGTTTCACCGGCAACGCCTTCTCCGCGGTGGTGGCCGAGCGGGTGGGCTGCTCGGCACGGACAGTCCGTCGACGCATCCATCTGGCGATCCGCGCGCTTCGCGACTCGCTGCCGCACCTGCTCGACGAGATTCGTGATGCTGCCTGAGGCCCCGTGGCCGACACCGACGGTCCGATGCCTTCTTCATGGCCGAGGTGATGGGCATGACTGACGCGACGATCGAGTTGACGCCACTCGCAGCAACCGTGCGAAGCGCGCTCGCCCAGAAGGTTCGCCAACAGGTGCGGCCGACGGACGGCGGGCTGTACGGATGGCGGCCCCGCTACGACGAGCGCGTCGTCGCGGTTGCCGGGCTGACCGGGTCGGTTGGCGCGACGATGGTGAGTCTGGCTCTGGCGTCCGCAGCCGCGCTCAGGGGCCCGGCCCGGATCATCGAGTGCGCACCGCCCAGCCGCTCCGGGCTGACTGCCGCAGCCGCCGCCGAACTCGGTACCGGTCGCGGCGGCTGGGCGAGGGGTCAGCGCGAGGGAGTCACGTTGATCCGCCGGAGCTCGACGTCCTTGTTCGACGCAGGTCCGCCACCGCCGGAGCAGGACGGGACATTCACTGTCCTCGATGTCGGCGACCTGCCGACCGGTCGGCCCGGCGAGCAGTGCATCGCTGCCGACGTCGCGGATGGCTGGGTGCTGGTGGCGAGGGCGAGCGTCCCGTGCCTGCGGCAGCTCGAACTCGTCCTCGACCTCGGACTGGCACACAACCCGACTCTCGCGATCGTCGGCACCTCTCCCCGGCGTTGGTCGAGGCGGCTTGCCTCAGCCATCCAACCCCGCACCCGCGCACTGCTCGAGTCGGGCCGGGTAGTGACCTTTCGCCCCGATCGGCGCCTCGCGCTCACCGGCCTGACCCCGGATCCACTGCCCAGACACATCGCAGCCTCCGCCCGGACGCTGCTCACCATCCTGGAAGGACTACCCCAATGAGGATCCTGATCCCGCTCAAGGTGTGCCCGGTCGCACCCGGCCAGGCTCAGCAGTACGTCGATCAGATCACCGGCAACGTCTTGTGGGGCGTGCAGTGGATCTTCGTCGTCGCGCTCGTGGTCAGCGTCGCCGCGATCGCCGGCGGCCGCCTGTTCATGATGCCGCACGCCTCCCGCGCCGGGGTCATCTCCGCAGTCGTCGTCTTCTTGTCAGTGATCGCCTACCTGACCCTGCCGTCGCTTCTCGATGCGCTGATGGGGAAGGGCTGCATCTGATGGCCGCCCAGGACATCACCGGAGAGCCGTGGCCCCGGTGGCGCCTGGTCCTCGGGCTGACTGCGGTCGCGATCGCCGGCCTGCTGCTGTTCGGCGGGCTCGTCGCCACCATGCTGGCACTCCTCGTCCCTGGCACAGCGGGGACGGAACGGGTCGACGTCTCAGCGGCGGAACCTTCCGGTGATGAACGGCGAAACGCGATCGCGGCATCATCGCTGCCGGCTGTCCCGCGTGACGCCAAATGGCCCCACGCCCCGGCTGCAGTTGTGCCCCCCGAGATCACGATCCCGGTCTCTGCGTCGACTGGCCCGGCGGGTGTCGCAGCGGGGTTCCTCAGGAGCCCCGAGGGGGCGGTCGGTCAGCTGGCGGCGATCGAGGTGCGGGTGCTGGAGGCGATGAGCATCCCGGTCCTCAACCAGGTGCACTCGGCCTGGGTTGCGCCGGGTGGTCCTGAGCTTGCTGCGTGGGAGATGTCGGCCAACGTCCAGGCCTTCCTCGGTGCCGTCCCGCACGAGGCACCGGAACGGATCGACGACACCACCACCGTCACCGTCGTTCCGGTCGGCGCCCAGGTGAGGGGGACGGACGGCCAGGACTGGGTCTTGGCCTGCGTGATGGTCGAGGTCCGTGCCACGGTCGCCACCGATGCACGTATGGCCTACGGCCACTGCGCCCGGATGGTGTGGGCGAACGACCGCTGGCTGATCGCGCCCGGCGTCCCACCGGCAGCGGTCGATGGCGCGTGGCCGGGCACGCAGGCGTTCATCGACGCGGGCTGGAAGACCTGGAGGCAGGCATCGTGATCCCGATCTTCCCGAACCCGTTCGACCCGCTCGGCAGCGTCGCCTCGAAGATCGTGTATGACGGCTGGACGGCGGCGATGCTGGGGATCTGGAACGCCGGCCTCTGGCTGCTTCAACTGGTGCTGAACCTGGGCGACATGCTGCTGACCCCGGACCTGCGTGAGGGCGGGCCCGGAGCGGGCATCTACCGGACGGCCTTCTGGATCGCTGGGGCGCTGGTGCTGATCCTGGGCATCGTCCAGATCGGGACGGCTGCGGTCCGGCGCGACGGCCGCAGCCTCGCCCGAGTGGGGATCGGTCTGGTCCAGTTCGCTGTCGTGTGGGCGGGTTGGCTCGCCTACGGGGTCGTGCTGATCGCCGCCACCTCCGGGCTCACCCGGTCACTGATGCGGTCCCTGCTGAACGCGGACGCCTGGTCGGCCATCAAGATTGGCGAACCCTTCGGCGCCGGCGACATCACCGACGCCACGGTTGCCACCGTGCTCGGCTTCATGGGCTTCTTCGTCGTGATCGCCGCGATTGGGCACTTTCTCGTCCTGCTCGCTCGGGCAGCCGCGCTGATGGTGCTCGCTGCGACGACCCCGATTGCGGCCGCCGGCCTGATCGGCGACGCGGGGCGAGCGTGGTTCTGGAAGTCGCTGCGCTGGTTCCACGCCGCTGCGTTCGCGCCGGTCGTGATGGTGCTGGTCTTCGGGCTTGCGAACCAGTTCACGACCGGCATCGCCACCGGGCTCGGCAAGAACTTCTCCGCCATCGGTACCTCGGTGGTCGGGGTGGTGCTGATCCTGATCTCGGTGTTCAGCCCGCTGGCGCTGTTCCGGATGCTCGCCTTCGTCGACCCTGGCACCAGCTCCGGGGCCGCGATGCGTGCCGGACTGGCAGCGAACGGCGGCCTCCAGGGCCTGCTGTCCCCGAGGCCCGCGGACGGTGGGGCGGGAACCCGGATCGACGAACAGGGACGGACGAGTGCGGAGGGCTCGGCCGAGGCGCAGACCACGTCCCGGTTCGCGAACTCCGCCTCGGGGGCCATGAAGGCTCTCGGGCCGGTGGGTCAGGTCGCCGCAACGGGTCTTGGCGTGATGGCCACTATCGGCACACGCGGAGCCTCGATGGGTGCCGACCTGACCAGCCAGATGGGCGTGGGCCACCAGGTCTGGCCACCCGACCTGAGCCCGCAGGCCAGGAAGGCCAGCCAGACCCAAGACAGCCGCCAAGACCAGAACGACAGCGACGGCAACCCGCCCCCGGACGTCACCGAAGCGGGTCCGGACAACACCCCACCAGCCCCGGGCAACAGCGGGGCACCCCCGACCCTGGCGGCTCGGCCCACCGTTGGCGCCACTCCAGCAGGCGGTGCACTCGCGAGTGGGGGAACCGCAGCAGGTGGCGGGGAAGCTGCCACAGCTGCAGCTGCAGCGGCCCTATGACTGGAAAGGACGACGATGGCTGTCTACAGCGACTACTCCCGAGACCGGATCGGCTGGTTCTTCGGACTCACCGGCCCACGACTGGCCGTGCTCGGCGGCGCCGCGCTGCCGGTGTTCCTCGCGGTGAACCGGCAGCAGTGGAGTCTGGCCGGGTCGCTGATCCTTACGTGGGCTGCCTTGCTCGTCCTGGTGGCCGTCCCGATCCGGGGGCGCTCGCTCACCGGTTGGCTCGTCGCCTGGTCGGCGTTCACGCTCGCGCGGGTCGCGGGCTGGTCGCGGTTCCGGTCTCGGGCGAGCGTCGGGAAGACCAGGGATCTGGATGAGGTAGACCTGCCAGGCGTCCTCTCCGGGGTCGTGATCCATGACGGGCCACCGTCGGGGCCATCGCAGGCGAGAGTGGCGATCATCCAGGACCACGCAGCCCACACGTGGGCGGTCACCGCGGCGATCACCCACCCCGGCGTCGGCATGGCCGACGGCACCCAACGCGCCGGCTACGGGACAGGGCTCGCCGACCTGCTTGACGGGTGCCTGCGCACCGAACTGATCGACGAGGTGCTGTTCATCGTCCGCACTGTTCCCGACGACGCCGCAGAACGGCACCTGTGGAGCCAGCGCCATCGCCGGCCCGATGCCCCAGCGATCGCCGTCGCGATCAGCGACCAGCTCACCGCAGGCCTCGCCGCAGCGTCGGTACGCACCGAGGCGTTCGTCACGATCGTGGTGCCCGAGGCCCGGCTGTCGCGGGAGGCCCGCGAGTTCGGACGCGGCATCGACGCCCGCGCCCGCGTCCTCCTCCAACTCATGGGCGAAGTCGAGGCGCAGCTGCGATCCGGCTTCGGTGCCACCTCTGTCGCCTGGCTGACCAGCCCCGAACTTGCGCTGGCCGTCCGAACCGGGTTCGCGTCCACCGAACGAGCCGGGATCATCGAAGCCCAGGCAGCTGCGGCCACCAACCCCGGCGTCGAGGCGTCTATTCCGTGGGCACAGGCAGGCCCAGGCATCGCCCAGGCGAGTGGACGCCACTACTCCCACGACGCCTGGCTCAGCATCAGCGCGACGCTGAAGCTGCCCGACCGCGGTGCCGCCCTCGGCGCACTGGCGCCCGTCCTCGTGCCGACGGAGCCGGGGGAGCGACGCAGCCTGCTGGTCGCGTTCCCACTGCTCGCCCAGCAGTCCGCCGACCGGCAGACCGCCAACGCCGAGTGGACTGCCGACATGGCCGACGCCGTCCGCGCCAAGGCCGGCATCCGCAGCCGAGCCCGCCAACGAGCCGAGCAGGCCAAGGCCCACGGCCTGGACGACAGACTCGCCCGCGGCAACGCCCTCACCCGGCCGTATGCCGTCGCGACGGTCACCGTGCCTCGCCCGTCCGCTATCAGCGAGGCCGGACGCAGGCTCGACGCCAGCATCCGGCGCGCGGGTTTCGCACCCCTGCGCCTCGATCTCGCCCATGACCTCGGCTTCGCGGTCTCGACCATCCCGCTCGGAGCTTCCCTCATCCGGAAGGCCTACCGATGAGACGGCGACCTCGAGCCGGACGATCCGCGTCCGAACTGCTTGCCGACTTCGGCCATCCGCTGCCTGTACGTCCAGTGGAGGCGCCCGCCGAGCGGGAACCTCGGCAGTTCCGGCCGGTCTCTCGCCGGGGCGAGGCCAAGCCTGGCCACGGCTACGCGCCGGCGTCCGCTCCGGCGGCGGTGTCGCGCATGACGTCAGACCAGGCGGGCGTTCTGTGGCCGTTCATCACTGGGCCCGGGCTGCCACCCACCGGGGCCGTCATGGGCATTGACCAACAGTCTGGTGGGTGCTTCTACGCCGACCCTGGCGGCTGGGTGCTCGACGACGCGATCGGCGTCACCAACCCCAACGTGTTCGTCTTCGGCAAACCTGGACGCGGCAAGTCCGCCACTATCAAGGCCTTCGCGGCTCGGCTCATGCCCTTCGGCTACCGGACCTTGATCGCCGGTGACCCCAAGGACGAGTACGAGCCCCTCTGCAGGGAGCTTGGCGTCGAGCCGATCGCCGTCGGCCACGGCCTGTCCGCCCGCATCAACCCGCTCGCCTTCGGACCTCTCGGTCAGGGCTGGGCCGACCTCCCCGCGGCGGAGGCCAGGCGGCGGGTCGCGATCGTGTTTGCCCGATGGCTGACCCTGATTCGCGGTCTCGTCGGATCGCAGCGGATCGGAGAGTCGCGCGTCCCGTTCGGGCCAGTCGAAGAAGGCGTGGTGAAGACCGCACTCGCCCATCTGACAGGGCACCGCCAGGGCAACACGGTGCTGGTCGAGACGACCATCCCGCAGCTGTGGCGGCTGCTGGACGAGCCCACCGACGAACTGGTCGCCGAGTGCCGCTACGCGACCACCCGCCAGTTCCTCGATGAGACTCGGCTCTTGCGGGACGCCCTGGGCCAGTTGGTCTCCGGCGCTCTCGCGGGCCTGTTCGACGGTCCCACCACCATCGACATCGACTGGGATGCCCCCATCCAATCCCTCTCCCTGTCGAGGCTCGAAGCACTCGGTGACGAAGCCGTCGGCATCGCCCTGACCTGTCTCAATTCGTGGAGTCGCGGCATGCGCGAACTCGCCGCCCCCGGCGACCTGCGCGTCGTGGTCCGCGACGAATCCTGGAAACAGCTCCGTCTCGGCCCCGAGGCGGTCAAGAGCTTCGACGCGGACTTGCGGCTCTCCCGCCGCGACGGCGATGTCCAGGTGGCCGTCGCCCACAAGCCGTCCGACCTGCTCACCGCCGGCGACGCCGGCTCCCAGGCCGTTGCGATCGCCAAGGACCTGCTTCACCTGGCCGACACCCACATTCTCCACGGCCAGGATCCCGCCGTCGCCGACGACCTCCACCGGCTCCTCGGATTGTCAGCGATCGAGCAGGAGCTCGTCACCGGCTGGGCGATGCAAGGCAAGGGGCGCGCCCTGTGGTGCGTCGGAGACCAGAGGTACAAGGTTCTGACGATCCTTCACGAGAAGGAGCGGAGACTGTTCCAGACCAACGAACGGTGGCTCGACTCCCCGGCGAGGCCGTGATGAAGCCCGCCGTCTGGATCGCCTGCCTGACACTCGTGGTGGCCCTCAGCGTCCCTTTCGGCGCGGCCCTCATCATCACCACGATCGCGACGCCGGCAGCCGCACACCAGCTGTCGATCGACTCCTGCGGCACCGTCGCGAACGAACCCGGGCTACCTACACCCGCCCCGAGTCCCACGCCCGACGCGACAACCGATCTGAACTGCGTGCCCGTCAGCGGCGATCTGCCGCCCGGGCCGGACGGAATCTGCCCACCAAGCGGCAGCGCCGCCGAACGCGGGCTGAGGCCCAACGCCCTACACGCACTCCGCTGCGTCAAGCAACGCTTCCCCTGGATCAAGTACATGGGCGGCGTCGGCTCCCGTCCGAGCGGCTACGTCTCGGACCACCCGCGCGGACTGGCGGTCGACTTCATGATCCCCGCGTGGAACACGCGCGCCGGCAACGCCCGCGGCTGGGAAATCGCCCACTGGCTCCAGGCCCACGCCAAGGAACTGCACGTCAAGTACCTCATCTTCGACAACCGCTCCTGGCGCGCCTACAACCCGTCCGCGGGCTGGCGCTCCTATCGCTATCCCGGTCCGAACCCGAACAACCCGACCACCAAACACGAGAACCACGTCCACGTCTCCGTGTATCCTTGATGCGCAGATGGCTATGGTCTATCTGCGCAATGCCGCATATGATGGCCGCATGTCCCATCCGCTGGCGACCTTCGATCCCGACGACATCCATGACAGCTCGACCGATGTCGGCCTGCCCGGTTGGGCGAAGACGCTGGTCGACCGGGTGCGCGAGGCCGCTGCGTCGGGCCAGACGGTCACGGTGACCGCCGAGGAGCGGATGCTCACCCCGGAACAGATGGCACGCCGGCTCGGCGTCCACCGCTCGACGATCGCCCGCAAGATCCTCGCCGGCGAGATCCGGGCGGTGAAGGTCGGCAACCGTCACCGTGTCCCGTACTCGGAGTTTCAGCGGTACCGCGAGGACATGCTGGATCGGATTGCTCGCGCGTCTGCACCCGATGTCGAGACGGAGTTGTTCGGTGACCACTGACGACCTGCTGGTCGTCTTCCTGGACGCCAACGTCCTGGCCAAACCCGTGACCCGCACGCTGGTGTTGCGCTGCGCCGCGAGCGGCTACACCGTGCGGTGGAGCCGCATCGCGGAGGAGGAGGCCGACCGGCACCTGACCGGTCGCCAACTGTCCATCGCGAGTCTCCGCGCGTTGGTGGAGATCCCGCTCAGCCCGACCGCCGCAGCCCCCGAGCTCTTCGCAGGGACCTCCGTCGATGACAGGCAGATCCTTGCCGACGCCGAAGCCGCCGGAGCGACCTTCCTGGTGACCGAGGACGTCGACGACTTCGCCGAGCTTGACCTGCGAACCGCCGGCGTCGCCGCGGTGAATCTGGACCTGTTTCTCGCTGCACGCGCGGACCGCGAGGTGTATCGGCGCGCCCTGGAGGTGATGGTCAGCGGAATGGCTGATCCGTCACGCACACCCGCTGAGCTGCATGCGGCGATCTCGCGGCAGCATCCCAGGCTGTTCCAGCGCCACCGCGACCTGTTCGAGGTGGAACCCCTGGCGACCCGCCACCGGCCGCCGGCAGCGCTCTACCGCGGCCTGACCTGCCTGCGCTGCCTGACCAGACAGCCTCGCGAGGCAGACCTGATCGACGGCCTGTGCTCGTCATGCACCGCAGCCACTTCCCCGACCAGCCTCGCGGCAGACTGACGTCGCGAGCGGCGACCGCCAAGCTCGACAACAGACAGCCAAAGCCCTGATGAGATCGCGTTTCGCACCGTTCCGTGACGGCGACGCTGAGTGGCTGCTGTCCGACCCGGGGGAATCTGGCACTTCTCTCAGGAGTTCGATGGGCGTCGTCCGTGCGGGACTGGCGGGCGGGGCAGTCATGCGCCCTGTTCTGCCGATGACAGCTTGTCCTTGAGTGGCCCGCCGCTGAAGAGACAGCCAACGCCAGGAGACGGTTGCCAACCGGAGTTGCCTCTGTCACTTCATGACTACACCCTCGACCGGGTCGACGAATGCGCCTGCCTCGTCGACCATGTTGGCCACTCGAGGCGAGGCTCTCGATGTTGGGCGATCAGCGGTCAGCTGCAGCGCGATGGGCGGCGAACCGCTGCACGTCGGGCGGCCAGACTTCATCCACTAGCAAGTCCCGGGACCACGAGCAGGCGCCGGTCTCATGGCGGCCGGGGCCGAAAGACGCTCACCCGGGCGCCTCACCTGGCCGAACCCGCTTACCTGGTCGCAGCACGAGGAGCGGGAAGTCATGTCCTCGGACTCGTACTCGCTGTCGGCACGGCGGCGGCGGCCCGATCGGGTACCTGGTCACCGGCGAGGGCGGGCTCAAGGGCCCTGTGATGATCTCGACTGGCTTGCCACTTGGGAGCAGTCGGAGCAACGGACTCACAGAGGCGAGCTCGAAATCCGTTCTCCCGGGTGGTCAGCTGTTGATGAGGCCGGCTGTCACTCTGTCACGGGTGTCGTCCTTCTTGGGTGTCAGGTTGCGTCGGCGGGTCAGGCGCAGCAGGAGAGCTTGGAGACGTCGGTGGTAAAGGACTGGGCGGCGATCCTGATGCCTTCGGCCATGGTCAGGTAGGGCGCCCAGGAGTGGGCGACCTGTTCGATGATCATGCCTGCCTGGAGGATCCACACGCCGGCTGCGGCGAGCTCGCCGGCGTCCTTGGTGACCGCGGTGATTCCGAGGATCTGGCCGGTGTCGGCGTCGGCGACGACCTTGATGAAGCCGCGGGTGTCGCGGTTGACGATCGCGCGCGGCACATAGCTCAGGGGCAGGACCCGGCAGTCGCACCGGATTCCGGCTGCTAGGACTTGTTTCTCGGTCATTCCGACCGCGCCGACGGCCGGGCTGGTGAAGGTCACCCGGGGCAGGTGGGTGTAGCCGACTGACCGGTGCGCGCCAGCGAAGGCGTTGTCGACCATGAGGGTGCCGTGGTGGGCGGCGACGTAGACGAACTCGGGGTGACCGGTGACGTCGCCGGCACCCCAGATCCGCGGGTTGGAGGAGACCAGCTGATCTGTGACCACTACCTCCCCGTAGCAGCCGGTCTTGACCTCGACAGTCTCCAGGTTCAGGCCACCGGTGACGGGCCGTCTGCCCAGCGCGACCAGGACCCGATCGGCGCGGAACTCGGTAGCGATTCCCGACACTGACGCAGTCGCGACCACCTTGCCGGTCGTCTCGTCGGTCTCGACGTGAGTGACCTCGGCGGGCCCGACGACGCGAATTCCTTCGTCGGCGAACACCTCCTGCAGCACCTGGGAGACTTCGGGTTCCTCCTTCGAGGCGAGCCGGGACCGGACCAGCATGGTGACCTTCGAACCGAGCCGGGCGAACAGCTGGGCCTGCTCCAAGGCGACGTACCCGCCGCCCAGGACCAGCATCGACTCGGGAACCTCGGTCAGTTCCATCGCCGTGGTCGAGGTCAGGTAGTCCACCGACTCGAGGCCCTCGATCGGCGGGACCCACGCTTGGGCGCCGGTGGCGATCAAGTAGTGCTCGGCCTGGATCGTCTGACGGGTACCGTCGGTAGCGGTGACCTGCAGGATCGGGGCGTCCGGGGTGCCTGCGAAGGTCGCGTCACCGGGCAGGATGGGCCACGCGTACGCCCTGGCCACGTCCAGGTATTTCGCGTTTCGCAGTGACTCCACAAGGGTCTGGTTGGCGCGAATCAGGGCCGGCATGTCCACTGGGGCCGGGGTGGCGCTGATCCCGGGGAAGCGGGCTGCATCGGCCGCGACGTGCCGGGCCTCGGCGGCAGCAATGAGCGCCTTGGACGGGATGCAACCAGTGTTGACGCAGGTGCCGCCCAGCGTGCCGCGCTCGATCATCGCCACGCGCTTGCCCAGAGTGGTCGCATGGATAGCCGCGGCGAATGCTGCGCCTCCCGATCCGATCACCGCGAGTTCCACCGGGTACTGGCTCATTCGGTCCTCCGAAGTCATGGGATTCCTCTCTGCTGAGGGGATACTGGACCTTCCAGTGCGGGGGAAGGTCAAGCCCCGTGGCCAGCCAAAGGAGAATCGTGCGAATCGGAGAACTTGCCGAAGCGGCCGGCACCACCACCAAGACGCTGCGGTTCTACGAAGACCAAGGCCTGCTGCAACCTGCCGAACGGACCGCTGCCGGATACCGCGACTACACCCCGGAGGCCGTGGCCCGGGTGGACTTCATCCACCGCGGGCAGGCCGCGGCGCTGACCCTGGCCCAGATCCGTCAGATCCTCGACGTACGCGACGGTGGCCAAGCTCCATGCGAGCACGTCCGAAACCTGCTCGAGGCCCGCCTAGACAGCATCAATGAGCAGATCAAGCAGCTTGGAGAGATGCGCGAGACCATAAGCCAGCTACGCGACCAGGCCTCCGACATCGAGCCCGACACCTGCCGCGCCGGCCAGGTCTGCCGCTATCTCTGACCGAGGAAGATCACATTGACTACAGCCCCCGATACCGACGAGAACACCGCAGCCGCTGCCTGCTGGTGCTGCGGCAACCCCTACCCCTCAACGGCTCTGATCACTCTGGACGCGCACCCCGAAACGGTCGTGTGTCGGCAATGCGCCACTTACCTGGGCCGCCGGGCGAAAGGTGCCAACGACGCCCTCAACCCCACTCTCGGCGGACACCTTCGCAGCGTCGTCAGTGCGGGTCGTAACCAGGTCATCCGACTCCGGCTCCATGACCGCCCAATCCTCGGCAAGCTCCTCAGGACGATAGACCGCCACCTGCCGTGACACTCCCGTTCAACGAGTGCACCGGCTTCCCGGCCAACTTCTAGGTCGATGCGAAAGTGAGTTGGGCGCGATGGTGTCGATAGTGCTTCGGGGCCCAGGCCAGCAGATCGGTCCGGCTCATCCACGGCAGGAAATACGGATCCCAGCTCGTGGGGACACTCATCCCGCGAGTCAAGGCGGCCGGCGAGGCTCGCTCTGCCCATCGGATCAACCAGTCAGTGTCATGGCGCATCCAGCTCTGGATGAGGTGGAGCGGCACGGTGCGGCTTCCCGCGGCGCTCGCAGCGTAGTTGATCCACTCGTAAGGTCTTGTGGCAGCAGTGAGGAGCCGGGCCCACGCCCGGGACGCTCCGGGCGGAAGCCGGGAGAAACCGCCGATCAACGGGATGAACACCCGGGCAATTCGCTGTCCGAACCACAAGTGGAACAGCAGTTCACGGTTGGTCCACTTCGTCCCGTTGGTTGGGGCGTCCAGCACCGGTCCGACCGCATTCGACACCAAGCGGTCGAAATCATCCCTGACCCACTCCAGGTCGGAGCGCACTTCCGGAGAGAGGACCATTGCCTCAGTGTGCGCGCGCACTGCGGCGGCAGGCAATCCACCGCCGCTGGCCGCACCAAGACCACCCAGATCGGCCTCTGCCGAACGCGCGCATCTGCCGCAAGCTGCTCGGGCATTGACTACTGTCCTGGCATGGATCCTCTGGATGACCTGCCCCCAGATTCCCGGCGTGAAGTGACGGCCGCGGTTGCCACGGTTCTGGGAGTCGCTACCCAGGACGCGGAACAGATCGTCCGCGCCTCCCTGCCATTGTGGGACGCGCTCGAGGACGCCGGCGGGCTGGTCGACTCGTGGGGCGGCGGCGAGTACTGCGCGCTATTCCCTCAGATGTGCGCCATCCTTCGTCCGCCCGCTGGCTGACGGCTCGACCTCTCCGCCTTCAGCGGCGCCGCTTCTGCCCGCCGAACGACCGCATCTGCCGCGAGGCGTGCGGTCGAAGTTGTCGGTCTACGAGCCTTGCTTGCCCGTTGCGGGGATGGCAGCGCTAGCCCCCACCGGCATCGTCGGGTTCCGAGCGACCTACCTCATCCCCGGCGGCGGGGCCGGAGTGCAGCCGGAGCGTTCACAGTTCGTCCGCGAGGACGGGGCTGGTTCTGCCTCCGACGCGATGGGGTGACTCAGCTGCGCGGCGTCGCGCGGACGGAGACGCTGGTGGTGCCTTCGTTGCGGAACTCGTAGCCGGGCAGTGCCTTGAGGACTTTGGTCCAGGTTGCCTTGCCGTGATCCTTGGACGCCTGCCCGTGGTGCTGGCGCATGTGGTTCGCGACGGCGCTGACGCGGGCCCAGCCCTGCTTGTCGGCGTTCTTGGCGATTGCGCCGGCCAGCATCTCGGTCAGAGTTGGTTCGCGCTTCGTGTCGGTCTTCTGGTTGGCCGTTCCCACTGTGGAGCTTGGGGTGCTGGCGCCGTTGCCGTGAATGGCGGTGAACCTGGTGCAGGCGGCCTGGAACGACGGGGCGGTGGTTGGGCGTCCGAAGCCGAGGACCTTTACGCCGCGCTCGCGCAAGTAGTGGGCGAGCGGGGTGTAGTCGCTGTCGCTGGAGACCAGTGCGAACACGTCTGGGGCAACGATGTGGTGGAGGTCGACGGCGTCGATTACGAGCGCGAGGTCGGTCGCGTTCTTGCCCTTCACTGGGTCGGACTGCTGGATCGCGCGGAAGCCGCGTCGGTTCAGTTCGGGGTCCCAGCTGCGCAGGGCCGTCTTGAACCAGTTGCCGTATGCGCGGCGAATCTGAACCTGACCCTGCTTGGCCAGCGCGGCGAGTACCTGATCGAGGCTGTCCAGTGCGGCGTTGTCGGCATCGACCAGCAGGGCGATCACGGGCGGGGTGTCGGTCACACGCGAACACTAGCCGCGTCGGCGCCGTCACTGCCGACTCGTCAGTCTCAGGTGCTGGCGGACGAACGTCCACCTGTGTGTCGAAACTCGACGACTCACGTGTGACCGCAGAGGGCTCCTCGCTGCCTTCTTGATGTGCGAAGAAGGGAGACCCCGATGGAACCTCCGACTGCCCGCGAGTTGACCTGCGTCCCGTTGCCCGATCGGGACCTCTTGGCCGAGCAGCTGCTGAGCGAGCTTGAGTTCGCCGTCTTGATGGCGCCGGACGATGAGCCGATCTTGCGGCTGCGGGCCATGTGGGAGGACCTGAAGAAGGGACGGGTCCGGTGAGCCGACGGGACGCCTCGAACGGGGATTGGCAGGCCGCGCGGCGGGAGACCTTGGAGCGGATGCACGCCGACCTGGCTGCGAAGGTCGGGTCGATGGATTCGGTGGGGGAGTGGCAGGCGTGGTTGAGATTCACGCAGAGCTTCCACCGCTACTCATTCAACAATTCCGTACTTATCTGGCTTGCCCGGCCAGACGCTACTGCGGTTGCGGGTTATCGGGCGTGGCTGGCCCGGGGGAGGCAGGTTCGACGTGGGGAGAAGGCGATTCAGGTGTTCGCGCCGGTGACCCAGCGCGTGCCGCGGCTCGACGCGGCAGGTAACCCCGTCTACGGCGCTGACGGCAAGCCGGTGACCGAGACCCGCATGGTCGGAGTGAAGCCCGCAGCCGTGTTCGATGTGAGCCAAACAGATGGTGTGCCGTTGCCTCAGCAGCCGGAGGTGGAGCTGCTCAAGGGGGAAGCGCCGATCGGCCTATGGACCTCGCTGGTCGGCTACTGCGAGTTGAGGGGCTACGCGGTCTCGCGCGGTGACTGCCAGGGCGCGAACGGGGTGACCAAGTTCGACACGAAGGAGGTGATCGTTCGCCCGGACGTCGACGACGCCCAGGCCGTGAAGACGCTTGCGCACGAGGCTGCTCACACAACGCTGCACGAGAAGCTGGCCGACCGGACGTGCCGCGGGCTGATCGAGGTGGAAGCAGAGAGTGTCGCGTTCCTCGTCCTTGCTGCGCACCAGGTCGATAGCAGCCAGTACACGTTCAACTACGTCGCCGGCTGGGCACACCAGGCCAAGGCGCTCGACCGCGACGGGCCGAGCATCGAGGAGATCGTGAAGGCGACCGGGCAGCGGGTGATCACCGCCGCCGACCAGATCCTGAACGTGACCCGGCCCGGCCCGTCAGTCACCGAGGTTGCGGTCGGGTCGCTGGCGATGGAGATCGAACCCAAGGTCGAGCGTGCGCTGCAGCCGGTGCCCGCCATGGCCAGCGAACGGCCGGCGTCGCGTCAACACGTCCTGCCGGGCATGGACGTGCTGCCGCCGCTGTACTCGCCCGACCACGGGCCGACGATCGGACGGTGACACGATGGTCTCCCAACGCGAACGCCGCGCCGATCCTTACCCGTTGACCTGGGAGATCCCGGCGGCGATCTTCGCCGGGTCACTGCTGGCTCTCGTCCTCGGCGTCCACCTCGGACGCGGGGCGGCGAACCTCGCCGCGGGCGCGGGCTGGGCCTGGCCCGCTCCAACCCGACTGTTCCCCAGTGCCATCGGCGTCCTCCAAGGGGACGCGGCTGCCGGCCTCAACCGAGTCGCCCCGCTCGCCACTCCAGATGCGCTGCTGGTGTGGGTGTTCGCGGTCGAGCTGGCCGTCATGGCTGCCTACTTGGTCTTGATCTGGCTGTGCCTGCACCGCTGGGGTCCGAACCGCACCCTCGGGGTCGCGTCCGTGGATGAAGCCCGCCGACTTCTCGGCCGGCAACGGCTGTCCGCCGCCGGGAAGGTGATCCGACCTGACCTGTACGGCAGGAAGGTGAAGCAATGAAGCGGCGCGATCCCTGCCAGGTCGGTTGGCCGATCGGCCATGCCCAGGAACCCCGCGGCGCCGGCGAGCTGTGGTGCCGGTGGGACCGCACCGCCGGCGTCGTCGGCCCGCAGGGCTCCGGCAAGACCCTCGACTTGCTCATGCCCGCCCTGCTGGCCGCGCCCGGAGCTGCGCTGGTGACACTGACCAAGGCCGACGACCTGCTGCTGTCGCTGCCTGCTCGCAAGGCGGATGGCCGTCCGTGTGTTGTGCTCGATCCGTTCAGTCTCGCACCGGGCCTGCCTGAGTTGGTGTGGGACCCGATCGTCGGCTGCATCGACCCGTTGCTGGCCGAGCGTCGAGCGAAGGCGTTCACCGCCGGCACGATCAGCGCCACCATCGCCTCCGGGCAGAGCGACCCTGCTGCCAGGTTCTACGCCGCCGAGGCTGCCAAGGTCATCCAGGCGTTCTTCCACGCCGCCGCGCTCACCGGACGCACGCTTGAGCACGTCCTGGAGTGGATTGCCCACCCGACCGGCACAACCGAACCCGGCGAGATCCTGCGCGAACACCCGCACGCCGCCCGCTTCTGGGGCGGGCTGCTGCACGGTGCCCTGGGCGGCGACCACCGCACCGTCGGCAACACCATCACCACCTGCCAGCAGGCCCTTTCCCTGTTCTTCCAGCCAGACATCCGCGACCGCTGCATCCCCTCCGAGGCCCGTCCCGCCACCGACGTCGCGGACGTGATCAAGCGGGGCGGGACGTTCTACCTGCTCGGACGCGAAGACCCCTACGCGTCTGCCTCACCGCTGATGACGGCGATCACCGAGCACATCCTTGACACCGCGCTGCTTCTCGCGAACCAGTCGAAGTGGGGGCGGTTGTGCCCGCCCATGCTGGCCTGTCTGGATGAGCTGCCGTCCACCGCGCCGCTGCCGACCCTGCGGACCCGGATGGCCAATGAACGCGCCCTGGGGATCTCGTTCGTCTACGCCGCCCAGACCTGGCGGCAGCTGACGGCGATCTTCGGCCAGGACGAAGCCCAGGCCCTGTTCGGCCTCACCAACGTCATGGTCGTCTTCGGGGGCTCCAAGGATGTCGGTTTTAGCCGCGACATCTCCGAACTCACCGGCACCGTCCGCGTCGCCCGCACCGGCTGGCACACCGCCCGCAGCGGGCGCAACATCTCCGCCGACGACATCCCCGTCCTCCGCCCAGAAGAAGTTCGCCAACTCCCCGAACGCCAAGCCCTTGTCATCGCCGAGAACGGCAGACCCGTCATTGCCAAGCTCCACCGCTGCATCGACGGCCGAGCCGGACGCAAGCTCCTTGCCGGGCAGCGCGAACTGCGCAATCAGCTCACAGCAGCCCGCGGGGCTCAGATCTCGGCCGCTGATCGCACCGAGGCGGCCCTGGCTGAGGCGGGGCGCCGCAGCCTGTCGAAGGGATGAGCCATGGCCGACGACCGCGACACCTCGGCACTGGCGGTCCTGCCGTTCCCGATCCCGGGGCCGAACCTGCGCCACCTGTACCGCCACCACACGATCGCACAGAACGGCACAGAGGCCGAGCAGAAGAAGGCGCTCGGCCGGGGCATCAACGACCGCCCCTGGGACCCGGCCACCCTCGGCAATCCGTCCTACCGCCTGGAGATGTGGCGCTGGCTGGAGGACGTCGTTAGTTGGTTCAACCACGAGTACGCCTGGGACACCAGCCAGGTCATCCCCGACTGCTGGCCCGAACACCCGCACCTGATTCACGAGATCGCCGCCTTGGCCGACGACCGATACCGCGCAGCACTGGCCCACAACGGCGGCCCCCTCGAGAACTGGCACCGAGTCACCGTGCCCTGGTTCCTCGACCGCATGCGGAAGAGCATCAAGGCTCACTGCGAAGAACACCACCAGGCCTGGCCCGCTCGCGCCCGGTACGCACGACAGATCACGCAGGAATCCATCAACCAGCGATGGCTCAGGACCAACGAGGACATCCAGGCAGTCGGTGTGCTCTCAGGGAGGCCGTGGATCAAGCTCGACAACGGCGACGAGCTCAACGTTGTCACCGGCGAGATCAGAAACAAGGCCGAGGAGGACGAGATCGGTCAGGAGGAAGCCGAGCGCGAGCGAGTGGCCCAAGGTCAGGACCAGCTTCCCCGCGCGCCCGCCCAAAGCCCACTGACACCGCACCGGCCTGGCTGAACCGCACGCCCTGGAGGATCGGACAGACCCATCCCGGAGTGCGGCTCGCCGCGACTCAGTGTCAGACCCCACCGGTGGCGAGAAGGACGCGGCGACGCGTGGCCTCCACAACCGCAACGTCGGCGCCCATCTTCGACGCCGTCATCAAGCCAGTCGGCGAAGCCGCAGCATTCTCGACTTCTCGACGTCCAGGTCGGATAGGGTTTGTGTCCTCCCGCCGGGGTAGGCTCTGGGCCGACTCAGGTGTTGCCCTAGAAAGAAGCCAATGGCGTTCCCGCTGGTTCCCATCGCCGTCGCTGTCGTGGCCGCTGGTGTCGGGCTAGGTACGAGCGCTTGGTTCTTGCGAAGGAAGCTCTCCGGGAAGCAGGTCGCGATACTCGGGCGGCAGGAGGTGGGGAAGTCAACGCTTCTCTACATGTTGAGAGACAACAGGCTCCCCGACAACACGACGCGAACGACTGACCCGATCCCTGGGGGCGAGTTCGAGATGGACCTCGGCTCACGCCGTCGGGCCCGGTTCTGCGTACCCAAGGATCTTCCCGGCCACGCGGCCCCGACGTGGAAGCTGTGGGAGGAAGCCTTCAATGGCGCCGACGTCGTGTTCTACCTCTTTCGCTCCGACAAGTTGGTCGACGACGAGGTTGGTGAGACCACACTCGTTAAAGAGCATCTCAACATGCTTGTCGAGTGGGATTCGGCGGTGGCAACTCGAAAGTCCCGACGAGTCTTGCTCATCGGGACCTGGGCCGACCAAAGCGAGCTCTACGGCGCCGATCCCGCCGGATACATCGAGCGAGTCAAAGATCTGCCTGTGCTGCAGGCGCCGTCGGTGAAGCTCCGCGCGAACGTTCTATCCGGCAGCCTGGCGTCGAACGGCGATGCGAAGAAGCTCATCAAGGCGATGAAGGGGTACCTATGACAGTGATCGCGTATGCGCAACCGGTGGACGGGCGTCAGGGAATCGACGCCGCGCTCGACGGTGTCGCAACCACACCTGACCAGAGGGCTTTTGCCCAGTTGCGCGAGAGGGCGACCGAGTTGAACTTCTCGGGACGCGAATCGGTGGTCCAGGGAGCGAAAGTGCGGTTCGGGAACGGGCTGATCAGAGTGGAGTTCTCCGATGGAAGGGCAGACGCAGGCGGCAACCCGGCGCCGGTGATCGTGGTCGCTTCTTTGGAGGACCTCCGCGCGGATCTTCCGGCGGCCGTGAGTCGCGCTGTGCACTCGGTAGAAGCAATCGGGCGAAGCGCTGATGCCGGTTTCATGGAAGATGCATTCGCCCAGGGAACTCGAGCGGACGCTTCCTTTCGCCGCACCCGGGCCTTCGCCATCGCTGCTGTCACGCTTGCCGCCCTGGCGCTCATTGCGTGGGCCGTCGGCCGGAGCGTTTGCGGCAACGCATCACTCGGGGGGGTCGGACGGTGAACGAGGTGCTCAACCCATGATGCAACGCCCAGACGAGAGCAAAGCCGTTCGACTTCCGCGGTCGGTCGTCGTGGTCAGTGACGAGACCTACCAGAAGATGAAACGGGACCCAGCCTCAGTCGATCTCCTGAGCGACCCGGACTCTCTGGTTGTCCCGTACTCAACCATGGGTGAGTCGGGCACCACGGCGATAGTCCGAGAGCTCCTCGAGCAAGCAGACCAACTCGACATCGGGACCCTGCTCGTGCGCAACCCCTACGAGCCAGACTCCTACACCTTGGCAGACGAAGCAGTCGAGGTGTTCACGGGCACGAAGTACCAGGTCCTTGCGAAGGTCGCCGGCCTTCTCGGTGCAACGTCCGTGAGGTTCGTAGAGGCAAAGGTTGATGTCGATCGGTCCTCGATATCCGGAAGTGCAAAGGGAGCCGCCAAGGTAGTGAAGGCTGATGCGTCAGTCGAGCGCGATTGGGAAGATCGAATCACGAGGGACATCACCGCGGAGTTCAACTTCGAGGGAGGCAAGCCCGACCTGGAGGCAGCTCGCGTCTACCTCAGCGAAAAGCGGCTCCGCTCTGACCACGATCTCAGTTCCCTCATCGAGCTGCGGGAGGGTCCAAACCCACTGCGAAAGCGGGTGGTCACCCTCAACGCGACCCGTGAGTCGGACAGGAGCCTGAAGGCTGCGCTCAAGTTGGCCAACTCTGGGCCGATCAAGGTTGCGGACATTGGCACTGGGTTCCGACACAGTGTCGAGTCCCTCCGGAAGGTCGAACTCGTTACCGAGATCAACTTCTAGCTGCCCGGCGCACGCGACGCCTGTTATCGCTGCGGGCTCGCGGGCATTCCGTCTGGCTCCGGGCCACCGGCCGTTGGCGGGCCGGCCATCAGACGATCTGGTTGCTGCGCCATGCGCGGGGCCACCCCATAGCTCACGCCTGCGGCCGAGGGCTCCAGGCTCAGGTGCGACGCGAGCGCGGATTCAAGCTGTGGACGTGGCCGTCCCGTCGCCTTCGCGAGCGAGTCAAGAGCGCTGCTCCAGCGGGATGGACTCGTAGCAGCGATGATGCCGATAGCGTCGTCCAGGTTCGCGGCCCGCGCGAGTTCTGTTATCGCGCTCTCTAGCATGGCGCGGCTGAGTGGCACGGAATCCCGGAGGGCAGTGACGAGTTCCATTGAGCGTCGCTCAGCGACAAGGTCAGCTGGATCGGCGCCGTCCGGCAGGCTCGCACGGAGGGGGTCGTGACCGATCTCGGTGAGGATCCAGTAGTCGCGTTCTGCCGCTGCTTGTCCGGCTTTGTCGTGGTCGGTGGCCACGATCGGAAGGTCGGTGTAGCGGCGGAGCTGGCGGGCCTGTTCGCGGGTCAGTGCGGTGCCGAGGGCGGCGACGCCGACGTACTCGCCTGAGGTGGCGAGGGTGACGGCGATGGCGTCCATGGGGCCTTCGACGAGGACGGGGCGTCCGCCTCGCAGCAGGCTCTGGGCGTGGCCGTACAGCTGGGCGCCCTTGTGGAACAGCGGGGTCTCGGGGGTGTTGAGGTACTTCGGTCCGGCGGTGTCGCCTGCGTCGGGGTGACGGCGGGCGATGAAGCCGAGGATCTGGCCGTCGTGGGTGATCGGGAAGACGACGCGGTTGCGGAAGCGGTCGATTAGGTTACCGGTGGAGGCTTGCTTGGCGACGCCGGCGAGGATCATTTCGTGGTCGGTGACGCCCTGGCGGCGAAGGTGGCCTACGAGGGACGTCCAGCTGTCGAGGGCGTAGCCGGGTCGGTAGCCGGGGTCGCCAGTGAGGTCGGTGTGGAGCCGGTCGACGAGGTAGTCGTGTGCCCAGGAGTCGGGGAATCGGGCCTCGTAGAACTGGGCCGCGAGTTCGTTGATGTGGGCGAGGCGTTCGGGGGTGGTGCCGGCTTCGTGCCACGCGTCGCGGCGGCTGAGCAGGTCGTTGATCTCGGCCGGTGTGAGTTCGGGCGCGCCCCGGTGACTGCGGACCATGGCTTCGATCTGGAGGATGGTCCAGGCGTCGTCGACGACCTCGACCTCGTCTTCGGAGACGACCGCTTGGGCAGTCACACGCTCCTCCGACTCGGGCGTCCAGAGGTGGTCGACGGGCTCCTCGTGGACGGGGTTGGTCAGCATGGTGGTCCGCCAGACGAGCGCCTGGCATTCATCCACGTCTGCGGCGGTGACCGGCGTGAGCAGGTCGGACAGGGCCCAGCCGCGGGCGGTGGCGTGGTCGAGGGCGGTGACGAGGGCCGGCCACCAGGTGGAGGCGCGCAGGCGGTTGGCGCGGTCGGGGTCGACAGCCCTGGCGAAGTCGTCGGTCCACGGCGTCGGGGTGGGGTCCGTCATGGTGGTGGCGACGGCGGGTTCGAGGTGGCGGTTGATGCGCCACCACAGGGCGGCTGCGGCGTGGTCGTCGGGCAGGACGCCTTCGGCGGCGGCGGACGCGAGCAGGCCGGCGGCGTCGATACCGACGCTGGTCAGCCGGGCGAGCTGGCGGGCCAGGGTCGCCTGATAGGGGTCGTGTCCGATGGCGGGGCTGATGGTGGCGAGCAGGGGTGTCCATTCGGCCAGCGCCGGGTTGCGGTCACTGGCGAGCTGCTTGTCGAGCCCGCGCTGATGGCGCGCTGCGGCGGTGGCGAACTGCGGTTCCCCGGTGGGTCGCAGGTCGGTGTCGGGGACGGCCATCGCCGCCCGCCACACCGCCACCTCACCGAGAAGCGGCGCCGGTGGGCGCGGCCCGTCTCCGACCCAGGCGGGCGTCCGGGTCGCCTCGGCGGCCTTCTGACGGACGTCGCCGGCCAGAGTGGTGACGAGGCTGGCGCGCTCGGCGAGGTAAGCACCCCACTTGGGATCAGCGGCCAGACGTTCGGGGATGCCGGGCAGCCAGGGCAGCGGTCCAGTCGGTGCGCGGCGGGTGGCGTCGAGTCGCCAGTCGAGGACGGCCGCAGCGTCGTGGGCGTCCTTCAGGGAGCCTTGGGCGAGGGCTTCGTTGAGCGCAAGCAGCGGGTCGACACCGGTGGCGTTCAGCAGCAGCAGATGGGTGCGGAGGGTCGGCCAGGCTGACGCGAAGGTGATCCATGACAGTCCGGTTTCGGCGATCGCGTCGAGGCGGGCGATCACCTCAGGCGCGGCGGTGTGCTCGATCGCGACCAGCAGCGCGTCGGCGTAGCGCGCCGTCGCCTCACCCAGCCGGACGGCCGGGTCGTCCTGAACGGCGATCGACGTCGACGCAGAGACGTGTGCTTCGTCGCGGGTGAGGATGCGGGTCAGCAAGTCGGTCGGGGTGGGCGGTATGACGGTGTCGGGGTCGACCAGGCTGTGCGGGTCGCCGTCGCCGACGTTGACGAGGTAGATGTGGTTCGCCGTGCGTCCGCGGGTGAGCATCGTGTACAGCTGCTGGCGTGACTCGCTGCCGGTGGCGAGCCCGTGCATGGCGTCGGCGGTGACGCCCTGGGCGCCGTGGACGGTGGTCGCGTAGCCGAGTTCGGTGGATTCGGCGACGTAATCGGCGGGCAGGGTGACGATGCGCCGGTGGGTGTTGTGCTCGGCGGTCAGGCGACCGTTCGCGGCGACCTTGAGGACAGTCCACCGGTCACCGTTCTTCACCCAGTCGGTCCGGCTGACCCGTAGCCGGCGATCGTTGAGCCGGGTGATGATCGTGTCGCCGGCGGAGACGTGGTTGCCGTCGGCGAGCGCAACCTCACGCCCGGGACGCCGCCCGTCGAGCCGGTGGGCGCGGGCCTTCTCATTGAGCTGGGCGACCAGGTCGCGGGTCGGGGCGAGCATGATCGCGTCCTTCCCATCGGCCCGGTCTGCCTTCCAGGAGTCGAACACTGCGCGCGTGAGGCCGTCGCGGTCGCCGATGTGGACCCGTCCGTTGTCGAGGTAGAACCCGAGCGACTCGGGACGTCCCTCGCGGAGGGCGAGGGAGGCGCTGCCTTCGGCCGGGTCGGCGAACCGCAACTGCTCGTTGAGGTGGACGGCGCCATGCTGGGCCGCGATGTCGCGCAGCACGCCGCCGGCGGCGATCGCGCCGAGCTGCTGGTCGTCGCCGATCAGCCGGACACTTCCACCACGCTCGAGGATGAAGGCGATGGCGGTGTCGAGGCTGAGCGTGTCCGCGGTGCCCGCCTCGTCGATGATCACCAACGTCTTCGGCCCGATCGAGGACGCCCACCCGGGCAGGTCGTGGTGCTCGATTGACCAGACCAGTTTGGCCAGCGTGTCGGTGTGGGTCTCGATCTGGGACCGCAGCTGCGCGGCCGCGGCAGCAGCGGGAGAGAGGCCGACCACCGTGCCCCCGCTCTCCCGCCAGGCTCGGGCGAGGGTCGCCATTGCGGTGGTCTTGCCCGATCCCGCCGGCGCGATGCCGAGTTGGACGCGCGCACCCGAGGTCGCCATCGCCCGCACCATGGCGGCCTGGCCAGCGTTCAGCGCCAGGCCGTTCGCGATCGAATCCAGCAGTGCGACATCGACGACCTCGACCGGCACCCGGCGGCCGTCCGAACGTCCAGCCGCAGCGACGATCCGCTGTTCGGCGTCGACGATCGGACGCGACGTGTAGAGCTTCGCACCGGCCACCTCGTAGACGCTGCAGCCGTCGGCCCGGCGGAGTTCGTCGGGCTCTTCGATGCCCTTGTCCCGGCCCTCGATGGCGACCGCGTGGCGCTCGAGAGCTGTCGTGGTGAGCCAGTCGGCGGCCCGTTCGAGCTGGTCCGGACGAAGCCCGGTAGTGCGGAGTTGACGCTTCGCCTCGGCGTGGACGTGCCAGTACTGCCACACTGCGCGCTCGCCTTCGACGGTCGCGATGATCTGCCGGGCAGCGTCCCGGTACCAGTCGTTGTTCGGCAGTGGCGCCCGCGTGCCGCTCGGGTGCAGTGCCGACGCCACCATCGCGTCCACAGCGTGTGCTCCACCAAGAACGGCTTCGGCCTGATGCCGCCAGGCGGCGCGCTGCGCGGCGAGGGTGCGGGGTGCGTGCTTGGCCTGCCGGGTGTCCTGCCAGGCCTGCTCGGAGATGTTGGTCATCTCGACTGCGGTGGGCGTGCGACCGTGCACGCGCTGGAAGTCCTCGGCCAGCTCCGATGCCCTCAGCTGGATACTCTTGCGCCGAGCCGACCACCGGTCGAGGAGCCGCGGATCGACCCCGGCGACCTCGCGAACCGGGCGCTTGCCCTCCGGTGTTGGACGGGCCCGGAACACCAGTCCGAGGTCGGTGGCGAGGTACCGCTCCAGGGCAGTGTTGTAGGTCTCAGACGCTGCGACCGTGGCCTTGAACAGAATGCGGCCATCGATGGAGCGCCATCGTCCATCGAGGGTCTGGACCTTGTTCGCCACGGCGACATGGGTGTGGAGATCGGGATCGGAAGCTCGCGAGTCGCGGTGGGTGAAGGCCGCGCCGACCAACCCTTGCACGTCGACCTGGCGGACCCCGTTGCGTCCGAGCCGGGTGTAGAGGGCGTGGTCCTCGATGTAGCGCAGCGCGTCAGCCATCGCCTTCTGGTGTGCCTGCTCGATGACCGCCGCAATCGACGGATCAGCCAGCGCCCACAGCGCCGACACCGACTTCACCGGCGAGAACGTCAGGTCGAAGCCGGCGACCGCGGTGGTCTGTGGACGGGACAGCCGGGCGACGAGTCCGGCGAGTTCGCGGGCGTCCTGGGGTTCACGCTTGAACTCGGCAACGAAGAACTCTCGCGCCACCTCGGTGCGGATCCGCCCCCGCTCCTCACGCGGCACGGCCGCGGTGGGGGACGCATTGATCGAGGTGTTGTAGTCGGCGACGCGCCGGGCGAGCTCCATCCGGAACGGGCTGACGTCGCGGGAGTAGACCCGGTACGGCTGGCCCAGCCTGATGGCGTTGGCGAAGTCCTTGGCCTCGGCGTCCGGCGGGAGGGCTGCCTGTCGCTGAATGGCCAGAGGGTGGTAGCCGGCGCCGAAGAGGGCTTTCATCTGTTCGGCGGTCACCGGATCTCCGGCGTCGAGGCCTTCGATGCCCTCCATCCCACGACCGACCCAGACACCTGGGCTCTCGCCCTTGGCGGAGTAGTAGGAGGCCAGCGACAGGTGGCCCTTCTCGGTGGAGTCCATGGCAGCAACCTGCCGGGTCAGGTAGTCGTACCCCGACCCGGCGGTGAGCTTCTTGACCTCCATCACGACCAGTACGAAGGCAGCGAGCAGGCCCTGGCGGACAGCCGTCGTCCCGCGAGTCCAGGGCGGCTCTGGGCTCCGAATGCGCCCTCGGGACATCCCGGCTTGTCAGTGGCGACTTGGCGGTGGCACCGGACCGGATTCGCGCACGCGGGCCGACGATGCAGGAGGTGCTTGGGACATCTCGGTCGGGTCGGGACGGGTCGGGGAGAGCTTCAGGGGACGTGGGGTTCGGAGTGTCGTGGGGTGGTCGGTGGCCGTCAGGAAGGGGGCGATGCCTTCGTAGGGAGTGAATGGCAGTTGGTGACAAAGGAGGCTGTGCCATGGGGAGCAAGCAGACGGTTCGTCAGGCGGCCCGGCGAGCGGCGTTTCAGATGCAGCAGCGGCGGCGTGAGGAGGAGGTCAAGCGCGAGCGGCGGCTGACGGACGAGTCGATCAGGCTGATGGTCGCGCTGCGGGAGCGGGACGATACCGAGACCAGGGCCCGTGATGCGATTCGCGCGATGGAAGCCGAGGGCCTGAACGCGGCGGCGATCGTCCGGTGGAGCAACGGCGAGCTGGACGGCAAGGAGATCGCACGGCTGCGCGACTTCGTCCCGAAGTACGCCGACCCCGAGCCGGCGACCAAACCGGATGGGCGTCCGTCATGAAGACCGGCATCGGCCGCAAGCCGCGTCTCGAGCCTCCCAAGCGGCCCCGGCTGCGTCCGCTGTCGCCGACAGAACGGACGCTGACCTGGCTGGTGTGGGCCGGAGCCCATGTCCCTGACGTCGTAATCAGTGCGGTGATCGTGCTTCCGATCGTCTGCCTGCTCCCCGGACTGATCGCCTGGCTGGTACTCGGCGCAATGGTGGCGAGTTCCGTTCCGCTGGCGACCAAGTGGATGCGGTGGCCCGCGGTCGGATGGTTCCTGGGCGGTACCCGCATGCCGGCCGATGTCGATGCGGTGGTTCGGCCACTGCTCGAGATGGCGGCGTGCGTGAGTGACGGCCGTCGGATCGAGCTGGGCCTGGCGGCGCCGGGACTCCAGACGACGGCGGTCGGGCCGAACATCGTCCTGCTCGACCGGGCGCTGGTCGACGGCTACTGCGCCGGGAAGGTCGACTCGCAGTACCTGGCGCGCACGCTCGCTCACCGGATCGCCCAGCTGCGGCTCGGCTACACCCGGTTCGACCTCGTCATCACCTTCTGGTGCCTGCCGGTGGTTCTGGTCGGGGCAATTGGTACCGCGCTCGGGAGGATCTCCCTGATCGCGGGGGCGTGGCGGGCCCGGTTCCTGATGGCCGGTGTCGTCCTGGTCAGTTCCTACCTGGACGGGACCCTGCCGCTGGGCATAGCCGGCGCCGGCATCATCGCGGCAACCTACGTGATTCCCTGGCTGCGGCGCGTCTGGACTCGACACCTCGACAGACTCGCCGACACTGCGCTCCGACTCGCAGTGGACAAAGTCGCCGGCGCCGAGTCTGCGATTCTGGGCAGCCGCCTGCGTCCCATCGTCTAGGGCCATACTCGCCGCAGAGCCCGGCGCTGGCACCTGGGGGTGGGTTGGCCGCGCCGGGCTCCTTCCACGCCCTGCCACAACGCGGTCGGCCTCGCAGTGGCCGACAAGGCGCTGTTCGTCCCTTCTTGATGGTCAAGAACCACGAAAAGGGAGTTCGAGATGAGCCTGTCCACGAGCGAGGCCTACGGACACCTGCGCAACGCCGCCTGGCACTACCTGTCGATCGACGACGACGGGGGAGAGGGCGTCTTCCTCGGCGCGGCGTGTCTGGAGGTGGAGGACGCCTTCGAGAAGGCCGAGGTCATCCCCGAACTCGTCCAAGACGAGGGCTCGGCCGAAGCCGCGGTCAAGGCGGCGCTGGCGTCCCTCGAGGACGGTGAAGGGCCCCTTGTGCCGGCGCTGCGCGATGCGCTGGTCGAGTTGGCCGTTAGGGCGGGGTTGCGATGACCGCCACGGTCGCCGGAATGCTCGACCGGCTCCACGCCCAGGCGTTCGCGATCTCCAACCTCGCCACCCATCCGTCCGACGAAAGATGGCGTGCCCACGCCGTCGTGTGGCCCCGGTTGGCGCTGGCCACCATGCGGGCGCTGAACAACGTCCCGGCCGGTGCGGCCGCCGATCCCGAGTTGGTGCTGGTGGACTCGATCCTGCAGCCCATCGCCCGCAACGAGTGGATCCCGACGAACTCGGATGCTCCGCCGGCGAACGTCCCGCCGGACAAGCGTCTGGTCGACATGACCCGCGTCCTGGGCGGCATCGCCGACCTGCTCAGCATCGGACTGAGGGACGTCGTCAGCGACTCCACCGCCATCCTCGGGCTACGGTCGAACCTGCTTGCCCCGGTGATGGTGGCAGCCAACTGGAGCCTGGCGACCGCCCCTGACGTCGCCCGGAACATGACGCCCCGACGCCACCTGCAGCTCGTCTCCGGGATCGGCACCGCGTTCGCGTTCGTCCCGGTAGGGCTGCGGCCCGGCCAGTACGACGACATCGCCGCGGTTCCCCACACCGAAAGCAGCCTGGACGCCGCAATGCACAACTGGCTCGACGCCACCAAGGACGCGCTCGCCACAAGGAAGGGACTCTCCGGCGTCACCCTCCAGACGATTGCCGCCGACCTCAGCGTCCTCTGCGGGACGGCAGCCGCGACCACCCGCACTGCGATCGCGCTCGGCCAGCTCGCCGAGGATCGCGGACGTCCGGTAGTCGAGGCGATCAGCGAGGCGAACGCGAAGTGGCGCGAGGCGTCCCGCTGGCCACAGACCATCTACCTCGGCGGCGTTCGCGACACCGGACTGGCCGACGCGTCCATCCACCTTCGCCAGACCGTCGTCGACACCCTGCGGGACGGCAAGTCGTGGGCCGATCCCACGGTGATCGCCGCGCGCATGAACGGCCAGGATCTGGCCTCGGTCGCTCGGCGGGCCATGCACACCGCGGCCGAGGCCGCCCAGCTCCAGCAGGCCGCAGTCACGAACCTGTTCTTCGGCAAGGACCAGGTGATGATGGCCTCCCGGTCGCTGGAAGGTGCGACCTACATGAACAAGGCTGTCTTCACCGCCCGCCGACGTGGCACCTGGATCCCGATGCCCCGCTACGAACCCACCGGGGTCGAGGTCTACCGGGCAGCCACCACCGCCGCCAACGCCACTGCCGCGGCTCGCCTGCTCTCCGTTGCGACCGCCCGGCCAGCCGCAGCACCCTCGACACCGACCGCCGTCGACTTCACCCAAGGGCGCATCGCAGTCGCCCGAACCGCGACCCCGAGCCCGCCGGCCCAGCGGCTGACGCAGGAACCTCCGTTCGGCATGGGAACTGGCGGTCCGTCCCCATCGCCGTCCGGCTCTTCCGTCACGCGCTAGAGACACGCGAAGAAGGCGCCATGAGCAGAATGCTCGAAGGCTTCTTGCACATGATGCAGCGCCTGGAGGACGCAATCGCTCGCCCACCCGAGAAGCATTCGCCTCCGCGCTGGCGGGCCCGCTCCGCGGCCTGGCCGGGATTCGCCGAGGCGACGATCCAGGCAATGAGTCGCGCGCCGACCAAGACCTCGACAGACCAAGAACTCGAGATCATCACCTTGGTGCTGAGGCGACCCGTCCCGCCACGCCGCGCGAGGACCTCAGCCGACGCGCCCTAGAAGGACGGTGTCTCGAAGTCGGGGTAGTAGCGGCGTTCATGTGCGTGGAAGCGGATGAGCTTGCACTTGGGACATCGTGACGCGTGGCCGTCGAGCAGCGCCAGCAGACCATATCGCTTCCGCACCTCGACGAAGGCCCTGCGATCGAGCGATGCGACTGACGCCGGGTCGATCCATTCGACTGGGATGCCGCAAGTCTCGCAGTGGTCCACGTCCGGGATGCTCGGGGACGACATGCCCGGGAGTCGCGCGATAGCGCCGAAGTCGCCCTCTGGTTCGCTGATGAAGCCGATGTTGTCGCAGTTCAGGCAGACCCAGGCGTTCCCGCGCATCAGGGCAGATTGGCCGATCACATCAGCGGCCTCCGCGTAAGCCGCGGGGTTCACGTTCCTGAGCTCGTCCGGGCTGACCCACCGGACGGGTCCTCCGCAGTGGTCACAGACCTGCCGCCCGAGCAGCGCCACCGGGTCTGGATCCTGGTTGGGTGACCGCAGCGACTCGCGGGTCTCTTGGTCGCGGGAGGCCGAGGTGTACTTCTGGCCGGTGGCCTTCATACGTGCGCGAACACGGCGCTTCCGATTCTGATTGGACATCGATGCCACTCCTAAGGACGGTGCACCGCCGCGCCGGGGCACCTCTCAGTCGAGTTGCATGGTGCCAACGCAGACATCCGGTGACCCCTGGGGAGCCTTGTCCTCGCAGCCCTTGGCGCGCGGGCCCTCGGGCTCAGAGAGGGGCGAACCGGAACGCCCAATCGGGAGCATAGCGATCGGTCCGGCTGTCCGGGGTCAAAGACACGGCACTCCGCCATCTACCTGTCAGCGACAGCCACTTCTTCGATCATCTGTCGGTCGAGACGCTGGCCTGGTGAACCTCGACGGGGACCGCCGCCGTCAGTGCCGTCCTCTAGGATCAAGCTCGGTCAACGGGAGGTGGCGCGTGAAGCTCGAAGGGCTCAATTCCGCGGTGAAGCTGGCCGGCTTGATCCCTGGCGAGATCGTGACTGTGATTGCCGCCCAGTGGCACGGCACTGATGCTGTCGAGCTGACGTACAAGACCAACGCCGGCGCGCTCGGTCAGCAGGTCGTGTTCCGCAAGGACGAAGAATCGCTCAGCCTCGCTCATGCGGGTGCTCGGCCGTTCGACGCAGCAGCGTCCGATTTCAAACTCGTCGCCGAAGCGCAGCGCATCAAGCTCGCTGGTCTGTTCGACCCCATGCTGGCGGTAGCGACCAGTGATGTGCAGCCGTTGCCGCACCAGATCCGCGCGGTCTATGGCGAGTTGCTGCCACGCACGCCGCTGCGGTTCCTCCTGGCGGACGACCCTGGCGCCGGAAAGACGATCATGGCGGGCCTCTACATCAAGGAACTCCTGCTGCGCGATGACGTGAAGCAGTGCCTGATCGTGGCTCCGGGTGGTCTGGTGGAGCAGTGGCAGGACGAGTTGTTCTTCAAGTTCGGGTTGCGGTTCGACATCCTGACCAACCAGCTGATCGACTCCAACGTCAACTTGAACGTGTTCGAGACCAACCCGCTGCTGATAGCCCGAATGGACCAGCTGTCCCGCAACGAGGAACTCCGCGCCCAGCTGGCCGAGACCGAGTGGGATCTGATCATCGTCGACGAGGCGCACCGGATGGGCGCCCACTACTTCGGCGGCAAGTTGGAGAAGACCAAGCGCTTCCAGCTGGGTGAACTCCTCGGCAGCGTCACTCGCCACCTGCTCCTGATGACGGCGACGCCGCACTCGGGCAAGGAGGAGGACTTCCAGCTGTTTCTCACGCTCTTGGACAAGGACCGGTTCGAAGGCAAGAACAAGAACACCACCGACACGTCGGGGATCATGCGCCGGATGGTGAAGGAGGATCTGCTCACCTTCGAGGGCAAGAAGCTGTTCCCCGAACGGATCGCCGAGACCGTCCCGTACGAACTGACCGCGCTGGAGCATGAGCTGTACGAGCAGGTCACCGATTATGTGCGGACGGGGATGAACCGGGCTCAGAAGCTGTTGGACGGTAAGCGCCGCAACACGGTGGGGTTCGCCCTCACCGTTCTGCAACGCCGCCTGGCCTCCAGCCCCGAGGCGATCTACAAGTCCTTGGTGCGCCGCTCAGAGCGGCTAGAGCGCAAGAGGACCGAGATCCAGAACGGCACCTACCGCGACCAGACCCTGACGATCGATCTGGACGAGATCGACGACGACGAGTTCAGCGCCGAAGAGATCGAGACCGTCGAGGAGGAGTTGCTCGATGCGGCGACCGCGGCTCAAACCGTTGAGGAGTTCACTGCGGAACTGCTAGAGCTGGCTGGGCTGGTGAAGCTCGCAAAGAAGGTCCGCGATGCCGGCACGGACAAGAAGTGGACTGAGCTGTCCACGATCCTGCAGGACAACGCCCTGACCACCGACGCGAACGGGTGGCCGCGGAAGTTCATCATCTTCACCGAGCACCGCGACACCCTCGACTACTTGCAGACCCGTATCTCGACTCTGATCGGGAAGCCGGACGCGGTCCGGGCGATCCACGGCGGGGTGCGGCGTGCCGAGCGGCGCCTGATCACCGAGGAGTTCACCAAGAACCGTGACTGCCAGATTCTGATCGCCACCGACGCCGCCGGTGAGGGTCTCAACCTGCAGGCTGCGCACCTGATGGTCAACTACGACCTGCCGTGGAACCCGAACAGGATCGAGCAGCGGTTCGGACGCATCCACCGCATCGGCCAGGAAGAGGTCTGCCGGCTCTGGAACCTGGTCGCCTCAAACACCCGCGAAGGCGAGGTCTTCACCCGCCTGCTGGAGAAGCTCGACCAGATGCGCCAAACCTACGGCGGCAAGGTCTTCGACGTCCTCGGTGAGGCGTTCAACGAGACCCCGCTGCGCACTCTGCTAATGGAAGCCATCCAGTACGGGGAACTACCCGAGACCAAGGCGAAGATGCACCAAGTCGTCGACGCCAGCATCGGCGACGGGCTCCTCGAACTCCTCGAAGAACGTGCCCTCGCCTCCGAACACCTGGCCGAGGCAGACCTCCAGGCACTACGCGCGGCGATGGACGAGGCCCGTGCCCGCCGCCTCCAGCCGCACTACATTGAGTTGGCGTTCAAGGCCGCGTTCACCCGGCTCGGCGGCCGGATCGCCAAGCGTGAGCAGGGACGATACGAGATCAGCAACGTGCCGGCTCACATCCGGGCCAGCAAGCACGGGCCGATCGCCACGAAGTACGACCGGGTCACGTTCGACCTGTCCCAGGTCCAGTCCGACGACCTGCCCCGCGCCGACCTGCTTGCCCCTGGACACCCTCTCCACGATGCGGTCATGGACGAAGCCATCCGCCAGTTCGGCCGCACCCTCCACAGCGGCACCATTCTGGTCTCGGCCGCCGTCGAGGAACCCCAGCTCTTGGTCGGGGTCATCGAGGAGGTGGCCGACGCCACTGGTGAGTCCGTCGCCCGCCGATTCGGCTATGCCTACGTCAACGGCGCCGGCACCGTTCTTCCCGCCGGCCCCGCCCCGTATCTCGACTGCGTCGCCGCACCCAGCACGCCCACTGTGACCGCAGCAACTCAGCTCGCCTGGCTCGCCGACGCAGAGGGCAAGGCGACCAGCTGGATGATCTCCCACCAGCTGCCTGAGTACCTCGCCGAGGTCCAGCCGCGCCGTTCGGCCGAACTCACCAAGGCCCGGTCGCTCGTCACCAAGCGACTCCAGGGAGAACGCGACCGCCTCCTGCTCGATGCGGCGATCGCCGCCGAGAGGGAGCAGCACGGCGAGAAGCCGCGCGAGTCGTCCGACAGCCTCAGCCGCAAGGCCGTCGAACTCGACGTTCGGCTCCGCGCCAGGCTCGAACTGCTCGACCAGCAAGCACTGATGTCGACCAAGCCACCCCGCATCCTCACCGCTGCTCTCGTACTGCCGATCGCCATGGTCGCGGCCGAGGTGCCGGCCACTGTCCCGATGCACGCGAAGGAGACCAAGGAAGTCGAACGCCGCGGCGTTGACCTCGTCATAGCCCGCGAACGCGAACTCGGCCGCCACCCAGTTGAGCAGGCCTTCAACAACAAAGGCTTCGACGTCCTATCCACCGACTCAAAGGGCGACACCTACCGCATCGAAGTGAAAGCCCGCATCGACGGCGCCACCGACTTCTTCGTCACCCACAACGAAGTCATGACCGGCAAGAACGCCGCCCCCCGCTACCGCCTCGCCTTGGTCAGAGTCGACCCCCGCGGCGCTGAGCACGACGAAGTGCGCTACCTTGACGACCCCTTCTCCAAGACCGACCTCGGCGACTTTGAGGCCACCGGCATCCGCGGCGACTGGGCCAAGACGTGGGCCAAGGGGAACACACCGTTCTGATGGGCCAGAGCACACAGTCGAGGCTGCTTGCCATTCTCGCCAATCCGCCGCTGACCGGCGGCACCCGCACCCTACGGCGCGTTAACCAGGTGGCCCAGGGGCTGGGCTACGCCGAGGTCGACGTCGCGAACTTGTTCGCCATACCTTCGCGGACGACTGGCGACATTGAACACCTCGGAGTGGAGGAGGCAGGCTGGGTGGCGGCACGGCCCGACATCTCAGACAGGCTGACCGCCGCGACGGCAGTGCTCCTTGCCTACGGAACTACTGCGCCAACCGGCGCAGCAAGGAACCACTTTCACACGCAGGTTGACTGGCTGCATCATCTACTGGCAGAGGCGGAACTTCCGGTCTGGTGGATCGGCGACGGCCCCCGCCACCCCTCCCGCTGGCAGCGCTGGACCCACCGATTCCACCCTGACCTTGTCTTCCCCGCCGCGCTCGCGTGCAGTGTCGTTCCCGCCACGCTCAGACCGTCGCGTGCGCCCGCTAGGTTTGTCCCCAGGCCGCCGTGAGCGTGGGCCGTATGAGCGAGCCACAGAGTTGGGCTGAGAGGTCGGGCAAGTAGTGCAGAAGCGCAAGCTGATTGAGGTGTCGCTGCCGTTGGAAGCGATCAACCGGGAATCCTCGAGAGAGAAGTCAATCCGGCACGGACATCCGTCGACTCTTCACCTGTGGTGGGCTCGGCGACCGCTGGCGGCTGCGCGCGCGGTGCTCTTCGCGCAGCTCGTCGACGACCCGAGTTCGCGTCCCGCCGAATTCCCCACCGAAGAGCTGCAGCGCAAAGAACGTGACCGGCTCCACCAGCTAATCGAGCGCCTGGTGGTGTGGGAGAACGTCCGCGACGACAAGCTGCTGGCCGAGGCACACGCCGAGATACTCAAATCGACCGGAGGTAACCCGCCTCCAATCCTTGACCCCTTCGCTGGAGGCGGCACAATTCCGCTTGAGGCCCAGCGACTCGGTCTGGAGGTCTATGCCTCCGACATCAACCCCGTCGCCGTCCTGATCAACAAGGCGCTGATCGAAATCCCCCCGAAGTTCGCTGATCAGCCGCCTGTCTTCCCAGGCTTGGCTGACTCCGAGTTCCGAAACTGGAAGGGTGCTGAAGGCCTCGCCGCTGACGTCCGCGCGTACGGCGCGTGGATGCGTGGCCAGGCGGAGGCACTCATTGGCGACATCTACCCAAACGCCGTACTTCCTGACGGGTCTGAAGCGAAGGCAATCGCTTGGATTTGGGCTCGCACGCTGACTTGCCCGAACCCGGCTTGCGGTATCGAGATGCCGTTGGTCCGCTCCTGGTGGCTCGGAAAGAAGAAGGGGAAGGAGGCCTACGTTGTCGCCAGGGTCATCCCCGACCCAACCCATCCTTCAGGGCAGCGGGTGGCCTTCGGGATCGGGCACGACAAGTCCGCTGCCCCAACTCCGTCGACAGATGGGACTGTCGGTCGAGCCGGAGCGCGGTGCCTAGCTTGTGCTGCCGCCGTCGACTTGGAATTCATCCGACAAGAAGGGCGCGCTGGCCGCCTCGGACAACAGCTCATGGCGACGGTCGCCGAGGGAGCCAGATCACGGGTATATATCGCACCCAGTAGGGATCAGATCGAGGCTGCCCGCACCGGGCGTCCAACGGAGACCATCGTCGGAGATCTTCCGAGGCAGGCCTTGGGTTTCCGGGTACAGGCCTACGGCATGACTGGATGGGCCGATCTGTTCAGTGATCGCCAGTTGTCCACCCTCACGGCGCTAAGCGACCTGATCGGCGTCGTACGCGAACGAGTACTCGAGGACGCTGGAGATGCGGCGTACGCCGACGCCATCGCCACTTACCTTGGTTTCGTCGTCAGCCGGCTTACCGACTATCAGTCGACAATAACGACCTGGGCCAGTAACCCTCAGATGGAGATCCTGCGCAACATGTTCGCTCGGCAGGCAATCCAAATGACATGGGATTTTGCCGAAGGGAACCCATTCGCCGAGAGTTCCGGCAGTCTGACCAAGATGACAGGGGCGGTCGCGAATGCGATCGAGCGTCTGCCCGCGAGGAATGCCGGGATGGCACGCCAGGCAGCAGCAGAGCGGGCGGTGAGCGCGTCGGCCCTGGTTAGCACGGACCCGCCGTACTACGACAACATCGGCTACGCAGATCTATCCGACTTCTTCTACGTGTGGTTGCGTCGCACCCTGCGCACGATCTACCCCGATCTGCTTTCCACCATGCTGGTTCCCAAAGCAGAGGAGCTGATTGCCAACCCGTTCCGCCACGACGGCGCGGACGGTGCAAGAAGGTTTTTCGAGGACGGCTTCAACAGAGTCTTCGCCAGTGCTCGCGCTGTCGCTTTTGGGGATGCCCCCATCGCTGTGTACTACGCGTTTAAGCAGAGCGACTCGGATGAAATCGGCGACGTATCCACCGGCTGGGAAACCCTTCTCGATGGCATGGTGCGTTCCGGGTGGGAGATCACGTCAACCTGGCCTGTCAGAACAGAGGGTCGTGGTCGCATGCGCGATATCGGATCAAACGCGCTGGCGTCCTCGATTGTATTATCACTGAGGCCGCGCCCAGACGGCGCGCCGACGATCATGCGCCGGGACTTCATCGCAGCCTTGGAGGAAGAACTCCCCTCCGCGCTCCGCAAGCTCCAGCAGGGGCAGATCGCGCCGGTAGATCTCCCGCAGGCGGCAATTGGGCCGGGGATGGCGGTGTTCAGTCGCTACAAGGCAGTACTGGAACCCGACGGCGCGAAGATGTCGGTCCGCGCAGCGTTGGCGAGGATCAACGAAATCCTCGATCGAGTGCTGAGCGAGCAGGAGGGTGACTTTGACCCGACGACCAGATTCGCAATCCAGTGGTACCGCCAGCATGGCTACGGCGTCGGGAAGTTCGGCGATGCCGACAGCCTCGCTAGGGCTAGAAACACAACCGTCGACGTGATGGATCGAGTCGGAATCCTGACGTCTCGCGCGGGCAACGTCCAGCTGATCAAGCCTGCAGATCTCGCATGGGACTACGACGTCCTGGCTGACCTCCAAATCAGCAACTGGGAGGCGCTGCATCACCTGATCAAGACTTTGGAGCGAGACGGGATCATGCCCGCGGGCGACTTCCTGCGCGCGGCCTTGAGCCGTCCGGATCGCGCAGTCGACGCCGATCTTGTGAAAGAACTCGGCCACCTGTTGTTCCGGGTCGCTGAGGGGAGCGGGTGGACGAAGGATGCGCTGTCGTTCAACAACCTTGTGACCAGTTGGCCGGACATCATCGATGTGGCCCGCGAAGAAGGCGGGAGGCAGCATTCAGCTGCCAGTCAGGGTGCGTTCGACTTCGACGAGGACGAGTGACATGGCGCTGAGCAATCGTGACCGGATCGACCGGATGTTCCAGGTGATGGCGCCTGCGTTAGATGACTTCATCGCGTCGGTGATCGGGCAGGGCGATCCGTCGTTGGGTGCCACGTGGACCAAGCTGGTGGCGCTGAAGGACCAGAAGGGTGGGGCACCTTCTGGCAAGGAGTATGACCCGCTCGATCCGCAGGTGCAGTTCCGCATCCTCACCGAGGGTAACATCACCGGCGGTTTCAAGGCTGGCTGGTATCCGCTGAGCGACCGGATCGGGCGATCGGGCGAGTCGTACGCGAGCGAGCTGCGCCAGGTCCGCAATGACTGGGCGCACAACCAGCCATTCACCGATGATGACGCCTACCGAGCGCTCGATACCGGTGAGCGGTTGCTCCGCCTCGTCGGTGCTGCCGAGGAGGCTGAAGAGGTCAGATCGATTCGCCAAAACCTACGTCGGATGACCGCAGACAAGGACGACAAGAAGGTTCTGAAGGCCGCGGTCGACAACCCTGAAGCCACTGGGTTGAAGCCGTGGCGTGAGGTGCTGCGGCCGCACGATGACGTCGCTACCGGCAATTTCGCGGCGTCGGAGTTTGCTGCGGATCTGTACAAGGTGGCGTTTGGGGGCGAGCAGGACGCCGGCTATTCCGATCCGGCGACCTTCTTCCAGCGCACGTATCTGACTGAGGGACTCAGTCAGTTCATCAGCCGCGCCGTTCGGCGCCTGTCGGGTGATGACAATGCCCCGCCGGTGATCAATCTGCAGACCAACTTTGGTGGCGGCAAGACGCACTCGATGTTGTCGTTGTGGCACGTGGCTGCGGGCTTGCCGGTGGGAGCGTTCCCGCAGGAGACTCAGGAATTGCTGACCGCCAGTGGCTACAACGGCCAGAGGGTGAACCGGGTCGCGATCGTCGGTAACCATTTCAGCCCGTCTGGAGTCACGAAGGCTGATGGCACTCATGTGAACACGATTTGGGGCGAGCTTGCCTGGCAGCTTGGCGGCCCCGAGGGCTACGCCATCGTTGCAAAGTCTGACGTTGCCCGGACGCACCCCGGTAATGCGCTGCGCGACTTACTGGCAAAGCACGCGCCGGCCGTAATCCTGATCGATGAATGGGTGGCCTACGCTCGCTCGTTGGTAGGCCGGGACGACCTGCCTGGGGGCACCTTCGATGACCAGTTCACCTTTGCGCAGACGCTCACTGAGGCCGCCAAGGGAACCTCGGGTGTGCTGTTGGCGATTTCAATCCCGGCGTCGAGCACGGGTGACGATGCCGACAAGGTCGTCGCCGGTAACGCTGAGGAGGTTGGCGGGGCGAACGGCCTGGAGGCGCTGAAGCGGCTTCAGAACGTTGTGCGTCGGGTCGCCGACCAGTGGCGTGCGGCGTCGCCGACGGAGGCTTATCACATCGTCAAGCAGCGGCTGTTCCAGCAGCCTGACGCCGCTGCACTGGCGGCCATCGGTGCTACTGCCCGGGCGTACATGGACATGTATCGCAAGTACACCGACGACTTCCCGCGGGAGGCCCGAGATCCGCAGTACGAGGACCGGATCAAACGCACCTACCCGATCCATCCGGAGTTGTTCGATCGGTTGTATGAGGAGTGGTCGTCGCTGGAGCGGTTCCAGCGCACGCGTGGGGTGCTGCGGCTGATGAGCACGGTGATTCACGCACTGTGGGCGGGCGACGATGCGTCGCCGTTGATTATGCCCGGGTCGATCCCGCTCGCCACCTCGTCGGTGAACGCGGAACTGACCCAGTACCTGCAGGACTCGTGGAAGGCCGTCATCGACGCCGACGTCGACGGTCTGAACTCTGAACCTGTTCGGATCGACAAGGACCGTCCTGTTTTCGGCCAGCGGTCGCTAACCAAGCGGTTGGCTCGCACTGTGTTCTTCGGAGCCGCGCCGACGATCGGCTCGGCCCACAAGGGCCTGGAGACACAGCGCGTCTTCCTAGGTACTGCCGTCCCTGGGGACGTGCCGGGCAACTTCCATGCGGCTCTCACGGCGTTGGCGGATCGTGCGACGTATTTCTACTCGGGGTCGGGCAAGTACTGGTACGACCTCCAGGCCAATATCACCCGCACCGCGAAGGACCAGGCTGACCGCCTCCACAAGGAGGACGTGTGGGCCGAGATCGTTCGCCGCCTGCAGAGCCAGACCCGGCCAACCGGAGACTTCGCCGGCGTCCATGTCTGCCCGGTGGAGAACTCCGACATTCCCGACACCGACGAAGCGCGGTTAGTGATCCTTCACCCGAAGGTGTCGCACAAGCGAAAGGCGGCCGACTCGGCCGCGATGCAGTTCGCTCAGAAGGCCACCGAGCAGCGTGGGAGTGCCAACCGGACCTACCGCAACATGCTGGTTTATTTGGCAGCGGACGAGGACCGACTCGCCGAACTCGACACCGCCACCCGCGATTACCTGGGCTGGAGGCACGTCCTCGACAATGAGGCCGATCTCGACTTGACCCAGAACCAGAAGAACCAGGCCACCCAGCGCCAGACCCAGGCCGACCAGACCGTCAACGCCCGGCTCCTGCAGACCTTCACTTGGGCACTCGTCCCGGCGCAGCCGGACCCGAAGGCGCCATTCGCCGTGAAGGAGACCAAGGTCGAAGGCCAGACGCCCTCCCTCGCAGACCGGGTCTCCCGTCGGCTCGGCAACGACGGCGACCTCTCAACCCGCCAGGCAGCGGCGACGATCCGACTTGCGATCAGCAAGGTGCCGACCATCTGGGAGAAGGGCCACGTTGCCCTCGGTGACCTGTGGCGCCTGTACAGCACCTACCCCTACATGCCGCGCCTGCGAGACCGGAAAGTCCTCAGCGACGGCATCGTCGACCAGCCCATGCTGTGGAGTGCCGACGGCTTCGCACTTGCCACCGGCTACGACGAGGACGCCAAACGCTACGTCGGGTTGTGGACAAGCGATGACAAGGGGTTCCCACCTCAGCCTGCGGACTCCCTGCTCATCGTGCGTCCGGACGTTGCCACAGCACAGCGGGCCGTGGAGGCCGCCGCAGTGCCAGAAACGGGTCTGACTCCCACACCCCGTCCGGAGCCTGATCCACAACCTGACGCGGGCCGGATACCCCCCGAGCCCTACAAGCTGGTCAAGCACAGATTCTTCGGTGCCAAGACGCTTCGGCCCGACCATATCGCCCAAGACTTCAAGACGATTGCCGATGAGGTACTGAGTCAGTTGCGGATGGACGTCTCGACCGATTTGAACGTCCGCATCGAGATCGAAGCGATCAGCGAGGAGGGCTTTGGCGAGGGACGCGTGCGCGCCGTGTCCGAGAACGCCAAGATTCTCAAGTTCGAGCAGGCCGACTTCGAGGAAGACTGAGTTCCCCGGAGATCCGTGGCGTGATCGGTGCTGACGCGCTCGATCAAGAGTGGGGCAACTGTGAACAATCAGGAAAGCTTGAGGCCCGCAGCTGGGCACGGGCTGAGGAGGGCATCTCATGAGTACCGGCAGTGAGGCGCTCAATCGCACGGTCAACGACTGGCTCGGCCTGATCTCGTCGGGTCGACTACGTCTTCCCAGCTTCCAGCGCGGGACAGCTTGGGATCGGCGCCGAGTGCAGTCGATGATCGAGACGATCGTGCGTGATCTTCCTTTGGGAATCACGCTGGTGTTGCACGTGGGAGACGAGGAGAAGTTCCACTCCCGCCCGCTCGAGACCGCACCGGAGACAGTAGTCACCGTGACAGAGCACCTCCTGGACGGCCAGCAACGGCTCACTGCGCTGTGGCGCGCACTCAAGGACAACAACGAGAGGGAGAGCTACTTCGTTCATATCCCCAACCTCGATGACAACCCCGACAACGACGATGACCGCATGACGGTGAAGGTTCAGCCCGTGTCACCCGATGGAGAAGGTGGCCGGAAACCCAGGTGGGTCGACGATCCTGTGCAATGCCTGCGGCAAGGGCTTATCCCGGTCCGGTTGCTCGATCCGGATCACGATGACACCGACGCCTGGGTGCAGAAGGCCACCGCGCCCCTCGAGCCGGGTGACGATCTCACGGACATCGTTGAATACAAGAAGGCCAACGATCTCGTTCGGACGAAGCGCGATCACCTGAACAAGATCATCCGGCCCATGCGCGAAACCGTGAAGCACTTCAACCTGCCGTACCTACGTCTCCCCGCAAGCACGCCCCGGGACGTCGCGCTCAGTGTCTTCGTGAACATGAACACCAACGCCAGGCCGCTCACCGCCTATGACATCATTGTCGCTGAGTTGGAGAACCGGACCGGGCGTCGGCTCCACGAAATGGTGCATGCGCTCAATGCGCATGCACCAGCCATCGGGCGCTACCTGTCTGTGTCGGAGGCCGTCCTCCAGACCTCGGCGCTGATGCAGGGCAAGCAGCCTAACCAGCGTGGGTTCTACGACATGGACCTCCATTCATTCGCGCAGTCGTGGGACTCGATGACACTTGGGCTGACGCGGTTGGCCTCACTTCTGGAAGAGTCGGGAATCCTGGACGCTGAGCGGGTACCAAGCGTGGTGCCGCTCCCGGTGGCCGCCGCGATCCTCGCTCAAGCAGCGCCGGATGGTGATGCCCGCGCAGTCGCTGACCGGCTAGCACGCCGCTACCTCTGGTCGTCCTTCTTCACCACTCGGTACGAAAACGCAGCAGCGACGAGGGCCGCAGCGGACTACCGGAACCTTCGCCAAGTTCTTGACGGGACCGGGAAAGAAGGTGACGTTTCTGTCTTCGACCGTACGCAGTATCCGTTGCCGACGATCGCCGAGTTGATGGCTGCCCGGTGGCCAAAGTCAAAGCGAACACTGAGCCGGGCGGTCTTGGCGACCTCAACCTACTTCGGGGCTCGCGACTTCGCCGATGACACCAAGGTCTCTGCGGTGAACATCAGGCAGCGCGAGTACCACCACCTGTTCCCCGACAAGCTCCTTGGCGACGCAGGCATCGACTCCTTCCTAGCCCTCAACTGTGCGCTGATTACGTGGAAGACAAACCGGACGATCGGACGGCTCGACCCCATTGCCTACCTAGAGGCTCGCGCCGACCGTGCTCCTGACGACCGAGACGTGCGCGACAGGCTTGAGAGCCACCTCGTTCCATACGAGCGGCTGGCCAATGCTGGCCCCTACCCAGACATCAAAGGCGAGGAGCTCCGTGCGGCCGTGAAGCCGGATTTCGATGCCTTCCTGTCGGTGCGGGCCGAGCTCGTCCTTCAGTTGGCGACCGAACTCTGCGACGGACGTCAGCCCCACCTTCGGGACGTCCTTGATGCTTCCGCGGGCCGAGAGGAGGTTCGGTGACGCGAACTGGGACGGAGCCGTTGACAGCGTTGCTAGGGCTTCCCTCCGGGCCAATAGATCCGTACGTCGTGGGTGGAGTTGGCTTGAGCGAAAGCGTAGATCGCGAGTGTGCAGCTCAACTGCTAGCCGACGACGCGATGGTCATTCGCTGCGGTGCTTCACCCCTGCTCGACCGCTGGCGAAGGCGGCGGGACGGCCAACTCCCGCAGGCGGACGACACGCGCAGCCATGCGGTGAGGGTGTACGCGAGCATCGGGTTCGGGTCACCTGAGGAACCTGCGGGGGACGACCATCTTGAAGGTCTCGTCGCAGAACTCTTCTGGAACAGGCTGCTCAACGAGAGGCGCAATTGTTCTGATGGTCGTCAGCTTGTGCACGCACACTCGGTGAAGCCTGATCCGCTCGAGCCAGGAGGGGATGGGCTCGTCATCTACAAGACTCCGGCAGGAACTCTGGTCTTTCGCTTGTGGGAGATCAAGAAGCATGAATCCATCGCGCCCATTTCCGCGACGATCAGACGCGCAAGCAAGCAACTCGCCGAGCGAGGTAACGAGTACCTGGCGAAACTCGCCGGGCCGGAGACGATTGCTCAGGAAGGCGAACTGGGCAAGCTGTACGCCGAGCTTGTTGAACTCTGGCTCGACAAACATGAGCGCGCCGGCGTGGGCGTGTCAGTGGGGACCTCGGCAGATCGGGCGCCGAATGGCGCAGCCGCGTTCGGATCCATTCTCAGTGCATTCCCCGAGTTCAGTGGCCCGGGACAGATCGAGGGCTTGGTAGTCGCAATCCCGGACTTCCCGGGGTTTTCGAAGCGCGTTAGGGAGATTGTGTGGAGCGGGCTCTAGACCTTGACCTACTGAGGGACGCGCTCGGGGATCGCCTCAACCTGCCGACTCCTGAGGAACTGCAGGATCTGATGGCACAGATGGAGCTACAGCTCTTTCTTCGCGAGTCGAGACTTCCGGAGGGCCTCCTTGAGTCTGCTTGGTACCTGCACGCCGTCGCCTCGGTGTCACAAGCACGCGAGCGATACAGCCTGCATCGACAGCGCCAGGCATTCACCGTGAGTGCGCACATCTTCGATCTTGCGTTGCATCAAGTGAACTGGTCCAGAGCGGATCGTCTGTCACTGGGGTTCGCGGCGGCAATCGGCTACCGGCGTGGGGGCCGAGATCCGAACGCCACCGCGATCATGCACCGGCTCCGCAGCGACATCCAGACCGAAGTGTCGATCCTCGAGCACCTAGACACGGTCACACTTGAGGCGGGACTTGCGCTTCTTGGTTTCGAGACTCGCACGCTGTTCAAGTGGTTCGCCGCGTGGAGGAGGCAGTTTGGGCAACTCGCCGAGTTGTCGGAGCTGCCCGACCTTGTGACTACCTTGCTTGGTCCAGCCCAGCTCACGGTCCTGGGTGCGGAGGACCTCCTAACCTACCTGGCGCATGGGGTCGATAGTCGACTCGGCCGCGGCGTTGAGCGCCTGCGACAAGTCGCCGTGGGTGGAGCCGGCCCTGACGATCTGAACGCCAGATGGGTAGCAGCTCACCTCCTGAACCTGTCGGGCGAGGCTCACGCAGGTTCGCTCTGGAACCCCCTGGTCATGCCTCCAGATGTGCCGCGCTCGGTCCGACAGGCGTTCACGCTCGGCCGACCCCCCGTCCTGACGCTCTGGGAGCCGCAACGAGAACTGCTGGCGGGACCTCGGTCGCCATTCGCACCGAGCGTTCGTCGGATCGTCATGGCGGTGCCAACAAGCGGAGGCAAAACCCTGCTCGGTCAACTGATTTCAATCGAGCATCTGGCCCGCACGAACCAGAGTGTGTGCTACGTGGTGCCGACGCGAAGCCTCGGGCGTGAAGTGCGTCGAGCGATGTCGGATCGACTTCGCATGTTGAACCGGGAAGCCCCACCAGAGCCCCCGGACTTTCCCGATCTCGCTGAGCTCCTGGTGTCGATCGATGAGCCAGGCGAACCTGAGGTCGTGGTGATGACGCCTGAACGCCTCGCTCACAGTCTGCGACATGATGCTCCCGGAGTCCTGGATCGCTTTGGGCTCTTTGTGTTCGACGAAGCGCAACTCATCAAGGAGAGTGGCAGAGGGTTCATCCTCGAATCGACGATCGGCCTCATTGATCACCTAACGCATAGCACCGCGCACCGGATCGCCCTGATCTCCGCTGCCATGGGCAACGTCGGCGCTGTTGCGCAGTGGCTGGACCCCGATGGAGGTTCTCTGAGCTACGAATCTCAGTGGCGCGGCCCCAGAAGACTCCATGCCGCGTTCACGGCGACCGCAGACTGGACCACGACGACGGTTGAAACGGCGCCGCGCGCAAGGCAGTGGCCGTATCGCCTTGTCACCGAACTCTCGGGACTGATTCGCCTACGCATGGCCAACGGTCGAACTGCGGAACTCTACATGAACGACACGGGGTGGCAACTCGTTCGGAAGTCGACCTCGAACTCTGCGCACCAGTCTGGCATTCCCAAGGACGATTCCCGTTCGACCAAGCAGTATCGGATCGCTAGCGACATGATCACGGCGCTAGGCCACGCTGGCTCGGTGCTGGTCGTTGCACCCACTCGGAACCAAGCGCAGATGATCGCGGGCGGCATCGCCGACCTTCTCGATGAAGACCCTGCGCTAGCGCCCCTCGTTGAGTTCGTTCGACTCCAACTCGGGGATTCACACCCTCTGGTTCCACTGCTGCGGCGAGGGGTGGCGTTCCACCACGCAGGTCTCCCGGTCGAGGTGCTCGAGTCCCTGGAGAATGCAATTCGTGACGAGTCCCTTCGGTATCTCACCTGCACCTCAACGCTCACCGAGGGCGTGAACCTCCCCGTGCGCACGGTCGTGATCTACGACCAGCAATACGAGGATCTGCCTACCGACGCCCGGCTTCGCGGTGCGCGCTTGGTCAATGCCATGGGTCGTGCCGGCCGCGCCGGAAGGGAGACCGAAGGGTGGATCGTGCTCGTACGAGCTGCCGAGCCCGGTGAGCAGGACTTCCATGATCTGGACCCGGACGCTCTCGAGTTGACGGTGAAGTCGACGATGGCTTCGGACTTGGCGCTCGAGGCATTTGCACAGTTCGAAGAGCGTCAACGTGCGGATGCCGACGCGGTCTTCGAGAACGTCGACCCTATCGTCGACAGTTTTATCAGCTTCGTGTGGGAGTTCCTTGCGCTGGAGGAGCAGGCAGGGACCGATCCCGCCGGCGTGAACCTTGCGGCGGTCGTCGACTCGACCTTGGCTGCGGCTCAGTCGTCGGTGGCGAGACAGAGGCTGATGACCCTCGCGTCCTCTGTCCGAGAGGCCTATGTGCGCTCCGATCCTGCGGCTCGCCGTAGATGGCATCGGACTGGGACGTCGGTTGCGTCTGCGCGCGCGCTTGATCGGCTGGCACGCCGTGTCGCGGTTCAGCTTGCCGAACGGGCGGCTAGAGGGAGCATCGGGGATCTGCACGATCCCGTGTATGTTGCCCGCATTCTTCGCCAGATCGTCGGCACTCTGCTGGAGTTGCGAGAGGCACCCCGCTGGACATTCCACAGAACGAAGCGGCGCGACCCGATTGACGTGGATGTCGCAGCCCTCTTGTCGAGCTGGCTAGATGGCACATCGATCCAGTTGCTCGCGGACCAGGCGCTCGGCGAAGTCCCTGACCCGTCGTGGCGTATCGAGCAGATGGTGGATGCAGTCACGTCACTCTTCGAGCACTACCTCTCCTGGACGCTGGCTGCTCTTGTCGAACTGGTGAACTTGGCTCTGGACGACCAGACGGCGGAGCTGCAACTGTGCCCTGACCTTGGGGCATATGTTCGCTACGGCGTGAGCGATCCCGCAGCGCTCGTATTGATGCGGTCCGGAGTACGGTCCAGACGCCTTGCCAACCTGATTGCGGAAGCGCTTCCTGCCGAGCTTGACGCCACTGCGGCGGAGCTCCGCGTGTGGCTAGGCGAGCAAAGCGTGGGGGAATGGCGCCATCGGTTTGGCGCGACGGCGTCCGAACTCCTGGATCTTCTGGACTTCACCCGCGAACGCGGTCGGAGTCTCCTGAAGGACCTGCTAGAGCAGGGATCGGTCACTGTGGATCTAGGACCCTCAACTCTGCCGGCCACCGCGCCCTTGACGCTCGAGGCGAGGCGGAACGACGACGCGCCGGCACCCCTGGCCGTCTACGCGGGCGACGTCGAACTGGCGACGGTTTCTGCCCGCGACCAAGCCGATGTGGACGCCATCCTCGCCACAGGCTTGGAACTCGCGCTGAGGATCGAAGTGATCGACTCCATTCGCCGTCTTGTGATCTCGGGCACCACGCCGGCCGACCTCGACGCCGGCCTGTGAGGCCGCGGATGGGGGAGGAGTCGCCTGGCGCCACTGCGGGCTCTGGTGCATTCGTTCGCGTCTGGCCGAGGTGCCCAGAGGAATCGCGGGCGACCGACCGGCCGGCTGCGGTCGGGTGGTCCCGTCACGCAGGTCGCCTAACCGGGCAGAGCCATAGACCTCTGTCCGTGCGCCGAACCTCGACGGCTAGTCCTTCGATCCTGACACGCGCGATTGGTCGCGGGCGTTCTGCCTTTCCGGCGCCGCCCGATTCACTATGCATCCGGCGTCAGGAACAAGTCAGTGCGGTCCGCGAACTCATTAACCAGCAGGAACGCCTCGCCGAGCTGGTTCAGTTTGAGTTCCAGCCGCCAACTGTCGACCTCGCCGGCGCTGTTGGCGTAGGGCCGCAGGCCCTCCAACCCACTTGCGGCTCGCCACTCTTCGTAGCCCTCAGTAACGATCCGGTCGCCCTCATTGTCGTAGTAAACGCACTCGGCCTCCCACGCGTCGTACTCCGCTTCGTCGTACGTCTCCTCGTGGACAACCACGTCAGCCCACGGCACCAAGGACGGCAACACGGCGTCATAGGACCACCCCGGCGCCATGATCATCCAGTCTCCGAGCAGCTGGCGATCTTCGTTTGCTTCATCGACGGAGACGATCGTGATCTCACCGCGGCCCGATGACTTGTTGATCCACTCGTCGGCCTCAATGAGGATTCGCCTGCCCGCTCGGAGCAACTCCATCCAAGGGAGTGCAAGGTGGAGCCGTCGAAGCCGAGTGGTGTACGGATCGCCCGCCGCGACCTCGCGTAGAGCCGCGACGGAAGTCGTGCCCAACTCCTGGGACCGGGGGACGAGGATCTTGAAGTTCTTCGGGGTCGCTTCGAGTGTGGATTTCGTGACCTGTTGCCAATATGCCTTGCCGTCGATCTCGTCGCAGAGCACGACCACGACCGGCAGTGAGTGCTTAAGCCAGTACTCCGCATGCTTGGTATCAACGTAGTGCGTCCAGCCGTCTGGGTTCTCATTGGCGAAGTACGTCGCCCGACCCGACTTGATCTGCAAGGCGATGACCTTGCCAGTGGCGGTGCCGTCAGCCTCAAAGACTTCGGCCTGGGCGTCGATGCCGTAGTCGTCTGTGGGCTGCTCACGGAAGACCCACCCGAAGCCGTTGACAATCAGGCCCACCGCGTACACACCGGCACGCTCAGTCACTGCGCTCGGCGGTCTGGTCATCGACATGCAGAAGAGTCTAGGGAGCCACGCCTCGGCTTGACTGTTCGCCAAGATGGAGTCATGCAACTCGACTTCATCGAGCACCGGCGACCCGCTGGTCCCTCGCACGCCTGGCGGCCATTCGGCGACGGGCGCAACGCGGATCGGAGCTTCGACGCGGACTGGTGGACTGGGCGGAACTTCCTCGAAGGGTCGCGCCTGTTCAGTGTCGAGAGCAATGGCAAGGAAGTCGCGCGGATCGAGATTGATCGCACACCACATTTAGCCTCGAACCAAGGCGCATCTCATCTCGGCCCTGTCCGCGAGATTCAATATCTCGAAGTGAGCCAAGACCGCAGGGGCCGAGGACTCGGCACGGAGATCGTGGATTGGCTCGAAACCGAGTTCAGGGACGCTCGGCTGATCGCCTCTACCAACAGTGCTGTGGGCTTCTGGACCTCACTAGACGGCTGGGAGCGGGTCGACCACGCAGACGGTCTCCGGGGTGACTGGGTCCTGTTCGTGAGCCACTGAGTGCCACCCGGACGCCCTCGTGGCGCCGCTCGCTAGCCTCTGTTCGGTGCGCTTCACCCATCGATGGCAATGGCCGCTGACCGCACGGGTTGACCCCCTGCAGCAACTTCGACCGGAGGGTGTGAGGGTGCGAGCCGGCGTCGCGGTAGGCAAGGCTTCGGAGGACCGAGTGACGGCGGAGTTGATCTATGTGTCGTGGCACACGCCTTTGAGGCCATCCGGTCAAGTGGTGCAGTCCGCGCATTGAGACAGACTGACGGGCGGCTACTGCGGGGGAGAGGTAGCGAGGGTGGAGAGCTTGCGGGCGAGCTCTCGGTCTCGCTGGGCGCTGGCGTGCTGGTAGATCATCGCGGCGGCGACGGTCGAGTGGCCGAGTCGGTTCATCAGCTCCGCGAGGGTGGCGCCTTGCTGGGCGGCGAGGGTTGCGCCGGTGTGGCGCAGGTCGTGCCAGCGGAGGTCGGAGCGGCCGGCGACCTTCCGGGCTCGCCGGTAGACCTTGTACAGGGCGCCGTGCTTCATGTGCTGAGCGGGGGACTCCACGGCCGGGAACAGCAGTCCGTTGTCGCCGGGCGCTGACCACTTGGCGAGGTGGTCGAGCAGGAAGGGCAGCAGGTGGGGTGGGATCTCGACGTCGCGGACGCCGGCGGCGGTCTTGGGTTCCTTCACGATGGGGGTGTCGGGATCGGGCCAGGTGACCGCGCGTGAGATGTGGAGGATGCCGGCGTCGGGTTCGCCGTCCTTGTCGTACTCGACGGTGACGTCCTTGCGGCGTAGTTCGGTGAGTTCGCCGAATCTGGGCGCGCACCAGGCGGCCAGCAGCACCATGAGCCGGTATCTCTCCGGGAGGGCGTTCATGATCGTGCCCAGCTCGCTCAGGCTCGCGGGCTTGACCTTCGCGCTCCTCCTGGGTGCCGTGCCGTCCGCGCGACGGTTGAGGGTCTTGGTGGTGAGCCGGGCCGGGTTGGTATCGATCAGTGGGGGAGCGTCGGTGTCCTCGTCGGGTCGGGCGGCCGTGGCCAGGATCGCGCGCAGAACCTCGTAACACTTCTTCCGCGCTGTCGGGTAGCGGGGGTTCTGGGCGTCGAACCACTGCTTGACGGTGCCGGAGGTGATCTGGTCAAGGGTGAGGCGATTGAAGTAGGCGAGACGGCCGTCCAGTGCCCGCTGATACTCGGCCCGGGTTTTGGGGGAGAGGTCGCGGCTCTTCATCCAGCGGGCGGAGTAGTCGGCGAAGGTGATCTTGTCGCGCTCGGCCGGCGGGGCCGGTTTCCACCGGTGCTCGATGATCTCGGCCTGCTTGCGCGACAGCCAGGCAGCCGCATCGGTCTTGGTCTGGAAGGTCGTGTCAGCCGCGATCCGCCGGCGGGGGTCCTCGGGGTCGGGGTAGCGCGCCCGGAACATCCCGGAGGGCAGCTGGTCGATCCGGCCGAAGGACCGGCGGCCGGTCTTCTCCTTGGCTTCCTGCGCCTGCCGAGCGGCGAGATCAGGGCGCAGCGGCGTGACGTTGCTCGCCGACGAAGGCTTGCGACGGGTCGTCGCCATGAGGCCTCCCTTTGCCTGCGGTGGGCTGACAGGATGAGGGCCCACGGCCGTGGGCCTATCGTGGGCCTTAGGCTACCGAATTGTGGCAAACTATGGCTACTCGTGCCGAGTCGTGCCAACTATCACCCCTAGTCACAGAGCCGCAATGACCTTGTCAGGGCCGGATTGATCCCCTCGTTCAAATCCTGTCAGCCCGACCGTTTGATGTCTCGACACATCGGATGAGACGTAAACCGCCGGGTGTGCGGGTGCACGTGTTCCTGGATTTGGGGTTGGTTCTGGGTCGTCGGGGTGGGCTGGTAGCGGTGAGTGGGTTCGCGGAAGGTTCGCCGGTGCGTAGAGCGTACGGGTAACGGGAACCGATCGCCACGTCCTGGGGATCGAACAGCGGCCCGCACCTGCGACTTCCGCCGTCGCGGTTTGCGCCTCACGCAGTCCGGGAGTCACTGCCGGATCGGCCCGGCTAGGGCTCGACTCGCTATGGTCTCCGACGTGAGCGACCTGGCGGGAACGTCGCTGCGTGGCTTCGCAGCCCTTTTCACGACTGCAACGTTCCGGGCGATGGCTTCACCGAGCCCGTGGGAGGCGGTTCGGCGACTCTCGAACGCAGGGTTGTTGCCGGTGCAACGCCTAACCCTTTGGGCCCCGCTCCCATACCGATGACCGCGGAGCAACCTGCCGAGCATTCCGAGGGCGCGGACGATCTCGTGGTTGAGGGCCACGGTGATCCCCCGGTCCGTGATCGTCCCGAGGCACTGGCTTCGTCCACGGGTGGGGAAAGGTATCGGTGCTCTCACCGCGATATCGAGCACGAGTAGCGTAGCGACCGCCCGGCAGCGGTGGCGATCCTCACGTCGGCTGTTCGGACGCGGTCAGGAAGTCCACCACGAGGTCGGTCAGGGAGCCGTCAGCGGCCAGACCCCAGTAGATCGGGTAGCCGCCGTCGCCGATGCCACTCTCGACGACCACGGCGTCGGGAGCACCGTCGTCCAGGCTGAAGACAGCGCCAGGGCCGTTCAGGATCGAGGGGGTCATCCGTTCTAGGATGCCCTCGGCCTCCTCTGCGTCGCGGGACGCCAGGGCGGTGAAGTCAAGGATGGCCACGTTCCCCGCGTCCACCGACACCACGTCCCCGGTGTCCACCCGCTCAGCCGGACGCCATTCCACCGGCTGGCTCGACGCGAGTCTGAGCCTTAGCGCCCGGTTGACGCCGTCCGAGCTCCGGGCCACCGCAACGGGATAGGTCCCCGGCGGCACGGAACGCGTCAGCGGAGCAACGTCCCAGCGCACCCAGCCCAGGTCGTGGACGGTCAGGAACCCCGACGTCGTCAGAGCCCCCAGTTCCACCACTTCGTCCGCGCCGGCGAACAGCGCATCGAGGTCGCCGGCGTCTCCGGGGAGTTCCGGCAGTGGAGTGTCCGGGCCTACCCCGGCAAGGAGCTGAGCCACCTCATCCCGCGACAGGATCGGGGTGTGTGGCGGATCGTAGGACTCGGAGAGTGTGTCGATCAGCCACGACCCGTCGAGTCGGGTCAGGCGATAGGTGTAGTAGATCGTCTGCTGAGGGTCGTTCATCACGGTACGCACCATGCCCGCGTCCCCGCTGCGCTCCTCCGACGACACTGCCTCCTCAGCTGGGACGTGCGGTGGCCGGAGCACATTGGTCGTCAGTGAGCGGGGGCCCGGCGACGAGGCGAAGTGCCGGTCGAGCTGTGCGGACAGCGTGGCCCACAGGTCGAGGTCGAGTGCTGCGGTTGCCGAGCTTGCCCGAAGCCAGTTCTGGAGACCTTGACTGAACATGGCGGCGAAGTCTCCGGCGCTGTCCGGCATCCTCGTCAGATCGACTGACGGCGCCGACGGGTTCCGATCGACCGATCGCAGCGACTGCTGCCAGATCTGGTGGTAATCCGCGATGAACGCGGCAACTCTCAAGCGAGGCGAATCGCCCTCGGCATCGGCGGCTGTTGCGTCCACGCGAGTCTCCCTCCCGAGCAAGATCTGCCGCAGACACAGCGTAGAGATCCCCAGAGCTGCGCGGGGGTAGACGCGCACAGTCGACGTCCGCCGTGCCGCCACCGATCCGCGCCGCGGCGACGTTGACCTGACCGATCGGCGCCGACGTTCGGGTTGGCCCTGCGGATACGCTGGCGCGATGACCAGGGACGGACGGCCTTCGCGGATCAAGGACATACGCCTCTTCCACCGTGCCGACCAGGATTGGGACGGGGTACACGAGGCTACAGCCTTCGCGCGTCGTCTGGCGTGGTGGCTGAACGGTGAAGGGTTCGGAATCGGACACGACCCGGCCCTCTACGTCACCTTCGACTCCGGCCTGGCGCCGGGCGTTGTCGTCGCCGATCCGCCGACGTTCACTCCCGACGACTGGTGGTTTCGCGAAGCGTCGGTCGGCGTCCCCGACGACTTCCCGGGCGACGATGCGGTGGGGACGGCGGAGTTCGGCGTCGTCGCCTGCCTCAAGGCACTCAAGCCCGACGACACCGAGTTCATCGACCGAGCCGCCCAGATCGTGCGGGTCGCCGGCAGCGAGTGTCGCTTCCTGCTGAAGACTACGGAGACCAGCAGGGACGTGGTGGAGGTCTCGACGACGGTCGGCACCTGGCCGCAGCCGTCCCTGCTCTACGTCGGGCTCACGGAGAAGTCGACCGGGTCCTACCGACAGGCGCCCCCTGCGGAGCTCGCGTTCTACGACGACGGGGTGCTGCTGGCCAGCAAGGTCAGGATCGCCAGGCGCAAGGTCGATCTCCTCCCGCGCACCTCCGTCCCCGCGCGCATCGTGGCAGCCAGCCACGCCCGGGAGCTCTCCTGGCACGTCGACGACTTCGTCGACGCCGAGCGGCCCCTGATGTCGTCCGTGCTGAAGTTCAGGTAGACCGCGGTCACCGGCGGTACCGCTCCCACTCCGTCCGGCTGCCGGCGTAGACATTGAGGTCGATGAACGTCTCCTCCCCGCGATACCCGTCCAGCCGGTACCGATCGCTGAACTGCCAGAACGTCCAGGCACGTCCGTCCGAAAGGGACGGCTGCCGCCACACGTCCCGGATCCAGACCTCGACGCCCGGGAAGGCGCCGACGATATAGCGGTTGTACACCTCACCCGTGGTGTACAGGATCGCCGGTGTCGGGTAGTGGCCGTCGAGCCGCTCCAACAGCGCCGACAGCTCCCGGCGGACCTCGTCCACCGGCGGCTGATCGACCCAGAACCCGCCGTAGAACTCCACGTCGACAGCGACCGGCAACTGGTCCGGCTGCACCGGGACGGTGGCGACCACGTTCTCGGCCTGCCCGGCACCAGGACTCTCGAAGCTGAAGAAGTGGTAGGCGCCCGTCCGCAGCCCGGAACCGGTCGCGCCCGCCAGGTTCGTCGCGAAGGCCGGATCCACCCAGCTGCTGCCCTCGGTCGCCTTGATGAACGCGAACTCCACCCCCTGGGCGGCCAGCACCGGCCAGTCGATGCTGCCCTGGTAACGAGAGACGTCCACACCCCGCACCGGGAACCGGTCCCTCGACGGATCGTTCACCTGGACCAGACCCGTCCACCACGCCAGCCCCACCGCCACCAGCACCGCGACGAAGCCGCCAGCCACCGGCAGGGCGCGCATCCGACGGCGACTGTGGCTCATGCGCCGATTGTCCCCGCCCGGGCCAAGTCCTGCACGACACTGGAGTGCCGCGAGGGGCCCGCGGGTAGCAGTGTGTCCGTGCCGTCACCCTGGCCCGTCCGAAGGAGTCACCCGATGAGTTACGTCATCATCTCGGTCCACCGTCCGCACCCGGAGCACCGCGAGGCGCTCATCGGGTCCATGCACCGCTTCGGGGCAGCGATGGCCGGCCGGCCGGGCCTGATCTCCGTCCAGACGCTCGCCGACACCGGTACGGATCGCCTCGTCGGTCTGGCGATCTTCGAGACCGAGGACGACTTTGCCCGGCTCATCCCGCTCGCCCGGGCCGCGGTCGCCGACGACCCGTTCGACGTCTGGGAGAGCGAGCCGATCGACGGCTTCCGGCTCGCCGAGGTCTGACCGGGTCCCACGAACCGCACCACCGCCGCGCGCCGCGCGCGGAGATCTGGCCGTCGTCAGACCGGTGCCCGGCCAGGATCGCGGCTGACCCATGTCCGTCTCACCCGGACCGACCCCGGGTTGTGGTTCAGGCGGATCCTGCCTATTTTCTACACATACCACTAGAGAAACCAGGGAAAGCCGCCCATGCCTGACCACCAGCTCCTCGACGTCCGCTCCGAGATCCCGGCCCGGCGCCACCAGCTCATCTTCGAGACCTACGGCGCCCTGGGGTCAGGCGAGGCGTTCGTGCTTGTCAACGACCACGACCCGAAGCCGCTGTACTACCAGTTCGCGGCCGAGCACGCCGGCGACTCCACCTGGGACTACCTGGAAGAGGGGCCGGAGGTCTGGCGCGTCCAGATCGGACGGCCCTGAACCGCGGGCCCGCTCCGTTCTGCGCCCCGCGCACCGGCCGCCGGCTCAGGCGAGCGGAAAGACCAGCTTCGTGACCATCGCGGACGGATCGGTCTCCGGGCCGGTGAGGTACCACTCGAACATCGACTCGCCCAGCTCGGCCTGCTCCAACTCCAGCCAGGGCATCAGCTCGGCGTAGCTGTCCTGAAGCGTCTCGTACGGCCCGACGTGCGTCGCCACGACCGCCCGGGTGACCGGACGCTCCACGATGCTCACGCCGGGGACGTCGAGGGCGCGGTCGATGCCGAAGCCGATCTCGACGTCGACGACATCGGTCGGCACCCCGAAGTACTCCCCGTAGGCCGGGCCCACCACGCGTCCGCCGGCCTCGGCGACCGCGGCCGCAACCTTCTCGTAGGTCGACCCGAAAGCCGCCGGCAACCCCGCCATCGGCACGGTCTGGCGGATGCCTGCGCTCACCCACGCATCCAGGTTCTCGAAGTGAGGATCGGTTCCCGCCATGTCAGCCTCCTTGCGAACGCGGTTCCCGGACTCACGCTAGTCCCGAACGCACGGGCCGTCGAGAGTGCCACCGGCCGGCATAGGCTCGCTGCATGAGTGCGAGTCTTGTGTTGGTCACGAACCCCGGCGACGGCGCCATCGCCACCTACCGCCTGGACGGGGAGTCGCTCGAGCCGCTGGCGGTCACCGGCGGACTGCCCGGCACCGGCACCTTCGTCGTCGATGAGCGCCGCGACCTCGTCCACGCCGGGGTCAAGGGCAACCCGGCCGCCGTCCAGACCCTCGCGCTGGACCGGGCGTCCGGGGTGTTGACGCCGGTCAGCCGGACCGACGTGGACGACTCCATGACCTATCTCGCCCTCGCCGACGACGGCCGGCTGCTTCTGGGCGCCTCGTACGGCGGCGGCTACGGCTGCGTGTGGCCGGTGGGGGAGTCCGGACGCCTCGGCGAACCGGTCGCACGGATCGAGTACCCGAACCTGCACTCCGTCGCGACCGCCGGCGGGTTCGCCTACTTCGTCTCCCTCGGTGCCGACCTGGTCGCCCAGTACGCGCTCGCAGCGGACGGCACGCTCACTCCGCTCGACCCGCCGACCGTGGCCGCGCCAGCCGGCTCCGGACCGCGCCACATCGTCCTCTCCGCGGACGGCACGAACGCCTACGTGCTGACCGAGTTCTCCGGCGAGGCGCTCCGGTTCAGCCGCGACCCGGCAACCGGCGTCCTCAGCCGCGAGGAGTCGGTGCCCGGCTACGACACCGCTCGCGGGCTCGGCCACAGCGTGTTCGGCGCCGACCCGCTGGAACACCACTACATCTGGGGAGCCGACCTGCACCTCACGCCCGACGGCCGCCGGCTGCTCTGCTCGGAGCGGACGGAGTCGACCCTGGCCACCATCGACGTCGCCACGGACGGACGCCTGCTCGCCCGGTTGGCCGTCTCCGGCACCGAACGCCAGCCGCGCGGCTTCTGCCTCTCCCTGGACGGCCGACTCGTCCTCGCCACCGGCGAGAGGTCGACCCACGTCGCCGTGTCGCGACTGGAGGACGACGGCACGCTGACCCTGCTCAGCCGGACGCCGACCGGCGCGGGCGCCAACTGGGTGCGCGTCGTTCCCCTCGTCGCCGGGTGAGCGTGGCGCCTCGTCGACAGCCTCAGCGATCGACAGGGCTCACTCCGCCGAGAACTGGACGCCCTGGGCCAGCGCGACGGTCCCGGAGTAGTTGATCGTGTTGGTGGAGCGGCGCATGTAGGCACGCCAGGCGTCCGAACCGGACTCGCGGCCGCCGCCGGTCTCCTTCTCGCCCCCGAACGCCCCGCCGATCTCCGCGCCGGACGTGCCGACGTTCACGTTCGCGATCCCGGTATCGGCACCGTCCGCGGCGAGGAACCGCTCGGCCTCGCCCTGGTCGCGGGTGAAGATGCCCGCCGACAACCCCTGACTCGCCGCGTTGTGCAGCGCCAACGCCTCGTCGAAGTCGTCGTAGGTCACCACGTACAGGATCGGCGCGAACGTCTCGCGCAGCATCACGGCGGTCTGGGACGGCATCCGGACCAGCGCCGGACGGACGTAGCTGCCGCCCGCCCCGACGTCCACCCGCTCGCCGCCGGCCAGCACCTGGCCGCCGTCGGCGACGGCCTCCGCCAGCGCCGCCCGCATGGCTTCGTGGGCGCGCTCGTGGATCAGCGGACCGACCAGCGTGCCCGCGTCGCGGGGATCGCCCACCGGCAGGGACGCGAACGCCCTCGCCAGCCGGTCGCACGCGGCATCGGCCACCGAGGAGTGCACGATCAGCCGGCGCAGGGTCGTGCAACGCTGACCGGCCGTCCCGGCAGCCGCGAACACCATCGAGTTCACGGCGAGGTCGAGATCGGCGCTCGGCGTCACGACGACCGCATTGTTGCCGCCCAGTTCCAGGAGCACCCGGCCGAACCGGGACGCCACCCTCGGCCCCACCTCGCGTCCCATCCGGGTCGAGCCGGTCGCGCTCAGCAGCGCCACGTCCGGGGAGTCCACGAGCGCCTCGCCGACCGCCCGGTCGCCCAGCACGACCCGGCCGACATCGGCCGGAGCCCCGACCTCGGCGGCGGCACGGGCGAGCAGCGCAGTGCTCGCCAGCGCCGTCAGCGGGGCCAGCTCGGACGGCTTCCACACCACGGTGTCCCCGCAGACGAGCGCGACGGCCGCGTTCCACGACCACACCGCCACCGGGAAGTTGAAGGCGGAGATCACGCCCACCACGCCGAGCGGGTGCCACACCTCCTGCAGCCGGTGCCCGGCGCGCTCGGACGGCATCGTCCGGCCGAACAGCTGCCGCGACAACCCGACGGCCAGGTCGCAGACGTCGATCATCTCCTGCACCTCGCCGAGGGCCTCGGAGCCGATCTTGCCCACCTCGAGGGTCACCAGCTCTGCCAGCTGCTCCTTGTGCTCGCCGATCAGCTCGCCCAGCCGCTTGACGAGGCGTCCCCGGACCGGCGCGGGCGTCAGCCGCCACTCGGCGAACGCGGACCGGGAGGCGGCGAGGGTCCCGTCCACCTCGTCCGGGGTGTGCGCGTGCACGGTGGCGAGGACGGAGCCGTCGATCGGGCTGTGCACGGCGAACGCGTCACCAGTGCCGCCGAGGGCGGCGGCGTCGAGGCCGAAGGCGGCGAGAAGGTCGCTCGTCCGGGCTTGCAGGGTGGTCATCGGTGAACCTCCAGGGGAGTGGGGATGCGCAGCTGGACGCAAGCGCTGACAACGGATGCCCGGCTCTGCTCGGCGTACAGCCGCGACGGGTCGTGGACGGTGCGGCCGACCGCCTCCGCGATCCAGTCGGCGTCGCGCGTCGAGCCTTCGAGGGAGGAGTCCCGCCGGCCCTGGTTGTCGAGGTTGGAGGCGAAGATGCCGGCGGCCGAGCGGGGCAGGAAGTCCTCGTAGACGATCGGTGTGGCCACCAGCCAGCCGTCGGCGACCAGTCCGGCGAGGCTCGTCGGCGGATCTCCGGGCCCGCGTCGGCCGGCGGAGAACTCGAAGAAGCCTTCGCCGCTGGCCAGCAGACCAGCCTCGTCGGCCGGCCATTCGCGGTGCCAGACCTCGACCTTGATCGCGTCGCGATCGGCGGCGCCGAGACCGGCCGAGCGCTGGTCGATCTCGGCGATCAGCCGGTCGTAGCGATCGCGGCCGGCCGGGGTCAGGGCGATGCCGCGCTGCTCGACCTCGCCGAAGCGGACGCTGAGTGCGCCTTCGGAGATGCTGCCGTCCGCCTCCCGGAACCGACGCGGCTCGGCCAGCGCCTTGAACGAGGTCTGGCGCAGCAGCACGTCCGGACCGTCCCACCTCGGCGGGCCCTGGATCTCATCGATCATCGTGATGCCGCGTTCGGTCATCCGACGGTAGAGGTCGTCGATGTCGAGCACGCGCGGCGTGAGGTGGTTGATGTGGGTGGTGGGGACGCCACCGATGTCGGCGGCAACGCCCGAGATGGCCGCCAGCCGGCCGTACCAGGCCCGGTCCACCGGCTCCGGTGACAGCTCGAAGCAGGCGGTGGCCAACCGGAGGAACTCCTGCGCCAGTGCGTCGGGCAGGCCGCCGTCCGCCTCGGCGCGCTCGGCGAGGGTGAGCACATCGTCGCCGAACAGGGTGCGCCCGGCCAGGAACGCATCCAGCTCGGACTGCAGCCCGGCGTCGAAGTAGCGGCGGTCGTCGGTCACCAGGACGGACGTGAACACCCGGAAGGGGTTGATCGCCAGCGCTTCCGCCGAGATCGGCCGGAACGCAGTGGACACGATCGGCAACGAGGTGGCCTCCGTGCCGCGCAGGTCGTAGAAGCCCACCGGCTCCATGCCCAACGCGGCGAAGATCTGGGCCACCTGCCGCAGCTCGGCCGCCGTGCCGACGCGGATGGCGCCGTGCCGTTCGGCGGTGACCCGGTCGATCCGGCCGAGGCGTTCGGCGCGGACGGGGTCAGCGGCGAGCACGTCGGCGTTGACGGCGGTAGAGACGTCCACCAGCGTGTTGTACGCGGGCACCTCGGTGCCGTACATCGCCGACAGCGATCGGGCGAAACCCGCCCGGAGATCATGCGTACTGAACATCGCCGCTCCGGTCCTGGTCCTGCTCGACGACGGTGAGCGCCCGCTCCAGCGCGGCCAGCGCGAGCTCGACGAGCTCGGCGGTCACCGTGAGCGCCGGACGGACGCGCAGGGACCGCTCTCCACAGCCGAGCATGATCACGTGCTCGGACTCCATCAACACCTTCAGCACCCGGTCGCGGATCGTCGCGTCCGGCATCGTCACCGCGCACATCAGGCCCAGCCCACGGGGATTGCCCACGATCTCGTGCGTGGCCGCCAGTTGCCGCAGGCCGGAGAGGAGTTCCGCGCCGCGCTCCTGGGCGTTGGTGAACAGGTCGTCGGCCTCGATCACCTCGAGGATGCGGCGGCTGCGGACCATGTCGGTGAGGTTGCCGCCCCAGGTGGAGTTGATCCGGGACGGGACGTGGAACACGTTGTCGGGGACCTCGTCCACGCGTCCGCCGGCCATCACGCCGCAGACCTGCAGCTTCTTGCCGAAGGCCACCACGTCCGGGGTGACGTCCTTCCACTGGTAGGCCCAGGGCTTGCCGGTGAGGCCGCCGCCGGTCTGCACCTCGTCGAGGACGAACAGCGCGTCGTGCTCGTGGCACAGGTCACGCATCCGGGCGAAGAACTCCGGACGGAAGTGGTGGTCGCCGCCCTCGCCCTGGACGGTCTCGGCGATGAAGCAGGCGATGTCGTGCGGGCTGGCCTCGAAGGCCGCCCTGGCCTGGGCCAGGGTGCGTTCCTCGACGGCGGGGACGTCCCGCTCGTCGGCGATGAACGGGCTGTCCAGGCGGGGCCAGTCGAACTTGGGGAAGCGGGCCACCTTGTTCGGGTCGGTGTTGGTCAGCGACATCGTGTAGCCGCTGCGTCCGTGGAAGGCGCCCGTGAGGTGCATCACCTGGGTCCCCAGCTCGGGCGAGATGCCGTGCGCCTCGTTCCAGCGGCTCTTCCAGTCGAAGGCGACCTTGAGCGCGTTCTCCACCGCCAGCGACCCGCCCTCGATGAAGAACAGGTGCGGCAGCGCCGGGTCGCCCATCACCCGCGCGAAGGTCTCCACGAACCGGGCCATCGCGACGGTGTAGACGTCGGAGTTGCTGGGCTTGTTCAGCGCCGCCTCCAGCAGGTCGGCGCGGAACTCGTCGTCGTCGGCCAGCGCCGGATGGTTCATGCCCAGCGAACTGGACGCGAAGAAGGTGAACATGTCGAGGTAGCGCTCGCCGGTCGCCTGGTCGATCAGCCAGGAGCCCTGCGACGCCTTCAGGTCCAGGACGAGGGGTAACCCGTCCACGAGAAGGTGCTGCGCGAGGAGCCGGTGGACTCCCGCGGCATTCGGATCGGTCGCCATCTCCTGAGCTTACGGGCGCCCCGCGTCGCGCCGATAGGGGCGAGGGGCACGCTCATCCCCCCGGCTCGGGGGTCAATAGTGGAGGGGTGAGCACTGCGGAGGAGATGACAGCGGCCTACATCACCGCTCCCGGGCCGGCTGAGAGCATCCGGGTGGGGCAGCTCCCGGTCCCGGCGCCGGGGGCCACCGAGGTCCTCGTCCGGCTGATCGCGACGGAGGTGAACCACGTCGACACCTACATCCGCGCCGGCCGGTACCGGACCCCGCTGCCGATGCCGTTCGTCATCGGTCGCGATCTCGTCGGGGAGGTGGCCGTCGTCGGGTCGGGGACGCCCGGTGTCCACGTCGGGGACCTGGTCTGGAGCAACAGCCTGGGCCATGCCGGACGCCAGGGTTCGTTCTCCGAGTACGTCGCCGTCGCGGCCGACCGGGTCTACCCGGTGCCGGACGGGGTCGCCGCCGAGACGGTGGCCAGCGTCGCGCACACCGCAGCCACCGCGCACCTGGCGCTGTTCCGGGAGGCGCGGCTCCGGGTCGCGGACACGGTCCTCGTCGGCGGCGCGGGCGGCGGTGTGGGCAGCGCGGCCGTGCAGTTGGCGCACGCGGCGGGCGCGCGAGTCGTCGCCACGGCGTCCGCCCGCGATGCCGAGTGGGTACGTAGCTGCGGCGCTGACGTGGTCCTCGACTACCGCGACCCGATGCTGGCCGAACGACTCCGGGAGGCAGTGCCCGACGGCGTTGACGTCCACTTCGACACGTCAGGACGCGAGGACCTCGGCAGGGCGCTCGGCCTGCTCGCGCAGAAGGGACGGATCCTGATCACGGCCGCGCCAGCCGGACGGGCGACCCTGCCGACCAGGGAGCTGTACCAGAAGGACGCCAGCGTGCTCGGCTTCGTGATCAGCAACGCGTCCATCGCCGACCTGGCCGACGCTGCCGGCGCGATCAACGCGCTGCTGGCCGAACGGCGGCTGCGTGGCCGGATCGGGACCCGCCTCCGGCTGCCCGACGCGGCCAGGGCACACCGGATGCTGGAGGACCCTCCGCCCGGCGCGCCGCCGGGACGCATCATCGTGACGCCCTGAGCCGGCGGCGCGGCCCTTCCGCGACGACGATCAGCGGCGTCCGCCAGCCTCGAACCAGTCGTAGAGGGCCGTCGTGAACGCCGGCGTCAGCGTCGGGTTGTGGCGGCCGCCCGCGATCGTCCACAGGGCCACCCGGGTGCCCGCGCCGCAGTCCGTCCAGCTGGTCGGCTTGAGATCGTCGCCCTTGACGTCGGCGTCCGCGTCCAGCCGGGTGGCAGGGTGGGACTCCGTCCGGCAGCCGTCGATCTGCCGCCACCGCGCCACGGTCTGATCGGCCGAGGTGTACGACCTGCCGTTGATCTGGCCTCCGTCGTAGGCGATGGTCTCGTCGGCGTCCCCGTGGACCTGCAGCACGCTGACGGGCTTCGCGGGCTCGCAGGTGGCGTCGACGTCGAGAGCCCCGGCAATGGATGCGATCGCGCCCACCTGGTCGGGGTGGTCGCACGCGAACCGGTGCGCCATGAACCCGCCGTTGGAGTGCCCGACCAGGTAGACCCGGGTCGAGTCGATCCCGTAGGCGGAGGTCACGCCCGCGATGAGGCGGCTCAGGAACTCCGAGTCGTCCACCGTCGACCCGGTGAAGTTGCAGCACGCCCGGGCGGCGTTCCAGAACGTGTGCCCCTCCCGGTCCGTCGTGCCCTGCGGGGCGAGCACCAGGAACCCGCGGGAGTCGGCGAGCGGCCGCAGCCCGAGGAAGTCGACGACGCCTGCGGCGTCGGCGGTGTAGCCGTGCAGGGCCACCACCAGGCTCGCCGGGACGCCGGCCGGACTCTTCGCGGGCACGTACAGCAGCGCCGTCCGGTCGGCGAGGTGGACGGTCGTGGTCGTGGACTCATCGGGGTTGCCGGGTGGCAGGCCGGACAGGCCCGACGCGTCGGGCGTGCACCCGGCGACGAGCGCGAGCGCGCAGCCCAGAACGACGGCCGCCCAGCGCCACCGCGGCCGGCTCCCGCCGGCTCGTCCACCGACACCCACCCCACCATCATCGACCTGGCGGCCCGTCGGCGCGAGGGGTCACCGGCTGGGGGGCCCGGCCGAACCCGCGGCGTACTCTTCCATCGGGACGCGGCCCGCGCGCCAGGCGTCCAGCACCGGCTGGACGATCCGCCAGCACTCCTCGGCGGTGTCGCCACGGATCGACAGCGCCGGGTCACCGTCCAGCACGCCGCGCAGCACCTCGCCGTAGGCGGGCAGCCGGCCCGGGTCGAAGTCGGCGACCATGACCTCGCGGTTCAGGGTGTCCGGATCACCGGGACCGTTGAGGTTCAGGTCCAGTTCCACCCGCTGCGGTCCGAGGTTGATGTGCAGCACGTTGCCGGGAGCCGGACCCTCGAGCCCGTGCGGGACGTGCGCCGGCGGCCGGAAGACCACCCTGATCTCGCGGCGCCGCTCTCCCAACGCCTTGCCCGAGCGCACCCGGAACGGGACGCCGCTCCATCGCCACGTCGCGACCTCCAGCACCACTTCCGCGAGCGTTTCGGTGTCGTTCGCGGGGTCTACGCCCGGCTCGTGCACGTAGTCGGGGTAGTCGCGGCGGCCGATCCGTCCCGCCGTGTACCGGGCCCGTCGCGACCCCGCCACCGGATCGTCGGCCCACACCCGGGTCGCCCTCAGCACGGCCCCCTTCGCGTCCCGCAGGTCCCGTTCGCCGAGGGTCGCCGGCGGCTCCATCGCGAACAGCGCCAACACCTGCAACAGGTGGCTCTGGATCATGTCGACCAGCGCTCCGGCGTGGTCGTAGTAGCGTGCCCGGTTCTCCAGCCCCAACTGTTCGTCGAAGACGATCTCCACGCTCTCGATCGACCGGGCGTCCCACAGCGGCTCGAAGATGCTGTTCGCGAATCGCCACCCCAGCAGGTTGAGCACATCGGTCCTGCCGAGGAAATGGTCCACCCGGTGCACCTGACGCTCGTCGACGATCCGGGCCAGCAGCAGGTTCAGCTGGTGTGCCGTGCGCTCGTCGGTGCCGAACGGCTTCTCCAGCGCGAGAACGGTGCGGGAATCGACACCGATCCGCTGGAGTGCCTGGCACGCCCGCGCGGTGATGGCCGGTGGCAGCGCGAAGTACAGCGCTGCCGGCTGGTCGCAGCTCGCCAGCAGCTCCCGCAGGTCGTCGTCGCCGGTGACGTCCGTCCGTCGGTAGCGGGTGCGAGCGAGCAGGTCGTCCACGGCGTCGCCAGCCGCCTTGCCGCTCTCGAAGGCCGTCCGGACGCGGCCGCGCCAGTCGTCCTCCGTCAGATCCTCGACTCCGGCACCCACCAACTGGATTCGGCGCCGCGGCTCGACGGTCAGCAACTGGCCCAGCGCCGGCAGTAGCAGCCGGGACGACAGGTCCCCGCTGCCGCCGAGCACGACCAGGGTGGTGATGGGATCCGTCACGATGCGCTCCTTCCCGGCCCTGACCCGGCGGATCGGGAGTGACGGACGCCGGTGGCTCGGTTCTGTTCACCGACGGTGTACCCCAACGGAGACACCTTTCTCCATCCCCGGGCGACGGAATCCCGCATTTGCTTGTATGGTGATCCCAGCACGCCGGCGGCAGCCCGTTCATCGTGGACTGATCAGGCCGGGCACGTGGCTGGACGCAACTGGTTGGGGGGCCGGGTCCATGCAGAATCACGTTTCGGACAATTCCGTGAATGGCGCTCAGCTTTCGCGTCGGAGCCTGCTCGGCGCCGTGGGTACCGGCGTCCTCGTCGTCGGCCTGCCGTTCGCATTTCCCGTCGAGGCTGCCGCTGCTACTCGCGGTGGCGATCTGTACTTCGTCAAGACCAGGAACACCACCTCGGGACGGGCGGAGGTGCACTCGGCGACCGCGGCATCCGGCTATGGAAAGGCCGGCGTTCACCGGGCGACCTACATTGACGCAGCGGAGGCCGACAACGGCTTCTACGAGCTGGTCGGCTCGGACCTGTACTTCATCAAGACCCGGAACACCACCTCGGGCAGGATCGAGATCCACTCCGCCACGGCGGCGTCCGGCTACACGACCGGCGGCCATCGCACCACCTACCTCGACGTAGCAGAGGGCGACAACGGCCACTACCAGCTGGTCGGCTCCGACCTGTACTTCATCAAGACGAAGAACACCACCTCGGGCAGGATCGAGCTCCATTCCGCCACGGCGGCGTCCGGCTACCAGACAGCGGGCGTCCACCGGGCCACCTATATCGACGCAGCCGAAGGTGGCAACGGTTTCTACCAGATGGTCGGCTCCGACCTGTATTTCATCAAGACGAAGAACACCACCTCGGGCAGGATCGAGGTCCACTCCACCACCGCGGCGTCCGGCTACCAGAAAGGCGGGATCCACAAGGTCACGCTGCTCAAGGCCGGCGAAGGTGACAACGGTTTCTACCAGATGGTCGGCTCCGACCTGTATTTCATCAAGACGAAGAACACCACCTCGGGCAGGGTCGAAGTCCATTCGGTAACCGCAGCATCCGGCTACCGGTCGGCGGGAAGCCACCACGCCACCTTCATCAAGGCCGAGGAGGCTGCCAACGGGTGGTTCCAGGTGCCGTCCCAACTCGAGAGCTATCGAGCCTGGGCGCTCAACAGGCGCAACTGGAATGGCCGGACAGCCACCGGCCGGCCGGGAATCGAGGCGGACGGCAGCGCTGGCGCACGAGCCGCCGACCTCGGAGTGGCGTGGGCGCAGTGGATGGGTCACCCGTCCGGCTTCACCGCGCGTGACCTCCGCACGGTCAGTCGGCCCGGCTGGCTCCCCGTCCCCGGAAACCTCGGCAAGGCCAGGCCGGGCGATGTGATCACCCGCGTCGGCGGCAAGCAGCACCTGGTGGTCGTGCTGGCCGCACCCGCCAAGGGAGTGGTGAAGGTGCTCCAGCAGGGACCGGGCTCACCGTCGGTGGCGAGCTACCCGACCTCCACCACCGGTGTCCTCTGGCGCCTGGGCTGAACAGCCCCGGGTCGGGGGCCAGCACCCGTCGGCGTCCCCGGGACGCGGGGAACATCCGATCCGGGTAAACCGTTCTCATGGACATGTTCACCGACCCGTGTCATCAACGGGAGGGGGAGTGAGCCGCCCGATCGAGGACTACGCGCTGGTCAGCGACTGTCGCACCGGTGCGCTGATCGCCCGTGACGGCAGCGTGGACTGGCTGTGCCTGCCCCGCTACGACTCCCCGTCCACGCTCGGGGCGTTGCTCGGCGAGCCGGACCACGGCCGCTGGCTCGTCGCCCCTACCGATCCCGGCGCCACCGCGTCCCGGCAGTACCTCGACCGGACCTTCGTCCTCGTCACGACCTGGTCGACGGCCGACGGCGAACTCGAAGTGACCGACTTCATGCCCCACGGGGACGGCCGCGCCGACCTCATCCGCCGGCTTCGCTGCACCTCGGGGGAGGTCGAGGTCCGTGAGGACCTCCGGGTGCGGTTCGGCTACGCGGCCATCGTCCCGTGGGTTCGCCAGGTGACCGAGCACGGCAAGCCGGCCCTGATCGCGGTCGCCGGGCCCGACGCCATCGTCCGGCGCGGACCCCGCCTGGAGGCCGACCAGAACACCCACGTCGGCACGTACCGCCTCCGCGCCGGCGAGACCGTGTTCCTCTCCCTGACCTGGTACGAGTCGCACCTGAGGGACCCGGGACCCATCGACGAGGAGCTGTCACTGGAGAAGACCGTCGAGTGGTGGCGTGAATGGGCGTCCCGGTACAGCCACGAGGGCCCGTACCACGACGCCGTGATCCGCTCCCTGCTGGTGCTCCGCGCCCTCACCCACGAGGCGACCGGCGGCATCGTCGCTGCGGCCACGACCAGCCTGCCCGAGCAGTTCGGCGGGCCGCGCAACTGGGACTACCGCTTCGTCTGGCTGCGGGACGCATCGCTGACGCTGAGCGCATTCCTCACCCACTCCTACGTGAGCGAGGCACAGGCGTGGCGGAACTGGCTGTTGCGAGCTCTGGCCGGCGACCCGGCCGACGTCCAGACGATGTACGGGCTGGCCGGCGAGCGGTACCTGCCGGAGCGCAAGCTCGACTCGTTGCCCGGCTACCAGGGCTCGGCGCCGGTCCGGGTCGGGAACGCGGCCTACCGCCAGTTCCAGGGCGATGTGATCGGCGAGGTGATGGTGGCCCTCGCCGAGGCCCGGGACGCCGGCGTCAACGAGGACGCGTTCTCCTGGCCGCTGCAACGGGCGCTGGTGAAGTTCGTCGAGGACCACTGGCACCGTGAGGACCAGGGCATCTGGGAGGTCCGCGGGCCCAAACGGGCGTTCACCCACTCCCGGGTGATGATGTGGGCCGCCCTCGACCGGGCGGTGAGGGCAGTGCGCGAGCACGGTCTGGACGGGCCGGTGGAGCGCTGGGAGGCGCTCCGGGACCGGATCCGGGCCGACATCGACGCCAACGGCTACGACCCGGAGCGCAACACCTTCGTCCAGTCCTACGGTTCGACCGCGGTGGACGCCGCCCTGCTGCAGCTGCCGCAGGTGGGTTTCTGTGCACCGGACGATCCGCGGATGCTCGGCACGGTCGCGGCGATCGAGCAGGACCTGCTGTTCCACGGGCTGGTCATGCGCTACCGGTTCGACCAGGACACCATCGACGAGTTGCCGCCCGGCGAGCACCCGTTCCTGCCGTGCTCGTTCTGGCTGGTCGAGCAGTACGCCCGTTCCGGGCGGCTCGACGATGCCCGGAAGCTGATGGACCGGCTCGTCGGCTACGCCAACGACGTCGGGATGCTCGCCGAGGAGTACGACCCGGTCGAGCACCGCCAGGTGGGCAACACGCCGCAGGCGCTCACCCATCTGGCGCTGGTGCAGGCGGCCGACTGGATCTCGCGGGCCTCCGGCGAACAGCCCCGAGGCGGCCGCCGCGGCGAGGCGACCCAGACGCGGGTCTGAGTCGGCTACGGCGTGGGGTAGTCGACCACGAACTGCGGCGTGCCGGTGTTCGTGTTGTCCGCCTGGGTGCCGGTGTCGTTCACGACGTGGACGATGGTGCCGGCCGACAGGTTCACGGTCAGCACGTGGTGCAGCTTCACGCCCTTCCGCCGGGGCACCTCGAAGCCGCTGGCGGTGACGATGGACGGGTTGTTCTGGTTGAACACGTATACCCCACCGCCGCTCAGGCTGTGGCTGCGCACCCGGTCGTCGACCTTGTAGCCGGGGAAGCCCAGCGTGCCGTCCGGCTGCGTCCAGTCGGCCTGGGTGGGCGGGTCGTAGGGCAGCTCGTTCTGGTAGAACACGACCCGTCCCCGCTCGCCCTTCCACAGCGTGCTGTACCGCTGGAAGTGCTCGGCGAACAGCCCGGTCGCGGTGACGTCGTCGCCGTTCACGACCAGCCCGTAGCGGCCGAGGTTGGTCTGCCACCGCTCGGTGTCCCCGCTGAAGCCCTCGACGCCGTGGTCGGCGCGCCACAGCCAGGTGTGGTCCACCAGGACGTGGTCGGCGTTGATCTCCAGCGCGGTCGTCGCCCGTCCGATGTGCGGGCCGCCGATGCGGAAGTAGACGTCGCTGAGCGTGATCGGGTCACGTCCGCCGCCGCCGTGACGAGGGTGACCGTGGCGGGCACCGACCTGGAGCAGCACGGGGGAGAGCCTCGTCCCGGCGTCGATGGTCACCCCGGCGACCACGATCCCGGCGCGGTCGGCGACCTTCAGCGGAACCGCCCCGCGCACGGCGGTGAGAGTGGCGTGGCCGAGTCCCAGCACGACGGTGCCGGGACGCCCGACCTCGATCGAGCGGTCGATGTCGTAGACGCCGGGCGTCAGCAGCAGGTTCTTGCCGCGGGCGAGCGCGCGGTTGATCTCACGGACAGGGCTGCCCGGTCGCGCGATGTAGAAGTCGGAGAGCGGGACGCTGCGTCCTGGCGTGATCCCGTTCGCCCAGGAGACCCCGGAGGTGCCCTGCCGGGCCGACGGCACCCGGACCAGCCAGCGGCCGGAGTCGTCCACGTACAGGTAGGGCTTCTCGCGGCTGACCGGCGTCTTGTCGAGGGTGGTGTAGGGCGGGTCCGGGAAGGCCGCGTCGTCGGGGGCGCCACCCACTCCGGAGAACACCTGGTTCCACACGGCGTTGCTCCACGACCCGACCTGGCTGTTGCGGATGAACCACTGCTGCTGGGAGCCGTTGACGACCGCGGGCAGCCGGGAGTCGGCGATGAACCCGCCGCTGGCGTACTGCGGGCCGGCGGTGCAGTAGTCCATCAGCGAGAACTTGTTGCCGCTGACGTCGACGCGGCGCAGCGAGACCGCCTGGGACACCGCCCAGAAGTTGGCGTCCTGGCGACAGCCGTCCTGGCCGGTCTTGTCGATCTTCAGCGAGAGGTTGCCCAGCGTGCGCCAGAAGTTCACCAGGGCGAGGCAGTTCGACGTCCCGCCTCCTTCGAGGCAGCGGTTGTACACCTCGATGCTGCCGTTGATCGTGACGTCGCCCGGGCGGGCGCCGAGACCCTCGACCTCGGTGTAGTAGCCCACCTCGAACTGCAGGGGGTGCTCGGCGGTGCCGTACGTCCCGGGCAGGAACAGGACGGCGTGGCGGGCGGTGGTCATCTCCGCGTCCCGCTGCTGGTCGGCGAGGGCGTCGAGCTTGTTCTGGATCTCCGCGAGCGGGGTGCTGGGGGAGAAGACCGTCACGTTGGGGCCGAGGTCGGGGGTGCGGGCCGGCGGCCGGGTCGGCGTCGAGTGGCCGCCGGACCGGGCGGCGGCGATCGCGGGCATCGGGGTGAGCGTACTGGCGATCAGCGCGGCACCGGCGAGAACGGCGATGATGCCGGCGAGCCGGCGGATGACGGGAGTGAGGGACATTGGGGATCCTCTCCACAGAGGAGCGGACGGGGGGGGGAGTCGTCCTATGAGGACGCTATGCATTCGCTCAGGCTTCGCTCAAGAGTGTCGCGAGGATTGCGTAGCACCTCCCGTCCCAAGGTGCGCGCTTGACCCCTCCGGAGCGGACGGCCTACATTTCTGACTGACGTTCAGTCAGGAACGAGGTTCAGATGAGTCCACGAACCGTCGACCGGGCCGCCCGCAGAGCCGGGCTGGTCGCGGCAGCGAAGCGGACGTTCACCGAGCGGGGGGTGGCAGCCACCTCGGTCGCGGACATCGTCCGCGCCGCCGGGGTCGCCCAGGGCACGTTCTACCTCTACTTCGAGACGAAGGACGACGTCATCCTCGCCGTCGTGGAGGACATCGCCAAGCAGATTCTCGCGGCCATCTCGGCGGACCTGAGCCGTCCCGACCTCAGCCCGGCAGGGCAGCTGGGCGCCTTCAGCAGGATCCTCACCTCCCTCAGCCAGGACTCCTCCCTCGCCGACGTGGCCGACTTCATCCACCGTCCCGAGAACCAGCGGCTGCACGATCGCTTCGCCGAACACTTCCTGCCGGGGCTCGTCCCGCTGATCGAGCGGACGATCGCCGACGGGGTCGCGGACGGCAGCTTCGACGTCCCGGACGTGCACGCGGCCGCCTGGTTCATCCTCGGCGGGCTCAGGAGCATCGAACTGGCCGGGACGCCGATGGAGGACATGCCGGCCGCGCTCGACGCGGCCTCCCGCCTCGCCCTGCGCGCGCTGGGAGCCCGGTGATGGCCACCGAGCCGGTGATCGCGACCGAGCGACTGGCCAAGCGCTACGGCGCCGTACGCGCGGTGGACGGCATCGACCTGGAGGTCCGGCCCGGCGAGATCTACGGCTTCCTCGGACGCAATGGCGCCGGCAAGACGACCACAATCCGGATGCTCCTGGGCCTGATCCGGCCCACCACCGGCACCGTCCGGGTCTTCGGGCAGCCGATCGGCGGCAGCCAGGAGTGGCTGCGCCGCGTGGGGTTCCTGGTTGGAGACCGCCACCGCCTACCCGAACCTCACCGTCGCGGAGAACCTGGAGTTGCAGCGCCGGCTCACCGGCGCGCCCCGGGGGTCCGTCGGCGAGGTGATCGGGCGGTTGGGCCTGGACCCGTACGCCGATCGTCGCGCGGGCCGGCTGTCGCTGGGCAACAAGCAGCGGCTCTCCCTGGCCCGGGCGCTGCTGCACGCGCCGGACCTGCTCATCCTCGACGAGCCGGCGAACGGGCTCGACCCGGCCGGCATCGTCGAGGTCCGCGACCTGCTGCGCACCCTGGCGGGGGAGCGCGGCGTCACTGTCTTCATGTCGTCCCACATTCTCGCCGAGGTCGCCCACCTGGCCGATCGGATCGGCATCATCGACGCCGGGCGGCTGGTCGAGGAGGCGTCCCGCGACGTGCTCGCCGCCCGGGCCCGCGACTACGTCCGGGACACCTTCACCGAGGCCGAGCGACAGGAGGCGCTGCTGACCGCCGACCTGGAGCGGTACTTCCTGGCTCGCACCACTCCGGAGCGGACGGGGGCGAGCCGATGATCGGCCAGGTCGTCCTCACCGAGTTCTGGAAGCTGAAGCGCTCGGCGGTGCCGTGGGTGACCCTCGGCGCGATGCTGGCAGCGCCCTGGGGCATCGCCTTGTTCGCCTGGATCGTCCGCGATCCACAGCGCGCCGCCGACCTCGGACTGCTGGGCACGAAGGCCAATCTCGCCGGGCTCGAGGCGACCTGGCCGGCGTTCGGGAGCTATCTGGTGATGATCGCGGGAGCCGGTGGCCTGCTCATGCTCGCCTTCGTGGTGGCCTACGTCTTCGGGCGCGAGTACGCCGACGGCACCGCGAAGAACCTGCTGGCCCTGCCGGTGGCGCGCGAGTGGTTCGCCGGCGGCAAGCTCGTGGTCGCGCTGGTCTGGTGGCTCGTGCTCGCCGTCGCAGCGCTGGCCGAAGGACTCCTGATCGGCGCGGCGATGCGCCTGCCCGGCTTCACCGCCGACGTGGGTTGGCACGTCGTGACCGGAGTGCTGATGGCGGCGGCGGCGAGCTTCCTTCTGGCTCCGGTGGTGGCCTGGGTGACCGTGTGGACGCGCAGTTACCTGGCCGCCCTCGGGTTCGCGCTGGGCATGCTTCTGCTGGGAGACGTCGTCGGCCACACCGGCTGGGCGGTGTGGTTCCCCTGGTCGATCGTGCCGCTTCTCACCGGCATGGTCGGCTCGGCGGCGCCCGTCCTGCCGTGGGGGAGCTCCCTCGTGCTGGGCCTGACCTTCGTCATCGGACTGGCCGGGACCGGCCTGCACCTCCGACTCGCCGACAACCCCTGACCGTCAGCCGACGGCGGTCCCCGCACGACCGGACGCGCCGCCCTGGCGCTATGCTCACTGCCGTGAAGGGTTCTCCCGGCCTGGCCGGCACGCGGCGCTGATCTCCGAGTGTGCGCGTGCCTGCTCCCGTCCACCTGCCAGTGGTGACAACGGCTGCGTAGCAGAGCGTCCGGGTCAGCGCGGTCGTCCCATCCGTCGCTACCTTCACAGGATTCCTCGTGCTCGTCGTCTTCCTGGCCTACCTGGCCTTCTTCAGTCTCGCCCTGCCACCGTCCATGCTCGGGGTGGCGTGGCCCTCGATCCAGCTGTCCTTCGGCGTGCCGCTCAGCGCCGCCGGGCTGATCTCCCCGGTCGGCACCGCCACCGGGCTGGTCGCCACCAGCCTGGCCGCCCGCTTCACCCGCCGCTTCGGTGTCGGCCGCGTCCTCGCCGCCGGCACGCTGCTCTCCGCCGTCGGGCTGACCGCCAACGCGCTCAGCGCCACGTGGTGGCAGTTCCTCGCGACGATCGCCGTGCTGGGGTTCGCCGGCGGTGCCATCGACGCCGGCCTCAACGCCTACGCAGCTCGCTGGTTCGGTCCGGGACGGATCACCATGCTGCACGCCTGCTACGGCGTCGGCGCCGCGCTCTCGCCACTGATCGCGACCGCCACCATCGCCACCGGAGCAGGCTGGCGACCGGCGTATCTGATCGTGGCCGGGATCCTCGCGGTCACCGGCGTCGTGTTCACCCTCACCCGGCAGCACTGGCGCGCCACCACCGTGGCGAGCAGTCCGACCCGGGCCCAGCGTCCGGCCGTCCGGGTGTGGACGGTCGACTCGGTGGCGGGAATGGCAGCAGTCGTCGTCCAGAACGGCATCGAGATGACGGTCGCGCTGTGGGCGTTCACGTTCCTCACCCAGCATGTCGGGGTCGACACCGTCGTCGCCGGCACGCTCGCGTCCGGCTACTGGTTCCTGCTCGTCATCGGGCGGATCGGTTTCGGCCAGCTCGCCGAGCGCGTCGGGGCGTGGCGGGTGCTGTCGATCGCCACCGTGCTGCTCGTCGTCGCCGCCGTGCTGGTCAACACCCCGAGCCCGGTCGCGGCCCTGGTTGCCGTGGTGGGCTTCGGGCTGGCCTGCGCCCCGATCTATCCGCTGCTGATCCTGACCACGGCCGAACGCACCTCACCTGAGGCCGCCGACCAGGTCGTCGGCTTCCAGGCCGGGGCGTCCGCACTGGGCAGCGCGACCATTCCGGGCCTAGTCGGGCTCGCCATCCAGCAGAACTCGGGTGCGTTCGGCCCGGCACTGGCGGTCCTCGTCGTGGCCGCCGGCCTGGTGTACCTGTTCCTGCGGTACCGGCTCAGTCACCGCTGACTCCAGGCCCCGCGTCAAGATGGCGTCAAGATCGTCCGGCCAGGCGTCAAGGACCTGCCAAGACGGTCCGGCCGCGCGGAAACGGGCGATTAGCTGGAGACGTGACCACACTGCGCGTCCCCAAGCGCCTGCTCGTCGGCAACCCGATGCGGTCGGGCCAGCTTCACGAGACCCTGCTGCCCAAGCGGCTGGCTCTGCCCGTCTACTGCTCGGACGCGATCTCGTCCAACGCCTACGCCACCCAGGAGATCCTGCTGGTCCTGGCACTCGGCGGCGCCTCGCTGGTGCTGCTGACGCCGTGGGTGGCGCTGGCCGTCGTCGCGCTCCTGGCGCTGGTGACCCTGAGCTACCGGCAGACCTGCCACGCCTACCCGGACGGCGGCGGCGCCTACGCGGTCAGCCGGGCGAACCTCGGCCGCAACCCCTCGCTCATCGCGGCGGCGGCGCTGATGGTCGACTACGTGATGACGGTCGCGGTGTCGATCGCGTCCGGCGTGGAGAACTTCGTCTCCGCGTTCCCCGGGCTCACGCCGTACAGCGTGGAGCTGTGCGTCGGCTTCATCGTGGTGATCACGGTGATGAACCTGCGCGGGGTGCGCGAGTCCGGCACGGCGTTCGCGATCCCGACCTACGGCTTCATCGTCAGCGTGTACGTGATGCTGGTGGCCGGCTTCTGGAACGCCGCCACCGGCCACACCCCGGTGGCCGAGTCGGCGCACCTCGGCTTCACCGGCACCAGCCCGGCCGGTGCTGCGCTGATCATCCTGGTGCTGCGGGCGTTCGCGTCCGGCTGCACCTCCCTGACCGGCGTCGAGGCGGTCAGCAACGGCGTCCCCACCTTCCGGGAGCCGAAGACCCGCAACGCCTCGATCACCCTGCTCCTGATGGGCGGGATGAGCATCGTGATGATGGGCGGCATCGCCCTGCTCAGCACCTGGAGCAACCTGCACATCGCCGACAGCCTCCACGAGCTCACCAACGTGCCGGCCGGCTACCAGCAGCGGACGGTGCTGGCCCAGCTGTCGGCGGCGGTCTTCGGCAACAACAGCTTCGGGTTCTTCGCGGTCCAGGGGTTCACCACGTTGATCCTGGCGCTGGCCGCCAACACCGCGTTCAACGGCTTCCCGGTGCTCGCGTCCATTCTCGCCGAGGACCGCTACCTGCCCAAGCAGCTCGGACGCCGCGGCGACCGGTTGGTGTTCAGCAACGGCATCCTCATCCTCGCCTCGGTGGCCGCCCTGCTGATCGTCGCGTTCAACGCCTCCGTCACCGGCCTGATCCAGCTGTACATCGTCGGGGTCTTCGTCTCGTTCACCCTCAGCCAGTCGGGGATGATCGTCTACTGGCGCCGGCACGCCGCGCAGAACGGCTGGTCCGCCCGGTTGATCGGCTCGATGGCGATCAACGCCGTCGGCGCGCTCGCGACCGCGCTCGTGCTGGTCATCGTCCTGGTCACGAAGTTCACCCATGGGGCGTGGCTGGTGGTGATCGCGATCCCGGCGCTGGTGTTCGTGATGCTGCGGATCCACCGGCACTACCAGCGGGTCTCCGACCAGCTCCGGCCCAGGGCAGCCGGGATCACCCTGCCGAGCCGGATCCACGCCGTCGTGCTGGTCAGCCAGCTCAACGAACCCGCGCTGACGGCGCTGGCGTTCGCGCGTGCCATCCATCCGAGCAGCGTGGTCGGCCTCCGGGTCGACACCAACGCCGCCCGGACCAGGCGGCTGGTCGAGGACTGGGCGCGGCGCGACGTCCCGGTGCCCCTGGCGATCGTCCCGTCGGAGTACCGCGACCTCACCGAGCCGGTGCTGGAGTACCTTTCGCAGATCACCATCGGCCCCCGCGACGTCGTCGAGGTGTTCATCCCGGAGTACGTCGTGGGCCACTGGTGGGAGCAGCTGCTGCACAACCAGAGCGCGCTGCGGCTGAAGACCCGGCTGCTGTACATGCCGGGGGTGATGGTGACCAGCGTCCCGTACCAGTTGAGGTCGGCGCAGCAGTACTCGCTCACCCGTCCAGGTGCCGCCGCGGAGCCGCGGACGCGTCCGCAGCACCAGCCCGTCGCAGCTTCCGGGACCGCCGCCGGGGAGTCACAGCCGGCGCTGTCGGGGTCTGGCAAGCTGGAGGCGTGAGTCACCCACTCGCCCAGGCGAGCGTCCGGGGCGGGCTGTCCGGACGCCGTCGCGGCTACGGCCTCGCCGTCGCCGTCGCCGGCCCCACGGCCCTCACCCTGGTGCTGCTGCCCGTCCGCGGCAGCCTGGGCCTCGATGCCGTGCTGCTGTGCTTCGTGCTGGCCTCGGTCACCGCGTCCGTTGTGGGCGGGGTCGCCCCGGCCGTCGTCGCGTCGCTGGCCAGCGTCGGCCTGGCCAACTACTTCTTCGCCGTCCCGTACGGCAGCCTCCTCGTCGCCAACACCGGCGAGGTGCTCGACCTCGTCGTCTTCCTCACCGTCACCGTCCTGGTCGGCGTGATCACCGAGGCCGGCGGACGGGCGCGCGAGGGCGCCGAGCACGATCGGCTCCGGGCTGAGCTCGTCGCCGAGTTGGGCAACCTGGAGCCAGGACCGCGGTCGGTGGAGAACGTGCTGGAGGAGTCCCGCAGCCTCTACGGCATGAACGCCGCCGCCCTCACCAGGGACGGGACCGTCCTGGTGAGCACCGGTCACGCGGAGCCGGGCGACGAGTCCCTCACGGCGGACGCCGGGGACGGCCTGCGCCTCGAACTCGGCGGGCCGAACCGGATCGGCCAGGACCGGGAACTGCTCGCCGCCCTCGCCGTGACCGCGGGACGCCTGTGGCGCACCGAGCGGCTCGCCGAGCAGGCCCGACGGGCCGAGGAGCTCACCCGGATCGACGAACTCCGCTCCAGCCTGCTCGCCGCCGTCGGCCATGACCTGCGCAATCCGATCGCGGCGATCCGGGCCGCCGCCGCGACCCTCGGCGAGGAGGACCTGGACCTCGAGCCCGCGGAGCGGGCCGAACTGCTCACCACCATCGACGAGCACGCCGACCGGCTGAACGCCATCATCGCCAACCTGCTCGACCTCAGCAGGCTCCAGGCCGGCGTGCTGTCCGTCCAGCTGGCTCCGACGTCGCTGCTGGACGTGCTCGCCGGGATCCTGCGCCACGGCGGGGACCGCGTCGACCTCGACGTCCCCGAGGACCTGCCGCCGGTGCAGGCCGACGCCGGCCTGTTGGAGCGGGTGCTGGCGAACCTCGTCGACAACGCCGACCGCCACCTGCCGGCCGGCGAGCAGGTGCGGATCTCAGCCCGGCAGGCCGGCCGGAGTGTCACGGTGCAGGTGATCGACCACGGCCCGGGCGTCGCGCCGGAACGGTTGGCGGAGCTGTTCCGTCCGTTCCAGAAGTTCGGTGACCGGGCCACCACCGGCGTCGGTCTGGGGCTGGCGATCGCGCGGGGCTTCACCGAGGCCATGGGCGGGACCATCGTCCCGACCGCGACCACCGGTGGCGGGCTCACCATGACCGTGACCCTGGAGGTGGCCGATGCCGCGCGTGCTGATCGTTGAGGACGAGCCGGCGCTGCGCCGGGCGCTGGCCATCAACCTCAAGGCCCGCCACTACGAGGTCGACGCCGTCGGCACCGGGACGGACGCGCTGGCGGCCGCCGCGACCGGAGAACTCGACCTGGTCATCCTGGACCTCGGGCTGCCCGACCTGGACGGCGTCGAGGTCATCGAGGGGCTGCGTGGCTGGAGCCAGGTGCCGATCATCGTCCTCTCGGCCCGCGAGGCGCAGGCGCAGAAGGTCCGGGCCCTGGATGCCGGGGCCGACGACTACGTCACCAAGCCGTTCGGGATGGACGAACTGCTGGCCCGCATCCGGGCCGCGCTGCGCAGGGCCGAGGGCACCGAGCCGGTGCCCGCCGTGGTGGCCACGGCGTCCTTCACCCTCGACCTGGCGGCGAAGCGGGCGACCCGCGACGGTGCCGAGGTCCGGCTCACCCCGACCGAGTGGCACCTGATCGAAGCGCTGGTGCGGCGTCCGGGGACGCTGGTGCCGGCGTCCCAGCTGCTGGCGGAGGTGTGGGGACCGGCGTATGAGAAGGAGACCAACTACCTGCGGGTCTACTTCGCCCAGCTGCGCCGCAAGCTGGAGGCCGTCCCCGGGACACCGGAACACTTCATCACCGAGCCGGGTCTTGGCTACCGCTTCGAGCCGTGACGCCGTCTCGGCGCTCAGGTGCACTCGATGCGGGATCCGGCCGCCGCATGCCAGAATCGGGCCATGCCTGAGAGTGTGCCGTTGGGCGACCGGGTCGTCGTGCTCGGGCGCGGGGGTGCAGACGGCCGCTCGGCCGCCGAGAGGCTCGCCGAGGTCACCGGACGCGAGCTGATCCGCATCGACAAGCACTTCTGGCCCGTCGATCGGCGCCCGCAGCCGGCTCCGCACTGGGCGCAGGTGCAGCGGCAACTGGCCGAGAATCCGCAGTGGGTGATGGACGCCGACCTCGGCCCCTTCGACATCGACGAGCCACTGCTGGGTCACCCCGACGAGGTGTGGGTGCTCGACTTCAGCCTGCCGACGATCGTCTCCCGGGTGCTGAAGTACCGGCGTGAGCGTCGCGACTTCCGCATCTGGGCGTTCCGCTGGCACCGCGAGTACCTGGACGAGGCGTTGGTGCGGATCAGCCGCGACGCGCCCCAGGTGAGGGTCCGGGTGTTCCACTCCCCGGCCGAGGTCGGGGTCGTGCTGGACGAGATCGCCGCCCAGCGCTCGCCAGGCTGAGCGCACGTTCCCGGCCGTACCCGGCCGGGAACGACGGGCTCGGATCGGCTCAGGACGGCGGCGCGTCCGCCTTGCGCACGGGGTGACCGCCGAACTGCTGCCGCATCGCGGCCACCAGCCGCATCGCCGGCGATTCCTCCTCGCGGGAGGCGAACCGGGCGAACAGGGCGGCGGCCAGGGCCGGCATCGGCACGGCGGCGTCGATCGCAGCGTCGAGCGTCCAGCGGCCCTCGCCGGAGTCGTCCACATAGGCCTGCAGCTTCTCCAGGTGCGGGTCGTCGGACAGGGACCGCGCGATCAGGTCCAGCAGCCAGGAGCGGATCACCGTCCCCTCGCGCCAGGAGTCGAAGACCGCCGGGACGTCGACGACCATCGGCGTCTTCTCCAGCAGCTCCCAGCCCTCGGCGTAGGCCTGCATTATCGAGTACTCGATGCCGTTGTGCACCATCTTGGCGAAGTGCCCGGCGCCGTGGCCGCCAGCGTGGACGAAGCCGGAGTCGCCTTCGGGCTTGAGGGTGTCGAAGATCGGCTGGACGTGCTCGATGTCGGCGTCGTCGCCTCCGCACATCAGGGCGTAGCCGTACTCCGGGCCCCAGATGCCGCCGGAGACGCCGCAGTCGACGAAGCGGATGCCGCGCTGGGCCAGCATGTCGGTCCTCGGCCCGTCCTCGGCCCAGTGGGTGTTGCCGCCGTCGATGACGATGTCACCGGGGGAGAGCAGGCCGGCGAGCTGGTTGACGGTCGCGTCCAGGAACTGCACGGGGATCATCACCCAGACCACCCGCGGGCTGGTGTCGAGTCGCTTGACCAGTTCCTCGAGGCTGGGCACCTCGGTGACGTCGGGATTGGCGTCGTAGCCGATCACCTCGTGGCCGCCGGCACGCAGCCGCTCGGTCATGTTCGAACCCATTCGGCCGAGGCCGATCATTCCCAGTTGCACGTCTACCTCCTAGAGCACGGCCACCGTCTTGGCGTCCTGCTTGGGCAGGAACACCTTCTGCACGATCATCAGCAGGGACGCCGTCACCGGCACCGCCACCAGGGCCCCGAGCAGACCCAGCAGCGTCCCGCCGACGAGCGCGCCGATCAGCACCAGCGAGCCAGGGATGTCGACCGCCTTGTTCATCACCCGCGGGGTCATCACATACGCCTCGACCTGCATGTACACGAAGTAGACCACGGCGAAGATCAGCGCCGCCCACCACGACGTGAACAGGGTCACCACGCTGGCGATGATCCAGAACGTCACCGAACCGATCATCGGGATCATGGTCACGGCGAGGGCGAGAACGGCGAGCAGAGCGGCGAACGGCTGTCCCAGGATGCTCAGCAGGATGAAGCTCATGATGGCGTTGCAGATCGCCAGGATGCCCATTCCCGACACGTACCCACCGACGGCCTCGGTGATGCCGTCCACGAACTCCCGCAACTGCGGGCGGGCGTAGGCGGGCGCGACCCGGACCGCTGCGTCCTTGATCGAGCGCAGCGCGGCGAGGAAGTACAAGGTGAGCACGATCACGATCAGCGTGCCGGAGATCCCGTTGATGACCCCCGTCCCGACCGCGAGCGCGCCGCCGCCGATCTTCAGCAGGTTGGCCGGATCCGACAGCCAGCTGCGGGCCTGGTCGAGCACCGTCTGGGCGAGGTTGCTCTGGCCGGTCGCGTTCACCAGCGAGATGAACCAGTCCGACTGCTGCAGATTGGTGATGTAGCCCGGCACGGCAGCGGCGAACTGACTGATCTGGGTCACCGCCGCCGGGATGATCCAGGCCAGTAGGCCACCGAGGACCAGGGCGAAGCCGACGAACACGATCACGATGCTCAGCCCGCGGGAGATCTTGTGCGACTCCAGCCAGTGGACGATCGGATCCAGGGCGAGCGCGACGAACAGCGCGACCCCGATCCAGATCAGCACCGTCGAAAGGGACGCGAGCGCCCCGCCGAGGGAGATGGCGACCAGCCCGCCGACGGTGGCGATGAACCCCCAGACGAACGGGCGCCGGAGGTCGGCGGAGACGCGCAGCGGCGGCGCGACTGGTGCCTGCGTCGGCGCCGCCATCACCTCGAGCGTCGGCTGGGTGATCGCCTCACCGGCGGCGACGGCGTCCTCTACGGGGTCCTCTGCGGGCTCGACCGCGGAGGCGGGGCCGGGTTCAACCTTGTCCATGGGCGCCAAGCCTAGGGCGTAGTCCCGTGCCCATGGGGAGGTTGCCGTCCGTGAACGCTCCGAGGCCTCAGCGGCGCCCGGACGACGGCAGCAACGACAACAGCGGCTCGCTGAGGAGCGCCATCCCGGCCAGGATCAGGACGGCACCCAGCCACTCCACCGGCGAGACCTGCTCACCGAGTACGAGCACGCCTCCCAGCGCTGCCAGCACCGTCCCCACACCGGGGAGCGTCGCTGTGGCCACTCGGGGGAGCGAGCCGGCGACCTCGGACATGGCCACGAGCAGGATCAGGCCGCACACCGCGCCCAGCCCCGCCAGCGGGATCGTCCACCACGGACTCCCGGCCGGCGGCGTGAACGGCGCCAGGCAGAACAGGCCGGCGGCAGCCACCAGGAGGCTCGCCACGCCGTGTTCGACGGCCCGGTCGTGTTCCACCCGACTGGTCAGCCACCGTCCCGAGACGCCAACGCCCACGGCCGTGGTCACGGCATAGAGAACGCCGGCGATGAACCGCCAGCTCGGATCGCCGATCGGCGCGGCAGCGACGAGGAACAGCCCGAGGATGCCCAGTCCCAGCCCGAGCGCGGTCAGTCCGGTGAGCCGGGCCCGGCCACGCATCTGCGCCCCGAGGCAGGCGAACACCGGGATGGTGCTGAGGACGAAGGCGGTGAGTGCTACTCCGATCCGGGCCATGGCGAGCATCGTCCCGGCGAGGGCCGCGCCGGCCAGCACAGCGCCCGCGATCACCTTGGCCCAGTCGAGGCGCCAGACGAGCCGCCGGCCGGCGAACCGGGCGAAGGCGAACAGGCCGAGCGCGGCGGCGAGAGTGAGGACGCCCGCGGCGGTGCCGGCTCCGAGCTCACGAGCACCAACGGTCATGCCGAGGAGGAGGAGGCCACAGAAGGCCGCGACGCCACTGTAGGCGAGCACCCCCCGCAAGCTCATCCGCTCTCCTCGACCGACAGCAGCCTGCAACTCTTCGGGCCGCATCCTTGCGCCTGTGGGGGTGACGGGAGCCGGACCTGCCGTCGCCCGCTCCGGGTTAGCCTAGACCAACTGCGTGTTCGCTGGGCACCCCGGGTTCGGGCCAACCAGCCGGACCGGGCCGGCCGCGACGTGAGGACGGAGGTGGTGCCGGTGTTGCGACTGTTCATCGCCGTCGTGCCGCCCGCCGAGGCTGTCGGGGAACTCGACCGGTTCCTCGAGCCACGCCGGGACGCGGACGCAGCGCTCCGCTGGACGCTGCCCAGTGCCTGGCACCTCACCCTGGCCTTCCTGCCGTCCGTGCCCGAGACGGCCGTCGATGACCTGTCCGACACCGTCGCGGAGGCCGTCCGGGGGACCGGCGGCTTCGAGGTCGGCGTCGGCGGAGCGGGGGCGTTCCCACATCCCGACCGCGCGAAGGTCCTGTGGCTCGGCGTCAGTCGGGGGACCGACGAGTTGGCCCGGCTGGCCGGCAAGTGCCGTGGTGCTGCGAGCCGCAGCGGGCTCGAGGTGGACGGGGCGCGGTTCCGTCCGCACCTGACCCTGGCCCGCGCCAACGGGATCCCGGTGATTCGCTGGTTGCGCGTGCTGGAGGCGCTCGGGCCGGTGAGCTGGACGGCGGACGAGGTCGAACTGATCCGATCGTCGGCGCTGCCCGGGGGCGCGGGCTACCAGACCCTGGCCCGGTTCCCCCTCGGCTGAGTCGGCGTCAATGCTGGTCAGCGGCCCGCCGGCCGGGACCCAGCGATTAGGGTGGCCGGGTTATGAGCGGCCTCAGAGGGCTCCTGGCGGACACCACGCCGTTGCGCAACCCCAACTTCCGGCGGCTGTGGCGAGCCAACATCATCACGGTGGTCGGCGCCCAGCTGACGGTGATGGCCGTCCCTGCCCAGATCTACGCAGACACCGGCAACTCCGGCTACGTCGGACTGTCGGGCATCTTCGGGCTGGTGCCGCTGATCGTGTTCGGGCTGTGGGGCGGTGCGCTCGCCGACCACTTCGACCGGCGACGGCTGCTGCAGATCACCACGATCGGGCTGATCGTCACCAGCGGTCTGTTCTGGCTCCAGGCCGCCGCCGGCTCGACCAATGTCTGGCTGCTGCTGGGCATCTTCGCGCTGCAACAGGGGTTCTTCGGCGTCAACCAGCCCACCCGGACGGCGGTGCTGCCCAGGATCCTGCCGGCCGAACAGCTGCCGGCCGCCCTGTCGCTGAACATGACGGTGATGATGGCGGGCTCGATCGCCGGGCCGATGATCGGCGGCCTGCTGATTCCCGTGCTGGGCTACTCGTGGCTCTACCTGATCGACACGCTCACCCTGTTCGCGACGCTGTCGGCCGTCTGGCTCCTGCCGCCGCTGCCGGTCGAGACCCGTCAGGGCTCCCCGGGCCTGAGGTCGGTGATCGAGGGCTTCGCCTACCTCAGCCGCCATCCGGTGCTGCTGATGTCGTTCGCCGTAGACCTGATCGCGATGATCTTCGGGATGCCACGGGCGCTGTTCCCGCAGGTCGCGCACGAGAGCTTCGGTGGGCCGATCGAGGGCGGGCTGGAGTTCGCGGTGCTGAATGCCGCGATGCCGGTCGGTGCCGTCCTCGGCGGCGTCCTGTCCGGCTGGGTCGCGCGCGTCCGGCGGCAGGGACGCGCGGTCAACTGGGCGATCGGGATCTGGGGGGTGGCGATGTTCGGCCTCGGCCTTGCGGTCGGCGCCGCACCCGGACAGAGACTCGCCTGGCTCGGAGTGGCGTTCGCGCTGCTCGCGATCGGCGGGGCCGCCGACATGGCCTCGGCCGCCTTCCGGAACACGATCCTGCTCAGCGCAGCGGACGATGCCGTCCGCGGACGCCTCCAGGGGGTGTTCATCGTGGTGGTCGCGGGTGGTCCCCGGATCGCGGACGCGCTGCACGGCTATGTCGCCACCGGCGTGGGCACGGCGTGGACGATCGCCGGCGGCGGACTGGCGGTCGTGATCGGCATCGTGCTGGTGTCGCTCCTCGTCCCGGTGTTCTACCGCTACGAGGTGACCCCCGCCTCCGTGAAGTGAGCGTCCGGAGTACGGATGCCAGCTGCGTCAGGCCAGGGCGGCGCGGACCTTGGCGGCGACCTTCGCGCCGTCGGCCCGCCCGGCGACCTTCGGGCTGACGATCTTCATCACCAGGCCCATCTGCTTGGGCCCGGGCTGTTCGCCGAGGTCGGCGGCGACTGCTGCGACGGCGTCGGCGACGATCCCGTCCAGCTCGTCCTCGCCGAGTTCGGCCGGCAGGTAGCGCTGCAGCACCTCGATCTCGGCGTCCTCCTTCGCGGCGAGCTCGGGACGCCCGTTGGTGGTGTAGATCTCCACCGATTCGCGACGCTTGGCGACCTCCTTGGTGAGCAGCCGCAGTTCGGTGGCGTCGTCCAGTTCCTGCTTGGTCTTGCCGGCCACCTGCTCGTTGCGATACGCGGTGAGCACCATCCGAAGGGTGTCGCGGGTCACCGTGTCCCCGGACTTCATCGCAGCGACCAGGTCGGCGGTGATGCGGTCGGACAGTTCGGCCATGACAACCCCTTTCGGTGTGGCAGACCATTGTCCCACGCCCGGGGACGGCCGGCCGTCGCCGGTATGCTGAGCCGACGAGCGAGGGGAGTGGTGCGCAGATGGCGGTGGGCGTGACGTCCGGTTCTGTCGGTGTCGTCAGCACCCGCACCGCCCGCCTGTTCGACACCTCCGAGCCCCTGGCGCTCGCCGGCGGATCGCAACTCTCCCCGGTCGACGTGGCCTTCGAGACCTACGGCACCCTGAACGCCGACCGCAGCAACGCCGTGTTCGTCTGCCACGCCCTCACCGGGGACGCGCACGCCGCGGGCCTGCACGAGGGCGCCAGCCGTCCGGGCTGGTGGGACAACCTGATCGGTCCCGGCAAGCCCCTCGACACCGACCGCTTCTTCGTGGTCTGTGCCAACCTGCTCGGAGGCTGCCGGGGCACGACCGGCCCGTCCTCGACCAACCCGCGGACGGGACGCGCGTACGGCCTGGAGTTCCCGCTGCTCACCGTCGGCGACCTGGTGGAGGTGCACCGTGCCCTGCTCCGGCACCTCGGCATCACCCGGCTGCTGGCTGCGATCGGCGGCTCGCTGGGCGGCATGCAGGTGCTGCACTGGGGGCTCACCCGTCCCGACGAGGTCGCGAACGCGATCGTGATCGCCGCGTCCAGCCGGCTGACCGCGCAGAACATCGCCTTCTCCGCCGTCGCCCGACGGGCGATCATGGCCGACCCGAACTTCGCCGGCGGCGACTACGCAGCCAACGACACCAGCCCTGACGTCGGGCTGGCCATCGCCCGGATGATGGCGCACATCACCTACGTCTCCGAGGACGCCCTGACCGAGAAGTTCGGACGCGAGCCGCATCCGACCCGCACCAAGCCGGGTTTCGGCATCGACTTCGCGATCGAGAGCTACCTCGACCACCAGGGTCAGGTGTTCCTGGAGCGGTTCGACGCGCTCAGCTACCTGTACCTGTCCCGGGTGATGGACTACTTCGACCCGTTCGCCGAGCCGGACGCGCTCGCCGCCGTCCGCGCCAACCCGGTGAACTGGCTGGTGACCAGCTTCGACACCGACTGGCGGTTCGGCACCGCGCACAGCCGTCGGATCGTCCGGCGGCTGGAGCGGGCCGGGCTGCCGGTGACGTTCCGGGAGATCTCGTCGACCGCCGGCCACGACTCGTTCCTGATGCCGGTGCCGACCTACCACGCGACCCTGCGCGCCTACCTCGACCGTGCCTTGGCGGAGGTGAGCCGATGAGCCTGCGTCCGGAACTGGCGCTGCTGGCCGGGCTGATCCCGTCCGCGAGCCGGGTGCTCGATCTCGGCTGTGGGACGGGAGAGCTGCTGGCGCACCTGATGAGTGCCGCGGGCTGTTCGGGCACCGGCGTCGAGATCGATGACGACGCCGTGGTCGCCGCGATCGCGCTCGGCGTCCCGGTCATCGAACTGGACATCGACAACCAGTTGGAGGAGTTCGCCGACGGCTCCTACGACGTGGTGGTGCTGTCGCGGACGATCCAGACGATCCGTCGCCCGGTGGAAGTGCTGCAGCACATGAGCCGGATCGGCTCGACCCTGATCGTCTCGGTGCCGAACTTCGGCCAGCTCCGCAACCGGCTGCGGCTCCTGCGCGGCCGGATGCCGATGTCGCCGGACCTCCCGCACCCCTGGTACGACACGCCGAACCTCCGGTTCACCACGCTGGCCGACCTCGAGGACCTGTTCGCCACCCTTGAGCTGAGCGTCGAGCGTCGGATCGTCCTCCGCCAGGACGGACGCCCCGCGCGCACCGACCAGCTGCTGGCCAACCTCCTCGGCGCAGCCGCGGTCTACGTCCTGCGATCCTGAACCATCGGGGACAGGTACTTCGGTTCACGCCCGAACCATCGGGGACAGGTACCTCGGTTCACGTCCGAACCGCCGGGGACAGGTACTTCGGTTCACATCCGAACCATCGGGGACAGGTACCTCGGTTCACGTCCGAACCGCCGGGGACAGGTACTTCGGTTCACATCTGAACCGAAGTACCTGTCCCCGATGGTTCAGTCCCCGATGGTTCAGGGGTGCTCGCTGAACCGAAGTACCTGTCCCCGGCGGTTCAGGGGTGCAGTGCGGCGAGGATCCGGTCCGCGCTGCCGCCCAGGGCGAGTTCGGTGCGGAGCCGGCTGAACGCGTCCGGGTCCACGGGGGAGTGGGGCAACTCCAGTGAGACCGGCGGCAGCGAGACGTCGGTCGCGACGGCGACTACCTCCCGGGCTGCGGCCAGGTAGTCGATCGAGGACGCCAGGGAGGCGGCGGCACGCGGTGCGAGCCGGCCCTGCTGCGCAGCCGTGACGATGCCGTCCAAGTCTCCGTGGGCGCGGACGAGGGACGCCGCCGTCTTGTCGCCGATGCCGGGGACGCCGGGGAGCCCGTCGGACGGGTCTCCGCGCAGGACCGCGAAGTCGACGTACGCCGACGACTCGACTCCGTACTTCGCCAGCACCCAGGCTGCGTCCACCCGGTCGTGGTTGGCGACGCCCCGTCCCAGGTACAGCACGCGGACGGCGCGGCTGTCGTCCACGACCTGGAAGAGATCCCGGTCACCGGTGACGACATCGCACGGCATGGTCGCGCGGGCGGCCAGAGTGCCGATGATGTCGTCGGCCTCGCAGTCGGGCGCTCCGACCACGGGCAGGCCGAGGGCGGCCAGCACCTCACGGATCAGCGGCACCTGCGCGTCCAGTTCCTCCGGGACGGTCTCGACGTCGTCGTGCGCCACCCGGTGCGCCTTGTAGGACGGGAGGAGTTCCACCCGCCACGCCGGACGCCACGACTCGTCCCAGCAGCAGGCGACGTGCGTGGGGGAGTACTGGCCGACGAACCGCGCGATGAAGTCGAGCAGCCCGCGAACGGCGTTCACCGGACGCCCGTCGACCGCACGCATGCTCGTCGGCAGCGCATGGAACGCGCGGAAGTACATCGACGCGGTGTCGAACAGCATCAGTCGGGCTTCGCTCATCGCCACATGGTGCCACCTCCCGCCGACTTGGGAGAGGTGCTCGGACGGCTGGGTAGGCTTGCCGCGCTGTCGAAGGGAGGCCCGTGGTCGAGTGGCTCGCTGCCCGGCACTGGGGTCTGCGCACCGGCGTGGCGATCGTGGCCGGCGTCCTCACCGCGCTGGCGTTCGAGCCGTTCGGCTGGTGGCCGCTGCTGTTCGTCGGCGTCGCCACTCTGTCGGTGAGTGTGCTGGCCGCCCGCCGGATCCGCGGCGCGATCGGGCTCGGCTACGCCTACGGGCTCGGCTTCATGGGGCTCGGCGTCAACTGGATGCAGGCGATCCTGCCCGAGGCGATGGTCGGCCTCGTCCTGGTGATGTCGATCTGGTACGGCTTGCTCGGCGGGCTGGTCAAGGTCGCGTCGCGGACGCCGTGGTGGCCGCTGCTCGCCGCGGGGAGCTGGGTGACGGTCGAGTTCTGCTACTCCCGGTTCCCGTTCAACGGCTTCGGCTGGATGCGCCTCGCCTACGCGGTCGTGGACGTACCGCTCGCCAGCGTGCTGCCGCTGACCGGGATCGCCGGCCTGAGCTTCCTCGTCGCCCTGATCAGTCAGGGCATCGCCTGGCTGGCCACCGGAGCATCCGGACGCCGGGTGATCGTCGCCGGCGGCGTCCTGGTCGCGGCGGCTGCCCTCGCCGCCGCCGGCGCGCTGGTGCCGGTCGGCACCCAGACCGGCTCGGTCACCGTCGGCTACGTCCAGGGCGGAGCTCCGGGCGGCGGCATCTACGGCATCGGCTCGGCGAGAACCACCACCCGCAACCACCTCGCCGAGACCGAGCGCCTGGAGGCCCGCATCGCGTCCGGCGAATTGCCGCAACCCGACTTCGTCGTCCTGCCGGAGAACACGACCGATCTCGACCCGGCCAAGGACGCCGAGACCGGACGCATGGTCGACGCGATGTCGTCCACCCTCGGTGTCCCGATGCTGTTCGGGACGATCCTCGACGGTCCGGGCGCCGACGAGCGGCAGACGGCGTCACTGTGGTGGGACCCGGCCAAGGGTGAGGTGGCCCGCTACGTGAAGCGCGGCATCGTCCCGTTCGGCGAGTTCGTCCCGCTGCGCTCGATCCTCCTGCCGCTCATCCCCGAACTGGCCTACGTCGGCGCCCAGTCGGTGGCCGGCACCGAGCCCGGCGCCATGCCGGTCACGCTGCCGGACGGACGCCACCTCACCCTCGGCGTCCTGGTCTGCTACGACCTCGTCTACGACGACATCGTCCGGGACACGGTGACCAACGGCGGCCAGGTGATGCTCGTCCAGTCCAGCAACGCCATGTTCCTGGGTACGGGTCAGATCGAACAGCAGTTCGCCATCACCAGGGCCCGCGCCCTGGAGTTGCGCCGGGAGGTGCTCGTGGTCACGACCAGCGGCGTGTCCGGCCTGATCGAGGCGGACGGGTCCGTGCGCTTCACGCTGCCCGACCACGTCGGGGCCTCCGGCGTGGTCAGCCTGCCCGAGCGATCCGGCCTCACCCCGGCGGCGTCGTGGGGCGGCGCGATCGAGCTCGGGCTGGTCGTGCTCACGCTCGTCGGCCTCGTCGCCGCGGCCATCTGGGGCACAATGGCTGGGCCAGGAAAAGGAAGGCGGCATCCATGACCGATCCGGCGGCACCCCTCGGACGCGTCCTCGTGGTCATCCCCACCTACAACGAGGCCGAGAACATCACCCCGATCACCGAGCGGATCCGGAAGGCCGTCCCGGACGCAGACATCCTGATCGCCGACGACAACTCACCCGACGGCACCGGCAGGCTCGCCGACGATCTCGCCGCCGCCGACGGCCACATCCATGTGCTGCACCGCACCGGCAAGGAAGGGCTCGGAGCCGCCTACATCGCCGGCTTCCGCTGGGGACTGACCGCCGGCTACGACGTCCTCGTCGAACACGACGCGGACGGCTCCCACCAGCCCGAATACCTGCCGCAGATGCTCGCCCGCCTGCAGACGGCGGACGCGGTCAAGGGCTCCCGCTACGTTCCCGGTGGCGCCACCGAGGGCTGGCCCCTGCAGCGCGAACTGCTCAGCCGCGGCGGCAATCTGTGGACGCGGCTGATGCTCGGCATCCCCGTCAAGGACGCCACCGGCGGCTTCACCGCCTGGCGCGCCCAAACGCTGCGCGGGATCGACCTGGACGGGGTGGAGGCAGCTGGCTACGGCTTCCAGGTGGACCTCGTCTGGCGCGCGCTCCGGGAGGGATTCGTGGTCGCCGAGGTGCCGATCACCTTCATCGAGCGCGAGCGCGGCGACTCGAAGATGAGCGGTGCGATCGTGGCAGAGGCGATGCTGCTGACCACCCGGTGGGGGATCAGGTACCGCCTCGGTCAGCTCCGGGACTTCGCCGCCAGGCTCACCGGCCGCGCGTCGAAGGAGTCGGCATGACCGGCCGTCCTCGGCTGAGCCGGTGGCTGCTCCCGGTCCTCGCCGTCGGGTTCATCCTGCTCTCGATCCTCGAGGTCTGGCTGCTCACCGTCGTCGGCAACACGATCGGACTGGCGCCCACCCTGGTCATCCTGATCGTCGAGGCCGCGATTGGCGCATTCCTGCTCCGCCGGGAGGGACGCAAGTCCTGGGCCGCCCTGGTCGACGCCTACCAGCAGGGACGGGTTCCGACCGGCCAGCTGGCTGATGCGGCGCTCGTGCTGGTCGGCGGGATCATGCTGATCCTGCCCGGCTTCTTCACCGACATCGTCGGCCTCGCCTTCCTGCTGCCGCCCACCCGTCCGCTGGTGCGCAAGGCGCTGGGCTGGATGGTCGCCACCCAGGCGTCCAGGTCGGGCTTCGACATCGGTGTCATCAGGGCCCAGCACGCGCCGGGCACCGTCCCGGGCACGGTCGTCGAGGACGCTCCCAAGTCGTCGCCGAAGCCGGACCCGACCGTCATCAGCGGAGAGATCGAGGACTGAACCCGGTCAGGCCTGGTCGCCGCGGATCTCGCCCAGGCGTTCGGCGAGCAGATCCTCCAACTCGGCGATGGAACGCCGCTCGCGGAGCATGTCCCAGTGGGTGCGGGCGGGCTTGACCGCCTTCTCCTCGCCGACCGCGCCGTCCGAGCGGACGGCGATCTCACCGCAGCGCGGGCACTCCCACTCGGTCGGAAGCTCGGCCTCCTCGGCGAACATCAGGTCGAAGTGGTGGCCCTTGGGGCAGTCGAAGCCGACCTCCTGGCGCGGAGCCAGTTCCACAGCGTTCGGGTCGGCATAGCTCTTCGCGCCGAACCCGGAACCCTTCAATGCTCGATCAGCCATCACGTCCTCCGATCCCTACCGTAGCGGCGAGGCCAAACCTCACAGCACCTTCGGCAACGTATTGCCGGCCTCGATGATTCCCCTGCGCATGTCCACGCGACTAAGTAGTACCCCTCCGATGACGAAGAACGCCGCGAGGGCGATCAGCGCCAGCCGGTAGGAGAGGGTGAACTGGAACACCAGGGCGAAGGTCAGGGTGCCCAGCCAGCTCGTGCCGCGCTCCATCGCCTGATAGAAGCTGAAGTACTCCGACTCCCGTCCCAGCGGGATCAGCTGGCTGTACATCGAGCGCGACAGCGCCTGCGTCCCGCCCATCACGACGCCGATGGCGGCGCCGAGCCCGAACAGGCCGACGACCGAGCCGGACGGGATCACGAAGCCCACCAGCACCACGACCAGCCAGATCGCGATCCCGGTCAGGACCGTCTTCTTCGCACCGATCCGGGCCGCCAGCCGGCCGAAGCCGAGCGCACCGGCGATGGCGACGAACTGCGTGAGCAGGAACGTGGCCAGGACCAGGCTCTCCTCGATGTGCAGCTCTCGGATCGCGTACACGCTCGAGGAGACGATCACGGTCTGGATGCCGTCGTTGTAGAACAGGAAGGCCAGCAGGAACATCAGGGTCTGCGGGTAGTGGCGCATCTCGGCGAACGTGGCGGCCAGCTGCCGGAACGGGTTCCGATGCGCGATCTCGGCCGGCACCTCCCTGGCCACGCCACGCAGCCCCAGCACCGGGATGATCGTGAAGCCCGCCCACCACAGGCCGGCCGACAGCAGGCACAGCCGCACGGCCATCGCCTTGTCGATGCCGAGGGCCGGGTAGAACGTCACCACGGCGAAGTTGACGGCCAGCAGCAGGCCCCCGCCGACGTAGCCCCACGCCCAGCCGCGACTGGACACCCGGTCGCGCTCGTCCGGGCCGGCGATCCGGACCAGCATCGAGTCGTAGACGACGACGGACGCGCCGAAGGCGATCAGGCTGATCACCATCAGCCACGCGCCGAGCTCCCAGTTCGAGCCCATCAGGAAGAACATCAGGGAGCCGGCCGCCGCACCGATCCAGGCGGTCGCACCGAGCCAACGGTGCGGATGGCGCGACCGGTCGGCGGCCGCACCGACGACCAGCAGGACGACGGCGGAGACCAGGGTGCTGATCGTCGCCAGCAACGCCGGCAGCGCGCCGGGCAGCACCGGGACGAAGCCCAGCAGCAGCACCGGACGCGAGCACTCGCCGGAGGCGAGGTCGGGGCAGGCGGCATTGGTCGCGAGGCTGACCAGGTACGGACTGATCAGCACGGTCGCCGTGGTGGTGTAGAAGGCCGAGTTGGCCCAGTCGTACCAGTACCAGGACCGTTGCTGCTTGGTGCTCTTCACTGGTTCCCCTCCCACAGGCCACGGTCGACCAGCACCCGTTTGAGCAGGCCGATCTCGTTGGTGACGATCCCGTCGACGCCGAGTTCGATCAGCCGGTTCATCTCGGCTTCCTCGTCGACGGTCCAGACGTGGACGGCTCGGCCGGCGCGGTGCGCGGCCGAGATCACGTCCGGCCGCACCAGCCGGGCGCGGTCGCCGAACACCCGGACGGGGATCTGCAGCACCTGCCCGCTGCCGAACCGGAACCACCGGCCCAGGCCGGCCGCGTACCAGGCCACCTCCCGCGGCGTCGTCGCGGTCAGGACACCCGGAGCGAGCCGCCGGAACCGGCGCAGCCGTGAGGTGGAGAACGAGGCGACACAGATCCGTTCGCGCAGGGCGGGGTCGGCCAGCAGCGGCGGAACGGCGGCGACCGACGCGTCGTCCTTGAGGTCGATGTTGAAGCAGGTCGTGGGGAACTCGGCAAGCAGCTCGGAGAGCAGGGGGATCGGATCGCTACCGCCGACCCGGACGTCGGCGAGCTCGGCGTAGGTCAGCGAGCCGATGCTGCCGTTGGAGTCGGTCACCCCGCCGAGCTGCGGGTCGTGGAACGCCACCACCACGCCGTCCGCCGTGGTCCGGACATCGGTCTCCAGGTACCGGTAGCCCTCGGCGACGGCCTGCGCGAAGGCGTACCGGGTGTTCTCCCGCGGCCGGTCCTCCGGGTTCAGCCATCCGCCGCGATGGGCCATCGCCACGAAGCCTCCGCCGAGGTACGGATGAGCCGATGAGTGCACGGGCGGCACTCTAGTGGCGTCACCCCGGCTCGGGGGTGGATGACCGGGGACACACCGGCCCGCCGCGGCTCAGCGGCAGGAGTCGTCGTCGGGGTGGGCCAGGGCGATCCGCTCCAGGGGCTCCAGGGCTGCGATGACGAGTTCGAGTTCGTCCGCGTCCAGCCGGGCCAGCAACCCGGCGACGGCCGCGGCCTGCTCCCGCCGGATCGCGGTCAGCAGCCGGACGCCCTCGGCGGTGATCTCCACCAGGCTCGACCGCGCGTCGTCCGGGCTCGGCCGGCGGGTGACCAGGCCGCGGTCCTCCAGCGCACCGACCACCCGGGCCACGGCGGGCGGCGCGAACCGCTCCGTCCTGGCCAGGTCGCTGGGACGCTGCGGGCCGTGGCGATGGAGCGTTGCCAGGGTCGAGAAGTGCCCGGCGGACAGCTCACCGCTGGCGGGACGGATGCGGCGTCCGATCCGCAGCACCGCGGGGGTGAGGCGGCGCGCAACCGCGTCCCGGGCCTCCGCGGTCGTCGGGACGGCCTGCTCGCCGGCGGATGTGACCGAGCCGCTCATCGATGTCCCTCCTGGTCGGATGCTACCGACCGGGCAGAGGCCAGCACGGCGACGTCCGGGCTCTCGGCGGTGAGCGCGGCCACGTGCTCGTCGTGGACGAACCGCTTGCCCCGAGCCAGCGATGCCAGAGCTCCCACCAGCGACATCGCCGCGGCGACCCCGAAGACCACGACCAGGCCGTCATGGAACGGCCCGGAGATCAACTGCGGGAAGAACTCGTGTCCGGTCAGGGCTGCGGCGTCCGCGGGATGGAGGGACGCCAGCACACCGCTGGGGCCGAGCAGCGACTCGATCGGGTTGTAGCCCAGGAAGGCGGCGAACAGGCTGCCGACCGGCGGCAGCGCGGCGATCTGCTCGGCGGCGGCCACCGGGACGCCGTGGGCGAGCAGCCCGGCCCGCAGGGTGGTCGGCAGGCTGGCCGACAGCCCGACGATCATCAACGAGAAGAACACGCCGATCGACAGCGACGAGCCGGCGTTCTGCAGCGTGCCGGTGACCCCGGACGCCGCTCCGCGTTCGCTGGCCGGGACGCTGTTCATGATCGCGGTGCGGTTCGGGGCACCGAACATTCCCGAGCCGATGCCCGACAGCAGCGACACCACCGCGAACTGCCAGTACTCGAAGTCGACGGGCATGACCAGGTAGAGCAGGAAGGTGATGGTCACGATCAGCAACCCGACCGAGGCGAATCCCCGCGCACCGAACCGGTCCGACAGGGTTCCCGACACCGGGCCGGCCACCAGGAAGCCGATGGTGATCGGCAGCATATAGATGCCCGCCCACAGCGGGGTGTCCTCGAAGGCGTAGCCGTGCAGCGGCAGCCAGATCCCTTGCAGCCAGATGATCAGCATGAACTGCAGCCCGCCGCGTCCGATCGCCGCCAGCAGGGCGGCCAGGTTGCCGGCGCTGAAGGCCCGGATCCGGAACAGCCTGAGGTCGAGCATGGGCGCCGGGCTGTGCAATTCGATCAGCACGAACACGCCGAGCAGGGCGACCCCGCCGACGAGTCCGCCCAGGACCCAGGGGCTGGTCCAGCCGGTGGTCTGGCCGCCGTACGGCTGGATCCCGTAGGTGATCGCGGTGAGCAGCGCGGTCAGGCCGAGGAAGAACGTGATGTTGCCCGGCCAGTCCAGCCGTCCGGGGTTGCGTTCACCGGTCTCGTGCAGCGACTTGTACGCCCAGACCGTCCCGATCAGGCCGATCGGGACGGAGACCAGGAACACCGCGCGCCAGTGGACGACAGCCAGTGCCCCGCCCAGCACCAGCCCGACGAAGCTGCCGGCGATCGCCGCGACCTGGTTGACCCCCATCGCCATCCCTCGCCGGTCCGCCGGAAAGGCGTCGGTGAGGATCGCGGTCGAGTTGGCGAACAGCATCGCGCCGCCGACCGCCTGGAACAGTCGCCAGCCGATCAGCCAGAGCGCGCCGGCCCCGCCGGTGAACGGGACGGCGGCACAGGCGATCGCGCCGATGGTGAACACGACGAAGCCGAGGTTGTAGATCCGGACGCGGCCGTACATATCGCCGAGCCGGCCGAAGCTCACCACGAGCACGGCCGTGACGAGCAGATAGCCCATGATCATCCAGAGCAGGTAGCTGACGTTGCCGGAGCCCAGCGGGTTCAGCCCGATGCCGGCGAAGATCGCCGGCAGGGAGATCAGCACGATCGAGCCGTTGATGGTGGCCAGCAGCATGCCGAGGGTCGTGTTGCTGAGGGCGACCCACTTGTAGTTCGGGTGGTCCGAGGTGAGGAATGGCTGGCGCATGCGCCCTCTTCCGGTGCTCTGGGACGGCCCGGGCGGGCTCACGAGGGCGGGGCCCGGCCGCCGGCGTTGGCGAAGTTATTCACACATGATAACTACCTGCACCCACAAGGGTATTCCCGTCGATGTTCCGCCCCGGAGTGGGTTGGCACCGCGAGCGGCCACAGGCAGGAGAATGGCAGCGTGACCACGATCCTCTCCATCCAGTCCTCGGTCGCGTACGGCCACGTCGGCAACAGCGCGGCCACCTTTCCGCTGATGCGGATCGGGGTGGAGGTCTGGCCGGTGATCACCGTCCACTTCTCCAACCACACCGGCTACGGCGCGTGGCGCGGGCCGATGCTGTCGCCGTCCGACGTGGCCGACGTCATCCGGGGTATCGACGACCGCGGCGTCCTGGGTAGCGTGGACGCGGTGCTGTCGGGCTACCAGGGCGCAGCGGAGATGGGGGCACAGGTGCTCAGTGCCGTGGAGCTGGTCAAACAGCGCAATCCGGACGCGATCTACTGCTGCGACCCGGTGATCGGCGACGTCGACCGCGGGGTCTACGTGCGTCCGGGGATCCCCGAGTTCATGCGCGACCGGGTGATCCCCGCAGCCCAGATCGTCACCCCGAACCACTTCGAGCTGGACTTCCTCACCGGCCGGGTCACCACGACCGTCGACGAGGCGCTGGACGCGGCGGACGCGCTGCGGGCCACCGGGCCGGACGTCGTCCTGGTCACGTCGACGGTGCTGGCGGACAGCGACCCCGACCAGATGCAGATGCTGGTCGACACCGTCCGGGGCTCGTGGCGGGTGGCCACGCCGAAGCTGGAGCACACGTTCACCGGCTCGGGCGACCTGACCGCCGCGCTGTTCCTCGCCCACTACCTCTCCGGCGGCGATCCGGCCGCCGCGCTGGGACGGACAGCGGACGCCGTCTACTCCGTCCTCGACGCCACCGCCCGGGCCGGCTCGGCGGAACTCCTGCTGGTGTCCGCGCAGGACCAGCTGGTGAGCCCGGACCACCACTTCGAGGTGGAGAGGCTGCGGTAGGCATGGCCGGTGCGGAGATCCTCGCCGCGGTCCTGCTGGTCGCGGTGCTGGTGTTCGCCGTCGTCCGACCCCGGGGCCTTCCGGAGGCCGTCGTGGCGGTGCCGGCGGCGCTGCTGGTGCTGGTCACCGGCGGAATCGGATGGGACGGTGCGCTGCAGGAGACCGGGCAGCTGCTGCCGGTCGTCGGCTTCCTCGCCGCCGTCCTCGTGCTCAGCGAGCTCTGCGCCCGCGACGGCCTGTTCGAGTGGGCCGGCCAGTTCATGGGCCGACGCAGCCGCGGCCAGCCCCAGCGGCTGCTGGTCCTGGTGTTCGCCGTCGCGGCCGTCACCACGACGGTGCTCAGCCTGGACGCGACCGTCGTCCTGCTCACCCCGGTGGTCTTCGCCACGGCCGCACGGGTCGGTGTCCGGCCCCGGCCGCACGTCTACGCCTGCACCCACATCGCCAACGGCGGCTCGCTGCTGCTGCCGGTGTCGAACCTGACCAACCTGCTGGCGATGTCGGCGCTGGGAATCGGCTTCGTCCAGTTCGGCCTGGTGATGCTGCTGCCCTGGCTGGCCGTGCTGGTCGTGGAGTACCTGGCGTTCCGCTGGTACTTCGCCGGCGACCTCCGGCTGGCCGCCGGTGCCGGGGACGGGTCGGCCGACGACGTGCCGCTGCCGCGGTTCAGCGCGGCCGTGCTGGCGCTGACGCTCGCCGGCTTCGTGGTCGCCTCGTTCGTGCACGTGGAGGTGGCGTGGGTGGCGGCGGTCGGCGCCCTGGTGCTCGCCGTCCGCGCCGTGGCGGTCCGGCAGGTCCGCGTCCGCGAGGTGGCCGGCGCGCTCAATCTGCCCTTCCTGGCCTTCGTCCTCGCGCTGGGGATCGTGGTGAAAGCCGTCGTGGACAACGGCCTGGCCGACCTGATGAGGCACATCGTGCCCGGGGACGACTCGCTGCTGGCGCTGCTCGGCTGGGCTGCGCTGGCCGCCGTGCTGGCGAACCTGGTGAACAACCTGCCGGCGGTGCTGATCCTGCTGCCGCTGGCTGTCGGCGGGGGAGTGGGGCCCGCTCTCGCCGTCCTGATCGGCGTGAACGTCGGCCCGAACCTGACCTACGTGGGTTCGTTGGCCACGCTGCTGTGGCGCCGGATCGTGCACGCGCACGACCACGAGGCGCCGCTGATGGAGTTCACCTGGCTCGGGCTGTTGGCAACGCCGGTGGCGATCGTGGCAGCCGTCCTCGCGCTGTGGGGTTCGGTGCAACTGTTCGGAGGTGCATTGTGAAAGTACTGGTCTGGATCGCCGAGGCCACCTGGCCGGCGTGCGTGGACGCGGTGAACGACCTCTTTCCGGACGCCGAGGTGACCCTCCTCGCCGCCCTGCCAGGGGATTTGGCCGAGCAGGCGTCCGGGGCGCGCACCGGCCTGTGGGGACGGGGGAGTGGCCGCGATCCCGGCGTCCGGGTAACCGAGATCGCGCGGGAGGCTACGCGGCAGCTGCTGGACGCCGCGTCCCAGCGACTCGGCCGGCCGGCGACGATCGTCCTTCGGGAGGGACGCGTCGAGCGCGAGGTCACCGCTGCGGCCGCCGACGCCCACATCCTGGTCCTGGCCCGGGACGGCGACCTGTCCCGCCTCGGCCCGCGCAGCCTCGACCGGCACACCCGCTTCGTCGTCGACCACGCACCGTGCCGGGTGATGCTCGTGTGGCCCGGGCAGGCTCCGGGGCTGGCGTCCATCCCGCCGCCACCGCCCCGCTGACGCGAGCGACCAGCTGGCGGCGGGTACGGGAGCTGACGAGGCGCACGGGAAGGTGAGGCAGTGCTGACGATGGGCGTCGTCCGGGGGATCAGCTACGGCCTGTTCGGGCCCCCGGACGACTTCGGCCCGGCGGCGAGACGGCTCAACGCGGGTCTGGTCAGGGCCTATGTCTACTGGAACCAGGTCGAGCCCGAACCCGGCCGCCTCGACTGGACGAGCGTCGATCGGCTGCTCGAGCAGGTGGCGGACGGGGGCCGGCTCTGGATCACGGTGTGCAGCAGCTCGTCCTGGGCGACCCGCACCCCGGCCACGTTCCTGCCGCCGTCCCCGCCGCTGGATCCGGCCGCGTACGGGCGGTTCGTCGCAGAGCTCGTCCGCCGCTGCGGCGAGTGGGTGCTCCACTGGCAGTGCGAGAACGAGCCGAGCAACACCGGACTGCTCTGGGCGGGCACCGCAGAGGAGTACGCGGCGCTGCTCACCACGTTCGCCGAGGCGGTCCGGTCGGTGCCCGGCGCGGGACACGTCGTCCTCGGCGGCATCGGCCACGACGCGCTCAGCACCGAGCCCGGCAGTGAGCAGTGGGACTTCTTCGACACGGTGTGCAGCGAGGCCGGGTCTGCCTTCGACCTGGTGGACGTCCACCTGTACGACGACCCTCGACGGATCACCGGCCACCTCGCCGCGGTCCGGGAACTGCTCGACCGCAACGGCTGCGACCAGCCGCTGGTCGTCGGCGAGTACGGAGGCCCGACGTTCTTCGAGTTCCCGGCTGCCGAACAGGCCGTGCAGGCCGCGATGATGGCGGCGTTCGCGCCGGGCGCCACGCCGCTGGAGCAGGACTCCGCGGGTCCGGACGAGACCCCTGACCGTCGGGCGATGCGCCGGCTGTACGAGCAGCTGGCCGAGCTGCCGGCCGACCTCCAGCAGTTCCTAGACGGATGCCCACCGGACGTCGCGGCGCGGCGGGACCGGATCGCGTGCCGGGAACTGGTCACCCGCAACGTCATCGTCTTCGCCGAGGGGATCACGACCACCTGTTACTGGGATCTCGCCCCCGAGATCCCCGACTACTCCGACCCGTACAACATGCTCGGCCTGGTCTCGGCCCGGCTGGCGCTGCTCGACTTCCGCGACGGGGAACTCGTCGACGCCCAGCCGGCCGCCGGAACCTTCCGCATGCTCGCCGAAGCTCTGGCCGGAGCGACGGCCGTCCGACGGATCACCGACGGCCTCGCCACCGGCGTCCATGCCTACGCCGTCGATTTCGGGGGTTCGCCGAAGGCGCTCCAGATCGTGTGGCGGGAGGCCGGCCCGTTCGCCGGCGACGAGGACGCGCCGACCGCGCTCGACTGGCACTGGCCGCACCACGACCTCCACGCCGCCGACGCCCTCGCGAGCGCGCTCGAACTGACCCGCAGCGGCGATCGCGTCACCGTGCCGCTGTCCGCGACGCCGCTGCTGCTCAGTTCGACGCCTCTGGCAACGGTGGGGTAGCCCGTCCCGGCGTCCCGTCCGAGGACGTTGCCGGCCGGGGCTCGGGCGGCACGACCCGCGGCGGGATGGTGAACGACCACAGCTCGACGGTCTGGAAGACCCAGTAGGTCACGAACAGCGCGAGCAGCACGGCCTCGATCCAGAACACGACCGCGAACCGGTCGTCCACGACGGCGTTCTGCCGTCCGGTCACGGCGAACACCACCACGCCGACAGCGACCGCCACCAGCATGGCGATCGCGATGCTCCGGTAGATCCGCCGGTAGGCGGCCCCGGAGAGGTCGGCCAGGTCGCCGACGCCGGTCGAGTTCCGCCCGTTGATCCAGACCACGATGATCAGCAGCACGAAGAACGAGATGGCCGACGTGTAGTGGGCGTACTGGACGAACACCGGCCGGACGAGCGCGTACGCGCCGGCGTACACCACCCACAGCGCGGCCAGGGCCAACACCCCGGTGCGAGTGGAGGGACTCCACGGTGTCGACGAGCGGACCGACCACATCCGCCAGCCGGCGACGAGCAGCGCCAGCAGGCCGGCCCCGAGGTAGGCCAGCATGTTGGTGTCGATCGCGGTGTCGAACGCTGCCGGGACGCAGTCCCTTCCGGGGACCGGACAGCTGGGGTCAGCGATCGGGGTCGGCACGAACCCGACCACCGGGATCAGGATGCCGGCGATGTCGAGGAGGCTGTTCTCCGCACCGGGACGCCCCTTCACCGTGACCAGCGCCAGCCCCACCGCCAGCAGCGTGGCCACGAAGATGCCCCGCAGGTCGTCGGTGTAGAAGGTCGCCGAGATCGACGGTGGCACCCGTCCCCCGGACCGGACGATGTGGACGACCAGTCCCAGCGCGAGCAGCACGCCGATCGTGACGAGGCCGGAGCGCAGCGTCCGGTACGTGTCGAGCGCCGCCTTGTCCTCCAGGGCCTCCCGGTCGGCTGCTGTCAGGGGCTCCATGGCGTCTCCCTTCCTCGCCCACCCCATTGCAGCGCCTGCAGCGCACGAACGGTCTGGGCATTCCTGCCCAGACCGCTTCGCCTCACGCGGGAGGGTCAGTCGTGGAAGACCTCGACCTTCGCACCGAGGGCGTTCAGCCGGTTCGGCAGGTCCTCGTAGCCGCGGTTGATCACGTACACGTCCCGCAGGACGCTGGTGCCCTTGGCCGCCAGCGCAGCGAGCAGCAGGCACACGGCGGGACGCAGCGCCTGCGGGCAGACGATCTCCTGCCCCCGCCAGCGGGTCGGCCCGGTGACGACGATCCGGTGCGGGTCGAGCAACTGGACGTCGGCACCCAGCTTGGTGAGGTCGAGCAGGTGGATCGCCCGGTTCTCGTACACCCAGTCGTGGATCATCGTGCGGCCCTCGGCCGTCGCGGCGATCACCGCGAAGAACGGCAGGTTGTCGATGTTCAGCCCGGGGAAGGGCATGGGGTGGATCTTGTCGGCCGCCGCGTGCAGGACCGACGGCCGGACGGTGATGTCGACCAGCCGCGTCCGGCCGTTATGGGACGGGTACTCCTCGCTCAACCGGTAGTCCAGGCCCATCTCGGCCAGGATCGCGAGTTCGACGTCCAGGAACTCGATCGGCGCGCGCTGGATGGTGAGCTCGGAGTTGGTGACGATGGCGGCGGTCAGCAGGCTCATCGCCTCGATCGGGTCCTCGGAGGGGGAATAGGTGACGTCGGCCTCGATGTGGCCGCGTCCATGGACGACCAGCGTGGTGGTGCCGATGCCGTCGACCGCGATGCCCAGGTCGTTGAGGAAGAAGCACAGGTCCTGGACCATGTAGTTGCTCGAGGCATTGCGGATCTCCGTCCGCCCCGGGAAGAGGGCAGCGGCCATCAGGACGTTCTCGGTGACGGTGTCGCCGCGCTCGGTAAGGGTGATCCGGAGGTTCTCCTGCTGCACGTCGGCCACCTCGGAGTGGTAGTAGCCGCGGGTTGTCGCCACCGCGAGACCGAAGTGCCGCAGGGCGTGCAGGTGGGGGGTGATCGTGCGGGCGCCGAGGTTGCAGCCGCCGGCGTACGGCAGGTCGAAGGTGGACTCCGAGTGCAGCAGCGGGCCGAGGAACATGATGATGGAACGGGTCCTGCGGGCGGCGGCCACGTCCATGTTGGCCAGGTTGAGGCGCTCGGGACGGATCAGTTCCAGTTCGCTCTTGTCCTGGGACCAGGTGGCCCGGACGCCGATGCTGGTCAGTACTTCGAGCAGCCGGTTGACCTCCTCGATCTGGGCGATCCCGCGCAGCACGGTGCGTCCCCGGTTGATCAGGGACGCGCACAGCAGCGCCACGGCGGCGTTCTTCGAGGAACGCACCTCGATGGCCCCGTGGAGGGTGACCGGTCCCTGGATCCGCAGGTGCGTCGGACCGCCGGGGCCCGGGGTGATCAGGGGACTCTCCAGCGCACCCGCGATCCGGTTGATCATCTCCAGGCTGAGGTTCTGGCCGCCGGACTCGATCCGGTGCACGGCGCTCTGCGAGGTGCCGAGCACGTCCGCCAGCTCCTGCTGGGTCAGGCCGCGCTGTTTTCGCGCGTCCCGAATGAGCGTGCCGATACTGCGGGGGAGGAGTTCCGTCACAAGGCCACCTTATCTCACATGGGATATGAGACGCACCCGGGAGGGCACGTCACCGCCCCGGAGGGCGGCGCTAGAGTGACCAGCATGACCCAACACTTCGACGTTGTCGTACTCGGTGCCGGCCCCGGTGGCTACGTCGCCGCCATCCGCGCGGCCCAACTGGGCAAGAGCGTCGCGGTGATCGAGAAGCAGTGGTGGGGAGGGGTGTGCCTGAACGTGGGCTGCATCCCGACCAAGGCTCTGTTGCGCAACGCCGAGATCGCGCACATCTTCACTCGTGACGCCGACATGTTCGGGATCGAGGGCGAGGTCAGGTTCAACTACGAGACCGCGTTCAGCCGGAGCCGGACGGTGTCCGACCGCATGGTCAAGGGCGTCCACTTCCTGATGCGGAAGAACAAGATCACCGAACTGGACGGGTGGGGGACGTTCACCGGCCCGAAGGCCATCAGCGTCGCCGCCGCGGACGGCAGCCAGACCGAGGTGACGTTCGACGCCTGCATCATCGCGGTCGGCGCGACCACCAAGCTGCTGCCGGGCACCCAGCGCAGCGCGCGGGTGTTCACCTACGAGGAGCAGATCCTGTCTGCCGACCTGCCGGCGTCCATCGTCATCTGCGGCGCCGGCGCGATCGGCACCGAGTTCGGCTACGTCCTGGCGAACTACGGCGTGGACGTGACCATCGTGGAGTACCTCGACCGGATGGTGCCGAACGAGGACGCGGACGTGTCCGCCGAGCTGGCCAAGGCGTACCGCAAGCTCGGGGTGAAGGTGATGACGGCCACCAAGGTCGACGCCATCGAGGAGACCGACTCCGGCGTCCGGGTGCGGGTCAGCCCGGCCGGCGGGGGAGAGGGGCAGGTGCTGGAGGCCGAACGCGTGCTCCAGTCGCTGGGCTTCGCACCGCGGACGGAGGGCTACGGCCTGGAGAACACCGGGGTCGCCCTGACCGACCGCGGGGCGATCGCGATCGACGACTACATGCGCACCAACGTCGAGGGCATCTACGCGATCGGCGACGTCACCGCGAAGCTGATGCTGGCACACACGGCCGAGGCGCAGGGCGTGGTCGCCGCCGAGACGATCGCCGGCGTCGAGACGATGCCGATCAACTACACGATGGTGCCGCGGGCGACCTACTGCCAGCCGCAGGTGGGCTCGTTCGGCTACACGGAGGCGCAGGCGAGGGACGCGGGTTACGACGTCAAGGTCTCCAAGTTCCCCTTCAGTGCAAATGGAAAGGCGCAGGGACTGGGGGATACGACCGGTTTCGTGAAAGTCGTCGCCGACGCCCGCTACAACGAGTTGCTCGGCGCCCACATGATCGGCCCGGACGTCTCAGAACTCCTGCCGGAACTCACCCTGGCCCAGCTCTGGGACCTGACCGCTGACGAGGTCGGACGCAACATCCACGCGCATCCGAGCCTGTCCGAGGCGCTCAAGGAGGCCGTCGAGGGCATCGCCGGCCACATGATCAACCTCTGAAAGCCGGGGTGTCCTCCAACGGGGTGACCGAAACCCTCGAATCTGCGCCAATACGGAGGAAATGATCACCGGGTCAACAATCAATGGCTAGATTGAGCGCCGTGATGAGGGGGAGTGAGCGGGGCGCGACAGCAGTCGAGTACGCCATCATGGTGGCCATGGTGGCTGCAGTGATCGTCACTGCCGTCACCTACTTCGGATTCCAGACCTCGTCGTTGTTCGTGCCGGTCTCGGACTTCTTCACCAGCCACCACTGAGTCGCTCCCTGGCCCGAGCCTCAGGCTCGCCGGCATCCGCTGCGGGATCCCTCGGTTCCACCACCCACTCCACCGTCGGACCCGGCGTGACTTCATGTCCGATAAGCGACATTATGACATTACGCGACCTGAGACCAGCCTGGCCTGCACAATGACGTCCATGGACGATGTCCCTGCCCCCATCCGGACGCTCCAGGCACTCGGCCTGCCCTTCCGTGTCCACCGGCACCCGCCGGCACGGAATTTCGACGAACTCCACCTCACCGGCCTCGACGTCGACTCCTCGGCCAAGACCCTGGCGTTCGTCCTCGGCGACGGCGCCGTTGCGCTCGCGGCGATCCCCGGACGCGGCCGGCTGCGCTACGGCAGCCTGGCGGCCGCGCTCGGCGTCCCGCGCGCATCCCTCAGTCCGGCCGCCCCGGACGACCTGGAACGGCTCGACATGACGCCGGGCGGCGTCTCTCCGATCAGCGATTCACCCGGCGTCCGGCTCGTGCTGGACGTCTCCCTGACCGGCCTGGACGTGCTGTACTGCGGCGGCGGCCGGCCCGAACTGTCCATCGAGATCACCCCCGACGCGCTGCTCCAGGCCATGCCGGGCGCGATCCTGGCGGGTCTCTGTGACAGCCCCCGCCCCGACTGAGTTCAGGCTCCAAGCTAAACTCAGTGAAGTTAAGGCCACAGGCTTTACTGGAGTGCCAGAAAGGCCGGCGACTCCCCCACCAGCGCTTCCAGGACGTCGGCGAGCCCGTCCTCGGCCACCGGTGCCGTGACCTCGTCAGCAGCAGCCAGGACGGCGTCCGGCGCACCGCCCATCGCGACGCCCCGGCCGGCCCAGCGCAGCAGGTCGAGGTCGTTGTAGTCGTCGCCAACGGCCAGCACCTCCGCGGGCTCCAGGCCGAGCCAGTCGGCCAGGGCCGCCGCGCCCGACGCCTTGGACACCGCGGCCGGCACGAGGTCAAGCCACGCCGCGAGCCTCGATGGCAGGCCCACCACGGTCGCCGGCAGCTCCACCTCCTCCAGCAGCGGAAGGATCTCCGCGCTGGTGCGGTCCGGCCAACGCAGCACGGCTTTCGTCACCGAGCCGGCCAGGACCTCGTCCAGCGGAGCCTCCCTCTCGGCGACGAGTTCTCCCGGCGGGAACGGCCCCGTCGTCAGGTAGGTGTCGTCCCGCCAGGACGCCACGATCGCGCCGGGAATCGCCCGGAGAACTCCCGCGACGGCCGCCGCGGGGTCGAACGTCACCTCCTGCAGGACCTCACAGCCGCCAGGTACGTCCCCGAACCGCGCCAGCACCGTCCCGTTGTTGCACACGGCCCAGGCGTCGCGCAGCCCCAGGTCCAGGACCAGCGGCTGCACTCCCGGTGCCGTCCTGCCGGTCGCGAAACCCACGAGCAGGCCCGCCTCGACGGCCGACCGCACTGCCGTCCGCACCCGGTCGGTCACGCGCTCCCGGTCAGGAGCAAGGAGCGTGCCGTCAACGTCGCAGAGCACCAGGCGAACAGTCACCCGGGCAGCCTATCGATGCCCGATCCGGACATCGGACACCAGCCAACCCCTTGCCTGATTCAGTGACGTGGCTTAACTTGGAGGAATGAAGGATGCAGACTTCACTTTCGCGATCATCGCCGACCAGGTCTCCAGCCGCACCGGCGCGGACGCCGTCCCGCACGCCCTGGCGCAGCTGGCCGATCTGGACTGCGTCCTGCCCTTCGAACGGACGGCCGGCGACGAGGTCCAGGCGCTGCTCGCCGCACCGGACGCGGTCGTCGACGCCGTCGTGAGGCTGACCAGGTTGTCCGGCTGGCGGATCGGCGTCGGCGCGGGGACCGTGGACGCGCCGCTCCCCTCGTCCACCCGGGAAGCCCGGGGACCCGCCTACCTGGCGGCACGGGAAGCGATCACGGCGGCCCGCCGCCAGCCGACCGACTTCGCGCTCCGCCTGCCCGCCGCCGTCGGTGGCGACGGCTACGGTGAAGTCCTCGACGCCGCCGCGGACGCCGAGACCGCGCTCTGGCTGCTCCGCGGGACGCTCGCCCGCCGCAGCCGGGAGGGATGGGAGCTCATGGACCTGCTGGATGCCGGCCTGACCAGCGCCGAAGCCGCCGAGCGCCTCGGCATCTCCCGGTCGGCGGTGAGCCAGCGCCTCGCCGCGTCCGCCCGTGAGGAGGGAGCGCGCGGAACCCGGCTCGCCGCTCGGCTGCTGGGACGCGTCCAGGTGCTGGGTGGACAGCCAGCCGAGCTGGGTGGACGGCCATGAACCCGGTCTGGGCGATCGTCCTGAAATGCCTGGTGATCGCTGCCCTCGGCGCCGCGGCCGTGTTCGCCGGCAGTCCCCTGGTTCGCCGGGTCTTCCGGCTCGCCGACGCGCCTGCGGGCAAGACGACACCGGCCGGCGCGGCCGAGGTGGCCTCCCCCGGCATCCAGGCCGCCGCCTCCACGCTGCGCGGCGGCCACTGGATCGGCCTGCTGGAGCGCCTGGCGGTCTACGCGACCATCCTCGTCGGCTTCGGCGCAGGCATCGCCGTGGTGCTGGCCGTCAAGGGCCTCGCCCGCTACCCGGAGTTGCAGGCCACCACCACCGGCGCGGCCGAGCGATTCATCATCGGCACCTTCGTCAGCGTCCTGTACGCAGCCGCCTGCGCGGGCCTGGCCTGGTGGCTGATCACCTTGTGGTGAGCCTTCAGCCCAGCCCCCGCCCACCCGTCAGGCGCCAGACTCCGACGGCCGGACCGTCTCCGGAGACCACGAGGTGCTCGCCGTCGAAGGACAGCTCCGGCGTCCCGGCTGCACTCCCCCCGTACAGCAGCTCGGGCCGCTCGCCGGCAGCCAGCAGCCAGCCGGGCAGCCGGGCACCCTCCCACGGCGCTCGAGCCAGCACCACCAGCACCGTCTCGTCCGCGGTCTCCCGCAGGTAGGCGGTCGCGTCGGCTGCGACCACGGCCCAGCGCAGGCCACCCTCGCGCAGCGCTCCACTCCCCCGCCGCAGCGCGATCAGGCTGCGATAGCGCGCGAAGGCGGACGCGTCCCAGCGCGAGCCGCCCCCGGTGCCGATCTGGTCCCACGGCATGCTCGTGCGGGCATGCTCCCCGTTGGTGCCCAGCGCTCCGCCCTCGTCCCCGGCGAACACGGCCGGGATCCCGGGATAGGTGAACAGCCAGGCCGCCCCCACCTCGACCAGTCGCGGGTCGCCGGTGATGGTGGCGATCCGCGCGGTGTCGTGAGAGCCCAGCATGTTCCACTGCCGGGAGTACAGCGCCCAGGGCACCGAGCCGTCGAAGTCGCGCATGGTCGCCACCACGTCCACCGCGGAACGCCTCGGGATGGGCAGCGGCAGGTCGGCGAACCGCAGGTCCGTGCCCGGCCGGGTGAGCCAGGACCACAGCGGCTTGATGAAACCCTGGTAATTCATCACCGACTGCCACCCGTCGCCGAGCTGGTCGTTGTACAGGTCGTAGAAGTGTTCGCCCACCAGCAGGCCGCCCACCGAGTCGACCGTGGCGCGAGCGGCTCGCGCCACGTCGGCGTAGTAGTCGTCGGCCGCGTACCGTCCGGTCATGTGGGCGACGTCGATCCGCCACCCGTCCAGCCCGAACGGCGGACGCAGGAAGCGCCCCATCACCGATTCCGGACCGGTGACCATCCGGCCCCAGAGCTCCGGAGAGCCCCAGTTGAGCTTCGGCAGGGACGCCACCCCCAGCCACGACACGTAGTCGAAGGGGACGCCGTCGACCTCGGTCTCCACCTCCGCGCCCCACTGCTCGGCCTGGGAGCGCTGCCAGCGCGCGAAGTCGACCGGGGCTTCCTGCGCCCAGTAGTAGAACCCGCCCTCGACCGAGTTCCGGTCCGCCAGCGCTGCCTGGAACCACTCGTGCCGGTCCCCGGTGTGGTTGGTGGTGAGGTCGCCGATCAGGTGCATGCCGCGCGCGTGGACGGCGTCCGCGAGCCGGGCGAGTGCCGCGTCCCCGCCCAGCGCGGGATCCACCCGCGCGAACGTGGACGCGTCGTAGCGGTGCGTGCTGCGCGCCGGGAAGAAGGGCGTCAGGTAGAGCAGGTTGACCCCCAGGTCCTGGAGGTAGTCGAGCCTGGCGGCGATCCCGTCGAGATCGCCGCCGAAGAACTGCCGGACGGCGGCGTCCCCCTCCTTCGCGGGCTCGTCGTCCCAGTCCGCCGGCACCGCCCACTCCGGGGCGGGACGGGCATCGGCGGCAGCCGAGCGGGCGAACCGGTCGGGAAAGATCTGGTACCCGACGGCGTCTGCGGCCCAGTCCGGGGCGTCCGGGAACACCGTCACCCGGAAGTCGCCCACGTCCGAGACGTCCCGCGCGAACAGTCCCCGGTTGGTGAGCCACACGTAGTCCTCGCCCCGCCGCAGCAGCCAGCGGTAGCTCACCACCGGGTTGTCCACCGGCATCGTCACCGCGTACCACCGCTCGTGCGCGTCCTCGCGCTGCAGGCGGGCGGGCAGCTTCAGCGGGTCGCCGTCCCGCGAGACCCGCAGCAGCACCCCGGTCTCGCCGAAGCCCCTCGGGACGCGCAGCCGGACCTCCACGACGTCCCCGAGCGCGAACTGCCGGCCGTCGACGTACAGCCTCGAACCGTCGTGGTGCGGCAGGCCGAGCAGGTGCGGCGCAGTCATCTTCCTCCTCGTGAGCGTGGCATGGCGTGGCTGTCGCGGGTGGCGACGACGACCGGTCCGGCGCGGGTCAGCCCTTCACGGCTCCACCGGTGAGCCCGGAGACGATGTACTTCTGCAGGAAGAGGAACAGCAGCAGGACCGGGAGCGCCGCGACGGCCGCCCCGGCCGAGAACAGCGTCAGCTCGGGCGCCCGGCTGTCGCCGACCAGGAGGTACAGGCCCATCGGTAGGGTCCAGTTCGACTGCGCCCCGCCGCCGAGCACCACGCTGGCCAGGATGTACTCCCCGAAGGTGCCGATGAAGCTCAGCAGCGCGGTCACGGCCAGGATCGGGATCACCAGCGGGACGATGATCGTCCAGTACGTCTGGGCGTGGGTGGCGCCGTCGATCTTCGCCGCCTCGTCCAGCGAGTGCGGGATCGAGTTGAAGAAGCCGTACATCAAGAAGGTGTTCGCCCCGAGCGCGCCGCCCAAGTACACCGCGACCAACGCGACCGCCGACCCGGTGCCGAGGATCGGCACGACCTGCCCCAGGGTCGTCATCAGGATGAGGATCGCGACGAAGGCCAGCATCTGGGGGAACATCTGGATCACCAGCAGCGCGTTCAGGCCGAACCGGCGTCCGGTGAAGCGGAACCGGGAGAAGGCGTACGCGGCCGCCGCCCCCATCAGGACGGTGCCGATGGCGGTGACCGTCGAGATCCCCAGCGAGTTGCCGAACCACTGCCAGAAGTACTGGACCTTCGCGCACTTGTTCGCGTCGGCCGCGACGCTCGGATCGCACCCGAGCATCGCGTAGTTCTCCCAGGTGAAGGTCGCGAACAGGTTGTTCGCGTCGGTCATGGTGTTCTTGGTCGAGACCGAGGCCGAGATGACGTACACGATCGGGAACGCGGCGAACACCACGGCGACGACGCCCACGATGTGGCGCAGGCCGACGCTGCCGAACCACCGGCCGAAGCTCATCCGGTTCTGCGTGGGGACGGCCGGAGCGTCGGTTGGACGGGACAGGGTCTGCGATGACATCTAGACCATCTCCTCGAGCTTGCGGGTCTGCCGGAACCCCAGGACGGCGATCACGGCGACGATGATGAAGATGATGATCGACAGGGCTGCGGCCAGGCCGAGGTCGGCCCGCGCCGCGCCCCCGCCGACGCCGGAGATCCGGTACACCATCGAGATCAGGATGTCGGTCGCTCCGACCGGCTCGGTGGCGCCGAAGGACGGCCCGCCCTTGGTCAGCATGTAGATCAGCGTGAAGTTGTTGAAGTTGAAGGCGAAGGACGCAACCAGCACCGGGGCGGTCGAGATCAGCAGCAACGGCCCGGTCACGTTGAGCCACATCCGGGCGGGGCTCGCGCCGTCCACCACCGCCGCCTCCTTGAGCTCGCCGGGCAGCGACTGCAGCGCGCCGGTCGAGATCAGGAACATGTAGGGGAAGCCCAGCCACAGCTGGACCAGCAGCAGCGAGCCCCGGGCCAGCCAGTAGCCGCTCTCGGTCTGGGTCTGCAGCCAGTCGATGCCGGCCCCGCCCAGAATCTGGTTGATGAAGCCGTCCACGTTCAGCATGTTGCGCCACACCAGCGCGCCCAGGAAGGACGGGAAGGCGTAGGGCAGCAGCAGCAACGTCCGGTAGAGCTTGCGTCCCTTCACCCTCTCGTCGTTCAGGACGATCGCGAGGAAGGTGCCGAAGACGAAGGTGAGGAACACCGAGAGGAAGGCGAACGCGAAGGTCCACAGCGTCACCGACACGAAGTACTGGCCGTACTCGGAGTCGGAGAAGAAGGCGCTGGTGAAGTTGTCGAGACCGACCCACACCTGCCAGCCGGTGCGGAAGCGGTGACCGCCCGCTGTCTCACCGTCGGCGAGGAAGAACCCCTTGTCGGTGGCGTGGTACACGGTCGCGGTGGTGGTGTCGGTGATGGTCTGTGCGGCCGGATCCCACTTCAGGGTGGACGCCGCGTCGCAGGCCATCACGCCGGCCGCCTGGATCACCCGTCCCGGCTCGTCACCGATCGGCGCCTTGAGCCCCTGGAGCTTCTGGCCGATCTCCGCGGGTGGCACGATCTCGTAACCGGGCACCGAGGTGATCTTGCCGCCGGCGCCGACCTGCGCTCCCGGGACGGCGGCCATCGCGTTGGCCTCGTTCCCGACCCACACGCTGGCGTCCGGCTTGGAGATCGCGATGAAGATCTCGCTGCCCTGGCGGACGGCGGCCATCGGGTAGTAGGCACCGCCCGGCACGCACTTGGTGTCCTGGAGCAGGGCGAAAGCCGCGGCCTCCTGCGGTGAGCTGAGCCGGTGGCCGTCGCCGTAGTTGGTGAACGCGATGTAGCCGTTGAAGAACACCGCGAAGACCTGGAAGACGAGCAGGAAGATCACCCCGGGCAGCATGTACTTCGCCGGGAGGGTGTAGCGATTGGTGAAATAGGTGTAGTCCAGCGCCAGCAGGATGACCACCATGCCCGCGAGGACCCACCAGGACTGGTTCGCGTAGGCCGCGTAGACGATGTAGAGCCCGAACGCGTTGACCAGGCACATCAACAGCAGCTTCACCGCGAAGCCCACCGTGAATGTCTTCGAGTTCCACGCCTCCCCCGAGGAGGCGGGACGGACCGGCTTCGTCTGCTCTGACACCGCCACCGGATCAGTTTCCTCTCACGCAGTTGGGATACCGATCAGCATTGCGAGAGCAACGTACTCCCGCAATGCCGATCGGTCGATCCGGATTCGGCCTACTTCTTGAGATCCTTCTGGATGGCGGCGATCATCGCGTCCCAGGCCTTGGCCGGGTCGCTGGCCTTGCCGGAGATGATCTCGACCTGGGTCTTGCCCCAGTAGGTCCACACGGCGTTCATCTCAGGGATGGACGGCATCGGGACGGCCTGTGCCGCCACGGCCGCGAAGCCCTTGGTGATCGGGTCGTCGGCGAGGGCCTTCTCTGCTGCCGAGGTCAGGGCCGGGGTGCGGTTCCCGACCTTGTAGAGCTGGGTCTGGACCTCATCGGTGGCGATGTAGTTCAGCAGGAAGTCGGCGGCGACGATCGGGTTGGCGCTCTTGGAGGAGACATAGAAGCCCTGGACGCCCGAGAACGGCGCGGCAGGCTGGCCACCCGCGGACGGGATCGGGTCGACCGAGATGTCGATGCCGGCCTTCTTGATGTCCGCGATGCTCCACGGACCGGTGATGTAGAACGGGGTCTGGCCGTTGATGAAGGCGGACTTGGCCTTGTCGCCGTCCATCGAGACCACGATGTTCTTGGCCTTGCCCTGCTGGCCGAGCCAGTTGGCGAAGGCGTGGCCGGCGTCGCCGCCCATCGCGAGTTCGGTGGTGTACGAGCCCGAGGCGTCCTGGGCGAAAACCTTGGCGCCGAAGGAGGTCTGCATCGGGTACATGTGGTACGCGTCGCCGTTCTCGCTGACCTGCAGCGCGACGGGCACCTTCGAGCCCTTGGCGGCCGCGATCATGTCGTCCCACGTTGCCGGGGCCGACGAGGCGAGCTTGGTGTTGCGGACGAGCGCGATGTTCTCGATCGCGTACGGCACGCCGTAGGTCTGGCCGTCGTAGGTGAACGCGTCGACGGCGACCTTGGTGAACGCGGAGGCCTTGTCACCGAGCGGGACGGGGCTGACCGCGCCGTTCTGGATCAGGCCACCCAGCCAGTCGTGGGCACCGAGCAGGATGTCGGGAGCGGTGCCGGCGTCGAAGGCGGCGGTGAACTCGTCGCGCATCTTGCCCGCGTCCTTGGTGACGAGCGTGACCTTGGCATGGGTGGCTTCGGTGAACTGCTTCGCAGCGGCGTCGACAGCCTTGAACCGGTCCTGGTCCACCCACATGGTCAACGTGACGCCGGAGTAGTCGGCCGCCGCGGACGTTGTCGGAGCGGACGTCGCCGGCGCTCCACTGGTGGCGGCCGGGCCGCTCGAACATGCACTCAGCGCCACGACCGCCGCGGCGACTCCCAATGTGCGGATGCTCCTTCGCATCATGCTCCTCTTCATTGATGGTTCGGGACGTCGTCCAGACGCGCCGTTGCGCTGAGCATAGTACGCGGTTGCACAGTTACGTAACTCGTTGCGCGGTCGTTATCAAGATGGAATACTGTGCCGCGGCGAAGGGCCTTGTCCCCCACCATCGACCTGGCGCCAGGACGATGCCGTCGTACAAGGAGTCACCAGAGATGCCCGCTGAGGTTCCCCACACCTCGCGCAAGCCGCGCCTACTCGACATCGCCCAGGTATCCGGGGTCAGTACCGCCACCGTGTCCCGGGTGCTCAACGGGAAGCCGGGAGTCGGCGAGGAGGTCCGCACCGCTGTCATCGCGGCCCTCGACATGCTCGGCTACAAGCGCCCGGCCGCGCTGCTGCCCAAGACATCCGGGCTGATCGGCGTGATCGTCCCGGAACTGAACAACCCGATCTTCCCGGCCTTCGCCCAGGGGCTCGAACAGCGGCTCTCGCACCGCGGCTACACCGCGCTGTTGTGCACGCAGTCGCCGGGAGGAACCACGGAGGACGACTCGATCCAGGTACTCCTGGGCCAGGGGGTCTCCGGGCTCATCCTGGTCTCCGGGCTGCACGCCGACTCCTCCGCAGACCCCGGCAGGTACGGCGACCTCCGCGCGCGGGGCCTCCCGCTGGCCTTCATCAACGGCTACGCGCCCGGAGTCGACGGCTTCTTCGCCAGCACCGACGACGCCGCCGGAGTCGACGCGTCCGTCCGGCACCTGATCACGATGGGCCACCGCGACATCGCGCTGCTCATCGGCCCGGACCGCTTCGCCCCCGCCCAGGCGAAGATCGCGGCGTTCCGGGTGGCACTGGCGGAGCAGTTGGGAGTGAAGGACGCGCGTCCCCACATCTTCCGCACCCTGTACACCCTCGAGGGCGGCAAGGAGGCCGCCAAGGCGATGGTCTCCTCCGGCCACACCGCGCTGATCTGCGGCTCGGACCTGATGGCCCTCGGCGCGATCCAGGGCGTACGCAGCCTCGGCCTGGACGTGCCGAGGGACGTCTCGGTGGTCGGCTACGACGACTCACCGCTGATCGCGTTCGTCGACCCGCCGCTGACCACCGTCCACCAGCCGGTCGGCGCGATCTGCGAGGCCGTCGTGCTGGCGCTGCTCGGCGAGATCGACGGCACCCCGAGCCCGCGGCTGGACCTCAGCTTCCGGCCCGAACTCATCGTGCGGTCGTCGACCGGACCGGTGCCGACGTCCTGAAGCCGGCGACGGCGGGCCGGCGATCGTGGGCAACTGTGCCACCGGGCAGCCCCGACTCCGCCTGAGAACGCGAGCAATACTGGCCGGGTGACCCGTGGCGGGCGAGCCCTCGCAGGCGTGGCCGCCGCAGGACTCGGGACGGCGGCCGGCCAGCTCGTCGGGAGCGCCCTCGACCCGGCGGCCGCGCCGCTGCAGGCGGTCGGCGCGGCCGTCATCGACCTGGCACCGCCGGGGCTGAAGGAATGGGCCGTCTCCACCGTCGGCACGGCGGACAAGCCACTACTCGTCGCCACCGTCCTGGTGGTCGTCGTTCTCCTCGGAGCAGCCGCCGGGCTCTGGGCCGGACGGACGGCGATCGCGGGCGACCTGATCTTCGCCGGGCTGGGCCTCGTCGGGATCGCGGCGGCGGTGAGCCGTCCCACCGCCGGGCCGTTCGGCTTCCTGCCGAGCCTCGTCGCCGCCGGCGTCGCCGTCGCCGCCCTGCGCTGGCAACTGCGCTGGTCGTCGCCCGACATCACCGGCGCGCCGAGTCGCGCGGGGCTCGACCGGCGCCTCCTGCTCACCGGGGGCCTCGGCGTCCTCGGTGCCATCGCGACGGCCAACCTTCCCGGCATCAGGGGCTCCGCACCCACCGCGAGCCCAATCGTCCTGCCGCGGCCGAGGTCCACCGCGCCCACCTTCCCGACCGGGCTGGAGACGACCGTGACCGGCATCAGCCCGCTGCGGACGCCGGTGCCGGACTTCTACCGGGTCGACACGGCGCTCTTCGTCCCCAGCCTGGAGACCGCCGGCTGGCGGCTCGACGTGACCGGAATGGTGGCCAACCCGTTCAGCCTCACCTGGGACGAGTTGCTGGCAATGCCTCTGATCGAGCGGGACATCACCCTCACCTGCGTCTCCAACGAGATCGGCGGCCCGTACTGCGGCAGCACGCGCTGGCTCGGCGTCCGGGTCGCGGACCTGCTGGAGCGCGCCCAGCCGTCCCCTGGCGCGGAGCAGGTGCTGAGCACCTCTGTGGACGGCTTCACCGCCAGCACGCCCCTCCCCGTTCTCCGCGACGGCCGGGACGCCATGGTCGCGGTCGCCATGGACGGCCAGCCGCTGACCAGGGAGCACGGCTTCCCCGCCCGGCTGCTCACCCCCGGTCTGTACGGCTACGTCGGCGCCACCAAGTGGCTCACCCAGCTGAAGCTGACCACCTTCGCCGCGGACGTGGCGTACTGGACGGCGCGCGGCTGGGCGCAGCAGGCTCCGGTGAAGACGGCGACCCGGATCGACGTCCCGCACGGCCCCATCGCCGCCGGTGCGACCGTGGTGGCCGGCGTCGCCTGGGCGACCCACCGGGGAGTCAGCCGCGTGCAGGTGCAGGTGGACGACGGCCCGTGGCAGGACGCCCGGCTCGGTCCGGACGTTGGTCTCGACTATTGGCGCCAGTGGTACCTGCCGTGGGACGCGCCGTCCGGGCAGCACCGGCTGTCCGCCCGCGCCTACGACGGCTCAGGCGTCCCCCAGACCGCGCAGGTGCAGGGAGTCCTCCCGGACGGCGCCACCGGCTACCACGTGATCGACGTGCAGGTCGGCTGAGCGGCTCCGGCTCAGGGCTCGAACGGACCTGGGTCGCCGGCGCCGACCCGGATGATCACCGGCTCGTCCTCCGACAGGTCGATCACCGTGGTCGGCTCCAGGCCGCAGTCGCCGGAGTCGAGGACGGCGTCCACCTGGTTGCCCAGCTCCTCGTTCACCAGCCAGCCCTCGGTCATGGGCTCGGTCTGGCCGGGCAGGATCAGGGTGGACGACACCAGCGGCTCGCCGAGCACCTTCAGCAGTTCGAGCGCGGTGGTGTGCTTCGGGACACGGACGCCGACCGTCTTCTTCTTGGGGTGGAGCATGACCTTCGGCGCCTCCCGGGTGGCCTTCAGGATGAAGGTGTAGGCGTCCGGTGTCGCCGCCTTCACGGCCCGGAAGACGTCGTTGTCCATCTGGACGTACTGGCCGAGCTGGGCGAACTCGCTGCAGACCAGCGTGAAGTGGTGCCCGTCGTCGAGCTGGCGGAGTGCGCGGATGCGGCTCAGCCCGTCCCGGTTGCCGAGCTGGCAGCCGAGTGCGTAGCCCGAGTCGGTCGGATACGCCAGCAGGCCGCCGGCCGTGACCACCTCCGCTGCCTGCGAGAGCGACCGGGGCTGGGGGTTCTCAGGATGCACATCGAAGTAGCGGGCCATGGAGAATCACCCTACGACAACGGCCCCGGCACGTCAGCGACAGTCAGGAGAAGTGAGGTCGGCTGGATAGGGTGCCCCCATGGCGTTGTTGTCGGTCCCCCTCGCAGAGCTTCGTGCCCGCACCAGCCTCAAGTGGCGCACCTATGACCCGGACGTGCTGCCGCTGTGGGTGGCCGAGATGGACGCCCGGATCCAGCCCGAGGTCGCCCGGACCGTCGTCGCCGCCTGTGAACGCGGCGACACCGGGTACCCGCACGGCACCGCGTACGCCGAGGCGTACGCCGCGATGGCCGAGCGCCGCTGGGGCTGGACGGTGTCGGCTCCTCGCCAGATCCGCCGCGCGGGGGACGTGATGAACTCCATCCTCGCGGTGCTGCAGGCGACCACCGCGGAGGGTGACTCCGTCGTGATCAACCCGCCGGTCTACCCGCCCTTCCGCGCGGTGGTGAGCGGCTACCGCCGCCGGATCGTCGAGGCGCCGCTGACCACGGAGGGACGCCTCGACCCGGCCGCACTCGAAGCCGCGTTCTCCGGCCAGGACGCGCCCACGGCCTACCTGCTGTGCTCGCCGCACAACCCCAACGGCACCGTGCATACCGCTGCGGAGCTGGAGGCGGTGATGGCGCTGGCGAACCGGCACGGCGTGCAGGTGATCGTCGACGAGATCCACGCGCCACTGGTCGCTCCGGGCGTCCAGTTCGTCCCACTGCTCACCGTCCCCGGCGGTGAGCGCGCGATCAGCGTCACGTCGGCCGGGAAGGCGTGGAACCTCGCCGCGTTCAAGGCAGGCCTGGTCATCGCCGGCGCCGAGGCGACCGCCGTGCTCGCGCAGCTGCCGCCACTCGCGCAGGGCTCCAGCGGGCACTTCGCGAACCTCGCCCATACCACCGCGCTGGTCGAGTGCCAGGACTGGGTGGACGAACTCCGCACCGAGATCGCGGCGAACAAGGTGCTGCTGGCCGAGCGTCTGGCCGCCAGGCTCCCGGCGCTGTCGTACCGTCCCACGGACGGGACCTACCTCGCGTGGGTCGACTGTTCTCCGCTCGGGCTGGCCGACCCCGCGACGACCTTCCGCGAGCGCGGACGGGTGGCCTTCTCCCCCGGCGTCATGTTCGCCGGCACCCACGACCAGTGGGTACGGATCAACCTGGCCTGCTCACCGGAGGTGGTGGTCGAGGCCGTCGACCGGATGGTCGCGGCCCTGCCTCGCTGACGCCAGCGAGGCGGCTAACGATCGCCGACCAGTTCGGCTTCCGCTGATCCCTGCGCGGCCAGCTGGTTCACGCCGATCAGGCTCAGCAGCACGGTCGGAACGCTGATGTGCGTACGGACGCTGACCCGTCCGTCCATCACGGTGACGTCACCGTCGACTCCGGTCCGTTCCGCGATCACAGCCTGCGCGCGGGCGATCGCATGGGGGATGTCGACCGTGCCCCCGGCCAGTCGCGCGGCCGCCGTGTCGTCCGCCGCTGCTCGGGCGGCCGCAGCGGCCAGCCCCTCGGCCCGACGTTGGGCAGCCGCCTGCGCTCCGCCGTCCACCACCAGCCCGATCATGATCAGCAGGGCCGGCAGGATGCCGACGATGAACGGCGAGAGCGACATGCCGCGCTGGTCGCGCATCTCACCTCCTGGGGGTTCGGTCTCGGTGGAGCACGTCCATTCTGCCGACACCGCGGCGTTCCAAACCAGCCTTTCCACAGGGCCGGTCCGGACACGATCGATAGGCTGGGCCGGAACCCACGCAACTGATTGGAAGAACGCCATGGTCCACAAGGTCGCCCTGCTCACCGCCGGGGGTTTCGCCCCCTGCCTGTCGTCCGCGGTCGGCGGTCTGATCCAGCGCTACACCGAGCTGGCCCCCGAGGTCGAGATCATCGCCTACAAGAACGGCTACCAGGGGCTGCTCACCGGCGACTTCCTGCCCGTGACCGACATCGTCCGGGAGAAGGCCGCGCTGCTGCACCGCTACGGCGGATCGCCGATCGGCAACTCGCGGGTGAAGCTCACCAACGCCAAGGACCTGGTCAAGCGAGGTCTGGTCGCCGAGGGCGCCGACCCGCTCAAGGTCGCCGCCGACCGGCTCGTCGCCGACGGCGTGGACGTCCTGCACACCATCGGCGGCGACGACACCAACACGACCGCAGCCGATCTCGCCGCGTACCTCGCTGCGCACGACTACGGGCTGACCGTCGTCGGGCTCCCGAAGACGATCGACAACGATGTCGTCCCGATCCGCCAGTCGCTCGGGGCGGACACCGCTGCCGAGATGGGCGCGCGGTTCGCCAAGAACGTCCTGGCCGAGCACAACGCCGGCACCCGGATCCTGATCGTCCACGAGGTCATGGGACGCAACTGCGGGTGGCTCACCGCCGCGACCGCGCGCAAGTACCACCAGTGGGTCGCCGAATCCGAATGGCTTCCCGAGATCGGGCTGGACTCCCGCGCCTGGGACATCCACGGGATCTTCGTCCCTGAAGCTGTCATCGACATCGAGGCCGAGGCCAAGCGGCTGCTCGCGGTGATGGACGAGGTCGGCTGCGTGAACCTCTTCCTGTCCGAGGGCGCCGGCGTCGCCGACATCGTCGCCGAGCTGGAGAAGGCCGGCCAGGAGGTCGCCCGGGACGCGTTCGGCCACGTCCGGCTGGAGCGGATCAATCCCGGCGAGTGGTTCGCCAAGCAGTTCGCGTCCATGCTCAACGCGCAGAAGGTGCTCGTGCAGAAGTCGGGCTACTACTCCCGCTCGGCAGCCGCCAACGACTACGACCTGGCGCTGATCAAGCAGATGACCGACCTCGCGGTCGACTCCGCGCTCGCCGGGACGCCCGGCGTCATCGGCAATGACGAGGAGAACGGGGACGCGCTGAGCGTGATCGCGTTCGACCGGATCCAGGGCGGCAAGCCGTTCGACATCAGCCAGCAGTGGTACCTCGACCTGCTCGCGGAAATCGGCCAGCCGGCCCCAGTGCCGGCACCCCCCGCCGAGCACTGACCCCCTGCCCCCTCCTCCCACCGCCGAACGCCTCTGTTTCGGTCATTCGCCACAGCCCAGGTGGTGGCGTTTGACCGGAACGGAGGCGTTCGGCGTTGGGCGGCGGTGGGGAGGAGGACGGCGGTGAGAGGGGACGGCGGTCAGCGGGGGACGGCGTCAGCGGGGCAGGTGGGAGGCCAGTCGGTCCAGGGCCTCGTCCAGCTGCTCGGTCTGGCCGCAGAAGCTGAGCCGGGCCGTCCGGTTGCCGGCAACGGTGTCGAAATCGATGCCCGGCGCGAGGGCAATCCCGGTCGCCGCCAGGACCTGCTCGCACCAGGTCAGTGAGTCGTCGGTCAGATGGCCGATCTCCAGGTAGGCGTAGAAGGCACCGTCGGGCGGCGCGAAACTGGTCAGGCCGAGTTCGGGGAGCCGACGCAGCAACAGGTCGCGGTTGCGGGCGTAGCGGGTGACGTGTCGATCCAGTTCGGCCCGGGCCTCGTCGGTGAACGCGGCAACGGCCGCCACCTGGGACACCGCCGGCGCGCAGATCGCCAGGTTCGACTGCAGGTTCTCGATCGGCGTCCGCAGCTCGGACGGCACCAGCAGCCAGCCCAGCCGCCAGCCGGTCATCGAGTGGTACTTGCTCACCGAGCCCACGACGATCGCGTCTTCGCCGTACTCCCGGGCGGACGCGCACGGACGGCCGAAGCTGATGCCGTGGTAGATCTCGTCGCTGATCAGCCGGCAGGCGTGCGCCTCGCACCAACCGACGATGGCCGCCAGTTCGCCTGTGTCGATGATCGTCCCGGTCGGATTGGACGGGGACGCCAGCACGAGCCCCTTCGGCGGCCGCGGCAAGGCGTCCAGCATCGCGACGGTCGGCTGGTAGCGGCTGTCGGGGCCGGCGTCCAGAGCGACGACGTCGACGCCGAGGCTGCGTAGCGTGTTTCGGTAGGCCGGGTAGCCGGGACGGGTCATCGCCACTTGGTCACCGGCGTCGAACGCGGCCAGGGCGGCCAGCAGGAACCCACCCGACGAGCCCGTGGTGATCACGACCTCGGCCGGGTCGACGTCCACGTCGTAGCGTCGGCGGTACTCCCTCGCGATCGCCGTCCGCAGTTCGGGGATGCCGTTGGTGACGGTGTAGCCCAGCACGTCCTCGACGACGGCGCGGGCCGCAGCCTCGCGAACGACCACCGGCGCCGGGGTGGCCGGCTGGCCCACGAAGAGCGGGATGACGTCGCCGTGGCTGGCCTGCCTCGCGGCCGCCGCCTTGGCCACCTCCATCACGTAGAACGGATCGACGGCGGAGCGCCGCGAGACCGCCACGTCAGTCCTTCCGTCCGGCCGCCCAGCCAAGCAGGGCGGCCAGGAGCGCACCCAGTCCGATCCCGGTGGCCGTCCCGACGGTGTACCCGGTGGCCAGGCCGACGCCCATCGACTTCTCGGCGACCGTGCTGGAGACGGTCAACTCGCCGGGACGGGACTCAGCCGGCTCGGGTTCGGGGGCTTCGTCCTCCGCGGACTCGATGGCCGGCACGGGGTGGGCGGTCGCCAGCCAGGCGGCGACGTACAGGATCAGGGTCGCGAAGAGGTTGAGGAAGATCATCAGGATGATCACCGGGCCGAACAGCGCAGCCGACGGGTTGTTGGTGAAGAAGCCGATCAGGTAGCCGGCCAGGGTCTGCAGGAGCACCAGGGGGACGGCCCCGACCAGTGCGCCGATCCACAGCAGCCGGGCTGGCACGGGCGTCAAGGCGAACCAGCGGAACATCCACCAGAACAGCAGGGTGGCGACCGCGAGCGAGAGCAGGAGGCCAACTCCCCGGATCAGCAGAGACCAGCCGAGATGCCCCGAGACCCCGAGCCACTGACCGACCTCCCGGCCGAGGACAGTCGCCACTGTGCTGGCCGCCCAGGACACGGCCACGCCGACGAACAGCATCAGCAATGCCACGAAGTTGACCAGGACGTCCAGCGGCAGGATCAGCTGCTTCGGTGGGTTGTCGTAGTCCTCGCGCATCAGCGCGCGGCAGGCCCGCTTGAGGTTTCCGATCCAGTTCGCTCCAGTCCAGAAGCCGAGCACGAGGCCGAAGCCCAGGATCGCCGCCCAGTCGCTCAGCGCCTTGCGGATCAGCGGCAGCAGCAGCTTCTGGCCGAGATCGCCGTAGGCGTCGAGGCTGTCGGTCAGCCGGCTTCCGAGAGCCTCAAGCAGCGGCGGATCGAAGACCGTGAGCACCATGCCGAGCACCGAGAACGCCATCATCAACACCGGGACCAGCGACAGCACCGAGAAGTAGGCGACCGCAGCGGCGAACAGTCCCCCGCCGCGGACGTTGAACCGCTCCACGGTGCGCAGGATGTGGGCCACCCAGGGGCGCTTCGAGAACTCCTCCCACCACTGCAGCATCGGCGCTACTCCTTGTCGTCGGCGGCCTCGTAGTCGGTCACCGGCCCGCACGTGCAGACCAGGTGCCGGTCGCCGTAGGCGCCGTCGATCCGCGCGACCGGCGGCCAGTACTTGTCGCGGCCGCCGGAGCCGATCGGGCCGGGACGCTGGCCCGCGGGGACGGCGGCGACCTGCCGCGAGTAAGGGTGTACCCATTCGTCGGCGAGGACGCGGGACGCCGGATGGGGCGCGTTGTGCAACGGGTTGTCGTCGGCTGGCCAGACGCCCGCGGCCACCTGGTCGATCTCGGCCCGGATGGAGATCATCGCGTCGCAGAACCGATCGAGTTCGGCCTTCGACTCCGACTCGGTCGGCTCGATCATCAGCGTCCCGGGGACGGGGAAGCTCATCGTCGGGGCGTGGAAGCCGTAGTCGACGAGGCGCTTGGCGACATCGTCCACGGTCACGCCGGAGGTCTTCGTGTGCTCGCGGAGATCGATGATGCACTCGTGCGCGACCAAGCCGCTCGCGCCGGTGAACAGCACCGGGTAGGCCCCGGACAGCCTCCTGGCTACGTAGTTTGCCGACAGGATCGCGGTCGCCGAGGCAGCACGCAGGCCGTCCGCCCCCATCAGGGCGATGAACGCCCACGAGATCGGCAGGACGCCGGCCGAACCGAACGGGGCGCCGCTGACCGGGCCGTAGGACGTCTTTGGCCCGGCCGGCACCAGCGGATGGTTCGGCAGGAACGGCGCCAAGTGCGCACGGACGGCGACCGGACCGACCCCGGGCCCGCCGCCGCCGTGCGGGATGGCGAAGGTCTTGTGCAGGTTGAGGTGGCTGACGTCCGCCCCGAAGCTGCCAGGACGCGCGAGCCCGAGCAGGGCGTTGAGGTTCGCGCCGTCCACGTACACCTGGCCACCGGCCGCGTGGACGAGATCACAGATCTCGGTGATCGTGTCCTCGAACACGCCGTGGGTGGACGGGTAGGTGACCATGATCGCGGCCAGTTCGCCGGCATGCTTGTCGATCTTGGCGCGCAGGTCGTCGAGGTCGACCGAGCCGTCGGACGCGGTGGCGACCACCACCACCCGCATTCCCGCCATCACTGCGGACGCCGCGTTGGTGCCGTGCGCGGACGCGGGGATGAGGCAGACCACGCGTTCGGGATGCTGATTGGCCAGATGGTAGGAGCGAATCGCCATCAGCCCGGCGAACTCGCCCTGGCTGCCGGCATTCGGTTGCAGGCTGACCTGGTCGTAGCCGGTGAGTTCCGCGAGCCAGCCGCAGAGTTGGCTGATCAGTGCGGCATAGCCGGTTGCATCCGTAGTGCTGACGAATGGATGCAGGTTCGCGAAACCCGGGTAGCTGATCGGCTCCATCGCGGCGGCCGGGTTCAGCTTCATCGTGCAGGAGCCGAGCGGGATCATGCCGCGGTCGAGCGCGAAGTCACGGTCGGCCAGCGTCCGCAGGTAGCGCATGAATTCCGTCTCGCTGCGGTAGCTGTGGAAGACCGGATGGGTGAGGTACTCCCCCGTCCGCTCGTGGTCGCCGAGGCCGCCGAAGGCGTCCGAGGTGGGCGCCGGAGCCCCGAAGACAGTAGCGACCGTTGCCAGCGTGGCTTCGTCGAGGCCCTCACCGACGGCGATCCCGACGTGATCGGCGTCGACTCCCCTGAGTTGCACGCCGGCCTCCCGGGCAGCAGCCACGAGTTCGGCGGCCCGTCCCGGTGCAGCCACGGTGATCGTGTCGAAGAACGCCTCCCCGGCCAGTTCGTAACCGCCCTGGCGGAGAGCCGCGGCGAGTCGGCGGGCACCGGTGTGCACCTCGCCGGCGATCCGGGCCAACCCGTCCGGCCCGTGATGGACGGCGTACAGCGCCGCGACGACGGCGAGCAGGACCTGGGCCGTACAGATGTTGGAGGTCGCCTTCTCCCGGCGGATGTGCTGCTCGCGGGTCTGCAGCGCCAGCCGGTAGGCCGGCACGCCGTCCGCGTCCTTGCTCAGGCCCACGACGCGTCCGGGCAGCTGGCGTTCCAGGCCGGCGCGGGCGGCGAGGAAGCCGGCGTGCGGCCCTCCGTAGAACAGCGGGACGCCGAAGCGTTGGGCCGAGCCGACCGCGATGTCCGCTCCCCACTCGGCTGCCGAGCCGATCAGCGTCAGTGCCAGCAGGTCGACGGCCACGATGAACTGTGCCCCGGCAGCATGGGTGGCCTCGGCGAGGGCCTTCAGGTCGGCGGCGGACGGCAGGACGCCGTCACTGCGGGGAACCTGCACGACCACGGCGAACGGCGCGTGTTCGCTGATCGCCTCGAGCGGGTCGTCAGCGACCGCCACCTCGATCCCGGACGCCTCGGCGCGGGTGGCCAGGACGGCCAGGCTCTGCGGCAGCAGGCCTGCGTCCACGACCACCGTGCCGCCGCTGCGGGACGCGCGGTGGGCCATCGCCACGGCCTCTGCCACCGCTGTGGCCTCGTCCAGGAGGCTCGCCCCGGCGATCGGCAGCCCGGTGAGATCGGCGACCATCGTCTGGAACGTCGCCAGCACCTCCAGCCGGCCCTGGCTGATCTCAGGCTGGTAGGGCGTGTACGCGGTGTACCAGGCCGGGTTCTCCAGGACGAGGCGCCGGATCGCCGGCGGGGTGACGGTGGCGTGGTAGCCGAGCCCGATCATCGAGACGCCGGGACGGTTCGCCCCGGCGAGGCGGGCGAGTTCCTGCTGCACCTCCGTCTCGGTGCGGGCGGCGGGAAGACCAAGCGGCTCGGCGAGCCGGATGGCCGGCGGCACGACGGCGTCGAGCAGCTCGTCGACAGAGTGGAAGCCGAGGGCCTCCAGCATGGCCTGGGCGTCGGTGGACGCCGGCCCGAGATGGCGGATGGCGAAATCAGACATGGCAGGGACAAACCTATCCCCCGTCCCTGCCTCCGACCTGTCAGACTCTCGTTGGCCCGGAGCTCAACCAGAGTCTGACGACTCGGGAGAGCGGGGTGACACGAGGCGGGATCAGCCGGCGGCGCGGGCCTGCCGGCGGCGGGACAGCTCGTCGTTCGCCGCAGCGGGGTGCTCGTCCGGACGCTCGGCGGGCAGCGACTGCAGCGTTCCCTCGATGTCGCGCCAGACTCCGCCGAGCGCGATCCCGAACATGCCCTGCCCGCCCTTGAGCAGGTCGACCACCTCGTCGTCGCTGGTGCATTCGTACACCGAGATGCCGTCGCTCATCAGCGTCACCTCGGTGAGGTCCTCGACGCCGCGGGCGCGGAGGTGCTCGATCGCCGTCCTGATCTGCTGCAGGGAGATGCCGGCATCGATCAGCCGCTTGATCACCTTCAGGATGAGCAGGTCGCGGAAGCTGTAGAGACGCTGCGTCCCCGAGCCCCCAGCGGTGCGGATCTCCGGCACCACCAGGCCGGTGCGTGCCCAGTAGTCCAGCTGCCGGTAGGTGATGTCCGCCGCACGGCAGGCGACCGGCCCGCGGAAGCCGAGATCTTCCGGCAGGGGCGCGAAATCGCCGTCGAAGAGCAGGTCCTGCATGGGTCGGCCGGCGCCGGGCGCCTGATCAGCAGCGTTCATCGGTGGGCCTTCCGTTGACAGGAATCACGTCGTTGCGATTACGACGGTAATCCGCCACGACGATCGGGGTCAACGACACGCCGCCCGCCCCAGTCCCGGCATGCGGAGTCTGAAGTTGAGCCTCAGGGTTGGTCGTCGTCGCCGGTGAAATCCTCCGGCGTGACCTTGTCCAGGAACTCGATGAACCGCTCCACCTCGTCCTCGGCCGGAGCCGGTCGCGCCGGCTCGGCCGAGACGCCGAACTGGGCCAGGAGTTCGTCGCTGCATGTGATCGGGCAGTGCACGCGGAGGGCCAGGGCGATCGCGTCGCTCGGCCGGGCCGGGACGGTCCGCGACGGGAGCATCAGTTCTGCAAAGAATTGGCCGTCCTCGCCTCCGGTGAGCCGGATCGAGGTGAGGTTGAGGTCGCTGCCCGCGCCGAGCAGCTCGCCGGCAACGTCGTGGATGGAGGGACGGTGCTCGTCCGGCTCCTCGGTCGCGGCCAGGATCGCGGCCGCACCGCCGTGACTCATCCAGATCGGCAGCCGGCGGCCGGCGTCAGCCAACTCGGTCAGCACCACCACGGGAGGGCTGTCGGCGCCCGTCACCCGGATCTCGGAAACCTTGAGTTCGACCATGTGCCCAGTCCAGCTCACTGGGTCAACTGGGAGCGCATGATCGCGGCGTGGGCGTGCAGGACGAGCTGCATCACGTCGGCGGGCAGCGAACGGGCGGCCGGGTTGCGGCGCAGGTGGGGCGCGATCGCCTGCTCGATCAACCCGACCTCGCGTTCGGCCGCCTGCTTCACCACCCGCAGGTGCCGGGCGTCCATTCCGAACGCCGAGAGTTTGCGGGCGACGACGGCGACCGTCAGGGCGTCCCGGCCGTAGTAGATCGTGCCGCGCCGGGGCACGACGAGCTGGTGCTTCTCCAGCTCTGCCAGCTGGGCGTCGGTCAGCCCGCTGACTTCGAGGAGCTCGCGCCGGGTGACCCGGATCGCCCGGCGGGGCGGACGCGGCTGCGGGGTGAGCCCGGACGCGGGATCGACCGCTTCAACCGGAGCGGTCGACGACGTGGCGAGCGCCGGCGGCTGCTGACCGCGGTCCATCATGTCCAGGTGCTCGCGGATGACCTTCAGCGGCAGGTAGTGGTTCTTCTGCACGTCGAGGATGTAGCGCAGCCGCTCGATGTCGGACTCGGCGTAACGCCGGTACCCCGAGGGGGCGCGCTCAGGGGAGATCAGTCCCTCCGCCTCGAGGAATCGGATCTTCGAGATGGAGATGTCCTCGAATTCGGGTTTCAGGACGGCCAGTACCTGCCCGATGCTGCGTAGCCCCAGCGCCATCCGCAATCCGCCCGACTCAGTCCTGCCCGGAGAAGAACACCATCCGGAACTTGCCGATCTGGACCTCGTCGCCACGGCGGAGGGCGACCTTCCCGTCGATCAGGTCGCCGTTGACGTAGGTGCCGTTGAGGCTGTTCTCGTCGCTGACCCAGAACTCACCCTCCGCCCGGGTGAACCGGGCGTGGTGGCGGGAGACGGTGATGTCGTCGAGGAAGATGTCGCAACGCGGATGCCGTCCGGCGGTGATCACGTCCGAATCGATCAGGTAGCGCGCGCCCGCGTGGGTTCCCTTGGGAATGAGGAGCAGCGCCGAATCGGGCGGGAGCGCCTCAACGGCTGCCGCGTCGGCCGCGTCCAGCTCTTCCAGGCGGAGTTCCTCGGTGACCGGCTGGATGACCCGAGTGGTGTCGCCGGAGAGTTTGGCGAGGCTGGCGCCGCAGTGAGGACAGAAGTTGGCAGGCTCGGCCAACTCATGGCCGCAGGCCGGGCACCGGTTCATCTCAGGTCACCCTTCCGCCTGTCGCCGGTGGCGCGGGCAGGCTCTACTGGAGGTTGACCCTCACCCTATCCCGAGACGAGCTCGGCGTAGGCGTCGGAGTGAAGAAGTCCGTCCAACTGGCCCGGATCGGAGAGCCGGACCTCGAACAGCCAACCCTCCCCGTAAGGGTCAGAGTTGATGGTCTCGGGCGCATCGTTCAGCGCGTCGTTCACCGCCGCGATCACACCGCCGACCGGCGAGTACACCGACGACACGCTCTTGGTGGACTCCACCTCGGCACAGGCGTCCTCCGCGGCCACCTCGTCACCGACCTGGGGCAGCGAGACGAAGACCACATCCCCGAGCTCGGACGCGGCGTAGTCGGTGATGCCGACGCGGACGACCTCCCCCGGACGCACCCACTCGTGCGCCGTCGTGTAGAGCAGTTCAGCTGGGAACACTTCGACTCCTGTTCTCCTGCCGGGCCCGCCGGCGCCACGCGTTCGACGCCACCCTATCCCTCACCGGTGGCGCTTGGAGTGCGCCGGTCGCGCGCCGGCAGGGGGAATCGGCGGATCACCTCGACGCCCTGGCCGAGGTAGAGCAGCCCCGACCACCAGTACAGCCCGGCGCCCCAGATCACGCACGCCCAGCCGATCACCTTCGCCACCTGCTGCCAGGCCTCGTCCCCGCTGCCGAGCAAGACGAGCGGGAAGGCGTACAGGAGGGCGAAGGTGGCCGCCTTGCCGAGGAAGTGCACCGGCAGGCTGGCGAAGCCACGGCGCCGCAGGGCCGGCCAGATCGTCGTCGCCATCACGACGTCGCGGGCCGCCAGCAGGGCGACCAGCCACCAGGGCACCACCTCGCGGAGCGCGAGTCCGATCAGGGTGGCGAGGATGTACAGCCGGTCGGCCATCGGGTCGAGCACCTGGCCGAGCCTCGACCGCTGGTGCCAGCGTCGCGCGATCCGGCCGTCCAGCCAGTCGGTGGCGCCGCCGATCGCGAGCACCAGCACGGCCCAGCCGTCCGCCTCCCGGACGAGCAGCAGCCACAGGAACAGCGGGACGCCGAGGAGCCGGACGAAGCTGAGGATGTTGGGAACCGTCAGCACCCGGTCGGTGTCGTAGGGTTCTCCAGCCACGGTGGCCACCCTATCCGTCAGCCGGCGGTTCCCGGCCAGGCCGCGGCGAGCAGGTCCCGCGTCTGGCCGAGCAGCTGCGGCAACGCCTTGGTCTGCCCGATCACCGGAAGGAAGTTGGCGTCCCCAAGCCAGCGGGGCACGACGTGCTGGTGCAGGTGCGCGGCGATGCCCGCCCCGGCGACCGCTCCCTGGTTCATGCCGAGGTTGAAGCCGGACGGTGAGCTCACCGCACGCAGGACGCCCATCGCGACGGCCGTGAGCTCACCGATCTCGGCGCGCTCGGCCGCCGTCGCGTCCGTCCAGTCGGCGACGTGCCGGTAGGGGCAGACCAGCAGGTGCCCCGGCGAGTACGGGTACAGGTTGAGCACGACGAAGGCGAGCTCGCTGCGATGGACGATCAGGCCCTCGACGTCGCTGCGCCCCTGGACCTGGCAGAACGGGCACGCGGCCGCTCCCGGCCCGGCCGGCTTGTTCTCGCCGCCGATGTAGACCATCCGGTGCGGAGTCCACAGCCGCTGGAACGCGTCCGGGACGCCCGGCAGGCCGGCGGCGTCCTCGCTGGTCATCGCCGCGGCGGACGGCAGGCGTCGACGATCTCGGCGATCGCGTCCGCAATCGGCACCCCGTTGTTCTGGCTGCCGTCGCGGTAGCGGAACGACACCGCGCCTGCGGCCGCGTCCTGCTCCCCGGCGATCAGCATGAACGGCACCTTCTGGGTCTGGGCGTTGCGGATCTTCTTTCCGAACCGGTCGTCGCTGTGGTCGACGTCCACCCGGATGCCGGCCGCCCTCAGCCGGGCGGCCACGTCGGCCAGGTAGTCGTTCTGGTCGGCGGAGACCGGGATACAGGTCACCTGCACCGGCGACAGCCAGACCGGGAACGCACCCGCGTAGTGCTCCAGCAGCACCCCGAAGAACCGCTCGATCGAGCCGAACAGGGCACGGTGGATCATCACCGGACGCTGCCGGCTGCCGTCCGGGGCGGTGTACTCGAGCTCGAACAGCTCCGGCTCGAAGAAGTCCAGCTGGATGGTGGACAGCTGCCAGGTGCGGCCGATCGCGTCCTTGGCCTGGACGGAGATCTTCGGCCCGTAGAAGGCGGCGCCGCCGGGGTCGGGGACGAGATCCAGCCCGGACGCCTCGGCCACCTCGGCCAGCACCTGCGTCGCGTCCTCCCAGGTCTGGTCGTCGCCGACCGACTTCTCCGGGTTCCGGGTGGACAGCTCCAGGTAGAAGTCGTCCAGCCCGTAGTCGCGCAGCAGGTCGAGGACGAAGGTGAGCAGACTGGCCAGTTCGTCCTTCATCTGCTCGCGGGTGCAGTAGATGTGGGCGTCGTCCTGGGTGAAGCCGCGGGCCCGGGTGAGGCCGTGCACGACGCCGGACTTCTCGTAGCGGTAGACGCTTCCGAACTCGAACAGCCGCAGCGGCAGGTCGCGGTAGGAGCGTCCGCGAGAGGCGTAGACGAGGTTGTGCATCGGGCAGTTCATCGGCTTGAGGTAGTAGTCGACCCCCTGCCGGGTGATGTTGCCCTGCTCGTCGCGCTCCTCGTCGACGCGCATCGGCGGGTACATGCCGTCCGCGTACCACTCCAGGTGCTTGGAGGTCTCGAAGAGGTGCTTCTTGGTGATGTGCGGGGTGTTGACGAAGGAGTAACCGGCCTCGACGTGGCGGCGGCGGGAATAGTCCTCCATCTCCATCCGGATCATCGCGCCCTTGGGGTGGAAGATCGGCAGGCCCGAGCCGATCTCGTCCGGGAAGCTGAACAGGTCGAGCTCGGTGCCCAGCTTGCGGTGGTCGCGCCGGGCGGCCTCCTCCTGCCGGGTCCGGTAGGCGACCAGGTCGTCCTTGCTGGCCCAGGCGGTGCCGTAGACACGCTGGAGCTGCTGGTTGCGCTGGTCGCCGCGCCAGTAGGCGGCCGAGCTACGGGTGAGCGCCCAGCCGTTGCCCAGATAGCCGGTGTGCGGGACGTGCGGGCCCCGGCAGAGGTCCTTCCAGGCGACGCTCCCGTCGCGGCGGACGTTGTCGTAGATGGTCAGCTCGCCGGCGCCGACCTCGACCGACGCCCCCTCGGTGGACGCGGCCGCGCCTTTGAGCCCGATCAGCTCGAGCTTGTACGGCTCGGACGCGAGCTCGGCCGCGGCCTCGGCGTCGGTGACGACCCGGCGGACGAACCGCTGCCGCTCCTTGACGATGCCGGCCATCACCTTCTCGATGGCCTTCAGATCCTCGGGGGTGAGCGGCTCGGCGATGTCGAAGTCGTAGTAGAAGCCGTCGGTGATCGGCGGCCCGATGCCCAGCTTCGCGTCGGCGTGGAGCCGCTGCAGGGCCTGCGCGGTCACGTGGGCGCACGAGTGCCTCAGGATCGCCAGACCGTCGTCGCTGGTCGCGGCGACCGGCTCGACCTGGTCGCCCTCGGTCAGCACGGTCGCCAGGTCGACGAGGTGCCCGTTGACGCGAGCCGCCACGATCGCCGTCCCGGCCCCGAACAGGTCGGCGGCGGTGGTGCCGGTGGTGACCGCCTGCTGCCGGGGTTCGGTCTGCTGGTCGGACACGACGATGGTCACGGACACGGATGGTTCCTTTCGGTTGCGGCTTCCTAGTCTGCCGCACAACGCGGTCCTGCGATTCGCCGGACCGTTCAGCGCGACCTGATGATCGGCGTCGCCGCCGACTCGACCGTCCGGGTGGTGTAGCCGTCCTTTGACCCGGTGACCCGCACGGTCAGGGTGTGGCGCACGTCCTGGGCGGTGAGCAGGTAGGTGGCGCCGTTCGCCCGGACGATCGGCGAGCCGTCCCGGTACCACTGCAGGACCAGGTCGACCTGTCCAGGCCCCCAGGGGCCGGCGTCCACGCTCAGCTGGTTGCCGAGGATGGCCGGGCCGCTGATCACTGGCGTCGGCGCGGTCAGCTCGCCCTTCACGACCGGGGCGCTGTACGCCGAGAACCGGGCCACTGTGGAGTAGCCCTTCCTGCTCGCCGTGACGCGGACGCGCATTCGACCGCCCACGTCCGCCGCAGTCGCGGTGTGCGAGGACTTCGTCGCGCCCGGGACGGCCAGATCGGTCTTGCCGGTGTTGCGGAACCACTGGTACGCCAGCACGACGGTCCCGGGTCCCCAGTCCCCCGCGTCCGCCGCGAGTTGGTCGCCGACTCTCGCGTTGCCGGACACCACGGGCTCGGGCGCCGGCTTGAGCGTGCCGGGGGCGACCTTGGCCGTGGGTCGGGAGTCACGCCGGGCGCTCTGGTGGTTCTTCCGGGTGCCGGTCACCCTCACCGTGATCGTGTGGCCGTTGTCCGCGACCGCCAGCGTGTAGGTCGCCGAGGTCGCGTCCTCGATGGGGACGGCCTCCCGGTACCACTGCCAGGAGAGGGCGACCGTCCCGGGTCCCCACGCAGCGACCTTTCCGGTCAGGGTGTGCCCCACCTTGACGGTGCCGCTGATCGTCGGGGTGGCGGGCTTGAGCGCGGCCGGGGTGATCGGTCCGACCTGGCTGCTCCTGCGCGAGGCGTCCGCGTAGCCGTCCCGGCTGCCGGTGACGATCACGGCGATCCGATGGCTGATGTCGGACCCGGTCAGCCGGTAGGTTCGCGCGGTCGCGCCGCCGATGGCCTCGCCGTCCCTGAGCCACTGGTAGCCGAGGACGACCGGTGACGGCTCCCAGGACCCCTGGCTGATGGTCAGGGTCGATCCGTAGACCGGCGTGCCCCGGACCGACGGGGTGGCAGGTGGGCGGAGCTCCCCTGGCGCGACGGACGCCCCGGCGGACGGCTCGCCGCTGGTGGGCGGCGCGACAGTCGGCGACGAGATCGTCTCCGGCAGGGTCGTCGGCGGGCCGGCGCTCGGCGCAGGCTGCTCGCTGGGGATCACCGCGGACACCGGTGGGTGCACGCCACAGCCGCTCAGGAGCGCGACGCAAGCCAGCGTCGCAAGACCGCGCACGGCACCCCTCGGGACAGCCCTCATCGCCCACCCCTCTTGCCACTCGTTGGGTAGCCTAGTGGCGGCCAGTCGCCAACGCAGTGGATGGACGGTCGGGCAGTCGCGGCCACCCCTTCGACGGCGCCGGCCGGAGCACTCGGGAGGATCTGTGGAACCGTCGCAGGGCTGGTGGGCACGCCGTCCGCAGATCCCTGCAGCCGGCCTGGTGGCGCTGGCCGTGGCCCTCGGCCTGGTCGCCGCGACACTGGGGGTGACGGCCATGATCCGGCTTCCCGCACGCGGCACGAGCTGCAATGCCAGCACCGCCGCCGCCGAGGTGTTCCCTGCCCTGGTCGCCATCGGCGGCCCCGGCGCTCAGCCGACCGCGACGGGCACGGTCATCCGGGGCAACGGGGTCATCCTCACCAGCCTCGCTGCGCTCCCCGCAGGCGGGAAGGGCCCGGTCTCGGTCACCCTCAGCGTCGGCGAGAGCGTGCCCGCCACCGTGGTCGGCACGGACGCGGCCACGGCGCTCGCCGTGCTGAAGATCGATCGCCAGCAGCTTCCGTTCCTGCTGCCTGCGCCACGCGAACCCGTCCATCCGGGGCTACCCGTGGTCGCCCTCGCCAGCCCACTCCTCAGCGACGGTGGCGTCCTCGCCGGGACGGTGCAGGGCACCGGCGTCACCGTGCCGGTCGCCGGTCGGCCGGCCTGGACCCTCACCGGCGCCACGACCACCGACCTGTCGGTGCCGGGCGGGGCGGGAGCCCCCGTGGTCACCTGCGAGAACCGGCTGATCGGGATCGTGGTGGGTCAGGCGTCCGATGGCAGCGCCGTGCTGGTGCCGGCCGACGCCGCGCACCGGGTGGTGTCGCGGCTGCTGGGCCTCAGCTAGAGCGACCGCCGGTCAGTCGACCAGATCCAGGTCGTGGGCCATGCTCACCGCGACCAGCCGGTCGTGGACGCCCATCTTCTCGTAGATGTTGCCCAGGTGTTTGTGGACCGTCCGCGGCGACAGCGAGAGCTTGGACGCGATCGAGGTCGCCAGCAGGCCCTCCGCCAGCAGCTGCAGCACCTCGAGCTCGCGGTCGGTCAGCCCGAGCGCGCCGGCAGCCGTCCGCCGGGCAGCCGATCGCCGCTGGCGTTCGCTGGCCGCGACGACCTGCGGAAGCATGATGGTCAGCGCCGGAATCGCCGTCCGCGCCAGGTCGAGGTCGACTTCGCCGAAACCGCGACGCCGCGACATGGCGAGCACCTGCCGGGCATTGGACGGCGAGCCGCGGGGCAGCCGTCCCGGAGCCACGAGCAGCAACTCCCCCAGGCCGGTGACCGCGCGCCGGTGCGGCTCCCCCGCCGGCGACGGCAGGGTCGACACCGCCGTCGCGGCGAACAGCTTGGGCAACAGGGACGGCTCGGCCTGGGCAGCGATCAGTTCGGGCTGCTCCGACTCGCGGAAGCCGATCCAGGCGGCGCCGTCGGAGCTGGTCGCCGAAGCCATCGCGGTGCAGATCACCGCCCCTACCGAGCGATCGGCGCGCAACGCCTCCGCGACCGAGCCCATCAGTTCCACGACGGTCACTGCGTTCTCGCCCTGGTGCACCGTGCCTCCCCAGTGGTCATACCTCGCCTTCGCAGAGTGCCATCGCAGCAGGCCCATGGCATCGGCAGTTGCGCAAAGCTACCCAGCAGCAACTGAACGCATGCCCGGTCGCCGCGATCGCCCGGCGGGCGCCGCAGCCGGGCGCTCCCGGTTTTGCGAGGCATCGACGGCCTGGGCTAAGGTTGCCTTCGCACTTGGCGCTGACGGCGCCAGCGCAGTGCGGACGTGGCTCAGTTGGTAGAGCATCACCTTGCCAAGGTGAGGGTCGCGGGTTCGAATCCCGTCGTCCGCTCGGAGAAGGTCTCAACGAATCGACTTGGACCGGCTCTAGCCGGTGGAGTGGCCGAGAGGCGAGGCAACGGACTGCAAATCCGTGTACACGGGTTCAAATCCCGTCTCCACCTCTCGACGAGCGAGGGCGGAAGGTGACTTCCCGTCCGAGCGAGGCGAGAACAGCGGTACGAGGCAGGCGACTGCCGAGTACTTCGGGCGGCTGGCGCAGCGGTAGCGCGCTTCCCTGACACGGAAGAGGTCACTGGTTCGATCCCAGTGTCGCCCACCAAGACTCCTGGTCGGAGCCATGCTCTTGGCTCGCGCGGAACATACGCACAGCATTCGCGGCCCGCTGGTGGTGGTCGGCGTTAGGTCGTCGGGAGTTCAGGTCCAGGCGGCGGAGTCGTTGAGGTAGAGGCCGCAGGCCGTGTCCAGGGACGAAACCAGCACGCTGCTCGTTGACGGTGGGGCGCACGGACGCACCGAGGGTTGACCGATCATGGAGAGACGACAGCCTCGTTGGCGCACACCTTGTCGAGTGCGCGCAACTGCTTGCCATCGGTGTCCGCAACAGGGTGCCGATGAGGAAGTTGACTAGATCACTTGGCTTCGCGTGGGGTGTATCAGCAGTGCCGTAGTTGATACGATCATTTGGGTAGTCACCAGGTGTATCAACTTCGGGAGTTGGGATGAACCGGGGCCGTCCGAGCCGAGCGATGGTCTATGCGCGCCTGGAGCACGCGATCGTCGAACTGAACGATCGCTTGGGCGGCCTGCCGACACCCAAGGAGTCGGAGTTCATCTGGTCGGACATCTGGCACCTCGAGGCACACCATTCCACCGCACTGGAAGGCAACACCCTCGTGTTGCGCGAGGTCGAGGCCCTGCTGGAGAAGGGGCGAGCCGTCGGAGCCAAGCCGTTGCGCGAGTACATGGAGGTCCAGGGCTACGCAGCGGCCGCGAGCTGGGTCTACGCCCAGGGCGTCGACTCCGGCGACTGGCACGGCGGCGACCTGATCACCGTCACCGAGGTGCGTCAAGTGCACGCTCGGGCCATGGGCCCCGTCTGGGAGGTCGCACCACACGCCGACGCGACGGATCACGAGGCTCCCGGCATGTACCGCGAGCACGACATCCACCCATTCGAGGGTGGCATGAAGCCACCGGACTGGCCACTCGTTCCCTCGCTGGTCACCGGCTGGGTCGAGGCGGTCAAGGAAGCGGCAACCGACCTGCGCACGCGACACGGCGACCCGCCCTGGCCGGAGCGACTTGCCGAACTGCACTACCGGTTCGAGCAGATCCACCCCTTCATCGACGGCAACGGACGCGCCGGGCGGCTCCTGGTCAACCTCGTCTTGGTCCGCCTCGGCTACCCACCCGTGATCATCCTCAAGCGCGAGCGCCCGCAGTACCTGAACGCCCTCCAGAGGGCCGACAACGGCGACTTCGGAGCACTCGGAGAGCTGCTCGCTCGCGCCATGTACGACAACCTCAACCGCTTCATCGTCCCGAACGTCGCGGGTCCGGCCAAGCTCGTCCCACTGGCGGCACTGGCGAACGAGGAGTTCAGCCTTGTTGCACTCCGCCAGGCCGCCCAGCGGGGCCGGCTCGACGCCGTCCATGGCCCCGACGGCGTCTGGCGAAGCACCCGGAAGGCCGTCCACGCGTACAAGAAGAACAGAGGGAAGCGGGCCAAGTAGCGGGAGGTCCGCGACGCCCGGCTCCTCCGCAGAGGCAACTCCGATCGCAGGTTCGATCGGCAGGCGAGGGTGAGCACACAGACCAGCTGCTCAGTTCGAGCGCGAGGGCACCCTTGCCGACGATCGCGGAACGCTGTCTGTGCGGATTGCCCACGAACTCCAGCGGATGCATCACCTCGTCGTCGGCGACGGTTCGCTGGATCAGTACCCGCGCACCAGGGGGCCGAGCGGCTCGCGGCGGCTGCGCAGACCCGCGACTCCGACCGCGACCCGGGCGAGGACGCCGAGGACGACGGGCAGCGCCAGCACCCACCACGCGACGACCAGGTGCGGAGCCTGCCGTCCACCGGTCACCGACTTCAGGTCGAGCGCCACCACCAGGGACCCGGAAAGGCACATCCCCACGGCCAATCCAACCGCACCGGCCAGCACGGCCGGGACGGCGGCCTCCAGCCAGACGACCCGCCGCGCCGCCGTCCCGGGCATGCCCACCACCCGGAGCCGCGCTGCGGCGCGCGTTCGCTCCTTCGCTCCGGACGCGGCCATCAGCACGACGGCGAGACCGGCGAGCAACGCACCGGCCACGCTCGCGCCAGCGAACAGCCAGCCGAGGGCCCGTGGCAGGGGCGCGTCGGCCTGCGCCGCCAGCCACCCTTCCCGGGTCGTCACCTGGGCGTCCGCACCAGCGAGCGCCTCCTCCAGCCGAGGCACGGCCCGCGGGCCCACGACCCAGGCGTGGCTCGCGGCGACCTCGTGCCCCAGCGCCCGGCCGAGCAGTGCCCGATCGGCCAGCACCGTCGGCTGGCCGGTCAGCCCCAGCTGCGGCGGCAGCGTCGGGGCGGCGCCCAGCGCCTGCACATCGACCCGTTCCTCTCCCCACCGGACGATGCCGGCAGCGCCGTCCGACAGTCCGGCCACCAGCACCGGAACGGCAGCCGGGTTCGGCGCGGCGATCAGCGCCAACGCCGCGGCCCGGTCATCCGACGACGAGCGATCGGTGGACGGCGTCGCCGCGAGCAGCCGCCCGAACGCCTCGGCATCCATTGCCACCACGGTCACCGACCGGTCGAGCCCTGGCCCCAGCAGCTGCGCGCCGGGGATGACCGCCGCGGTCGCCAGCGTGAGCCCGGCGTCACCGTCCAGCTTCGTGACCGCTGCAGGTAGCCCGTCGACCGCGTTGGTGGAGACGGCCGCCTCGGCTCCCACCGCGTCCCAGGCCGCATCCACCTGGCCAGCCATGACCGTCCCCGACACGGTCGTCGCGATCGCCGCCATCGTGCAGGCCACCACCAGCGCAGCGACCGAGAACGCCTCACCGCGCACTCGCGCTGCCGCCAGCAGCGGGACAGCACCCGGTCTCCGTGCGGCCAGTGAACGGGCGAGCGCGGCGGCTCTCGGCTGTGCCCGGACCAGCCCGAGCGCCGCCACCAGCGCGACCAGGACCGGGGCGGCGAGCACGACGACGTCCGACCACACCGACCCGGCCGAGGCGGTAACGCCCCGGGCGATCAGGGTGGCCAGCGCCGCTGCGGCGACCAGCCCGGCCATCATCTCGGCGGCGACCCGGCGCGCCGTCGCAGCAGAGACCGGCCGCCGCCGCCCGCTCGCCCGAACCGGACGAATGGAGCCGGCGGCCGCCCGGACGGCCAGCACGGGCTGAGGAACAAGGGCAGCGGCCAGCATCGGCAGCACCCGGGCCAGCGGAGGAACACCACCGGCCACCAGCGCCGCCGCGACCACCCCGATGCCACCGCCCACGGCGGTGACCACCGCTGCCTCCGCCAGGTTCGCCACCGCGACCACCAGCAGGCTCGCCCCGCGGGCGCGCCACTGGACCAGGACGGCGGCGCGACGCTCGACCAGCAGTCCGGCGACCAGGAGTTCGACCAGGACAGCGGTCGCCAGCAGCCCGAGCAGCAGCACCGACGCCTGCGCGGAGGCGGCGGCCATCCGGGCGAGGGCTGCGTCGACGACGGCGTCGAAGTTGGTGTAGACCACCGGTTGGCTACCAGCGATGTCGAAGGTCGCCCGCCCGGCGGCCAGCGCCCGGGCCTGGGTCGCCAGTGCCTCGGCCCGGCCGGCGTCCAGCTTGGAGGCGACGGCACGGTAGGTGAAGGTCCGGGTCATCTCCGTCGGGAAGGAGATGAGCTGGGCTGCCGGCAACGACTCGGCGGAGACCATCAACCCGACGGCCGCGACGGCCGCCGAGCCGTCCACCAGCTGCGGCTTCAGCAGCGTCGGGGCAACGTGCCAGGCGTCGTCGACGGGGTCAGCAGGACGGTAGACGCCGCTCAACCGGACGTCGAGCGGCTCTCCGTGCGAGCTCTGCACGGTCAGCGGCGACCCGGCGTGGACGCCGATCAGCTCGGCCGTCTCCTGCGACACCGCCACTTCGACCGGAGGCAGGCCGTCACCGCCGGACGGATCGAACTCCCCCTTCGCCGCCGCAGGCGCACGTCCCTCCACCCAGTCCAGCGCTGGGCCGGCCGCGCTGCTGACATAGACGAACCGGACGCGTCCGGGCCGCCCGCCGATCGTTCCCGCCTTCAGTTCCGGTCCGACGAGGGCGGTCACCGGCGGCGCGAGGACGCTGCGCAGGTCGGCGGGCATGCCCGCCTCGATGCGGCTGCCGACCCAGGCGGACGCGGCTGCGATCTCCGCGTTCGGGCCGTAGCTGGAGTCGAGGCGGACGGTGACCACGACATCGGTCGACTGGTCGGAGGCGGCGACGGCGTCCTGGACGACCGACGTCGCGACGGCTGCCAGCGCCTGCGGCACGACCGCGGCGAGGAACGCCGATGCCGCGACGACCATCAGCCCGACGACGAGCGGGACGAGGTCGCGTCGAGACTGGCGCAGCAGGCCGCGCCAGGGCAGCAGCCCCGGACGTGGCGTCACCGGCCGGCGATCAGAGGTCACGGCGCCTCCCCTGCCCGGAGGGCCGCGACGGTCGAGCGTCCGGCCATGGAGAGGGACGCGGGGACGGCGACCAGCAGCGCTCCGCACAGGATCAGGGTCACGACGGCCGCCGTCGGACCGGGCGCCCAACTGAGCGTGACGGCGGGGTCGGCGGGCTCGCCGACCGGGCTGACCACGAGCAGCGGAGCGAGCAGGACGGCGAGCAGCACCCCGCAGGCCGTGCCGAGTGCGGTGGCCAGCACTGCGACGGCCGCGTGCTGGGCGAGGTGGCTGGCGATTGTCTCCCCCCGGGACGCCCCGATCGCGCGGATGCGGGCCATGGTGACCCCGCGCTGCTGTGCCTGCGCCGCGGCCTGCGCCGCCGAGCCGGTGACCGCGAGACCGATGGCGGCACCGATCGCCAGCAGCCAGGCCAGTCTCAGCGGCGCCCGGAGCGGTCCCCGCGTGAGCTCGGCTGCGGTGGCAGTCCGGTCGACAACCGGACCCTGCCCGGCCGCCTGGATCGCATCCGCGGCGCCGGGACGCGGGGAGCCCACCCACCACGCAGTGGTCGCGGAGTCGACGCGCCCTGCACTGAGGAGTGCGCGCTGCAGCGAGACCAGATCGGTCAGCAGCGCGGCTTCGCGGGGGTGCGACGGGACGTACGGGATCACGCGCGTCACGACTGCCTCGAGCTTGACCGTGTCCCAGGCCAGCGAGATCCGGTCGCCGGCGGCCAGGCCGAGCTCGTGGGCGAGCGCGTCGGTCATCGCCACCGGGACCTGGGTGGAGACGGGGAAGCTGAGCAGGGTGAGGTGGGCGTCCTGCCAGGACAGGCCGAGCACCGAGAACGTGAAGGACGTGTCGACGCGTCCGCCGGACACCGTCACCCGATCGGGGCGGACGTCCTTTGTCCCGGCGCCCGCTGTCGCGCTCCACTCGCCTCCGCTGGACGTCGCCCCGTCCACGGACAGGCTGAGCTGGATGCTCGAGGAGTTCTCCCAGCTGAACGGGTCGCCGCTGATCTGGTCGGCCAACTGCAGGTCGACCGCGACGACGCGCCACTTCCCCTCGGGCAGCTCGGGCTGGCCTCGCAGCGGCAGCGCGACCGTGTGCGGGACTCCGTCGAGGATCACCGGTGCTCCCACCTGGGTGATCGTCGAGCCGGCCTCGTCCGCCAGAACGAGGGTGGGTGTAGCCGTGACGACGGGCTGCTTCGGCCCGGGGCTGGTGCCGGCCTTCTGCTCACCGGTCACGGTGATCGCCCGCGGCCCGGAGCCGACATCGAGGGGGACGCCCGCGCTCGCCGGGGCGAGGCCGGCCAGCACCTGGGACCAGGTCGTGGCTTCCGGCGGTCGGCTGACGAGCAGCGGGTCGGCGAGGCGTCCGTCGACGGCAAGCAGCTTCACGCCGTCCGTCCGGCTGCCCAGCACCACCGGACGGTCCGAGACCGGACTGACCACTCCCCCGCTGAGTTCGGCGAGTTCCGCTCGCGTTCCGGGACCGCCGGTGCGGGCGACCACCAGCTCCGTGCCCACCAGCGCCGCCGCCTGGTCGTCCTGCGCGGTGGCCCACGTGGCCAGGAATGTCGTGCCCAGGGTGCCGACGGCCGTGGCCAGCACGACGAGGAAGACCCCGTGGGTGGCGCCGCCGCGGGCCAGGTGCCAGCCGGCCAGCGGGAGGACGAGCCCGCGCCCACGACCGGCCGCGGCGTCCGCCAGCCGTGCGACCAGCGGAAGGACGCGCGAGAACAGCGCGGCGGCGGCAAGCGCGCAGACCACTGGACCCCCGGCGAGGAACGGGTCGAAGGCCCCGGGCGTGGGCAGATGGGAGCGGAGCTGCAGGTACGCCAGGACGGCGACAGCCGCGAGCATCAGGTCGGCGCCGGAGCGGATCAGCAGGCCCGTGCCGCTCTGTCGTCCTCTGCGTGGACGCGGCGGCAGCGCACTGATCACCACGACGACGGCGGGCAACACCGCCCCGGCCAGCACGGCGAGCGCGAAGGTCCACAGCTCTGCCGTCCCTTCCGCGTCCGGCCACCACGAGCTGGGGCCGGGCACGGTCAGGCGGTAGCCGGCGAGGGTGATCGGCACAGCCAGCACGGCGGCGGCAGCAGCGATCGTCAGTGCCTCGGCCGCGGCGCCACGCATCATCTGCGCGGTGGACGCGCCGCGATCCCGCAGCAGCGTGCCCTCCGCCGACCGCCGGACGGCGAGCACCCGCGCGATCAGGGCCGTCGTCGTTGCGCCCAGCGCGAGCACGAGCAGGAAGACGGTGACCATCAAGGCGTCCGTGACCCGAAGGGTGGCCCGCATCGTCTCCAGTTCCGCGCCGAGGCCGTGGCGGACGACGACCTGGCCGACGGACGGCCCGGCCGCGTCCTGAAGCCGCGCGGACAGGGCGTTCACCCGGTCGATGAAGGCGGGGATGCCTGCGGCGTCCCCGCGGAGATCGGGATCGAGGACGGCCGTCACCCGGTCGATCGGCGCCCGCAGGGTCTCCAACGTGCCGGGAGCGACCACGAAGGGTCCGAAAGTGGGCAGCCGGACGTGGTCGGGGTCGTAGCCGCGTCCCTCCAGTTCGTCGCGCTGCCAGACCGGGGTCTCGGCGGGAGTGAAGATGCCGCTCACCACCAGGTCGTAGCCGCCGGCCGCGGAGCCGCCGGAGCGATCCCTCACCAGCCGCAGGTGGTCACCGACGCGGATTCCGAGGGTCCGGGCGGCGGTCGCGGGGACGGCCGACGGGATCGGTTGCCCCGCGGCGGCCCGCGCCGGCCAGCCGCCCGCAACGAGGGTGGCGTTGTCGGGAACCGACGCGGCCTCGGTCAGATAGCCGCGGCGCACGTCCTTGCCGTCGAGGAAGAGCTGCTCGCCGACGACCCACGTCGACACCGTCGCCTGGTACGGCGCGGCTGCGGCCAGCAGGGAGTCCCGGACCAGGGGCAGCAGCGTCCCGGCGTCGGTCCGGACGTCGCTGTCGGCCGCGGCCAGCACCACGAGGGTCGCTTGGTCGGGGCTGTCGGTCTCCGCCGTCCCGTCCGCGGCGGCGACGGCGGCCGACAGCGCCTGCTGGTTGCCGACGGTGAGCATCAGCGCGCACGCACCGGACGCCGCAGCGCAGACGGTGAGGACGGCCAGCAGCGCGGCGACCAGTCCCGCCTGTGACCGGAGTCGGCGCCACCCCCTGCGGCGAAGCCTCGGCCGGCCGGGACCGGCCCGGTCGGCGGGCGCGGAGTCAGGCATCGACCAGCCTGCCGTCCTCGATCCGAAGGACGCGGTCGGCGAGAGCCATCATGAGCGGGTCGTGGGTCGAGATGATCGCCGTCATCCCCTCGGCCTCGACCACGCCGCGGATCAGCGCCATCACGGCCAGGCCGGTCTCCGTGTCGAGCTGGCCCGTCGGCTCGTCGGCGATCAGCAGCCGCGGCGAGCCGGCCAGGGCCCGCGCGATCGCGACGCGCTGCATCTGGCCGCCGGACAGCTCGTCGGGACGGTGCCCACCGTGGGCCTCCAGGCCGACCAGCTCCAGCAGGAGGGCGGCGCGCTGCTCCCGGGCGGCGGACGGGGTGCGACGCAGCCGCAGCGGGAGGCCGACGTTCTCTGCCGCGGTGAGCTCCGGGACCAGCCCGAAACCCTGGAAGATGAAGGCGACGATGTCCCGGCGGACGGCCTCGAGCCCGGCCTCGTCGAGCTGGGTCAGATCGCTGCCGTCCACGATCACCTCGCCGTGGTCGGGACGGTCCAGGCCGCCGATGAGGTTCAGCAGCGTGGTCTTGCCCGAGCCGGAGCGCCCGGCGACGGCGACCATCTCTCCCTCCGGGACCTGCAGGGAGATGTCGTGCAGGGCGGTGACGGCCGAGCGTCCCGAGCCGTAGGTGCGCCGGACGTTGTGCAGGTCGATCATCAGCCGGTAGCGGGAGGTGTTCATCGGCGGTCGTCCGGCCAGAGTTCGAGGTGGCTGGCCTCGAGGGTGAGCCGCACCCGGCGGGTGAGTTCGAGCGCCTGCCGGAACTCGCGGGGAACCTGGACGCGTCCGGCCCGGTCCATCACCGCGTACTCCTGGGCGACCACGCGGGACTCGCCGTCGGCGAGCTGCTCGGTGTGGCGCAGCACCTCCGAGCTGGTCCGTCCGTCCCGGATCGCGACGGTGCGCCCGACCTGCCCGCTCACGGTCGGGTCATGGGTGACCACGACGACCGTGACCCCGTCCCGCGTGCTGGTGGCACGCAGAGTCTCGAAGATCTCGTGGGACGTGGCCGTGTCCAGCTCTCCGGTCGGTTCGTCCGCCAGCAGCACCGGCGGCTCGTTGGCCAGCGCGACAGCGATCGCGACGCGCTGCTGCTCGCCTCCGGAGAGTTCGCCGGGCAGCCGCCGGGCGCAGGAGGCCACGCCGACGCGGTCGAGCAGTTCCGCGGCCCTCGCCGCCCGCTTGCGACGCGGGTAGGCGGCCAGCCCCAGCGGGACGGCGACGTTGTCGACTGCCGTCAGGTACGGGATCAGGTTCCGCGACGCCTGCTGCTGGACGATGCCGACGACGTTGCGGCGATAGGCCACCCGCTCCGCGCGCGGCAGCCTGGTCAGGTCCCACCCGGCGACCCGGACGGTACCGGCCGTCGGGGAGTCCGCCCCGGCCAGGATCGACAGCAGGGTCGACTTGCCGGCCCCGGACGGCCCGACGACGGCGATCATCTCCCCGCTGGTCACGTGCAGGTCGAGCCCCTGCAGCGCCTGCACCTCGATCGCCCCGTGCTGATGGATGCGCACGACGCTCTCGCAGACGATCATCGCGTCCGGCCCGCCGGCAACATCCGCGTGCGGGACCGGCGCCGGATCCTGCGCTGGCTCCGACATCGACCCATCCATCCTTCCCAAGGCTGGGCACAATCCTCGCGCCAACACTGGCACACCGCGACCGCCTGCCTCACCAGGGAGTGCCGGTTCTGGCTCGGACGAGGGGCCTTCAGCCCAGGGCGGCTCGCTCGGCCCGGCCGACCGAGACGGCGATGTCCAGTTCGTTGCCTTCCGGATCGGCCAGCGTCCACCACGCCGGAGCCTCGGTGTCGCGGACGATCCGGCCCCCGGCAGCGACGACGGCGGCCACCCGCGCCTGCGCCTGGTCGGCCGGCACGAACAGGTCGAGGTGGATCCTGTTGCGCTGTTCACGCGGTTCGTCCAGCTGCTGGAAGAACACCGGCGGGTTCAGCCGGCGTGGGTCGTACAGGTCGTGCAGGCCCGGACGCGGGTCGTCGATATAGCCGAGCGCCGTGCGCCAGAACGCCGTGACCGGCTCGATGTCGAGCGCGTCGATGCCGACCTGGAAGTCGCGCACGCCGTGCGGGTCGGCGACCAGCCCGCGACCGCGCGCCGCGGACTGGACGGCGCGAGCCAGGGCGACGAAGCCGGCGGCCTCGTGCTGGTCCTTGCCCCCGTCGACGGTCACCCCGCGGTAACGCAGGTCGATCATCAGCGGTAGCCCAGCCTCGTCGGCCAGCTGCGCCGTCGCCTCCAGCAAGTCCACACCCTGAACGAACGAGGCTGTCGGGTAGTGGACCGCCGCGGTCAGCATCAGCCGCCAGTCACCGGCTGCGGCGTCGTCGAAGACCCCGTGCTCGGTGGTGAGAGGGAACACGTCGACCTCGTTGCCCTCCGCGTCGGAGACCGTGCGCCACCACTGATTCTCGTAGGTGACGCGTCCACCGGCGGCCAGCAGCGCCGTCGTCGTTTCGCCGACCAGTTCCCACGGGGTGCCGGCGTCGAGGTGAATCCGGTTCCGCAGCGGCCGCGGCGCGTCCAGCTCCTGGAACCAGAGCCGTGGCTGGCGGCCCAACGGGTCGACCAGGCGGTCGTCCGCGTCCCGGTCGACGCGAAGGGCGGCCTGCCAGAACGGCACCAACGCGACGGTGTCGGCGGTGTCGATCGCGATCTGCATTCGCTGCACCGCGGCCGGGTCGGACCCGAGGCCGAGGTCGGCGGCGGCGGCCGAGATCTCCCGGGCGAGAGCTACGTCCCGATCGGTGAGCTGGCCCACGTCGTGGCTGAACAGCCGCAGGTGGACGCCGGTGGCGCGCAGGTCGATGTCGGGGTGATGCCCAGCGGCCTCGGCGAGTCCGGCCACCCGCCTCACGAACGCGGCTCCGTCACGATGCGAGTCGGTGTCGAACCACGCGTCGGCGCCGGCGTTCAACGCCCGCCAGTCCTCGGTGCCGCCGGCTTCCTCGAACTGCTGTGGGGTGAGGATCGTCATGACTCATCGTCCCTCTGCGCGGACGGTCCGCCCATCCCGAACACTTCCACCGCCCGGCTCCGGCGGATCGGTGCCACCAGTGGTTCACTGTCTACCGCCGCACCCACGGATCAGGACGGAGCAGACCATGGGCTACTTCATCGGTGTCATCCTGCAGACGGTGCTGCTGCCGGTCCTGTCCGGAGGGCTCGAGCTGGGGATCGGCGGCGGCGACCCGATCGAGGTGTTCGGGCGGTGGTGGGTGTTCTGGGGAGTCGGGACCCGGCTCCTGGTTGCCGGCTGCGTCCAGCTTCTGCGTCCGGACACGACCGCCCGCATCCTCGGCTCCGCCGAGGCCACACCCGCGGAGGTGCAGGTGGCCCGCGAGCTGTCGATGGCCAACGTCGGCATGGGTCTGGCCGGGCTGCTCGCCCTGGTGCCCGTGTGGGCGCCCGCCGCAGGCGCTGCTGGCGGCGCCTTCCTGCTGGCTGCGGGGCTCATGCACGTCCGCAAGACCGGCAAGAATCCGCAGGAGCTGCTGGCGACCTGGACCGACCTGCTCGTCGGAGTGGTGGTCGTCGTCTTCGTCGTCTACGCCCTGGTCGCCCGGCCGGCCTGATTTCGGCCGCGTGGGGGTTCGCACGGCCCCGGTCGGCTCACGCCAGAGCGGAGGGCCAACGATGGTGTCGCCACTGCGTCCACGTCGCGAATCCCGTCGGCGGGTCGTCGATGGGCTCGCTGCCGTCCAGCTCACCCGGGGTCGGGACGCTGATGATCGCAGCCCAGCCGGCCATCTCCTCCTCGGTCATGTGCCAGGTGGTGTGCGGCTGCTCGGCCAGCCGTCGGTCGATCCGCCTGCGCTGCTCCGCCGGGTCGAGTTCGAAGTACCGCAGCTCGACGGCCGCACCGATGTCCGTCGCCGCCTGGCGCAGCGCCGACCGCTCGTCGCGACCCCACAGGCCGAAGTCGATGACGACGTTGACGCCGAGTTGGAGCGCGCGCAGGCCGATCTCCACGAGCCGTCCCTCGATCACGTCGGACGCCTCGGACGGGTTCGCCGCCCCGTAGAGGGCCTTCATCCACTCGTCCTTCGTCAGCCGGAGTGCGTGGTGCTCGACCTCGATCCGGCGCGCGGCCGTCGTCTTCCCCGTGCCGGGAAGCCCCACCATGAGAAACAACGTCGCTGACTCCACCACACTAACTCCCGTCCGACGAGACAGCTCATCATCGCGCGATGCGCCCGGCGGTCGCACCTGACACCTTTCGCGTGCGGAGCGCCGGCGCGACTAGAGTCGCTGGTGGGCGGTGGGGCTCGCCCGTCAGCAGAAACCGTCGCGTTCGCGGCCAACGGTCCCTACCTCGTGCGCAGCCGGCTGGGCACGGAGGTGGGGTTTGTTCCCACTTCTCCAGCCTTCTCGCCCAGCCCGGCTGCGCGCGCCGCAGATTCCACGGCGGAGTCGCGAAGCGAAAGGAGCACGGCAATGGCTTTCGAGATCGAACGGGTGGATGCGCTGGAGGTGCTCGACTCCCGCGGGCGTCCGACCCTCACGGTGACGGTGGCACTGGGTGACGGGACGGTGGCCGAGGCGGGCGTCCCGTCCGGCGCGTCCACCGGCACCCGGGAGGCGGTCGAGCTGCGGGACGGCGATGCCGCGCGCTTCGGCGGCTCCGGGGTCACCAGGGCTGTCGCGAACGTGAACGGCGAACTCAACGACGCATTGGCCGGACGGACGTGGGACGACCTCGCCTCCGTCGACCAGGCGATGCGCGATCTGGACGGGACGCCGAACAAGGCCCGTCTCGGGGCGAACGCCCTCATCGGCACGTCGATGGCCCTTGCCCGGGCGCTGGCAGCGTCCGCCCACGAGCCGCTGTACGAGTGGCTGCCCGGCTTCGGCCAGCCAGCCCGGATGCCGGTGCCCTGCTTCAACGTGCTCAACGGCGGCGCCCACGCTCCGAACCCGCTGGACTTCCAGGAGTTCATGGTCTGCCCGCTGGGTGCCCCATCCATGGCCGAGGCCGTCCGCGCCGGCGCCGAGGTGTACGCGGCGCTGAAGAAGAGGCTAGCGGCCGGTGGCCACGCGACCGGACTCGGCGACGAGGGCGGCTTCGCACCTGACCTGGCCGAGCCCGAGGAGGTGCTGGAGCTGATCGTCCAGGCGATCGCCGACGCCGGCTACCCGACCGGCAGCGAGGGTGTCGGCATCGCGCTCGATCCGGCTGCATCCGAGTTCTGGACGGCTGACGGCTACCGGGTCAACGGCCAACTGCTGTCCAGCGGCGACCTGATCGCCCGGTACGCCGAGATGATCAACCGGTTCCCGATCTGGAGCCTCGAGGACGGCATCGGGGAGCAGGATCCGGAGGGTTGGAAGGCGATCACCGCTGAGCTGGGCGGGCGTATCCAGATCGTCGGCGACGACAACTTCTGCACCAACCCCGAGATCATCACGGCGGCCATCGCGGACGGCATCGCGAACGCCGCCCTGATCAAGGTAAACCAGATCGGCACGGTGTCCGAGACCCTGGACGCCATGCGGATCTGCCACGAGGCCGGCTATGGCCAGATGATCTCGCACCGCTCGGGTGAGACGCCGGACACCTTCATCGCCGATCTCGCCGTCGCCACCGGCTGCGGCCAGATCAAGACCGGTGCGCCCGCCCGCGGCGAGCGGATCGCGAAGTACAACCGGCTCATCCGGATCGCCGCCGAGCGCCCGGACCTCCCCTACGGCCTGGACCGCTGAGCTCGTCGGCCGAGGGCGTCGGGTTCGGCCGGGTGCCATCCCGGCCGGACCCGGGACCTCGGATCGGAAACCCTTGGTGTGATCGAGCGGAGATCCCGGCGTCCGCCGGGATGACGACGAAAGGGTGGGTCGGCCGCGATCCCGGCATCCGCCGAGAACGCAACGATGGCCTCGCCGAGCCCGACTATCGGCCCGGGCGAACCCTCGGTCCGGGCCCCACCGCAGTCCGAACCCGACCGCCAGACCGAACCCCCGTCGTCCCGGGCCCCGACCCGGGACCCCAGACCCAACACACCAACCGGGATCCCGGCGTCCGCCGGGACGACGAGGTGGGACATCCGCGACCCCGGAACGCCGAGACGACTGTGGGACGGGCCGCGAACCACGGCCGCGCGCCGAGCCCCGACCCATCGGTCCGAGCCCGACCGCCAGACCCGAACCCCCGTCGTCCCGGGCCCCGACCCGGGACCCCGGGACGAAACACACCAACAACACCGACCGAGATCCCGACCTTTCCGGGATGACAGAGTGGTGATCTTCCAGGAGGGTCGTCTCATGCCCGATTCAGTGCCGGACGCTTCGCAACGCGAGCGCTGGGCCACGCCCGGCGTCCTCGGCGTCGGGGCGGCCTCGTTCTTCTCCGATGCCGGGCATGAGATGGCCACGTCGCTGCTGCCGGGCTTCGTCACCGGCGTCCTCGGCGGCGGTGCGTCGGCCCTGGCCGCGATCGAGGGTGTCGCCGACGCCCTCACCGGTCTGACCAAGCTGGCGGGAGGCCCGCTGGCCGCCGACCCCCGCCGTCGCGGACGCCTGGCCAGCGGCGGCTACCTCGGCACGGCGCTCGCGACCGCGGCCATCGGTGCGACGACGGCGATCTGGCAGGTCGCCGTGCTGCGGGCCCTGGCGTGGATCTCCCGCGGGCTGCGGTCGCCGGCCCGGGACATGGTGCTCACCGACCTGACCCGCAGGGAGCACACCGGCAAGGCGTTCGGGGTCGAGCGGGCCGGGGACAACCTCGGCGCGATCGTCGGCCCGCTGCTGGCCTCGGTGCTCGTCGGCGTCATCGGCGTCCGGTGGACGATCCTCGTCGCGTTCATCCCGGGAGTCCTCGCCGCGGTCGCGATCACGGTGGCCGTCCGGGAGACCAGGGCACAACTGACCCAGGGTGAGGCCAAGGCACGGCTGTCCTTGAACCTGCGAGAGCTCCGGCAGGCCGGGCTGGCGCGAGTGCTGGCCCCGGTGGCCTGCTTCGAGCTGGGGAACCTCGCCACCACCCTGCTGATCCTCCGGGCGACGGACCTGCTGACGGCCTCCGGCTGGACGGCGCCCGCGGCAGCCAGCGCGGCCATCCTCGCCTACGCCGGGCACAATGCCGTCGCCGCCGGCACCTCGCTGCTGGCCGGGCAGCTGAGCGACCGGCGCGGCCCGCGACTGGTCTTCGGCGCCGGCGCCGTTGTCTACGTCGCCGCCTACGGCGTGTTCGCTCTCGGCGGCGGACTGCCGGCCGTGCTGGTCGGCTTCGCGCTCGCCGGCATGGGCATCGGTCTGGCCGAGACCGCGGAGTCCGCCGTGGTGGCGCTCAGTACGCCGACGGCCGTCCGCAGCCAGGCCTTCGGCGTCCTCGGGCTCACCCAGTCGCTGGGCGACATCGGGGCGACCGTCGTCGCCGGGCTGCTGTGGTCGCTGGTCTCCCCCACCGTCGCGTTCGGCTACGCCGCGGTCTGGATGCTGGCCAGCGTCCTGGTGCTGCGGCTGGTCCGCCGGCCCGTCGTCGCGGCCTAAGCCCGGCTAGAGCGTGAGGCTCTCCAGGACCTCCAGGTCGGCATCGATGGCCGCGAGGTCGTCCGGACGGCTGTCGACCAGCTGCTCACACGTGCGGACGATGGCGGCGAGCTGCCCGATGTGGTCGTCCAGCGTCTGATTCAGCCTTCGGGTGGCCGCCTCCGCCGTTCGGTAAGCGGTTCGGGTCAGGTTCTTCTCCACCTGCCAGGGCACCATCGAGACGAAGTGCCGATGCACCGCACCGCGTGCCAGGCCCATCGGCACCGCCCACGACACCACCTCCAGGTGGCTGTCGAAGATCGCGCCGACCATCACGTCCACCGGATCGAGGGCGGCAGGGTGCAACTCCGGCACAGGCAGGGTCAGTTCCTCGCCGGTGGCCTCGCTCACCAACCGCTCGAGGCGCTGCAGGAAGGCCTCGCCCATCCGCTGGACCGGTTCCAGCCCGTCGGCGAGCAGGCCGTCCAGACCGTGCGTGGCCCGCTCGCCGAACGGTCCCAGAGCCTCTGTGAGGGCCTGCTCGATCCAGCTGTGGAAGTGCGCCGTCTCGCCGGCGAGGGTGCCCTTCCACGTCGGCAGCTCCCGCTCCAGGTCGCCCACGACACCCCGGACGACGGACGGCAGGGCCCGGCGGACGGCGTCCTGCGTCGTCGCGACCATCGCGTCGCTCACGGGACGGAGCTGTGCTCGCGCCTGCTGGGCGAGCGTCGGCAGTCGGCCGGTCTCGACAGCCAGAGCCCGGCGCAGACCCTCGACGGCTAGGTCGGTGCTGGTCGCGGCGGCCCTCGCCAGCCGGAGGTAGCTGCGGCACTCGCCCGTCAGCTGTCCGGTGCGATGCTCGGCGAGTCGGGTCGAGACCGTCCGGTGGTTCTCGTTGAGGCCATGCAGCAGCTCGCGCAACTGCTCTCGCTGCGCCGCGTGCCGGCCAGCGGTCGAGATCGCCACGATCGGCGGGGTCAGGCCGGTGCGGTCGTGCAGCTGCCCACGGATGTGCGCGGTCACCGCGCACAGGTCGGCCTGGTCGAGCAGGTCGATCTTGGTCAGGACGACGATGATGTTCGGCGTGTGCGGCTGGACGAGCCGGACCAGTTCCACGTCGTCGTGGCTCAGCGGCTGCGTGGAGTTGACGGCGATCAGCGCGGCACCGACGTTGGGCAGCCATCTGAGGCTCGTGCCGGTGTTGTGCTCCCAGCTGCTGCCGGTTCCCGGCGTGTCGACCAGGACGAGGTGGTCGAGGTCGGCCAGCGCCGGGCTCTCGACCTGGACCCACTCGACCTGGCGGACGTTGTCAGGGTTGCCGCTCTCGGTCGTCCAGTCGGCGAGCTGGGCCGGCCCGATCGCGAACGCGTCGCCCGCTGTCGGGAACACCCGCACCGTGAGCCGCGGGCCGGAGCGGAGCCGGGTGATCACCGCGGTGGCCGGAATGGCCTGCACCGGCAGCAGGTCCTCCCCGAGCAGCTGGTTGAGCATGCTGGTCTTGCCGGCCTTGAACCGGCCGAGCACGGCGACGCTGACGACGTCGTCTGTCGCCTGGAGCCGGGCCGTCTCAGCGCGCTGCTCGATCCCCTCCAGGTGGTGCCGCCCGGCCAGCGCGGCAAGCCTCTCCAGGTCGGACGCACGGTCGGGCGCCGGCGCCGGAAGGACCTCCTCACCGTCTGCGGGCAGAGTCGTCCGGAGCATCTCGATCACGGGCCGCCTATCGGGTCCGGGACGGACGCTGCGCGAACGCGGTCTCGATCGGGTCGTCCTTGCTGTTCGCAACGACGAGCCGCCAGCCGGATTCATCGTGACGCAGCAGGCTCCAGCAGCCCGTCCGCGGCTGGACGTGGTGCGTGTGTCCTGGCGCCAGCCGGTCCAGCAGGATCCGGATGACGGCGTCGTGGCTGACCACGGCCACGGCGACGTCCCCGGCACCGGCGACGAGGTCGTCGAGCGCAGCCTCCGCCCGCGCCGCCACGGACTCGGTGGTCTCCACGCCGGGGGCGGCGTCCAGCGAGCCGTACTCCTTGCGGACGTCCGCGGCCGAACGGCCGTCGAACCGGCCGTAGTTCCGGTCGAGCAGCCGTGGGTCGGTCTCGAGTTCGACCCCGGCCACCTCCGCGATCGGCTGCGCGGTCTCCACGGCTCGGGCCAGCGGACTGGAGACGACGCGCGAGAGTCCGACGTTCCGCAGCTGGCGGGCGAGATCGCGGGCCTCCGCGAAACCGACCAGGTCCAGGTCGGGGTCGAGCCGGCCCCGGAGCAGTCCGGCCACGTTGAGCTGGGTGCGGCCGTGACGGCACAGATAGACGTCGGTCATGCGCTGATCCTCTCCTGGGAGGTGGTGGGTTGCCGTGGGACGGAACCGGGAGCGCCGACGGCGTCCGCGGTTCCGAAGACCTGTCGATAGATGTCCATGCCGTGGCTGGTGGACGCCGGCGATCCGGCCAGTACCCGGTGGGTGCGGACGCCGTCCTCGCGCCGTTCGGCGGTCAGGAAGACCGTGCCCGGTCGATGCTGGTAGTGGCGGGCCAGCCGGTGGAAGTGCGTCACCATCAGCACCCGGACGCCGTGGTCGAGCAACGCGTCCAGGATGTCGGCGGCGAGGTAGGTGCCCTCGACCTCGTCGGTCGAAGCGAACGACTCGTTCATCAGCAGCAGGTCGCCGGGACGGCAGCGGTCCACGATCCGGCTCATCCGGACGAGTTCCTCCTCCAGCTTCCCGCTGGCCAGGTCGTCGTCCTCGGAGCGCCGGAAGTGGGTGTGCACCGACGGCGCGACCGCGGCCCGGTAGGACGTCGCGGGCACGAACATCCCGGCCTGCAGCATCAGCTGGGCACAGCCGATGCTGCGCAGGAAGGTCGTCTTGCCGCCCTGGTTCGCGCCGGTGAGGAGCGCGAAGTCCACCCGCGGACCGGTGAGGTCGTTCGGCACCGGCGCCTCGGCGTTCCTGATCGCGTGACTCAGGCAGGACAGGTCGACCGCGGCCATCGCGTCGGAAGGCGTGCCCGGCACCGGCCAGCAGGTCGTGATCCCGAGGTCGCCGAGCCGGTCGTGCAGCTGGAGGCAGCCGACGTAGAAGCCGGTCTCCCAGCGGAGCTGGCGGAAGAACCCGACGACGTGCTCGCACGACCGTCCCAGTGTCGCGGCCACGTCGTAGATGGCGTCGTTGCGAAGCTGGGCCAGAGCCTGGGCGCCGGCCTCGTCCCGCTCCGCGATGGTGAACCGGAACCGTCCCTGCCCGCCGAATCCGAGGACGGCCCACCACGGCGGGCGTTCGCGTCGCGGCGCCAGCAGCTCCAGCGAGCCGAGGAGGCCGGACGCGTCGAGCCGGGCGCGAGACAGGACGCCCTGGGGAAAGCCGAGTTGGTTCAGCAGGGTCGCCAGCTCCCCCAGGTAGGCGGTGTCCAGTTCCGCGATCAGGCGCTGGTAGAGCTCGGTCAGCCCGGCCGAGGTCGCGTACGGCAGCCGGTTCGCGGCGAACGCGGCCAGCTCCCGCAGCAGCGGCAGCAGGGCCCGCAGCCCGTGGATCGACCGGGACAGCAGTGACTCGGCCGTCTTGCCGCCGTACATCCAGATCGAGTGCTGGCTCTCCAACGCCCGGCCGGCCAGGTCGAACAGCGCCCGCATCCCGGCCGGGTCGGCGAGCGCGTCGGCCAGCACGTGCTGCCGCCAGGCGATCTGGACCGGATCGGTCAGTGGGTTCAGCAGGACGGCCGGACACAGCTCGTCCAGCCGCCGGTCGGGCTGCATCAGCTCCAGGACCGGCCCGAGGTCGAGGTCGGCGACGAGGTCGTCGGCGCCGTCGGCCGGCTTCGCGTCGAGGTCGGCCTCGCGGTCGGAGAACAGCAGCCGGACCTTCATCCCAGCCTCCTGGCAAGGTCCTCGCTCGACAACCCGTGCCTGGTGGCGAGCGCTGCGGCGTGCGAGCGTCCGGCGGGCGGCTGGTGACGGAAGCGGAAGGTCGGCCGGGTCGGGTCGTCGGCTGCGACCTGGCCGACGAGGCTGGCAGCGCCGGGCACCGAGGTCACCAGGTCCTCGAGGAACGTCACCCAGAGCACCCGGCAGCCGACCGCGGTGAACTCCGGGACGACGACCTGCGACAGTTCGAGCGCGTCCTCCGCGGACGTCGCCGAGAACAGCTCGTTCAGGACCAGCAGTGCCGAACCGGTCGCCGCCACCATCACCTCGTGCAGGCGGGCGATCTCGTCGGCGAGCCCACCGTGCTGGTTCTCCGGATCGTCCGGCTGCGGGAAGTGGGTGAGCACCGGGTTGAGCAGGGGCAGCGTCGCCGTCCGGGCCGGCACCGGCAGGCCGAGGGACGCCAGGTAGGCGAGCTGCGCGATGGCCCGGGCGAAGGTCGTCTTGCCTCCCTGGTTCGGCCCGGTGACGAAAGCGATCCGCTCCCCGCGCGAGAGCGCGAGGTCGTTCGGAACCAGGGCCGGGTCGCCCGGACGGGACCGCAACGCCAGGGCGAGGTCGACGACGCCCTCGACGGACAGCCGACCGCCCGCGGTGCCCACGAGCACCCGGGGACGGCACCACTCGACGCCCTGCGCAGCCAACTGGTCGGCAACCTTCCAGAAGCCGAGGAAGAACCTCAGCTCCTCCCCCAGCCGCTCCAGATCGGCCGGCAGGAAGTCCTCGTGGACGGCCGCGAAGCGATGCACCCGAGCGAACGTCTCGGGCCGCAGCTCCGCGACCAGGCCGATCGCCTGCGCCTCCACGTGGTTCAGGTAGCGCCGCGGCCGAGCGGGGACGACGGTCCGGGCGCCGTCGACCATCTCGAAGCGCGAGAAGAAGGCGGCGATCTCCCCCGCCCAGCCGGCCCGTCCGCTGTCGACGTCCACCCACACCGTGCCCGCCTGCAGGCCGAGCTCGACCGCCGGGCCACGCAGTTCGGTGAGCAGGTCGGCGCTGCCCCTGGCCAGGTCCTGGAACGCGGAGACTGCCTGGTAGTCCCGCAGGTGGCCGCAGACCCCGGACAGTCCGGCCGATTTCGGATGGGCCTCGGACAACGCCTGCGCGAAGCCGGTCACCGCGGTGCAGAACCGGGCGATCGCCTCGAGCAGGTTCAGCTCAGCCGGGACCGGATAGTGACCCGCACGCTTGGCGGTGATCGAGTTCCGCGCCGACGACATCGCGGCCTCGAAGTGCTCCGCCGCACGGCGGATCGCCGGCGTCCGCAGGTCGTCCACCACATCCTGGCGGTACTCGATCACCGAGACGTCGGTGACCGGGCGGTGCCACACGTCCTGTTGGAAGCCGCCGGGAGCCATCGCCGAGATCACCTCGTCCAGGTGCAGGTCGTGCAGCGATCGTTCGATCGCGGTCGTCGTCGCCGGGACACCCGGCGCCAGCAGGCTCGGACAGACCGGTGGCGCCGCGAGTTCGCTTGAGCGTGCCGGGTCGCGGGTCGGGAAATCGGTGAGTTGCGTCGCTGAACGCATGACAGTCCTCTACTCAGTAGGGACCGTTAGCGTTCGCGGTTGCGGCGAGCCCCATCGCCGTTTCTTCGACTCTACCCGTCCTGGTCGCAGAATCCTCGCTCAGACCGCAGCGGGCGTGGGCCGCGGCCGGGAACTCCGTGCCGGCCGCGCCGTCCCGCACGACGCAGCCCGACCGGGCGTGAAGGCTGGAGGGAAAGTGAGAGAAAACCCCACCTCCGCGTCCAGCCGGACTGCGCACAGGTAGGGACCGTTGGCCGCAGGTGCGGCGTTTTCGCTTCAGGGGTGAGCCCCTCCACCCCGGGCACACCCTAACCGAAGACGGCGGCCGGCCTCCGGTCAGTGCCGAATCCTGCGAGTCGGCTGGACGCGTCTTGGGAACTCGCGCTAGGTTGCCCATGGCGATGGAACCCGCCGGGGCCCACTCAGAGGCCCGAATCGCGTGAACGCTAATGGCTCCTCCCGACGACCAGAGCTGGGAGAGTCATGGCCACGCGTTGCCGTGCATCCGGGGGTGACCCCTCGTGAACCTCGTCCTTCCGCTTCCGCTCGTCCAGGCGCTGCAGGTGCTCACCATCGCGCTCGGCGCTCCGCTCGTCACCGGCGTGATCGCCACCGCGGAGGGGCGGCTGCAGGGCCGGCGCGGGCCGCGCCTGCTGCAGCCCTACCACGACCTGGCCAAGCTGTTCGGCAAGGAGTCGCTGGCGCCGACGGCGAGCGGCCTCTTCTTCGTGGTCGCCCCGTTCCTGGCCCTGGGCTGCTACCTCACCGTGCCGCTGCTCATCCCGGTGCTGACCAGCTATCCGCTGCCGCTGGGCGACATGGGTGACATCCTCGGCGGCAGCTTCATCCTCTCCCTCGGCAGCTTCGTGGTGGCGGTGGCCGCCGCCGAGACCGGCGACCCGTACGCGCAGCTGGGATCGAGCCGGTCGAAGACCTTCGGGGCGATCACCGAGCCGGTGATGCTGCTGGTCGTCTTCACGGTGGCGATCGTCACCGGCACCGACCTGCCCTACGTGCTCGGGGCGACCGTCCGCAGCGGGCCGGACCAGATCGTGCGCCCGGCCCACCTGCTGGTGTCCGCCGCGCTGTTCATGGTGATCCTGTTCGAGACCGGACGGATCCCGGTCGAGGCGCACGGCTCGACCACCGAGCTCGGGATGATCGAGGAGGCCCGCACCTTCGAGCACTCCGGTCCCTTCCTGGCCGCGCTGCGCTGGGGATCGTGGGTGAAGCAGCTGGTGCTGTTCACGATCTTCCTCAACGTGTTCGTCGCGCCGTGGGGGATGAGCGCCAGCGCCCGGCTCGGCGACGTCACCCTCGCGATGGTCGCGCTGCTGGCCAAGGCGCTCGTGCTGGGGCTGGTGATCGCGGTCATCGACACCTCCTTCGCCAAGCTCCGGCTGTTCAAGATCACCGAATTCGTCGCCGCGGCGTTCCTGCTCGCCGTGCTCGGGCTGTTCACGCTCTACCTCGGGGGAGGCTAGCCATGACCGACGTGACCCAGTCCGTGCCGGGGCTCTACGACGGCGTCGCGAGCAGCATCGCCGTGGTCGTGCTGCTGCTGGAGTTCCTGATGCTGCGGGCGGCGATGCTGCGGGCGCAGGTCCGGCTCTACGCCGTCCAGTCGTTCGCGGTCAGCCTGCTCGCCGTCGCGGTCGCCTATGGACGCGACGTGCCGGAGCTCTACGTCCTGGCGGCCCTGTCCTTCCTGCTGAAGGCGGTGGCGGTGCCCGCCGTCCTGCTGCGGCTGATGCGCAACGCCGACGCCGAGATCGCCGGCTCCGGCGTCCTCGGCGTGGCCAGCGAGGTTCTGGTCTCGATCGTGGTGGCCGGCGTCGGCTTCTTCCTGGTCGGACAGCTGGGCATCGAGTCGGACGTCCTCCCGTCGGCGGCGCTGAGCCTGTCGGTAGCGGTCGTGCTGGTGGCGTTCGTGCTGATGATCATGCGCCGGGACGTGGTCAGCCAGGCCGTCGGCTTCTTCTCCCTGGAGAACGGGGTCTCGCTGGCCAGCCTCGTGGTAGCGGCCGGGATGCCGCTGATCCTCGAAGTGGCGTTCCTGTTCGACCTGCTGGTCGCCGTCGTGGTCTTCGGTGTGCTGATGCGCCTGCACCACGCCCGCACCCAGAGCCTGTCCACCGAGATGCTCACCAGACTGCGAGGCTGACCGTGACCACCGCGCTCGTCCTGCTCGTCATCGTCCCGCTCGCGGCGACCGTGGCGTGCGTCTGGCTACCGCTGCGCGCCGCCCAGGCCGCGACCCTCGCGTCCGGGCTGGTCTCACTGGGTCTGGTGCTGACGCTGCTGTGGGCACCGGGCCAGAGCGTCGAGGCCGGCTGGCTGATGGTCGATCCGCTCTCGCTGGTCTTCCTGCTGGCCGTCGGCTTCCTCTACCCCGCGGTCGCCGCCTACTCGATCGGCTACCTGGCCGACGAGGCCAACGCGGCAGCGGCCGCCGGACCACAGGCCCAGGCAGACTTCGAGCGCTACGCCCGCCGGTTCAGCCTCGGCCTCAACGCGTTCGCCTGGGCCATGCTCTGCGCACCGGCCGTCAACGGCCTGGCGCTGCTGTGGGTGGCCATCGAGGTGACCACGGTGATCTCCGCGCTGCTGGTCGCCATCGACGCGACCGACGGCGCCACCGAGGCCGCCTGGAAGTACGTGCTGATCGCCTCGTCCGGGCTGGGCATCGGGCTGCTGGCCACCGTCTTCATGTACTACGCAGGCGCCCAGGTGCTGGGCCAGTCCTACGACCTGGCGTTCGCACCGCTGCTGCAGCACGCCGCGCAGTTGCCGGCCACGCCCGTCCGGCTGGCCTTCGTGCTGGCCGTGCTCGGCTTCGGCACCAAGGTCGGCCTGTTCCCGGTCCACACCTGGCTGCCGGACGCCCATTCCGAGGCCCCCAGCCCGGTCTCCGCACTGCTGTCCGGTGCCCTGCTGGTGGTCAGCTTCTACGCGATCCTCCGCTACCTGCAGGTGGCCCAGCTCACCCTCGGCGCCCAGTTCCCGCACGACGTCCTGCTGATCTTCGGAGTGGCGTCCCTGGCGCTCGCGGCTCTGTACCTGCTCGACCAGCGCGACCTGAAACGCCTCCTCGCCTACTCCTCGGTGGAGCACATGGGGATCCTGGCGATCGGGGTCGGCTTCGGCGCGCCGATGGCCGCGGCCGGCGTGCTGCTGCACGTGCTGGGACACGCCGCCGCCAAGGGAAACGCGTTCATGGGCGCCGGGGTGCTGGTGCGCCGGTTCGGCACCAAGGATCTGCACCGCCTCCGGGGCGGGCTCGACGCGCTCCGCTGGACGGGTCCGCTGCTGCTGCTCGCCGTCCTGGCGCTGTCCGGGATGCCGCCGTTCGCCCTGTTCCGCAGCGAGTTCCAGATCGTCGTGGGCGGCTTCACCACCAGCGCGTGGGCGGCGGCAGCTCTGGTCGGCCTGGTCGTGATCGCCTTCGCCGGGCTGGCCGGCAGCATCACGTCCGTGCTCTTTCGACCCCGGGTCGCTGCCGACGACCAGGACGAGGTCGCCGCGATGAGCCGGGCCGGCAGCGGCTGGATGCTCGCACCCGTGATCGCCGGGGTCGTGGTGCTGATCGTCCTGGGCGTTCATCCGCCCGCTGTGCTGTCCGACCTCCTGGCGCGGGGTGCGGCCGAGCTGACCGGAGGCCAGTGATGACGATGATCACGACAGGACGGCGGACGGACGTCGGCCAGTGGCGGAGCGTCGTCGCGGACGCCCTCGCCGACGGCGCCCGTCTCGCCGGGCTCTACGCCACCCAGGCTTCCCCCGGCCCGGATGTGGTCGCGATCCTGGTCGGCCCGGACTCGGCGGAGACGATCGGCTGCCGCTCCGAGATCGGGGCCGACGGCGCCGCCCACGTGCCCAGCCTGGTACCGGTGGCACCGGCCGCGTTCTGGTACGAGCGGGCGGTCCACGACCTGTCCGGAGTGGTCGCCGACGGCCATCCCCGGCTCGACCCGCTGCTGCTGCCCCTGCCCGCGGGCGCCCCGCGGCCCCTGCCCGGTGGCGAACAGGCCAGCACCGGCTGGGAGCATCCCGAACCCGCCGGGCCGGTGGACGTCACCGGCCAGGTCTTCTCACTGTCCTGGGGTCCGGTTCGCTCGGGGGTGAGCGAGTCCATCGAGTTCCTGCTCGAGACACCGGGAGAGGACATTCCGCACCTCAACATCCGTCCCCACTTCAAGCACCGCGGGATCGCCAAGCAGTTCGAGGGACGCGACGTCGCCGACGGCGTCCTGGTCGCCGAACGGGTCGAAGGCATCGCCACGGTCGCCCACGCGCTGGCCTACAGCCACGCCATCGAACTGCTGGGCGGCGTCGAGGTGCCGCAGGGTGCCCGGCTGCTGAGGGTCGTCCATGCCGAACTCGAACGGATCGCCAACCACCTGGACGTCACCATGAAGCTGGCCGACGCCGCCGGCCTCTCCGTCGCCACCGCCCGCTTCGGCGCGCACAAGGAGGCCGTCCTCCGACGGGTCTCTCGGCGCACCGGCAGCCGGTTCGCCCGCGGACTCGTCCTGCCCGGAGGGGTCCGGCCCGGTCCCGAACTGCCGGACCACACGATGCTCGCCGCCCTCGACCGGCTCCACGCCTCGATCCGGTCCGACATCGCCGGACTGGAGAGCTCGCCGTCCTTCCTCGACCGGCTCCGCACCACCGGCGTCCTCTCGGCTGGGCGGGCCGCCCGCTTCGCCGCCCTCGGCCCGATCGGCCGCGCCTCCGGCGTCGACGACGATGCCCGGCGCGCCCGGCCGACCGACGGCTACGCCGACCTGCCGCCGGTCGAGCCGCCCCATTTCGACGCCGGCGACGCCCTGGCGCGGGCTCGCGTCCGCTGGCACGAGATCGACACCTCGGTCGGGCTGATCCGGGAGGCTGTCGCCCAGCTGGCCGGCGCGAGCGGTCCGTGGGCCGTCCGTGTCCCGCAGACGCACGGCACAGGCATCGGCTGGGCCGAGGGGCCGCACGGCGAGGTGCTCTACGTCGTCCACGCGAAGGCCAACCGGATCCGCCGCTGCTTCGCCCGCTCCCCCGCCCTGCACAACCTTGTGCTCCTGCACGACGTGATCCGCACCGACATCTTCACCGACCTGCCGTTCATCGAGGCCAGCTTCGGGCTGTCCTACGCCGGGGTGGCGATGTAGGTGACCCGCGCGAACCTGCAAGACCAGAACCTGGAGGTGTGACATGCCGCTGCCCTGGGCACTGCGCGGCCTGCGCGACGGTGTCGTGACCACCGACTGGCCCCGTCGGGACGACGCCTACCAGGCGGAGTTCCCCGCGGTGGTCCAGGTCGACCACTCCGCCGGCACCCGCCCACAGCGCGTCCGGCTGCTCGAGACCGGTCTTGACCACCTCTGCCCGAGCGGAGCCCTGCTGGCCACTGACGACGACATCCGGCTGGACCGGGGCCGCTGCATCGGCTGCGGGCGCTGCGTCGACGCGGCGCCCGACGTGTTCTCCTGGGCGCACAGTGCCAGCACAGCCGAACTGACCCGCGGACGGCTGGTCGTGCCCCGACTGGTGGAGGACGAGGAGACGCTGGCCCGGATCCGCGCGCAACTCGCCGCACGGGTGGGGCGGCTCGGACGTTCAGTGCACATCCGGCACGTGGACGCCGGGTCGGACGGCTCGGAGGAGTGGGAGGTGCAGGCGCTGCTCAATCCCGTCTATGACGTGCACCGGCTGGGCATCTTCTTCACCGCCAGCCCAAAGCACGCGGACATCCTGCTGGTCACCGGCGTGGGCACGCCCGGCATGTCGGCGCCACTGCTGCGGACCCGCGAGGCGATGCCCGAGCCGGTGGTGGTGATCGCGGCCGGCACCGACGCGATCAGCGGCGGCCTGTTCGCCAGCGGCTACAGCACCCGGGACGGCGTCGGCTCGTTCCTCGAGATCGACGTCTGGGTGCCCGGCTCGCCGCCCTCGCCGTTCAGCCTGCTCCACGGGATCCTGCTCGCGCTCGGCCGCATCCCGGCCCAGACCAAGGGACGGCGATGAGCCCATGCTGCTGACGTGCCTGATCCTGCTGGCTCTCGGCGGAACCGCCTCGGTGGCCGCTGCCCCGGGCACCCGCTGGGCCCGTCCAGCCGCTGCGGTGGCTCGCTGGCTCCTGGTCGCCGCTGCCGTGGCCGGCGCGGTCGCCGGAGGTCTCGGCGTCGCCGGCCGTGGCGAGCGTCTCGACCTGACCCAGCTGCTCGTCCTCAGCGGCACCGGCGGGCTGCGGGTCGACGAGCTGTCGGGGCTGTTCCTGCTGATCTCCTGTGCGGTCGCGGTGCCGGCACTGCTCGTCAGCGACCGGTCGCGGACGCTGCGCCCCCGGCTGCCGGCTGCGCTGGCCCTCACTCTCGGCGCCGTCGTGGTCGTGATCAGCGCAGACCACCTGTTCGTCCTGCTGTTCGGCTGGGAGTCGCTGACCCTCGGGTTCTACCTGCTCGCCGGCTTCGACCGGCAGCGGCGCGGACGGACCCGAGCGTCGATCGCCGCTGCCGTGTTCGGGAAGGCCAGCGGGGCCGCGCTGCTGCTCGGCGGAGCGTTGCTGGCCGCCTCGGCGCACAGCCTCGCGCTCGCCGACCTCGGTGCCGTCACGGGCACGGCGCAGGCTACGGCGTATGCGCTCCTGTTGCTCGGCTTCGCGATCAAGGCCGGCGTGGTACCCGTCCAGGTCTGGCTGCCGCCGACCTATGCGGCCGCTCCGGGACCGGCCCGTCCGCTGATGGCCGGAGTCGCGGTCAACGTGGCCTTCTACGGCATGATCCGGACCCTGGACGTGCTCGGACCGCCACCGGTGTGGCTGGCCGCCGTCGTGCTCCTGCTGGCCGGGGCGACCGCTCTGCTCGGCATCGCGCACGCGTCCGTCAACGTGCAGCTCACCGGCCTGGTCGCGTGGTCCAGCGTCGAGAACGCCGGGCTGATCAGCACCGGCTTCGCGATGGCGCTGGTCGGCTCGATCGAGCATCTCACCGCGCTGGTGGCGGCAGGACTGCTCGCCTCGGTGATGCAGGTCATCGCCCATGCCCTGGGCAAGTCGCTGCTGTTCGGTTCCACCGGCCTGGTGGAGGACGCCTTCGACACCGTTACGCTGGACGACCTGCGCGGGATCGTCGGGTCTCTTCCCGTCGCCGGAACCGGGCTCGTCGTCGGCGCGCTGACCCTGGCCGGCCTCCCGCTCACGGCCGGGTTCGCGTCCGAGTGGCTGACCCTGGAAGCCCTGATGCAGCAGTTCCGCGTCCAGTCGCTCGCGCTGCGGTTGGCGTCCGCCGGAGCGGGGGCGCTGGTGGCACTCACTCTCGGGATCGCGGGGGTGACGTTCGTCCGACTCGTCGCCCTGACGGTCTTCGGCACTCCCGCTACGCGTCAACGGCGCAGCTTCCGTGGTGGTCGGGCCGCCGCCCGCACCGGGATCATCGTCCTCTCCGCAGCGTGCCTCGCGGTTGCGGCCCTGGCCCCGCTCGAGGTCCGTCTGGTCGCGACCGGGCTCCGCCCGCTGGTCGGTGACACAGCCCTCGACGCGCTCGCATCGGACGCGGTGCTGCAGCCGGTCTACGGCGACTTCTCCGCCCTGTCGCCCACCTGGCTGTGGGTCGTGCTGCCGGCGATGACCCTGCTCGTGCTGCTGCTGGCTGCCGCGCTCTCGGGACGCTCGCTGTGGCGGGTGCGACGCGTCGAACCGTGGACGTCCGCGTCTCCGGGAGTGGCCAGGGGGACCGGGTACACGTCGTTCGGCTACGCGAACCCGATGCGCCGGGTGCTGGCGAACCTGCTGCGGACCCGCGGCCGGCTCGAGAGTGCGGACGAGGGATCCACGTTCGCCGCCACCACCCGGGGCGCTGCCGACTCCCTGACCTACCGGGTCGATGTCGTCGAAGTCGTCGAGGAGTACCTCTACCGTCCGCTGCGTGCCCCAGGGCGTGGGCTGGTCCGCCGGGTGAAACGTCTGCAGTCCGGCCACCTGAGCGCCTACCTGTTCTACATGCTGATCGCGCTCGTCGCCGTGCTCGCCGTGGTCGCGATCACGACCTGAGCAAAGCGCGTGACCGGTGCAGCGGATATGCATCGAGGTTCGGCATTTACCACCTCCTCGACATGCTCAGAACTTGAACGGTTCTTGCATTCCTGATCGACCGTGGCATAATGGATTCATCACGGCGGAGGGGCTCGCCAGGCTAGCGGTGAAGAAGCCGCCAACGGTCCCTATCCCATCTGGGTGGTGTTTGCCGTGACTCCCTCTCGGTGACCGCCGTGGCTGCGGGCAGATCTCGTTGCCGGCCAGATGGTGGACGCCGTCCGACCGGGCGCGTCCAGGACCTGACAAGGAGGAGCCATGCGCTGCTACGACTGCGAGATGAAGCACAACCGAACGATGGAGGCGAGCGCTACCTGCTCTGTCTGCAGCGCCGGACTGTGCGGTGAACATGCCATCGAGGGCTACGCCGAGGAGAAGGCGCAGTGGAGCCTGGGCAACCCAGCGGTGGTCCGGCTGAACGGCAGGCGGATCTTCTGCGAGACCTGCGCTCCCGACTACCTCGAGCTCACCCCGACCACCCGGAGAGCGGCCAGTCTGGCCGGCTGAGCACGCCCGCGGGCCGGGTGGACGGGCACGATCGAGCCCCTCACCCGGCCCCAGGTGAACACTGAGGTGAAGCGGCCGCCGACGAATTCCGTCAGGCGGACCGCTTTGCGGTGTTGGCAGCGGATTGCCGCGCTATTCCGTCCTCCGGCCCACGCGCCGGAGTCATTCACCCGGCATTCCGGCGCACCCTATCTCAGGAATGGGCCGCGGCGTCCTCGTGGGTGGTCACCCACAGCCGCGCCGTCACCAGCAGGCCGAGGACGAGCAGGCCCGAGGTGAGGATGAACGGCCACGTCCGGTCCATTCCGGACAGCCAGCCGGAGATCCAGCCGAACGGCGCCGTGACCAGCATCACGCAGGTGCGCTGGATCGCCATCACCCGCGAGCGCTCGTGCCGGTCGACGTGCAGGGCGACCAGCGACTCGCCGAGCATGAACAGGATGCCGGCCCCGAAGGCGTCCAGGAGCAGGCAGCCGGCGAGCAGGGCGTACGTCGCCGCGGAGGCGACGCCGCCGTTGGCGGGGATCAGCACCAGCAGCACCTGCCCGGCCAGGTACACCCCGAAGCCCAGCAGCGTCGGCAGCCGCAGATGCTTGCCGTGGGTGAGCGCCGGGATCACGGTGAAGAAGAACAGCACCGACAGCAGCGAGCGGACCATCGGGAAGAACGGCAGCAGCGGGTCCGGGACGCCGAGGTGCTGGTTGATCACGACCTGCCAGAAGGTGCCGTTGACCAGCGTTACCGCGGCCACGATCGCCTGGATGGTCAGCGAGAACAGCGTCCCCTTCGACCGGACGATCAGGCCGAGCACGGGACGGTAGCCGGCGAGCGAGCGCCAGATGCTCACTCCCCTGGTCTGCTCCCGGCGCAACCGTCCGGTGTCGGTCTCGGTGGACCAGCGGTAGAGGATCCAGATCTTCGCCGACATGATCACGAACGCGTTGACGTACAGGATCCGGACGGCCGGCTCCAGGCCGAACCTCGACACCAGCAGGGCCGCGATCGGCGCGAACAGGGCCGAGAACTCCGCGGCCACCTTGATCAGCGAGTAGACCTTGGGGATCTCGGCGCGGTCCACGTCCTCGACCAGGAGGCAGTCCCACGAGTTCTGGGTCACCTGCCATGCGCCGTTGATCACCGCCGCGACCAGGAACCACCAGAAGTTCTGGGCGAGCGCCCAGATCAGGCACGGGATCGCCCAGGCCACGATGTCGAACACAGCGGTGGTGAGCCGCCGTCCGAGCTTGTCGGTGATCACGCCGCTGAGCAGGCCGAACACCATCTGCGACAGCATCGAGATCGTCGCCAGCAAGCCGATCTGCTCGTCGTGCACGCCCAGAGCCAGCATGAAGACGGACGCGTACGGCAGCACCAGCATCATCGACAGGCCCCACATGGGCTCGGTGTAGACACAGGCGCGGCCATTGCCGCGAAGCTCGAGCAGGCTCCTCACCAGAGGGTTGCGGACGCGGGGCACGGGCATCAGCAAACCACTGGGGCGCCGGTGCCTCCAAGTCTCGCCCCACTCCCCTCTCCGGACTCCTCATCCGGTCCTCCGGAGCCGGACGGGCCTCGCGTCCCCGGTTCGCGACCAGGGTCCGGCAGTTTGCCCGGGGCCGAGGCGTCCGGATAGTCTGCACCGTGCACGTCGGGCAGCAGCCCGGGTGCGCCGGGGCGATTGGCGCAGTGGTAGCGCGCTTCGTTCACACCGAAGAGGTCACTGGTTCGAACCCAGTATCGCCCACCCGCCACGCAGGTCGACGTTGATTCCGAGACAGTTCGTCCCAGCATCTGAGACTCGCACTCTCCCGGAGCGTGAGAACTCCTTTCAGAGGCCGTTCTCACCCCGATCTGCTCACATGCTGGACGCTGATCTCGCAATGTGGTTACCGAGATTGCGTCATCGGCCCCTCGGCAGCGAACATTGTCAGTACAAGCACGGCAACACCGCCGCCGCTCCGAAAGGAAGGCAGCAGATGACGGCTCCAGCACTCGTCATGGTGGCTCGTGGGAGCGCCGACCCCTCCGTCGCGCAGGTGGCTCACCAACTCCGGCAGAGGGTGCGCGAACTGCGCCCCGAGATTCCGGCGTACTGCGCGTTCCTCGACCAGAACCCGCCGTCCGTGGCGCAGATCATCGACCAGGTCGCGGCCACGGGCATCGAGGAGATCGCCGTGGTGCCGATGGAGTTGACCCACGCCGTCGAGACCTCCCTGCAACTCGACGATGTGCTCCGCCGCGCCCGCAACCGCTACCCCAGCCAGCGGTTCACCCTCGGCCGTCCGCTCGGTCCCGAACTCAGCCTGCTGACGATCCTCGACCAGCGGCTGCGTACCGCGCTCAGCCAGGCCCGCTGCCTCGAGCTGGACGGTCTCGTGCTGTCCGCCCCGTGTACCGGCGACGTCCGCGGTGCCGCCCTCCTGGCCCGCCGGGCGCGGCAGTGGTCGGCGCACCACAAGCTGCCCTGTCAGACCGCCGTCGGCGACGAGGCCGGCCCCTCGGTCGCCCAGGCGATCATGGGCCTGCGCGCGCAGGGGCGTCGGCACATCGCCGTCGGCTCGTTCTTCCTGGCCGGCGACGAGGCCTATCACGCCCAGTCCGACCTGGCCTACCGGTTCGGTGCGATCGCCGTCAGCGAGCCGATCGGAGCCTCCCAGGAGGTCATCGACCTGGTGCTGGCGCGCTACGCCTTCGCGGCGATGGACCTGCTCGACTTCGGTCTGCCCGATGAGGACGCCGAGCCCGAGGTCCCGACCCACCTCGAGGTCGTCAGCGCCTGACTTCGCCGCGGCCCGCGTCGTCAGGACGCGGCGACCCGCTTGCGCTCTGCCGCCACGTCGAATTCGGCCGCCGGCCAGTCCAGACCCATGCCCGCCATCGTCTCGCGCAGCAACTCCGCGACCGCCCAGTTGCGGTACCACTTGCGGTCGGACGGAATGACGTACCAGGGCGCCACCTCGGTGTTGCACTGCTCCAGCGCCACCTCGTAGGCCTGCTGGTAGGCCGGCCACTTCGCCCGCACGTCCACGTCGCCCGGGTTGTACTTCCAGTACTTCGTCGGGTCGTCCAGCCGGGCCGCCAGACGCTCCTTCTGCTCCCCGGACGACACGTGCAGGAAGCACTTCACGATCCGGGTGCCCTGCTCGGCCACCTTCGCCTCGAACGCGTTGATCTCGTCGTACCGCCGCCCCCAGACCTCCGGTGGCACCAGGTTCTCCACCCGCACGACCAGCACGTCCTCGTACTGCGAACGGTCGAAGACGCCGATCATCCCGGGGCCCGGTAGCGCCCGGCGGATCCGCCACAGGTAGTGGTGCTTGCGCTCGATCGGCGTCGGCACCTTGAACGAGGTCAGCGCGATCCCCTGCGGGTCGACCAGACCCATCACATGCCGGACCACCCCACCCTTGCCCGAGGTGTCCATGCCCTGCAGCACCACCAGGACGCGCGGGGCTGACTCCGGCGCGCTGCGGCCGTTGGCGAACAACTGCTCCTGCAGGTCGGACAGGACCGGCCCGAGCGCCTGGGTGTGGGCCGGCGCGTCCTCCTTGCCCTTGCCCGGATAACCGGGGGTCGCCGCCGCGTCCAGTGCGCTCAGGTCGACCGGGCCGAGCGGGGCGCGGAGCAACTCGGACAGGGCCGTCGGCGTACCCGTCTTGTCCTGCTTCGCTGACTTCTTCGATGAACCCATGAACGCAAGTCTGGACCCGATCGCACCGATCGGGCGGGATTGCCGGTACTAGCGGAGGATGTCCGACAGGCGGAAGTCGACCGGCCGCTCCAGCTGCTCGTAGGTGCACGTCTCCGGACTGCGGTCGGGACGCCAGCGCCGGAACCGGGCGGTGTGCCGGAATCGGTTGCCCTGCATGTGCTCGTAGGCGACCTCGACGACCAGCTCCGGCCGCAACGGGACGAACGACAGGTCCTTGCCCTGGCTCCAGCGGCTCTGGGTGCCGGGCACCCGGTCCGGGTTGGCGACCGCCCACTCCTCCCACGCCTTCCAGGGGTGGTCCTCGGTTCCCGACTCCAGTTCCTTCAGCTCGTCGATCAGCTCGGCGCGGCGGGTCTCGGCGAACGCGGCCGCGACGCCGACGTGCTGCAGCCTGCCGTCGTCGTACAGGCCGAGCAGCAGCGATCCCAGCAGTGGTCTGTGGGGAGTCGAGGCCTTGTGCAGCCGGTAGCCGGCCACCACACAGTCCGCGGTGCGCTCGTGCTTGATCTTGAACATCGTGCGCCGGTCCGGCTGGTAGGTGCCGTCGAGCGGCTTGGCGACGACGCCGTCCAGACCGGCGCCCTCGAAGCGGTTGAACCAGTCGCGGGCGGTCTCCAGCTCGGCGGTGGCCGGGGTCAGGAATACTGATCCGTCCGCGTCGGAGAGGACGTCCACCAGGCGTCGTCGACGTTCGGCGAACGGGCGACCCATCAGGTTCTCGGAGGCGTCGGCGAGGATGTCGAACCCGACGAACGCGGCCGGGGTCTGCTCGGCGAGCAGCCGGACGCGACTCTCGGCCGGGTGGACGCGCTGCTGCAGGGCGTCGAAGTCCAGCCGCTCGCCGGCGATCACGACGATCTCGCCGTCGAGGACGCAGCGGGCCGGGATGCTGCGCTTCAGCGCGGCGACGAGCTCGGGGAAGTACCTGGTCATCGGCTTCTCGTTCCGGCTGCCGAGGACCACCTCGTCACCATCGCGGAACACGATCGTCCGGAACCCGTCCCACTTGGGTTCGGTGTGCCCGAGGTCCGGGATCTCGGGGACGGCCTTGGCGAGCATCGGTTTCACGGGCGGCATCACGGGCAGGTCCATGGCTCCATCTTGACCCCTCGACCGAGCTGGTGGCTGGTAGCCCGGTTCCGGCCGGCCGGTCTTGGCTACAGCCGGAGTGCCCAGCCCCTGCGGTCGAAGAGCCCTGCCAGCGCGATCAGGGCCGCCGTCATCGCTCCAGCCTCCAACAGCGTCAGCGACGGCGGCGCGGCTGCGTAGAGCGCGTCGTCGCCGGACAGGCTCAACGGGGCCAGTAGCAGCAGGTGGGCGAAGTACAGGGCGAGCGGATGGCGTCCGACCCGCTGCAGCCACAGCAGCGCCTGCGGACGCGCGTCGAGGGCCGCGGTGAAGATCGCCAGCAGGAGCAGGGTCAGGCCGAGAGTGAGCAGCATGTAGGTCGCCGACGCCCGGGCCTTGCCGATCGGCTCCTGGGGTGCGAGCGCCAGCGCGACCGCGATGGACGCCAGGCCGACCGCCACCACCAGCCCCGTCCGTCGAAGCGCGGACGGCGCGGCCCGCCAGCCGTCGGCGACGGCGGTCGCGAGCACCATCAGCGCCGCCCACGCGAGCGTTCCCGGCAACCCGTTCTGCACGGTGTGCACGACGGTGTCGAGCCAGAAGGCGTCCAGCAGCCACTGGTAGCCGGCCAGCAGGACCACCCCGACGACAGCCCGCACCCACGGCCGGGCGAGGATGACGGTGCAGGTCACCAGACTCGCCCCACCGATCGCCTGCAGGACGCCCCAGGTCAGGTCCGTCCCCGGCGGAGCGGGCTCGAGCAGCCACTGGCCGGCGGTGATCACCGCTCCGATCCCGATCAGCGCGAGCGAGCGCACCGCGAGCCAGCTGAGCGCCGCGCGGACCCCGTCCGCCTCCCGCCGTCTCTGGACCGCCGGGCCGATGGTGAAGCCGCTGAGCACGACGAACATCGGGGCGACGAGGTCGGCGATCGTGAAGCCGACGTCGGGCGTGTGCTTGAGCCAGTCCGGCACCCAGGCGACCCCCAGTCCGAGGTTGCCGGCAGCCATCGTGAGCACGGCCAGGCCCCGCAGCCCGTCGATGCCCGGCACGCGGGCATGCGTCCGCGACCGATCTCCCACGGGTCCGGGGTGCCGTCGCAGCCGTGGCCCGGTCATCGCAACGATCCCGGCACCGCCATACCTGCCATCATGCGCCTGCGTCGGCCGCCCGGCGAGAGCGGCCGACCGACCGCGGCCGCAACTGCCTACGCCTCCACGGTCTCGTCGAGCTCAGCGGCCCTGGCCGCCAGGCCGAGGCGGTCGCCTACCTTCCCCGCCAACCCGGACGCGGACGCCGGCGAGCCGTGCACCGTGAACACCTGCCGTGGTGCCGGCGACAGCGCCGCCAGCCAGTCGAGAAGCTCCGAGCCGTCGGCGTGGACGGAGAACTCCTCGTCGGCCAGGATCTCCGCCCGAACCGGCACCTGGCGGCCGTGCATCTTCAGGTGCCGGGCTCCGTCCAGCAGCGCGCGTCCGCGGGTGCCCTCGGCCTGGTAGCCGGCCAGCACGACGGCGTTGCGGCTGTCCGGCAGCAGGTGCTCGAGGTGGTGCAGGACCCGGCCGCCGGTGGCCATGCCGGACGAGCTGATGATGATGCACGGCATCTTCGGGGTGTTCAGCTTGATGGAGTCCTCGGTGCTGCGCACCTCGTGCAGTCGTGGCAGGTCGATGAAGCCCGCTGCGTCCAGGTCCGGGCGCAGTTCGCCGGCGAACCGGGCGTCGCGGTAGACGTCGAGGGCGGCCAGGGCCATCGGCGAGTTCACGAAGACCGGCAGCGCCGGGATCCGGCCCGCCCGGTGCAGTGCGGTGAGCGTCTGCAGGACCACCTCGGTGCGATCGACGGCGAAGGCGGGGATCAGCACCGAGCCCCCGCGACGCGCGGTCCGCCGGATCAGGTCCGCCAGCGGCTCGTGCTCCGCGCCGGACGGTTCGAAGTGCTCGCGATCACCGTAGGTCGACTCGATCAGGACGGTGTCCGCACCGGCCGGGATCTCCCGCGGACGCAACACCGGGTGCTCGGGACGGCCGAGGTCGCCGGAGAACAGGACGGAGGTGTCCGGCGTGGACACCCGGATGCTCGCCGAGCCGAGAATGTGCCCGGCCCGGGTCCAGCGGGCCGTCCAGCCACCGCCGAGGTCGACGTCGGTGTCGTAGTCGACGGCCCGGAACTGGTGCAGGGTCCGCTCGGCGTCCGCCTGGGTGAACAGCGGCAGCGGCGGCTCGTGCTTCGAGTAGCCGTGGGCGGCTGCGTGCTCGGCGTCCCGTTCGGCCAGGAAGGCGGCGTCCCGGAGCACGATCGCGGCCAGTTCGCAGGTCGCCTGCGTGGCCAGGATGTCGCCCGCGAACCCGTCCCTGACCAGGGCGGGAAGGTAGCCCACATGGTCGGTGTGGGCGTGAGTGACCAGGATCAGCTCCAGGCTCGCGGGCGGGACGGGGAAGGGCGCCCAGTTGAGCTCACGGAACTGCTTCTCGCCCTGGAACACGCCGGCGTCCACGAGGAGCCGGCGTCCGTCGTCCGCGAGCAGGTACTTCGAGCCGGTCACCGTGCCGGCGCCACCGAGGAACTTCAGCGTCGTTGCCATACCTCCAGCTTGGCCCCGTCCGGCCTCGAAAGCCTCCGTTCCGGTCAAACGCCACCGCACAGGGTGTGGCGGATGACGGAAACGGAGGCGTTCGGCGGGAGGCGAGGCGGGACGGCTGAGGTACCTCGCCGACGGTCTGAGGTAGCGGGGTGGAGGTGAAGATAGGGCACCCGCCCGATGTCTGCGACTACCTCAGGCTCCGAGAGTGGAGCCATGTCCATCTTCGACCTGAGAACCCTTTCCGAGATCGCGCTCGGCCGCCTGCGGGCGCACAGTGAGCCCCGGATCCGCTCGTCGCAGGAGACCCTGCTGGAGGCCGCCCGCATGGAGCGGGAGATCCGCAACCACCAGCGGCTTCCCTGGTGACGCCGCCCATCGGCGCCGTGACGTCGTCTGTGCCGGGGCGCATACTCGACGTCATGCCACAACCCATGATCGGGCGAGCCGACGAGGCTCGCCGGCTGGCCGCGGCCTGCGGACTCGACCGCGACGGTGGTGGCCTGGCCGTCCTCTCCGGGGACGCCGGCATCGGCAAGACCCGCCTGCTGGCCAACCTGGTCGAGCAGGCGAGGGACGCCGGCCGCATCGCGGTGATCGGGCACTGCGTGGCGCAGACGGGCGCCGCGATGCCGTACCTGCCCTTCGTCGAGATCGCCGGAGCGCTCGCCGATCACGCCCCGGAGACGGTGGACGCCGTGGTGTCGGCCCACCCGGCGCTCGCCGAACTCCTGCCCGGTCGGTCCACGCCGGACGCCGGCCAGCGCGCCGGGGACGCCGGGGTGCTGGCCGAGGCGGTCCACGCGCTCCTCAACCGGGTCGGGGCCGCCGTCCGGCTGCTCGTGGTGGTCGAGGACGCGCACTGGTCGGATCATTCGTCACGCGACCTGATCACACTGCTCCTGACCAGAGGCTTCAGCAGCCCGGTCGGGTTCGTGGTCAGCTACCGCTCCGACGACCTGCATCGCCGGCACCCGCTCTACGCCACGCTGCCGGTCTGGGCACGCCTGGCCGACGTGACCCGGCTGGAGCTGCCTCCCCTCCCCGACGACGACATCACCGAACTCGTCCGCAACCTTCCCGGGCACGGGGACGAGGCGACCGTCGCCCGGATCGTCCGGCGAGCCGCCGGCAACGCCTTCTTCGCCGAGGAGCTCGCCACCAGTGGAGCGGCGATCAGCGAGGACCTGAGCCGGGTGCTCCAGTCCCGCTACGAGGAGCTGAGCCGGCCCGCCCAACAGGTGGTGAAGCTGGTGTCGGTCGGCGGCGGCGCCGTGGCGCACGACCTGCTGGCAGCGGTCTGTGAGCTGGACGGCGACGAACTCGACCAGGCCCTGTTCGAGGCGATCGAGCACCACCTGCTGGAGCGCGCGGGCGCGTACGGCTACGCGTTCCGCCACTCCCTGCTCGCCGAGGCGATCGGGGACCAACTCCTGCCCGGAGAGGCGTCCCGGCTCCACGGCCGCTACGTCTCGGCGATCCTGGCCGCGCCCGACCTCGACCGGCCGGCCGAGCTCGCCAGGCATGCGGCGGCGTCCGGTGACCGCGCCACCGCGATCAGCGCCGGCTGCCGCGCCGGGGAGAGCGCTCTGCGCATGGGCGGCCCGCGCGAGGCGCTGGAGCAGTTCGAGGCGGCCCTCTCGCTGATGGCCGACGACGATCCGGAGCGCGACCAGGTGACCTTGCGGGCCGCAGACGCGGCGTTCGCCTCGGGCGACGTGTTCCGGGCGTCCCGGCTGGTCGGCAGCCGTATCGAGGCGCTGGGCGATGCCCGTCCCGCCACCCTGCCCCGGCTGCTGTCGGCCTACGTCATGCACTCCCGGCTGGTCGCGGTGACCCCGGAGCAGCTCGCCCGGGCAGAGCTCGCGCTCGAGCTCACCGACGGACGCGACGGCGCCGTGCGGCTCGAGGCGCTCACCGCCTGCATCCAGGCCCTCGTCGACCGGCAACGGTGGGCGGAGGCGTCCGAGCTGGGCGAGGAGGCCCTCGAACTCGCCGAGAAGCTCGCCGCTGCCGAGACCACCACCAACCTGCGCACGATCCTTGCCTACACCCTCGACTACGGCGGCGACGTGGCCCGCCTCGAGGCCCACCTGGCAGCCATCGTGGCCGACGCCGAGCCCGGGGCGGCGCACGTCCGGGCACTGCACCGGCTGGCGCACTTCGAGGAGGAGGTCGGACGGCTGGAGTCCGCGCTGGCCCGCTTCGACCACGGCGCGGAACTCGGCCTGAGGCAGGGCCATCCCTGGGGGCCGTTCGAACTGTCCTGCCGCTTCCGGGGCGCCCGGATCGCCTACATGCTCGGCGACCTCGACGGCGCGCTCGACCGCCTCGACCTGGCCGGCGACGGACCGGCTCCCAGCCAGGCGATGCTCGCAGCCAGCCGCCTGGTCGTCCTGGCTGCCCGCGACGGCACAGCGCCCGAGGGACTGTTCGAGGCGGCGGAACGCCACTGGGCCACCGACGCCGAGATCGCCCTGTCCTCGTTCCAGCCCCGCGCCGAACTGCTGGCGGCGCAGGGTCGTCCGGGTGAGGCGATCGCGGTCGTCGAGCGGGCGGCCGCAGAGATCGAACGCCAGTGGGGTCCGGACGAGGCGGCGTTCATCCGGTTGGCGGCCGTGGGCCTCGCCCTGTTGGCGGACACCGCCCAGCCGGCGCTCGCCGGCTCGTACCGCGCCACCGCGGACTCGTGGTTGCGGCGCGCGGGGGTGAGGGACGCAGCGGAGCTCGCCGACGACCACTGGCACGCCGGCGGGGTGAAGGGCTGGCTCGGCCTTCCCCTCGGCCCCGAGGGACGGGCCTGGCGGGCGCGGCTGGTCGCCGAGGAGGTCCGGCTGCGCCACGGTCTCGGCGCGACCCTCTCCCCCAGCGAGCTCGTCCACCCCTGGCAGGAGGCGGTGGCCGCTTTCGAGGAATACGGCCACCGCCCCGAGACCGCGCGCACCCGGCTCCGGCTGGCCGAGGCGCTGGCCGCGTCCGGCGACCAGACCGCCTCCGCCGAGCAGCTACGCGTCGTCCGCGCCGAGGCGGTGCGGCTGTCGTCGAAGCCACTTCTCGCAGCTGTCGAGGCGGCCGAGCCAGCGGCAGCGCACCCTGCCGGCCTGACCCCACGCGAGCAGGAGGTGCTGCGGCTCGTGGCCCGCGGGAACAGCAACGGCGAGATCGGCCGGCAGCTGTTCATCAGCACCAAGACTGCGAGCGTCCACGTCTCCAACGTGCTCGCCAAGCTCGGCGCGTCCAGCCGCGGCGAGGCGGCCGCCATCGCCCGTGACCGCGGTCTCCTCACCTGAGCGCGTCAGTCCCAGTTGGCCGCGTTCTTCTTGGACGGCTGGACGCGGGGCGGCTCGCCCGGCATCTTCGGATACTCCGGCGGATAGGGCAGCTCGCCCTCACCCGCGCCGGCGTCCCGGTCGTACCAGGACAGCAGCGTTTCCAGGGAGGCCGGCTCGGTGCGGTAGAACCCGTCCCAGACGTCGCCGCGCTCGACGAAGCGTCCCGGCATCGTCACCACGGTGAAGTCCTCCGGCCGCACCTGGTCGAGCTCGTCCCAGCCCAGCGGAGCCGACACCAGACCGCGCGGCGTCGGCCGGATCGAGTAGGCCGAGGTCATCAGCCGGTCCCGGGCCATCTGGTTGAAGTCCACGAACACCCGTTCCCCCCGCTCCTCCTTCCACCAGTTCACCGTCACCAGCTCCGGCAGCCTCCTGGCGAGCTCGCGGCCGACGGCGATCGCCGCGTGGCGAGCGTCGATGAAGTCGGACGGCAGGATCGGCGCGAACACGTGGACGCCGCGTCCCCCGCTGGTCTTGCAGAAGCCGGTCAGGCCGGCCTCCCCCAGCACCTGGCGCAACTCGAGGGCTGCCGTGACCGCGACATCGAAGCCGACCCCGTCCTGCGGATCGAGGTCGATCCGCAGCTGGTCGACGGCGTCGGTGTCCGGTGTCCGGACCGGCCACGGGTGGAACCGGACGGTGCCGAGGTTCACCATCCAGATGATCGTGGCCAGGTCGGCCGGTGCGACCTCGGTCGCCGTCCGTCCGGACGGGAACACCACCTCCGCCGTCTGCACCCAGTCGGGAGTGTTCGCCGGTGCCCGCTTCTGGTAGAACGCCTCACCCTTCCCGTCGGCGCGGGTGGCCATCACCACGTCGTCCCGGATGCCTCCGGGCCAGCGCTCCATGGCGGTCGGACGGTCCTTCAGCGCGGCCAGGATCCCCGGTCCGACGCTGCGGAAGTAGTCGACGACGCCCAGCTTGTCGATCCCCAGGTCCGCCAGGTAGGGCTTGTCCGGGCTGGAGATCCGCAGCGTCCGGCCGTCCACACTCACTTCGGTGCTCGTGCTCGCCATGGCTTGAGGGTACGGATGCGCTCCCTATGCTGGAAGTTCGAGCGATGAGGAGGCCGGATGGAACTCACGGTTATCAAGACCCCCCAGGAGTGGCAGGCCCAACTCAGCCCGTTGGAGTACCACGTGCTGCGCGAGTCCGGCACCGAGGCGCCCTTCACCGGCGAGTACACCGATAACACGGCGTCGGGCGTGTACCGCTGCCGCGCCTGTGGGGCCGAGCTGTTCCGCAGTGAGCACAAGTTCTCATCCCACTGCGGGTGGCCGTCCTTCTACACGGCGGCGGCGGGCGACGCGGTCAGGCTTCTGGAGGATCGCAGCCTGCCCGGCAGCCCGCGTACCGAGGTCCGGTGCGCCGCCTGCGACTCCCACCTCGGCCATGTCTTCACCGGCGAGGGTTACGACACGCCGACCGACCAGCGCTGGTGCATCAACTCGGTCAGCCTCGACTTCGTGCCGGACGGCAGCCAGTCCTGACTTTTCGGCGTGCCAGCCCGGCGAGTCTGCGAGGTCCGGTTACGCTCACGGGGTGGTCGTCGGCCAGAAGCGCGAAGTTCCACCGCTGTTCGAGATGGCGGTCGAGACGCTGTTGACCATGCCCTGGCGTCCCGAACTCTCGGTCGAGGAGATCCCGGCCCCGGCCAGGATCGCGCCGTTCTCCGTCGCCGTCAGTGCCGAGATCGCCTCGGCCGGCCAGGAGTTGGGCAGCGGCCGACTCGTCCTGCTGCACGATCCGGCAGGCAACCCGTCCTGGGACGGTGAGTTCCGGTGCGTCAGCTTCTGCCGGGCGAACGCCGAACCGGAGATGGTCACCGACCCCCTGCTGCCCGAGGTGGGCTGGTCCTGGCTGCATGAGTCGCTCGATCACAACCACGCCGGCTACCGCGCACCGAGTGGCACCGTCACGGCCGTCGCCAGCCGGTCGTTCGGCGGTATCGCGGACGAGCCGTCCCGCGCCGAGGTGGAGCTCCGGGTGTCGTGGACGCCGCAGATCACCGAGCGCTCGGACGTGGCCGCCCACCTGCTCGGCTGGGCCGAGCTGCTGTGTCTCGCCGCCGGTCTGCCCCCCGTCCCCGACGGGGTGGTGCCGATCCAGTCGCGCCGGGCGGGATCTCGACGCTCGTGAGCACGGAATCCACCGAGGTGATCCCCACCTACCCGGTCCTGGCAGTCCCGGCCGACGGCATCCCGGCCGTGGTCGACACCCCGGAAGCACTGGCGAGCACCCGGGCAGCCCTGGCCGGCGGCTCCGGGCCGCTGGCGGTCGACACCGAGCGGGCCCAGGGCTACCGGTACACGGCGAAGGCCTACCTGATCCAGCTGCGCCGACAGGGAGCCGGTACCCACCTGATCGACCCGGTCGCCTTCGAGGCCGGCCAGCCGCGGGCGGACTTCCACGAACTCGCCGACGAGCTGGCCCAGACCGAGTGGATCCTGCACGCGGCGAACCAGGACCTCCCGTGCCTGGCCGAGGTCCACCTGTTGCCGCACCACCTGTTCGACAGCGAGCTGGCTGCCCGGCTGCTCAACCTGCCCCGGGTGAACCTGACCGCCCTGATGGAGCAGGCGCTCGGCCTGACCCTGCTCAAGGAGCACTCGGCAGCGGACTGGTCCCGACGACCGGTTCCGCAGGACTGGCTCGCCTACGCCGCCCTCGACGTAGAACGGCTCGTCGACCTGCGCGAATGGCTTCTCGAGCGCCTTGACGAGGCCGGCAAGCTCGACTGGGCCGAGCAGGAGTTCCGCCACCTGACCGAGCACGCCGCCGACCCGGCCACGCCGCGCCGCGACCCCTGGCGACGCACCTCAGGCCTGCACTCGATCCACAGCCCGGTCGGCCTTGCGGTGGTCCGGGAGTTGTGGACGACCCGGGAATTGCTGGCCGCAGAGCTCGACCGGGCACCGGGACGGGTGCTGCCGGACCGTGCGATGGTCGAACTCGCGGTGGGGTTCGAGAAGGACGGGCCGCCGCACACCTTCGTCCGGGCCGACCTGAGGAGGGCCACCGGCTTCACCAACCGGCTGGCGATCCGTCACGAGGCCGAATGGCTGGACGCAGCCAACCGCGCCGTCCGGCTGCCGAAGAGCGAACTGCCGCCGCGCACCCAGGCGGCGGAAGGCCCCCCACCGCCACGGTCCTGGGAGCGACGCTGGCCGACCTCGTACGCGCGCTTCAACCGGATCCGGCCGCTGCTGATCGAGCTCGCCGAGGAGTGGAACGTCCCGGTGGAGAACCTGCTGTCGCCCGATCACCTGCGCCGGCTGCTGTGGGACTCTCCCGACCACACGGACGCGACAGCCGTCGAGGCCACCCTCGCCCAACTCGGTGCCAGGGTCTGGCAGCGCGACCTGGTGGTGCCGGTCATAGTCCAGAACTGGTGACCTGGGCCGCTTCCTCCGCCCGGGCGATCGCTTCGATAGCGAACCGCGCGAGTTGCTGCGCACTGAGGCCCTGCTCGTCGAGGAGTTCCGACCTGCTGCCCTGCGGCACGTAGCCTGGCGAGATGCCGAACTCGCGGATCCGGGTGTCGATCCCGGCGCGCTTCGCCTCCAGGGACAGCCGGGCCCCGAGCCCACCGACGACGCTGTTGTCCTCGATGGTCAGGACGAGGTCGTGCGCGGCGACCAGGCCCAGCAGGTCGCCGCTGACCGGCAGCGCCCACACCGGGTCGACGACCGTCGCACCGATCCCCTGCTGGTCCAGGCGACTGCCGACCTCCACCGCGACCGGGCACAACGCGCCGTAGCCGACCACCAGGACCCGCGGGTTGTTCGACTCCAGGAGCACGTCGACGTCGCCGCGGCGGCGGACGGCCGGCTGCGGCTCCGGCAGACTGTCCTTCGAGAACCGGATCACCGAAGGACCGTCGTCGATCGCGGCCGCCCTGCGCAGTGCTTCGTCCAGTCGCTGCTCGTCCCGCGGTGCCGCCAGTTGCAGGCCGGGCACCAATCCCAGGAAGGACGCATCCCAGATGCCGTGGTGGCTGGGGCCGTCCGGACCGGTCAGCCCGGCGCGGTCGAGGACGAAGGTCACGCCGAGCCGGTGCAGGCCGACGTCCATCAACACCTGGTCGAAGGCCCGGTTGAGGAAGGTGGCGTAGAGCGCGACCACGGGGTGCATCCCGCCGCGCGCGAGCCCGGCGGCGGCGGTGACGGCGTGCTGCTCGGCGATCCCGACGTCGAAGATCCGGTCGGGGAACAGCTTGGCGAACCGGCCCAGGCCGGTGGGGTGGACCATCGCGGCGGTGATGGCCACCACCCGGTCGTCCGTTGCGGCGATCCTGGCCAGTTCCTCCCCGAAGGCGTCGGTCCAGGTCCGTCCGCCCTTCACCAGGGCCTCCCCGGTCTCCTCGTCGATGACGCCGACGGCGTGGAACCGGTCCTGCTCGTTCTCCTCGGCCGCGCGGAAGCCCCGTCCCTTCTCGGTGATGCAGTGGACGAGCACCGGGCCGCCGAAGCCTCTGGCCTGGTGCAGGGCGAGCTCCATCGCACCGATGTCGTGGCCGTCGATCGGGCCGACGTACTTCAGCCCGAGGTCGGAGAACATCCCGTTGGGCACCAGCACGTCCTTGACGCCGGTCTTGAAGCCGTGCAGCAGCCCGTACGCCATCTGGCCGAACAGGCCGCCGTTGCGGGCCTTGTCCTTGATCCGGCGCAGCAGCCGCTCGTAGCGCCGGTCTGTTCGGATCGCCGACAACTGCTGGCCCAGCCCGGACAGCTGGGTGGCCAGGCCGCCGACGGTCGGGGTGTAGGACCTGCCGTTGTCGTTGACGACGATCACCAGCCGCTCGTCACCGCTGACGGCGATGTTGTTGAGCGCCTCCCACGCCATGCCCCCGGTGAGCGCGCCGTCGCCGACGATCGCCACCACGTAGCGGTCCTCGCCCTTCAGCCGAAACGCCTTGGCCAGACCGTCCGCCCAGGACAGGGACGTCGAGGCGTGGGAGTTCTCCACCCAGTCGTGCTCGGACTCCGACCGCTGCGGGTAGCCGGACAGGCCATGACGCTTCCGCAGCGTGGCGAAGCCCTGTTGGCGTCCGGTGAGGATCTTGTGGACGTAGCTCTGGTGGCCGGTGTCGAAGATGATGGCGTCCCGCGGGGAGTCGAAGACCCGGTGCACGGCAATGGTGAGTTCGACGACTCCGAGGTTGGGGCCGAGGTGGCCACCGGTGCGACTGACGCTGCTGATCAGGAAACCGCGGATCTCCTTCGCGAGTTGCTTCAGCTGGTCGCCGGAGAGCCTCTTGAGGTCCTCCGGACCGGAGATTCGGCTGAGCAGAGACACTCCTGGAGTCTACGTCACCGGCTCAGTGGCAGGACCGCAGCGGCGAGGTTGCCGCGGCGCGGACGCGTCCTGGCGGTCGGGCGACGCGAGCCGCTTCGTCTCGCACGCGCTCCGCTACGCTGACGCAATGACCTCCCCGGCGAGCCGCCAGCGATTCCGGCTCACGCGCTGGGTGGCCGCAGCCGACGTCGTCGACGTGTTCGTGTATGTCGTCGTGCTGAACCTCGCGGTGGAGTACCTGCCCGCGGTGATCACCGAGACCTTCACCCTGTCGCTGCTCACCGCAGTGCTGCTGAAGCTGGTGCTGGAGGTCGTGGTCGCGATCAAGGACCGCGTGAAGGCGCGGGTCAAGGCAGCCGCGGGGCCCGCAGGCAGGGTCGGCGGGGCTCTGCTGCTCTGGGCGCTGCTGGTGAGCAGCAAGTTCGTCGTACTGGAACTCGTCGCGCTGGCCTTCGGTGATCGGGTCAGCCTGGGCAACTTCTGGTCGGTCACCGGCCTGATCGTCGCCCTGATGCTCGCCCGTGCCGGCGTCCGGCGGCTCCTCACCGACGACGGGGACGCCGAGGCCGGCGAGCCGGAATGACCGGTGCCCGCGAGGCGTCCGGACTGCTGCCGGAAGAACCCGGGGTGTACCGCTTCCGCGACGAGCGTGGACGGGTCGCGTACGTCGGGAGGGCGACGAACCTGCGCGTCCGCGTCCGGTCGTACTGGGGCGACCTGGCCGACCGGCCCTGGCTGCGGCGGATGACCGGCCAGATCGACGCGGTGGAGGTGATCGTCTGCGCGTCCGCTCACGAGGCGGCCTGGCTCGAGCGAAACCTGCTGGAGCGCTCGCTGCCGCGCTGGAACCGGCTCCGGGGCGGAACCGAGACGCCCGCCTGGCTGGTCGTCGACGCCGGCCCCCGCTCCCCCGGCCTGCAGCTGGTGTTCGAGCCGCCGTCCGACCAGATGGCCGCGTTCGGGCCGTACCTGGGCTTCGAACGGACCAGCCTGGCCAGGGACGCCCTGCTCCGGCTCTATCCGCTGCAGCTCACCGGCTCGCGGCCGACCGCGGCCGACCGTGCCCTCGCGGAGGCTCGCGCGGTGTCACCGGCTGATCGCGAGGAGTTCGCCCGCAGGCTGCGAGCCGTCCTCGGCCGTGACCGGACGGCCACGGCGGAGGCCGCGGCCGGACTGCTGGCCGCGAGGGACCGGGCGGTCGCCCGGCTGGCGTTCGAGACCGCAGAGCAGGTGCACCGCGAACTCGCCGCCCTGGACTGGCTGGTCGCCGACCAGCGGGTCACCGGTTGCGTCCCGGCCGATCTCGCCGTCGTCGGCTGGGCGGACGGGACGCAGTTCTCGCTCACGGCCACGCTGGGCCGCCTCGACCGCTGGACGGTTCGGGAGGCCGACGAGCCGGCCGGTCGCGCCGCGAGCGCCCGCACCCCCGGGCACTGGCGGGAGTTCGCGCTCCGCAACGCCGAGCTCAGTGCCGTCCTGGCGGACGCCCAACGGTCGCACTGAGGACCGGGCCGCAGCAGCCCGTCCGCGCCAAAGTGTCAGTCGCTCCAGTACCACCAGGCCAGGGTCAGCGCTGCGGCGACGTCGAGGACGACGATCACCACGCGTTGCGCACGGCGCAGGGCGGGGGCGTACTCCCAGGTCACGCTGAGCAGCGCCGCAGCGGCCGGCACGAGGACGACCAGAGCCCACCACCACCACTGGTCGATCGCGCCGACTGCCACCAGGAAGGCCAGCCCGGCCACGGCGGCCGCCCACAGCCACGGGCCGAGCTTCACCATCAGCGCGGCCGGCAGCAGGGACAGCACGAAGCCGATGATGCCGACCCAGATCATCCACGCGAACTTGCAGTCGCCGAAGTCGTCCCCGGTGGCGGCCCGGCACGCCAGCGGCGCCACGGCGACGTTGGTCACGACGACGAGCAGTCCGGTCACGACACCTGCGAGCAGGCAGGCAACGTAACTCCAGGCCACTCGCGCCGACACCGGCATGAAGTCGGCCTCGGTGACCCGGAGCACCTGCGGGGCCGAGCGGGCCCTGCGCCTGGACACTACTTCGCCAGCAGCGACCGCAGGACGTACTGCATGATGCCGCCGTGCCGGTAGTAGTCGGCCTCACCCGGCGTGTCGATCCGCACGACCGCGTCGAAGGTGACCGGCTCACCGGCCCCGGTCGCCGTCACGCGCACAGTCGCCGGCGTCGTGCCCTCATTCAGTTCGGTGATGCCCTCCACCGAGTAGGTCTCGGTGCCGTCGAGTCCGAGCGAGTCGGCGTTCTGGCCGTCCGGGAACTGCAGCGGCAGCACGCCCATCCCGATCAGGTTGGACCGGTGGATCCGCTCGTAGCTCTCCGCGATCACGACCCGCACGCCGAGCAGTGCCGTCCCCTTCGCCGCCCAGTCCCGCGACGACCCGGAGCCGTACTCCTTGCCGGCCAGCACGACCAGCGGCGTCCCCGCGTCCGCGTAGGCGACCGCGGCGTCGAAGACGGTCGCGACCGGCGCGTCCGGCTGGGTGAAGTCGCGGGTGAACCCGCCTTCGGTGCCTGGAGCGAGCTGGTTGCGCAGCCGGATGTTGGCGAACGTGCCGCGGATCATCACCTCGTGGTTGCCGCGACGGGAACCGTAGGAGTTGAAGTCCCTACGTTCGACCCCGTGCTCGGTGAGGTACTTCCCGGCCGGGCTGTCGGCCTTGATCGAACCGGCCGGCGAGATGTGGTCGGTGGTCACCGAGTCGCCCAGCTTGAGCAGGACGCGGGCGCCGGCCACGTCGGTGACGGGGGCCGGCGTCGCCGGCATGTCCTCGAAGTAGGGCGGCCGGCGGACGTAGGTGGAGTCGTCCTCCCAGGCGAAGGTGTCACCGGTTGGTGTCGGCAGCGATCGCCAGGTGTCGTCGCCGGCGAACACGTCCGCGTACCGGGAGGTGAACATGTCCGCGGAGATCGAGGAGCCGACCACCTCGTCCACCTCGGCCTGGGAGGGCCAGATGTCACGCAGGTAGACGTCGCTGCCGTCCGAGCCCTTGCCCAGCGGTTCGGTGGTCAGGTTGATGTCCATCGTCCCGGCGAGCGCGTACGCCACGACCAGCGGAGGGCTGGCCAGGTAGTTCATCTTCACGTCGGGATTGATCCGGCCCTCGAAGTTGCGGTTCCCGGACAGGACGGCCGCCACGGCGAGGTCGTTGTCGTTGACGGCCTGCGACACCTCGGGGATCAGCGGACCGGAGTTGCCGATGCAGGTCGTGCAGCCGTACCCGACCAGGTCGAAGTCGAGGGCCTCCAGGTAGGTGTCGAGACCGGAGCGGGCGTAGTAGTCGGTGACCACCTTGGAGCCGGGGGCCAGCGAGGTCTTGACCCACGGCTTGCGCTTCAGGCCCCTCTCGACGGCCTTCTTGGCCAGCAACGCGGCACCGATCATGACGCTGGGGTTGGACGTGTTGGTGCAGGACGTGATCGCCGCGATGGTCACGGCCCCGTGATCGATGCTGAAGCTGGTGCCGTCGGCCAGGGTCACCGGCGACGGACGGGAGGGGCGGACCACCCGAGCGGAATCGCCCTCGCCGTAGGCGTGCGGCTCCGCCGACCCGTTCTCGCCGCTGCGGGTCGGGGAATCGGACGCGGGGAAGCTCTCGGCGACATGTTCGTCGTAGCCGGCGACGTCGTCGTCGACGTAGTCGCGCAGGGCCTCGGCGAAGCCTTCGCGGGCGTGGGCGAGCAGCACTCGGTCCTGGGGACGCTTCGGGCCGGCGATGCTGGGAACGACCGTGGAGAGGTCGAGCTCGAGGTACTCGGAGTAGCGCGGCTCGTGGTTCGGGTCGTGCCACAGGCCCTGGGCCTTGGCGTAGGTCTCGACCAGGGCGAGTTGCTCGGCCGGCCGTCCGGTCAGGCGCAGGTACTCGATCGTCGCCTCGTCGATCGGGAAGATGGCGACGGTGGACCCGTACTCGGGGCTCATGTTGCCGATGGTCGCGCGATTCGCCACCGGCACCTCGGCCACTCCCGGGCCGTAGAACTCGACGAACTTGCCGACCACCTTGTGCTGGCGCAGCATCTCGGTGATGGTCAGGACGAGGTCGGTCGCCGTCGTGCCCTCGGGCAGCTTGCCGCTCAGCTTGAAGCCGACCACTCGCGGGATCAGCATGCTCACCGGCTGGCCCAGCATGGCCGCCTCGGCCTCGATGCCGCCGACACCCCAGCCGACCACGCCGAGGCCGTTCACCATCGTGGTGTGGCTGTCGGTGCCGACGCAGGTGTCGGGGTAGGCCTGCAGCACCCCGTCGACCGTCCGCGGGAAGACCACGCGGGCCAGGTGCTCGATGTTGACCTGGTGGACGATGCCGGTGCCCGGGGGAACGACCACGAAGTCGTCGAACGCGGTCTGTCCCCAGCGCAGGAACTGGTACCGCTCGCGGTTGCGCTGGTACTCCAGTTCGACGTTCCGGGCGAAGGCGTTCGGGGTGCCGAACACGTCCGCGACGACCGAGTGGTCGATCACCAGCTCCGCCGGCGACAACGGGTTCACCTTCGCCGGATCGCCGCCGAGGTCGGCGATCGCCTCGCGCATGGTCGCCAGGTCGACGACACAGGGGACGCCGGTGAAGTCCTGCATGATCACCCGCGCCGGGGTGAACTGGATCTCGCGATCGGGCTCGGCCGCCGGGTCCCAGGAGCCGAGGGCCGCGATGTCGTCCGCGGTGATGTTCGCGCCGTCCTCGGTGCGCAGGAGGTTCTCCAGCAGCACCTTGAGGCTGAACGGCAGGCCCGCCGAACCGTCCACGGCGTCGACCCGGAAGATCTGGTAGGTCTGGTCGCCCACCGTCAACTGCTGTGCTGCCTGATAGCTGTCGATGCTCATGTGGCCTCCCGTTGCCGCGTTCACTCCATCGTCGAGACTAACCCACCGTCCCTGGGCCAACCAGCTTTGTCAGCCCCACCATCGGGCGCGGCAAGGCCCGCTGAACCGAAGTACCTGTCCCCGTCGGTTCAGTCCTGAACCGAAGTACCTGTCCCCGGCGGTTCACGCTGAACCGAGGTACCTGTCCCCGGCGGTTCAGTCGCCGCGAGGGGCGCGCGAGGTGGCGAGGTGCGTGCGGCGAAGGTCGCGCAACTCCTCGTCGCTCATCATCAGGTAGACCAGCCCGCAGTCCTGGGGGCCGGTGACGTTCAGCTGGCACAGCGTGCAGGGCTCACCGGGACGCAGCGGGCACCGCGGGTCCGGCGGCCGCCGCCCTGCGGGATCGCTGCTCATGCCGGCTCCAGGATCGCGACGCACTCCACGTGATGGGTCATCGGGAACAGGTCGTAGGCGGTGATCGAAGCCGGCCGGTAGCCGAGCTCGGACGCCGTCCGCAGGTCCCGACCGAGCGCGGCCGGGTCGCAGGCCACGTAGGCCACCGCCCGCGGTCGCCACCCCAGGACCTGGCGAAGCACCCGTGCCCCGGCGCCGGTGCGCGGCGGGTCGAGAACGACCACGTCGGCGCCACCCACCTGACCCAGCCGCCGGGCCACGTCCCCGGCCAGGAAGCGGGCCTCCGGGACGTTCCGGGCGGCAAGGTCCACGGCACGCCGATCGCCCTCGATCCCGGTGACCCGGCAGCCCGCGGCAGCCAGCGCTCCGGCGAACAGGCCGACACCGCAGTACAGATCGACCGCTGCCTCGCCCGGCTCGGGCCGCAGTCCGGCAAGAACCGCGTCGACCAGGACGGCCGGTGCCGCGCTGTGCGCCTGCCAGAAGCCGTCCACGGCCACCTCGTAGCCGCGTCCGGACGCATGCTCGACCACCGTGCGTCCGGCTGAACCGTCGGGACCTGAACCGTCGGGGACTGTCCCCGATGGTTCAGAACCATCGGCAGGCCGGGCCAGGAACTCGGCACCGCTGGCGGCCACGACGGCGAGCAACTCCGCTCCCGGGCTCCCGGCCGAAGCCGGCGCCGCGATCGCCGGGACGGCCAGTCGGCAGCCCTCCGCGGGCAGCGGCACCACCTCGGCCGAGCGGTGGGCCAGCAGCCCGGGGCGCCCGTCCGCGGCGTGGCGGTAGCGCATCCGCGTCCGCCAGCCGAAGGGTGAGGGCGGCACCTCGGCGACCTGTCCGGTGAACGCCACCCCGCCGAGGTGGTCCAGCAGGCCGGCGACCACCTGCCGCTTGAGCTCGCGGGTCCAGCCGGGCTCCACGTGCTGGAAGTCGCACCCTCCGCAGGTTCCCGCGATCGGGCACGGCGGCTCGACCCGGTGCGGGCTGGGACGGTGCAGGGCCGCGACGTCCCCGCGGGCGAAGCGCCTGGCCACCTCGGTGACCCGGACGTCAACCAGTTCGCCCTCCAGCGCGCCGCGGACGAAGACGACGAACCCGTCGTGACGGGCGACGAAGTGGCCGCCGTGGGCGACCGGACCTACCTCGACACCGCGCAGCAGGTCGCCGACAGCCGGGCTCACTCGCGTCGGGACGAGTCGCCCATGCTGCCCATCCGCACCCGCCCGCTCCCCGGCCGCCGCCAAGCCGCCGCCGAGTGCCGCTCGGCCCGGTCGTAGGCGTAGCGCGAGGAGGCCAGCTGGTAGGGCACGGAGGTCACCATGACCCCCGGCATGAAGTTCAGCCGGGTCCGCAGGATCAGCCCCGTCTGGTTGTGCAGGAGCTGCTCCCACCAGTGGCCGACCACGTACTCCGGGATGTAGACGCAGACCACGTCGCGGGGATTGTCGGAGCGGATGCCGCGGACGTAGTTGAGGAACGGCCCGGTGACCTCCCGGTACGGAGAGGCGATCACCTTCAGGGGCACGTCCAGGTTCTGGGCGTTCCAGGCGTCCACGATCTGCCGGGTCTCGGCCTCGTCGACCGCCACGGTCACGGCCTCGATGGCGCTGGCCCGGGTGGCCCGGGCGAAGTTCACCGCGCGCATCGTCGGCTTGTTGATCTCCTGCACCATGATCACCGCGCGCACCCGGCTGGGCAGCAGCCGCGCGTCCACCGGACCGACCGCCACCTCCTTGGCCACCTTGGCGTAGTGGTTGCGGATCGCCCGCATCAGGACGAACAGCACCGCCATCGCGAGCACCGCGAGGTACGCGCCGAAGATGAACTTGGACGCCAGCACGATCACCAGCACGATGCCGGTCCCGGTCAGTCCGATCACGTTGATCGCCCGGGAGCGCTGCATCCGGGCGCGGACGGACGGATCGCGCTCGGTCCGCAGGTGCCGCGTCCAGTGCCTGGTCATCCCGAACTGGCTGACGGTGAAGGACACGAACACGCCGACCACGTACAGCTGGATCAGCGCGGTGACGCTGGCGTTGAACGCCAGCACCAGTCCGACCGCCGCCGTGGCCAGCAGCAGGATGCCGTTGGAGTACGCCAGCCGATCACCGCGGCTGTGCAGCATCTTCGGCAGGAAGCCGTCCCTGGCCAGGATCGAGCCGAGCACCGGGAAACCGTTGAACGCGGTGTTCGCGGCCAGGAACAGGATGATCATGGTCGCCGTGATGACGAAGTAGAACCCGATCGGGAAGGTGTCGAAGACGGTCCGGGCGAGCTGGCCCATCGCGGTCTCGTGGGCGACGTCCGCCGGGACTCCCTTGGTGACGAAGTGCGAATGGCCCTCGGGGTCGATCAGCTTCAGCCCGGTCAGGTTCGCCAGGACGATGATGCCGGAGAGCATGGTGATCGCGATCGTGCCGAGCAGCGCCAGCGTGGTGGCCGCGTTGCGACTCTTCGGCTCCCGGAACGCCGGAACGCCGTTCGAGATCGCCTCCACCCCGGTGAGCGCGGCGCAGCCCGAGGAGAAGGCGCGAGCGAGCAGCACCACCATCGCGACTCCCGCGAACGGCTCGTAGGCGGGCGACCCGACGACGTCGTAGGCGGCTGTGGGCGCCTGCAGGTGCTGGCCGAGGCCGAAGATCCGGAACAGCCCCCAGATCGTCATGCCGAGCACGCCGAGCATGAAGCCGTAGGTCGGGATCGAGAAGAAGGAGCCCGACTCGCGCACGCCGCGCAGGTTCATCGCCATCAGGGTGACGATCACCGCTGCCGCCCAGATCCCCTCGTGGCCGGAGAGGAACGGCAGCATCGCCTTGGCGTTCTGGATGCCGGACGAAACCGAGACAGCGACGGTGAGGACGTAGTCGACGAGCAGGGCGCTGGCCACCACCAGTCCGGCGCTCGGACCGATGTTGACGGTGGCGACCTCGTAGTCGCCACCCCCCGACGGGTAGGCATGGACGGTCTGGCGGTAGGACAGGACGACCAGCAGCATCACCAGCGCGACGGCGACGGCGATCGGCCAGGAGAACGCGAAACCGGCCATGCCGGCCAGCGACAGGGTGAGCAGGATTTCATCAGGCGCATAGGCGACCGAGCTCAGCGCGTCCGATGCGAACACCGGCAGGGCGATCCGCTTGGGCAGCAGGGTCTCGCCGAGCTGCGCGCTGGCCAGCTTGCGCCCGACCAGCACCCGCTTGAAGATGTCGCCTGCTCCCACGTGGCGGAAGCCTATGCCAAAGGCCGGCAGGTGTCGCAGCCGGGCCGGGCCATCGACCGTCGTCAGGGCGGTGCCAGCGCGCCGGGCGCCCGCGTTGATAGTGTCTGCGGGTAGCGGTTCGGCGAACGGGTGTGGAGGCTAGGTGCACATCGTCATCATGGGCTGTGGGCGGGTCGGCGCCACCTTGGCCCGGGCGTTGGAGAAACGCGGCCACTCGGTCGCGGTCATCGACATCGTCGCCGACGCCTTCCGCCGGCTCGGACCGGAATTCCAGGGCAAGACCGTCAAGGGTGTCGGCTTCGACCGCGACGTGCTGATCCGGGCCGGCATCGAGCAGGCGGACGGTTTCGCCGCCGTGTCCAGCGGAGACAACTCCAACATCCTGGCCGCCCGGGTGGTGCGGGAGACCTTCCAGGTCAGCAACGTGGTCGCCCGCATCTACGACCAGGGCAGGGCCGAGGTGTACGAGAGGCTCGGCATCCCGAGCGTCGCCACCGTCCGCTGGGCCGCCGACCAGGTGCTGCGCAAGCTGCTGCCCGGAGGCTCGGAGCCGCAGTGGCGGGATCCGTCGGGCGCCGTCCAGTTGCTGGAGATGCACGTGGACACCGCGTGGGTGGGTACCAGATTGTCCGACATGGAAGTGGCGGCCAGGGCGAAGATCCCGTTCATCAGCCGGTTCGGCACCGGGATGGTGCCGAACGACCGTACCGTCTTCCAGGACGGCGACCTGGTCTACATCGCTGTCGAGAACGATCAGGTGAACGCCGTGGAAGACGTCCTCGGCGCGCCGCCCGTCGAGCACTGAGGAGGCTGCAGATGCGCGTCGTCATCGCCGGGGCCGGGAACGTGGGGCGTTCGATCGCCCGCGAGCTCATCATCAACGGCCACGAGATCCTGCTCATCGACCGCGACCCGAACGCGATCAAGCCGGAGAGCGTGCCGGAGGCTGAGTGGCTGCTCGCGGACGCCTGCGAGGTCAGCAGCCTGGAGGAGGCCGGCCTCGACAGCTGCGACGTGGCGATCGCCGCGACCGGCGACGACAAGGCGAACCTGGTGCACTCGCTGCTGGCCAAGACCGAGTTCGGGGTGCCGAGGACGGTGGCGCGGGTGAACCACCCGTCCAACGAGTGGATGTTCGACGAGCAGTGGGGAGTCGACGTGGCCGTCTCGACCCCACGCCTGATGTGCGCCCTGGTCGAGGAGGCGGTCACCGTCGGCGACCTGGTGCGGCTGTTCAGCTTCCGCGGCGGCTCCACGAACCTGGTCGAGATGACCCTGCCCGAGGGATCGCCCCGGGTCGGGATCCGGGTGGCCGACCTGAACCTGCCCGGCGACGCCGTGCTGGTCGCGATCATCCGGGACGGCGCGGCCCGCGCCCCCGAGCGGGACGCCGCGCTGGAGGGCGACGACGAACTGCTGTTCCTCGCTCCCCCGAGTTGCGAGGCCCCGCTGGCCCGCTACCTGATGCCGCGGGCCGAGGCCATCGCCTGAGCCGACCCGACCCGACCGGACAGCGACCAGCAGCGCCAGCTCTGTTCAGGCGGCGACCAGCTCGTAGTACGGGTTGAAGAGCCGGCGCCTGCCGTCCACGTAGGACACCCGGCCCGAGACGATCAGTTCCCGTCCCGCCGTGACGCCGGGGATCTCCCGTCGTCCCATCCAGACCAGGGTGATCGAACCCGACCCGTCGCTGAACTCCGCCTCCAGCCACGGCATCCCCGCTCGCGGCTTCATCGTCAGCACGGTGATGGTCCCCCGCAGCCGAGCCGATTGCCGGTCACGGCACTCGCCGACCTTGTTGGCGCCCTCCGAGACCGCGACCCGCTGACGTTCCTCGGACTCCAGCTCGGCAGTGGAGGCGCCGAGCCGCCGCAGGGCCTGGATCAGCTTGTTCTCGCTCATCAGCCCGCACCTTCCGGAAGGGTCATGACGATCGGCTCGCCCGGCACCATCGGGCTCGAACCCCGCCGGACGACGAGGTTGCGGAACAGCTCCCGGAACGGTGCTGCCTCCGTGGCGTCGTCCTCGAGGGCGGCCTCACCGAGCAGGGTTCCGCGCAGCAGCCATTTGGGGCCCTCCGCGTACCAGACCCGGGAGACGTGGAACAACTGCTCTCCCTTGGGCCCGGCCTGCGGCAGGACGCGACGCAGCTCCGGGCCGAACTCCCCGGTCACGATGTCGGCGGACCCGCCGGCGTTCCGGGCCTCCTCGACCGCCTCGGACCGCAGGTCGTCGGCGAGCCCGCCACTGGCGGGTGCGGCGAACAGGACGAGCTCGATCCCGGAGTCGTGCCAGACCCCGGTGACGGAGCGGACCTGGCGGGTCTGCTCGTCGACCTGGAGTTGCAGGCCGAGGCCGTCCCACGGCGTCACGATCAGGGTGCCGAGATCGATCCGGGCGACCTCGTCCCCGGACAGCTCCACCTCGTCGTAGTCGAACGGGCCATCGGCACGCCAGTCTTCGACGTCCCCTTCGGACTCGTCGTCGTGCGTCCGCTCGGCCGCGTCGGCCTCATCCTCGACGTCATCGATCGGTTCGTCAGCGTCCTCACCGACGATCTCGAGGCCTTCGGCCTCGTCGGTCTTCTCGGCGAGCGGCGCCCGCTTGCGTCCCAGTCTCACGTGTTCACCTCAGTAGTCGATCGGGGTTCGGCCCAGTCGGCGATACCCCCAGTGGAACCATATCCGCCCGCGCCGCGCGCGCTGTCCGGCAGCGCTCGCGACTCCACGAACTCGGCGACCGCGACCTGCTGGACGACCAGCTGGGCGATCAGGTCGCCGCGGGCCAGCCGGATCGGCTCGGTGCGGTCGGTGTTGAGCAGGCAGACCTTGATCTCGCCGCGATACCCGGCGTCCACCGTTCCCGGAGAGTTCACGATCGTCAACCCGTTGCGGGCAGCCAGCCCGGACCGTGGGTGGACGAAGGCGGCCCAGCCCACGGGCAGGGCGATCGCGATACCGGTGCCGACGACCCTGCGCTCCCCCGGCTGCAGCACGCAATCCTCGGCGGTGGCCAGGTCGGCGCCCGCGTCCCCCGGATGCGCGTAGCCGGGGAGCGGCATGCCCGGGTCGAGCCGGAGTACCTGCACGCTGAGGGGTTCGCTGGTCACCTGCGGAATTCTAGTGGCCCGAGGGCTGCGCCTGGCGAGCGCGCTCGATCGCCGTCAGCAGCTCCGCCGGGTGCCGGGTGGAGACCAGCCAGTACGGGTGCGGGTCATCGGGGTCGGCCACGTCCACCTCGACCGAGGTGGGGACGTAGCCGCGGACGAACAGCCAGGCCGAATGGTCTGCGCCGACGCCGAGCCGGGACGCGGTGGCGGCCTTGTCGTTCGCCACGGCGGGGCCGGCCCACGCCCACTCCAGCAGGGCCGCACCGGCGTGCAGGCCAGCTGCGTCCACCTGGATCCGGACCCGTCCGTAGGCCAGCAGAGCCCCGGCAACGGCCACGGCCGTCAGCACGGACGCGATCAGGGAGACGGCAGGGCTGGCGTACAGCCCGACGGCGGAGGCGAAGCTGACCGGGAAGACCATGCCGATTACCCACCAGGACGCCGGTACCCACAGCCTCTCGGAGTAGTAGATCTGCACGGCCCCAACGCTAGCGTCCACCTCGCCTCGGGGCGTCCGGGTTGGCATGATGGCGGTAGGAGGACAGATGGGAACGTCGAAGAAGCTGCTCTGGAACCTCTACGCCGGCGGCATCGGGGCCATCACCACTGTGGTGGCCGCGAAGGTCGTCAACGGCGTGTGGCAGGCCGTCACCGGGGACGCGCCGCCGGACCCGAACGATCCGGGCGTCCCGCTGCGCCGGGCGCTCACCTGGGCTGTGGCCAGCGGCATCGGCATCGGGCTGGCCCAGCTACTGGTCAACCGGATCGCGGCCGATCAGTGGACGAAGGCGATGGGCACGCCTGCTCCGAGCTTCCGGAAGACCACCTTCACGGTCTGAGCGGGACGCTCGGCCGTCGTGCCAGCCGGTCGTCGGCGGGTTCGCCGTGGCTCGGCCTGCCAGGCTCAACCTGTCGGTGGCTGAGCCTGCCGAAGCCAACGCCGTCGACTCAGCCGGCGCAGTCCACGCAGTAGCTGACGCCGTTGCGGGTCACCGCGATCTGGCTGCGGTGCTTGACCAGGAAGCACGAGCCACAGGTGAACTCGTCGGCCTGCCTGGGCAGCACCCGGACGGTCAGTTCCTCGTGGGAGAGGTCCGCGCCGGGCAGCTCGAAGGTCTCGGCGGCCTCGACCTCGTCCTCGTCGACCTTGCCCGAGTTCTTGTCGTTGCGCCTGGTCTTCAGCTCCTCGATCGAGTCTTCGCTCTCCTCGTCGTTCTTGCGAGGTGCGTCGTAATCGGTGGCCATCAGTCTTTCGATCCATCTGTAGTCGGGCGGCGGTCATGCGGGGGCTATCGTGCCAGCAATGCAGAGCGCTCTGCGCACTGTTCGTATTCCCGAGAAAGGCGTGTCGTCCGGGCAGGATACCGGCCCAGGTAGCGCGCCGAACGCGGGATGGGTTGGTAGGTTACCTGCAGACGACAACTTTCACGATCAGGGCAGGCGCCCAGAACCTCCCGGAGTGCCCATGGAGAGCTCGCTCACCCCTCGCGAGATCCAGGCGCGCGTGCGTGCTGGCGAGACCCTCGAGGAGGTGGCCCGCGCCGCCGGGGTGATCCCGGACTGGGTGGAGCCCTTCGCGGTCCCGGTCCTGGCCGAGCGGGAATTCATCGCCCAGCAGGCCCGCTCGCAGCAGGTTCGCCGTGGCGGCGAGACGATCGCCCACCGCACGCTGGGCCAGGTCGTGGAGGACCGGCTGACCTCGCGGGGCGTCGACACCGACACGGTCGCCTGGGATGCGTGGCGGCTCGAGGGACGGCGCTGGCAGGTCCTGGTGTCCTACGACTCGGGCAAGGCCCACCGGGAGGCCCGGTTCGTCTATGAGGCCAGCGGCCGGTTCTCGGTCGCCGACGATGACGACGCCCGCTGGCTGGTCGGCCTGCACTCTCCGTCCCACGGCCCGCAACCCGGACGCCGGCGGCGCGACGAGGAGGAGCCGACCGTCGACCTGAACGACGACCTCGCCCTGGTCCGCATCGTCCAACCCCGGGCCGACTCCGACGACGAGGTGGACGACGCCTTCACCGAGGGAGAGCTCGCCGAGGTGGACGGCGTCTACGACATCATCCCGACCGCCTCCGGTGAGCTCGACGTGCTCTACGACATGCTGTCGGGCTTCGACGAGGACTCCGTCCAGATCTACGCGGGACTGATCCGCGACGAGCTCGGCGCCGAGCAGGAGCCGGCGGAGTCCGAGCCGGAACTCCTCGACGAGCCCGTGGCGGAGGAGTGGGTCGCCGAGACCGAGCCGGACGCCGAGACCGGATCGGACGCCGCCGCGTCCGAGACCGAACCGGAACCCGAACCCGAGGCTGCCGCTCCCGCTCGTGCGCCGCGGCGTCCCGCCCCGGAGCCGGTCGAGCCCGAGCAGCCGAGTCTGGTCGACGAGCCCGAACCCGCCCCGGAGCCGGCACCGAAGCCGAAGCGGCGTCGGGGCCGCGCCGAGGTGCCAAGCTGGGACGAGATCATGTTCGGCTCCCCCAAGAACCCGCGCTAGCCGTACCCGCTCAGCCCTCGCCGAAGGGCAGCGGATCGGGGTTCAGCGTGACCGCCGCCACCTGCCTGGTCAGCCGCCTGCGGTGGTGGCGGCGGCAGAGCACCTGGTAGGCGACCTCCGCGGAGGCGTCGGTGTCCCCCACCACGACCTGACTGCCCTCGGTGACCATCACACCGCCGACCGTCCGGGCGTTGTGGGTCGCGGGCTCGCCGCACCAGCAGCGTGGCCGCACCTGGAGGAGTTCCATCCGGTCGCACAGCTCGACCAGCCTCCTGGACGCCGGGAACAGCTCGGTGCGGAAGTCGGTGAGGATGCCGAAGCAGAAGACGTCGAGCTGAAGCTCGTCCACGATCCGGGCAAGCTGATCGATCTGCGTCCGGGTGTAGAACTGCGCCTCGTCGCAGACCAGGAAGTCGATCCGGTGGCCGCTGGTGAGCTCGGCGACCACGTAGCCCCAGAAGTCGAAGTCCGGCGCCACCTGCAGTGCGGGCTCCTCGAGCCCGATCCGGGAGGTGATCGCGGGCTGGCCGGAGCGGTCGAGCATCGTGAACAGCCGTCCTTCCCGGCCGGCGTGCGACTCGGTGTAGGCCACCTGCAGCGCCAGGGTGGACTTGCCGCAGTCCATCGGTCCGGTGAAGTACGTCAGTTCAGCCACGGCCGCCATTCTCGCCCACCTCCCGCCCTGCCTCCTCCGCTCGCCACTCCCGCCGCCACCCACCCCAGCTCCAGCTCCCGCCACTCCCGCCGCCACCCCAGCTCCTGCTCCTGTCCCCGCTCCCGCCACTCGCGCTGCCACCCACCCCAGCACTGTCTCCCGCCACTCCCGCCGCCACCCCAGCTCCTGCTCCTGCCCCCGCTCCCGCCACGCTCGCCGCTCCTACCCAGCACCGTCTCCCGCCACTCTCGCCCCGACCCAGCTCCTGCTCCTCTACTCCCGCCCCCACCCCAACTCCCCGCCACTCCCGCCACTCTCGCCACTCTCGCCGCCGCCTCCGGCACCCGCCCGACCAGGCAACGCGACTCCCGCTCGAACCCCTCCGCAGTCCCCCGGCCGGACGCGCCGGCCGATCGATCGAGGAGAGCGAGCCGTCCTCGTAGCAGGTCGTCTCGTGCTAGCTGAGCGTGGTTCTCGGCAGGTTGAACAGCCTCGTCCCGGCGTCGTGCCAGATGGTGGTGGTTGTCAGCCCCGACCGGGTCCCCACAACCACCATCAGCTAGCACCACGGGCCCTCGACGGTGCCGGACGCCCTGAGAACCACCATCAGCTAGCACGGCGAGGCCTGGCGGGTCCAGGACCGCGAAGCTCCGTCGCCGCCGAGTACGACGGCCGCCATCCCTGTTCGGCAGACCGGCCCTGGCCACCGCTCGATCTGGCTTCGACCTGTCTCCGCTCGTGCGAGACGCCTTCCGTCCCCGCTGATGCCTCCTCACCGAGGCAGGCAGGCGCCGGACGGCAAGTGGGTGACCGGAACGGAGCTACCCCCGCGCGGCCGCGGCACTCACTCGGGATGCCACAGCACCAAAGCGGGCGGCAGCAGCATCCAGGCCGGACGCAGCAGCGGCACTCAGTGGACCAGCAGCGGGACGACCATCTCGGCGGAGGTCAGCGACCCGTGCATGCCGACCAGGGTGAGCTCCCTCGGCAGCTTCCGGCTCATCACCGCGCCGTCATCGGCCATCGCGACCAGCACGTCTCCGAAACGCGCGGCGAAACGCGGGGCCAGCTCGCCGAACCAGCCCTCAGCGACGGCCTCGTCCCGCGTCCGCACCCAGGCGCGCTCCCCGAGCATCCCCCGCCACCGGGACGCGACCGCGTCCGCCGTCCCATCGGCGACCTTGAGCTGGCGCAGTCGGCCCTCTCCTGCGAAGGCTGTGACGTCACGCAGCAGGTCGGGGACGTCCTCGACGACCAGCCGGGCGTCGGCGGGGACGTTGACCATGCCGTGGTCCCCGGTGATCACCAGCCGGACGGAGTCGTCGAGCGCGTCCCGAAGCCGTTGCGCGAGCTCGTCGGCGCGTCCCAGCGCCGCCAGCCACTCGGGAGAACCCACTCCGTACGGGTGCCCGGCGTGGTCGAGGCCGCGCTCGTAGCAGTAGGTGAGCGTGCGGTCACCGAACCCGGCGGACGCCGTCGCCTGCTCCACGCGCCGGCCGAGGTCCGCCTCGTTCGTCACCGGCCAGAACCGCGGCCCGCGCAGAGCCGCGGTGGTCAGTCCGCTGCCGGCGAAGCTCGCCGGGGCGATCGTCCCGCAGACGACGCCTGCCCGGTGCAGCCGCTCGAAGGCCGTGAGCTGGGGCTGCACGTCCTCCCCGGAGACGCCGGACGGCCAGCGCAGTGTCGTCAGCACGTCCCGGATCGGCGGGTACCAGAACGAGTAGCCGGCGACCCCGTGGACGCCGGGAGCCAGTCCGGTGCCGAGGCTGGTGATCGAGGTCGCGGTGGTGCTCGGGACGCCGCTGGTGATGGTCCGCTCGCCCAGCCCGGCCAGGTACGGCGCCCGATCGGCGTAGGCACGCAGTTGCTCGGCACCCAGCCCGTCGATGAGCAGCACCAGGTAGCGGTCGGCCGCGGGGACGCCCAGCCGGTCGGTCGCGTCCGGCAACCCGAGGTGGGCGGCCAGGCTCGGCAGCAGGTCCGCCAGCGTCCCGGTGCCGTAGGACGGGACCAGCGGGAGGCGCATCAGTCCTTGCCGGCGGCCAGTTGCAGGGCCGTGGCGAACTGGATCAGGTCGCGCACCTTGGTCTCTCCGTCCCCGGCGAGGCTGATCCGGACGGTGAGGTCCTCTGCGGTGGTCACGCCGGTGTAGCCGTGGTCGGCCTCGCACTCGGGATCGGGGCACTGGGCCGGCTCGAGGTCGAGACGACGCATCGTGCCCCAGCCGATCGCGAGCCAGGCCTCGGCGATCTGCCGCCGCGTTCCGGCGTGCTCGGGGTGGGACACCACCTGGCTGAGGGCGACGGAGTTCACCCGGCGCAGCGGCACGGCCTCGGTGGTGGTCAGCGCCTGGCCCGGGGCGTCCGGCTCATCGTTCTCGTCGGTGTGCGAGACCAGCAGCCGGGTCGGGGTCAACACCAGCACCGAGAGATGCCGCTGGATCTCGTCCCGGTTGAAGGTCGCCTCGTGGTGAACCAGGTGCGCCACCGGTGCTTCATCCCCGAGGGCCATCGCCACGGTGTCGGCGACCAGCTCCGGGAAGTAGCCGCATTCGTGGATCTCCGCGGCCAGTCCCGCCGGCAGCCCGTGCGTGTGGGACGGCGTCATTGGCTCATCTTCGCATGCGCGTCGGCTCGTCCCCAAAAGGGTCGCCACCGTTATGGTTGGGTGCCGTGAGCACCCGACCCTTCTTCGCAGCCCGCGTCGAGGAGGTCATCGATCGCCGGATCGAGGCCGTCCTGCGCGCGCTCGGCTGGACCGAACGGGTGATCAGCTACACCGGCTACGGAACCTCGGAGAGCATCCGGGTGCTCGGACGGGTGGTGCTCGTTCCCCGGCGGGCGCGCAGCAGCCTCGGCAGGGCCACCGAGGAACTGATCCGCAGGCGGGGGTTCCGGAACTTCTTCAGCGCTGCCTGCGTCCGTGTCCCGGTGCAGATCCGGGTGGGCGAAGCGGTGATCCCGCTCCTCACCGACCGGGGCGGCTACTTCGACCAGCGGGTCCGCAACCATGGGCTGCCTCCCGGCTGGCAGACCGTCGAGGTCCGCAGCCCCGAGTCCGAACCCGAGCAGGCACGGGTGCACGTGGTGTCGGACGACACCCGCTTCGGCATCGTTTCCGACATCGACGACACGGTGATCTCCACCTTCCTTCCCCGTCCGATGATCGCCGCGTGGAACTCGTTCATCCGCGACGAGTCGGCTCGCCAGGCCGTGCCCGGGATGGCCCGCATGTACAGCTCCCTGCTCAGCCGGCACCCGGGCGCGCCGGTGGTCTACATCTCGACCGGCGCCTGGAACACCCACGGCTTCCTGTCCCGGTTCCTGAAGCGCCACGGCTTTCCGGCCGGGCCGATGCTGCTGACCGACTGGGGTCCCACCAACACCGGCTGGTTCCGCTCGGGCTGGGCCCACAAGGCCGAGTCGCTGCTGCAGCTCACCCGGGACTACCCCAACATCTCCTGGCTGCTGGTGGGCGACGACGGCCAGCACGATGCCGCCATCTACACCGAGTTCACCCGAGTCGCGCCCGATCGCGTCCGGGCGGTGGCGATCCGGCACCTGTCCCCCGCCGAGCAGGTGCTCGCCCACGGCATCTTCCCCGATCCCGCCGAGGAGGGCGAGGGCACCACCGGCATCCCCTGGGTGCACGCGCCGGACGGACGCGGACTGCTGGCGGCCGTCGACGGCCTGCCCCAGATCGACTGACACCACGAGAGGCACCCGGAACACCATGGTCGTGCAACCACCGGCAGGCGAGGACGTCGCCGAGCGGATCGTCGACATCGACGTGTCCGCCGAGATGGAGACGAGCTATCTCGAGTATGCGTACTCGGTGATCTACTCCCGCGCCCTCCCCGACGCCCGGGACGGACTCAAGCCGGTTCAGCGCCGGATCCTCTACGGGATGGACCAGATGCGGATCCGTCCCGACGTCGCTCACGTGAAGTGCTCCCGCGTCGTCGGCCAGGTGATGGGCCTCTACCACCCGCACGGCGACTCGGCGATCTACGACGCGCTGGTCCGGCTCGGCCAGCCGTGGTCGATGCGGCTGCCCACGGTGGACGGCCACGGCAACTTCGGCTCCCCGGACGCCGGGCCGGCCGCCATGCGCTACACCGAGTGCCGGATGGCGCCCGCCGCCGTCGCGATGACGGCCGACATCGAGGCCGACACCGTCGACTTCCGTCCGAACTATGACGGCAAGGAGACCGAGCCGGTCGTACTGCCGGCCGCGTTCCCGAACCTGCTGGTCAACGGCAGCCAGGGCATCGCCGTCGGCATGGCCACCAACATCGCCCCGCACAACCTCGTCGAGGTCGTCCAGGCCCTGAAGCACCTGCTCCGCCACCCCGACGCCGACAATGCCGAACTGATGAGATTCGTGCCCGGACCCGACTTTCCCACCGGCGGCAAGATCATCGGCCTGGACGGGGTGTCGGACGCGTTCACCACCGGACGGGGCACCTTCAAGGTGCGCGCGACCGCCCGGATCGAGCAGGTGCACGCCCGCCGCAAGGGCATCGTCGTCACCGAGATGCCCTACCAGGTCGGACCGGAACGGATCATCGAACAGGTCAAGACCCTGGTCACCAGCAAGCGGCTGACCGGCATCGCCGACATCAAGGACCTCACCGACCTCGCCAACGGCACCCGACTGGTGATCGAGGTGAAGAACGGGTTCAACCCGGACGCCGTGCTGGAGGAGCTGTACCGGCTGACCAAGCTGGAGGACACGTTCGCCGCCAACAACGTCGCCCTGGTGGACGGCCAGCCGAGCACGCTCACGCTGCGCGACATGCTGCGCGTCTACCTCGACCACCGCCTGGAGGTCATCCGGCGTCGCTCGATGTTCCAGCTCGGCAAGGCCCGTGACCGGCTGCACCTGGTCGAGGGCCTGTTGATCGCCATCGTCGACATCGACGACGTGATCGCGATCATCCGCAGCTCCGACGACGTCGCCCAGGCCCGTGCCCGGTTGATGGACGCGTTCGAACTCACCGAGACGCAGACCAACTACATCCTGGACATGCAGTTGCGTCGGCTGACCAAGTTCAGCCGGATCGACCTGGAGGCCGAGCGGGAGCGGCTGTGGGCCACCATCAGCGACCTGGAGGGCATCCTCGGCTCGGACGAACGCCTGCACGAGGTCACCGCGTCCGAGCTGGACGAGATCGCGCGAGCCCATGGGACGCCACGCCGCACGGTCCTGCTGGCCAGCGCCGGCACGCAGGTGACCGCGGCCAGGGCGACCGCGTCCCTGGAGATCGCGGACGATCCGTGCTGGGTGCTGCTCAGTTCGGCCGGCCTGCTCGCCCGCACCGAGAGCGCCGAGCCGCTGCCGAGTTCTGGTCCGCGGGCCGTGCACGACGTGATCACCTCGGCCGTGCGCACCACCGCCCGCGGCGACTTCTGCGTCTTCACCAGCACCGGACGGCTGCTGCGCGGCCACGCCATCGAGGTCCCCGGCGTCCCGAACACCGCGACGGCACCCAACCTGCAGGGCGGCTCGCCGGCTGTCGAGCTGCTCCCACTAGCCCCCGGTGAGCGGATCCTCGGCCTCGGCAGTCTCGGCCAGGCCACGTTCGGCTGGGCTCTGGGAACGCGCAAGGGCGTGGTGAAGCGGGTCCAGCCGGAGGTGCTCGGCAAGGACGCCTGGGACATCATCCGGCTCGACGAGGACGACGAGGTCGTCGGTGCCGTCGAGCTGGAGCACGACCTGGTGGAGCTGGTCTTCATCACATCGGATGCACAGCTCCTGCACTTCCCGGCCAGTTCGGTCCGCCCGCAGGGACGCTCCGGCGGCGGCATGGCCGGGGTCAAGCTGGGAAGCCGGGCCCAGGTGGTGTTCTTCGGCGCGGCTGGCGTCGACGGCTCCACGGTCGTGACAGTCGCGGGGTCGTCCGCGGCGCTACCCGGAACGGACGCCGGCAGCATGAAGGTGACCCCGCTGGCCGAGTATCCGGGCAAGGGCCGCGCCACCGGGGGTGTCCGCTGCCAACGCTTCCTCAAGGGCGAGGACACCCTGCTGCTCGCCTGGGCGGGCGCCGATCCGGCGATCGCCGCTGCGGCCAGCGGCGCCCCGATAGACCTGCCGGCGCCCGACCCCCGCCGGGACGGCTCGGGGGTGTCGATCAGCCAGCCGGTCGCTGCGGTCGGCTCCCGCTTCCACGCCTGACCCGGCCCCTCCCGAGCGGGCCGTCAGTCGGTGTGCGCCCCGGCTCGCCGGGCCGGACATAGCCCTCGATCACCCGGTGCTCGCGGTGCAGGTGCTGCTCTGCCACGTCCTGGTCCTCACCGGTGCCGGCCCTGCCGCGGGACTCGGCGGCAGAGCTCGGCATGGGCACCTCGCCGCCCTCGCCGAGCATGGCCGACTCGAAAGGCTCCCCGGGCGTGGACCGTTCGGCATCACTCATCGCTGTCTCCTCTCGACTGCTCAGCAATACCCCCAACCAGCACCGGATCGGCGGCGGACGTCCGGTTAGGGTGGCAGCCGTGGATGACACCTTCGACGACCTGCTGGCGGCCAACCGCCGCTACGCCAACTCCGCTCCCCGCAACTTCGACGGCTACGCCCATGCCGGCATCGCCGTCGTCACGTGCATGGACTCCCGGTTGCAGCCGCTGGAGATGATCGGGCTGTTCCTCGGTGAGGCGAAGATCCTGCGGACTCCTGGCGGCCACGTCACCCCCGACGCTCTCGCAGGCTGCATCCTCGGCGTCGACCTGCTCCGGGTGGACCGCATCCTCGTGGTAAGTCACAGCAAGTGCGCCATCGCGTCCGGCACCGACGCGGACCTCGCGCGGCGGATCAACGACGCCACGGGGCTGGACGCCAACGGCTACACCTTCGATGCCGACCCCGACCAGACCGGACGCATCCGCGCCGACGTGAAGCTCCTCGCCGAACATCCGCTGATCGCCGGACGGGCAACGGTCGGAGGCTTCCACTACGACGTCGAGACCGGCCTGCTCGAACGCGTCTGCTGACCCCAGGGTCAGCCGGACCCAGCCCCCCGCTGGTCAAGTAGCTAGGCAGGTGCAGGGATCCCGGCGTTCGCCGGGACGACGGTTGGCTGAGTTGCGTCGTCCCGGGCCCCGCCCCGGGACCTCCGACGGCCGAGTAGCGACGTCGGTGCGGAGATCCCGGCGTTCGCCCGGACGACGGTTGGCTGAGTTGCGGCATCCCGGGGCCCCCGGGACCCCGGCAGCCGAACAGCGACGCTCAGGCGTCGATGCGCTCGGCGTCCAGGGCGTAGGCGCCCTCGATGATGAACTCCCGCCGCGGCGCGACGTCGTTGCCCATGAGCTTCTCGAACGTCCCCTCCGCGGCCAGGGCGTCGTCGACCGTGATTCGGCGCAGCGTCCGCTGCCGAGGGTTCATCGTGGTCTCGGCCAGCTCGTGCGCGTCCATCTCGCCGAGGCCCTTGTAGCGCTGCGGCTCCTTGAACGCCTGGCCCTTCTTCGTCAGCTCGGCGAGCTTGCGGCGGTACTCGGCCTCGTTGTAGGTGTACAGGTACTTCTCCTGGCCCTTGCGCACGTTCAGCAACTCGAACCGGTGCAGCGGCGGGACGGCGGTGTACACCCGTCCGGCCTCCACCATCGGTCGCATGTACTTGAAGAACAGCGTGGCCAGCAGCGTCCGGATGTGCGCGCCGTCGGAATCGGCGTCGGCCATGAAGATCACCTTCGAGTAGCGGGCCGCGTCCAGGTCGAAGGTCCGTCCCGAGCCTGCACCGACCACCTGGATGATCGCCGCGCACTCGGCGTTCTTCAGCATGTCGCCCACCGACGCCTTCTGGACGTTCAGGATCTTGCCGCGGATCGGCAGCAGCGCCTGGTACTCCGAGTCACGAGCCAGCTTGGCCGTCCCCAGCGCCGAGTCGCCCTCGACGATGAACAGCTCGGTGCGGTCCAGGTCGGTGCTGCGGCAGTCGGCCAGCTTGGCCGGCAGCGTCGAGGACTCCAGCGCGTTCTTGCGCCGCTGCGCCTCCTTGTGTGCCCGCGCCTGCACCCGCGTCCGGGACGCCGACACGACCTTCTCCATCACCGCCCGGGCCTGGGCACGCTGCGCCGCTCTGGTCGAGTTCAGGAAGTTGCCCAGTTCGGTCTCGACGATCCGGGTGACCAGCCGGGTCACCGGCGGCGTGCCGAGCACCTCTTTGGTCTGGCCCTCGAACTGCGGCTCGGCCAGTCGGACGGTGACCACGCCGGTCAGCCCCTCCAGGGCGTCCTCCTTGCTGATCTCCTCGCCGGCCTTCAGCAGCCGGGTGCCGTCCAGGCCGCGCAGGAACGCCCTGGTCAGGCCGCGCTCGAAGCCCTGGACGTGGGTGCCGCCCTTGGGCGTGGCGATGATGTTCACGAACGACTGAACCTGGGTGTCGTACCCGCTGCCCCAGCGCAGGGCGATATCGACGTCCAGCGTCCGCTCGACGTCAGTGGGCGTCATCGCACCGTTGTCGTCCAGCATCGGGACGGTCTCGGTGAACTTGTCGGTGCCCTGCAGCCGCAGCACGTCGCTCACCGGGGGGTCGGACGCGAGGAAGTCGCAGAACTCGGAGATCCCTCCGTCGTGCTTGAACACCTCCGTCACCGGCTCGTCGCTCCGGGAGTCGGTGACCTTCAGCTCGAGGCCGGGCACCAGGAAGCTCGTCTGCCGGGCGCGGGCGAGCAGCTGGGGCAGGGCGAGCTGAGCGTCCTTCAGGAAGATCTGCCGGTCGGGCCAGTAGCGCACCCGGGTGCCGGTGACGGCCTTCCCCACCCGGCCCGCCTTGCGCAGTTCGCTGCCGGGCGTGAACGGTGCGTCCGGACCGTCGCCCGCGAACGTCCCCGGCACGCCGCGCCGGAAGCTCATCGCCCAGGTGGAGCCGTTGCGGTCGACCTCCACGTCGAGCCGCGCGCTCAGCGCGTTCACCACGGACGCCCCGACGCCGTGCAGGCCGCCGGTGGCGTTGTAGCTGCCCGCGCCGAACTTGCCGCCCGCGTGCAGCTTGGTGAACACGACCTCGACGCCGGTCAGCTTCGTCCGCGGTTCGATGTCGACGGGGATGCCCCGGGCGTGGTCGCAGACCAGGATGCTGCCGTCGTGACCTAGGGTCACCTCGATGTGCTCGCCGAACCCGGCCAGCGCCTCGTCCACGGCGTTGTCGATGATCTCCCACAGGCAGTGCATCAGGCCGCGGGTGTCGGTCGAGCCGATGTACATCGCCGGGCGCTTGCGGACGGCCTCCAGCCCCTCCAGCACCAGCAGGTGGCGGGCCTCGTAGTCGCGTCCCTCGGCAGCCTTCGTCGTCGTCACCGGCCGAGATTATCTCGCACACGTAACAGTTGTGCGTATTCGGGTACCGGTGTCGTGGCAGTGCACCGCTCGGTTGGCGAGCCGTGCATACACTGGCAGCGCCGGGACCACCCGCCAGCCGCGGAAGGTCCCCCGGTGCCGGATCGGGTGAGAGAGCGAGGACGACCATGACCAGCACAGTGACTGAACCCCTGACCACTGCGGACCGCTGCGACCGGTGCGGAGCGCAGGCCTACCTGCGAGTAACCCTCGCCTCCGGCGGCGAACTGCTCTTCTGTGCCCACCACGCCAAGGCCCACTCCGCCAAGCTCAGCCAGGTGGCGCTGAAGATCCACGACGAGACCGACAAGCTCCGCTGAGGCGGCTTCCAGGCAGCTGGGCCCCGGGTCTTCCCGGGGCCCATTCCTGTTTCTGACACACGGCGGCGTCGGAGCGGCTCGAGCGTCGTATCGTGTCGGTGAACCGACAGGTCGCGGATCCGGGGAGGTCATGGTGATGGAGAGGCGCAGGCTGGGACGCATCGGTCACGAGACCAGCGTGCTCGTGTACGGAGCCGCTGCGCTCGGCGAGGTGACCCAGGAGGTGGCGGACGCCTCGCTGGCGCAGGCCCTGGCAGCCGGAGTAAACCACCTCGACACGGCGGCGTCCTACGGGCAGGCCGAGTCGAGGATGGGACCGACGGTGGCGAAGGTCCGCGACCGGGTGTTCCTCGCGACGAAGTCCACGCAGCGCCGAGCCGAGGACGCCTGGCGCGAACTCGAGCGCTCGCTGGAGTTGCTGCACACCGACCACATCGACCTGTGGCAGGTCCACGCCGTGTGCGACCTGCCCGAGCTGGACAAGGTGTTCGCACCGGGCGGCGCGCTGGAGGCGTTCGTGCGCGCGAGGGACGAGGGCGTCGTCGGCTGGATCGGCATCACCGGCCACACCGAGCAGGCGCCGGTCGTGCATGCCGAGGCGCTGCGCCGCTTCGACTTCGACTCCGTCCTCACGCCGATGAACTACCACCTCTACACCGCGGACGCCGAGTTCCGGACGAACTTCGACACCCTGTACGAGCTGATCGGCGAGCGGGACGTGGCGCTGCGCACGATCAAGGCCACCGCCCGCCGGCCCTGGGCCGGGGAGCACCGACTGGCGACGTGGTACGAGCCGTTCACCGAGCCGGAGGACATCCGCGCGGCGATCTCGTGGGTGCTCGGCACGTTCCCCGCGATCGCGGGCCTGCCGACAGCCGGGGAGACCACGCTGCTCGGCAAGGCGATCGAGGCGGAGGCGGACCGCATGGACGTCACCGAAGCGTCCGATCACCTCGCTCGCGCCACCGACTACACGACGATCTTCGTCTGATCGCGACGTCCCCTGCGGATCGGGAACAACCCGGATGGCCGCGAACGTTGTACACGACGCCGGACTCGTGGCGAGAGAGAGGATGCCCATGACCAGCACCGTTGCCGAACCCCTGACCGCCGCCGATCGCTGCGATCGCTGCGGAGCGCAGGCGTACCTGCGGGTGACCCTCAACTCGGGTGGCGAACTTCTCTTCTGCGCCCACCACGCTCGGGCCCACTCGGCGAAACTCAACCAGGTGGCCCTGCACATCCAGGACGAGACCGACAAGCTCGCCTGAGTCGGCGTGACGTCGAAGGGCCCCGGTTCCGCCGGGGCCCTTCGTCTGTGCCGCCTGCGATACTCGGCTGTATGAGCATCGACGCCGTCCTCGGCGACCTGACCACCGAACCCGCGGACGCACTGGTCAACGCCGCCAACTCCACGCTGCTCGGAGGCGGCGGCGTCGACGGCGCCCTGCACGCTGCCGCCGGGCCGGCGCTGCTGGCGGCGTGCCGGCGGATCCGGAAACAGCAGTGGCCCGACGGCCTCCCGGTCGGCGAGGCGGTCGCCACCGAGGCGGGAAACCTGTCGGCCAGGTGGGTCATCCACACCGTCGGTCCCAACCGCAACCGGGGCCAGGACGACGAAGGCCTGCTCGCCAACTGCTACACCCGCTGCCTGGACGTCGCCACCGAGCTCGGCGCGACGACGATCGCGTTCCCGGCGATCGGTGCCGGCGCGTACGGTTGGGACGCCCCGACGGCCGCCCGGGTCGCGGTGGACGCCGTCGTGTCCCACCCCCGCAGCGGCATTCACCGAGCGCGGTTCGTGCTCTTCAGCCAACGCCTGTACGACGCGTTCGCCGCCGAGTTGGCCCGGCTGTGATGAGGACGCTCCGCTACGGCTCGTGGCCGTCCCCGATCGCGCCGGCCGACCTGGCCGCGTCCGGCGTCCGGCTCTCCCCCGGGCTGGTCGACGGCGGCATCGGCTACTGGGCCGAAGGCCGTCCGAGCGACGGCGGCAGGGTGAGCCTGTGGCGCCGGCTACCGGGCGCCGACCCCGCCGAGGTGGCGCCGGGCGCCTACGTCCGCAGTGCCGTGAACGAGTACGGCGGCGGCGCGTGGACGGCCCGGGACGGCCTGGTCGCCTACTGCTCGTGGCCGGACGGTGCTGTGCACCTCGTCGAGGACGGCCTGGATCGCGTCCTCGCGGCGGCCGACGGCCTCCGCTACGCCGGGCTGAGCCTCGTCCCGGCGCGGCGCCTGCTGCTCGCCGTCCGTGAGGATCACCGGGCCTCCGAGGCCGAGCCGGAACAGACCGTCGTTGCGCTCGAGCTGGACGCGGCCAATTCCGACGGCGGACGAGTGCTCGCTGCCGGCGCCGACTTCTACGCCCATCCCGGTCTCAGCGCGGACGACCGGCTCGCCTGGTGCGAATGGGACCACCCGAACATGCCCTGGGACAGCACCCGGGTCGTGACCGCGCCGCTGGCCGACCCGGGCGCGCGGACGGTCGTGGCCGGCGGCGACGGCCTCTCGGTTCTCTATCCGGCGTGGGATGCCGACGGTGGCCTGGTGTACCTGAGCGACGCGTCCGGCTTCTGGAACTTCCACCGCTGGACCCCGGCAGGCGATCGATTGCTCTACGAAGCCCCGCACGAGTTCTGTGGTCCGCTGTGGGTGCACGACCCCGTCCCGTACGCGCTTGTCGGGTCGGGATTGATCGGCTGCTCGTGGCTGGTCGACGGCATCGCGAAGGTCGGCGTGCTGCGGTTCGATCCGGACGCCACCGGGCCGGGCGAGCTGGTCGAGTTCTCCACAGCGGTGGTCGCCGCGGAGGTCACCGGGCGCGGCCCTGTCTCGCTCGCGTTGTTCGGGTACGCGGATCGTCCCGACGAGCTCGTCGAGCTTGACTGGCGAACCGGGGGCGTCACACCGCTGCGCGCCTCGGCCGAACTCGACCTCGATCCGGCCGGTGTCTCGGCGGCGACCGGGGTCACCTGGGACGGCCCGGACGGCGCGGTCCACGCCTGGTACTACCCGCCGTCCAGCGCCTCCTGCCAGGCGCCTGCTGGCGAACTGCCGCCCGTGCAGGTCTGGATCCACGGCGGCCCCACGTCCTACTCGGCCCCCGAGTTCAGCGTCGCCGTGCAGTTCTGGACCTCGCGCGGCATCGGGATCCTCGACGTCAACTACTCCGGCTCGACCGGCTACGGCCGCGCGTACCGCAACCGGCTGCGCGGCAGCTGGGGCGTCGCGGACGTCCGCGACTGCGTCCAGGGCGCGCTGGCGCTGGCGGACGCGGGCCTCGCCGATCGGGGCCGGTTGAGCATCCGCGGCGGCTCGGCCGGCGGCTACACCACCCTGGCCGCCCTCACCACGTCGGAGGTTTTCGCGGCCGGTATCAGCCTGTACGGGATCGGCGATCTGGAGACCCTGGCCACCGACACGCACAAGTTCGAGTCGCGCTATCTCGACGGCCTGGTCGCGCCCTATCCGGCGCAGCGCCAGGTCTACGTCGACCGGTCACCGATCCACCACCTCGACCGGCTGAGTTGTCCCATGCTCATCCTTCAGGGGCTCGACGACAAGGTCGTTCCCCCGGACCAGGCCACGACGATGGCCGACGCCGTGCGTGCCAAGGGGCTGCCGGTGCGGCTGCGGCTGTTCGCCGGCGAGGGGCACGGCTTCCGGAAGGCGGAGACCATCGTCGCAGTGGCCGAGGAGGCGCTCGCGTTCCTCGGCGACGTGCACCGCTTCGTCCCGGCTGGGCGGTGAGGAGGGTGGTGCGACACGTCGTCTGGGACTGGAACGGGACGCTGTTCGACGACCTGCACTGCGTCCTCGGGGTGACCAACCAGCTGCTGGACGAGTTCGAGCTGCCGCCGCTGGCCGGCGTCCCCGACTACCAGGCCGTCTTCCGGTTCCCGGTGGCCGCCTACTACGCCGACCTCGGCTTCGACACCTCACCCGGCGGCAACTTCGAGGCGGCGTCGCTGCGCTACATCGAGCTGTATCTCGCGGCCGCCCGCACCTGCGGTCTGCACGAGGGCGCCGCCGAGACGCTGGCCGCACTGCACCAAGACGGTGTCAGCCAGGTGGTGGTTTCCGCCTCGGAACAGCAGAACCTGGTCGCGCAACTGGCCCCGTTCGGGCTGGACGCCTGGCTCGACGCGGCGCTCGGCCTCACCGACATCTACGCCGCATCCAAGAAGGCGGTCGCTGAACGCTGGCTGGCCGAAGCCGGCGCGGATCCGGCCGAGGTGGTCTTCGTCGGCGACTCGGAGCACGACTTCGAGATCGCCGACGCTCTCGGCGCGCGCTGCGTCCTGTTCAGCGGCGGCCACCAGTCCCACGCCCACCTGGCGTCGCTCGGCGTCCCGGTGATCGACGACCTGCGCGACGTGCGCCGCTTCCTCCAGCCTCAGTCCAGGTAGTCGCGCAACACCTGCGAGCGGGACGGGTGACGCAGCTTGCTCATCGTCTTCGACTCGATCTGGCGGATCCGCTCGCGGGTGACGCCGTAGACCTTGCCGATCTCGTCCAGGGTCTTCGGCTGGCCATCGGTGAGACCGAACCGCATGCTGACGACGCCGGCCTCACGCTCGCTCAGGGTGTCCAGCACGTCGTGCAACTGTTCCTGCAGCAGGGTGAAGTTCACCGCCTCGGCCGGCACGACCGCCTCGGAGTCCTCGATCAGGTCGCCGAACTCGGAGTCGCCGTCCTCGCCGAGCGGAGTGTGCAGGGAGATCGGCTCGCGGCCGTACTTCTGCACCTCGACGACCTTCTCCGGGGTCATGTCGAGTTCCTTCGCCAGCTCCTCCGGCGTGGGTTCGCGGCCGAGGTCCTGCAGCATCTGCCGCTGGACGCGGGCGAGCTTGTTGATCACCTCGACCATGTGGACGGGGATTCGGATCGTCCGGGCCTGGTCGGCCATGGCGCGGGTGATGGCCTGCTTGATCCACCAGGTCGCGTAGGTGGAGAACTTGTAGCCCTTGGTGTAGTCGAACTTCTCGACCGCGCGGATCAGGCCGAGGTTGCCCTCCTGGATCAGGTCGAGGAAGAGCATGCCGCGGCCGGTGTACCGCTTGGCCAGCGAGACGACCAGGCGCAGGTTCGCCTCGAGGAGGTGGTTCTTGGCGCGTCGGCCGTCCTCGGCGATCCACTCCAGATCCTCCAGGTCGGTGGCGGTCACCGAGCCTTCGTTGAGGTTCTCCTCGGCGAACAGCCCCGCCTCGATCCGCTTGGCGAGCTGCACTTCCTGCTCGGCGTTCAGGAGGGCGACCTTGCCGATCTGCTTCAGGTAGTCCTTGACCGGGTCGGCGGTGGCGCCGGCGACCATCACCTGCTGCTCGGGCTCGTCCGCCTCGTCGCTGTCGGAGATGCTGAAGCCCTCGTCCTCGGCGAGTTCGGCCTCGGTCTTGGCAGCCTCGGCGGGCACGAAGGCAGCTTCGTCGACGTCGTCCAGGCTTCGCTTGCCGCCGACGGTGAGCACGACCTCGTCGCCGTCCCTGGTGACCTTCGCATTGGCATCGGTCAGGGCGGCCACAACGGTGACCACCTCGTCCGGCTCGGCGTCCTCGTCGAGGTCCTCAGCCAGGTCCTGACCGAGGTCTTCCTCCACGAGCGCTTCGTCGCCGGGATCGGAGTCCTCGGCCGGCGTCGCTGGGGACGACTGTGCGGCGACGAGCTTCGTCACGGCCGCTACCGGCTCGGGTGGGGCCTGCCGCGAACGACGGCGGGCACGGGTGGGAACCGCCTCTTCTTCTGGGGTGGAAGCAGCGGCGGCGCTAGAGCGTGGGGACACAGGCAACCTCTCAAACAGAGCGCTCAGGGCATAGGACAGCCGGGGACTGTCAATGCCTCGTGCAACCATTCTGCCACGGCGAGCCGGATCCCCCAACCCGACCGCGACCATATTCTGTTCCCCATGTCCCTACCCACGACCGCGCCGGTTCCCCCGCGTCGCCCCGAAACCCGGACGTACCACGGCGACACCTTCGTCGATCCGTACGCGTGGATGCGGGACAAGGACGCACCCGGGTTCACCGACTGGCTGCGGGCGGAGAACGCCTACACCGAGGCGATGACGGCCGACTGCACGGAACTGGCCGAGGAGATCTTCACCGACATCAAGGCCCGCACGAAGCAGACCGACCTGAGCGTGCCGGAGTTCGCCCGGCATGCTGGCCTGGGTGAGTTCTGGTATTACTCGCGCACCACCGAGGGCAACGACTATCCGACCCTGCACCGCTGCCCGGCGTCGGGACGCGACGACCTGCCCGACCCGGACGGACCGCTTCCGGACGGGGAGGAACTGTTGCTGGACGCGCAGGCACTGGCGTCCGGCAAGGAGTTCTTCGCGCTGGGGGTGTTCGCGATCTCCCCTGACGGGCGCCGTCTCGCGTACTCGGTCGACGAGCGTGGCGACGAGCGCTACCGGCTGTCGTTCAAGGACCTGGTCACCGGGGAGCTCCTGCCGGACGAGGTGGACGAGGTCTCCAGCGGCGGCGCGTGGGCCGGCGACGGCGCGTTCTGCTACCTCACCGTCGACGACGCGTGGCGTCCGGAGCGGCTGTGGGTGCACCGCCTCGGTGAGGCGCCCGACGTGGAACTGATGCACGAGCCCGACGAGCGCTTCTGGCTCGGCGTGGACGGCTCGCGGGACAACCGGTGGGTGATCGTCTCGGCCGGGGCCAAGAACACGTCCGAGATCTGGCTTGCGGATGTGGCCGACCCCGAGTTGCGGTTGCGCAGCGTCGCCGGCCGGCGCGAGGGGCTGGAGTACGACGTCGAGGTGGCCGGCGACCGGCTGTTCATCGTCCACAACGACGAGGCTCCCGACTTCGCGCTCGCCCAAGCTCCGCTGGATGCGACGGCGATCACCGACTGGGAGCCGATCTGGACCGGTGAGCCGGGCGTCCGGCTGCTGGGGGTGAGCGCCTACGACCGGGTGCTGGTGGTCAGTGAGCGGCGCGACGGCCTGCAGCAGGTGGCACTGCGGATGCGGGATGCGAACGGCGACGTCGGAGAGTCCGTCCCGCTCACCTTCGGGGAGCCAATCTTCACAGCGGACGCCGACGACGGCGACGAGGCCGACACCGACCGGATCCGGCTGCACTACCAGTCGATGGTCACCCCGGGCCAGGTGCTGGAGTACCGGCTGGACGACGGGTCGCGGCGGGTGCTGCGGTCACGTCCGGTGCTGGATCACCCCACCTTCGGTCCCTACTCCCCCGCTGACTACGTGCAACGCCGGGAGTGGGCGACCGCGCCGGACGGGACGAAGGTGCCGATCTCGATCGTCCATCGGGCCGACCTGCCGCTGGACGGCACCGCGGGGTGTCTGCTGTACGGCTACGGAGCGTACGAGATCAGCATCCCGCCGACGTTCTCGATCGCTCGGCTGAGCCTGCTGGATCGCGGCTATGTGTACGCGATCGCGCACGTCCGCGGCGGCGGGGACCTGGGCCGGTCGTGGTACGAGCAGGGACGACTGGGCGCCAAGCCGAACACGTTCACCGACTTCGTCGCCTGCGCCCGGCATCTGGTCGAAGCCGGGTACACGTCGGTCGACCGGCTGGCCGCCGAGGGTGGCAGCGCCGGCGGCCTGCTGATCGGCGCGGCGGTGAACCTCGCCCCGGACGCATTCGCCGCCGTCCACGCCGCCGTCCCGTTCGTCGACCCGCTGACGACGATCCTGGACCCGGACCTGCCGCTGACCGTCACTGAGTGGGAGGAGTGGGGCGACCCGCTGCACGACCCGGACGCCTACCGGCTGATGCGCGGCTACTCGCCCTACGAGAACGTGCATCCCGGGGAGTATCCGGCGATCCTGGTGACGACGAGCTTCAACGACACCCGGGTCGAGGTCACCGAGCCGGCCAAGTGGGTGGCCGAACTGCGGCACACCACCGGCTCGTCCCGTCCGATCCTGCTGAAGACCGAGCTCGTCGCGGGCCACGGCGGCGCGTCCGGCCGCTACCAGTCGTGGCGCGACGACGCCTTCGAGCTGGCCTGGCTGATCCGGCAGACAGCGGGTCGGCCGGCGTGATCGGGTCTATTGCTCTGCAACGGGATCGAAGGTCGGGTAGCCAAGCGAGGTAGCCGCCTTGATCATGGCGGCGTCGTGGCTCACCACGGTGGCGTCCAGGCCGGCGGCGATCACGGAGCCGAGGTGGATCGCGTCCGAAGTCTTGACGTGTGACTCGATCGCTTCAGCGGCGGCAAGAACGCCGCCGGTGACCGGAACGAGGGCCAGCACGTCGAGTACTTCGTCGCGTCGGTTCACCGGCAGCCCCTCACGGCGCAGGACCCGAGTGAGTTCTGTGCGGAGGATCCGTGATGAGACCACCATGTGCTGGCCGTCTGCGGACACCTCATCGATCCAGGCCGCTGCGGACGGCGAGTGGCCAAGCAGAGCGTGCAGGGCGACGGAGGTGTCCAGATAGAAGATCGTCAACGGTCGCGTTCATCCGTGAGGAGTTCATCGATCGAGGCGGCGGTGCGCAGGTCGTGGCGAGGCAGTTCGGCGAGCCGTGAACCGGTTGCACGCTTGCGGGGCAGCAGTTCGACCTCGTGTGCTCGAGCCGAGATCCGGGCGATCTCGCGATTGTGACGGGTGATCTGGTAGACCTCGCCGGCCTCCACGTCCGCCAGCATCGCTGTGGGGTTCTGGCGCAACTGGCCCACGGTGATCGTCCTCATGAGCCGATCCTACGTCGAATGTCTACGAACATCTACGATGCACCGGCACGGGGCGGCAAGGCCGACGGACTCACCCGCTCGGCGTCCACCGGACGCACCCGGACGACTGCCGTCAGCGGCCGGCGCTGAGAGGCCCACAGCACACCCTCAGGGTGCTCTCACAAGGCGTCGACCGCAGGGGGTTCACACATCAGACCGTGGTCTTGATCTGCGTGGTATGGGTGCGCCCTGGGTACGGCAACACCCTGAGTGGGAGGAAATCGCAGCCCCGCCTTGGTTGTACTAGGGGCAAGCGAAAGGGAGTCACTGTGATTGCTACCGCACACCGAGTCCGCACCAACGACGGCATCGATGGCAAGGATGCTGTCGGCTTGTACCTCGACGGGATCGCCAAGACCCCGCTGCTCACCGCGCCCGAAGAGGTCGAGCTGTCCCGGCTGATCGAGGCCGGCCGCTACGCCCGCGCGATCCTGGACGGCGAACTCGACCCCACCGACGCCAAGCTCCGCAAGGTGAAGGCCACCCGCGAGGAGCTGGAGCAGCTCGCCGACGAGGGGGACGCGGCCATGCAGCGGTTCATCACCGCGAACCTCCGCCTCGTGGTCTCGGTCGCACGCAAGTACGGACGCTCCCAGATGCCGCTCCTCGACCTCGTCCAGGAGGGGAACACCGGCCTGATTCGCGCGGTCGAGAAGTTCGACTACACCAAGGGCTTCAAGTTCTCCACCTATGCCACCTGGTGGGTGCGCCAGTCGATCTCCCGCGGCATCGCCCAGCAGGGACGCATCGTCCGCCTCCCGGTGCACGTCGCCGAGCAGGTCAACCAGGTCTCCGCCGTCCGCAGGACGCTGGAGCGCCGCCTGGGTCGCGAACCGGAGATCGCCGAGATCGCCGAGGAACTCGCGGTCAGCGTGGACGCGATCGTCGACCTGCTCCGGCTCGCCCGCGACCACGTCAGCCTTGACGCCCCCATCGAGCAGGACGGCGACACCGCGCTGGGCGACCTCCTCGCCCGCGAGACCGCTCCCGGCCCCGACGAAATGGTGCTGGACGCGGAGGACCGCGCCCGGCTGGAGGGGATGCTCTCCAGCCTCGATGAACGTTCCGCCGACGTTGTCCGCCGGCGTTACGGGCTGCTGGACGGACGGCAGGCCAAACTCAGCGACATCGCAGCCGTCTGGGGCATCACAGCCGAGAGGGTGCGCCAGATCGAGCGGCATGCGATTTCCAAGCTGCGTTCGGACTCCGAGGCCGCCTGATCCAGACCACCCGTGGCCCGGTTACGACCCTCCGGGCCACGGGTCTTGCCCGTCCGCCTCACTCGGGTTCGAGGAGCCGGATCAGCCCTTCCTGGGCACACGACGCGGCCAGCGTGTCGCCGGAGAACATCCGGCCGAAGCTGAAGCCGAGACCCGCGGATGCCGACGGCGACACCTGGTCGTACAGCAGCCACTCGTCGGCGCGCGCCGGGCGGTGGAACCACATCGAATGGTCGATCGAGGCGATCTGCATGCCCGGGCCCGCGAACTCGACCGGGTGCGACACCGTGCTGACCGCCAGCAGGGTCAGGTCGCTGGCGTAGGCCAGCACCGCCTGGTGGATCTTCGGGTCGTTCGGCAGCTCTGACTCCGTCCGAACCCACACCTTCATCTGGGCGTCCGAGTGCCCCGCCGCGCTGAGCGCGGACGTGTCCCCGGCGAACCGGACGTCCAGGGCACCCCACTCGCGCCGCCAGGCGTCCCTGGCCCGTCGTGACCGGGCGCCCAGCACCTCCGCCAGCGGCGGGCACTCGTCGGGATCCGCCACACCCAGGGCAGGGGCGTCCGCATGGTCGAGACCGCGTTCGAGGACGTGGAACGAACACACCATCGTGAAGATGACGCGCGCTCCCTGCGTGGCCACGACCCTTCGGGAGGAGAAGCTGCCGCCATCCCGGGAGCGCTCGACGTTGTACGTGATCGGCTCCCCGACATGACCCTCGCGCAGGAAGTAGGCGCCGAGTGAGTGCGCGATCCGCTCCGGAGGGACGGTCCGGTAGGCCGCCATCAGCGCCTGTGCCAGCACCTGGCCCCCGAAGACCCGCTGGAACATCCGTCCCTCGGGTACCCGGACCGGACCGACGAACGTGTCCTCGCCAAGCCTCTCAGGATCGAGCAGTGAAACCAGTTCCGCTACCGAGCCGGCCATCTCACCGGCCGAAGTCGGGTGGCGGGTCCTGCTCGGCGAGGAAGCGCTCGACCGCCGCACCGATCTCGTCGGCGCTCGGTACGGAGGCCCCGCCGCTGGCGGCCAGCCGGTCGTACTGCTCCTCCAGGGCGTGGAGCATCGCCGGGAAGTCCGCGTCCCCCTCGGTCTCGGCCTGAATGGTGGCCAGGTTCGCCCGGCTCGCTTCCAGCAGCGGATCGATCGGCACGCGCAGTCCGGCAGCCGCGCTGAGCCGCTCGAGCACCGCGAGCGTGGCCTGCGGGAAGCTCGCCTGGGCCAGGTAGTGCGGCACGTGGGCGACGAAGCCCTGCGCGAGCAGCCCCGCCTCTCCGGCGCGGTACTCCAGCACGTGCGAGAACGAACCGGGCAGCTGGACGCGGTCGATCCACATCGGGTTGCCGGATGCCAGCTCAGGCTCGGTGGCGTGCGCTGTCACCAGCGTGGGCCGGGTGTGCGGCACGGCCATCGGGACTCCCGAACAGGTGACCATGCGGGAGACGCCGAACCCCTCGGCGAGCTGCAGCACGGCCGCCGCCGTCCGCTGCCATTGCGTGTCGGGTTCCGGGCCGGTGAGCAGCAGGAAGATGTGCCCGTCCGCGTCCACCACACGGTGGATGCGCAGGTGGTAGTCGATCATCTCCGTCCAGTGGTTGGTGTCGAACACCATCTGCGGACGGCGGGAGCGGTAGTCGTGCAGCTGGTCGAGGTCGAACTCGACCAGGACCTCGTGCTCACACTCGGCCAGCAGGTAGGACGCCATCCCGTGCGTCACGTTGCCGGCGTCGATGTAGCCGTCGAACAGGTGCACCAGCGCGGGTGCGGTGCCCAGCACCTTCTGGGCGACGTCACGGTCGACGCTGTAGAGCTGGCTGGGATCGAGCACGCGGCCACTGTACCCCGCGCTCAGGCGCGACCGAGGCGACTGGCGAGTCCGGCGAGCAGGTCGAGCGTCCGCGCTGCCGGCGGGTAGGTCGCGACCGCATTCCGCACCTGCGCCACGATCCGTCGCCGCGGGGTGGGATTCCGCAGCCGGACGATCGGCGTGTCGAAGGCGGACCAGCCCAGTGCCAGCTCGGGAACCAGTGCCACCCCCACGCCGGCGGCGACAAAAGCCAGTCCGGTCACATGATCCTGGGCACGGGCGACATAGTGCGGACGGAAGCCGGCCTGGCTGCAGGCGTGCTCGGCGAGCCGGGTGGCGATCTCGTCCCGGAAGTCGTACTGCACCCAGTCGTCCTCGTCGAACTCGGCCAGGTCGGTCGGGCCGGCCCCGACCAACGGGTGGTCCGGGGGCATCACCATGACCAGGTCGTCGAGGCCGAGCTCGGTGCGGCGGTAACCCGGCACGACCATCGGCGAGGTGAACGGCAGCTCACTGTGCAGCTCGATGTCCGCCTCGCCGGCCAGACCGGCCTCGTCGGCCTCGATGATCGACAGCTCGAGGGTGAGGCCGCCGAACTCCTGCCTGAGGGTGCGGGCGACCGGGGGCATCCAGGTGTAGGCAGCCGAGGCGAAGGTGCGCAGGGTGAGCTTGTCGCCCACCCCTTCGCGAAGCTCGCGCGTCCGGACGCCCAGTCGGGTCATCGCGTCCAGCACTTCGCCACTGGCGCGGGCAAGCTCCACGGCAGCCGGGGTCGGGACGATGCCGCGTCCCACCCGGTCGACGAGCCGGAAGCCCACCTCCTCCTCGAGCGTGTGGATGTGTTGGCTGACCGTTGAGGGCGTGTAGCCGAGCCTCCTGGCCGTCTCGTTGACCGATCGGCTGGCGACGACAGCGGTGAGAATGCGTAGGCGATTCACGTCGAGCACAAGCGTTGATCGTACGGCATCACCGTACGATCGTTCGGCAAAGTCAGCTTGTTCCGAACATGAATCTCCTCCAAGCTGGAGCCATGTTGAGTTACCCCGTGATCGACCGGGACCGCGAGCGTCTCGCCGCCGACCTCGGGTATGTGCGTCAGGCCGAGGCGACCTCCTCCGTCGCCCAGCCCACGCGCCGCGCTCGCTGGAAGCTCCTGGCTGTGCCCACCCCTCGGCACTCCCACGCGCATACCGGCCCGCTCGGCGTGCACTGAACGTCGCACCGACTCGACCAGTTGGCGTCGTGGTCCGCCGCCGGCCTCCGGCCGGAAGCGGTTGAACTGCCAGGTGACACCGCCAAGGGCGGACCCGGCGCCAAGCGTCCTCACGGTCGACCTCGTCGTCCAGGCGACGCCGGATCGTCCATCCCGCCGGCAACGACCGGACTCCGTCCCCACGCGCTCGTGAACCGAAGTACCTGTCCCCGATGGTTCAGGCTGAACCGAAGTACCTGTCCCCGATGGTTCAGGTGGCTGCGGCCAGCGCTTGGCGGAAGCGCTTCGGCGACACCGGGACGGCGGTGCCCAGTGACTGGGCGAACAGGCTGACCCGCAGTTCCTCCAGCAACCAGCCGACGTCCGCGACCGCGTCCGGCAGCCGGCCGGAGCCGAGCTTCGCGCAGGCCTCTGCGTACTCGTCCTCCAGGTCGCTGATCACGTCGAGGCTCTCCTGCTCCCGCCGGGGATTGCTGCCCGCAGCCTCGAGTCGCCGCAGGACCGCCTTCAGATAGACCGGGATCCGCGACCACGCCCGGGTCGGCGTCGCGGCGATGAAGCCCCGGTACACCAGGCCGGCGAGTTGCTCGGTGACATCGGCACGGGTGGCCGGAGCGGCCGACGGCAACAGCCGCTGGACCTGCCCGGACAGCTGCAGCACCTCCCCCGCCACCGCAACCACCTGCTGCATGCGTCCGGCCGCCTCGACGCGGACGCCGTCCGCGAGCCGGGCGAACGCCGCGGCGTCCCGGACCGCCCACGGGCCCGGCGCGGGCGCCGTCTGGTCGATCAGGTCGCCGACCGCCCGCAGCCGGGCGTCGGCCAGCAGGGCCGGCACGTCCGGGTACGGGGACGTGGCCAGCGCCAGCTTCGTCGGATTGTCCATCCGGGCGACGACCGACCGGGTCGGGTCGACCGTGACCAGGGTCACCAGGCGGCGCAGCCCGGCGCGGTGGGAGCGTTCGGCCGCCGCGCGGTCGGCGAAGACCTCGACCCCGACGCGGTCCACCCGGTCAACCAGCGCCGGATGGCCCTGGACGGGCTCAGCGACCAGCTCGGGCAGGACGCCGAAGTCCCAGGTTGCCGCTCCGGCGTGGGTGAGGTGCCGCGCGCCGGCGTTCAGCGCGCGCCGGAGCGCCGGGGCGAGTTCGGCCGAGAGGGCCTCCAGATCGCGGCCCACGACGGGATCGCGCTGGGGCATCAGCACCCGGAACCGCACCCGGAGGTGCTCGGGGATCGCCTCGGCACTCCAGGCGTCCGCCGGCACGAGAACCCGGGTCAGCGCCCGCACCGCGCGGCCCAGCGCCAGCCACAGCGGCTCGCCGTCCGGACCCGGGTTTGCGGCGAGCCAGGCCAGCGCCCGCCGCGCGGTGTCCGGGGCGGGAACGAGCTGGGTGCGCCACTGCTTCGGAAGGGCGCGGATCAGTTCGGTGGCCACGTCGGCCCGCAGCCCCGGCACCTGCCAGCTGAACGCGGCCGCCTCCAGCCGGTTCAGCGCGGCCAGCGGGACGTTCACGGTGACGCCGTCGTGCCCGGTACCGGGGTCGAAGGCGTAGTCGATCGGCAGGCTCAGGTCCCCGGTCTGCCAGCGCTCCGGGTAGTCGCCCGGGTCGACGTCGGCGTCCGGGACGAGGACGTCGTCCAGTTCGAGGTCGAGGAGGTGCGGCTCGCTGCGCCGGGCGTCCCGCCACCACCGGTCGAAGTGGGCCACCGTGGTCACCTCGGCCGGCACCCGTTCGGCGTACCAGGCGGCGAGCGTGGCATCGTCCACCAGCAGGTCCGGACGACGGTTGCGGTCGGCGATCGCCTCGGCCTCGGCCCGGACCCGCTCGTTGTGCTTCCAGAAGTCGTGCCGGGGCCGCCACTCCCCTTCGACGAGGGCGGACGCGATGAACACCTCACGCGCCACCACCGGATCGATCCGCGCGTAGCTGACCACCCGGCCGGCCACGATCGGCACCCCCAGGAGGGTGATCCGCTCGGAGGCGACGCACTGTCCCCCGCTGGCCGACCAGCGCGGTTCCGAGTAGTGGCGCTTGAGCAGGTGGCCGGCGACCTCCTCCACCTGCTCGGCGGTGATCGGCGCGACCGTGCGGGCCCACAGCCGGCTCGTCTCGACCAGTTCGACGGCCATCACCAGCTCGGCCTTCGTCCGCGCCGCCGACGAGCCGGGGTTGATCGCGAACCGGGCGCCGCGGGCGCCGAGGTACTCCGCCGGGCCGCGACGCCGTCCCCGTTCCGGCTTGGCGACGCTCGCCTGGTCGAGCAGGCCGATATGCGACAGCAGGCCGGACAGCACTGCGGTGTGGACCGCGTCCAGGCTTGCCGGAGCGTCGTTGCGGTGCAGGCCGACCTCGGTGCAGGCGTCGCGGAGCTGGGTGTGCAGGTCCTGCCATTCGCGTACCCGCAGGAAGTTCAGGTACTCCGAGCGGCAGAGTCGGCGGAAGGCGTTCCCGGACAGTTCCTTGCGGCGATCCCGCAGGTAGTGCCACAGCCGCAGCAGGGCGGCGATGTCGGAGCCGTCCGGAGTGGGCTGGTCGCTGCCGTCCATGGGTGCCCAGAAGCGTCGGTGCGCGGTGTCAGCGGCGGCCTGCTCGGCCTCGGGGCGCTCACGGACGTCGGGGATCGCGATCCCGGCGGTGATGGCCAGCACCTCGCGCAGGCAGCCGAGGCGGTCGGCCTCGACCAGCATCCGGCCCAGGCGCGGGTCGACCGGTAGCCGGGCCAGCTTGTGCCCGATCCGGGTCAGCCGGACGGTGCCGTGCGGCGTGCCCTTCCCGGTCTGGACGGCGCCGAGTTCGGTGAGCAGCCGCAGGCCGTCCCGCACCTGGGACGCGTCCGGCGGCTCGACGAACGGGAACCGGGTGATGTCGCCCAGGCCGGCGTCGGCCATCTGCAGGATGACCGAGGCGAGATTCGTCCGCAGGATCTCCGGCTCGGTGAACTCCGGACGAGCGGCGAAGTCCTCCTCGCTGTACAGCCGGATGCAGACGCCGGGACCCAGCCGGCCGCAGCGGCCCGTGCGCTGGTTGGCCGAGGCCTGCGAGATCGGCTCGATCGGCAGCCGCTGCACCTTGGTGCGTGCCGAGTAGCGGGAGATTCGCGCGAAGCCGGGATCGACCACGTAGCGGATTCCGGGGACGGTGAGCGAGGTCTCGGCGACGTTCGTGGCCAGGACGACCCGGCGTCCGGTGTGCGGGGAGAACACCCGCTGCTGTTCGGCGAAGGACAGCCGCGCGTACAGCGGCAGCACCTCGGTGAACCGCAGCTTCAGCGCGTTGATGGCATCGGCCGCGTCCCGGATCTCACGTTCGCCGGAGAGGAAGACCAGGATGTCGCCGCCCGGGCCGGCGGCGAGCTCGCTGACGGCGTCGCAGATGGCGTCGTTCTGGTCCCGGTCACGGTCCTCGGCCGAGTCCTGGACGGGGCGGTAGCGGACCTCGACGGGGTAGCCGCGTCCGGACACCTCGACCACCGGGGCGCCGCCGAAGTGCTCGGAGAAGCGCTCGGTGTCGATCGTCGCGGAGGTGATGATCACCTTCAGGTCGGGCCGCCGAGGCAGCAGCTGCTTGAGGTAGCCGAGCAGGAAGTCGATGTTGAGGCTGCGTTCGTGGGCCTCGTCGATGATGATCGTGTCGTAGCGGCGCAGGTCGCGGTCGTGGGAGATCTCGGCCAGCAGGATGCCGTCGGTCATCACCTTTACTCGGGTCTCCCGGCTGCGCTGGCTGGAGAAGCGCACCTGGAAGCCGATCGTGCGGCCGAGTTCCTCGCCGAGCTCGGCCGCCATCCGCGCGGCGACCGTGCGGGCGGCGATCCGGCGCGGCTGGGTGTGGCCGATGCGCTTGCGTCCGGCGAGCAGGCAGATCTTCGGCAGTTGGGTGGTCTTCCCCGACCCGGTCTCGCCCGCGACGACGAGCACCTGGTTGGTGGCGAGTGCGTCCCGGAGCTGCTCGACGTGCGCGCTGATCGGCAGCGCCTCGTCGAAGCGGAGGCGCAGGTCGACGTCCGGGACGTCGGTTCGCTGCGGGCTCGTGGTCATAGCCGACCAAGCTTACGCGTCAGGAGCCGTGCGCGTCCTTGGGACGGATGACTCCGACCGGGCACTTGGCGTGGGTGAGGACGCCGCGGATCAGCCCGCCGACGGAGTAGGTCGGGAAGGACGCGTGGACTTCCAGCATCAGCAGGTCGAGTTCCTCGCTGCGGGCGACCAGGACGTCGACGGGGGTGCCGTAGGAGACCTCGACCGAGACCTCGACGTCCGGGTAGTCCTCGGTGATCTCGCCGACCATGTCCTCCATCCGGGCCCGGGTGACCTTGACGGCGGCCTCCTGCTGCTCCGGGCTGGGGTTTCCGCCGGTGAACCAGCGTCCCTGCGGGGAGCGGATGATGGACAGCACGGCCACGCGTCCGCCGTTGCGCTCACACTCCTGGAGCGCCCACTCCAGCGCCACCGCACCGCGCGCGGAGGTGTCGACGGCGACGCCGATCAGCCCCGTCCTGGCCTCGTGGGGGGTGTCGACGGCCGAGACGACGATCACCGGGCAGTGCGCCGCGCCGACGACTCCGACCGAGGTGGAGCCGGCGAACAGCCGTTCGCCCGGCTCGGTGGCGCGCCGGCCGACGACCACCAGGGACGCGTGGTGGCTCATCCGGGTGAGCGCCGCAGCGGGGTTGCCGAGGACGACCTCGGTGCGGATCCGGTCCCGCGGCAGCCCGGCCATCACGGCATCCTCGACGCCGCGGGCAACCATCTCGGCGGCGTTGAGCTTGATCTCCTCCGGGTCGAAGACCACTCCCCACGCGCTGTTCAGGACAGTGTCGTCGACGGCGTGGACGACGACCAGCTCGGCATCCCGCGACTTGGCCTCGGCGATGCCGTACTCAAGCGCACGGTAGGAGTCCTCCGAGCCGTCGAAACCGACCAGCACCCGAGCCGGACCCTGGTAAGGCTGAAGGGACATCACGAACCCCCTGGAATGTCGGCTGACACCGCCCGTCCGGTGTAGCCCGACGGCTCGATCACCACGGTCAGCCGATTGTCGCCGGGCGCCCACGGGAGGGGTGGCTGGATGCCGTCCGGCACCGCGTCGAGATAGCCGAGGGCGCGACCGCGCACGACCACACTCCAGCCCGTCGCGGTGTCCTCCTCGACGTCGTCGACCTCGAACGCCACCTCTGTCGGCTCCAGGAAGGTGCTCATCACCGAATCCGGATGCGTCAGGAACGCGATCCGTCCATCGTTGACGGTGTAGCTGACCGGCAGGACCTGGACGCCGGCAGCGTCGGCCCACGCGATCCTGCCCACGGCGCGCGCACGCACCAGTTGACGACACTCGTCACTGGAGATCCGGGTGAAGTGACCGCCGTAGTCCATTGGGGCGAATGCTATCGCGACCCGGCCGGCAGCACCGGGAGGGACGGCAGTGAGTCTCAGCGCAACGAGGTCCGGGGACGAGCAGCCGGCGCGGGAACGAACTCAGCGCAGCCAGGTCGATGCCGCGATGATCACCGGTATCGACGCCAGGGTCGTGACGAAGATGGCGTCCCTCGACAGTCGGTGCTGCACCTGGTACCGGCCGGAGATGAGGTAGATGTTCTGGGCCGTCGGCAACGCGGCCAGCACCGTCACCGCGAGCAGCTGGGACGTGGCCAGGCCGAGCCACCAGCCGAGAGCCAGCGCGATGGCCGGATGGACCAGCACCTTCACGAGGCTCACCACGACGAGCTCGCGGGCGTGCGGGCCGATCCCGGGCCTCGGATCAAGGCGCAGCGAGACGCCGAACGCGATCAGCATGGACGGGACCGCCAGCCCGGCGATCATGGTCATCGGCTGGAGCACCAGCGGCGGGACCGTCCAGCCCGACAGGTTCACGGCCAGGCCGGCCAGCGTGCCGACGGTGATCGGGTTGCGCAGGGGCAGCGTGACGTAGCTGAGCGGACGCAGCCGACGCCCGGCATGGTGGGCGGCGGACGCGTCCAGCAGCGCCAGCGCGGTGGGCTGGAGGATGCCGACCTGGATCAGCAGGATCGGGGCCATCCAGGTCATGTCCCCGAGCACGTAGGCGGCGATGGGCAGACCGAGGTTGCCGGCGTTGGTGTAGGCCGCGCAGAGGGTACCGACGACCCGGTCGGCCAGCCGTCCCGGGCCCAGCAGCACCCGCGCCACCGCGAGGTAGGCAAGGGCCGCGAGCACGATGGCCAGCGCCGAGACCAGCAGCGTGCCGCTGAACAGGTGCTGCAGGTTCGCTGTCGACACCAGGGTGAACAGCAGCACCGGGGACGCGATCGTGAAGGCGAGCCGCGACAGCACCCGGCGTCCGGTCTCGTCGAGGAGCCGCAGTTGGGCGGCGAGCGCCCCGACGCCGATCACCACCGCGATGGTGAAGTAACCACTCAACGCCGCCTGCACGTCCGGCAGCCTACGGCGCTCCGAGCACCTACGATGGCCCGGTGTCCGCCCACCGCAACCACCTGATCGACCTGTGCCGGATCGGCTCGATGCTGATCGTGGTGGTGTTCCACAGCCTGCTGTGGCAGGTACTGCTGGTGGACGGGCGGGTCGTCGTACAGCCGTGGGCGCCCGGACCGGTGTTCTGGGCGATCAGTTGGGTGGCCACGATCATCCCGATCTTCTTCGTCGCCGCCGGCTACGCCAATGCCGTCGTCGTCGATACCTGGCGGGCGAGCGGCGACAACTACGGCCGCTTCCTCACCGTGCGCGGTAGCCGGCTGCTGGGCCCGCTCACCCTGTTCGTGGCCGTGTTCACCCTGATCGGGACGGTCGCGGCCTGGGTGGGCTTCGCCGGGCCGGCGTCCACGCTCAGCCGTCAGTTCGCCCAGCTGCTCTGGTTCGCGGTGGTCTACCTGCTGCTGCTGGGCTTCGCGCCGGTCGCGGTCGCCGCGCACGACCGCTTCGGCGGCTGGGTGATGGCACCGCTGCTGCTGGCCGTGGTCGCGGTGGACATCGCCGTCCGGACGAGCGGAGACCAGTCTCTGCAGTGGCTGAACCTGGCCTTCGTGTGGCCGCTGGCGCACCAGTGGGGCATCGCGTATCACCGGGGCTGGTTCCGCGGCTGGTCCTCCCGGACGCTGTGGGCCGCGCTCGCCGGCGGCGCCGTGGTGATCGCGGTACTCGTGTTCTGGCTGGGCTACCCGCCGGCCGCCCCGGCGTGGGCTGACGTGCTGGTCGCGAACCTGTTGCCCCCGACGCTGGCGATCACCGTGCTGGGTTTCTGCCAGACGTGCGTGGTCGGACTGCTGGAGCGGGCCGGGGTGGCTTCGCAGCTCTCCCCTGCCGTCGACCGCACGGTTCGGCTGGTCAACGCGCTGCTGCTGTCGGTCTACCTGTGGCACATTCCGGCGATCGTCGTCTCCGCCGGCATCCTGGTCGGCTTGAGTCTGCTGCTGCCTGCGGCTGCGGGCGTCCTGATGAACCCGTTGCTGCTGATCGTCGCCGTCATCGCGCTCGTCGCGGTGGCCGTCCCCGCCCTGGCCCGAGTCGAGGTGCGGCTGATCCCCGTCGCCGCAGCTGGCCAGCCCAACGAGTGGGCGGCCGTCGGCGGGTACGCGCTGTTCACCGCCGGGGTGTGGGCGCTGTGGCAGTGGGGTGCGGTGCTGCATCCGGCCGACCCGACCGGCATCGCGGCGGTCGCCCTGTTCGCGGCCGGCGCCTGGCTGGTCCGTCGCGCCACCGTCGGAGCGGGTAAGGGTAGGCTGACCTCACCGTCCCGAGGTGCGGAGGTGTAGTGGACCCGACACAGTGGCACGCCCCGTTCTGGGTTGTCGCGCTCGCGCTGTTCGTCATCGTCCAGCTCCGCGCCAACGGCACCTACTGGCTGGGACGCCTCGCCTCCGCTGGCGCCGAACGCACCCGGCTGGCCCGACTGATGGAGTCCTCCGGCTACCGCACGGCCTGCGAGCGGATCGACCGGTACGGCGCGCCCGTGGTGGCGTTGTCGTTCCTGACCATCGGCTTCCAGACCCTCGCCAACCTGGCCGCGGGAGCGACCGGCATGAAACTGCGCCACTACCTGCCCGCCGTCGCCGTGGGTGGTGTGGCCTGGGCGCTGCTGTACGCGACCCTCGGTACCGCCGGGCTGGAGGTGGTCGGACGCCTGTTCGCCTACTCCCCCGTCGCAGCCGTGGCCGTTCTGCTGGCGCTCGCCGCTGCCATCGCGGCCTACTTCGTCATCCAGGCCAGGCGGCGCCCCGAAGTCCTAGCCGAGCCATAGCCAGGAGACAGCCCGGCGGGGCTAGCATGCCGCCATGGCCGAGATCCGCAAGTTCGACCCAGCAGCGGGAAGTGCGATCGCGCAGGCGCTGAAGGCTGCCATGGGTGAGCCCGTCCGTCCGAACCAGCCCGGAGCCCGGCCCGAGGCGTCCCGGCCGGCCGCGGAGACGGCCGCCCCGTCCGTCGTCACCGTGAACATCAAGACAGTCGTCGTGCCGTCGGACGACGAAGAGGACTGAGCACGACGCCCCGGCCAGGACGATTCCTGACCGGGGCGAGGTGACTGTGGCTCAGCTGCAGCCGCTGGTCGAGCCGCAACCCTCACAGATGTAGCACGAACCCGAACGGCGCATCTTGGTGCCACAGGTGAGGCACAGCGGCGCGTCCACGCTCAGTCCGGAGATCTTCTCCAGCACCTCCGCGGTCGAGTGGGCGTCCATCGGCACCAGGGCCGGCTGGTTCGGGCCGTCCTCGTGCACCCGGACGTCGTCGCCGGCGTCGTTCTTCAGCGTCTCGGACTCGATCTGCTCGGCCTCGTCCTCCTCCGAGAGGTACCGGCCGGTCTCCACATACCGGGCCCGCTCGGACGCGGTGTGGATGCCCAGCTCGGCCCGCTCGTCGAAGGACAAATAGTCCAGGGCCAGCCTGCGGAAGATGTAGTCCATGATCGACTGCGCCATCCGCACGTCCGGGTCGTCGGTCATGCCGGCCGGCTCGAACTTCAGGTTGGTGAACTTCTGCACGAACTGCTCCAGCGGCACGCCGTACTGCAGGCCGATCGAGACCGCGATCGAGAAGGCGTCCATCACTCCGGCCAGCGTGGAGCCCTGCTTGCCGAGCTTGAGGAACACCTCGCCGAGCTTGCCGTCGTCGTACTGGCCCGAGGTCATGTAGCCCTCGGCGCCGGCGACGGAGAACGACGTGGTGCGGCTGATCCGCGACTTCGGCAGGCGCTTGCGGCGCGGCCGGTACTCGATCCGCACCTCTGGCTCGGCCTTCGCGTCCGCCTTGCCATCGGACGCCTTCGCGTCGCTCAGCGGCTGACCGACCTTGCAGTTGTCCCGGTAGACCGCCAGGGCCTTCAGGCCGAGCTTCCAACCCTCCAGGTACACGTCGGCGATGTCCTCGACGCTCGCACTCTCCGGCAGGTTCACCGTCTTGGAGATCGCTCCGGACAGGAACGGCTGCACCGCAGCCATCATCCGGACGTGCCCCATCGGCTTGATCGAGCGGGCACCCATCGCGGTGTCGAAGATCTCGTAGTGCTCCTGCTTCAGCCCGGGAGCGTTGATCACGTGGCCGTTGGTGGAGATGTACTCCACGATGGCCTCGACCGTCTCCTCCGCGTAGCCGAGCTTCGCCAGCGCCCGCGGGATCGTCTGGTTGACGATCTGCATCGAGCCGCCGCCGACCAGCTTCTTGAACTTCACCAGCGAGAAGTCCGGCTCGATGCCGGTCGTGTCGCAGTCCATCATGAAGCCGATGGTCCCGGTCGGGGCCAGCACGGACGCCTGCGCGTTGCGGAACCCGTTCCGGGCGCCCAGCGAGATCACCTTGGCCCATTCCTCACCAGCAGCACCCAGAACCGGCTTGTCCAGACCGTCGTAGCCGCGGACGTCGTCGTTGGCCGCCTGGTGCTTGCGCATCACCCGCTGGTGGGCGTCGGCGTTGCGGGCGTAGCCGGCGTAGGGGCCGACGATCGCAGCCAATTCGGTCGAACGCCGGTACGAGGTGGCGGTCATCAGCGAGGTGATCGCCGCCGCCAGCGCGCGCCCTCCGTCGGAGTCGTAGCCGCGGCCGACCGCCATCAGCAGCGCGCCCAGGTTGGCGTACCCGATGCCGAGCTGACGGAAGTTGCGGGTGGTCTCGCCGATCGCCTCGGTCGGGAAGTCGGCGAAGCAGATCGAGATGTCCATCGCGGTGATGACCAGCTCGACGGCCTTGACGAAGTTGTCGACATCGAAGGTGTCGTCGTCGCGCAGGAACTTCATCAGGTTCAGGCTGGCCAGGTTGCACGAGCTGTTGTCCAGGCTCATGTACTCGCTGCACGGGTTGGACGCGGTGATCCGGCCCGACTCCGGGTTGGTGTGCCAGGCGTTGATCGTGTCGTCGTACTGGATGCCCGGGTCGGCGCACTCCCACGCCGCCTTGGCCATCTTGTCGAAAAGACTGCGGGCATCCACGGTCTCGATGACCTCGCCGGTCTTGCGGGCCCGCAGCCCGAACTCGGTGCCGTCCACAACGGCGCGCATGAACTCGTCGCTGACCCGGACGGAGTTGTTCGCGTTCTGGTACTGGACGGAGACGATGTCCTTGCCGCCGAGATCCATGTCGAAACCGGCGTCCCGCAGCGCACGGATCTTGTCCTCCTCGCGCGCCTTCGTCTCGATGAACTCCTCGATGTCGGGGTGGTCCACGTCCAGGACGACCATCTTCGCCGCCCGCCGGGTCGCACCGCCGGACTTGATCGTTCCCGCGGACGCGTCCGCGCCGCGCATGAACGACACCGGCCCGGACGCCGTCCCGCCGGAGGACAGCAACTCCTTCGACGAGCGGATCCGGGACAGGTTCAGGCCGGCACCCGAGCCGCCCTTGAAGATGAAGCCCTCCTCCTTGTACCAGTTCAGGATCGAGTCCATCGAGTCGTCGACACTGAGAATGAAGCAGGCGCTGACCTGTTGCGGGCTGGCCGTCCCGACGTTGAACCAGACCGGGGAGTTGAAGCTGAAGTACTGGTGCAGCAGCATCCAGGTGAGCTCGTCGGCGAAGATCTGGGCATCCTCGTCCGTGGCGAAGTAGCCGGCATCAATGCCGGCCTCGTGGTACTTGCCGACGACGCGGTCGATCAGCGTCTTCAGGCTCGTCTCCCGCTGCGGGGTGTTCAACGCACCACGGAAGTACTTCGTGGTGACGATCGTGGAGGCGTTCACGCTCCAGAAGTCGGGGAACTCGGCGCCCTTCTGCTCGAAAACCGTCTCGCCGGTCTTCCAGTTCGTCTGGACGACATCTCGCGGCTGCCAGGAGACCTCGTCGTAGGGGTGCACGCCGGCGGTGGTGAAGACCCGCTGGATCTTCAGCCCGGCCGGCCTGCGGCCGCCACGGGTGGTGGCCTTGACAGTCTCGGTCATGGGTTTGCCTTTCGCTTCTGGAGTGGGGTTCAGAGCTGGTCGGAGGTGACCAGGGAGTTGCTGCGGAGGTTCTCGATCTCGGCGGCGAAGTCGTCGACGCTGTCGTAGTGCTTGTACACGCTGGCGAAGCGCAGGTAGGCCACCGCGTCCAGCTCGCTCAGCGGGCCGAGGATCGCCAGGCCCACCTCGTCCGCGGGGATCTCGGAGACGCCCGACGCGCGCAGCTTCTCCTCGACCTGCTGGCCCAGCCTGGCCAGGTCGGCCTCGGAGACCGGGCGGCCCTTGCAGGCCTTGGCGACGCCGGTGATGACCTTTTCCCGTGAGAAGGGCTCGACGACCCCGGATCGCTTGACCACGACGAGTTGCATCTGCTCCAGCGTGGTGAACCGGCGCTCGCACGCCGGGCACTGCCGCCGGCGCCGGATGCTCTTGCCGTCCTCGGCGACACGCGAATCCAGCACCCTGGTGTCGGTGTTGCGGCAGAACGGGCAGTGCATGTCGCCAACCTCTCGGCGGTGGATCGGGCTGTGGATAACGTGTGGACGGGTGACACAACTTGTGGACGAAACACACGGCTGTAACTACTAGATGTAGAGGTTACGCAGGTACAACACCCGACGCAAGGCGCTTCTTCCGGCGTGTCTGCGGGAGCCGCAGAATTGCGAAACCCGGCCGGTGCGACCGGCCGGGTGCGTCCCCGCAGACTATCCGCCGAGGACGCTGACCACGCCGGCGGATCCGCCCGGCGCCGCGTGCACGGGTGCGTCGCTGACCGCGAGGAACGAGCCGACCAACACGGCCAGCCCGGCGATGAACAGGGCCACGAAGAGTGCCAGCACGACCGCGATCCCCCGGTCGGTCAGCCGCCAGGACGAGCCCGAAGCCGAAGGGGGCGCGATCGGGACGCCGTGGTCGCAGGGCGCGGGACGCCGGGTGGCGACCATCGGCCTCGCGGCGGGGGCTGAACGCACGCTGCCGCGCTGCGTCCTCGCCATCGGCGCGCCGTAGCCCTCGAAGCTGAACTCGTCCACCAGCGCTGCGCTCATCGGACTCCACCTCTCTCGAACGTCTGTTCGATACTCTAGCCCGGCCTCGGAGCCGATTCGAACATCTGTTCGTGTCGGCGTGTCGAGCTGATCAGAGCCTGACAGCCGGGTCTGACAGTGGCCCTCCATCGGCTCGATGAGCACCTCCGTGCGCTGGGATCACGGCACCGAGCACGGTCGGATGACCTCACGAGGCCTGCCTGGAGGGACGACTGAGGCGCTCCAGAGAGGGACTACGCCGTGGAGTGCCGGGGACTCCGCTGGTAGATCGCCGACAGCATGCCGCCAACCGCGGCGACAACGATGCTTCCGGTCCCCACCACCCAGACCACCATCCACTCGAAGGAGGAGACGTTGCAGAAGACGTGCACAGCCACCAGGTGGACAAGGCACGCGACGATCCCGCACGCCGCCGCTCGGGCCCAGCGCGGTGCGCGCATCATCGCCAGCCCCGTGGCGGCGATCGCGGCGACCACGATCACGGGGGCCAGGACCGCGCCGGGCGACCACCTGTCGAGAGCTCCGGTCCAGAACGGGATCAGGGCCAACACCGCCCCGGTGACCACCAACGCCACAGCCGATACGACCGCCGAGGCCGCCCGCGCGAACCTGGCAGCCTCCGGCCTCGCATACCGTGAAGCGTCCATTGGCGGAATCCCTCCTGCCGGCGATGTTAGCCGGATCACCGGGCGTCATGCCGGGGGCAGGCCACCGCGAAGCCGCTCCAGCATCGACAGCACCCGGGGACGCGCAGCGGAGCGGGACCGTGCGCCGGGAGCCTCCAGTTGCCGGGCCCCCGGGAACCGGACTGGAGAGAGATCTCGCGACACGCTCGAACACATGTTTGATTCCGGGTCGCAGTGCGGCTAGCTTGCCGGTATGGCAGAAGAGGCAGCACCGATCACCCGGCGTCGCGGGCGTCCGCGCAAGGAAGACGTCGCCGCCCAGCTCGGCACCAACGTGAGCGAACTCCCCGACGGCCCGATGGACTCCGAAGGCCTCACTCCGCGGCAGCGCCGGGTCCTGGAGGTGATCCGTGACGATCTGGCCGAGCGGGGCTACCCGCCGAGCATTCGCGAGATCGCCGAGCGGGTCGGGCTGGCTTCGTCCTCGTCCGCGGCTCATCAGCTGAAGGTGCTGCAGGCCAAGGGCTTCCTGTTCCGCGACCCGCACCGTCCGCGCGCTCTGGAAGTCCGGCTGCCCGAATCGATGGCACCAGCGCCGCAGCCGGTCTACCAGGTCGAGCCGGACCTGCCCGCTCCGAGCGCGCCCGCTGTCGAGGTGCCGATCCTCGGCCGGATCGCCGCCGGCGGCCCGATCCTCGCCGAGCAGTCCGTCGAGGACGTGTTCACCCTGCCCAAGCAGCTCGTCGGCGAGGGCACGCTGTTCCTGCTGGAGGTCAAGGGCGACTCGATGATCGAGGCCGCGATCTGCGACGGCGACTATGTCGTCGTCCGCCAGCAACCGGACGCCGTCAACGGCGACATCGTTGCCGCCCTGCTCGGCGACGAGGCGACGGTCAAGACCTTCAAGCGGACGCCCGGCCAGGTGTGGCTGCTGCCGCACAACCCGGCCTACTCCCCCATCGACGGCAACGACGCGTCCATCCTGGGCAAGGTCGTCGCCGTCCTGCGCAGGGTCTGACGATTCGCGTCCAGATCAGGGTGAAGCCCGCAGCCAGTAGGGCTCGGGTCGGTGGTCGCTACGGTGAGGACGCCCTTGTCGTCGCGGTGACCGAACCCGCCGTCGACGGGCGCGCGACAGCGGCAGCACTGCGGGCACTCGCCCGAGCACTCGGCGTCCCGGCCGGCGACGTGGTCCTGGTCTCCGGCGCCACCAGCCGCACCAAGGTGGTCGAGGTTCCAGACGACTGCGCTCCGCTGGTGGCCGCACTGGTGAACGAGACGGCCTCCCGCTGACCATCACGCGTCAGGCCATGGCGCTTGGGTGTGACTCCGTCCGTCCAACATGACGGACCAGCTCACAGCGAGGGGGCTACGACAGCTTCCCCAGCCGGCGCAGCGCGCTGATCGCGGTCTCCCGATCGGTGGTCATCCAGAAGTCGGGCATCCCGGCGCGCAGGAAGGTGCCGTACCGTGCGGTGACCAGCCGTGGGTCGAGGATCGCGACCACACCGCGGTCGGTCATCGTGCGGATCAGCCGGCCCGAACCCTGCGCGAGCAACAGCCCGGCGTGGGTGGCCGCGACCGCCATGAAGCCGTTCCCGCCGGACTCGCTGACCGCCTGCTGGCGCGCCTGCATCAGCGGGTCGTCCGGACGCGGGAACGGGATCTTGTCGATGATCACCAGCCGGCACGTGTCCCCGGGAACGTCGATGCCCTGCCACAGCGACAGAGTGCCGAACAGGGAGGCCTCGGGGTCCTCCACGAACTCCGCCGTCAGCCGGGCGAGGTGCGCATCGCCCTGGCACAGGATCAGCCGGTCGGGCACCTGTTCGCGGCAGTAGCGCACTGCTGCCTCCGCCGCCCGCTGGGACGCGAACAGGCCGAGCGTCCGTCCGTCCGCTGCCCACAGCAGCTCCGCGATCTCGGCAAGGGCGGCGTCGCTGATCCCGTCGCGGCCGGGAGGAGGCAGCTGCCGGGCGACGTAGAGGATGCCCTGGTGCCCGTAGTCGAACGGCGAGCCGACGTCGATGCCGCGCCAGCCAGCGCCCGCACCGCCGAGTCCGAGGGAGGCGGCGACCGCATCGAAGCTGCCGCCGATCTTCAGGGTCGCCGACGTCAGCACCGCCGGATGCTCGGCGAAGACGAGGTCGCGCAGTAGCCCCGCGACCGAGAGCGGCGCACAGTTCGCCTGCCGGCCGAATCGGTCCGACTCCGACACCCAGACCACGTCGTGCTCGCTGAGCTTCGCCATCCGCTCGGAGATGTCGAACACTTCCTGGACAGCGCCGGCGGCCTGCCGGCGGTCGGTGTCGTCGTCGGAGCCACCTCCCAACCCGGACACCGCCTTCCGGGCGGCATCCCGGACGGCGACGACGCTCGCGATCACGGCCGTGTCCGGATCGGTCACCCGTCCGACCGCGGCGTCGTCCAGGCCCTCCTGCAGGGTGTCGGCGGCGTTCAGGAAGTCCAGGCCGGTCTCGTCGGTGAGCCACGTCAGCGCCCGCTTCGCCACCCGCTCCACCACCGACGGGCTGAGCTCGACCGAGGCAGCCCCAGTCACTCGGGACGCGAGCTCGTGGGCCTCGTCGATGATCGCTACGTCGTACTCCGGCAGTGCCGTCCCGCCGTGGAGCGCGTCGATGGCCAGCAGCGCATGGTTGGTCACGACCAATTGGGCCCCCCGCGCGACCTGCCGGGACTTCTCCACCAGGCAGGACGCGCCCTGCGGGCACTTCTGCGCGCCGAGGCACTCGCGAACGGGGACGGAGATCTGCGCCCACGCCTGGGGCGTGTGCGCCGGCGCGTCGTCCCGGTCACCCACCCCACCGGACTCCGCCTCCTCCTCGGCCCAGGCGCGCAGGGCGACCACCTCGGCACCGACGCCCGAGGTCGTCGTCGGGTCGGCGACGAGGGCGTCCTGTTCTGTGCCCTGGCCCTCGCGGACGCGCAGCAGGCAGGCGTAGTTGCTGCGTCCCTTCAGGACGGCGTGCTTCAGCGCCTTGCCGGTGACCTGCTCGCAGGCGGCTGCTGCCGCCGGGATGTCCTTGTTCGCTAGCTGGGCCTGCAGTGCCAGTGTTGCGGTCGCGATCACCACCCGCGAGTCGGGCTCGTCGGCCAACCGAGCCAACGCCGGCGCGAGGTAGCCGAGCGACTTGCCCGTCCCGGTCCCCGCCTGGACGAGCAGGTGCTTCTCGGTGTCGAAGGCATCGCGGACAGCCTCGGCCATCTCCGTCTGCCCCGGACGCGGCTCGCCACCGATGGCCGCCACCGCGGCAGCCAGGATCTGAGCGCCCAGGTCGTCAGCCATCGGGCATCGTCGACCGAAGACCCCGGGTCAAGCGCGGGAGGACAGGACGACCCAACCGAGGATCCCGCGCCAAGCCCGCGACGACGGCTTTCACGTGCTCAGCCATCGGCCTCGGCATAGGCAGCCAGCTCGCCGGCGAGGTCGGCATTCACCCGTGCCACGAGCCGGGTGCCGGCGGCGGTGTGCTCGCTGCTGACGAACTCTCCAGTGTTGTGGATCCGGTCGATCAGGTCGCCACGGGCGTACGGCACGAGCGCCTTCACCTCGATCGCCGGACGCGGCAGGCGTTCGGCCACCCGATCGCGGAGTTCGTCGATGCCCTCGCCGGTGCGGGCGGAGACGAACAGCGCGTCGGGGAATCGTCCTCGCAGCGCCAGCAGCACGTCGGGCGCGGCCGCGTCGATCTTGTTCATCACCAGCTGCTCGGCGACACCGGCCGCACCGATCTCGGACAGCACCTGGCGGACGGCGTCCACCTGCCCGTACGGATCGGGGTCGGACGCGTCCACGACGTGCAGGAGCAGGTCGGCGTTCACCGACTCCTCCAGGGTCGACCGGAAGGCCTCGACCAGGTCGTGCGGCAGGTGCCGGATGAACCCGACCGTGTCGGTGAGGGTGTACACCCGGCCGTCGGCGGTCCCGGTGCGGCGCGTGGTGGCGTCCAGGGTGGCGAACAGCGCGTTCTCGACCAGGACGCCGGCACCGGTGAGCCGGTTCAGCAGGGAACTCTTGCCGGCGTTGGTGTAGCCCACGATCGCCACGCTCGGCACCTGGTTGCGCTCGCGCTGGGAGCGCTTGGTGGCCCGCACCTGGTCGAGCTCGCGCAGCCTGCGACGGAGCACCGAGATCCGGGTCTTGATCCGGCGCCGGTCGGTCTCGATCTTCGTCTCGCCGGGACCACGCCCGCCGATGCCGGCGCCGGCTGCCGCCCGTCCGCCGGCCTGCCGGGACAGGTTCCCACCCCAGCCACGCAGCCGCTGGCGCAGGTACTGCAGCTGGGCCAACTCCACCTGGGCCTTGCCCTCGGCGCTCTTCGCGTGCTGGGCGAAGATGTCGAGGATCAGCGCGGTCCGGTCGATGACCTTGACCCCGACCCGGTCCTCCAGGTTGCGGAGCTGTGCGGGTTCGAGCTCACCGTCGCAGATCACGGTGTCGGCGCCGGTGGCGATCACGACCTCGCGCACCTCGTCCACCTTGCCGCGGCCGATGAACGTCGCCGGGTCAGGGTTGGACCGCCGCTGGACGAGGCCCTCGAGCACCTGCGAGCCGGCGGTCTCGGCGAGCAGCTTCAGCTCCGCCATCGCGAAGTCGCTGTCGACCTCGCTGCCGGTCGTCCAGACGCTGACCAGCACCACCCGCTCCAGCTGCAGCTCGCGGTACTCGACCTCGCTGATGTCGGCCAGCTGGGTGGACATGCCGGCGACCCGGCGCAGCGAGTGCCGCTCTTCGAGGTCGAGCTGGTCGCCGTCGGGGTCCGCCTCCTCCCACCAGGGCTGCTCGGTCACGCCGCGTCTCCTTCGGCCAATCGGTACTCGCCGCTGGCGACGATCACGGCCGGCCCGGTCAGCACGGCCTCCGGCCCGGTCAGGTCGACCTCCAGCTCACCGCCCAGGACGCGGACGATGCAGCGGCCGCCGGGACACGCCACCGCAGCCGCAGCCACCACCCCGGTGCCGCAGGACGGGGTCTCCCCCACCCCACGCTCGTGGACCCGCAGGTGGATCCGGTCGGCGGTGCGCTGGACGTAGAACTCGACGTTGACCCCGTCCGGGTAGGCCTCGAGCGGCGTCCACGTCGGAGCCGTCCCGAGGTCGAGCCCGGCCAGCTCGCCCTCCGAACCGAGCCGGACGACGGCGTGCGGGTTGCCGACGTTCGCGCTGGTCGCCGTCCAGGCGTGGCCGGGTAGAGCGATCGTCACCGGGTCGCCGGTGGTGACCGGGCCCATGGTGGTGGAGATCCGTCCGTCGCGCAGGAACCGTCCGGTGCGCAGGCCGGCTCGGGTGGCGATCGGCACGTCGGCCGTGTCGTCGACCAGACCCTGCTCGGCGAGATGACGCAGGAACACCCGCAGGCCGTTGCCGCACATCTCGGCGATGGAACCGTCGGCGTTGCGGTAGTCCATGAACCAGATCCCGCCGGGCCCGTCCCACTCCGGGACGCGGTCGGCCGCGACCGCGCGCAGGATGCCGTCCGCGCCGATGCCGGAGCGCCGGTCGCAGATGGCCGCGACGTCGGCCGGGCTCAGGTCGAGCAGGCCGTCGCGGTCGACGAGCAGCACGAAGTCGTTCCGCGTGCCGTGGCCCTTCGCGAACTCCACCGAGCGCATCTCAACCTCCGATCCCCGCAACCCTACCCCGCAGCTCTGACACGATCCGCGGCGTCGCGGCCGCGTCGGCGGGCAGCCAGACGATCCGTGGATCGCGACGGAACCAGCCGAGCTGCTTGCGGGCCAGCCGCCGGGTGCCGAACACCGTCTGCTGCCTCGCTTCCGCCTCGGTGATCTCGCCGTCGAGTTGGGCCAGCACCTGCCGGTAGCCGATCGCCCGGGACGCCGTCCGGCCCTGGCGCAGGCCGCGGCGAGCCAGCCCCTCCACCTCGGCGACCAGCCCGTCGGCCCACATCCGCTCCACCCGCTGCTCGATCCGGGCGTCCAGGACGTCCCGCGGCACCTCGAGGCCGACCTGGACGACGGTGTCGAGGGCGTACGTCCACTCGGGCAGCTGGGAGCGAAACCCGCCGGTGAGTTCGATCACCTCCAGGGCGCGGACGATCCGGCGGCCGTTTCCCGGCAGAATCCCGGCAGCGGCCTCGGGGTCGAGTTGGCGCAGCCGCTCGTGCAGCGCGGCGGGTCCGACTTCGGCCAGCTCAGCCTCCAGGCGGGAGCGCACCCGCGGATCGGTGCCGGGAAACCGGAAGTCGTCCAGGATCGCGTGGACGTACAGAGCCGAGCCGCCGGCCAGGATCGGGACGACGCCGCGGGCCCGGCACTCGGCGATCTTCGCCCGCGCCAGGGCCTGGAACTCGGCGACGGACGCGTCCTCGCTCACCTCCATGATGTCGATCAAGTGGTGCGGCACGCCTTCGCGCTCGGCCTCGGTCGGCTTGGCCGTGCCGATGTCCATGCCCCGGTAGACCAGCATCGAGTCGGCGTTCACGACCTCCGCCGGCACGCCGTGGTCGGCCAGCGCATGCGCTACGGCCACGGCCACGGCCGTCTTGCCGCTCGCGGTCGGGCCGTTCAGGGCGAGGACAGGCACCGGGGTCACACCGCATTCTCCCGCCGCGTTGAGACAGGAGCGAACCGGGGACCTCGGCTCCTGGCTGATCCACAGCAGCGTTTCTGGGCGTACCCATTGGCTGGCGGGCGCCGAAGGGTGACAATGAGGTACCGCAGCCGGGAGGTTCCCGGTGCCCAGGGACAGAAAGGAGGTCGTATGGACATCGTCGATCAGATCAAGGGCCTAGCGGCCGGCCACGAGGCAGAAATCGAAGGCGCCATCGACCAGGTTGGTGACATCGTCGATGAGAAGACCGGTGGTCAGTACGCAGCCCAGGTCGATCAGGCCCAGGACTTCCTGAAGGATCAACTGGGAGGCGTGAGCCAGTAACCGGATCGACTGATCTGGAGCGGGTGGATCACCCGCAACAACGACGAACCCGAGGGGTCGGCGCGAACGCCGGCCCCTCGGCCAATTCCCGCCCAATCACGCCGAGCGCCCCTGTTCCGGTCATTCGCCACACCCTGTGCTGGGGCGTTTGACCGAAACGGAGGCGCTCAGTGCGTAGTGGTCAAGCCTTGGCGAGGACCGGCATTCCCAGGCTGACGCCGGTGCGCGCGGGTTCGGAGCGCCGCGCGGCCCAGGCGTCCCCGCCGCGGGTGCGGCGCAGCGACAGCAGGCCGGCGTCCGCGGTCAGGTGGTGGGGCGCGGCGTAGGTGACCTCGACCGTCGCGATGTCGCCGGGACGCGGCCGATCGGCCTCCGCTTCGGGGACGCGGACGTGGACCAGCCGGTTGTCCCTCGCCCGGCCCGACATCCGGCCGGTGTCGGCGTCCTTGCGGCCCTCACCGTCGGCGAACAGCACCTCGACCTCATGACCGACGAGCTTCGAGTTCTCCGCCCAGCTGATCTCGCCGACGAGGTCGACGAGCCGCTGGTAGCGCTCGGCCACGACGCCGGCCGGCACCTGGTCGGGCATCGTGGCCGCGGGGGTGCCGGGACGAATCGAGTACTGGAAGGTGAAGGCCGCCGCGAACCGGGACGCGGCGACGACATCGAGGGTCGCCTGGAAGTCGGCCTCGGTCTCGCCGGGGAAGCCGACGATGATGTCGGTGGTGATGGCTGCGTCCGGCATGGCCGCCCGGACCCGGTCGAGGATGCCGAGGTACTTCTCCGAGCGGTACGAGCGGCGCATCGCCTTCAGCACGGCGTCCGAGCCGGACTGCAGCGGCATGTGCAGGCTCGGCATCACGTTCGGCGTCTCGGCCATCGCCGCGATCACGTCGTCGGTAAAGGCAGCGGGGTGCGGCGAGGTGAACCGGACGCGTTCGAGGCCGTCGACATCGCCGCAGGCGCGCAGCAGCTTGGCGAACGCGCCACGGTCCCCGAACTCCACCCCGTAGGAGTTGACGTTCTGGCCGAGCAGCGTGATCTCCTGGACGCCGGAATCCACCAGCGCCCGGATCTCGGCGAGGATCTCCCCCGGCCGGCGGTCGGTCTCCTTGCCACGCAGGGACGGCACGATGCAGAAGGTGCAGGTGTTGTTGCAGCCGACGCTGATCGAAACCCAGGCGGCGTAGGCCGAGTCCCGCCGGGTGGGCAGGGTGGACGGGAACCGCTCCAGCGACTCCAGGATCTCGACCTGCGCCTCGGACTCGACGCGGGCCCGCTCCAGCAGGGCGGGCAGGTGGCCGAGGTTGTTGGTGCCGAAGACGACGTCCACCCACGGCGCCCGCTCGACGATCACCTGCCGGTCCTTCTGGGCCATGCAGCCGCCCACGGCGATCTGCATGCCCGGGTTGGCCTGCTTCGTGGGCGCGAGGTGGCCGAGGTTGCCGTACAGCCGGTTGTCGGCGTTCTCCCGGACCGCACAGGTGTTGAACACCACCAGGTCCGCCTGGGAGCCGACGTCAGCCTCGGCATAGCCAGCGTCGAGGAGCACTCCGGCGATCCGCTCGGAGTCGTGCTCGTTCATCTGGCACCCGTACGTGACGACCTGGAACGTCCGGGCTTGCGGGAGGGAAGTCATGGCCTGACGAGGATACCTGCTGGAGCTCAGCGGGCCATCGCGGTGGCGCGGGACTCCCGCACGACCAGCACCTTGATGCTGCCGGGATAGCTCAGCTCGGCTTCCACCTGGCTGGCGATCTCCCTGGCCAGGGCGGTCGCCTCGGCGTCGCTCACCTGCTCGGGCGCGACCATGACCCGGACCTCGCGTCCGGCCTGGAGGGCGAACGCCTTCTCCACCCCGCGGTGCCCGGCCGCGATGTCCTCCAGGCGCTGCAGCCGCTTGGCGTAGAGCTCGACGCTCTCCGCTCGGGCGCCGGGGCGGGACCCGCTGATGGCGTCCGCGACCTGCACCAGGACGGCCTCGACCGTGTGCGGCTCAACCTCGTTGTGGTGCGCCTCGATGGCGTGGACGATGTCGGGATGCTCGCCGTACCGCCGGGCCAGGGCGGCACCGGCGGTCGCGTGCGAGGTCTCTCCCGGGATGGCCTTGCCGATGTCATGGAGGAACGCCGCCCGCGTGCAGGTGGCCACGTCCAGGCCGAGTTCGGCGGCGATCAGGCCGGCGATCCGTCCGGCCTCAACCGAGTGGCGGAGCACGTTCTGCCCGTACGACGTCCGGAACCGCAGGGCACCGATCGTCGGCAGCAGGCCCGCGTCCAGGTCGGTGATGCCGAGCTCGACCAGCGCGTCCTCGGCGGCGCGCACCGACTCCTGCTCGACCCGGCCCTCAACCCGCTCCCAGACATCCTCGATCCGGGCGGGGTGGATGCGCCCGTCCTCCACGAGTTCGGTGAGCGTGAGCCGGGCCACCTCGCGCCGGTGGGGGTCGAAACTGCTGAGCACCACGGTGCCCGGGGTCTCGTCGATCAGCAGGTTCACCCCGGTCACCTGCTCGAAAGCCTTGATGTTGCGGCCCTCCCGACCGATGATCCGGCCCTTCATCTCCTCGCCAGGCAATGGGACGACCGCGACCGTGCCGTCGGAGGTCTGCTCGGCGGCCAGCCGCTGCATGCTCGTCACGATCAGCTGCCGCGCCACGCGGTCTGCGTCGCGCCGGGCGGTCGCTTCCAGCTCACGGCTGAGCTGGGCGACCTCGAGCCGGACGGCTGCCTCAGCGGTGGCCACGACCTCCGCCTTCGCCTGCTCAACGGACATCCCGGCCACGTCGGCGAGGGCCTGGGCGCGCTTGGCCTCGGCCCGAGCCAGCTCCGCGTCGCGTGCGGCGAGTTCGTCCGTCCGCCTGGCGAGATCGGTCTCCGCCCGGTTGAGCCGGTCCTCGCGCTCGTCCAGCAGTTCGAGGTGGTGTCGCTGGGCGGCCGCTTCGGCACCGTTGCGTCGCAGCAACAAGACCCCGAGCAGCGCCGCTACCACTAGCAGGAGCACGATCGTCGCGATCAGCAGGACCAACTCGGCCGTCATCGGAGCACCTCCATCGTCGCCGGCGTCCGCTCTCCCGACACCGACCGACGACGCCAACGCGTCCCCGGGATGGACCCGGAGGCTAACGACCACCCGATCGGCGCCCGCGCACGGGTGCCGAGACCGGGTTCAGTTGTGGCGGGGTTCAGTCCCCAATGGCTTGCAGCAGATATCGGTGGGCGGTTCGCCCGAGGTCAAGGTACGCGTGTCGGCAGGCGACCGCAAACCCCGCGCCGTTGGTCCTGACCCGCTCAGCAGGCGGGGATCACTCGAAGTCGGACGGGTCTGCGTCCTCGTCGGCCCCGTCGCGAAGCTCCGCCAGCACCTCCCGGGTGACCTGGGCCACCACGCCGGCAGCGAAGCCGCGGCGGGCCAGGGCCCCGGCCAACCGTCGGTACCGGGCGGACGGTTCCACCCGGGCCAGCCCGGCGAGTTTGGTCTCGGCGTAGCCACGGGCCACCACGTAGTCGCGGTCGGAGTCGAGCTCGGCGACGGCCTCGTCCACCACCTCCCGCGCCACACCCTTCTCGGCCAGCTCCGCCAGCAGCGCCGACCGGCTGCGACGCCGGCGGTCACCGGCGGCCAGCCACTCGCGGGCGAAGGCTGCGTCGTCGACGAGCCCGACCTCCTCCAGCCGGTCCAGCACCTCTCCGCTGACCTCGTCCGGCGTCCCCTTGCGCTTCAGTGCCCGGGCCAGTTCGGCCCGGCTGCGGGCCCGAACCGTGAGCTGGCGAAGAGCAATCTCGCGCGCGATGGCGACGGGATTGCCTTCCTCTTCCTCGCCGGTCTCACGGTCGGACCCGCTCACGTCGATCAGAACTCCACCTCGCCGGTGACCGGGTCGATCCCGTCCGGTACCTCGGACGCCGCACCGACGCCGAGCTGGGTCAGGATCCGCTTCTCGATCTCGTCGGCGACCTCGGGATTGTTCTTCAGGAACTGGCGGGCGTTCTCCTTGCCCTGGCCGAGCTGGTCGGCCTCGTAGGTGAACCAGGCACCGGCCTTGCGGATGATGCCGCAGTCGACGCCGAGGTCGATCAGCGAGCCCTCGCGGCTGATGCCCTGGCCGTAGATGATGTCGAACTCGGCCTGCTTGAACGGCGGCGCGACCTTGTTCTTGACCACCTTGACCCGGGTGCGGTTGCCGACCATCTCCGAGCCGTCCTTCAACGTCTCGATCCGCCGCACGTCCAGCCGGACGGAGGCGTAGAACTTCAGCGCCCGGCCGCCGGTGGTGGTCTCCGGCGAGCCGAACATGACGCCGATCTTCTCCCGAAGCTGGTTGATGAAGATGGCGGTGGTGTTGGCCCCGGACAGCGCGCCGGTCATCTTGCGCAGTGCCTGGCTCATCAGCCGGGCCTGCAGCCCGACGTGGCTGTCCCCCATCTCCCCCTCGATCTCCGCGCGCGGGGTCAGCGCGGCCACCGAGTCGATCACGACCAGCGCCAGGGCACCGGAGCGGACCAGCGTGTCGGCGATCTCGAGGGCCTGTTCGCCGTTGTCGGGCTGGCTGACCAGCAGCGCGTCGGTGTCGACACCCAGCTTGGCCGCGTAGTCGGGGTCGAGCGCGTGCTCGGCGTCGATGAACGCGCAGATGCCGCCCGCGGCCTGGGCGTTGGCGATCACGTGCAGCGCGACCGTGGTCTTGCCGGACGACTCCGGCCCGTAGATCTCGACCACCCGGCCGCGCGGCAGCCCGCCGATGCCGAGCGCCACGTCGAGCGCGATCGAGCCGGTGGGGATCACCTCGATCGGCTGCCGGACGTCCTCGCCGAGGCGCATCACCGACCCCTTGCCATGGGCCTTCTCGATTTGGGCGAGCGCCGCAGCCAGCGCCTTCTCGCGATCTGCCACCGCCATGATCGGCGTCCTTTCCCTGTTGCCATGATTCGTTGCCCACACCTTAGGGACCGGCACCGACACTGGGTCAGCGAGTTCCGGCCCTGTGCACAAGCGGTGCGCGCGGGACGATGGGAACACTCTAGGCGAACAGGTGTTCGAAATGCGACGACACGCCGTGGACGCTTGCGTTGCCGGGCAGGTGCCGGGATCCCGGCGTTCGCCGGGACGACGCGTAAGGGCTGGACCGCCGGTCGACGTGACCACCGCGAAGGCTGGACGGCCGGTCGACGCGACCACTGTCGTCCCGGGCCCCGACCCGGACCCCTGGCACCAGAGCAGCCATGTCGGCGCCGGGACGACGCGTCTGCAGTCAGCGATGCACGTCCGGCAGTTCGAGTTCCGCCCAGGCGGCCCGCCAGACCTCCTTGCAGGGGACGCCGGCGGCCAGTGCCTGGTCGACGGTGCGCTGGTTCAGCGAGCCCAGGACGTGGGTCTGCGCCCACATCAGCGCGAACGCGTGGCCGAGATGGGCGTCGAGGCGGGAGCGCAGGTCGGCTTCGCGCACCGGCTCAGGCCGCGGCTGCGCGCGGGCGCAGCGGGAGCTGGGTGATCTGGGCTCCGGTGCGGGAGTCGATCCGGTCGGAAACCAGCCGGAGCACGTCGGCCAGTGGGACGTCCAGCGCGCCGCAGATCGCGTTCAGCAGCTCCGAGGACGCTTCCTTCTGGCCGCGCTCGATCTCGGAGAGGTAGCCGAGGCTGACCTGCGCGCGGCCGGAGACCTCACGTAGGGTCAGGCTGGAGGTCGTGCGGAGTTCGCGCAGTGACTCTCCGAGGATCTCCCTCATCAGCACTGGGCGCTGCTGCACGTCCTGGATCATGTATCGACTCTACCTGCCACTGTCTAGCGTTGCCGTGAGTATTCAAACGCCACGCGGGTGCCCGATTGTTCCTCAACCCCGTGTTGAGGTGCTGGGCCCGGTCAGCACCGCGTCGAGCCAGCCCAGCGCCGCGGCCACCGTCCCGGTGCGGACGCGGTCGCGATCGCCGGCCAGCTCCAGCCTGCGGGCGGCCGCCGCCCGGCCCGGCCCGGCGAGCCCGACCCACACCTCACCGGCCTCGTGCCCCTCCTGCGGCTCGGGCCCGGCGACACCGGTGACCGCGAGCCCCCAGTCGGCGTCGGCTGCCTCCCGGACCCCGGAAGCCATCGCGGCCGCCGTCTCCGGTGAGATGACGCCGAAGCGCTCCAGCACCTCGGCCGGAACCCTTCCCAGGGTGTGCTTGAGCTCGGTCGCGTAGGTGACGACCCCGCCGCGGTAGGCCGCCGACGAGCCCGGCACGGCGGTCACCGCCGCCCCGATCAGCCCGCCGGTGAGCGACTCGGCCGTCGCCAGCGTCTCGCCCCGGGCGACCAGGGACGCCACCACCGAAGCCGCGAGCGGGTCAGCCGGCATCGCCGGAGCCGGCATCGCCAGAGCCGGCATCGCGGTCGGCCGCACGCTTCAGCCGGAGCGCGTCGAACACGTACATGACGCCGGTGATGAAGGTGAGGGCGAACGCGGCCCACATCAGCGTCCAGCCGACGTAGTACCACACGGGTGCCGGCTCCAGGGTCTCCTGGATCGGGTAGGGCAGGAACATCAGCAACGCGAACGCCTGCAGCAGGGTCTTCAGCTTGCCGCCCGGAGCGGCCGCCATCACCGCGTACTTCAGCATCACCACCCGCATCCAGGTGATGCCCCACTCCCGGACGAGGATCAGGACGGTGACCCACCACGGCAGCTCGCCGAGGATGGACAAGACGATGAACGCGGCCCCGGTGAGCGCCTTGTCGGCGATCGGATCCCAGATCTTGCCGAAGTCGCTCACCAGGCCGTAGCGGCGGGCCAGCCGGCCGTCGAAGAAGTCGGTGAGGATGGCGAGACCGAACGCCGCCGTCCCGGCCAGCCGCCAGCCGAAGCCCTCGTGCGGCTCGACGAACATCAGGGCGACGAACACCGGGACCAGGATCAGCCGGAGCACCGTGAGCGCGTTGGGCAGCTGGGCCGGCACCCGCCAAGCCTGTCCCTGTGCCTGCTGGCTCACCTCGTCTCCGCCCTCACTACCAGGTCCACCCCGTCCGCACCGGTGACGATACCCCACACCAGGTCGCCGGCCCTGGCCTCCGGGTCCGCCCCGACCAGGGTGGTCTGGCCGTCGGTCTCCGGTCCCTGGTGGACGGAGCGTCCCACCCCGTGGCCATCGGCGGACGCCGACTCGACCAGCACCTGTGTCCGCTGTCCGATCCGCTCGGCCGCCGCCTCCGCGCTGAGGTCGTCGACCAGGCCGGCGATCCGGTCGACCCGCTCGGCGATCACCTCCTCGGGCACCTTCGGCCCGAGCGTCGCACCCTCGGTCCCCTCCTCGTCGGAGTAGCCGAAGACGCCGACCGCGTCCAGCCGGGCCTCGGCGAGGAAATCGGCCAGGACGTCCACCTGGGCCTCGGTCTCGCCGGGGAAGCCGACGATCACGTTGCTGCGGATGCCCGCCTCGGGGCGGACGGAACGGATCCGGTCGAGCAGGTCGAGGAAGGACTCCGGGTCGCCGAACCGCCGCATCCGGCGCAGCACGACCGGGTCGGCGTGCTGGAACGGCAGGTCGAAGTAGGGCACCACCCGATGCAGGTGGAGCATCGCGTCGAGCAGCGTCGGACGGATCTCGGCCGGCTGGAGGTAGGAGACCCGGATCCAGTCCAGGCCGTCCACCGTGTCCAGGCCGACCAGCAGCCGCTCGAGGTTGGTGCCGATGTCCTTGCCGTACGCGCTGGAGTTCTCGCTGACCAGCACCACCTCGCGGACGCCGCGCGCGACCAGCCAGCGAGCCTCGGCGACCACTTCGTCGACCGGACGGGAGAGATAGGAGCCACGGAAGCTCGGGATCGCGCAGAAGGCGCAGCGGCGGTCGCAGCCGGACGCGATCTTCAACGGCGCGGACGCGCCCGTGGTCAGCCGGTACCGCGGGATCCAGCCATGGCCGGGGACAGTGACCTCCGCCGCGCGGGCAGGCCGGGCGACCGGCGCGACCGGCAGCAGGGTTCGGCGATCCCGCGGGGCGTGCGCCTCGGCGTGCCCGCCGGCCAGGATCCACTCCAGCCTGCCGGCGATGTCCGGGTAGGCGTCGAAGCCGAGGACCGCGTCCGCCTCGGGCAGGGACTCGGCCAGCTCCCGTCCGTAGCGCTCGGCCAGGCAGCCGACCGCCACGACCGCCCGCGTCCGGCCGTTGCCCTTGTGGTCGGCCGCGTCGAGCAGGGTGTCGATGGAGTCCTTCTTCGCCGCGTCGATGAAACCGCAGGTGTTCACCACGATCGCGGTGGCCTCGTCCGGGTCGTCGACGAGGGTGAACCCGCCGGCCGCCAGGCGTCCGGCCAGTTCCTCGGAGTCGACCTCGTTGCGCGCGCAGCCGAGGCTGATCAGGTGCACGGGCGTCGGGCTCACCCGAGCCACGCTACCCCACGTCACTGAGGGTGCCGTCCCCGATGCGCTCTTCGGAAGCAGCGGAAACGGTGCGCGCCAACCGTGATTCCACCCGGCGAGTTGGACGGACGGAGTCACGGACAAGGCCGAGATCCGGACGGAGTCCTGGGTGCCGGCCGGCCGTCGTCAGCCTTCGCGGAGGGCCTCCAGTACCTCGTCCAGGTCGTCGGGCTTCACCAGGACCTCACGCGGCTTCGAGCCCTCGGACGGACCGACCACTCCCCTGGTCTCGAGGATGTCCATCAGCCGTCCGGCCTTCGCGAAACCGACGCGAAGCTTGCGCTGCAGCATCGAGGTGGAGCCGAGCTGCAGGTTCACCACGAGCTGGGCGGCCTCCAGCACCAGTTCGAGGTCGTCACCGATGTCCTCGGCGACCACCTTCGACTCGACCGGAGCCGCCACGTCCTCGCGGTACTGCGGGCTCAGCTGCTCGGTGACCTTCTTCACGACCGAGCGGATCTCCGCCTCGGTCACCCACGCACCCTGGACGCGCATCGGCTTGGACTGGCCCATCGGCAGGAAGAGCGCGTCGCCCTGGCCGACGAGCTTCTCCGCCCCCGGCTGGTCGAGCACGACCCGGGAATCGATCATCGACGACGTCGCGAAGGCCAGCCGGGAAGGCACGTTGGCCTTGATCAGGCCGGTGACAACGTCGGTCGATGGACGCTGGGTCGCCAGCACCAGGTGGATGCCGGCCGCGCGGGCGAGCTGCGTGATCCGGACGACCGAGTCCTCCACGTCGCGGGGGGCGACCATCATCAAGTCACTGAGCTCGTCCACGATCACCAGCAGGTACGGATAGGGCGCGAGCTCCCGCTCCGATCCGGGCGGCAGCTTCACCTGGCCGGCGCGGACCGCCTTGTTGAAATCGTCCACGTGCCGAAAGCCGAAGGCGGCCAGATCGTCGTAGCGGGCGTCCATCTCGCGGACGACCCACTGCAGCGCTTCGGCAGCCTTCTTCGCGTTGGTGATGATCGGCGTGACCAGGTGGGGAATGCCCTCGTAGTGGGTCAACTCGACCCGCTTGGGGTCGACGAGCATCATCCGCACCTCTTCCGGCGTGGCGCGCATCAGGATCGAGGTGATCATCGAGTTCACGAAACTCGACTTGCCCGAGCCGGTCGCGCCGGCCACCAGCAGGTGCGGCATCTTCGCCAGGTTCGCCACCACGTAGCCACCTTCGACGTCCTTGCCCAGGCCGACGGTGAGGGGATGGTGGTCGTTGCGGGCGCGATTGGAGCGAAGCACGTCGCCGAGGGAGACGATCTCCTTGTCGGCATTGGGGATCTCGATCCCGATCGCAGACTTCCCGGGGATCGGCGACAGGATCCTGACGTCCGCGGACGCGACCGCGTAGGCGATGTTCTTCGCCAGCGCGGTGACCTTCTCGACCTTCACGCCGTTGCCGAGCTCGACCTCGTAGCGGGTCACGGTCGGGCCGCGGGTGTAGCCCGTCACGGCTGCGTCGATGTCGAACTGCCGCAGCACCTCGGTTAGGCTGCCGACCACCTGGTCGCTGGCGCCGCTGCGGGCCTTCGGCACCGTCCCGGGCTTGAGGATGGCCGGGTCGGGCAGCTCGTAGACGATGTCGCCGCTCAGCGGTGCCTGCTCGGCCCGCAGCGGGGCCGACGACATCTCGGGCACCGGCAGCGGCTCGGGCACCTCGACCTTGGCGCCCGGCCTGCGTCCGGGCTTCTGCGGGACGGCGACCGTGAGCTCCTCGTCGGGATCGGGATCGTCGACGATGGGGGTGTCGTACGCATGGTGGCTGGTGCCGTACTCGATCTCCGGCTTCTGCCGGTGGAACCGCGCTGCGATCGCGCCGGCGTGCCGGCGCAACTCGCTGACCGGGACCCCGAGGATCACCACCACTCCGAAGATCGCCAGGAGCACCAGCAGGGGCACCGCCAGCCAGGTGCTGAGCAGGTCCACCAGCAGGGAGGACGAGATGAAGCCGAGGAAGCCCCCCGCGTCCCGGACCGCGGCCGGCTGGCCTCCGCGCGGCAACCCCTTCGCGATGTGGATCAGGCCGAGTACGCCGAACAGGGCAGCCGTCCACCCGACGAGCTGGCGTCCCGCCGAGCCGTGGCGTTCAGGGTGGCGGAACGTGCGCCACGCCATCGCCACCGCGAGGACGGGCAGCGCATAGGCGAACGACCCGACCACGGTGGTGATGCCGACGGCCAGCCAGTTGCCGGCTGCGCCCGGCAGGCCGAACCAGAACTCCGCCGCGACCAGCAGGCCGAACAGGAACAGGGTCAGTCCGGAGCCGTCGTGGCGGTTCTCCTGTGGCAGGTCCTTCACGGCCGGGCCGATCGCCCGGATGGCGGCACCGAACGCGGCGGCGATACCGCGCCAGGCGGCGGCGATGCCGTGGCCGATACCCGCGAGCAGCCTCGCCAGCCCCGAGGGCTCGTCCGAAGGACGGTTCGGGGCGCGGGTGGGTGTCTTCTTGCTTCCGCTGCTTCTGGAGGCGCTCTGGCGCGTGGACGCGTTGCTGCGGCTCCGCGAAGGGGAAGACGCGCGGGTCGCCATGAACGCAGGTTAGGCCATCCCACCCGAAATGGGGGGTCTCCACGCCGTCAGTGGCCGAAGTGCCGCCAGCCCGGGGCGCTGGATTCCCACTCGGCACCGTCCACCAGGACCACCGCCTCGCCGGCGACGACGCGACCGATCACCGTCCAGCCGTCCGGCACCTGGCCGGCCGGAAAGGTGGCCGCCAGGGCGTGGTCGTCGCCGCCGGTCAGCTGGAAGTCCAGCGGGTTGCCGCCGCCGATCGCGGCCGCGACAGCCTGCTGGGGCTCGGTGGTCTCGAAGGCGGACGAGTCCAGCTCGATCCGGGCCCCGGAAGCCCGGGCGACGTGGCCGAGGTCGGCGAGCAGGCCGTCGGAGACGTCGATCATCGCCGTGGCTCCGGCCTCGGCGGCCACCCGTCCCTGGCCGTACGGTGGCTCGGGCACGCGGTGCGCGACGACGACGGCACGGGGCGAACGAAAGCCGCGGTTCAGGGCGGCCAGCCCGGCCGCGGCCCAGCCGAGCCGGCCGGCGAAGGCGACCAGGTCTCCCGGACGGGCGCCGGAGCGGGTCACCGGCGTGACGCCGCCCAGGTCACCCACCACCGTGGCGGTGACCACGATCGCGGGCGCGCTGGTGGTGTCGCCGCCGACAAGCTGGGCGCCGCAGCGCTCGCACTCGGCGCGGACGCCGGCGCTGAACCCGTCCACCCACTCGGTGCTGGTCTGCGTCGGAATGGCGAGGCTGACCACCACCGCGACCGGAGCTGCGCCCATCGCCTCCGCGTCGGAGACGCAGGCGGCGACGGCCTTGCGGCCCACGTCCTCCGCCGACGACCAGTCGGGGCGGAAGTGGACCCCTTCGACCATCGTGTCGGTGGAGATCACGACGTCGCCGGCCGGGCGCACGACGGCCGCATCGTCACCGGTGCCGAGCAGGACCGGGCCGGACGCTCCGAGCCCGGCGATGATCCGTTCGATCAGGCCGAACTCGCCGACGTCGGCGGCGGTCTGGCCGGTCATCGCAGGCCGAGCGGTCGGCGGGCTGCGAGGTCGATCAGGGTGCTGATCAGGGCGGTGTAGTCCAGCCCCGAGGCCGCCCACATCATCGGGAACATCGACAGCCTGGTGAAGCCGGGCATCGTGTTGAGTTCGTTGACCCAGGGCTTGTCGTCGGCGTCCAGGAAGAGGTCGACGCGGGCGAGTCCTTCCACCGCCATCGCGCTGAAGGTGCGCCCGGCCAGCTCCTGGATCGCCGCCAGCGCGGTGTCGTCCAGGCGTGCGGGAACCTCGAGCGTCACCTGCTCCTCGGGCAGGTACTTGGCCTCGAAGTCGTAGTAGGCGTCCGGGTCGTGCATCAGCACCTCGCCGGGGAACGACGTCCGCGGCGGCCCGGAGAGGTCCTCCAGCACGGCGACCTCGATCTCCCGGACCCCGGTGAATCCCTGCTCGACGATCACCTTGGGATCGAAGCGACGGGCCTGCTCGATTGCTGCGAGCAGGCCGTCGGGGGCGTCCACCTTCACGATGCCGAGGCTGGAGCCGCCCCGGGCCGGCTTGACGAACAGCGGGTAGCTCAGGCGTCCGACCTCGCGGAGGGCGCCGTCCCGGTCGTCGCGCCAGCGGGCCGGCGTGATCGTCACCCAGGGCCCGACCGGCAGCCCGGCAGCGGCCATCGCGCGCTTCATCAGGTCCTTGTCCATGCCGATGGCGCTGGCGGCGACCCCGGCGCCGACGTAGTGGACGCCGTGCATCTCGAACAGCCCCTGGATGGTGCCGTCCTCCCCGAACGGGCCGTGCAGGAGGGCGAACGCGACGTCGAACGGGACGACATCGGCGAGGCGCCCGGCGACCAGCGTGGCGATCGCCGCTCCCCCGGGGGCAGGCACCAGCACCGCAGCCGGACGGTCGGGCGCGACCTCGGGCAGGTGCCCGTCCACGACCTCGTAGGCGGCCAGTTCCTCGCTGTCGATCCGGATCCAGCAGCCGTCCCGGGTGATGCCGACCCCGACGACGTCGAACCTGTCGGCGTCGATGGCGCGGGCGACGCTGCCGGCGGTCAGACAGCTGATCGAGTGCTCGGAGCTGACCCCGCCGAAGAAGAGCGCGACCGTCTGGCGGGCCACCGGCTAGGCCTCCACCGGTCGGACGCCTGCGGTGACGGCCGCGTAGTGCTCGACCCGCGGGGGCTCGGCGAAGAACGGTCCGATGATGGCCCGCCACTGCACGAACAGGTCGCTGGAACGGAAGCCGTCGACGTGCGCCGCCAGGGTGTCCCAGCCGACCAGCAGCAGGAAGGTGGACGTCCGCTCGACGCCGCGGTGCAGCTCGGCCCAGCGGAAGCCGTCCGCCTGGCTGAGTACCGCTCTGGCTTGCGGGAACGCCGCGACGAACTCGTCCTCGCGCCCCGGGGTGACGTTGATCTCGGCGTGCTCGACGATCACGCGGTTCCTCCTTGGGTTCGCGGCCAACCCTAGTGGTGTGTGCCCAAATGGCGCACCGCCAGCGGCTGGTGGGGCCGGATGCCTCGTGTCGGTCGCAGCGGAGTAGGCGGGCGGCCGAGGCGAGCGGCTGGTGCTAGACCGTGGTGGTTGTGGCGCGGTCGGACGCGGGCCGGACGCGGCCGTGCCAGATGGTGGTGGTTCTCGGCGCGAATTCGGGCGCGACAACCACCATCAGCTAGCACGACGTCGAGCTCGGGCTTCGCCGGACCCTGACAACCACCATCAGCTAGCACGGACCCCCCTGGGTCGTGACCGGGCGGCTCCGGGGCGGCCTAACCGCGTTGGCGGGGTACCCGGTGGCCGACGCGAATGTCGTAGACGTCCTCGGGTGAGGCCTCGCCACGGATGCCGGCGACGAGTGCGGTGAGGGCCGCGATGATCCGGGCGCCGGCGATCCGGACGGCCTCGTCGTCGCTCGCGTCCAGGTCGTCGAGACGGACCGGATCACCCATCCGGAAGACCATCGTCCGGCGCGGGCGGAACCGGGGCCAGACCGGTTTCTTGCCGGGCATCACGAAGTTCGCGCCCCACTGGCCGACCGGAACCACCGGATAGCCGGTCTGCAGCGCCAGCCGGGCGACCCCGGGACGGGCGGTCATCGGCCAGGTGCCCGGATCCGCGGTGATCGTGCCCTCGGGGTAGACCACGACGCACTCGCCGGCGTCCAGGGCCTCGCGGGCGTGGACGAGTGCGTCCTTGGCCCGGTCGGTGCCACGCTCGACCGGGATCTGGCCGGTCCGCCGGGCCAGCCAGCCGATGACCGGCACCTTCCAGAGGTCGGACTTGCCCAGAGCGCGCGGCCAGCGTCCGTGCCAGACGAGGTAGTGGGCGAGCGCAGGCGGGTCGAAGTTCGAGATGTGGTTCGACACGACGATCACGCCGCCGGTCCTCGGGAGTTGCGCGGCATCGTCCCAGTCGGCGTTCACCAGGCGGCGCAGGAGCCAGCCCGCGAAGCCTGCCAGCCGCCGGTACGTCGGCTGTACCGGCGTCGGGTTGGCGACCCGCAGCGGCAGGCGGACGGTCGGATCAGCGCTCATGATCTGGCGAGCCTACTGGCCAGCGGCGCCCTACCGCCCGTTCGTGTCGCCTTCTCACTCTCGTCGTCCCGGCGCAAGCTCGTCGTCCGGCGCACGCCCGTCGACAGGCAAACCCCCGTTGTCCGGCAAACCCCCGTCGACCCAGCGAACGCTCGTCGTCCGGCAAACCCCGTCGACCCAGCAAACGCTCGTCGTCCGGCAAACCCCGTCGTCCAGCAGACGCTCATCGTCCGGCAAACGCCCATCGTCCCGGCGCACCCCGTCGTCCGGCAAACGCCCGTCGACCCGGCGAACGCTCGTCGTCCGGTAGACGCCCCTCGATCCGGCGCACGCCCATCGTCCCAGCGCACCCCCGTCGACCGGCAAACGCCCGTCGACCCGGCGCACTCCCGTCGTCCCGGCGAACGCCGGGATCCCCGCACCGACGTGGCAAGTCGGCCGCCGGGGTCCCGGGTCGGGGCCCGGGACGACGAGGGGGCCCAAGACGACCGCGGGCGCGGCAACGGGCTTCAGCCGGCGACCTTGGCGGGCAGCGTCTTCGGCAGCCAGGCCGGACGACGGGCCTCGTAGGCGGTGATCTCGTCGGCGTGCTGGAGGGTGAGGCCGATGTCGTCCAGGCCCTCGAGGAGACGGTGCCGGGTGTAGTCGTCGATGGTGAACTCGAAGACGTTGTCGGCCGCCTCGATGGTGCGGTGGTGCAGGTCGACGGTGAAGGTCATGCCGGGCTCGCTCTCGGCGAGTTCCCAGAGCTTCTCGACGACGTCCTGGTCGACGGTCGCGATGACGAGGCCGGCCTTGCCCGAGTTGCCGCGGAAGATGTCGCCGAAGCGGGAGCCGATGACCACCGCGAAGCCGTAGTTCTGCAGGGCCCAGACGGCGTGCTCCCGAGACGAGCCGGTGCCGAAGTCGGGGCCGGCGACGAGGATCGAGCCGGCCGCGTAGGCCGGGTCGTTGAGGACGAAGTCGGGGTCGCCCCGCCAAGCGGCGAACAGGCCGTCCTCGAAGCCGGTGCGGGTGACCCGCTTCAGGTAGACCGCAGGGATGATCTGGTCGGTGTCGACGTTGCTGCGGCGCAGCGGGACGGCGATGCCGGTGTGGGTGCTGAACTTGTCCATTCCAGGCTCCTTACAGGTCTGCCGGCGAGCTGAGGGTGCCGCGGACGGCGGTGGCCGCAGCGACGGCCGGGGACACCAGGTGGGTGCGTCCGCCCTTGCCCTGGCGGCCTTCGAAGTTCCGGTTCGAGGTGGACGCGCTGCGCTCCCCCGGTGCCAGCTGGTCGGGGTTCATGCCCAGGCACATCGAGCAGCCGGCCGCCCGCCATTCGGCTCCGAAGGCGAGGAACACCTTGTCCAGGCCCTCGGCCTCAGCCTGCAGCCGCACCCGCGCCGAGCCGGGCACGACCAGCATCCTGATGCCGTCGGCGATCTTCTTGCCCTCCAGCACGGAGGCGGCCAGGCGCAGGTCCTCGATCCGGCCGTTGGTGCAGGAGCCGAGGAAGACGGTGTCGACCCGGATGTCGCGCATCGGCGTCCCGGCCTTGAGGTCCATGTAGGTCAGCGCCCGCTCGGCGGCCGAGCGATCGACCGGGTCGGCGAAGTCTTCCGGCGTCGGTACCGCCCCGCCCAGCGGAACGCCCTGGCCCGGGTTGGTGCCCCAGGTGACGAACGGGGTGAGCTGGGTGGCGTCGATGTCCACCTCACGGTCGAAGACGGCGTCATCGTCGGTGTACAGCGTGCGCCAGTACGCGACCGCGGCGTCCCAGTCGTCGCCCTCGGGCGCGTGGGGGCGTCCCTTCAGGTAGGCGAAGGTCGTCTCGTCCGGCGCCATCATGCCGGCCTTGGCGCCCCACTCGATGCTCATGTTGCAGATGGTCATCCGGCCCTCCATGGAGAGCGCGCGGATGGTCGAGCCGCGGTACTCCACGACGTAGCCCTGGCCGCCGCCGGTGCCCACCTTCGCGATCAGCGCCAGCACGATGTCCTTGGCGGTGACGCCGTCGGGCAGTTCGCCGTTGACGTTGACGGCCATGGTCTTCGGTCGGGCCTGCTGCAGCGTCTGGGTGGCCAGCACGTGCTCGACCTCGGAGGTGCCGATGCCGAATGCCAGTGCGCCGAACGCGCCGTGCGTGGAGGTGTGCGAGTCTCCGCAGACCACGGTCAGGCCGGGCTGGGTCAGGCCGAGTTGCGGCCCGATGATGTGGACGACGCCCTGGTCGACGTCGCCCAGCGAGTGCCGCCGGACGCCGAACTCGTCGGTGTTCCTCCGCAGGGTGTCGACCTGCAGCCTGGAGACCGGGTCGGCGATCGGCGCGAGGATGTTCAGCGTCGGGGTGTTGTGGTCCTCGGTCGCGATGGTCAGGTCGGTCCGGCGGACCTGGCGTCCGGCGAGCCGCAGCCCGTCGAAAGCCTGCGGACTGGTGACCTCATGGACCAGGTGCAGGTCGATGTAGAGCAGGTCGGGCTCGCCGTCCGCCGTGCGTACGACGTGGCTCTCCCACACCTTGTCACTGAGCGTCTTGCCCATGCCGGCCTCCCGTTGCCTGGACGTGGTCGTCGAAGAAGCCAGCGTACAGCTTGCATATCATTCTCCGAGACGGCAGTCTTATCACATGGACAATTCAAGCGGCGTGGGCGTTCTCGACAAAGCGGCGCTCGTCCTGACAGCACTCGAGCAGGGCCCCACGACGCTCGCCGGACTGGTCACCGCGACCGGCCTGGCCCGGCCCACGGCGCACCGCCTGGCCGTTGCCCTGGAACACCACCGGCTGGTCAGCCGCGATCTCCAGGGACGGTTCGTGCTCGGCCCGCGGCTCACCGAGTTGGCATCGGCAGCCGGCGAGGACCGCCTGCTGGCAACCGCCGGACCGGTGCTGGCCCGGCTGCGCGACATCACTGGCGAGTCGGCGCAACTGTACCGCCGCCAGGGTGACTACCGGGTCTGCGCAGCTGCGGCCGAGCGTCCGTCCGGGCTGCGGGACACGATCCCGGTCGGCACCCAACTGACCATGTCGGCAGGCTCGGCAGCGCAGGTACTGCTGGCCTGGGAGGACCCGGACCGGATCCAGCGCGGCCTGCAGAACTCGTCCTTCTCCGCGGTGGCGCTGGCCACCGTCCGGCGTCGCGGCTGGGCGCAGTCGGTGGCCGAGCGCGAGGCGGGTGTGGCTTCGGTGTCGGCCCCCGTCCGCTCCCCCAGCGGCAAGGTGATCGCCGCGGTCAGCGTCTCCGGCCCCATCGAGCGACTCTCCCGTCAGCCGGGCCGCCTGCACGCGCCGGCCGTGATCGCCGCGGCCGAACGGCTCAGCGACGTCCTGCGCCGCACCGGCGGCGAAGGCTAGCCCCGCGGGGTACGGCCCGACGGGCCCGACAGTGAATCCGGCGCCCGAACTCAGTCGGTAGGTTCACTGTCTGGCCCGGCTCCACGGGTCAGACCTGGTCGTCCCGGTGCTCGATGACATTCGTGCGGCGAGTGGCCTGGGCGTTGGTGACCAGGCCGAGGATGACGGCCAGCGCTCCGGCGCCCATGCAGATGTAGCCGATCAGTGAGAGGTTGACGCCCGGGAGCGAGTCCCTCACGGCGAAGCTGAGGATCGCGCCGATCACGAGCAGGGCGATTCCGGAACCGGTGGTGGTCGACATGGTCACTCCTTGCCTTCGGGTTTCCCGGGATCAGTTACCCGAGGCGGACGACGTCAAACCTCACAGCGACGCTGAGACGGAGGCCGACCTGATCGGGACGCAATGCGACCATGGCATCCGTCCCGAGGAAAGGTGTCCTGTGGAGCGCGCACTCCCCCAGCTGCGTCCGGCCGTCGCCGGGCTGCCCGGATATGTCGCCGGACGTAAGGCGCACGGCGACGGCATCGCCGCGCTGGCGTCGAACGAGAGCCACTACCCTCCCCTGCCGAAGGTGCTGGCTGCGATCGAGGCGACTGCCGGCCGGGTGAACCGCTACCCCGATATGGCCTCGATCGCCCTGCGGCAGCGGATCGCCGAGGTGAACGGCGTCGGGAGCGAGGAGGTGGCGGTGGGCCCGGGCAGCGTCGGCGTCCTCGCCCAGTTGGTGGCCGCCCTCTGCGACCCGGGCGACGAAGTGGCCTTCGCCTGGCGGTCGTTCGAGGCGTACCCGATCCTGTGCCAGCTCGCCGGAGCCGTCCCGGTCCGCGTCCCGCTGACCCCGGACGCGAGCCACGACCTGCCGGCGATCGCCGCGGCCATCACTGAGCGGACGAAGCTGGTGCTGCTCTGCTCGCCGAACAACCCGACCGGCACGACGATCACCCCGGCCGACCTGGACGGGTTCCTGGCGAGCGTGCCGAGCACCGTCCTGGTCGTGCTGGACGAGGCGTACCGCGAGTTCATGGCCGAGCCGCCGGACTCGCTCGGGCTGTACCGGGCGCACCCCAACGTGTGCCTGCTGCGGACCTTCTCCAAGGCCCACGGCCTGGCCGGGCTGCGGGTCGGCTACGCGATCGCCCGTCCGGAGATCGCCGAGGGTCTACGCCGCGCCCAGGTGCCGTTCTCCGTGAGCAGCGTCGCCGAGGCTGCTGCTCTGGCGGCGCTCGACTCCGCCGAGGAGGTCGCCCGCAGGGCCGCCACCGTGGTGGCCGAGCGGCCACGGGTCGAGGCCGCCGCCCGCGCCCTCGGCTGGGACGTCCCCTCCGGTGACGCGAACTTCGTCTGGCTGCGCTGCGGGGACGCCGAGCGCGAGCGCCTGGTCGCTGCCTTCGACGACGCCGGCATCCTCGTCCGCGGCTACGCCGGGGACGGAATCCGCGTCACCCTCGCCGACCCGGCCAGCAACGACCGGGTGCTGTCCGTCCTCGCCGCCTTCGCCGGACGGTGAAGGCTCGACGCCCCCACTTCGTACGCTGAGCACGTGGACGACCTCTCGACCCCGCTGATCGCCTGGTACCGACGATCCGCCCGCGACCTGCCGTGGCGCCGTCCCGGGTTCAGTGCCTGGGGCGTCCTGGTGAGTGAGTTCATGCTGCAGCAGACGCCGGTGAACCGCGTCCGTCCGCAGCTGGAGGCGTGGCTGGAGCGCTGGCCGAGCCCGGCGTCCCTCGCCGCGGACTCCCCCGCCGAGGCGGTCCGGCAGTGGGCGAACCTCGGCTACCCGCGCCGGGCGCTGTGGCTGCACCGGGCGGCCGTCGAGATCGCCGAGCGCTTCGGCGGGGTCGTCCCCCGCGGGCTCGACGACCTGCTCTCCCTCAGCGGTGTCGGTGACTACACGGCTCGGGCGGTCGCAGTCTTCGCCTACGGTGAGCGCCACCCGGTCGTCGACACCAACACCCGCAGGGTGCTCGCCCGGGCGATCCTCGGACGCGCCCAGCCCGCCGCACCTGCCCGCGCCGACCTCGCCGCCATGGACGCCGTCCTGCCGGCCGACGACGGGGACGCTGCGGTGTTCAACGCCGCCACGATGGAGCTCGGCGCGACGATCTGCACCTCACGGGCGCCGCGCTGCGACGCCTGCCCGGTCCGTGGGGGCTGCGCCTGGCGAGCCGCCGGCTACCCCGCGACACCGGACAACCGGACGCGCCAGGCCCGCTACGAGGGCAGCGACCGGCAGGCTCGCGGCGCGATCCTGCGGACGCTCCGCGAAGCCTCGGCCGCCGTCCCGGTGGACCGGGTGATCGCTGACTGGCCGGACCCCGCGCAGCGCGAGCGGGCGATCGCCTCCCTGGTCGGCGACGGGCTCGCGCGCATCACCGATGCCGGGCTGCACCTCCCCGCCTGACCCACGCTCGACCACGACAGCGGAGAACCCCGGCCGATGCTGGGTAAGGCCACTGGCATGGAGGAACATCTGCGCACCCCGGCCGACGGAGCCACGGCGTGGTGACCATGGAGACCGCGTTGCCCGACGGCTGGGGCGAATTCGGCGTCGCGGCCGCGGGCGCGACCGGAGCCCTCGCCGGCCTGTTGATCGTGGCGATCTCGGTGAACGTGAAGGAGATCCTCGCGTCCCGGGTGACCCTCCGTGGCGCCGCGTCGACCGTCGCCTCGCTCGTGCTCTCCCTGGTCGTGGCCCTGCTCCTGCTGGTGCCACAGCAGCCGCTGGTCGCGCTCGGCGTCGAGGTGCTGGTCGTCACGGCTTCGGCCGGTGCCGTCCAGCTGCGCTCGGTGTCGGCCGCGCTCGCCGTCCGCCGCACCGGCGCGGACGGCGTGACCGGCGGGGTGTTCGGCCTGATCGTGGCGCTCGCCGTCGTCCAGTACCTGCCGTTCGGGGTGGGCGCGGTCCTGCTGATCGCCGAGCTGGCCAGCGGCGTGTTCCTGGTCGCCGCCGGGGTGGTGATCGTCGTGATCGCCGCGATGGTCGGGGCCTGGGTGCTGCTCGTCGAGGTGCTGCGCTGACCGGAGGAACCAGACCCGGAGAACCCTGGAACACGGCACCCCGCCCGGCGCGCACCAGAAGGCACGCACCAGGCAGAGGAGGACCGGTCAGTCAGATTCGATGTCGACGCCGAACCTCGGGGCTGCCCTCTTGATCCGGTCGCGGATCTGCTCGGCGTCGGCTTTGGTGTACTTGTCCGCGTTGCCGGCCTTGTTGATGTAGGCCCAGGCCGCCCGGACGTGCTCGGCGTTGTCGATGGGGTACTTCTTGTTGGTCGGGTCGGCGAATGTCACGTCGCCGTACTCCCGCTCCCCCTCCCGGGGGCTGACGTCTGCGCGCTTGTGAACCTTGGCCATGGATGCCTCCTCCTGCCTGAAGCCGTCCCATACCCCGCCTGATGCCCCGGCTAACTGCGCACGACCGCTCAGGTCCGGACGGCACCAGTACTGCGCGAGGTGGGGTACGGCACTGTCATGAATGAGAACTTGCGCGCGCTCGCCGACGAGCTCACCCGGGTGGACGCCGCCATCGCCGACGCCCCGCTGTTCAGCGATCCCGGCGACCCGACATCGGGCTTCAGCGACGTCCTGGTGGACCTGGTCGCCCGGGAGGACAAGATCATCGGCGAACTCGCCCGCGAGGCCCGCGACCTCGTCACCGAGTGAGCGGTCGCTGAACCGTCGATGCCGAGGCTGCGCCGGGTATCGGCCAACCAGCCGGGTTGGACCCGGCGTCGCTCCGGGCGGGGCTTCCGTTACCTCGACACGCAGGGCGCGCCGGTGCCACCCGATGAGGTGGAACGGATCCGCTCGCTGGCCATTCCGCCGGCGTGGCGGGACGTGTGGATCTGCCCGCTGGCCACCGGGCACCTCCAGGCCACGGGCGTGGACGCCGCCGGCCGGCGCCAGTACCTGTATCACCCGCAGTGGCGGATCCGGCGCGACCGGCTCAAGTTCGATCGGGTCGCCGAGGCGGCCCGGCTCCTGCCGAAAGTGCGCCGCCGGGTCGGCGTCGACCTCCGGCGTCCCGGAATGCCGCTGGAGCGGGCAGCGGCAACGGCCGTGCGGCTGCTCGACCTGGGCTACTTCCGGATCGGCAACGACTACTACGCGGACGCCAACGGCTCCTTCGGCCTGACCACGCTCGAACGCCGGCACATCCGCCGCGATGGCTCGGGACTCGCCTTCCGGTTCATCGGCAAGTCGGGCATCGAGCACCACGTCCTGATCTCCGACGAGCAGGCGATCGCCGCGCTCGAAGAGATGCGCCGGCGGTCTGGCGGTGACCGGCTGCTGGCCTACCACCAGGACGGCGGCTGGACCGACCTGAGCTCCGGTGCGGTCAACGCCTATCTCGCCGAGTTGTTCGGCGGCGCCTTCACCGCCAAGGACTTCCGCACCTGGCACGCCACCGTGATCGCGGCCGAGGCGCTCGCCCTGAGCGCCGAACCCGGGGACACGCAGGCGTCCCGCCGGCGGGCCGAGCGCGAGGCGATCGGGCAGGTGGCGACCTACCTCGGCAACACCCCCACGGTCGCCCGGTCGTCCTACATCGACCCTCGGGTGCTGGACGCCTACGCGGCCGGCACGACCATCGCGGCGGCCACCGCCGGCTCCTCCCGGAGCCGGGAAGCCCGTCAGTCCCGCCTGGAGCGCTCCGTCCTGGAACTGCTCGGAGTCGGCGCGTCCTGAGGCTGAAACGACGGTTTGGCAGGCCCGGGCACCGGGTACCGAACCAGTACATCCCAACCAGAGAGCGGAGGAAGTCATGGGTCTCGACGACAAGGTCAAGAACGCGGCTCAAGAGGCCAAGGGCAAGGTCAAGGACGCCTGGGGCAAGGCCACGGACGATCCCGAGCTGCAGGCGGAAGGCAAGGCCGAGCAGGCCGCTGCCAACGTCAAGCAGGCCGGGGAAGACGTCAAGGACGCCTTCAAGTAACCCAACCGGAAGGAGCCGGGCATGGCCACGATTCTGTGGATTATCGCTGCGGTCCTGGTGATCTCGGGCATCTTCGCCATCATCAGGCAGCAGTTGGTCTGGGGCATTGTCCTGATTGTCGTCGGCCTGCTCGTCGGGCCGGGCGGAGTCAGCATCTTCACCTGAGCCCTGGCCGATCGACCACCGCCGCCACCGGGAGAACACTTCCGGTGGCGGCGGCCTGTTCGGCGGCCGGCGTTTCCGCCGCGGCCGGCGCGGGTACTTCGCCGGCGTCCGAACAGAACGGAGGAACCATGCCCAAACGTGACCCGGGGCCGTCGGTGAAGGACAAGGAGATGTACGAGGCTCTCCGGGACGACGGCGCCAGCAAGGAGAAGGCCGCGCGGATCTCGAATGCCGCCGCCGCCTCCTCCCGCTCGAAGGTGGGGCGCAAGGGGGCAACCGCCAAGGACTACGACGAGCGGTCGAAGTCCGAGCTGATGTCGAGGGCGAAGGACCTCGGCATCAAGGGACGCTCCCGCATGTCGAAGTCGGAGTTGATCAGCGCGCTCCGCAACCACTGAGCGCTCAGGCGCGGACGGAGCCCAACAGACCCGTCAGTGGCGGCGACCACAGGTCGTGGCCGCGCCGCCCCCAGCCGGCGAGCAGGGTGTTTGCCGCCTGCCAGCCGGTCGTCGCCGCTCGCTCCATCAGCGCGATCGGCCAGTCGCTGCGGACCAGGTCCCCGGCGAGCACGATCCGCGCGTCGGGGGTGGCCACGGTCGGCCGCAGCAGCCACGGCGAGGTGTCGACCAGCGGGCAGTCCTGCGCGACCAGCCACTGCTCCGCCAGCACGTCCGACGCCCCGATGCTCGGCTGGACCCGCGCGGCCTGGCGCCACAGCTCGTCCCGGGTCCGCTCCGAGGTGTCGGCGAGCGCATAGCCGTGCACCTCGACCACGGTGCCGCCACCGTGCCCGGCCCAGTCGGCGGCACCGGCCTCGAAGGCGTCCAGCCGGCTGACGTTGTCCAGCGGACCGTAGCCGCTGGTGCCGAGGAAGGCAGGCAGGTCCGCAAGCCGGTTGGCCAGCCAGCGGCGTCCCACCCCGAACGGCGGGGCGGTGCGGAGGCGGGCGATCCGGTCGGCCCAGGCCGGGTCCAGCCAGGGCGACGCGGCGACCAGTTCCTGCAGCGGACGCGTGTCGGTGGCGAGCACGACCGCGTCAGCCGTCAACTCGCCCGCCGAGGTGGCGACGACGACCTGTTCGCCGCGCTCGATCAGGCCCCCCGCCCGGACGCCCGTGCGCACGTCGACACCGAGCCCGGCGAGGTGGCGTCCCAGCGGCGCCCACAGCGCGGTGTCGTAGTCGTCGTCCGGGACGTCGAACAGCAGGCCCTCGGCCGAGCCGACGAAGTAGGTGTGGAACATCCCGACCAGTTCGCCGGCGGAGAACTCCCGCGGATCGGCGAAGAAGCTGCGGGCGAAGACCTCCAGGGCCAGGTGCCGGGCGGCGGCGGGGAACCGCAGCCGGTCGAGGAACTCGGCCGCGCTGACCCCGTCCAGGTCGGAGTAGGTGCGCGGGAAGGCCACCCGGAGCAGGCCGAGTGCCTCCCGGACGTCGACCCGGGCCAGGTCGCGCGCCCGGAAGGACGGGCTCGCCGCGACGAAGCCGACCAGGTTCCACGGCGGGGTCCTGGGGACGCCGGCGAACGAGTCGCGCACGACCGGACGACCGGAGGCCGGCGCCAGTTCGAGCGGGTAGTCGGCGACCGGCACCAGCCGGGACAGCGCCGGATCGGCTCGCCGCAGCAGCGCCCGCAGGTTGTAGTACTGCCGGAAGAAGGCGTGGAAACCCCGGCTCATCGTGGCCGGAGTGCCGTCCTGCAGCTGGATCGGCCAGGAGCGGACCCGCCCGCCGAGGGTGTCGGCCGCTTCCACGACCGTGACGCGCACGCCGCGCTCGGCCAGCCCGGTGGCGGCCGCCAGTCCGGCGATGCCGCCGCCGACGACCACCGCTGCCGGAGGCGAACCGAGATGGGAACCGTCCCCATTTCGGGTCGGCTGCTGCGCGGGGTGGTGGACGGCCCGCCGGTCGCGTCCCGGACGCCAGCTGTTCACTCGGCCCGCTCCCGCCGTCCGGCGACCTCCCAGGTGATGATCACGGCCGTGACCAGGGCGAACCCGAAGCCGAAGTCCTCGATCGGGATGTCCAGCGGGAACCGGACGCCGGCGAACTGCTGCGGCGCGTAGCGGACGATCGGGTCGCTCAGCTTCGTCAGCCAGCCGTCCACCAGGATCTGGAAGAAGAACACGATCGCCATCGCCAGCCAGTACTGCAGCCTGCCGAAGATGCCCGTCCTCGCCCACAGCAGTTCGATCGCCACGACGACGACCATGGCGGCGAGGGTGGCGACGGTGTACTCAGGCATCGGAGGCCTCCCGCGACCGTCCTCGCTGGAGCACCGTGCCGACGGCCTCATAGGTGAGCAGCCCGCAGATCGGGATCACCACGAAGAAGACCAGTTCCTCGATCGGGACGCCGCCCGGCAGCAGGACGCCGGTGGTGTGGTCGGGGCTGTAGTCCCAGTGGCCGCGGGCGATCGCGACCGCGTCCCAGACGTAGAAGACGACCACCGACGGCACCAGCGCGATCAGCAGCCGGAGCGGACGCCGGTAGACCCGGGCGCGCAGCCAGAACTCCAGCGGCAGGGTCACCAGCAGGCAGGCCGCCATCAGCAACAGGTACTCCGCCCTCATCAGGCCACCGCCCGCTGCGGGGTCAGCAGTGCTCCGGCCGCGGTCAGCGCCTTGCGCCAGGTCGGGACGCGGGCGCGTCCGGAGAACACGTCGTAGTCGCGGGCCTCGATCCGCTGCAGGATCCGGGAGTAGAGGGTGAGCGCCGTGCCGACGCACCGCGCGGATGCCGGTGGCAGCATCGGCACCCCGGTGCGGGCGAGGTCGTACAGCTCCCGGTTGCGGGCGATCTCGAAGGCCATCACGCTGCGCCAGGCGTCGTCGACGCGCCGCCGCCAGGGGTCGGCGCCGAACCGGGCCAGGTCCTCGGCGGGGACGTACACCCGGCCGCGATCGAGGTCCTCGCCGACGTCGCGGAGGAAGTTGGTCAGCTGGAACGCGAAGCCGAGCGCGCGGGCCGGCTCGAAGGCGTCCGGTGTCAGGGGCTGCAGCACCGGCAGCATCATCTCCCCGATCACGGCGGCCGAGCCCTCCATGTAGCCGCACAGGTCGTCCCAGGTGGCGTAGCGGATCCGGGTGAGGTCGAGCTCCATCGCGCCGAAGAAACGGTCGAAGCACTCGGGGGCGATGCCGGTCTCGGCCACCGTGTGCGCGATCGCGGCCAGGGTGTCGTCGGCCGGCTCGCCGGCCAGCGCGGCGTCGAAGGACGCCCGGAACGCCGCCAGCGCCCGGCTGGTCGCCGCGACGTCGACGGTGGTGGCGCCGTCCGCGTCCACGATGTCGTCGGCCAGCCGGCACAGCGCGTACACGGCGTAGACGTGCCGGCGCTGCTCGACCGGCAGCAGCGCGGTCCCCCAGTAGTAGGTGGTGCCGTACGCGCGGGTCAGCCGCGCGCATTCGGCGTAGCCGGCGGCCAGCTCCACGGTCATCGCCGGCCCCCGAGGTAGTCGCGGACGCGGGCCGCGGCGAGCTCGCCGCTGATCAGCACCATCGGGACGCCGACGCCCGGCACCGTCCCCGACCCGGCGAAGAACACGCCCGGCAGCCGGGGTTCGACGTTGCGGGGACGGAACGGGCCGGTCTGCGCGAAGGTGTGGGCGAGGCTGAACGGCGTCCCCATGGCCAGCCCTTGGGCTGCCCAGTCGGCCGGGGTGACCAGCCGCTCGGTGACGATGTCGTCCGGATACCCGTTCGTCCGCAGGAACCGGGCCAGGCGCTCCCGCGCCGGGCCGCGCTCGGCCACCCAGTCGAGCCGTGAGCCGAGGTGCGGCACCGGCTCCAGCACGTACAGGACGCTGTGGCCCGGCGGAGCCATGCCGGGTGCGTCCAGGCTCGGGACGGTGACCAGCCGGGACGGGTCGCTCATCAGCTCCTTGCGCTTGATCAGCTGGTCGAACGAGGCCGTCCACTCGTCCCCGAAATGGATGTTGTGGTGGGCCACCGCCGGCCCGGGCAGGCCCCGCACGCCGACGTGCCAGACCAGCGCGGACGGGGACCATGCCGCTCCGGTCAGTACCCGTGGCGGCGAGAGCCGCGGCAGCAGTTCCCGGTAGGCGGTCGGCAGGTCGAGGGTGACGACCGCCGCGTCCACGGCTAGCTTCTCACCGCCGACGACCACCCCGGCGAGTCTGCCGGTCGCATCGGTGAGCAGCTCGCTGACCGGGCTGTCGTAGCGCACTCCGGCGCCGGCATCGACCAACGCGCCGGCCAGCGCCCGCGGCACCTGGTGCATGCCCCCTTCGGGGAAGTGGACGCCGGAGACGCAGTCCATGTAGGTGATCACCGCGTAGATGGCCAGCGCCTCGGCCGGCGCCAGGCCCGCATACATCGCCTGGAACGTGAACAACCGCAGCAGCCGGGGGTCGGTGAGGTGGCGGGAGACTGCCTTCTCCAGCCGTCCGAAGCCACCCAGCCGCACGAGCCTCGCAGCCGCGACCGGACGGGCGAGCAGGTCGAACACCGAGTCGAAGTTCCGCTCGATGAAGTGGGGCACCTCAGCGTCGTACAGGGCCTCCAGCCAGTCGACGAAGCCCGGAAAGGCCTCCGCGTCAGCCGTCAGTCCCCGGCTGCGCAACTCGGCGACCTGGGCGGCGACACCGGACCGGACGAGCAGTTCGGACCCGTCCGCGAAGACACCGCGGTAGGCCGGGTCCAGCTTCCGCAGCGGGAGGAGCGAGGTGCGATCGCGGCCCAGCCGGGCGAAGGCGCGGTCCAGCAGGTGCGGCATGGTGAGGACGGTCGGGCCGGCGTCGAAGACGAACCCGTCGGAGTTGAGCGTTGCCGCCCGTCCGCCGGGCTCCCCGGCCCGTTCCAGCACGACGACGTCGTGACCGTCGCCGACCAGGTGGGCGGCGGCCGACAGCCCGGCCAGGCCGGCCCCCACCACGGCGACCCGGCTCATGCGGTCCGCCAGGCGACGCGCCGGGCCAACGCCCGGAGCCCGGCCACGGCGGCGGGGTCGATGGCGGGCTCGTCGAGCGCGATGTACGCGGCGGCGACCGCGTCCTCGATCATTGTCTCGACCTCGGCGATCACGCCTGAGCGGACCAGCTCGCCCTGAATGTCGGCGACCAGCCGGGCCGACGCCCGTGGCGAGGACGCCCGCCGCAGCGCGCTGCGCCACCGCGGCGAGAACCGGTCGTCGGCCAGAGCCATCAGGACGGTCGGTTTGCCGGCGACGATGTCGTCCCCGACCGGCTTCCCGGTGGCGGCCGGGTCGCCGATCACCCCGAGGACGTCGTCGCGGAGCGCGAACGCCTCCCCGACGGCGAGCCCGTAGCGCTCCAGGGCGGCCAGTGTGTCCGGCGCAGCGCCGGCGGCGGTGGCGCCCAGCTGAAGCGGCCGCCACACGGTGTAGGCGCCGGACTTCGCCCGGGCCACCTCCCGGGCGTGGCCGAAGTCGCGGCGCCCGTTGGCCGCACCGACGAGGTCCCTGCCCTGGCCCATCATCAGTTCGATGACCAGCGTCCGCCACGCCGCGAGCAGTGGTGCGGGCAGGCTGGCCGCGAGCAGGTCCGCCTCGCTGTGCGCGAGGTCGCCGGCGAGGATGGCGATGTTCTCCCCGTACCGCTGCGGGTCACCGATGCCACGCAGGGTCCGATGCTGCGTCCGTGCGCTGGCGTGGACGGACGGACGCCCGCGCCGGGTCTCGGAGCCGTCCATCACGTCGTCGTGGATCAGCGCGAACACATGGAGCAGTTCCAGCGCGGCCCCGGCGCGAACCACGTCCGCCCGGCCCCGCCCGTCCCGCTGGCCACCGGCCGCGACCCAGCCCCAGTGGGCCATCCGCGGCCGGAACCGTTTGCCGCCGGAGGAGACCATCGCCTCGAGAAGGTCCAGCACGGAGTCCGTGTGCAACACGCCGTCGCGCGGTACCACCGACCGGGCCAGTCCTGTCCAGGTGGAGCGGAGCGAGGCGATCGTCTCCGCGACCAGGGCCTCGACCTCCGCCACGGTCTCGGTGTCGGTCAGTTGCCACGGGGAGAGGTCGTGCCGGGCGTCCAGCAATGTCATGCGGCACCGGCCTTCCGCAGTTCGGCATCGAGCAGCGGCACCTGCAGCGCGCACCAGGGACTTACCAGCTCCGGTGCGCCGGCGACGACCTGGACGAGGTCCGCCCAGGTCACCCAGCCGGTGTCGGCGACCTCGGCCGGGTCCGGCCGCAGGGGACCGGCCAATCGCCCGATCCAGACCGGGCAGGCTTCGTCCTCGACGATGCCGGAAGCATCGACCGCCCGATAGCCGAAATCGGGCAGGACCAGGCTCAGGCCGGTGACCCCGGCGCCCAGCTCGTCGCGGACCCGGCGGAGGACGGCGACGTCGGCTGCCTCGCCGGGACGCGGGTGCCCGCAGCACGAGTTCGTCCACACCCCCGGCCAGGTCGGCTTGCCGAGTGCGCGGCGGGTCAGCAGCACCCTGCCGTGGTCGTCGAACAGGTAACTGGAGAACGCGAGATGCCGGGGAGTGTCCGCGGTGTGCACCGCCAGCCGCGGGGCATGCCCGACTGGCCGGTCGTACTCGTCGAGGAGCACCACCAGGTCTTCGCTCTCCGGGTTCATCCGCGCGTCCCCGTTCGGGCTGGTACCCCTACAGGCTCATCGGAGCGGCGCAGGCGGGACAAGGCCGTCACGATCAGCACTACTGCTGCGGCGACCGCTGCGGCCGTCCCGGCCAGGGCGGACGGCGGTTCGCCGGCCAGTCGGCCGACGGCGATCCAGGCCAGTCCCCAGCCCATCGCCAGGGCGACGGCGACCCGCGCGCCCAGCACCCGGGACAGCAGGACGCCGATCACCGCGGCGGTGGCGAGCACGACCACGGCCAGCCACTCGGCCGCCAGCGGCGAGGGATCGATCCCCGAGGCGACGAGGGCGGCGGTGATGTTCGCGACGGTGGCGACAGCCGTCCAGCCGAGGTAGAGGCCGAACGTCCCGTCGACGACGAGCTTGTCCACGGGTGCCTCGGCACCGATGACTCCGAGGCGGCGGACGAGTTCGCCGAGCACGGCCACCAGCGCGACGATCACCGCGACGCTCGCCCACAGCCACCCGGCCTGCGTGACCAGCAACCAGGCCCCGTTCAGCACCATCGAGGCTGCTGCCAGGCCACCGATGCTGCGCAGGCGCGGCGACGCTGCGTTGGCCGGCAGCCACTGCCAGACGACGTAGGCGAGCAGGCCCGCGTAGATGACGGACCAGATCGAGAACGCCGGACCGGCTGGCGCGACCAGCGTCGCCGTCGCCGACAGGCTGCCGCCGGCGCTCTCCTCCACCCTGCTTCCGAAGACTCCGAGACCGAAGAGGGTACCGAGCACCATGAAGGCTGCCGCGACGGTCACCACGACCTGACGGACCCTGTCCTGCATCTCTCCTCCTGCGTCCCAACCTTTGACAGACACTGCCACGGTCGTACCCTCACTCGACAGACTGCGCGTGAAACCCTAGACAAACTGCGTAGCCTGCGCGTTCGCCGGTGCCGGCAGCCATAGGATCGCCACCGTCATGGTCACCATCAAGAAGGCCGCTGCGATCACCGGGGTCCCCGAGCACACCCTCCGGGCCTGGGAGCGTCGCTACGACCTGATCAGCACCGCCAGGACCGAAGCCGGCTATCGGGTCTACGACGAGGCGGCGCTGGAGCGCATCCGGGCGATGAACGACCTTGTCCGGGCCGGCTGGGCGCCGAGGGACGCGGCGGTGGAGGCGGCCCGCAACGGCCGGGGCCCGGTCGAGCGGGACGCCGATGAGCGGCTGCTGCGGGCGGCGGCCGACCTGGACGACGACGGCGTCGCCCGGGTCCTCGACGAGCAGTTCGCCCGCGGCTCCTTCGAGACCGTGGTGGACGGGTGGTTGATGCCCGCCCTGGTCCGGCTGGGCCGGGCGTGGGCCGACCAGGAGGTGTCGGTGGCCGGAGAGCACCTCGTCAGCGCGGTGACGATGCGCCGACTCGCCGTCGCCTACGAGGACGCCGGAGGCGGGCGGGGCGGACCGGTCGTCCTCGTCGGCGCCCCACCGGGGGTGGAGCACGAACTGAGCCTGCTGGCGTTCGCCACCGCTGCCCGCCGGGCTGGGGTGAACACGGTCTACCTCGGCGCCCAGGTGCCACCGGAGGCCTGGCGGCTGGCTGTGCTCAAGGTGAAGGCGAAGGCCGCCGTCAGCTCACTGCACCGCCGCACCGACGCCGTCCGCCTCGTCCCCGTCGCCGAGGCGCTCGCGGACGTTCGCGGGCTCGATCTGTGGACGGGTGGTCGCCACCAGCACCGGGCACCGGCCCCCTTCCGTCCGCTCGGGCACTCGATCTCGGCGGCCGCCGCGCGGCTCGCCGGACGCCGTCCGGGGCCGGCACCGGCCGTCTGACCGCACTCCCGTCCGGCCTCCGGCCCGAGCCGATGGGCCGGCGCCGTCAGCGGGGCCCGGCGAGCCGGGAGCGCAGCACCAGCGGCATGACCAGCCAGACTCCGGTGAACGCGATCCCGGCGACCACGAACGCAACCAGCGCGGCGGTCTCGCCGAGGACGAACCCGAAGACCAGGGTGGTCACCAGCGTGATCGTCACGGCGAGCGCGACCAGGCCGACCTTGGCCAGCACGTCGGAGGTCGTGACCAGCGCCTCCTTCACATGTCTGCGGAACAGGATCCGGTGCAGGCTGACCGGCGCCACCACGAGGAGCGTCGCCAGCGCGGCGAAGCCGACAGCGCCGAGGAAGACGCCCAGCATCGCCGGGCTGAGCGAGGTGAACCGCGCCTGGAACGGCACGGTGAGCAGGAAGCCGGAGAGGATCTGGATGCCGGTCTGCGTCACCCGCACCTCCTGCAGCAGTTCGCTCCAGTTGCGGTCGCTGCGTTCCGCTGCCGTCTCGCGGCGCTCGGGCTGCGTGGGCTCGCGTTCCTCAGTCATCCGATTCCCTCTCCACCGCCGATGCCGAACCTGCGCCGGCCGGGCTGGGCGTCACTCGGCCGGGCATGGGCGTGACTCCTCGGGTGCGTATGGCCGGCGGGCCCGAAACGTGTGCAGGATCCCACGTTGCCAACCCTGGACGTCCTGGCGTGCGATGTCGACGAAGCCGGCTTCGGCGAGCCGGCGCGCAAACCTCTCGGTGGCGTCGAAGTCGCGGACGCTCCGCCACAGGTACACGTACAGGCCGGGGTGCCCGCCGACCAGGGCGGCGAGCGGGATCACGACGAGCCAGCAGACGAGGGTCCAGACCAGGCCGGCCAGCCGGCGTCCGGCGACGGAGTACTCCTGGACCACGAGCCAGCCGCCGGGGCGCAACTGGCACAGCGCCGAGCGCGCCACCCGGTCACGGTCGCGGTCCGGCACGTTGCGGAACAGGTACGCCGCCAGGATCCCGTCCACCGGCCCGAGGCGGAGTTCCGGCAAGGCCTCCGCGCTGGCCTGGACGAAGCGGACGCCGTCCGGCCAGGCCTTGCCGGCGGCCCGGGCGAGCATGCCGACCGAGGCGTCCACCCCGACGACGGACGCTCCCGGGAGGGCTCTCAGCAGCGCGGCGGTGGACGAGCCTGAGCCGCAGCCCAGGTCGAGCAGGCACGGCGCGTCCCGGTCCAGCCGGTCGGCGAGGGCGCTCGCGGCCTCGGCCAAGTGCCGGTGGTAGCCCGGGTTCAGCGCGGTCAGCAGGTCGTAGCGTCCCGCCGCGCGATCGAACTCGTCCGCCAACTCCGGCTCGGTGTCCACGCGGCCACCGTAGGGCACCGACCGGCTGTCGTGAGCCTCGAATCGCCATCGTGGCGCTCAAGTGGCCGAGGATCTGCGCTCGCCGGCAGGCCGGTGGCGGGCCCTCCGGATTGGCCGGAAGTCGCCGCGGGTACTGCGGGTGGATGACCGAGTCCGATCAGTCGCCGTCCAGCGACGCCCAGAACACGAACTTCCCGCCCCAGGAGCAGCAGCCGCCCGGCCTGACGAGCCGGATGGATCCCCCGCCCGACCACGGCGAGGAGTCCTACGTCGGCCACGGCCTGCTGGCGGGCCGGCGCGCCCTGATCACCGGCGGCGATTCCGGCATCGGCCGCGCCGTCGCGATCGCCTTCGCCCGCGAAGGAGCGGACGTGGCGATCTGCTACCTGCCGCAGGAGCAGCCGGACGCGGACGCGACCGCTGCCCTGATCGAGCAGGCCGGCGCGCGGGCCGTGACGATCGCCGAGGACCTGACCGACGTCGAGGCCTGCCGCCGAGCGGTCGCCGCCGCCGTGGACGGACTCGGCGGGTTGGACATCCTGGTGAACAACGCCGGCTTCCACTTCACCAAGGACCAGTCGGGGACGCTGGAAGGGCTCGAGCCCGAACTCGTCGACCGTGTCCTGCACACCAACCTGGCCGCGCCGCTGTGGCTGGCCCAGGCCGCGCTCCCCCACCTCGGGAAGGGGTCGGTGATCATCAACACCAGCTCGATCCAGGCCTACGAACCGTCCGGGCACCTGCTGGACTACGCGGCGACCAAGGCCGCCGTCAACAGCATCACCGTCAACCTGGCCGAGCAACTCGGGCCGAAGGGGATCCGGGTGAACGCCGTCGCGCCCGGGCCGATCTGGACGCCGCTGCAGCCGGCCACCCGGACCGCCGAGGAGGTAGCCAACTTCGGAGCCGACAGCCCGCTGGGCCGCGCGGGCCAGCCTGCCGAGGTGGCCCCGGCGTACGTCTTCCTTGCGTCCGAGGCGACCGCCAGCTACGTGTCGGGCAGCATCCTCGGGGTGACCGGAGGCAAGGCGACCTTCTAGCCCCGCTCCACGCCGGGCAGGTCGGTGGTCGCCGGACCCTCGAGCACGCGGCCGTCCGCCGTGAACCGGGAGCCGTGCAGCGGACAGTCCCAGCTGCGTTCCGCCTCGTTCCAGGTCACCACGCCGCCCAGGTGCGTGCAGACGGCCGACACCGCGCACGTCCGTCCTTCCACCGTCGACACCGCGACCGGACGGAGCCCACGCCGTCCGACCACACCCTGGCCCTCCGCGGGCGGATCCGCCACGCTCCTGACCTCGCCGCCGAACCACCCGCGGACCGCCTCGATCCCCACGCCGCCGGTGAGCCGCGCCGCCGTCGGCCAACCGGTGACATCGGTCGCCGAGCCCAGCACGGACGCCCAGCCGGGGTGCGACCCGCCGTCCAGCTGCGCGAGCAGGCGCAGGCCCGCCGCGACCGCGTTCGTCATCCCCCACTTGTGGTATCCGGTGGCGACGAAGACCCGGCCATGGGTCCAGGGCAGCCCGCCGACCAGGGGCAGCCCGGCCGCAGGGGCGTAGTCCTGGGCGGACCAGCGGTGAGTCACCTCGGCCCCGGGGAACCAGCGACGCGTCCAGTCGTCCAGGTCGTCGACACGGTGGCGGGTATCCGCGGCTCGTCCGACCACGTGCCCGTTGCCGCCGACCAGGAGCACGTCACCGTCGCCGGTGACGGCGGGGGTGGTGCGCAACGACCGGGTCGGCTGGTCGATCGACAGGTACATGCCCTGAGGCAGCTCGCCCGGAACCTCGGCGGCCAGGGCGTAGGAACGCTGCGGTTCGAGCACCGCGAAGTGGCCGCCGCGGTCGGCCACCGGTGTTCCGGTCGCGAGCACGACCTGGTCGGCCATCAGGTCGCCTCCCGACGTGTGCAGCGCCACCCGGGCGCCGACCCTGAGCCGGCGCAGCCGGCAGCCGAGGTGGAGGACGCCACCGCAGGAGGTGAACTCGGCCAGCAGCGCGTCCAGCGCCATCGTCGGGTGGAACTGAAGCTGGTCGTCGAGCCGGATCGCACCGGCAACCGGGAAGGGCAAGCCGGTCGCGTCGTCGCGGACCACGGGAAGCCCGGCCTCGACCGCAGCGGCACGTTCGCCTTCCAGGCGCCCGATCCCGTCCCGGTCAGTGGCGTAGGTCCAGGCCGTCCGACGCTGGTACGGCACGCCGTGCGTCGCCAGGAAGCCGGCCAGCCAGTCCTGGCCGGCCCGGTTCGCGTCCGCGTAGGCGCGCAGTACCTCTGCTGAGTGTCGCCGGCGGATCCCGGAGAACAGGGCGCCCTGCAGCAGGCTGGCCTTGGCCGTCGTGTTGCCGGTCGCGACCGCCCCGACACCGCGGGCCTCGAGCAGGGCGACCCTCCGTCCGGACCGGGCCAGGAGCGCCGCTGTCACCACGCCGGTCAACCCGGCTCCCACGACCACGACATCAGCCGATTCGCCTGCCGACAGCGGGGTGCCCGTCGCGTCGATGGGACGCGTGGCAAGCCAGAACGATGTCATCTCGAGCCTCCGGATGGGCGATCGGTGCCGACCCAGTACCCAGGGACGTGACCACCGAGACCGATACGTTCCGGCCTCGCAGGGTAAGCACCCAATTGCCTCGGGGAGACGCCTCCTGGCTGCCCGGGCAGCCAGCGGGCGAGGTGCGCCGGTTGAAACCACAGCCGGCGCACCGCTCCGGGCGCGTCCCGCGGGGCGGGGACGCGGCTCCACAGAAGTGCTGCACCCACCCATGCGCGCCATCAGCAGAGGTTCTATCGTGGTCGCACGAACTCCCGTGAACCAGTGGGATCCACCAAGCCCCCGGGCCCGACCCCGAATGGAGCGTCCATGCCACTGCCCCCCGCCTCGGGCGACCCCGCGTCGTCGTCGCGTCGGGATCCGTCCACGCCGTGGTGGGCCGGGCTGGAGCGTCGGGGGGAGATGGGTCGCCGGTTCGTCGAGTTCGACTGGGCGGGCACCGAACTGGGACCGCTGGACGCCTGGCCGCTTGAGCTCCGGGTCGCGGTCGACCTGTGTCTGGGCACGCTCTTCCCGACCTCGCTGCGGGTGGGAGACACCCTCCGGATGGTCTACAACGACGCCTGCCGCGAGGTCTACGGCGAGGCCCGCTTCCAGGACGCGCTCGGCCAGCCCGCCGCGGACGTGTGGCCGGAGACCACCGCGCAGGTCGGGGACCTGATCGCGACGGTCAAGGAGACCGGCCGGCCCTACTTCTTCTCCGACCGGCCGCTCTACCTCAACCGGGTCGTCGACTCCGAGGAGTGCTACTTCACCCTCTGTTTCAGCGCGCTCGACGCCGAGGACGGCTCCGTCCTGGCCGTCGTGGCGACGTTCGTCGAGACGACGAGACAGGTCCTCGCCGAGCGTCGGCTCAGCACCCTGGCCCGCGTCGGACGGGCGGTCTCCCAGTCCGGGACGGAAGCCGAGCTCGCCCGGGCAGCCCTGCCCGTCCTGGCCGAGAACGCAGCCGACCATCCCTCCGGTGCGCTCTACCGGGCACCCAGGGCGTCGGCCGCCCGGGCGGCGCCGTTGGCCGAGTTCGGCCGGGTCGAGGACGCTGCCGCCGTCCTCACGCTCGTCGAACACTGCCGCTCGGCGGCCGCCGTCCAGCATGACGGCACGCTGCACGCCTTCCCGATCATCGCGCCGGAGCAGGAGTCGCCGAGCCACGTCCTGGTCCTGCGCCACAACGACGCCCGACCCTGGGACGCCGAACTGGACACGTACTTCGGCCTCCTCGCCACCACCATCGGCGCCGCACTCATCGACCAGGGCGAGCTGTGGGCCGAACGGCGGCAGGTGGCCCGCGCGGCAGCGCTCGACGCAGCCAAGTCCGCGTTCTTCGCCGGCGTGAACCACGAGCTGCGGACTCCGCTGTCCCTGATCTCGGCACCCGTCGAGGCCCTGTCCGAGCGCCGCGGCGAATTGCCGCCCGACGTCGTGCGGCACGTTGACCTCGTCCGGTCCAATGCCGCCCGACTCGCCCGGATGGTCGACGCGATGCTGGACTTCAGCCGGATGGAGGCCGGCAGGCTGCTTCCCGACCTCGACTCGGTCACCGTCTCCGAGCAGATCCGCACCCTGGCGACCGCGTTCGCGCCGGCCGTCGAGCAGGCCGGGCTCCGCTTCGTCGTCGACGTGCCGGAACTGTCGCGGGCAGCCCTGGTCGATGCCGACTTCCTGGAACGGATCGTGCTGAACCTGCTCTCCAACGCGGTGAAGTTCACCGCCACCGGCACCGTCGAGCTGAGGCTGGTGGAGGACGGGGATCGCTACCAGATCGCGGTGACCGACACCGGACCGGGGATCGACGCCGAGGACCACGAGCGGATCTTCTCCCGGTTCGAGCGGATCGCGCCGCCGGCCGGCGCGCGAGCCCCCTGGGGTGCCGGGATCGGCCTGGCGATGGTCCGGCAGCTCACCGGGCTGCTGGGGGGAACGGTGACCCTGCGCTCGGCGCCGGGAGAGGGCAGCACGTTCACCGTCCGGCTGCCCTTCGTCCCGCCGCTCGACCCGGGGACGCGCGGCCAGTCGGTGACGCCCCGCCGGGTCGAGTCGTTCCTGGCCGAACTGGAGCGCCCGGCGGAGCCTGCGACCGGAGAGGACGACGGACGCCCGCGGCTGCTGATCGTCGAGGACGACGGCCAGATGGCGTCCTTCCTCGCCGATTCGCTCGCCGACTCCTACCGGGTCGAGATCGCCACCGACGGCGAGTCCGGCCTGGCCGTGTTGCGGGAACGCCGGCCCGACATCGTGCTCTCCGACGTGGCGATGCCCGGAATGGACGGCGTGGAACTCGTCCGTCGGGTACGCGCCGACCCGGCGCTGCGCGACCTGCCCGTCCTGCTGCTCTCAGCCCACTCGGACGACCACTCCTCGGCCAGCGGCCTCGACAGCGGTGCCGACGACTACATCGGCAAGCCGTTCACGATCGTCGACGTGCGGGCCCGGCTGGCCGCGCACCTCAGCCGCGCCCGGGAGCGCAGCCTGGACGCCGACTGGCGACGTGCGGCGCTGAGCGGCATCCGGGACGGTGTCCTGGTGCTGGATTCCGACGGCCTGGTCATCGAGATGAACCAGGCATTCACCGACCTCGTCGGGTACAGCATGGACGACGGCCCGCTGCGTCCGCCGTATCCGTGGTGGCCGACCGAGCAGGAGGATCCCGAGGCGCTCGCCGAGTTGCGGCGGGCTCTCGCCGAGCTTGCCGACGGCGTCCAGGGCTCGGGTGAGTTCCGGATCTACCGCCGCGACCGGCGTCCGCTGTGGGTGTGGATCGGGGGCGGCCGCGTTCGCCATCAGCAGAGCGGGCTGACCGCGGCCGTCCGTACCGTCCGGGCCATCGACCGGGAACGTGCCGCCCGCGAGCGCCGCCTGGCCGCGGCCCAGGTCAGCGCCGATTTCAGTTCAGCCGACGATCTCGACACCCTGCTGGGTGCGGCCGAGCACGGCTTCAGCGTGCTCTTCGACGGCGGGAGCACCGTCCGGCTGAAGCTGAACGGCAAGGAACTCCTGATCAGCGGCGGGTTGCAGGTGACCGCCGAGAACCTGCCCGAGCAGGTCAGCACGGGGCTGGCCGGTGAGCCGAGCGCGGACGCGACCAGCCTGCGCCCCGGGATCCTGCTGGTGCCGCGCAGCGCCGAGACCGACTGCCGCGCGTGGATCCAGTTCCCGTCGCCGCGCCGGATCTGGCCGGACGAGATGATCGTCGCCGACCTCCTCGCGCAGGCTTTCGCCCTGGCGGTGGACCGGGTGGTCGCGGCGGAGACCGCGGCCGACCGGGAGACGAACCTCGAGCACGCGGTGGAGAGCCAGCGGCTGGTCGGCCAGGCCGTCGGCATCCTGATCGAACGCCACCGGATCTCGCCGAACGAGGCCTTCCAACTCCTGCGCAGCGCCAGCCAGAACCGAAACCTCAAGCTGCGCGAGGTGGCCAGCCGGGTGATCGAGACCGGCCTGGAACCGGACGACGCCTGAGCGGCCACCGGCCCTGAGTACCACCGGCGCCGGCCGCCGGTGCCGCTCCCGGCATCCCGGCGGCCGACGGCTCGGGTAGGGCGTCAGCTCCCGGTGTTGCCCACGAAGCTCGCCGGGTCGTTCACGAACTGGTCGCGGCAGCCTTCCGAGCAGAAGTGGTAGGTCTGGTCGTCGTAGGTCGCCGAAGGCGCGGACTGCGGATCAACCGCCATCCCGCACACCGGGCACTGGTTCTCGCTGGGCATGGTTCGTTCCTTTCGTCGCGTCCCGTCCGAGTACCCGGGGCCGGCACGGCCGAAACCGGGCCCCTCCCGAACCGGACGAACCGTCCCGCTGCGATCCGCTGGGCGGGCTACGGCAGGCGAAGCTCGAAGCCGCGCAGCCGGTAGCCCTCGATCAGGTTGTCCCAGTCGAGGTCCGGCTCGCGGACGATCTCGGGTCGTAACGCCAGCAGGCGGGTCAGCAGGACGTCGGTCTCCAGGATCGCCAGCGGCTGGCCGGGGCACCGATGGGCACCGTCCCCGAAGCTGAGGACGGCGGCGTTGACGCCGCTGGGCAGCGGCCGTGCCGGGCACAGGTCGAGCGGCGCCTCGCCGACCGCGTCCGGATCGGTGTTCGCCTGCCGGACGCAGACGTCGATCAGGTCGCCCGGCGGGATCGTCCATGCGCCGTCCCGGTCGCTGACGGCGATCTCGGCGCCGGCCCGCCGGTAGAGGTGGCCGACGACCGGCTCCAGCCGGATGAGCTCGTTGAGGATGGCGAAGCGCTCCTCCTGGCCGGCGGCCAGATACCGATCCCGCAGGGTCGGCTCCCGCAGCAGGTGCCAGCACGCCATCGCGATGAACTCGCGGGTGGTCACCATGCCGGCGGTGCCGTAGGTGACGCACTCGACGAGGATGTCAGCATTGGTGTAGCCCTCGGCGATCAGGTGGCTGATCACATCCTGACCAGGGGTTCTGCGGCGACGCCGGATCGCCGGACGGACGTCGGCCAGGTAGAAGCGGACGATCGGGAGCAGGCCGTTCACGGCGGCCTGCGCCCACTGCCCGGGCGTCCGGCCGAGGTCGGGACGGGTGATGTCGAACGGCGGCTGGTTGAAGAAGCTGACCAGCCGCCGGGCCATTGCCGGCACCGGCGAGTCGGTGAGCCCGACCACTTCGGCGGTGACCTCGACGGCGTAGTCGAGGGCGAGGTCGTCCAGCAGCAGCGCGCCGCGGTCAGTGGCCGCTGACAGCAGGGTGCCGGCGGTCGTCTCCATCAAGGCCGTGTAGCGCTCGGCGACCACGGCAGGGGCGAAGAAGCGTCCGACCTTGCGCCGCTGCTCGTCGTGCAGCGGCCCGTCCGAGATCAGGATGGGGTGGTGCCTCAGGTAGCCCTTGGGGATCTTCTCCGCGGTGAACCCGGCCTGGGTGGTGCGATCCCGGGCACGCAGCACCTGGCGGGCGGCGACCAGCGACCGGATCCGCCAGGTGTGCCCGTCCCGCTCCACAGGAGGCCCGTCCGGCTCCCCCGGCTTCGCCGACAGGCGCCGGTCGACCTCGGCCATCGTCCTCCTTCGCTCGTTCGTCACAGGGTAGGAGCGCTCCCGCGAGCGGGAAAGGGCGGCGCACAGCGGTGAGCGTCCCGCGGGACGGGTAGTGCTGACGTGCTGAGCGCGTCCTCAGCGGTAGGTGAGCTCCATGGGGAGATGGTCGTCGCTACTCGGCACGAAGCCGAGCGACGCGTAGAGCGGCTTCCCCGCCTCGCTGGACAGCAGTTCGAGTCGTGCCAGGCCGAGCTGCCGTCCGAGCGCGATGACCTCTCCGAGCAGCGCCGTGGCCAGGCCGCGGCGCCGGTGGGCCGGCCGGGTCCAGACGTTGAGGACGGTGCCGACGCGGCCGTTGGGGAACCGGGGGTTGGCCGGGTACTCGTTCACCACGAGCACGGCGATCCCGGCGGGCAACCCGTCCACGAAGGCCAGCTCCGCGAAGTACCGCTCGCCGAGGTTCGCCGGGATCCACGTCCGCAGCTGGGACGTGATCGCCACCTCCTCGTCGTCGGCCAGCTCGGCGAGGTCCGCCCGGATGTACTCCACCCGCAACTGGACGAGCAGGTCGAGATCGGCAGCAGTCGCCTGGCGGATCTCGACCGAACCGCTCACCCGGACACCCCCGGACGCCGTCAGGGCACCAGGTAGCCGGCGGCCCGGTAGAGCTCGTACCACTCCGGACGCGTGAGCACGACGTCCGCACCCTTCGCCGCCGCGGTGACCCGCTCGGGTGTCGTGGTGCCGAGGACGACCTGCATGCGCGCCGGGTGTCGGGTGATCCACGCGGTCGCGATGGCCTCCGCTTCGACCTCGTACTTCGCGGCGAGCCGGTCGATCACCTCGTTCAGCTCCGGGTAGTCGGGGTTGCCGAGGAACACACCGGTGAAGAAGCCGGCCTGGAACGGCGACCACGCCTGGACGGTGATGTCGTGCAGGCGGCAGTAGTCGAGGACGCCGAGGTCGCGGCTGAGCGACTGGTCGAGGGCGGCCATGTTCATCGCGACCCCCTGGGCGATGATCGGCGCATGGGTGATCGACAGCTGCACCTGGTTGGCGACCAGCGGCTGGCGGACGTGGCGCTTGAGCAGTTCGATCTGGCCCGGCGTGTGGTTGGACACCCCGAAGGCCCGCACCTTGCCGGCGGCTTCGAGCTCGTCGAACGCCTTCGCGACCTCCTCCGGCTCGACCAGGGCGTCGGGACGATGCAGCAGCAGGATGTCGATGTAGTCGGTGGCCAGCGCCTTCAGCGAGCCCTCGACGGCTTCCACGATGTGGTCGTGGGAGAAGTCGAAGTACGGTCCGGACGGCACGATGCCGGCCTTGGTCTGCAGCGTGATCTCCGACCGCTGGGACGGGCTGAGGTTCAGCGCCTCGGCGAACCGACGCTCGCAGCCGTGGATGTCGGAGCCGTAGATGTCGGCATGGTCGAAGAAGTCGATGCCGGCAGCCAGGGACGCATCGAACAGCGCCCGCACGTCCGCGTCCGACTTCTCCTGGATGCGCATCACGCCCGTGACGACCGCGGGCACGGTGATGTCCGTGCCGGTCAGGGTGAAGGTCTTCATGTCAGGTTCCTCTCTCGGGCCGCCGCAACGAGGCTCAACGCGATCCGGCCCGACCTCAACCTATCGGCTGTCATGGACACTCGACGTTCTGAAATGAAATTTCTTGCCATCGTCCGATCCGCGAGCTATGGTTTCGCCTGTGCGGTGCGAGGCCGCACACACTGAGTGGGTTTCGCCGGCGAACCGCGCTGCGGATCCAGTCAGCCACGACGCTGAAAGGCAGGTTCAGATGACAAGGTGGTCGAACCACAAAACGACCTGGCGACTCGGGATCGGGCTCGTCGCGACAGGCATGGTGACACTCGCCGGCTGCGCCGGCGCACCCGCGCCGAACTCCACCAGTGCCACGACGGGGGCCGCAGTCGTGGCGGGACAGTGCCCCGCGTCCGACGGCCCGGTCACCCTCAACTACTGGTCCTGGGGCGCTGGCTACGAGGACGCGGCGAAGCTGTGGAACTCCACCCACCCCGACATCCAGGTCACCTACAGCGACATCCCCGTGGGCAACTCCGGCGGCTACCAGAAGATGTTCAACGCGGTGAAGGCGGGAACGGCACCCGACATCGGCTTCCTCGAGTTCGACAACATCGCCGCCTTCGGCAGCCAGGACTATCTGGCCGACGTGTCCGGCTACGTCACCGATGCCCAGAAGGCGGACTTCGTCGCACCCGTGAAGAAGGCGGTCTCGCTCGGCACCGACGGAGCGATGTTCTCCGTCCCGATCGGCGGCGGTCCGATGGCGCTGATCTACCGCAAGGACCTGTTCACCAAGCACGGCATCGACGTGCCCACCACCTGGGCGGAGTTCGAGCAGGCAGCTGCCAAGGTGCACAAGGCCGACCCGAGCGCCGTCCTGGCGAACTTCGACGGCTACGGCAACGCCAACTGGTTCGCCGGGCTGTCGTCGCAGAACAAGGCGCAGTGGTTCGCACCCGACGGCGACGGCTGGAAGGTGAGCGTGAACGACGCCGCCAGCAAGGCCACCGCGGACCTGTGGCAGCGAATGCTCGACGCCAGGAGTGCCTCCGACCTGGCGACCTTCTCCCCCGCCTGGAGCTCGGCTCTGGCCAAGGGCAAGATCTGGTCGTGGCCGACCGCGGTCTGGGGCGCCGGTGTGGTCAAGAGCTCGGCTCCGGACACGTCCGGCGACTGGGCGGTCGCGCCACTGCCGACGTGGAATGCCGGCGAGAAGGTGTCGGCGACCTGGGGCGGCGGGGGCCTTTCGGTCTTCAAGACCTCCAAGCACCCGTGTGAGGCCGCGCAGTTCGCGCTGTGGATGGGCACCAGCCCGGACGCGCTGAAGATCCTGAACAAGGCCATCGGCATCTACCCGACCACCAACACCCTGCTGGCCGACCCGCTGTTCTCCGAACCGGACAAGTTCTTCGGCGACCAGAAGATCTTCGACGTGTTCCGCGCCGCCTCCGAGGTCACCCCTGACTTCACCTGGGGGCCGTCGATGACCGACACCTACAAGGCCATCACGGACGCGTTCACCAACGCCAAGACAGCGAAGTCGTCGCTGTCGGCAGCGCTGGACGAGGCCCAGACAGCAGTGGTGTCATCGATGCAGAAGGACGGCTTCACCGTAAGCCAGTGATCTGATGCCTGACCCAATCTCACCCCTGGCGGAGCCGGCCACCGCGGCCGGCTCCGCCGTGTCGGCCGACGTACGGAAGGTCCGGGGCCGGTCCGCCGATCCCTCCCGGAGGAACCGCAGGAAAAGGGCCGACCTGCGGACGGTCGCCGTCCTCACCCTCCCGTTCCTCGTCCTGTTCGCCGCCTTCTACATCGCCCCGATCCTGTACGCCATCTGGCAGAGCCTGTTCGCTCTCCGCCGCAGCGGCGCCTACCGTCCCGCCGAGAACGTGTTCGTCGGGCTCGGCAACTACGCCCAGGTTCTGACGGACCCGGCGTTCCAGCAGAGCCTGGCCAACGTCGGGCTGTACGCGATCGGTCCGTCCACCCTCACGGTGCTGATCGGCCTGCTGATCGCCCTGGTCATCGACGCGCGGGCGAACCGGCTCGGCGCCAAGCTGGCGCGAGCAGCCGTCTTCGCCCCCTACGCGGTCCCCGCCGTGATCGGCGCGACCATCTGGGGCTTCCTCTACGCCCCCTCGACCAGCCCGTTCGTCTCCGCAGCCCAGGCGGTCGGCTGGGACGTGAACCCCCTTGCCGGGCCGGTGGTCTGGCAGGTGGGCAACATCGCACTGTGGACCTACATCGGGTTCAACGTCCTGATCTTCGCCTCCGGGTTGGCGTCCATCGACCCCAGCATGCTGGAGAGCGCCCGGATGGACGGGGCGTCCTCCCTGCGGATCGCCTGGTCGATCAAGCTGCCGCTGCTGCGTCCCTCGATCGTGCTCAGCATCGTGTTCAACCTGATCGGAACCCTGCAGCTGTTCACCGAGCCGATGGCACTACGGACGCTGTCGAACGAGATCTCCAGTGTCTGGACGCCGAACATGCTCGCCTACAGCGAGGCCGCGGCGAACCGCTACAGCTTCTCGGCAGCGGTCTCGACGCTGCTGGCGGTGGTCACGGCCGTCTTCTCGTTCGCGCTGCTGCGGGCGGCGACGAGGGGGGCCAAGTCATGACCGGTCTTCGGAAGGTACAGCCGGCCAACGCGGCCGTCCTGGTGGTGATGTGCGCCTACTTCGTACTGCCGCTGTGGTGGCTCGCGGTCTCGGCGACCAAGACTCAGGGCGAGCTGGTCCAGGACTCCGGCCTGTTCTCGGCTTCGAACCACTTCCTCAGCAATGTGGCCGACCTCTACGCCCGCGACTCTGGCGTCTTCGGCCGCTGGCTGGTCAACAGCCTGCTCTACGCCGGGGTCGGCGCCGCCGTCGGCACCGTCCTGGCCGCGGCCGTCGGCTACGCGCTCAGCAAGTACCGCTTCACCGGCCGGGACGCACTGTTCAACGCGATCCTCGCCGGTGTGCTGGTGCCGCCGGCGGCTCTCGCCCTGCCGCTGTTCCTGATGTTCAGCCGGGTCGGCCTGACCAATACCTACTGGGCGGTGCTCCTGCCCAGCCTGGTCAGCCCGCTGGCGGTGTACCTGGCCAGGGTGTCGATCGATGCGGCCGTGCCGGACGAGGTCGTCGAGGCGGCGTCGGTGGACGGCGCGGGCGGCGTCCGGACGTTCGCCCTGATCGGGCTGCCGATGATGGGCCCCGGCCTGGTGACCATCTTCCTGTTCCAGTTCGTGCTGATCTGGAACAACTTCATGCTGCCGCTGATCATGCTCAACGACTCCTCCCTCTACCCGGTCACCCTCGGCCTCTACAACTGGAGCGGGCAGTTCATCCAGGACCCGACGCTGGCCACCAGCGTCCTCGTCGGCGCACTGATCGCCGTGCTTCCGGTGATCGTCGGCTTCCTGTTGCTGCAGCGGTTCTGGAACACCGGACTCACCCAAGGTGCGGTGAAGTCGTGAGCCAGGACGCCCTGGAGCCGGCCATCGCCGCCCACTTCGCGGAACGGGCGGCGCAGGGGACGCTCAGCGTCGCCCCGCTCGGCCCCGAGGACGCCCGGCTGCTGTCGGCGACCGGACAGGAGCTGGGCACCGCTGCCGACCAGCCGTCGGTGCCCTCGCGGGACATCGTGATCCGGCTGGCCGGCCGGGACCTGCCCGGACGGGTCTACCCGGCACCGGGAGCGAGGCACGGCGAAGCCACTCCGGTCGTGGTCTGGTACCACGGCGGCGGCTTCGTGCTGTGCGACCTCGACTCCGCCGACGGGATCTGCTCCCGCCTGGTCACCAACACCGGCGCCACGGTCATCTCGGTCGGCTATCGCCTGGCCCCCGAGGATCCGTGGCCGGCCGCCCATGACGACGCCGCCGACGCGCTGGCATGGGTGCACGCCCACGCCGCCGAGCTGGGGGTGGATCCGGGTCGCATCGCCGTCGCCGGGGACTCGGCCGGAGCGACCCTGGCCGCATGGGCGGCGACGACCGCCGCGCACGTCCTGGGGATCCCCGTCGTCCTGCAGGTGCTGTTCTATCCGGTCATCTCCGCCCGGGCCGACTCGGGCTCCTACCGGCAGTTCGCCAGCGGGTGGGGACTCGACCGCGACGAGATGCTCTGGTTCCTGCGGCACTACGGCGTCCTGGACGGCCCCGCCAGGGACGAGTTCGACCGCACGCTCGCCGACCCGAGACCGCCGCTGGCGCCGATCCACCTGGTCAGCGCCGAGTGCGACATCCTTCGTGACGAGGGCGAACGATACCTCGCGCACGCCCGGGCCGCCGGTGTCGCCACCACCGGGGTGCGCCACCTCGGCGTGCCCCACGGCTTCGTCCAGCTCACCGGCCTGACGCCGCAGGCCGACGCCGCCCTCGCCGGCGCGGCGCGGGCGCTGCGGCAGGCGTTCACCGCTCGGGCCGAAGCCGCGGCTCCGGGCGTCCGCACGGCTACCCTTGGCACGAACTAGGAGGTACGGGATGGCGCTCTTGAGCGCGGGCGGAGAGTGGGCTCGCGACGTCCGCAGCCCACTCGTCTTGATCGCGCAGTCTCGCGAGCAACTGCACGAGGCCGAGGGCAGGGTCGCGGACCTGGTGCTCAACGACCCCGGCTTCGTGGTCCAGGCGACGGTCTCGCAGGTCGCCCAGGCCGCCGACACGTCGGACGCCACCGTGGTCCGGTTCTGCCGTTCCGTCGGCTTCCGCGGCTTTCCCGAGCTGCGGATGGCGCTCACCAGGGACATGACCAGGGCCGAGGAGGTGGGCAGCGCCCGCGGACACGTCGACCCGCTGCTGCCCACCGACCAGGCCATCGTCACGTACTTCTCGGCACAGCGCGTGGCCCTGGGCAACACCATGGAGATCCAGCAGGCCTCCGTCCTGGAGGAGGCGGTCGCTGCGATCGCCGGCGCCACCGTCTTGTTGATCCTCGGGGACCGGCAGCGGTCGGCCCTCGCCAAGGAGGCCGAGCGGCGGTTCAGCTCGATCGGCATTCCGTCCCACGCGGTCTCCGAACTCGAGTCGCTCACCGGGGTGCTGACCCGGCTCCGGCCCGGTGCGGTACTGCTGGTCCTTCCCGGGCCCGTCGCGCCCGCCCCGTTCCTCCGAGTGACCCAGCTCGCCAAGGAGCGCGAGGTGTCCTCGATCGTCGTCTCGCCCTCGGTCACCGACGAGATCGCCTCCCTGGCGGACGTCTTCATCGCGATCCACTCCGGCAACGTCACCGTCGGCACGATCACGATCGAGTCGCTGGTCTCCGAACTCGCGCTGATGGAGGCGCTGGTTGTCGGCACTGCGCAGCAGGATCACGCCCGCACCTCCACCGCGATGAGCCTGCTCCAGGATCCGGCACTCCAGCCCTGAGACGTCGCCATGGCCACCATCGGCATCTCGATCGGCTCGCAGTGCCTGGGAATCACCGATCCGGGCTGTGTCGGGGTCCCGGTCTGGCGTGCCGAGTTCGGACGGGACGGGCACAGCACCCGGCTCCTCGACCTGGCGTCGCTGGACGGGCTGCGCGAGATGTGGACGTGCGACGCCGTGGTGCTGGTCAGTGACGGCAGCTACCCGGAGGCCAATCTCGCGCTGACGCTGGCCAGCCTGACCGCGTGGTGCCGGCGAGGCGGCGTCCTGGCGACGGTCGGCGGAGCGCCGTTCCTGGTCTCCCAGCGTCCGGACGGAGCGGTCGCCGACCCCGGCGTGGCAGTGGACGTGACCGAGTGCCTGGTGTCGAGCACCCTTGAGGAGGTCGAACTGCGGCTCACTCGGCTCGGCCGCGAACTGCTGGGCGCCGGCGCCCTCCCGGCCAGCCTGCTGGAACTGGATCTCGGCTCGCGCCTGCCGCTCGCCCTGTACTCCCCCGCTCAGGCCGACGAGGTCGCCGCGGAGTCCACTCGCGGCGAGGCGGTGCTGTCGGCTTTCCAGCTCGGGCAGGGCTGGTGGGTGACCTGGGGTGCGGCCGTACAACCCGGCTACGCAGCGACGATCGTCCGAGGTGTCGCCGGGCTGGTCCGTCGGCACCTGCCGTCCGCTCCCCCGGCACGGCCGGGGATCGTCCTGGACCCGCTGCGGCGTCGGCTCGACCACGGCGACGACGAGGTGCTCGGGCTCGCTGAGCTGAGCTCGGCGCCGCTGGAACTCGTCGACCAGGACACCTCGGTCCGGTGGAGCGGGACCGCGGACGCGGACGGTGTGGCCCGGTTCCGGGTGCCGGCCACCCTGCAGCTGTCGAGCCTCGGCGTCCTGCATCCCGACCTGCCCGACAGCGGCTTCTCCCTCGTCGCGCCGGCGCCGAGCGCGTCCCCCGCGCTCGGCGCGGTCACTGCCGAGCCCGCCGACTTCGACACCTTCTGGGCGGACCGGCTCGCCGAACTGAACGCGGAACCGCCGGACTTCGAACTCACCGCGTTCCCGCGATTCACGACCGCGGCCTTCACCGGGCACCGGCTGCGCTACCGCGGCGCGGGCGGCCTGGCGATCACCGGGGTGGTGACCGTCCCCCGCTCTGGCGAGCCGGCTCCCGGCGTCCTGGCGATCCCGGGCTATGCGTCCGCCGGTATCACCGAGCACCTGACCGAGTTCGCGGACCGGGCGGTCGTCGCGTCCATCGACGTCCGCCAGGTCGGCTCGATCCTGCGGCCGCCGGGGCGAGGTCGGGGGCCACTCTGCGAGGGCCTGGACCACCCGGACCGGGCCGGCATGATCGCGGCGGCACTGGACGCCGTCCGCGGCTTCCAGGTGCTCGCCGGACTCTGTCCCGGCGGACCCACCGCGATCTACGGGCACAGCCAGGGCGCGACGCTCGGGCTGGCTGTGGGCGCGCTCTGCCCGGACGCAGCCGGTGTGGTCGCCGGCGTGCCGTTCCTGGTCAACCTGCAGCACAACCTGCCCCGGTGCTCGACCGATCCCTACGTCGAACTGCGCTGGCACCTTGAGCGGCATCCGGAGCAGGAGGGTTCCGGGCTTCGGACCCTTTCCTACCTGGACCCGCGGTTCTTCCTGCCGCGGCTCAAGCGACCCTGCCTGCTCACCCTCGCACCGGACGACGACGTGGCTCCCGGGATGGAACTGGCCGGCGTCGCCGCGTCCTGCCCGGGTGTCCGGCTGGTCGTCCGCGGTGGAGGCCACATCGTGCCGTACCTGCCCGAGCAGCGGAGGCTGGCGGGAGGCTTCCTCCACCAGGTCCTGGGACTGCCCGGCGCAGAGGGGGACGAGCTCGCCGCGGCCGCTCAGCCCTCGCGATAGGCGATCCCGAACCCGCCACGCGGATAGTGCCAGGTCAGCGCCCCCGGGGCGGCGACGGCAAGGCAGGTGCCGCATTCCAGGCACGCCGCATAGTTGACGCTGATCGTTCCGTCGGGCGCCTCGCCGTACACCTGGGCGGGGCACACCCGGACCAGGAGCTTGCCGGTGCCCGTGCTGCGGGCGATCTCCTGGTTCACCTCGATGTGGCACTCCGCCTCGTCGAGGACGTAGGAGTTCCGGGCAAGCCGGTCGGTCACCGAGCCGTACGCACTCATCTGTCCTCCTGCCTACAGCGCCCGGGCGGCGGCCCAGCCGTCGCGGGCGAGTTGTCCCAGGCCGACGCCTGACGCCTTCACCGCGCCGAGCGCCGCGCCGACGAGGTGACGGCGTGGACGCAGGTCGTGGGTGTAGATCCCGTGGAACACGTCGGCCAGCAACCTGCCGTAGTCGCCGTACATTCGCGGATTCTCCAGAAACTTGGGCGCCCTGCCGTACGTCCTCAGGTCGGCGCCGACGAAGCTGCGCTCGAGCTCCGTCCGATACGCGCCCAGCGCCTCGCCCGAGCAGTCGCCGGTGGACAGTGCGGCTGCCACCGTCCTCGCGGCGGCGAGGGCACTGCCGGCGGCCAGGTCCATGCCCCGGATCGTCAGCCCGGTGTTGAGGGTGAGGCCGGCGGCGTCGCCGATGAGCACCAGTCCGGGCCGGGTCAGGTCGCGGGCAGCCATGGCCGGCCCGTCCTCGATCGTCAGGTGGCAGCCGTACTCGAGCAGTTCGCCGCCCCTGATCAGCGGCGCGATCGCCGGATGGGCGAGGAAGTGGTCGTGCACGTCGGACGAGCTCAGGCCCCGCGCGCCCAGGTCGTCCAGGCGCAGCACCACCCCGACCGAGACCGACTCCCGATTGGTGTAGAGGAAGCCGCCGCCGGCGACCCCCTGGGTGCAGTCGCCCACGACCGCATACGCCACCCCCTCGTCGCCGGTCACCCGGAAGCGATCCTCGATCACCGGCCGTGGCAGCGCGATCACCGACTTCACGCCGACAGCCAGGTGCCGCTGCGGCTCCTTCGGGCGCACCCCGGCGTCCCTGGCCAGGAAGGAGTTCACGCCGTCGGCCGCGACCACCACATGGGCACGCAGCTCGTCCTCGCCGGCGCGGACGCCGACGACGCGCTCCCCGTCCCGGAGCAGTCCGTCGACGCGGACGCCCGGCATCACCATGGCTCCGGCCTGTTCGCACTGCTCGGCCAGCCAGGGATCAAGCCGGGCGCGCAGCACGGTGACCGCGTTGGCCGGCTCGGCCAGGCGCTCGTCCCAGTAGTCGATGTTCACGTGCGAGTCGCCGTTCAGGAAGCTCAGCACGTTGCGGGTGATCCGCCGCTCGACGGGGGCGGACGACACGAAGTCCGGGAAGACCTCGTCCAGCACCCGGCAGTAGAAGACGCCGCCGGACAGGTTCTTCGAGCCGGGCTCCGACCCACGCTCGATCAGCACGACCTCGTGCCCGGCCTTGGCGAGCTGGTGCGCGCACACTGATCCGGCGACACCGGCCCCGATCACGATCACGTCGAAGTCGACATCGTCACTCATTCGATTCCCTTCCGGCACCGCCGGGTGACGGACGGACCAGCGTCCGCCACCCGACTCGGCGACTACAGCGCGCCGGCCTTGACCGCCTCGGCGATGTCGTCGGCAGCCAGCCAGCCGGAGGTCAGCGCGAAGCCGTTGGCCGAGCCCGGGATGGGCAGCGCGTACGACTCGCCGAACAAGCCACCGGCGTCGCAGCCGACCGAGTAGAGACCCGGCACCGGACGTCCGTCCGGGTCGAGGCAGCGCATGTGCTCGTCGATCTTCAGCGCGCCCATCGAGATCATGATCCCGGTCTCCATCTTGATCGCGTAGAACGGCGCTTCCGTGACCTGGCGCAGGAACTTGGCCGGCTTGTGGAAGCGGGTGTCCACACCCGCGCGGCACAGCTCGTTGTAGCCGTCCACCTCGACGCGCAGGACGGACGGATCGACGCCCATGTTCTGCGCGAGCTCCTCGATGGTGGCACCGCTGACCACGTTGGTGCGGCCGGGGTCGGCCGCGTCCGCCTCGATCTCGGTGGGCAGGTTCACCATCTTCTCGTTGTTGCGGACGTAGATGCCCAGCCCGATCTCGTTGCCGTCCTCCACCAGGTGGCGGATCGTGGCCGAGTCGATGATGTTCCAGTAGAACGCACCGGGCAGGGCGGCGGTGACATCACCGGCGTTGCCGAAGCTCATCCCCACGACCTCGTCGATGAACCGGCGGCCCTCGGCGTTCACCCAGAAGTACGGCTGCATGCCGGTGCAGTTGGTGTGGCTGGTGATCGTCTTGTCCCGCATCAGCGGGAACAGCAGCAGGCAGCCGATCGAGTTGTGCTCGGTCCCACCGGCAGCCAGCACCATGGTGATGCCGTCTCCGGTGTTGCCCTGGCCGCCGACGTTGATCATCTTCGCCCCGATGCCGTACTTGGTGTACTTGTCCAGCATCTCGGGGTTGGCCGCGAAGCCGCCGGTGGCGACGACGACCGCCTTCGCGCCGAGGCGGACCTTCTGGCCGTCGTCGTCCCTGGCGAGCAGACCGGTCACCTTGCCGGCGTCGTCCTTGAGGATCTGGGTGGCCGCCGTGGACAGGAACACGTCCACGCCACGCCGGCGGGCGTCCGACTCGAGCAGCTCGATCACCCGGGCGACCTCGCCCTCGGGCAGGTGCCAGGTGACCAGCTCTCCGGGCTGGTCGAGGGCGGTGACGGTCACGTCCTCGTAGACCGCACCCACCTCGTCGCGCATCTTCACGATGGTGGTGGCCGCGTTCTCGACGAAGCGGCTGACCAGCGGGGCGTCGGCCCGCCAATGGGAGTAGTCGAGGTAGGTGTTGAACGCCTGGTCCTTGGTGACCGTGATCCCCCGCTTCAGCTGCTCGTCGGACTCGAAGGCGGCGTGCCCCTCGGCGAACGCCGAGCTGCCACCGGTGTGCTGCTCCTTCTCCAGGATCGCGCAGCTCAGCCCGTCCTTGGCCGCCTGCACCGCGCAGGACAGCCCGGAGGCTCCCGCCCCCACCACGACGACGTCGTAGGCGGCGTCGAACTCTTGCGTCATTTCTCCAACTCCTTTGGTGATTACTTGTCGAGCTTGTCGATCTCGGCGACGAGTGCGGGCACGACCTCGTAGAGGTCGCCGACGATCCCGTAGTCGGCCGACTGGAAGATGCGCGCGTCCGGATCGTTGTTGATCGCCGCCACGATGCGGGCCCCCCGGACGCCCTCCAGGTGCTGGGGCGCGCCGGCGATGCCCACGGCGAGGTACAGGGCGGGCGCGATGTGGTTCCCCGACCGGCCCACGTAGCGGCTCTTGTCGAGCCAGCCGAGGTCGTCGGCGATCGGCATCGAGCAGGCCAGTTCGGCGCCGCACGCATCGGCCAGCGCCTGGACGATGGCCACGTCCTCCCTCGCCCTGACGCCGCGGCCAAAGGAGACGACACGCTCCGCGTCGGAGAGGCCACTGGCCTGGCCGACCGGTTCGCTCGCCCCGATCGCGAGCGGTGAACAGGTGAGGCCCAGCACCTCGATCGTCGCCTCCGGACGCGTCGCGGCCGGGGCGTCTTCGCCGGCGTAGATGACCGCAACGCCGCCGCCGGGCGCGCACGTCTCGATGGTCTGGCCCCCGGCAAGGGCACGGCGGACGCGCAGGTGCCCATCCTCGACGGCCAGCCCGACGGCCCCCGGCAGCAGGGGGACCTCCAGCGCAGCTGCGGCAGCCCCGAGCAGAGCCCGGGCCGCCGGATCGGCACCGGCGACCAGCACCGCGGGCGCTGCGGCGGCGACCACGTCGGCCAGCGGCAGGCTGAACGCCTCCGGTGGCACTCCCGGCTTCGGCTCCACCCAGCGCACCTCGTCCGGTCCTGCGGCCGCCACGCCCTCGGCAAGTTCGCGAGGGCCGACGACCACGGCGACGACCCGGCCGCCCAGCGCACGCGGAGCCTCGAGAGCGCCGCTCCAGCCGTCCGCGGTGATGAAGACCCAACTGTCCATGCCCGGCTCTCGTCCTTCCTCTGGTTGGCTGCTCACAGCACACCCTCGGCCCGCAGCGCCGAGACGAACTGGGCGGCCGACTGGGCGGGATCGCCCGCGAACACCCGCGCCGGCGCCGTCTCTGGCCTCCGGCAGCCGAGCGTTTGCACATCGCCGGCGGTCACGCCGAGGTCGGCCAGGCCGATCCGGTTCACCGGACGCTTGCGGGCGGCGAGCAGTTCCTTCATCCCGGGGGCCCTGTCGAGATCGGACTCGGCCGCGATCCCGATCACCGCCGGGGTCGGCACCACCACGGTCTGCCGGACGTCAGCGACCCGCCTCGTCACGTGCAGTCGCCCGTCCACTGCTTCGACGGTCTGGGCACCCAGCACGACGCTCCAAGCGAGCCGCCCGGCCACCGCGGCCGCGACCCCCGGCTCCTGGCGGGAGTCGCCGATCACCACGACGTCGACCCCGCCGATCCGGCGCACTGCCGCAGCCAGCACCGCCGCCGTGGAGCCATTGTCGGCCAACGCCGGCAGGTCCTCGACGGACCAGGTGCTCGCCACACCGCGCGCCAGGGCCCAACTCGCGTCCCCGTCGCCGATGGTCAGGCCGACCAGTTCGTCGTCGCCTCCGCGGATGAGTCGAAGGGCCGCGGCGAGCGCTGCGGGATCGTCCTCTCCGGGGCTCATCTTCGCGTTGCGCCAGTCGATCGAACCGTCGGCGCGCACCAGCGCGTCCGCCGCGTTCCGCGACCACTTGTAGACGACAACCGCCCTCACCGGCATCCTCCTCGTCGGGGGCGGCCCGGTGGCAGCGCAGCCGCCGAGTCGCACCATCCAGGCAGGAAGCGCAGATCACTCCCCCGCCACCGACGAGTCTTGTCGGCGGCAGCGCCGGGCACATCACCCGGCCGGGTACACCGGGGTAGCCGATCGGCTACCCCACGAGGCCGCGGCGGACGCCGAAGACGGCCACCTGCACCCGGTTGCGCAGGTGCAGCTTCGCCATGATGCTGCCCAGGTGCTTCTTCACCGTCGCCTCGCTGAGGAACAGCGTCCTGGCGATCTCCTCGTTCGACAGGCCTTCCACGAGCAGGCCGAGGACGTCGCGTTCCCGCCGACTGAGCGGCTGTGAACCCTCCGATGCCGCCTGGGCGGGCCGGGCGAACTCGGCGAGGACCTTCGCGGCCGTCGACGACGACATCGCTGCTTCCCCGCGCATCAGCCCGAGCAACGCCTGGTGCAGCCGTTCGGCCGACTCGTTCTTGCTCAGGTAGCCGTGGGCGCCGCTGCGGAGCGCCTCGTACACGTCCTCGCCGAGGTCGGAGACGGTGAGCATCGCGACCCGCACGGCCGGGTCGGCCGCCGTGATCCGGCGGGTCGCCTCGACGCCGCCGATGCCCTCCATCCGGACGTCCATGAGCACCAGGTCCGGCCTCAGCACGGACGCCAGCCGCACCGCTTCGGCACCGTCCGAAGCCGAACCGGCGACCGCGAATCCCTCCCAGCGGCCGAGCAGAGCGATCAAGCCGTCCCGGAACAGGGCGTGGTCGTCGACGACGAGGACGCGGACCACGTCGCTCATGGCACCGGGACCTGAACGGGGACGGCGCCGAGATCGATCGCGCGCAACGGCACCTCCGCGACCAGTACCGTGCCGCCTTCGGCGCCGGTCACGAACCGGAGACTGCCGTCCAGCTGGTGGATGCGCTCGGTCATGATCTTGATCCCGAGGCGGGAGTCGGCGACGGTCTCGGGATCGAAGCCGACCCCATCGTCCTCCACCTCGAGCCGCACGCGGGTCGCGGACGACCGCAGCCGGACCTTGACCCGGGTGGCCCGGGCGTGGAGTTGCACGTTGGCGAGGGCTTCGCGCAGCACCCGTACCAGCTGGGCGTGGATGGTGAGTGGGACGCACTCCTCGCATCCGTCCCTGTCGAACGTCACCGGCATCCCGGACGCCTGCGAGAACTGGTCCAGCAGATCGCAGAACTGGTCGACGACGCCGCCGTCCAGGACGGCGGCATCGGCGCGCAGCCCCAGCATCTGGTGCCGCAGCGACCGCTTGAGCGTCTCGACCATCTGCTCCAGGCCCGTGACATCGTCTGCCAGCCGGTCCAGGTCGCCGTCGGCGACGTCCAGCCGGGCAAGCCCCACGTGCAGGCCCAGGGCCGCGACCTGTTGGGAGAGGTCGACGTGGAGCTCGTCGCTCAGCCGACGCCGCTCCTCCAGTGTCCCCAGCTCACGCTCGCGGCTGATCAACTGCCAGCGGCACACCGTGGCGCCCAGGATCCGTCCAGCCGCGGCGAGGAAGTCGCGCTGCTCGTCGGTCATCGTGTACGGCCCGTCGAAGCAGAGCAGGACGGCACCCAGATGACGGCCGTCGGCGTGCAGCGACGCCACGATGCCGGACTCACCGAACCAGGCCTTGAAGTCGTCCGGCAGCAGTGCCCAGGCCTCGTCGTCCAGGTGGTCGGCCGCGGAGACGGGCCAGTCCTCCGGGTTCACCCACGGCGCCCGGATGTGCTCGTGGGCCGGCATGCTCGCGAACGACTCGCCCAGGGTGGCACGCTGCTCCTCGTCGCCGACCAGGATCAGCCGTTCGCCGGTCGCATTGAGCAGATAGCACGGTGCGAATCGGGCGCCCATCACCTCGCGGACGATCTCGACAGCGTCCACGAAGGAATCGCCGCCCTCCGGCGACCAGGCCAACGCATCGTTGATGCGCACCAGCTGTGCCAGGTAGGAACGTCCGCTGCCCACGCGCCCAGAGTAGCGCCGCCCCCGGGGCGCGGGCTGGGAACGCTGATCGGGCTGCCCCCACTGGCCGGCGCACACCGGAGCGCTCCGGGGTGAAAGGACTGTACTAAAAGCTGGATGAATTGAGGAGTATCAATGGATGGCAATACCCCCCGCAGTAGCCGGAGTGCGTGCTCCACGGACAGCACGAAGGGGCCCCATTAGTTGATGAATTGCGCGGTTTCGGAAGCGGTCCGAAGCCGCTTGACGTCGGGGATCCCGTCGAAGTAGGGTTCACGCACTGGTTTGGTGAACTTGGCTCTGACAACGGATATAGGGATTATTCGAGCATCAAATGCGATGCGTCGTGAGCTTTGTCCGCCGTTTATTGCTCATCGGATTTCAAGGAGCGCGCGAAGATGCATGCCCACGGTGATCGAGTTCGACGGCAGGTCCGCAGAGTTTCTGCTGGCGCCGTTGTGTTCGGCCTCGTCTTCGGCGGATTGCAGGCGGTATTCGCGCCTGCAGCCGCCGCGGCCACCCTCCCCTATCAAGACAAGAGCCTGCCGGCGTCCGTGCGGGCTGCTGATCTGGTCTCGCGGATGACGCTTGCCGAGAAGTCCCAGCAGCTCAACGCCCAGACCCAGACCGCCGGCAGCGGAATCGCGCCGGCGATCCCGCGTCTGGGCGTCAAGGCGTACGGCTACTGGAACGAGGCGCTGCACGGCGTCGCCCGATCCGGGGCCGCCAACCTGAACCAGGGCGGAACCGCCACCGACTTCCCGACCGGCATCGCGCTGGCCTCCTCCTGGAACCGGGACCTGGTCCGCAGGGCCGCCGACACCGTCTCCACCGAGGCCCGGGCCTTCACCAACTTCGTCAACCCGGCCTACGCGGTGACGAACAAGGGCCTCACCTACTGGTCGCCGACGATCAACATGCTGCGCGACCCCCGCTGGGGCCGTGGCGAGGAGACCTACGGCGAGGATCCGTACCTCACCGGCCAGATCGGTGGCCAGTTCACCGACGGCATGCAGGGTGACCCGGCGAAGAACGGCGGCTACCTCAAGACCGTCGTGACCCCGAAGCACTACCTGGCGAACAACTCCGAGACCAACCGTCACATCGGCAGCGCCACCATCACCGAGGCCGAGGAGCGGGAGTACTACACCCCGGCCTTCGCCACCCTGATCCGGGATCACGACGCGAAGTCGATCATGACCTCCTACAACCGGGTGAACGGTGTCCCGGTGTCGGTGTCGCGCCACTACCTGGAGACTCTCGTCAAGCGGACGTGGGGCTTCACCGGCGTGGTCACCTCCGACTGTGACGCCATCCGTGACGCCTGGCACGACCAGATGCACGCCTACGGCGACCAGGAGGACGCCTGGGTTCCGGCGGGCATCACCCTCAACCAGCGCACCGGCGTCGCCTTCACCCTGAAGGCCGGCACCGACCTCGACTGCATGGACGGCGACTACGGCAACTCGGCCAACGGCCTGGTCGCCTCGCTCGGTGAGGGCAACCTGACCGAGGCCGACATCGACGTCGCCCTCGTGCGGACGTTCACGATCCGCTTCCAGTTCGGCGAGTTCGACGACTTCTACGCCAACACCCCGTGGTCGGACCTGAACCTCAGCGAGAGCGTCGACACGCCGCAGCACCGGGCGCTGGCCGCCCAGGCGGCCGCCGAGGGCACCGTGCTGCTGAAGAACAACGGCATCCTGCCGCTGGCTAAGCCGACCAATTCCTCGAAGTACGTGATCGTCGGCCCGATGTCCCGGATCGTCGTCCACGGCGACTACTCGCCGACGAAGTCGTTCGAGCAGACCCTGAACGTGACCACGGCGATGACCCAGTACATCAAGTCGAAGGCGCCCAACGCCCAGGTCGAGTACATCCCGGTCCTCAGCGACAACCCGACCGACTGGACCCGCAAGAAGGGGTCGCTCGGTTCGGGCGGCAAGGTCGTCCGCTTCCTCGACGCCAGCGGCACCGAGCTGGGCGCGGTGACGACCCAGCAGGTCATCCGCTCCGGCCAGATCGACGGCTGGAAGGGCATCCAGCCCTGGAGCACCGGCTCCACCTCGCTCAGCTCGCTGGGCGCATGGGGCGGCTACTTCGGTGTCGACGCCGAGATTCCGGCCGGCACCACCCAGATCGCCGTCGCGCAGTCCACGCCGGTGCTGAACGGTTCGCAGTACCTCAACGCGGCCGGCAACCAGTGCTACAAGCCGGGCAACACCTTCCTGCCGGGTCACCTCACGGTGAGCCTGAAGGATCGCTACAACGGCCAGGTCATCGGCACGGTGGACGCCGGCGAGGACCTGTGCGGCAGCACCCCGACCGCCACGACCAGCGAGGTCCAGAACAAGGTCAGGACCGTCACCACCAAGGTCGCCAACCGGATCGCGCAGCTCGCCGGCACCAAGCAGAAGCTGTACTTCGAGTGGGGCTCGAGCTTCTTCGACACCGACACCGCCAAGCTGGCGGCCACCGACACCAACTCCGACGGCGTCAACGACGCCGACGCGATCGCCGGGGCCGACGTGGTGCTGGCCTACGTCGGCACGCTGGCCATGCAGTCGGTCTGCCTGACCAACCCCAATGAGACGACCGAGAACTGCTCGGCCGGCGGCCTGACGGCTGCGTCCGACTCCTCCGAGGACGAGGACCGGGTCTCGCTCGACCTCTCCCGCGGCCAGGACAAGATGATCCAGCTGGTCTCGGGGCTCAACCCGAAGACCGTCGCCTGGATGCAGACGGTCGCGACGATGAACGTCGAGCCGTTCAAGGACAAGGTCGCCGGTCTGGTGTGGACCAGCTACAACGGCCAGGCCCAGGCACGCAACGTCGCCGCCACCCTGTTCGGCGAGGTCAACCCGTCCGGCCGCCTGCCGTACAGCAACTACTCCGACATCACCCAGTTGCCGGACACGAAGGACTACCAGATGACGCCGGATGGCTCCCATGCCGGCCGCACCTACCAGTACTTCACCAAGGACGTCACCTACCCGTTCGGCTATGGCCTGACCTACTCGAAGTTCGAGTACTCGAACCTGCGGCTGAACTCGGCGAACGTCGACGTCAACGGCGAGCTCAAGGCGACCGTGACGGTGAAGAACACCTCGGCACGCGACGGGCAGGAAGTCGTCCAGCTGTACGCGTCCAGCCCCAAGGCGAGCGATCCGCTGCGTCCCAACATCCAGCTGAAGGGCTTCGAGAAGGTCGCGGTCAAGGCCGGCGCGTCGAAGGACGTCACCATCACGGTGAAGGCTTCGGATCTGTGGTTCTGGAACTCCGACGCCGATCGCAAGACCTTCGACCTGGGCACGTGGAAGCTCTACGTCGGGCCCAGCTCCGACACGTCCACCGCGCTGACGACGACGTTCAAGCTCTCCGGCTATCTGGCCAAGGGCATCGACGTGGTGGCTGCGGTTCCGGACGGCGTCGTCCTCAACACCGAGGCGCCGAAGAACGTCATCCACGCCAACCTGTCCGCCACCCGCACCGACCAGTCGTTCTACGACCTGGCCAAGGTCGCGGTCAGCTACACCTCCTCCGATCCGGAGGTGGCGGCGGTGGACGCCGGCGGCGCGGTCCGTCCGGTCGGTCAGGGACTGGCCACGATCACCGCTTCGGTGACCGCGGACGGCACCACCAAGTCGACGAGCTTCCCGGTCGTCGTCCGGACGGGCACCCTGGTGGACGGCTCCGTCACGCTGCACGGCACCATCCTGCAGACGCCTGACCAGGCCATCTCGGTGGCGCAGGCCGAAGAGGGCTTCCAGCTCGCCGCGACGGTGCTGCCGGCCGAGGCTGCTGACAGCCTCGCCTACCGCCTGGCCCTCGGCGAGGAGAACAGCGCGGACGCCGCCATCTCGGCGACCGGCCTGCTCACCGCCAGCAAGCCGGGACTGGTCCGCTACACCGTCGTCGCCAAGAGCGGCAGCACCGTGGTCGGCGTCCGTTCGGCCAGCGTGGTCGTCGGCGAGGCGGCCGTGCCGTCCATCGACAGCGCCGATCTCACGAACGCCGTCCGGGCGGTCGAGACGCTGCTCGGGGACACCGACACCACGGTCTACACCGCCTCGTCGGTGGCCGCGGTGAAGACGGCGATCGCCGACGCCAAGGCCGTCCTGGCCAAGGCGGACGCGACCCAGGAGGAGCTGGACGCGGCCTTCGCCGCGTTGTACTCCGCCTACGCCAAGCTGACCCCGCTGGGCGACGTGAGCGTGCTGTCGGCGCCGATCGCCGCGGTTGCGCAGCTGGCGCCGTTGCAGGCGTCGTTCACCTCCGCGTCCTGGGCTGCGGTCACCGCCGCCCTGAACGCCGCGGTCGTCGCCAAGTCCTCGCCGAACACGGACCTGTCGGTCGACGACATCAACCAGCTCGCGCTGGCCGTCACCAATGCCCTCGCCGACCTCAAGCCGGTCGATCCGGCGGCGGTGGCTGCCGAGGCGGCTGCCCGGGCCGAGCTGAACAGCCTGGTCACCGCGGCTCACGGGCACGTCGAGGCGAACTACACCGCCGAGTCGTGGAGCCGGCTGCAGACCGCCCTGGCGTCCGCCTCCGCGGCCACGACACCGAGCCAGGTGTCGGCGGCCAACTCGGCGCTGAAGGCGGCGCTGGCCGGGCTCCAGCCGGTTCCGCCGCAGGTTGACCAGTCGGCCATCATCAGGTCGATCGCCGAGCTGTCCAGCCTGTACACGACCTACTCCAAGCTGCCGTCGAAGTCGTACTCGGCAGCCAGCTGGGCCGCCATGGCCGCAGCGCTGGGAAAGGCCCAGGCGGTGCTCAGCGACCAGTCGGCGACACTCACCCAGGTGCGCGAGTCGGTCGTCGGGCTGACCTCGGCCCACGCGTCGCTGGTGAAGCCGCTCAAGGCCGGGACGGTGAAGGTGACCGGCACGGCGAAGGTCGGCAAGACCCTCAAGGTGGCCAAGGGATCGTGGACCTCGGGGACGTCGTTCCGCTACCAGTGGTATGCCGGTGGCAAGGCGATCAACGGCGCGACGAAGGCGACGCTCAAGCTCGCCAAGGCGCAGAAGGGCAAGGCCGTCAAGGTGACCGTGACCGGCAGCAAGGCCGGCTACTCCACCGTGGCCAAGACTTCGAAGGCGACCAAGCCGGTGAAGAAGTAACGAACTCCCGCCAGAGTGGTTCTGGGGCGTCCGGATTCCGGGCGCCCCAAAGCCGCGCACGGGGCATTGCACAGTGATTGGAATCTGATGAGGCGAACCAAAGCCGCGATCGTCCTGGTCGCCGCGCTGACCGCACTGGTCGGCTGCACCACCCAGGGCGCCCCCACTCCGTCCCCGAGCGCGGACGCCGACGAGCTGGCGGTATCGAAGATCAAGTGGGAGGGCGGCCCGCAGGACCCGAAACTGGTGATGACGACCCCACTGCGGGTCAGCCAACCGACGCTCGGGGTCATCGAACCGGGTACCGGCGCCAGCATCAGCATGGGACAGCTGGTGGCCTTCGACTCCCTGGTGGTCGACGGCGAGACCGGCGCCGTGGAGGCGTCCACCTTCACGACCGGCACTCCCAACCAGCTCATCCTGGCGCAGAGCACGGCCAACTCGACGATGCTCACCGCGCTGACCAGTTCCAAGGTCGGCGCCAGGTTCCTCTACGTCGTGCCGGCTCCCAGCAACGCCACACCGAGCAGCGGCTCCACGCCGGGCACCGACGGCTCCCTGGCCACCACATCGAAGGTGATCGCGGTCTCGGTCCGTTCGGTCACCGACCTGCCGACCGTGGCGCAGGGAAAGGCAAGGCATCCCGGCAGCGACCTGCCGATCGTCACGATCGGGGCGGACGGGACGCCCAAGCTGACCGCACCCAAGGGCAAGCCGTCCAGCACGCTGACCAGCGGCGTGCTGATCGAGGGCTCCGGTCCCGCAGTGGGCGAAGGACAGACGATCGCTGCGAAGTACTACGGCTGGCTGTGGGACGGCACCGTCTTCGAGTCAGTCTGGGGTGACCAGCTTCCCGAGGTGGCCCGGCTCGACGAGGTCATCTCCGGCTGGAGCAGGTCGCTCGCCGGCAAGAAGGTCGGGAGCCGGGTGCTGATGGTCGTCCCGCCGGCGATGGCCTACGGGGGCGCCGGCCGGGACATGATCCCCGCGGACGCCACCCTCATCTTCCTGGTGGACATCCTCGGCGCGTACTGAGGGCCCGCACCGTCGCTTCGTGCCTCCGGCCGCGACGCGACGGCTACCAGCGTGCCCAGTCGGGAATCCCGTGCCCGCCGGTCGTGCGGCGTCGTCAGGGCTGCTTCGGCACGGCTCTGCCCGGGCCGCCCGCCAGCGGCTCCGGCACCGCCTCCCGGCACCTCACGTCCGCCAACAAAGCGATGACCCCTCGCCAGAACTGAGCTGACAAGGGGTCTCACTGGTAGCCCCGACGGGATTCGAACCCGCGCTACCGCCTTGAGAGGGCGGCGTGCTAGGCCGCTACACAACGGGGCCCTAGCTTCGTGCGAATCGCACGAGAACGAACTGTACCTGAAGCCTTCCAGCTGCGGCGAGTTCGCTGCGCTGGGGTACTAGGACTCGAACCTAGACTGACGGAACCAGAATCCGGCGGGCTGCCAATTACCCCATACCCCATCGTCCATGGGTGACGCGGTTCGGCCGGGTCACGGTCGAGGTGTCCACTCACAGACTTGCCGACCCGGTGGGGCCGGCAAGGGAAAACCTTACTAGAGGCGTGATCCGCCAGCCAAACCGGAGGTCGGCGTCCGCGTGGCCAGGTTCATCCGCCGGGCGATCCAGACGGCGACGGCCGCGAACACGGCGAAGCCAACCAGGTTCCACACCAGCTCGGCCCAGGTTGCCGTCGAGACGGTCCTGGCCGCCACCATGGTCCCGGAGGAGTTGGCGTAGCCGAAGGCCACCACGTTGTTGACCACGTGTGCAGCGATCCCGGCCTCCAGTCCACCGGTCTTGAGCACCAGCCAGCCGGCGATCAGGCCGAAGGCGAACCGGTGCAGGAACAGCGGCAGGTTCTGGCCCCCGTGCAGGAGGGCGAACAGCAGCGCCGAGCCGATCACCCCGAACCAGCGCTGGTAGCCCTTCGCCAGGCGCCAGGTGAACCGTGCGGGGCCCGTCCCCTGCTCGTCGGAGGTGACCACGGGCCGGTTGAGGTTGGGCGCGGCCGAGTACAGCGCCTGCATCAGGTAGCCGCGGAACAGGTACTCCTCACCGGCGGCCTGCAGCGGAGCGGTCAGCAGGATCGCGGCCCAGAAGCCCCAGAACTGCGGCTCCGGCGCCCATGTCCACGACTGGCCGGCCCGCGACAGCGCCCAGACTCCGCCGAGAACCACCAGGGCGACCACAGCGGCGACCACGGCGTACCGCCAGCGGAAGCCGGGCTGGACGGAGTGCAGCCAGCTCGGACGGAAGCGGTGGACGAACAGCACGAGCGCGAACGTGAGCGGAATGGCGGCCGCAACGCCCAGATGCGCGGCGACCATGCCCAGCGGGGACGCGAACGCGACGACGCTGCTCCTGTAGAAGTCGACGAAGCCCCCCGGAGACCCGGACGCGGTCCAGAAGGCCCAGGCCAGGCCGGTGGTCACGATCGACGCCAGCCAGAGGAATCCGATCAGGGCGAGCATGCTGCCGCCGATACCGAGTGCCATCGCCCGCAGCGGCGTCCGCCTCGGATCGTCGACAACGAGCACGCCGGGATATTCGACGCCGGCCCGCGGCTCGTGCTGGACGAACCGATCCGTCCAGCTCACTCGGCGTCCTCCGCGACCACCGGATTGGTGAGCGTGCCGACGCCGCCGATGGTCACCGAGACGCTGTCCCCCACCTCCATCGGGCCGATGCCGGACGGCGTCCCGGTGAGGATCACGTCACCGGGCAGCAGGGTCGTGAACGCCGACACGTGGCTGATCAGCGTCGCGATCGGGTGGATCAGCTGCGCGGTGTTCCCCGACTGCCGCGGCTCGCCGTTGAGGGTCGTGGTGAGCTCCAGCGTCCCGGCCTCCTCGAGACTGAGGTGGGTGACGATCCAGGGGCCGAGCGGGCAGAAGCTGTCGAAGCCCTTGGCCCGGGCCCACTGCCCGTCCGAGGCCTGCAGGTCGCGCGCGGTGACGTCGTTGGCGACGGTGTAGCCGAAGATCACGTCGGCGGCCCGCTCAGCGGGAACCCGGCGGCAGATGCGTCCGATCACGACGGCCAACTCGCCCTCGTAGTGGAGATCGCCGGTCTCTTCCGGGTAGACGATCGGCTCGCCGGGGCCGATCACCGCCGTGTTGGGCTTGAGGAACACCAGCGGCTCGGTGGGCGCCTCGACGCCGCGCTCGGCCGCGTGTTCGAGATAGTTGCGGCCGATGCCGACCACCTTGCTGCGCGGCAGCACCGGCGCGACCAGCCGCACGTCCGCGAGCGGCAGCCGCTGCCCGGTGTAGTGCACCGGCCCGGCCAGCGGATCGCCCGACACTGCGGCGATGGTCTCCGGGTTCGGTCCTTGGTCCTCGGCCAGTTCGACGACGCCGTAGGTGGGGTCGCCGTCCGCCACGAATCGGGCTATGCGCATGGCCGGGAGTTTACGGCAGCGGTGGCGTCAGGCTCGCGAGCGGTACTCCATGCGGCGCCCTGAGGGACCGTGACGGGGACGGTTCCCGTTACGGCTCAGGCGACCACGTTCGCCAGCGGCTCGCCGGCGGCGAAGCGGACGAGCTGGTCGTGCACCAGCCGCTGCATCCGCGGGTAGAAGGCGCTGCTCTGGCCGCCGACGTGAGGGCTGATCAGCACGCCCGGCGTCCGCCATAGGGGATGGTCGGACGGCAGCGGCTCGGGATCGGTCACGTCAAGGGACGCCCGAATTCGACCGGACGCGGTCGCGGCCACCAGCGCGTCGGTGTCGACCACCTTGCCGCGAGACACGTTCACCAGCAGGGCGCCGTCCGGCAGCGCGGCGAGCTCGGCCTCCCCGATGAGTCCCTCGGTCGCGGCCGTCAGCGGCGTGATCACGAAAACCACCTCAGCCGCCGGCAGCAGGGACGGCAGCTCGGCGATGGCATGCACCGGGGTCTCGCCCGTCCGGGCGTGACCGGCGACCCGGGTCACCGAGGCCACCTCGAAGCCGGCCAGGCGACGCTCGATGGCCGCACCGATCCGTCCATAGCCGATGATCAGCACGTGCCGGTCGGCGAGCGAGGTGGCGAAGTCGTTGCCCCAGGTGCCGGAGACCATGTTGCGCGCGTAGGCGTCCAGGTGCCGGGTGTTCGCCAGCGCCAGGGCGACGGCGAGTTCCGCGGTGCTGGCGTCGTGGACACCGGCGGCATTGCACAGCTGGACGCCATCCGGCAGGAACGGCAGGAAGTTGTCGTAGCCGGCACTGAGCAGCTGGACCGCCCGCAGGCTGGTCATCTCGTCGACCCGAGCCATCACGGCCGGCGCCGGATGCATGTACGGCGCGACCAGGAACTCCACCTCCGCGACGGACGCCGGCCACGTCCCGTCGGCGAGGAAGCAGTCGGCGACCAGTCCGTCCGGGAGTGGGCCGAGCGCGGCCTCGGCAGCAGCGAGATCGGGATAGGGCAGCCAGATGCGTCGAGCCATGTCCCTACCCTAAGGTGCGCCCATGAGCACGTTCGACGCCGTTGACCTGATCCGGACCAAGCGGGACGGGGGTCGCCTGACCGACGAGGCCATCGACTGGCTGATCCGCGCCTACACCGACGGCGTCGTCGCGGACGAGCAGATGTCGGCGATGGCGATGGCGATCTTCTTCCGCGGGCTGGACGGGTCCGAACTCAGCCGGTGGACGAACGCCATGATCGCCACGGGTGAGCGGATGGACTTCTCCTCGCTGTCGCGTCCCACCGTCGACAAGCACTCGACCGGTGGCGTCGGCGACAAGATCACCCTGCCGCTGGCCCCGCTCGTCGCCGCCTGCGGCGCGGCCGTCCCGCAGCTGAGCGGACGCGGCCTGGGCCACACCGGCGGCACGCTCGACAAGCTGGAGGCGATCCCCGGCTGGCGGGCTTCCCTGTCGAACGCCGAGATGCTGGCCCAGCTGGAGTCGATCGGCGCGGTCATCTGCGCGGCCGGCTCGGGCCTGGCGCCGGCCGACAAGAAGCTGTACGCCCTGCGCGACGTCACCGCCACCGTCGAGTCGATCCCGATGATCTCCGCGTCGATCATGAGCAAGAAGATCGCCGAGGGCACCGCGTCCCTCGTCCTGGACGTGAAGACCGGCGCCGGGGCGTTCATGAAGACGCATTCCGACTCCAAGGCGCTCGCCGAGACGATGGTCGGCATCGGGACGGACGCCGGGGTGAACACGGTCGCGCTGATCACCGACATGGACGCCCCGCTGGGCCGCAGCGCCGGCAACGGGCTGGAGGTGGCCGAGTCGGTCGAGGTGCTGGCTGGCGGCGGCCCGTCCGACGTGGTCGAGCTCACGCTTGCCCTGGCCCGGGAGATGCTGGCCTGCGCGGGCATCGACGCCGACCCGGCGGATGCGCTGGCGTCCGGCAGGGCGATGGACACCTGGAAGGCCATGATCCGCGCCCAGGGCGGCGACCCCGAGGCTCCCCTGCCGGTCGCCCGGCACACCGACGTCGTCACTGCGGAGGCCGACGGCTACGTGACCGGCATGAACGCCATGGGGGTCGGCCTCGCCGCCTGGCGGCTGGGGGCGGGACGCGCCAAGCAGGGCGAGCCCGTCCAGGCCGCCGCCGGCGTGACCTGGCACGCCGCGGTCGGGGATGCCGTCCGGAAGGGCCAGACGCTGTTCACCCTGCACACCGACACCCCGGAGCGGATGGATCGCGCCAAGGAGGCTCTTCAGGGGGCTGTGACGATCGCGGACGCTGCACCGCAGCGCCGTCCGCTCGTCCTGGAGCGGATCAGCGCCGGCTAGAGCCGACGTGCTGAACCGAAGTACCTGTCCCCGACGGTTCAGGCGCCGGGTGAACCAACGGGGACAGTCCCCAACGGTTCAACCCCGGCGGTTCAGGCGACCGGGTGAACCGAAGTACCTGTCCCCGACGGTTCAGGCGACCGGGTGAACCAACGGGGACAGTCCCCGACGGTTCAGGCGTTCCGTCCGGGCGGCAGCGCGGGGGGCCCGCCCTGGCGCCACTGCTGCCGCTGCAGCAGCCAGCGCTCGAACCAGTTCTCTGGACGCGCCTTGAACGTGCCCATGCCGACCGAGCCGTGGACGATGAACAGCGGGCAGCCCGGTGCCGGAATGCCGGGCACCCGGACCTTGATGGAGCCCATGCCCTTGCCGAGCCGGTCGACGTTCACCGCCCAACCGTCCGGCAGCACCAGCACGACCGAGGCCGCCACCGCGTTCACCTCGAGGTCGATCACCTCCGCGCCGGCGCGGGCCTGACGGCAGTCGATCTTGACGTTGGCGACCCCCGCGTCCGCCCGCAGGAACGGAGGCACCACCCACGCGCCGGTGCGCTTCTCGCCGCTCATGCCCGCGTTCAGGGTCAGCGGAGCCTCCGGTCGCTGACCGACGCTGGCCAGTGCGGCCAGGGCCTCGGCTGCCGTCGGCACGCCGGCCGGCCTCGGCAGCGCGGTTCCCGGCCGCAGCCCCGCCAGGACGAACTCCAGCTCCCCGGCCGTCCGCGCCACCCGGGCGCGGGCGACGCGGTCGTCCAGCTCCTCGGGGGTCAGGCGGCCCTCTTCGGCGGCCTGCCGCAACCAGCCGAGCACGCGCTCGCGGTCGGCATCACCGATCCCGACAACATCTGGCCCCGTCACGCAGCCAGCCTAACGGGAGGCCGGCGACTCAGGCCTGGACCGGCTCCGGCGCGGGTTGCGACTCCGAAACGCTCGAATGGGTCAGCCCCCACAGGTACCCGTCGTGCAGGGCCTCCCAGGACGCCTCGATGACGTTCGTGCCGACCCCGACCGTCGTCCAGGTGCGCTCGCCGTCGGACATGTCGATCAGCGTCCGCACGATGGCGTCGGTGCCGTGTCCCTGGTCGAGGATCCGGACCTTGAAGTCGGTGAGTTCGAAGAAGTCGACCTGCGGATAGGCGTTGGTGAGGGCCGAGCGCAGCGCGACGTCGAGGGCGTTCAGCGGACCGTGGCCCTCGCCGGCCAGACTGTAGGTCACCCCGTTGGCGCGGACTTTGACCACAGCCTCGGAGTCCCCCTCGGGCTTCACCTCGTGGCCGGTGATCACCCGCCAGCTGAGCACGTCGAAGAAGTGCTCCAGCAGGCCCAGCTCGTCCCGCAGCAGCAGCTCGAAACTCGCGTCGGCGGACTCGTAGGAGTAGCCGTCCATCTCCCGCGCCTTCACCTTGTCGGTGATCCGAGCGGCCAGGTCCCGGTTGGACAGGTCATAGCCGAGTTCAGAGCCCTTGATCTGGACGTTCGCCCGACCGGCCATGTCCGAGACGAGCATGCGCATGTCGTTGCCGACCAGGGTCGGGTCGATGTGCTGATACAGGTTCGCGTCCACCTTGATCGCGGACGCGTGCAACCCGGCCTTGTGCGCGAACGACGAGCTGCCAACGTAGGGCTGGCGGTTGTCGAACGGGAAGTTGGTCACCCCGGCGACGGCGTGCGCGATCCGGGTGGCCTCGGCGAGCGCGGACGGCGGTACCAGCGACCAGCCGTACTTCAACTGCAGGTTGGCCAGCACGGTGAGCAGGTTGGCGTTGCCGGTCCGCTCGCCGTGGCCGTTCAGGGTGCCCTGGAAGTGCATGACCCCGGCGTCCACGGCAGCGAGGGTGTTCGCGACCGCGCAGCCGGTGTCGTTGTGGCAGTGGATGCCGAGGTCGACGCCCACCCCGCTCGCTGCCGAGACGATGTCGCCCATCTGCGACGGCAGCATGCCGCCATTCGTGTCACACAGCACGACGACCTCGGCGCCAGCGTCCGCGGCGGCCCGGACGACGTCGAGGGCGTAGCCAGGGTTGTCGAGGTAGCCGTTGAAGAAATGCTCGCAGTCGACGAAGACCCGGCGGCCGTTGGCGACCAGGTGGGACACCGTGTCGGTGACCATCGCCAGGTTCTCCTCCAGCGTGGTCTTCAGAGCCCGGCGGACATGCTCGTCGTGGCTCTTGGCGACGATGCAGACCACCTCGGTGCGGGCGTCCAGCAGGGCCTGCACCTGCGGGTCGTCCGCCGCCGTGCCGCCGGCCCGACGGGTCGCACCGAAAGCGACCAGCTTCGCGTTGCGCAGTTGCAGGGCCCCGTCGGCAGCGGCGGCGAAGAAGGCGGTGTCGTTCGGGTTCGCGCCCGGCCAGCCACCCTCGATGAAATCAAGGCCGAGTTCGTCGAGGTAGCGCGCGATCTTCAGCTTGTCACTGACGTTGAGTTGCAGGCCCTCCTGCTGCGCACCATCGCGCAGAGTGGTGTCGTAGACGTGGAAGACGTCGGGTTTGACGGGCAACATCGTGGTCATCAGCTCTTCTGCGCTCCGGGGACGAACATCGCAGGAGTCTGCCTGTCCCCGGACGCGCTGCTCCCAGATTCCACGCCCTGAGACGAAATTGCTTGCGGTTCGGGCTCCAGCGGGTAGAAATCAGACATGGCAACCGTTGATCACCGAGGCACCGCGGTGCACACCGTCGGCGACCTGCCGCCGGTCGGCTCGGCCCTTCCCGGCTTCACCCTCACCGGCGCCGACCTCGAGGAGTTCGGCCCAGACGTGGCGGCCGGCAAGCGGCTGGTGCTGAATATCTTCCCGAGTCTCGACACCCGCACCTGCGCGATGAGCGTCCGACGGTTCAACGAACTGGCCGCCGGGCTGGACGACACCGTGGTGCTGTGCGTCTCGGCCGACCTGCCCTTCGCGCAGGCCCGGTTCTGCGGCGCCGAGGGCATCGAGAACGTCGTGGTCGGATCGTCCTTCCGATCCGGCTTCGGTGAGGACTTCGGCGTCACGATGCTCGACGGACGGATGCGCGGGCTGCTCTCCCGCGCCGTCGTGGTCGCCGACGCCGCGGGCACGATCGTCCACACCGAGCAGGTGCCGGTCATCAGCCAGGAGCCCGACTACGACGCTGCGCTGGCCGCACTTCGCTGATCGTCTCCGTCGTAGACGCTGACGCCGGAGTCGGCGTCCGTCGCGCTGGCGGCAACGGTGGCACGGACGCGAGCTTGTGCCTGCTCGGACGACGGCAGCATCACCCCGGCCCCGACCGTGCAGCCGCGTGGCTGAGAGGATTTGCGCTGTCGATCGCGATCCGCCCCGGAAACGCCGGGCGATCGACCATCGAGCGTGCGAATCGCGTCGCCCAGGATCGCCGTATCGGCGAACGGGTGGCTAGACGACCCGGGTGACCCAGCCGTGGGCGTCGGGGACGCGGCCGTACTGGATGTCGAGGATCGCGTTCCGCAGGGCGAGCGTCTTGTGGGAACCGTTCGCGGGCAGCCGCCACTCCCCCGCGTCCGACTTGAAGCCGCCGATCGGGGTCACCACGGCCGCCGTCCCGCAGGAGAAGGCCTCGGTGATCTCACCGGAGGCCAATCCGTCGAAGAACCACTCCGGCGTGATCCGGTGCTCCTGCGGCGTCAGACCGAGCTCGGGGGCGATCGTGAGAATCGACGACCGGGTGACGCCCTCCAGGATCGTCCCGGTGAGCGCGGGGGTGACCAGCCGGCCGTCGGCGGTCACCAGGAACAGGTTCATGCCGCCGAGTTCCTCCAGCCGGTCCTTGCCGGCGGCCTCGATGAACAGCACCTGCGAGCAGCCGTGCTCATAGCCCTCGTACTGGGCGATCAGGGACGCGGCGTAGTTGCCGCCGCACTTGGCCGCTCCCGTCCCGCCCACACCGGCGCGGGCGTAGGTGCTGGAGACCCAGATATCGACCGGCTTCACCCCGCCGGAGAAGTACGGCCCGGCCGGGGAGGCGATCACGCAGAAGGTGACCCGCTCCGCGGCGCGGACGCCGAGGAACACCTCGTCGGCGAACATGAACGGACGCAGGTAGAGGCTGCGCTCGCCGGCCGATCCCGGCACCCACCGGGCGTCAGCCCTCACCAGGCCGTTGACCGCTGCGAGGAAGTCCTCGACGTCGAGCTCGGGTAGCACCATCCGGGCGGCGGAGGTCTGCATCCGGCGGGCGTTCGCCTCCGGCCGGAACAGGTGGATCGAGTCGTCGGCGTGCCGGTATGCCTTCATCCCCTCGAACACTTCCTGCGCATAGTGCAGGACGGCACCGGCGGGATCCATCTGGAAGGGACCGTAGGGCTTGATGGCGGCGTCGTGCCAGCCGTCGGCGCGCGTCCAGGTCGCGACGGCCATGTGGTCTGTGAAGTGCGCTCCGAATCCGGGGTCGGCCAGTACCTGCTCGACCTCGTCCTGGGGACGGGGAGCAGGGTTGGGCGTGAACGCGAATTCCAGAGACATGAGCGCATGGTAGCCCCTCGCCAGGCCGCCTGCGGCTCGCGATCATGCGCGACACGTGAGACGGAATCGTCCGCCTGCTGGGCGCCAAGTAACCTCGCGCGGGTGAATTCGAACGCTGCGAAGCCCGTCATCTCCGTCATCGCCGGTGACGGCATCGGTCCCGAGGTCGTCGCCGAAGGCCTCAAAGTACTCCAGGCGACGGTCGGCGAGGATGCCTTCGACTTCGTCCACCACGACCTGGGCGCCGAACGCTGGCAGCGCACCGGCGAGGTGCTTCCCGACTCCGAGCTGGACGAGCTGGCCGCCAGCGACGCCATCGTCCTCGGCGCGGTCGGGGCGGCACCGGGTTCGACGGCGATCCCGTCCGGCCTGCTGGAGCGGGGGCTGCTGCTGAAGTTGCGATTCGCGTTCGACCAGTACGTGAACCTGCGCCCGTCCAAGCTCTACCCGGGGGTGCCCACGCCGCTGGCGCCCGAGGTGACCAGCCGCGGCCCGATCGACTTCGTCGTCGTCAGAGAGGGGACGGAGGGTCTGTACTGCGGCAACGGCGGCGCCTTCCGCGCCGGGACGCCGTTCGAGGTCGCCACCGAGGTCAGCATCAACACCGCCCACGGCGTCGAGCGGGTGATCCGCGATGCCTTCTCCCGGGCGGAAAAGCGGCGCAAGTTGGTGACGATGGTCCACAAGCACAACGTGCTGGTCAACGCCGGCGGACTGTGGGACCGGCTGTTCCAGGCCGTTGCAGCCGAGCACCCGGACGTGGCCACCGACTACCTGCACGTGGACGCGGCCACGATCGCCCTCGTCCAGGACCCCCAGCGCTTCGACGTCCTGGTCACCGACAACCTGTTCGGCGACATCCTGACCGACCTCGCAGGAGCGATCACCGGCGGCATCGGCCTGGCAGCTTCGGCGAACATCAACCCGACCGGCGAGTTCCCGTCCATGTTCGAGCCGGTGCACGGGTCGGCTCCCGACATCGCCGGCCGTGGCATCGCCGACCCGACCGCGACCATCCTGTCGATGGCCCTGCTCCTCGACCACCTGGGACGCGGCGACGACGCCAAGCGGATCGAGGTCGCCGTCGACGCCGACATCGCGGAGCGCGGCGCCTCCCGGCGACCCACGCCGGTGATCGGCGACGAGATCGCCGCCCGGGTGCGCGGCTGACTCTGACCTGTGACCATTCGGTCGCCTCATGTCGGGGTCATCGACGACCGAGGCGATGTGCTGAAGGCTCTCGCCGACCCGCCTCACCTGAACCACCGGGGACAGGTACCTCGGTTCAGACCCGCCTCACCTGAACCATCGGGGACAGGTACTTCGGTTCAGACCCGCGTCGCGGCTACACCGTCGCGGCTACACCGGGAAGCCGTCCACCTCGTTGCCTGGGCTGGTCTCGGTGCTGCTCGGCGTGTGGTCATGATGGCTGCGGGCATCGGCCAGACTGCCGAAGAGATGTCGCCGCTCGCCCGTGAACAGCCCGGACAGCCACCAGATCGCCTCGATCAGGACGACTGCGACGAGCCCGATCCAGGCACCGGTCGCCATCAGCGCGGTGTTGGACGGGTCCAGTTGCGGGTCGATCCGGGACAGCGCCGGGACGACCTGTGTCCAGCCGGCGATCCAGCCGGGCAGCCAGAAGATCACCAGGTAGGCCGCGAGGACGCAGAGCGCGATCATCAGCAGCTTCCACCACTCGTACGGACGGGCGGTGGCGATCATCACCCACGCACCGGCGATCATCAGCGTCAGCAGGGTCGCGGTGCTGGCCTGGGTGGCGGCGACGGCGTCCGCCCCGGGCGAGCGGACCAGCAGGTAGGTGAGGAACGTGGCCACCGCGACGACGACGCCGGACGGGATCGAGAAGCTCATCACCCGACGCAGGAAGCCCGGACGCGCCCGCTCCGCGTTCGGCGCGAGCGCGAGGATCGACGCCGGGATGCCGATCGTGAACCAGCCCACGAACGAGATGTGGATCGGCACGAACGGGAACGGCAGCCGCCACAACGCCACGAACAGGGCCAGCAGGATCGAGTACATCGTCTTGGTGAGGAAGAAGTTCGCCACCCGCTCGATGTTGCCGATCACCCGCCGTCCCTCGGCGACCACGCCGGGCAGGGTCGCGAAGCTGTCGTCGAGCAGGACGAGCTGGGCCACCGAGCGGGTGGCCGCGGCGCCGGAGCCCATCGCGACGCCGAGGTCGGAGTCCTTGATGGCGAGGACGTCGTTGACGCCGTCCCCGGTCATGGCCACGTTGTGGCCCCGGGACTGCAGCGCGGCGACCATCTGGCGCTTCTGCTGGGGCGTGACCCGGCCGAAGACGCTGGCCTGTTCCACCTTGTCGGCGAACTGTTCGGGATCCTCGGGCAGGAAGCGGGCGTCGACGACCTCGCCGGCATCCACGCCGAGCGAGCCGGTGACCGCCCCAACCGAGGTGGCGTTGTCACCAGAGATCACCTTCACCGCGACGCTCTGCTCGGCGAAGTAGGCCAGGGTGCCGCGGGCTTCCGGACGCACCTTCTGCTCGAGGATGACCAGTGCCCGCGGGGTGACCGTCCCCGGCGCGTCGGCGGCGTCGACCGCGCGGTCGGACTCGGCGAGCAGCAGCACCCGGCGTCCGGTCGAGCCCGCCTCCTCGGCGCGCTCGGCGGCGGTGCTCCCGTGCGCCGCCAGCATGTCCGCGGCTCCCAGCACCCAGTTGCCGTGGCCGGCGAACGACATGCCCGACCACTTCTTGGCCGAGGTGAACGGGGCGACCGCGGTGACCGTCCAGGCGTCGGTCGACAACGGCAGCGCGTGTGCCAGCGCCTGTACCGAGGCATTCGGACGCGGGTCAGCGGCCGCCAGTTGGGCCAGGGCGGCGCGGACGGTGTCCTCGTCTCCGTCCAGCAACTCCAGGTCGCCGAACTGCAGTCCGTTCTCGGTCAGAGTCCCGGTCTTGTCCGCGCAGACGACGTCCACACGAGCCAGTCCCTCGATCGCCGGCAACTCCTGGACGAGGACGTTCTGCTGGCCCAGCCGGACGACGCCGACGGCGAACGCCAGCGAGGTGAGCAGGACAAGGCCCTCGGGCACCATCGGCACCAGCGCGCCCGCCATCGACAGCACCTTGTCCTGCCAGGTGCCGGGCTGGTTCCACTGCACCCAGATGGTGGCCAGGCCGACCGGGATGAGCAGCCAGGTGATCAGCCGCAGGATCTGGTTGATGCCGGCCTGCAACTCCGACTTCACCAGGGAGAACTTGCTGGCCTCCATGGTCAGCTTGGCGGCATAGGAGTCGTGGCCGACCTTGGTGGCCCGGAACGCGCCGACGCCGGCCACCACGAAGCTGCCCGACATCACCTCGCTACCCGGCCGCTTCTCCTGGGCGTCCGACTCACCGGTGAGCAGGGACTCGTCGACCTCGAGGTAGGACGCCTCGACGACCTCTCCGTCCACGATGATCTGGTCGCCCGGGCCGATCTCGATGATGTCGCCGAGGACCACCTGCTCGCGTGGGAGCTCGGCCGCTAGCCCGTCCCTGCGAACGGTGGGCTTGCCCTCCCCCACCACGGCGAGGTTGTCGAGCGTCCGCTTGGCGCGGAGTTCCTGGACGATGCCGATGCCGGAGTTGATGATGATCAGGAAGCCGAACAGGGCGTTCACGATCGACCCGGTGGTCAGCACCATGACGAACAGGAGCATCAGCAGGAAGTTGATCCGGGTGAAGACGTTGGCCTTCACGATGTCCCAGGTCGTGCGTCCCGATCGCGGCGGCAGTTCGTTCACCTCTCCGCGGGCGACACGCTCGGCGACTTCGGCGCTGGTCAGTCCGGGATCGCGGACGGCGAGGTCGGTCACGCGGCTAGCCTGCCACACGGCTCAACGGAGTCGGGGTCATGCGGGCACGCAGAACTGCCGAAGTCAGCGTGAGCTCACGCCTTGCTGAGCGTGGAGCGGATCTTCGTCGTCCACTCGTCGTCGGTGATCGGGAACATCGCGATGGAGACGTAGGTGATCGTGTTGCCGACACGGACGAAGAGGTCGGACGTGGGCATCTTCTCGAAGACGCCGGATACCAGCAGGTCGTCCGGACGGTCACGCGTCAGGCTCGCCACGAGGTAGCGGTCCGGCGGAAGGAACAGGTAGCTGCACGGCTCCCGGAGCATCTCCCGGATCACGTCGAGCTTGGCGGCAGCCTCCGCCGGGTTCGCGAAGATCACGGTGGCCATCGCCACCCATTCCTTGAAGTCGACGCTTACCGATACCTTCCCGGGAACGCTGATCGCGGAAGCCGGCTGTACCGGTGCCCACGGGGAGTCCGTCAGCTTGCGGACGGTCACGCCCGAGCTTCGACCTGCATCGCTCGCGCGCCAGGCTTTCGCCACACGCTTGGCCGAAGGGGTCGGGCCTCCGGCGTCCCCGCCGGCCGTCGGCGCGTCCTTCGGCACTGCACAGGCCGGCTCAGCGGGAACAGCGGAGACCGGACCCGTGGGCCAGGCCGTCATCGCGCTCATGGACGGAGTCGAGGACGCCAGCGGCACCGTCGGGGCCGCCGTAGGCCGCACCGCCGAGGTGGGAGCCGCCGGCATGGGCTCTCCCGATGCTCGTGGCAGAAGGACCGCGTCCGGCATCGTCAGTGCGCATCCGGCCAGGGCCAACAGCAGCCCGGCGGTGATGCCGGTCACGCCGAGCCGAGTATGGCCGCGCCACCCTTCGAACACAGTCGGAATCTAGCCCCGTCCGCACGTCCCCGCTGCCGAACCGCGAATCTGGCCAGCCCCGTCACAATCGCTCCCGAAAGGGACGTTCGCCACCGAAACTTCGGTGGCGAACGTCCCTTTCGGGAGCGAACTCACAGTGGTTCGGCCCAGCCGCGCAGGTTGGCTGGATTCGCCTGCGCAAAGGCGGCCTCGATTCGACGACGGAAGGCCTGCGGGTCGCCGAGATCTGCCCAGTCCCAGCGAACAACCACCCAACCGAGCTCGCGGAGCCTGGCTTCGCGTGCTTTCTCCTTCATCACCGCGGCGGCCACCTCGTCCGCGGTGCCGAGGTACTTGATCCTTCCGTCGAACTCGCCCAGCACGCCGCGCTCGAGCCACCCCGAAGTCGGAGCGGGCCACCCACGTCCCGTTCTCGTCGAAGATGTTCACCTGGAGCTGAGGCGACGGGATCCCCACCTGGGACATCCGGACCCGGCTGACTGACTCGGCCACGCTCTCGGATCGCCCGTCCGCGAAGATGAGGGCCGCGCGGGCCCGACCGGCCCCCCGACGCCCCTTAGCCTCCCCGACTGTCTGAGCCAGCACCTCCGGATCGCCGCCGCGGTGAAGCACAGCGTCGAGGACGGCGACCGCCCGCTCGTAGCGCAGGATGCAGGCCAGGTCGCACCCGGTTCGCTCCAGGCTCGTCACCTGGTAGCCGTCGACGGAGACGACCTCGTCCGGTCGGAGCGCAGCCAGTCGCACATGGAGGCTGGTGCGACGGGAGCCATGACCGGTCGTCCGTCTGATCACCGTCACGCGAGCCAGTGCGTCCGTCCACACCGGCAGCCCGTGAAGCACCGCCGCGCTGCCGTGGCTGAGGACGGTTGCCCGATCGACAGCCGGCCAGGTGGCCGCAATCAGCTGAGTGTGCCGCTCCAGTTCCCCGGCGGGCACGGAGTCGGCATAGGCGCCATGCCTCACGCGCACGATCTCGCCGCGTTGCGCAAGCCGCGTGAGTTGACGGCGGCTGTATCCGGAGAGCAATAGGCCACCGGCCCTGGTCACGTCCATCGCAACAGCACAGCCGTCGGGTGCCCTCGTTGGCAATGCCTCCAAGCCAACGGACAACACCCACGCGAAATGGACAACACTCGCCGCGTCGTCACCGGCGCTCCCCCGCGCGCTCACCAACGAAGAACGCTCCCGAAAGCGACGTTTGCCACCGAAACTTCGGGAGCGAACGTCCCTTTCGGGAGCGAACTTGGTGGGCGGGCCCGCGGACGGCCAGCGGACGGCCAGCGGACGGGCTCAGCGAGCGGCGGTGCCCTCCACGTAGTCGTCGTCGTGGGACTTCACCCAGGCCATCAGGCCACGCAACTCGCGTCCGGTGGCCTCGATCGGGTGCTGCTCGGCCTTGGCCCGCAACGCCTTGAACTCGGGCGCGCCGGCGTCCTGGTCGTCGATGAAGCGCTTGGCGAAGGCACCGGACTGGATGTCGCCCAGGACGTCCTTCATCCGCGCCTTCACCGATGCGTCGATGATCCGCGGGCCGGAGACGTAGTCGCCGAACTCGGCAGTGTCGGACACCGACCACCGCTGCTTGGCGATGCCACCCTCGTACATCAGGTCGACGATCAGCTTCAGCTCGTGCAGGCACTCGAAGTAGGCGACCTCGGGCTGGTAGCCCGCCTCGACCAGCGTCTCGAAACCGGCGGTGACCAGGGCGGACATGCCGCCGCAGAGCACCGACTGCTCACCGAACAGGTCGGTCTCGGTCTCCTCGGTGAACGTCGTCTTGATGCCGCCGGCACGCAGGCCGCCGATCGCCTTCGCGTACGACAGCGCCAGCGGCCACGCGTTGCCGGAGGCGTCCTCCTCCACAGCGACGATCACCGGGACGCCGCGGCCCTCGTTGTACTCGCGCCGGACCAGGTGGCCCGGGCCCTTCGGGGCGACCATGCAGACGTCGACGCCTTCGGGTGGGGTGATGTAGCCGAACCGGATGTTGAAGCCGTGGGCGAAGAACAGCGCGTCCCCGGGGACGAGGTTCGGCTCGATGGCCTCGGCGTACACATGCCGCTGCACCTGGTCGGGCGCCAGCACCATGATCAGGTCGGCCTCCTCGACCGCCTCGGCCGGCGTGACGACGCGCAGGCCCTCGGCCTCCGCCTTCGCCCAGCTCTTCGAGCCGGGACGCAGGCCGACCCGGACGTCCACACCCGAGTCCCGCAGGTTCAGCGCGTGCGCGTGGCCCTGACTGCCGTAGCCGATCACCGCGACGTTGCGCCCCTGGATGACCGAAAGGTCGGCGTCGGAGTCGTAGAACATCTCTGCCATAAGGGTTTCCTCTTCCCAGCTTCTAGTTGCCCGGCCCGCCGACCAGGCGAATCCTGTCGATCTTGGCACGATCGGAGAGTGAGCGGCCACCACGCCCGAGGGCGACGAGACCGGACTGGACGAGCTCGCGGATGCCGTAGGGGGCCAGCATCTCGAGCAGCGCCCTCAGCTTGTCCGGCGAGCCGGTCGCCTCGATCGTCATCGAGTCGTTGTGCACGTCCACGGTCTTGCCGCGGAACAACTGGACGATCTCGATGATCTGGCTGCGGGTCGCCGGATCGGCCTTGACCTTGATCAGCATCAGCTCGCGGCTGACGGACGCGGCGTCCTCGAGCTCGACGATCTTGAGCACCTCGACCAGCTTGTTGAGCTGCTTGACGATCTGCTCCAGCACCAGCTCGGTGCTCACCGCCACCTGGACGGTGATCCGGGAGAACTCCTCGTTCTCAGTCGGGCCCACCGCCAGCGACTCGATGTTGTAGCCCCGCCGGGCGAACAGGCCGGCGATCCGGGCGAGCACGCCGGGCTTGTTCTCGACCAGCACGCTCAGGGTGTGGGTTCTCACAGTTCCGTCTCCCCGCTCCACTCGGGCGCCAGGTCCCGGGCGATCTTGATGTCGTCATTGCTGGTGCCCGCCGGAACCATCGGCCACACCATCGCGTCCTTGTGCACCACGAACTCCACCACGACCGGACGGTCGTTGATCTCGTTCGCCCGGATGATCGCAGCGTCGATGTCCTCCGGCCGCTCCACCCGGATGCCGACCGCGCCCATGGCCTCGGCCAGCTTCGGGAAGTCGGGGACGAGGTGCGTCTTCAGGTTGGTGTTGGAGTAGCGCTCGCCGTAGAACAGCGTCTGCCACTGCCGCACCATGCCCAGGCTGCGGTTGTTGATCACGGCGATCTTGATCGGGATGGCGTCCAGCGTGCACGTGACCAGTTCCTGGTTCGTCATCTGGAAGCAGCCGTCCCCGTCGATGCCCCACACCATCTGGTCGGGCGCACCCACCTTGGCTCCCATCGCGGCGGGGACGCAGTAGCCCATCGTCCCGGCCCCGCCGGAGTTCAGCCACTTGCCCGGACGCTCGTGCGGCAGCAGGTGCGCTGCCCACATCTGGTGCTGGCCCACCCCGGCGACGTAGATCGCGTCCGGGCCGGCCAGCTCGCCGATCCGCTTGATCACGTACTCGGGGCTGAGCAGGTCGTCGGCGCCCTCGGTCGGGGCGAACTCGGACGCCACGTAGCGCGACCGCAGGCCGTCCAGGTAGCGGATCCAGTCGCTGTGGTCGGCCAGCCCGACGCCTCTCAGCGCCGCGTTCAGGTCGCCGAGCACCTCGGCCAGGTCGCCGACGATCGGGACGTCCGCCACCCGGTTCTTGGAGATCTCCGCCGGGTCGATGTCGGCGTGGATGACCTTCGCCTCCGGAGCGAAGCTGTCCAGCTTGCCGGTCACCCGGTCGTCGAAGCGGGCGCCGAGGGTGATCAGCAGGTCGGAGCGCTGGAGGGCACCCACAGCCGCGACCGCCCCGTGCATGCCCGGCATGCCGTAGTTCAGCGGGTGGCTGTCGGGGAAGGCTCCCCTGGCCATCAGCGTGGTCACGACCGGGATCCCGGTGAGCTCGACGAACTCGGCCAGCTGTCCCCAGGCGCGGGCCCGGTTGATGCCGCCGCCCAGGTAGACCACCGGACGACTGGCCTCGCTGATCAGCCGGACGGCCTCCTTGATCTGCTTGCCGTGCGGACGGGTCACCGGACGGTAGCCGGGAAGGTCGAGCTCGTCCGGCCACACGAACGGCGCCGTCCCGGTCAGCGCGTCCTTGGCGATGTCCACCAGGACCGGCCCGGGCCGTCCGGTGTTGGCCAGGTGGAAGGCCGCGGCGATGGCGTGCGGGATCTCCTCCGTGCGCGTGATCAGGAAGCTGTGCTTCGTGATCGGGAACGTGATGCCGCGGATGTCGGCTTCCTGGAAGGCGTCGGTACCGATCGAACTGCTGGTCACCTGCCCGGTGATCGCGACCATGGGCACCGAGTCCATGTAGGCGTCGCCGATGGCCGTGACCAGGTTGGTGGCGCCCGGCCCCGACGTCGCGATGCACACACCCACCCGGCCGGTGACCTGGGCGTAGCCCTCGGCCGCGTGCCCGGCGCCCTGTTCGTGGCGCACCAGGATGTGCCTGATCTTCGAGTCGTAGAGCGGGTCGTAGGCAGGCAGGATCGCGCCGCCCGGAATGCCGAAGACTACGTCGACCCCCACCCGCTCCAGGGACTCGACCAGAGCCTGTGCCCCGGTCAGTAGCTTCGTCTCCTCCTCAGCCATCTCCACCTCGCTCGATTCGTTGTTGGTTGATCCTGCGCAGAAAAAAACCCCCGCTGCGAGAGCAGACGAGGGAGCGTGTCGGGTCGAGTTGGCTCAGCCGACACGCTTCATGACTACGAGGACGCGATTGCGCATGGGTCAAGGTTCGCCGGACGACGCCCGCTTGTCAAACACCGGACGTCGCCGTCCCACATGCCGGGCATCCCGCGGAAACCTCAAGCTCCGCCTGCGACTTTCCCCCTGCCGGACGCAGGAGTTCGTCCGGTTCGGCTGGCAAGCCGACACGCCGATGGCAGGATGAATCCCAACGCTCCCGTCGCAGGAAGGCCCCCCGAATGCCCTTTCCCCGAGTGATCCGCAGCCTGCTCGCCGTCACCGGCGTCCTCGCGCTCGCCGGTGCCACGGCCGCTCCGGCGAGCGCCGACGACGCGCTCGTGCCGACCGACGGGAAGGTGGTCGTCACCGGCCACGGGTGGGGACACGGGCGCGGCATGTCGCAGTACGGCGCCTACGGGGCAGCCCGGCAGGGGCTCAGCGCCGAGGCGATCCTGGCCTTCTACTACACGGGGACCACGCTGGGCACCCTGGCGAACAGCACCATGCGCGTGTGGATCAGCGCCGACACCGACGGCAAGCTGCACTTCCGTCCGCAGTCGGGGCTCGTCGTCTACGACTCCGCGGGCAAGACCGTAAAGCTGCCGACCGGCAAGAAGTACACCAAGTGGCGGATCTCCCGTTCCGGCTCCAAGCGGGTGCTCTACTACCGCAACACCAAGGGAACCTACGTCAAGTACGGCAAGGCGCCGGCCGCCACGCGCACCTGGTGGGTGAAGAACACCAAGACGGGGACGGTGAAGCTGGCCATGCCCGACGGGTCGACCCGCACCTACCCCGGCACCCTCGCGCTGAACTTCACCGGCAGCACGGCGATCACCGTCAACTACCTCAAGCTGGAGACCTACCTGCGCTCGGTCGTCCCTGCCGAGATGCCGGCCAGCTGGGGCTCCGCCAGGAACGGGGGCTTCGAGGCGGTGAAGGCCCAGTCCGTCGCGGCCCGCACCTATGCCGCCAGGACTCGCGCCAACAAGCCGTCCGGCTCGGTCTACGACATCTGCGACAGCTCGAGCTGCCAGGTCTACAAGCCGCTCGGCTACCGCAACGCCATCTCCGACGCCGCGATCACGGCCACCGCCGGCACGGTCGTCCTCTACGCCGGCCAGCCGGCCCTGACCGAGTTCACCAGCTCCAACGGCGGCTGGACGGCCAGCAGCCCACAACTGAGCTACCTCGCCTCTCACCAGGACCCGTACGAGCAGTACTCCGGCAATCCCTACGCCACCTGGACCAAGACCCTGACCGCGGCGCAGTTGCAGGCCGCCTACCCGGCGATCGGGACGTTCGCCTCGATCCAGGTCACCGCGCGCACCCCAGCGGCCGCCTTCGAGGCGGGCGGACGCGTCGCGACGATCGTCGTCGCCGGCGACAAGGGCTCGGTCAGCGTCACCGGAGCCTCGTTCAAGAGCAAGTTCTCGCTCAAGGAGACGTTCTTCGCTCTGAGCGGCGCTCTGGTCGTCAACCCGGCAGCGGTGAAGACGAAGGGCTGACGGCGTCAGCCAGCGACGAGCTGGCGGTAGACCTCGTCGAGGTCGATGTCCGACTCCCGCTGCATCAGCCCGGCCATGCCCGGACGGTCGGCGTAGCGCGGAATCAGGTGCACGTGGAGGTGGAAGACCTCCTGGCCGGCCACGGCGCCGGCGTTGCTCAGCAGGTTCAGCCCCTGCGCCCCGAGCCGGTCGACCAGCAGTCGGCCGGTGGCGTTGATCGCCGGCGCGATCTCACCCAGCCCCTCGGGTTGCTCCAGCAGGTCGGCGACGTGCCGGCGTGGCACCAGGACGGTGTGGCCCCGGTGCCACGGGTTGATGTCCAGGAAGGCGTAGGCGGTGTCATCGGCGTACACCCCGCGGCTGGGAATGTCGCCGGCCACGATCGCGCAGAACAGGCAGTCCATGCGCCCAGCCTAAGGGGCCTCAGCGGACGGTGAATCCGGCCGCGGCGAGGGCCTTCTTGACCTCGGCGATGGTGAGGGTGCCGTAGTGGAAGACGCTGGCGGCCAGGACGGCGTCCGCGCCGGCTCGGGCGGCCTCGACGAAGTGTTCGGCGGTGCCGGCTCCGCCGGAGGCGATCACCGGGACGTCGACGACGGCCCTGACCGCGGCGATCATCTCCAGGTCGAAGCCGTTGGTGGTGCCGTCGGCGTCCATCGAGTTCAGCAGCACCTCTCCGGCGCCGCGCTCGACGGCCTCGCGCACCCAGGCGATCGCGTCCAGGCCGGCAGCGGCGCGTCCGCCGTGCGTGGTCACGCCGAAGCCGGACGGCTGGTCGGGCTCCCGGCGGGCGTCCAGCGAGAGCACGAGCACCTGGTTGCCGAACCGTTGCGCGATCTCGTCGATCACCTGCGGCCGGGCGATCGCGCCGGTGTTGATGCCGACCTTGTCCGCGCCGGTGCGCAGGAGGGTGTCCACGTCGGCCGCTTCGCGCACTCCCCCGCCGACGCACAGCGGGATGAACACGGTCTCGGCCGTCCTGCGGACCACGTCGTAGGTGGTGGCCCGTCCCTGCGCGGACGCGGACACGTCCAGGAACACCAGCTCGTCGGCGCCGTCCGCGCCATAGGCGGAGGCCAGTTCGACGGGGTCGCCGGCGTCCCGGAGGTTGCGGAAGTTGACGCCCTTGACGACCCGCCCGTCGTGCACGTCGAGGCAGGGAATCACCCGGATGGCCACCGTCATGCCCTCAGGGTACGGGAGCGGCGTGCGGGCAGCGGCGTCACAATGGTGGGGTGACCCCAGAGCACAGGACCATCGTCATCACCGGAGCCAGCGACGGCATCGGCGCCGCTGCCGCCGCCCAGCTCTCCGCGTCCGGCCATCGGATCGTCGTGGTCGGCCGGTCGCCGGAGAAGACCCGCGCCACCGCCGACGCCGTCCGGGCGGATGCCAGCTTCACCGCCGACTTCGCCGACCTCGACCAGGTGCGCCGGCTCGCCGCAGACCTGCGCGAGGCGTGCCCCCGCATCGACGTCCTCGCCAACAACGCCGGCGGCGTGTTCCCGCGCCGGACCCGCAGCGTGGACGGCCTCCCGCTGACCATGCAGGTGAACCACCTGGCACCGTTCCTGCTCACCCACGAACTGCTGGACGTCCTGCTGGCGAGCCGGGCCGCCGTGGTCAACACCGCGAGCATGGCGGCCATGGCCGGGCACGTGCTGCCCGGCGACCTCGACGGCGTCGGCCCGACCCGTCCCGGGTTCGCGTACTCCAACGCCAAGCTGTCGAACATCATCTTCACCAGGGGCCTGCACCGGCGCTACTCCGGACGCGGTCTGGCCGCCGTCGCCTTCCACCCGGGCGTGGTCGCCACCAGCTTCGGCAGCACCGTCGGCGGCGCGACCGCGCTGTGGTACGCCAGCGGGCTGGGCCGGCGGTTCATGATCTCCGCCGAGCAGGGCGGTGCGAACCTGGCCCACTTCGCCGCCGGGACGCCGGGCCTCGACTGGACCAGCGGCGAGTTCTACGACGACCACTGGCAGGTCGCCCGGGTGCCCCGCCAGGCCGGCGACGACCGCGTCATCGACGGCCACTGGAACCTGTCCGCACGGCTCGTCGGCGTCCAGCCCTGAGACTGGCCACCCTCGCCCGCGACCACCGAACCACCGGGGACAGGTACTTCGGTTCAACCCGCCGAACCACCGGGGACAGGTACCTCGGTTCACCCCACCGAACCACCGGGGACAGGTACTTCGGTTCAGCCCGCTGAACCGTCGGGGACAGGCACCTCGGTTCACCCCGCGATCCGGCCCTGACGCTGGCCGCCCTCGCCCGGGACGGAACTCATCCCGGGTCAGGCCCGGGACGGCAGGACGCCCGGGATCGCGCGATGGGAGGGTCGGCGTCGGAACGGCCACCCCACCACGTCAGTCGTCCTCGAGCGGGGCGGCGTCGACCACACCGCGGCGGACGTGGAAGATCAGCTCCCGCGCCGTGTCGCGCAACGGACCCGGGCCGACGGCGTCGGCGAGCTGGCCGGCGGCGTCCATCACCATGCGTGCCCAGCGGACGAAGTCGCCGGCGGTGAGGCCGGACCGTTCCAGCACCTCGGCGAGCTCGGCTCCGGCCGTCCAGGCGTGGATGGCCTCGGCGAAGCCGATCTCCGGCGGGTCGTGACTGGGCAGGCGGTGATCGCGTTCGACCAGCGACACCTCCCGCCAGACGCGCCGCAGCTGCTGCTGGGCGTCCTCGCTGGCGCGGTCGGGCATCCGGGACGGGCCGCGGGACTCTCCCCGAGCCTCGTAGACCAGCGAGGACACCACCGCGGCCAGCTGGGGGGCGGTCAGGGTGTCGAAGACGCCTGAGCGGACCGCCTCGGCCGTGACCAGGTCGAGCTCGGAGTAGATCCGCGACAGCATCCGTCCCGCGGGCAGGACGTGACGTCCGCCCTCGTCGAGGTAGCCGAGCGACTCCAGCACCGAGCAGACCCGGTCGAAGCGGACGGCGATCGTGTTGGTGCGCCGGTCGGCCTGCCGCTGGGCGGTCTCGCGGTCACGTTCCAGCCGCAACGCGGCCTCCGCGTACCGGGCGTGGGTCTCCCGGTCCGGGCAGCGGTGCACCGGATGTGCCTTCATCCGGGCGCGCAACTCGGCGATCCCGGCCATCGCGTCGGCGTCGGCGGCGTCGTCCGGACGGGTGATGACCAGGTCGCCGCGGGAGATCCTGGCCTCCAGCGCGGCGGCCAGGTTGCGCCGGAAGGCCGGCGAGCGGCGATCGAAGTGCTTGGGCACCTTCACCTGCCCGGCCACCGTCGGCGGCTGCGGGAAGTCGGCCGCGCTCAGCCGCCGAACCTGCCGGTCCACCGTCAGGACCGTCGGCGTGGGGACGCCGGTGTCGATCACCACCGCCCAGCCCCGGTGCCGCTTGCCCGGGACGTCGACGATGTCGCCGGGACGCAGCCCGCTGAGCACCTCGATCACCTCGGCGCGCCGGTCGGTCCTCCGCTGCCGGGCTGCGCCGGCCTCCACGGCGGAGATCTCCGCCCGCAGGCGGAAGTACTCCGCTGCGTCCCCGCGGTCGCAGGCCGCCTGCGCCCACTCGGCCGCGATCCGCCCGGTGCTGGCCTGGACGGAGCGGGCGAGCCCGACCACGGACCGGTCGGACTGGAACTGCGCGAAGGACTGCTCCAGCAGGCCGCGGGCGCGCTGGCGTCCAACCGTCGCGACCAGGTTCACCGCCATGTTGTAGGTCGGGACGAAGGCAGAACGCAGCGGGTAGGTCCGGCGGGAGGCCAGGCCCGCCAGCGCGCGCGGGTCGAGCCCGGGCTGCCAGCAGACGACCGCGTGGCCCTCGACGTCGATGCCGCGCCGGCCGGCCCGTCCGGTCAGCTGGGTGTACTCGCCGGCGGTGATGTCGGCGTGCGTCTCGCCGTTGTACTTCACCAGCTTCTCCAGCACGACGCTCTTCGCGGGCATGTTGATGCCCAGGGCGAGCGTCTCGGTCGCGAAGACGACCTTCACCAGCCCGGCGGCGAACGCCTCCTCGACGGCCTCCTTGAAGGCCGGCAGGAGACCGGCGTGGTGGGCGGCGATGCCACTGCTGAACGCCTCCAGGAAGCGGTCGTAGCCGAGAGCGGCCAGGTCCGAGGCGCTCAGGCCCGCGGTGTGCTGCCGGGCGATCTCCCGCAGCCGGGCGCGCTGGGCGGTACTGGTCAGCCGCAGGCCCGAGTTGAGCAGCTGGCCGACGGCGGTGTCGCAGCCCTGCCGGGAGAAGATGAAGTAGATCGCCGGCAGCAGCCCGTCCGCCTCGAGCCGTTCGATCGTGGCGTCGCGGCGCGGCACGAGCTGCCGGCTGGCGTCCAGCCGGCCGCGGGCGGCGGCCCCGCCGTAGCGTCCCGAGCCATAGCCGACCGAACTGCGTCCGTTCCCGGAGCGTCCCCGCGGACGCCGGCTGTCGTCGCGCTGGCTGCGGGACTCGCCCTTGGCGATCCTGAGCAACTCCGGGTTGACGTCTGCCCCGGCGAACAGCTCGACGAGCCGGCGTCCCACCATGACGTGCTGGTACAGCGGGACCGGTCGCCGTTCGGAGACCACGACCTCCACCCCGCCGCGGACCTCGGAGAGCCACTCCCCGAACTCCTCCGCGTTGCTGACCGTCGCCGACAGGGCGACCAGCTGCACCGAGTCCGCCAGGGAGATGATCACCTCCTCCCACACCGGGCCGCGGAAGCGATCGGCGAGGTAGTGCACCTCGTCCATCACGACGAAGCCGAGGTTCGCCAGCGTCGGCGAGCCGGCGTAGATCATGTTCCGCAGCACCTCGGTGGTCATCACCACCACCGGCGCCTCGCCGTTGATCGTGGTGTCGCCGGTGAGCAGGCCGATGGCCTCGGTGCCATAGCGGTCGCACAGGTCGTGGTACTTCTGGTTGCTCAGCGCCTTGATCGGGGTGGTGTAGAAGCACTTTCGGCCGGTTTCCAGCGCGAGGTGGACGGCGTACTCCCCCACCACCGTCTTGCCGGCACCTGTCGGGGCCGCGACCAGCACTCCGGCTCCGGCGCGGACGTGCTCGCACGCCGCCAGCTGGTAGTCGTCGAGCGCGAAGGAGTACCCGGCCGCGAAGTCGGCCACCCCGGTCGTCACGACGCCGGGGTGTACAGGGTGAGCGTGTCCGGCACGGCCCGCAACGTCACCGGGACGGCGCCGAGCTCCTCACCGTCCGCCATCGCGTAGAGGCCGTCGCCGTCGACGACCACTTCGCTGGCGGTGAGCAGCTCCACCGCCGGATCGGTGACGAAGCCACCGGTGTACATCGCCGGCAGGAGCCGCAGCAGCGTCATCCGCGACACCGGGTTGATCACGGTCAGGTCGAGCTTGCCGTCGGTCACCGACGCCCGGGGGCAGCCCTGCATGCCGCCGCCGAACCAGCCGGCGTTCCCGACGGCGATGAACATGGCGGTCTGCTCACGCACCACGCCGTCGATGACCATCCGGTAGCTCAACGGCTCGAAGCTGCTGAGCTCGGCCAGCGCGGAGAAGCCGTAGGTGAGCGCCCCCAACCGCATCTTGCTGTGGTTGGAGCGATAGTTGACCCGTCCGTCGAAGCCGGTGGAGACGATCGAACCCACCCAGCGGTGCTCGGCCCCGTCCACCAGGTTGCCGGTGGCGGACATCAGGTCGATCCGGGTCGTGTGGCCGCCCACGACCGCGTCGACCGCGGCCAGCGGTTGCGTCGGCACGCCGACGCCGCGACAGAAGTCGTTGCCGCGGCCCGCGGGGACCAGCCCCAGCGGGACGCCGGTGTTGGCGGCGGCGTTCAGGCCGAGGTGCATCATGCCGTCCCCGCCCATCACCAGCAGCGAGTCGGTGCCCCCACCGAGCCGCGCGGCCTCCGCCCGCTCGACGATCTCGATGCACCGGAGCCGCGCTTCGGCCCAGGTCGAGGTCTGGAAGACCCGCAGGCTGACCCCGGGCATCCCGGTGAGCAGGGCGCCGGTGACCTTGGGCAGCAGCCGGCCAGCGCGGCCGCCGCCGGCCGACGGGTTCACGACCAGGCTGAGGGCCGACCCGTCGTAGCGCAGCGCCACCTCAGGCCACCGCCTCGGCTCTGGCCTTCCTGCGGTCGTGGACGCGGCAGATCACCTCGGCGATCAGGTACAGGGCGACCATCGGCAACGCCAGGGCGAGCATCGAGAACGGGTCGGTGGACGGCGTCGCCGCAGCTCCGAACACGAACAGGCCGAAGATCACGTAGGTGCGTGCCTTCTTGAGCTGCTCTGCCGTGAGCACGCCCATCATGTTCGCCCCGACCACCACCACCGGCATCAGGAAGCCCAGCCCAAAGATCACCATCATCTGCAGGGTGAGCTTCAGGAAGTCCTTGATGTCCAGCAGGTTCGTCACCGGGACGGTGTCCGGGGTGAAGGCGATCAGCACCGAGATGCCCTGCGGCAGGATGTAGTAGCCGATCAGCACGCCGAGCAGGAACAGCGGTACGGCGGCACCCAGGAACGCCAGCGCATACTTCTTCTCCTTGGTCAGCAGTGCGGGTGCGATGTAGGCCCACAGCTGGTAGATCCAGATCGGCGAGGACAGGACCAGCCCGGCGACAATGGAGACCTCGAGCGCCAGCGTGAAGGGTGCCGTCACACCACTGATCACCGGCGTGGTGGTGATCTCGGGGTGGCTGGCCTTCAGCATCTCGGCCGCCTGAAGGTAGGGATGCATCAGCACCAGATAGAGCTGGTCGTAGAAGAAGGCGGCGACGATGCTCAATACGACCAGGGCGAACACGGCGACGATCACCCGGTAGCGGAGTTCCCGCAGGTGGTCGGCCAGCGACATCATCCCGTCGGGATCGGACTTGGGCGGACGCAACCAGCTCAGGCGCTGTTTCGGTTTCACTGCGGCGGCGGTCACGTCAGTTCTGCTCCGGCTCGGACGGTGATGCCGGCGTGCCCACCGGGACGGCGGACGGGGACGGCGGCGAGCCGGCACTGGGCTTGTCCCCGCGGAACGAGGCCATCTCTTCGGAGAAGGTGCGGACGGCTCGGCCCGCGTTGCGACCGATGCCGGGCAGCCGCGAACCGCCGAACAGCAGCAGCGCGATCAGCACCAGGATCGCCCACTCCCAGCCAGACGGCATCACAGTCTCCTTCGTGCAGGAGCAACCCTAGGGTGTCTCGCCCACCAACCCTAGCTCGCGGACGAACTGAATTCGGTCGGCTGGAGCTGCGCCAGCAGGTCGCCGAGCTCCTCCAGCCGCTTGCCGAGCATCTCCAGCTCGCTGAACAGGTCGGACGCCTTGTGCCACAGCCACACCGCGTAGCTGATCAGCGTGATCAGCCCGGCAAGGGCGATCAGCCCGAAGATCAGCACCCAGATCATGGCTGCACCCTACCTCCACCTAGCCGGCCCGATAGGCACGCAGCGCGTCCTCCGCCGCCTGCCGGGCGTCCGCCGCCGCCTCCGGCGGGCTGACCGCCAGCACCCCGGGACCGAGCCGGAGCAGGAGCGATCGCAGCCACGCAGGGTCGGCGACCAGCAGGTCCACCTCGACCGCCGACTCGCCGGGACGGACGGCCAGGGTCGGGTAGTACTCGGTGATCCACCCGGCCTCCGGGGCCAGCCGCAGGGTGACCGTCGCGGCGTCCGGCCTCAGCTCGAGCCAGCCGGCACCGAAGTCGGGCGGCTCGCCGAGCCGGGGCCGCCGTCCCTTCGCCGGGCGGACCGTTCCGATCCGGTCCAGCCGGTAGGTCCGCCAGTCACGACGCTCCAGGCTCCAGGCCTGCAGATAGCCGTAGCCGTCCCGGACGATCAGCTTCACCGGGGCCACCTTCGGCACCGACGACTCCAACCCGGAGTCGGTGTAGTCGAACTCGACCAGGCCACGGGCGTCGATGGCGGCGGCGAGCGCGGCCCGCACGTGCTCGTCGCCGCTGGCAACGGTCACCGCCGGCGTCGCGTCGGCTGCCGGGGTGGCCGACTCCAGCTTGGCCAGGGCGCTGTCGACGCCGTCCGTGTCACTCGGCCCGGTCAGTTCGCGGACGGCGCGCAGCGCGACCAGCAGGCTGAGCGCCTCGTCCGGGGTGAACCGCATCGGCCGGGCGAGGTAGTCGGCGTTCGACAGCCGGATCCGTCCGCTGCCCTCGAGGGCATCCATGTCGATCTCGATCAGGTCGCCGGGCAGACCGCCGGGCAGGCCGCAGTACCACAGCACGTTCAGGTCCTCGACGAGCTGCTCGGACGACACCCCGAACCTGGCCGCGGTCTCGGTGAGGTCGGCGTCGGGGTTGCGCTGCAGGTACGGCACCAGCGACAGCAGCCGGATCACCTGGTCGGCCGAGGTGTTCATGCTTCGGCTCCCCGTTCGTCCGTCGGGCCCGCTACCGCCTCGAGCCGGGTGATGACCGCCTGCCGGAGCGTGTCGGGGGCCAGGACGAGCACATCGGCGCCCCGGGCGCACAGTTCGGCGGCGAAGTCCCCCGGCCGGGCATAGCCGACACGGTAGGCCTGGTAGCCCGGCGGGACGGGCTGCACGTCCGGCTCGGGCGATCCGCCCCGGCGCAGGTCGTTCGCCCGTCCGTCCCGCAGCGCGAGCAGCGCGGTCTCGTCGCTGGCTGCCGGTTCCAGGCTGCGCCAGGCCTTGGCGACGTCCAGGTCCTCCGGCAGGCGGTAGCTCCCGGGCTTGCCGATCCGGGTGGCCACCCCGTCCACGCGGGCGACCTTGAAGACGCGAGGCGCGTCGCGGCCGCGGTCGTGGCCGAGGAGGTACCAGGCTCCGCGGCGGGACGTCATCGCCCACGGCTCCACGCGCCGGACCTCGCCGCGGTAGCCGAAGCTGATCGGCGCCCGCTCGGCGTAGGCGGCCCAGATGCCGGGGAAGGCCGGTTCTCTCGCCCCGACGGACGGGGCGAACGCCGACAGCCGCGTCGGGTCGGGGTCGACGCCGGCGGCGCGCAGCTTGGCCAGCGCGGACACCGTCCGGCCGGCCTGCGTGGCCGACTCCCAGACGCTGGCAGCCAAGCCCAGGGCCGCGGTCTCGGCGGGGGTGAACTCGATCGCCGGCAGTTCGAAGGCGGCGCGCAGGATCCGGTAGCCGACGTCGTCGGGGAACAGCGGGTCGTTGCTGCCCGTCTCGACCGGGACGCCGAGGTGGCGCAACTCGTCCTTGTCGCGCTCGAAGGTGCGTTCGAACGCGGCGTCGGACAGGCCGTGGTAGCCCTCGACCACCTCGCGGATGTGCGCTTTCTCGACGAACCGCCGGGACATGAGCAGGCAGATCGCCAGGTTCATGATCCGTTCGGACTTCTGCTGCGTCATCTTCCGCTCTCCAGGGGCCTCCACGAGGCTAGCAGCGCTGCCGGCGCAGACCCGTCCGCAGCGCCCGACGAAGGGACGATCGGCGCGGCGAGGCTACTGCCCGTCGCTCGCCAGCAGGAGGGTGAGCCAGAGCTTGCCGGCGCTGTCCCAGGCGAAGCCGACGCCCAGATGGGACCAGCGCGCCTCCATGTCCGCGCTGCAGTCGCTGATCACGTTCCCGCCGACCTCGTGCGCCCCGCACGCGGCCAGCGGGCTGTCCGCAGAAAGGTAGCCCGCGGCGAGTTCCGCGGCCATGGTCGGGTGGTAGGGACTCCAGGTCTTCAGCGGGAGGTACCACACCCACTCGTACGCGTCGGAGACCTGGGCCCAGTCGGGCGCGACGGGCTTGTGCTTCTTGGCGGACTTTGTCGACCACGACGTTGCGATCTTGTCCAGTGCCGCCGAACGCTGCAGGGGGACGGCCTTCCCCGCCGCCATCGCGTCCGCCATTCCCGGAACGTTCGCCCGCGCGGCGTTGATGGCCTGGAGCAGGGCGGCGGCCTGTGTCGACGCGGTGAGCGTGCTGATCCGCAGCGGCCTGGTCGACACCGTCGTCTTCACTGCCGGATCGCCGGCGGCCGTCCAGGTGATCTTGGTGGTGACCTGGTAGCTGCCGGAACGCAGCTTCACGCTCTTCACATTCTTGGCGACGGTCTTCCGGCCGTGCTTCACCGTTATCTTCGCCGACGTCACCGTCACCGCGCCCTGCTTCACGATTTCGGGTTTGACGGTGACCTTCTTGCCCTTCTGGACGAAGTACTGCCCGAAGTCCCCCACCGAGACCATCGGCTCGGTGACGGCCGTGTCCGCCGATGCCGGCGTCGGGAGAACGAATGCGAGCGCGAGCGCGGCGAGAATCGCCACCAACTTCTTCATGCCAACCCCAAGTGAACAGCGCCGTTGATGCTGTGAGGAAGCTATCAGTCCAGACTCGCCGCCGCCAGCCGGAAAGCCGGTGTCACTAGGCTTGGGTCCTGCGATCGGGAGGGTGCGTGGACGACTTCCAGACGGGCGCGGGACGGTTCGCGCCGAGCCCGACCTCTGAGCTGCACCTGGGCAATCTGCGGACGGCGCTGCTGGCCTGGCTGTTCGCCCGCAGTACCGGACGGGGTTTCCGGTTGCGGATCGAGGACCTGGACACCGTCCGGGTGGCCGTCGCCCGGGGCGTCGAGCGAAGCCAGCTGGGAGATCTTGCCGCGATCGGGCTCGATTTCGACGGCGAGGTGGTCCGCCAGTCCGAGCGGCTCGACGTCTATCGCGCCGCGCTGGCCGGTCTGGACACCTACGACTGCTACTGCACGCGGAAGGAGATCGCCGAGGCCGCATCCGCCCCGCACGGGGACGGGTACCGGCCCTATCCCGGCACCTGCCTGCGCCTGTCGGCGAGGCGCCGCGCCGAACTCGCGGCCACCCGGCCTCCGGCGCTGCGGGTGCGGGCGGACGGGGCGTCCAGCACGGTCCACGACGTGCTGCACGGGGAGGTCACCGGTGTGGTCGACGACTTCGTCCTCGTCCGCAATGACGGGACGCCGGCGTACAACCTCGCCGTCGTGGTGGACGACCTCGCGATGGGCGTCGACCAGGTCGTCCGCGGCGACGACCTGCTCTCCTCAGCGCCCCGCCAGGCCTGGCTGGCGACCCGGCTGGGCGGGACGCCGCCGGGCTACGCCCACGTCCCGCTGGCGGTGAACGCGGACGGGAAGCGCCTGGCGAAGCGGGACGGAGCGGTCAGCCTGTCCGCCCTTGCCCGGCTGGGGACACGCCCGGGCCAGGTGTTGACGCGGATCGCCGTCTCCCTCCAGTTGGCGGAGCCGGAGGAGCCGGTGACTCCGTCCGTGCTGCTGGACCGGTTCGACCCGGCGATGCTCCCGCGTGACCCCTGGGTGGTCTCCGCCTGAACGATCGGGCCCGTCCCCATCCGTCAGGACGGCCTCACAGTGAATCCGCCTCCCGAACTCGGGCGGCAGGTTCACTGTCTACTAAGCCGAGTAGGCGAAGAGGATGTCGACCACGTAGACGATGGTGTCGCCCTTCTCCAGCGGCGGGTTGTTGGCCCCCTCCGGGTACCCGTACGCCGGGGGCAGGACGAGCAGCACCCGGGAGCCGACCGTCTTGTCGACCAGGCCGGTCTTCCAGCCGGGGATCGTGGTCGACAGCGCGCCGGTGATCGGCGTCCACTGGTCCTGGATGAGCTTGCCGGTCTTCCACGAGTAGCCGACGAAGCGGGCGTAGATGGTGTCGTCCTTGGTGACCTTGGCGCCCTTCCCCTCGATCAGCGTCTGGGCGGTCATCGTCGTGGGGGCCGTGGTGCCCGGCATGGTGATCGTCGGCTTCTCGGTCGCGCTGCCGGTGACCGTCGGCAGGCCCGCCGGCGGGGTGATCGTCGTCCCGGTCGGGTTGGGGACCGACACCGCGATGATGTCGACCACGAAGAGCATCGTGTCGCCGTCCTTGTACTCCGCCGGCCGGTAGGAGGGGTCGGCGCCGTCGTAGCCGTCGACACCGGGGATCCCGATCAGGACCCGGCTGCCCGCCGACTGGCCGGTCAGGCCGGTCTTGAAGCCCACGATCACCTGGCCGAGGCTGAACGTCGCCGGCTTCTTGCGCTGCCAGGAGCTGTCGAACATCGTCCCCGTGCGACCCAGGACGCCGTAGTAGTTGACGGTGATCATGCTGTCGGCGGTGGCCACCTCGCCGTCGCCCTTCACGAGCACCCTCGTCTGGGTCTTGTCGATGACGAACGGTTTGGTGAAACTCAGCTTGGGCTCCTTGCCCTTCTCTCCGGTCACCTTCACGCCGTCGAGGTTCGTCTGCACCGGGACGGTCGAGCTCGGGCTCGGCGAGGCCGTGGGCGAGGTCAGCGGAGCGCTCGGGCTGGGGCTGGCGGACGGGCTGCCGCAGGCGGTCAGCGCGAGCAGGCAGGCGATGGCGGGAAGCAGGCGGCGAGTAGGCACGGTGGCAAGGTTACCGAACCTCCCTGAGCGTTCCCGCCACCGGGGCGCCGGCGGGCCACAGCAGTGGGCTACAGCCCGGTCAGATCCAGCAGGGCGCCCAGTTCCTCGCGGCTCAGCTCCCGGGTCTCACCGGGACGCAGGCTGCCCAGCTTCACCGGCCCGATCGCCAGCCGGGACAGCTTGCGCACCGGGTGGCCGAGCGCGTCGAACATCCGCCGGACGATCCGGTTCCGGCCCGAGTGCAGCACGACCCGGACGAGACTCCGGTCGGCTCCGCGCTGAACCAGCTTCACGGCGTCCGGACGGATGGGACCGTCGTCGAGCTCGATCCCGCCCCGGAGCCGCTTCAGGGTGGCATCGCTGACCACCCCGGAGACCTCGGCGAGGTAGGTCTTGGACACCTCGAACGAGGGATGGGTCATCCGCTGGGCGAAGTCGCCGTCGTTGGTGAGCAGCAGCAGGCCCTCGGTGTCGGCGTCCAGCCGGCCGACGTGGAACAGCCGCTGGCCGGACGGGACGTAGCCGGCAAGGGTGGGCCGGCCACGGTCGTCCTCCATCGCCGAGAGCACGCCGCGGGGCTTGTTCAGGACGAGGTACAGCCGGGCGCGCTGCGGCGGGATCCGGGCTCCGTCCACGCGGATGACGGCGGTCGCCGGGTCCACCCGGAGGCCCTGCTCGGTGACGACCCGGCCATCGACCTCGACCTGACCGGCCGCGATCAGCTCCTCCGCCGCCCGGCGCGAGGCGACCCCGGCTGCGGCCAGCACCTTCTGCAGCCGGACCGGCCCGGCCTCACTCATCGCCGGCCTCGATCAGCGGAACGGCGTCGTCGCCGGCGGCGGCGTCCGCGACGAGGTTCGCCAGTTCGGCCTCCAGTGCGCCGGCGTCGGGTAGGTGCGGTGCCAGCGGCGGGAGTTCGTCGAGGCTGTTCAGTCCCATCCGCTCCAGGAAGTAGCCGGTGGTGCCGAACAGCCGGGCGCCGGTCTCGTCGTCGCGCCCGACCTCGACGATCAGGTCTCGCGCGGTCAGCGTCCGCATCACGCCGTCGACGTTCACGCCGCGGACCGACGACACCCGTCCGCGGCTGATCGGCTGGAGGTAGGCGACGACGGCCAGAGTCTCCAGGGCAGCCTGGCTGAGGGTGCCGCGCTGTCCCTCCAGCAGCCAGGTGGCGATCAGTTCGGCGTGCTCGCTGCGGGTGTAGTAGCGCCAGCCCCCGCCGACCTGGCGCAACTCGAAGCCACGGCCGGTCTCCTCGTAGAAGCTCGCCAGCGCGCGCAGCGCCTCCTCGACGTCCGCGACCGGCTCCCCGGTGGCCTCGGCCAGTTCGGCTGCGGCCATCGGCTCGGTCGCCAGCATCAGCAGCGCCTCCAGGGCTGGGGCAAGGGTGTCACTCATCGCTCTCCTCCGTTGCCGGCCCGGGGTCGGCGTTCGCGCCGGGTTCGTCGAACTCGGCGCCGATGTTGTCCGCGTCCACCTCGTTGCCGAGCCAGCGGATGGTCAGTTCCCCCAGGGGTGTCAGCTGCTCGAACGCCACCGCGCGCTCGCGGAACAGCTCCAGCAGGGCCAGGAACCGGGCCACGACGACGAGCCGGTCGGCGTCGCCGGCGAGCGCCCGGAAGGTCAGCGCGGACTGCTCACGCAGCCGGCGGACGATCAGGTCGGCCTGCTCGCGGACGCTGACCAGCGGCAGGTGCAGGTGTTCCAGCGGGAGTGCCGGCGGCGGAGCGGGGGTCATCGCCCGGCCGGCATAGACGGCGATGATGTCGGCGAAGCCGTCGAGCTCCACCTCGGGCAGCAGCTTGGCGAACCGCTCCTCCAGCCCGCCGGGACGCGGGTGCCGGCGGGCCTGCGTCGCCAGCGTGTCGGCGATCCAGGCGCTGACCACCTTGAACGCGCGGTACTGCAGGAGCCGGGCGAACAGCAGGTCTCTGGCCTCGAGAAGGGCGAGGTCGTCGGCGTCCTCCACCTCGCCGGACGGCAGCAGCCGGGCCGCCTTGAGGTCGAGCAGGGTGGCGGCGATCACGATGAAGGAGCTCGACTGGTCCAGGTCCCACCACGACCCCGCCGGACCCTGCTGCCCGCGCGCCGCCTTCAGGTGGGCGACGAAGTCGTCGGTGACCTGGGAGAGGGCGACCTCGGTCACGTCCAGCTTGTGCCGGCTGATCAGTTGCAGCAGCAGGTCGAACGGGCCGGTGAAGTTGGCCAGGTTGACGGTGAACGCGCTGCGTTCGACCGGCCCGGCCGATGCGGGCTGCGTCACGACGCTTCGAGCCGCCGCACCAGTTCGGACTCGGCCCCTCGCTCGGCGAAGTCGGCCATCGCCAGGCCGACGGCAGCGCGCACGATCCGGCCGCGGTCGACGACGACGCCGTGCTCGGCGCGCAGCGACAGCCGGGCCTGCTCGAGGGCGATCAGCTCGTCGCTGGTGACATAGACCGTGATCTTCTCCTCGTGCCGCACCCGCCCGCTGGCGACCGGCGCCTCGGCCGCGGACTCGCTGGCAGCCGTGCGCCGGAACAGCGCGTCGGCGCCGGGAAGGTCTACGCGCCGGGGCATCTGGCCAGCACCTCCCGTGCGAGCATGCGATACGCCTCAGCGCCCGGCGAACCCGGCGCGTACGTGGTGATCGGCTCGCCGGCGACAGTGGTCTCCGGGAACTTGATGGTGCGCCGGATCACCGTGTGGAAGACCTCGTCGCCGAACGCCTCGACCACCCGTTCGAGCACCTCGCGGCTGTGCAGCGTCCGGGCGTCGTACATGGTGCCGAGGATGCCGAGCCGCTGCAGGTGCGGGTTCAGCCGCTCCTGCACCTTCTCGATGGTGTCGGTGAGCAGTGCGATCCCGCGCAGGGCGAAGAACTCCAGCTCCAGCGGCATCAGCACCTTGTCGGAGCAGGTGAGGGCGTTCACGGTGAGCAGGCCGAGCGAGGGCGCGCAGTCGATCAGGATCAGGTCGTAGCGGTCGCGCACCTTCGCCAGCACCCGGGCCAGGGTCTGCTCGCGCGCCACCTCCGAGACCAGCTGCACCTCGGCGGCGGACAGGTCGATGTTGGACGGCAGCAGGTCGAGGCCGTCCACCACGGTGTGGATGAGCACGTCGTCGATGCTGGTGCCGCGGCTGAGCAGCAGGTTGTAGATGCTCAGCTCCAGGGTGTGCGGGCTGACGCCGAGGCCGACCGACAGCGACCCCTGCGGGTCGAAGTCGACCAGCAGCACCTTGCGTCCCGTCTCGGCGAGGGCTGCGCCGAGGTTGATGGTCGTCGTGGTCTTGCCGACCCCGCCCTTCTGGTTGCACATCGCGATGATCAGAGCGTGCTTCCTGCGTTCCGGGTCGGGACGGGTGGGCTCGGGCAGGTCCGGCAGCGGACGTCCGGTGGGTCCGAGTTCGTCGGCCTCGGGCAGGGTCTGTGGGTTGGTGCTGGTCACGCCCACACCCTACGGCCATTTGTCGACAAGTCGCCTCCGACGCGCCCGGCCGTCAGCCGCTCGCCCGTCAGCGGGCGCGCGGGTGGGCGGCGAGGAAGACCTCGCGCAGGTGCTCGGCGGTGACCAGGGTGTAGATCTGGGTGGTCGTCACCGAGGAGTGGCCGAGCAACTCCTGGACGACCCGGATGTCGGCACCGCCGTCGAGAAGGTGGGTGGCGAACGAGTGCCGCAGGGTGTGCGGCGACACCTCGGCCTCGATGCCCGCCGTCTCCCCGGCCCGGTGCAGCACCTGCCAGGCGCTCTGCCGGCTGAGCCGTTGGCCGCGGGTGTTCAGCAGCAGCGCCGGGCTGGGCCGGACGGACGCCTGCGCGAACACCGGACGCCCGCGCACCAGCCAGGCGTCCAGTGCCGTGCGGGCGTAGCTGCCGACCGGGACGATCCGCTCCTTGCGCCCCTTGCCGAACAGCCGCAGCGCCGCGTTCGCGTCGGCGAGGACGCCGGTGACGTCGTCCACGTCCAGGTCGAGCACCTCGGAGATCCGGGCCCCGGTGGCGTAGAGCAGTTCCAGCAAGGCGGCGTCGCGGAGCCCCTCCGGGGTGGCGACGTCCGGAGCGGCGAGCAGCGCGGTGACCTGGTCGATGCTGAGTGCCTTCGGCAGCCGGCGCAACGGCCGCGGCGGATGGACGGCGGCCGCGGGACTGTCCGCGGTGATCCCCTCTCCCGCGGCGAAGGCGTGCAGCGAGCGGACGGCGACCAGCGCCCGGGTGGCGCTGGGGACGGAGAGTGCCCTGTGCTCGGGAGAGGGCGTCTGCAGCGCGGCGAGGAAGGCCGCCACGTCCGCCTCGGCGACGCCGGACAGATCGTCGATCCCGCGCTCGGCGAGGAAGCCGAGGTACCGGTTCAGGTCGCGGCGGTAGCCGCTGACGGTGTGGGGGGAGGCTCCGCGCTCGACCACCAGGTGGTCGAGAAAGCCGGCGACGGCCCGCTCAGCCGGCGTCGCCATGGGTGAGCCGGCGGTTCTGGGCCTCCCGGACCTCGCGGGACGGCCACGGCGCGTGGGCGGGACGCAGCTGGTCCAGCCGCCCGGACGCGAGCGCGGCCTCCAGCGCCAGGACCCCGGAGACCATCACCGGGTTCTGCAGCCGGCCGGCCAGGATCGCGTCCACGAGTTCGCCGCGATCCGCCCACGCGGACTCCATCGACGCCTCCTCCGACTCGGGCTCGAAGCCGTCCGGCTGAGGGACGACGGAGAGCCCCCGGGCGAGGTAGATCCGCACCGACTCCTGCGTCGCACCGGGGCTGGTGAACAGGTCCACCAGCACGCGCCAGTCGGACGCGGCCAGGCCCGCCTCCTCGGCCAACTCGCGCTGCGCGGCGACGAGGTAGACCTCGTTGTCGTGGTCGAGCAGGCCGGCCGGCGGTTCCACCAGCCGGTGCGCCACCGGGTGGCGGTACTGCAGGACGACGGCGATCCGGTCCTGGTCGTCGAGCGCGATCACGCCGACCGCACCGGGATGCAGGGTGTACTGCCGACGCATCAGGTCGCCGTGAGGGGTGCGCACGGCGTCCTCGACGAGGTCGGTGACGGCCCCGCGGGCCAGCAGCCGGTGTCCGTCGACCGGCCACTGCTCGGGACGGTCGGTGAGCTCGTCGCGTCCCAGCCGGCGCGGGGACGGCTCAGTCATCGGTCACCGGCAGCCGGGCCGACAGCTTGCGCTCCAGGGCGGCTTCGACCAGCCCGACGAACAGCGGGTGCGGCTGGGTCGGCCGCGACTTCAACTCGGGGTGAGCCTGGGTGGCGACGTAGTACGGGTGGAGTTCGCGGTCGAGCTCGACGAACTCGACCAGCGTGCCGTCCGGGCTGGTGCCGGAGATCTTCAGCCCGGCGGCCTCGAGCCGGTCGCGGTAGGCGTTGTTCACCTCGTAGCGATGGCGGTGCCGCTCGCTGACCCTGGTCGTCCCGTATGCGCGGGCGACCAGCGAGCCGGGCACGAGTTCGGCCGGATAGGCGCCCAGCCGCATGGTGGCGCCCATGTCGCCCTGCCCGGCGACGATCTCGACCTGCTCGGCCATCGTCGCGATCACCGGGTCGTGCGTCTGCGGGTCGAACTCCGTCGAGCCGGCGTCGGTGAGCCCGCACAGATCTCTGGCCGCCTCGATCACCATGCACTGCAGGCCCAGGCACAGCCCGAGCGACGGAAGCTGGTTCTCCCGGGCGTAGCGCAGCGCACCGAGCTTGCCCTCCACGCCGCGGATCCCGAAGCCGCCGGGCACGCAGATGCCGTCGACGTCGCCGAGCTCGGCCGCGGCGCCGGCCGGGGTCTCGCAGCTGTCGGACGGAACCCAGCGGAGGTTCACTTTCGCCCAGTTCGCGAAGCCGCCGGCCCGCAGCGCCTCGCTGACCGACAGGTAGGCGTCGGGCAGGTCGATGTACTTGCCGACCAGCGCGATCGTGATCTCCTCACGAGGGTTGTGGACGCGCTCGAGCAGGTCGTTCCACTTCGTCCAGTCGACGTCGCGGAACGCCACCCCGAGCCGGCGCACCACGTAGGCGTCCAGTCCCTCGGAGTGGATCACCTTCGGGATGTCGTAGATGGACGGGGCGTCCGGGCAGGAGATCACGGCCTCCTCGTCCACGTCGCACATCAGGGCGATCTTGCGCTTGACGCCGGTGGGGATGTCCATGCTCGCGCGGCAGACGATGGCGTCCGGCTGGATGCCGACCTGGCGGAGCGCCGCCACGGAATGCTGCGTGGGCTTGGTCTTCAGCTCTCCGCTGGGACCGATGTAGGGCACCAGCGAGACGTGCAGGAAGAACACGTGCTCACGGCCGACTTCGCGGCGCACCTGCCGGGCGGCCTCCAGGAAGGGCAGCGACTCGATGTCGCCGACGGTGCCGCCGATCTCGTGGATGACGACGTCCACCCCGGGCGTGGCCATCGCGAGCATCTCGTCCTTGATCGCGTTGGTGATGTGCGGGATCACCTGGACGGTGTCGCCGAGGAAGTCGCCGCGGCGCTCCTTCGCGATCACCGAGGAGTAGATCTTGCCGGTGGTGACGTTCGCCTCGGCACCGAGGTTCACGTTCAGGAAGCGTTCGTAGTGGCCGATGTCGAGGTCGGTCTCGGCGCCGTCCTCGGTGACGAAGACCTCGCCGTGCTGGAAGGGGTTCATGGTGCCCGGATCGACGTTGAGGTACGGATCCAGCTTCTGCATGGTGACCTTCAGGCCACGGGCCACCAAAAGGCTGCCGAGGCTGGAGGCGGTCAGGCCCTTGCCGAGGGAGGAGACGACTCCTCCGGTCACGAATACGTGCTTGGTCTGAGTCGAGTTACCCACGGGGTTCCAGCCTATAGGGACCGGGCCGCGGACGGACAATCCGACGCTCCGCGGGACGGTATCAACCGACCTCTGCCAGCAATTCTCGGGCATGCGCGAGCGCCGACTCGCTGGAGTCGAGGCCACCCATCATCCGGGCGAGCACCTCCACCCGCTCCTCGCCCTCGACCCGGCGCACCCCACTGGTCGTGACCGAGCCGTCGTCGGCCTTGGTCACCTGGTAGTGCCGGTCGGCGAAGGCAGCGACCTGCGCCAGGTGGGTGACGACGATCACCTGGCAGGTCTCGGCCAGCCGGGACAGGCGCCGGCCGATCTCCAGCGCCACCGCGCCGCCGACACCGGCGTCCACCTCGTCGAAGACGAACGTCTCGCCGGTCGCCTCTGTCGCGAGCACCACTTCCAGCGCCAGCCGGACGCGGCTGAGCTCGCCCCCGGACGCGACCCTGCCGAGCGGTCCGGGCGCGCTGCCCGGGTTGGCGGAGAAGACCAGGTTGACCTGGTCGCCGCCACCCGGGCCGAGTTCACGCGGGCTGAGCTCGAAGGCGAGTTGCGCGCTGGGCATGGCCAGAGCTGCAAGCTCGGCCGCCACCAGCCCGGCCAGTTGGTCGGCCGCCGTGCGACGCAGCCGGCTGAGTTCGGCTGCGGCCGCAGCCAGCCGATCGTCGAGCCGGGCCACCTCGGCGCGGAGTTCCTCGATCCGGGCGTCGCCCGCGTCCAGTTCGGTGACCCGGATGGCGGCCTCGGCCGACCAGGCGAGCACCTCGTCGACGGTCTCGCCGTACTTGCGGGTGAGGTGGGCGAGTTCGGCGCGCCGGCCGGCGATCCACTCCAGCCTCAGCGGGTCGGCGTCCAGGCCGGCGAGGTAGCCGGCGAGCGCGGACGACACGTCGGCGAGCGCCGCTGCCGCACCCGAGAGCTCGTCGGCGATCGGCGCCAATTCCGCGTCCTTCCCGACCCCGGACGCGAGCGTCTTGCGGGCCGTCGACACCAGGCTGAGCGCGTCGGCCGCCTCGGTGTAGGCGTCCTCGTCCCCGGCGAGGGCGACGAGCGCGCCCTGTGCTGCCTGGCGCAGGTCGTCGACGGCCTGCAGCCGGAGCGTCTCCGCGGCCAGCGCGGCGTCCTCGCCGGCTTGCGGGGCGGTCTTCTCGATCTCGTCCAACCCGAACCTGAGCAGGTCGAGTTCCCGGGCGCGGGCCTGGGCCTGGGTCACCAGTTCGTGCAGCTCGGCCGACGCGTGCTGCCGGGACGCGTAGTCGACGCGGTAGCCGTCCAGGACGTCGGCGAGTTCGGCTCCGGCATACCGGTCCAGCACCTCGAGCTGGCGCTCCGGGGTGCCGAGCCGAAGCTGCTCGGACTGGCCGTGGATGGTCACCCACTCCCCGACCAGGGCTGCTGCCTGGCCCAGCGGCACCTGGACACCGCCGAGCGCCATCCGGGACCGGTTGGGCCCCAGGAGCCGGGTCAGCAGCACCTCGCCGTCCTCCAGTTCGGCGCCGAGGTCGGCGAGCGCCTCCGCGTCACCGTCGGCGGCGCGCCAGCGGGCCTCCACCAGCGCCCTCGCTGCGCCGGTGCGGATCAGCCTCGGATCGGCCTTCGCGCCGGCCAGGAGCGCGAGGCCGGTCACGATCAGGGTCTTGCCGGCGCCGGTCTCGCCGGTGACGGCGGTGAAGCCGGGGCCCGGTTCGATCGTGGCGTCCCCGATGACCCCGAGGTCGGCGATCCGGATCTCAGTCAGCATCCTCGCTCACCCCGACGCCCGGGCCTGGGTCTGGGCGCTGCGGGCAGCCCAGTCGGTGGGTCCGCGCCAGCCGTCCACCGGAAGCCCGAACTTGGCGACCAGCCGGTCGACGAAGGGCTGCTCGGAGATCCGGGCCAGCTTCAGCCGGTGGCGGCCGATCCTCGCCTCGATCTCCATCCCGGCGGTCACGTCCACCGAGCGCCGGCCGTCGCACCAGACGACTCCGCCGGGAGTGACCCCTGGCAGCACCTCGATGTCGACAACGGTCGAGTCCGAGAGCACGAGCGGACGGGCGAACAGCGCATGCGCGCTCATCGGCACCAGCAGCAGGGCTGACAGCTCGGGCCAGATCACCGGCCCGTGGGCCGAGAACGCGTAGGCGGTGGAGCCGGTCGGTGTGGACACCAGGACGCCGTCGGTCGCCCAGCGGGACAGCGGTCGCCCGTCGATCCGGACCAGCACTTCCAGCATCCGCTCCCGGGCGAGCTTCTCCAGGGAGACCTCGTTCACGGCGAACGAGCGCCACACCTCCTCGCCGCCCGCTTCGGCGCGGACGATGGCGTCGATCGTCATCCGCTCCTCGACGTGGTAGTCGCCCCCGGCGATGTGCTCGATCAGAGTGGGCAGCTCGTAGGACTCCAGTTCGGCGAGGAAGCCGACATGGCCGAGGTTGACGCCCATCACCGGGATGTCCCTGGGGACGGCCCACTCGGCAGCGCGCAGGATGTTGCCGTCCCCGCCGAAGACCACCACCAGTTCTGCGGACACCGGCTCGGCCGACAGGTCGCCGAGAGCCACCCCGCCGACGAGCGGAGCGAGCCGTTCCGCGTCGTCGGCCGCGGCCAGGCAGGTGACGCCGCGCTCGGCCATGCCGGTCACGAACCGGGCTGCGGCCTCCAGGGCCGCGGGACGCCCGGGATGGATGGTGAGGGCGATCTGCCTGGGCTGGGAACTCACGGGGAAACCCTAGCCGTCGTCGCCCACAGCCAAACCTGGGCGCCGCAACTGGACGAAGTACTCCACGTTGCCGGACTCCCCCGGCAGGCAGCTCTCCGCCTGCCAGCCCGGCGTCCAGCCGAGCGCTGCGGCGGCCGCCACGACTCCGGTCACCGCCTGGGCGCGAAGCCGGGGGTCGCGGACGACGCCGCGATCGTCCAGCCCCGCCCTGCCGACCTCGAACTGCGGCTTGACCAGCAGCAACGCGTCGCCGTCCGGCCGGAGCACGGCCAGCAGGGACGGCAGCAGCAGCGTCAGCGAGATGAACGAGACGTCGGCCACGACGAGGCCGACCGGCTCACCGTCGAGGTGGTCGAGGGTGAGATCACGCAGGTTGAGCCGCTCGCGGACGTGCACGCGGGGATCCGCCCGCAGCCCTGCCACCAGCTGGCCGTGGCCGACGTCCACCGCGTAGACCTGTTCGGCGCCGCCTTCCAGCAGCACCTGGGTGAAGCCGCCGGTCGAGGCACCGGCGTCCAGCACTCGGGGTGGGACGGCGATCCGGGAGGAGGCGAGCGCGTCCGCCAGCTTGTGGGCGGCGCGGGAGACGTAGTGGTCGGCACCGGCGACCTCGAGGCGGTCGCCCGGACCGACGGGGTGGGAGGGACGACCGGCCGGCGTCCCGTTCACGCTGACCCTGCCGGCACGGACGGCTTCGGCGGCTTGCTGGCGTGAGCGGGCCAGCCCGCGGTCGACCAGGGCTCGGTCGAGCCGTCCGCTCACCTCGGGTCCGGGTCGCGCAAGGCGGTCTGAAGTGCCTCCACGACGCGGGCGAACTGCTCGGGATGCTCGCCCACGTCACCGGAGAGGTCGAGCGCGGCGAGCGCCTCGTCGATCGCCGGCACCCCGGTGGCAGGAGCCTGCGGCACCTCGTCGGAATCGCTCACGGGCACATCCTAGGCTCGCTCCACGTTCGCTCCCACCGAGAGGAGCGTCAGTCGCCGTCGAGGCCCCGGGCGGCCAGGGCGGCGCCGGTCGCCTGGGCGTGGCCGACGGCGCGGACGACGACGGGGGTGACCAGGGTGAACGGGTTCCGCTCCCGGCCGCGAGCCCGGGCGGCCATCCGGACCTCGCCGAACGCGTCCAGCAGCACGGGGACGGACCGCAGCATCAGCGCGACCGCCAGCCCCACGAGTTCCGGGTTGATCCGGACGACCCGGAGCGGCCGCAGTGCGCTGGTGAGCGCGTCCACGAGGACGGTCGCCGTCGTGGTGGCAGTGAGCAGCCGGGACGCGTAGATCGCGGTGACCAGGTTGACCGCAACGACGATTGCCAGCCCGGCCGAGCCGAGCAGCAGCTGGTAGCCGGCGAGCACCGCGGCCAGGATCCACACTCCCCACGGCATTCGGAGCGCGTAGCCGAGCGGGAGTCGCGCGACGACGAGCGCCAGCATGGACGCGACCAGCGAAGCCAGGCTCAGCCACGGGGATCCGACGGCGACCGCCGGCACGATCAGGATCACGACGATCAGGTACTTCCAGCCGACGCCCAGCCGGTGCATCGGGGAGTCGCCGGACACGTACAGGCTGAACAGCCCGCTCATCGCGACACCAGTTCGAGATAGGCGGCGATCGCCTCGGCGGGAGGGCCGTCCGCCACCACGCGACCCGCCTCCACGACGAGGACGCGCTCGGCGTCGGCAGCGAGATCGAGGTCGTGGGTGGCGAGGATGAGTTGCTGGTCGAGCGCGGCCAGCGCGGCGCGCACCCGATTGCGGTTGCGCAGATCGAGCAGGGTGGTCGGCTCGTCGGCGATCACCACGGATGGTTCAGTGGCCAGGACGGAGGTGAGCGCGACCAGTTGCCGCTCGCCTCCGGAGAGGTCGTAGACGCTCTGGTCGGCGAGGTCGGCGAGCCCGGCCCCGGCGAGCAGGCGCAGTGCCTCCCCCCGCCGCTGGCCACGGTCGCGGATCCGCTTGCGCAGGCTCAGTTCGATGTCGTCAGCCGGGGTCGCGAGGACGAGCTGCGACAACGGGTCGGTGAACACGAAGCCGACCTGGCGCCGCACCTTCACCCCGTCGCGGACGGTGTCGAGACCGTCCACCTCCACCCGTCCGGCGGTCGGGACGACGAGGCCGTTCAGCAGCCGGAGCAGCGTCGACTTGCCCGAGCCGTTGGCCCCGATCAGGGCGATCCGGCGCTCGGCGAGGTTCAGGGTGAGCGGCTCCAGGATCGTCCGGGTACGGGGCGCCGAGCCGGCCACCGGGAGGTGGACGGTGACGCCGGCACCGATGAGCCTGATCAACTCAGGCTGCGGCTACCCGCGGAGCGAGCAGCGCGGGGAATGCCTTGTGCACGGCCACGGCGATCGCCGCGGCGATCCCGGCCTTGACCAGGTCCCCGGGCCAGAAGGCGAGGTCGGTGAGCAGCGCGGTGACGAAGTTCATCCTGGCCACGATCATCAGGCCCGCGATGCCGGCTGCGTGGATCACGACCGACCCGGCCAGTCCGGCGAAGAAGAACCCGGCCGCCCGTGTGAACCCCGTCCGGGTCACCACCAGCTTCGCGACGGCGCCCGTTACCGCGGCGCCGATCGGGAAGGCCAGCAGGTAGCCGATCGAGGGCTTGGCGAGGACGCCGAGGCCGGCGGCGCCGCCCGCGAAGACCGGGAGCCCGGCGAAGCCGACCACCAGGTAGAGCAGGATGGCGAGGAAGCCGCGCCGGGGCCCGAGGATGACACCGGTCAGCATGACCGCGAGGGTCTGCAGCGTGATCGGCACCCCTGCGGGCAGAGGGATGTCCGGTGTCAGCGAGAACGCTGCTGTCAGCGCGGCGAAGACGGCGATCAGTGAGACATCGGTTGCCACCGAGTTCGGGCGGTTGTGGGCCACGGGTGCACTCCTGTTATCGAGGTCGGCCAACGATAGCCCGCGCTGGGTCGGTCACGGCACCTGATCCAGTTGGGCGAGCGCGGGGCCGGTGTCCAGGCTCGGGTCCAGCCAGGCGAGCCTCGTCGCCGCCCACAGCGCGTCCAGTTGCCGGGACGAGCCGGCCGGCGGCTCGGCGAACTCGATCCGGCCGGCGCGGGCCGCGGCGACCTCGCCCCCGCACTCGGCGCGTCCGTCCCGCAGTCGGGCCACTCGCGGTGGCTCGAGGAGGGCGCTCACATCACGTCCGATGTAGGTTGGCTGCGCCTCGGCGCTGGCTCGCACCAGGTCGTGCTTGCCGTGGGCCCCGCTGAGGACGAGCAGGGAGTCCATGCCCGCAGCGTTCGCCCCCTCGATGTCGGTGTCGAGACGGTCGCCGACGAAGATCGGGTGGGCGGCGCCGGTCCGGCGGACGGCCTCGTCGAGCATGGGACGGAACGGTTTGCCGAAGGTCACCGGCTCGCCGCCGAGTGCCGTCGCCACCACGGCGATCTGACCGCCGACCCCGGGGACCAGGCCGCGATCGGTCGGACGCGAGGCATCGTCGTTGGTCGCGTACCAGCGCGCACCGTTCTGGATCGCCAGCGTGGCCTCGTCCAGCCGCCGCCAGCTGAGATCCGGGTCGTAGCCCTGCACGACCGCGTCGGGCCGGTCGTCGGCGGAGGCGACGATCCTGAACCCGGCCTGCTCGAGCAGCCCGGCCAGGTTGGCACTGCCACAGACCAGGACCTTCGCCCCCGCGGGGAGCTCCTTGGGCAGCATGGCGGCAGCCACCTGGGCCGAGGTGAGCACGTTGCCCGGATCGGCTGCGAAGCCGAGCCCGCGGAGTTGGTCGATCACGACCTGGGCCGGGCGCGCGGCGTTGTTCGTCACGTACATGACCCGGGTGCCGCGACGCCCGACGTCGGCCAGCACCCCGGATGCGCCGGGGACGGGCTCGGGCCCCAGGTAGATCACGCCGTCAAGGTCGAAGAATGCGGCGTCGTAGCCGTCGACCAGGGCGCTCACTCGTCCTCCGGTGCAGCTTCCGGGCCGTCCGGCTCGTCGGAATCCTCGGAATCCTCGGAGTCGTCGTACTCGATCACCACGCCGCGGATCGTGGCCAGCCGGTCCTCGGCGTCGGTGTTGCCCTGGGGGTCCAGGTTCGCGGCGGCGACGAACCAGCGTTCGGCCCCGGCCACGTCGCCCGTCCGTTCCAGCAGGTCGGCATAGGCGTAGCGGAGCCGGGCACGGGACAGCTTGGTGCCACGGGTGCCGATGTCCTCGATCTCTCGCTGGAGCAGTCGGGTCGCCTCGTCCGCCTGGCCGCTGTCGGCACGAATGCCGGCCTCGACGAGCCGCAGTTCGATCTGGGTCGGAACCTCCGGACCGGATGCCAGGCCTTCGCGGACGAGCTTGAGCGCCGCCGGGTAGCGTCCCAGCGCCCGTTCACAGTCGGCCATCGCCGGCAGGTACTCGTCCGTCCCGGTCATCCGGCGGAGCGCGCGGAACTCGCTCAGCGCCTCGCCGTACTCCCCGGCGGCGTAGGCCGTCTCGCCCACCGCCTCGCGGACGATCGGCAGCCGCGGAGCGCCCTGCTTGGCCGCAACGGCATGGCGATGGGCCAACTGGGGGTCCTCGTCGATGAGCTGGCCGGCCATCAAGAGGTGCCCTCCGACCGTCTCGGCGCGCTCGGGAGACAGGCCGCGAAGCTCGGCGCGCACTCCCCGCGGAAGCAGTGTCAGGTCCAGATCGCGTGGCAGGAACGGGGGACGCGGACCCCTGCGGGCCGCATCCGACTCGTACCGGGAACCACTTGAGCGGCCGTCGTCGTATCCGGTCGATCGCGGTGACCGCGAGCTCCCCGTCCGGTCGTCCCGATTGCACAGGAGCCGCAGGATGGGGCGCAAAATCGGCCTGAGAAACGGGGGATGGCCGGGGGGAACGGCTGCGCGGGGTGATACAATCCCCTCCAGGTCGCACATCTTACCGAGACGCACCGAGGCCCCCATGAGCCAGGACGCCCGATCGACGCCGACGGCCGCGCGCGGCGACAACCCGGTGCTGCAATTCGTGGGGTTCCGCCTCGGCGACGAGGATTACGCGATCGCGATCACCAAGATCCAGGAGATCATCCTGATGAAGCCGATCACGCGGCTTCCCCAGGCGCC
>JAFKJK010000018.1 GCA_017306015.1 Propionibacteriaceae bacterium
GACAGGTACTTTCGTTCAGGGTCGGTGAACCGACGTGAACCGAAGTACCTGTCCCCGACGGTTCAGGACGCGGGTCGGTGAACCGAAGTACCTGTCCCCGACGGTTCAGGACGCGGGTCGGTGAACCGAAGTACCTGTCCCCGACGGTTCAGGACGCGGACGCCTCAGCGGCGAGCGCGGCTGCACCGATGATCCCGGCCCGGTTCTTCAGCTCCGCAGGGATGATCGGCGTGTGCAGCCTCAGGTAGGGCAGGTACTGGCCGGCGTTCTTCGAGATGCCGCCGCCGACGACGAACAGGTCGGGCCAGAACAGCGCCTCCACCCGCTCGTAGTACCGCTGGAGCCTCGGGATGTACTCCTCGTAGGTGAGTCCCAGCTTGGTGCGGACGCCGGCAGAGGCCTGGGTCTCGGCGTCGTGCCCGTCGATCTCCAGATGGCCGAGCTCGGTGTTCGGGATCAGCACCCCGTGGTAGATCAGCGCGCTGCCGATGCCGGTCCCGAGGGTGGTCATCAGCACCAGCCCGGGATGGCCCTTGGCCGCGCCGTACCTCACCTCGGCGACGCCGGCGGCGTCCGCGTCGTTGACCAGGACGACGGTGCGTCCCAGGTGCTCGGAGAGGATCTGCTCGGCCGGCGCGTCGATCCAGGACGGGTCGATGTTCGCCGCGGACCGGGTGATGCCGTGCGTGACCACGGACGGGATGGTCACGCCGATGGGGCCGTCCCCGATCTGGTCGGCGAAGTGCTCGACGATCCGGGCCACCACGGCGGCGACCTTGGCGGGGGTGGACTTGGCCGGGGTGGGGATCCGCAGACGATCGGCGGCGAAATCGCCGGCCTTGAGGTCGACCGGGGCGCCTTTGATCCCCGAGCCGCCGATGTCGATCCCCAGGACAGGTTGGGTCTTCATGGTCAAACCCTAGCCAAGCCGGAGGTTCGCCGAGGCCGTGCCCATAGACTCCTGCTCGTGAGTGGTTGGTTGGTCACCGGCGGCGCCGGCTACATCGGGGCACACGTGGTGCGGGCGTTGCGGGATCAGGGCCTGGAGCCGGTCGTCATCGACGACCTCTCCACCGGACGGACGCAGTTCGTGCCGGCCGGCGTCCCGTTCGTGCAGGGGACGATCCTGGACACCGACCTGGTGGCCGCCACGCTCAGCGAGCACGGCTGCGACGGGGTGATCCACGTCGCCGGCTACAAGTACGCGGGGGTGTCGGTCCAGCGCCCCCTGCACACCTACGAGCAGAACGTGACCGGAACCGCGAGCGTGCTGGCGGCGATGGAGCGGGCCGGGGTCTCGAAGCTGGTGTTCTCCTCGTCCGCGGCGGTCTACGGGACGCCGGCCACCGACATCGTCACCGAGGACTCGCCCAACCACCCCGAGTCGCCGTACGGGGAGTCGAAGCTGGTCGCCGAGTGGCTGATCCGCGACCTCGTCCGCGCCCGGGACGGGTTCCGCGGCGTCTGCCTGCGCTACTTCAACGTGGTCGGCTCGGCCACCGACGAGGTCTTCGACGCGAGCCCGCACAACCTGTTCCCGCTGGTGATCGAGGCACTCCTGGACGGCCGGACGCCCCGGATCAACGGCGACGACTACCCGACCGCCGACGGCACCTGCGTCCGCGACTACGTCCACGTCGGCGACCTGGCAACCTCGCACGTCGCGGCGGCGCTCGCCCTGGCGTCTGGACGCGAGCTGCGTCCGGCGTACAACCTGGGCAGCGGGGACGGCCTGAGCGTCCGGCAGATCATGGACGCGATGGCCCGGGTGACCGGGATCGCGTTCACCCCCGAGATCGCGCCGCGGCGTCCCGGCGACCCGGCGCGGATCGTCGCCGATGGCAGCGCAGCCGCCGCCGACCTCGACTGGAGGATGCGCTACTCGGTGGACGAGATGGTGTCGTCCGCCTGGTCGGCGCGGAAGGCGTCCGGCCCGTCCGCGTGAGTCCCCGCTGAACCAACGGGGACAGTCCCCGATGGTTCACCCGACTGCCCGGGCCGGATTACCGGCACGGTGATGTCGGGACGGTGGGCCTGGGCGAGTTCGATCAGCTCGGCCTGCCACTGGCGGACGTGGGTCGCGTCCAGCCCCCGGGCGCGGGCGTGCAGCCGCGATCCGGCCGTGTGGAAGGCGAGGTTGGCCAGGCCGAGCCGGCGTGATACCGGGCCCTGGGAGATCCGCACCGACTGCACCCGGGCGTGCGGCACGAGCTGCCAGCGGCGTTCCAGCCAGCCGTGCCGGGAGACGACCAACTGCTCGTCGTGGCCGAAGCCGAGGAAGGGAGCGGTGATCGGGTGCAACCAGCGCGCCCGGAACGGGGCGGGACGCAGGCCGACGGTGGTGAAGTCGGCGTCCGGCCAGAGCTGGGCCAGCACCATCCGCACCTCTTCGAGGTGCGCGATCGGCAGCAGCACGCTGGACGTGGAGGCGCGGGTGTCGTCCTCGTTGCGCAGGTGCTGGCCGAGGACGTCGATCTCGACCCGGTACCACCCCGGACGCCGCCAGAGCACCGACTGGGTCAGCTGGACGGCCTGGATCCGCCGCGGCGGCACCGACTGGCTGGTGAGGCTGGTCAGGCCGCGGGAGATCCGCAGGCCGGACGGACGCCGCGACAGCGTGAAGTTGAACTGCCCGGTTATCCGCCGGGTGACGAAGCCGACGACGCCGGACAGTCCCGAGACCGCGATCGCGATGACGGCGACGCTGACGCCGAGGAATCCCGTCCGGCGGTCGCCACCGGTGAACTCGGGCGGCAGCCACGCGAACGCGGCCGCGACGACGCCGATCGTCACCAGGATCGTCGCGACCAGCACGATGAACTCGTTGGACGTGACCGCGCCGAGCACGATCCGCTGGGGGCTCAGCCGTAGCAGCACCTCGTCGTCCTGCTGTAGATCGGACAGCTCGATCAGGGAGGTCGCCACCTCGCCGATCTCGGCCTGGTGGCCGTGCGCACGGCTGAGCAGGTAGTCGCGCAGGGAGTACGCGCGGGCCCGGCTGAGGTAGCGCAGCTTCGTCCGGGACGCGGAGCCGATGTCGATCTCCAGTTCGGCGAGCCCGAAGATGCGTGCGGCCAGGGGCTGGAGGACGTCGATCGAGGCCACCTTGTCGAAGGCGACCCGCTGCGAGCGGCGCAGCAGGATGCCGGACTCGAGCCGCAGCTCGTCGGCGTCGATGACGAACCGCGTCGTCAGCCACGAGAGGAAGCCGATGACGACGGCGATCAGCACGACCACCCCGAAGCCGCCGACCAGGAACGCGATCGGCGGCAGGGGACGGTCCTCGGTGACGCTGTTCAGCAGCTCCCGGCCCAGGCCGAAGGCGAGGGCGAGGATGACGATCCAGCCGCGGATCAGCGGCGTCAGCGGGTGTGGCCGTTCGGTGAGCTTCTCTGTGGCGGCGGGGACGTCCTCGGCAAGGGCCGGCACCTGGTCCGCGGGGACGGGCGCGACCTCGTCCGCGGGGACGGGCGGCACCTCGCCCTCGGGGAAGGGTGGCGTGCGCCCCTCGTCCCCGCGCGCGTCCGGGTCGTCGACTGGATCGGTCACAGCGGCAGCGCCTGGGCCTCTCCGACGGCGATCAGCCGGTCGCGCAGGATCGCCGCGTCCGCCGCGGTCAGGGCGGGAATGGTCCCGTTCGACTCATGGCTCGCGGTGATCAGCTGCACCTCGGCCAGCCCCCACAGCCGGGAGATCGGTCCGGTGGTCACCTCGACGCTGAGCATCCGTCCGTACGGGATCGCGGTGAGGTTCTTGAACCACAGGCCGTGGCTGATCAGCAGGTCGTGCTCGCGCTCGGAATAGCGGAAGCTCCGGATCCAGCGTCCGGCCCGGACGACCCGCCAGAGCGTCCAGGCGACGCCGACGACGGCGACGATCCCGGTCGGCAGCGCGAGCGGATTCGTGAACAGCCAGACAGCTCCGCCGATGATCGCCCAGAGGACGACGTTGGCCACCAGCGAACTGATCCGGTGTGCGGTCACCGCGACGTCGGGAAGGCCGTTCCAGTCGGTCTCGGGACGGAAGAGGTCGTCCATGCCCGGAAGACTAGCCGTGGTAGTGCCGGTCCAGCCGCTCGGCGTGGCGCTCGGCATGCCGTTCGGCCCGCTCGGCATGGCGCTCGGCCTGCAGGACGTGACGCTCGGCGTGGCGTTCGGCGCGGGCTGCGTCCCGCTGCTTGCTTCCTCGGGGGTTGCGCACCTCGAGCCCGCCGAACAGCGCGAAACCAGTGAGGACCACGCGGGGCATTCCGGGCTGCGGAGGGGCGAGCCGGTGGGTGTCGGCCCCGCCGAACACGGCCGCGACGTGGCTGATCACCTCGGTGCCCTCGGGGACGGTCACCTCGACGCCGCCGAAGATGCAGTTGACGGTGAAGCGCACCTCCGCGGCCTCGAAGACGGCCTCGGACAGGTCGAGTTCGACGCCGCCGAATGCCACCGAGATGTTGGTCTCGGGATGGACGCGCCACCGTCCGCGGCGCCGGGTGCCACCGAAGATGGCGATCACCTGGTCGGTGTTCGCGGACGCGTTGGCGACGTCGTAGTCGACGGACGGACGGCCGCTGACCAGGTCGCGGGTGAGCGGGACGAGGTCGTCGAAGGTGACGGCCGCCCGGGCCTCGGCGATTCGCCGGTCCCGTTCGGCAGCGCTGAGCACGCCCTCGGCGTGGGCCGAGTTCAGCAGGGTGAGGACGTGCTGCCGGTCGCCCTCGGCCACCGGACGGTCACCACCGGCGGCGGGGCCGACATCAGTGGGTTCAAGATTGCTCATACAGGCAAACCTAAGCCCGCCGGAGACGGGGCGGAACCTGTCGGGCCCTCGTCCGGGGAAGGTTGGGGGAGCCCCCTGAGCCGGTGTCGCTGCAGGTCAGGCGGCGATCAGCCCGTGGTCGCGGGCGATGCTCACCGCGACGAGGCGGTCGTGGACGCCGAGCTTGGTGTAGACGTTGCTGAGGTGCTTGTGCACGGTCCTCGGCGACAGGCCCAGGCGGGCGGCGATGGTCCGGGCGAGCAGCCCGTCGGCGAGCAGCTTCAGCACCTCGACCTCCCGCGGGGTCAGGTTGAGGGCCGCCGCGGCCTCGGCGGCGTTGTGCTCGGAGCGGGAGCGCTGGCAGGCGTCGGCGGCCTGCGGCATCAGGAAGCTGAGCGGGGCGGCGGCCTCGGCGAGCAGCGCCTTGGCCTCGGTGGTGAAGCCACCTCGGCGGCTGAGGACGAGGAGCCGGTTGCGGCTGCGCGCCTGCGGGTGCTCGTCCAGTTCGGGGCCGATCAGGACGACTTCGCCGAGGATCGGGTGCTGGCCTCCGCGCAGGATGCTCTCCGAGCGTGGCCGCCCGTTGCGTCCGGCGACCTCGGCGAGAGTCTTGGCGAGGCGCTCGTTGGGCCAGGCGGCGTGGACGGCGGGCTTGCTGGCTGCGTCGAGCCCGATCAGGGCGGCCGCGTCCGCGTTGCTGCCCTTGCCCAGGACGCGAGGGACGAGTTGCTCGGCGGCTTCGCCGTCGTCCAGGACCGCCAATGCCTGATTCATCAGGTCGAGGATCGTGATCGCCCGTTCTTCCCTGGTCACGCCCCTCCTGTCTGAACTGGTGCAGCCTCACACCGGCTGGGTACAAGTGTGCCCTGTCAAGTGAGCAGTTTGGCAGATGTGGGGGCAGGATCCCACCGTTTCGCCGCTGATCGGCGGGTCTGGACGAATTCTCCAGCGGCCGCGAGCCGTGGCCGCGAGATCGCTGAGATGGCTAGTCACGGCAAGGTTTGTGGCCTCGGCGAGTGGATCCGGCGGGAGGGTGTGCGGGGCGCGGCCACGTCCGGCTAGACTGCTGGCTGCGTCGCAGGGCGCCTGCGGATGTAGTTCAGTGGCAGAACTTCAGCTTCCCAAGCTGATAGCGCGGGTTCGATTCCCGTCATCCGCTCCAGAGGCACATTTGGGGCGTCAGCCGCCCGGATCCACCTACCGGCGCCGCAGTTGGTGGGCGTAGGCGTCGAGGACCTGGAGGATCCCGTCGTGTTGATAGACGCGATTGCGGCGTAGACCGGTCCGTTCCGCCAGGACTCCGGCACGGGTCAGCTGGTCGAGGGCGCGCTGGGCGGTCACGGCGTTCGTACCCAGCCGATCGATCAACAGGCGTGCGTTGATGACCGGGTGAGAGATGAGGTGTGGGAGCACCATCCAGCCGGCGGCGTCTCGTCGGAGCCCACGGAGAAGCTCGCGTGCGTGGTCGATCTGGGCGGCGAGGTCATCGACCAGCTTCGCTCCCGATGTCGCAGCGAACAGTGAGGCCGAGGTGAACGAGGCGATGATCGGGCCGGCATCTCCTGACCGGAAGTCCCCCAGGGCGGAGAAGTAGCGCTCTGAGTCGCGCAGCAGACCCGCCGAGATCGGTGCGGTCGTGGATCGGAGAACCCCCGAGGCGGCGAGCATGGCGTGGACGAGTGCGCGCCCGGTCCGTCCGTTCCCGTCGACGAACGGATGGATCGTCTCGAACTGCGCATGAGCGATCGCCACCTGCGCGACGACGGGAATGTCCCGGCGCTGCACGAAGCCGATCAGGTCCGCCATGGCGGCGGGGACGAGGTCGGGCTGCGGGGCAACGTGAGCGGCACCGCGCGGTGTGATCGCCGACGAACCCACCCAGACGAGCTGGTCGCGGTACCTCCCGGCGTGCTGTTCCCTCCCGGCTGGCCGGAAAGCAGCTCGTGGTGCATCGCCAGGATCGAGTCCTCGTCCAGCTGGCCGGACAGCGCCAGTGCCGCTTCCATCGTCCGCACGTTGGCGGTCACGACCTGGGCGTTGTCGGACCTCGCCTGGCCGATCTCGGCCAAGGCGAGCTCCTTGGCGCCGACCGTGAGGTTCTCGATCTGAGAACTGGAGGCCGACTCGATCCGGAGCAGGATGCTGCTCATCGGCCCGAGTCCGGGGTTGTCGACGCCCAGGACCAGGCGCGCATACTGGTCGAACTGTGCGAGCGCGGCTTCGGCCTCGGCGACCTCCGCCGCGACCGCGGACGGAAGCTGTGGGGTGTAGTCGACGATCGGTGGCGTGAGGGTCGACCGGAACGGGCCGTTGGCCGCCGCGACCGCTGCTCGGGAGGCATGCGCGTCGTGGGCATGCCAGAAGTGCTCGACCTGGCCGAGCTCGGGAAACGCGACAACTGATAGCAGGCCAGCTCCTTACTAACACTTAGAGCATGGCTGTTAGTAAGGAGTCTTGTCCGCAGGCAGATCCAGGTCCGCTTTGGGACTCTATGGCTGACCGCTGACGGCATTCCCGTCACGGCCGCGTGCGGGATGTCGAAGCTCACCAGGGCGCCGTACCGCCGCGGAACGACGGCATACTGGGTGACCGTGCCCGATCCAGACGCAGCGGCGCCACCGAGCGTCCGACCGCGGATCCCCGGCGAGATCTGGGTGCTGATCGCGGCGGCCTTCGTGATCGCCGTCGGCTTCGGGCTGATCACCCCGGTGCTGCCGACGTTCGCGCAGGGCCTCGGAGTGGGAGCGTTCGCGTCCAGCATCGTCGTCAGCGCGTTCGCGTTCTTCCGGCTCGTCTTCGCTCCGGCCGGTGGACGGCTGATCGCCCGGCTCGGCGAGCGTCCCGTCTACCTGGCCGGGCTGATCATCGTCGCGCTCTCGACGGGCGCGACGGCATTCGCCCAGGACTACTGGCAGCTGCTGGTCTTCCGCGGACTCGGCGGCATCGGGTCGACCATGTTCACCGTCTCGGCGGTGGCGCTGCTGGTCCGGCTGTCGCCGGTGGTGATCCGGGCCCGGGTGTCCTCGGCCTACGCGACCGCGTTCCTGCTCGGTGGCGTCGGCGGCCCGGTGATCGGCGGCCTGCTCGGCAGCCTCGGCCTGCGCGTGCCCTTCCTCGTCTACGCCGTCGCCCTGCTGATCGCCGCCGGAATCGTCTGGGTCTTCCTGCGGCATGCGTCGCTGCGGCCGGCGCCCGGCGCGCCCGTCCTGCCGGTGCTGACGGTGGGTGAGGCGTTGCGGGACAGCGCCTACCGCGCGAGCATCGGCTCCGGCTTCGCCAACGGCTGGGGCAACTTCGGCGTCCGGAACGCCATCCTGCCGCTGTTCGCCATCGCGGTGATCGGCAACCAGCCGTGGGTCGCCGGCATGGCGCTCGCCGTGTTCGCCGCCGGCAACGCGGTCGGCCTGACCATCGCCGGCCGCCAGTCCGACCGCGCCGGACGCAAGCCGTTCATCCTCGCCGGCCTGGTGGTCTCGGGCGTGGCCACCGCCGTCACCGGGCTCGCCCACGATCTGCCGCTGCTGGTCATCGTCTCGGTGGTCGCCGGCATCGGTGCCGGCACCCTGAACCCGGCCCAGCAGGCGACGCTGGCCGATGTCGTCGGACGCGACCGCAACGGCGGCCCCGCGCTCGCCGCCTTCCAGATGTCGCAGGACCTCGGCTCGATCACCGGCCCGATCATCGCCGGGCTGCTCGTCGACAACGGCAGCTACTGGCTGGCGTTCGGCGTCACCGGGACGATCACGCTGCTGGCCGCGCTCCCGTGGCTCCGGGCCCGGGAGACCCGCGTCACAGGGTGATCACGCCGACGTCGATCACCGCGTCGTGGACCTTGATCGCCGCGAGGAGGGCGTCGTCGGCCACACCTTCGACGTGGATCCTGGCCACCGCGGCTTCGGCGCCGTCGAAGACGATGTTCTCCATCTCCTGGACGTTGATGCCTGCCGTGCTGATCGCGTCCAGCGCGTGGGCGAGGACGCCGGGCCGGTCCAGGTGGCGGACCACGATGGACGACGTCGCCGGCGTCTTCGTGGCGAGGTTCACCACGTTCGGCACGATGCCGGTCTCGGCGTACACCGTGACGATGCGGACGGCCTCCGCGGCGATGGCCTCCTGCGCCTGGTCGGTGGACGCGCCGATGTGATGCGTCCCGTAGACACCGGGCAGGCTCGCCAACTCGGTGACGAACTCACCCGTCCCCGTAGCCGGCTCGCCCGCGTACACGTCCAGACCCGCACGGAGGCCCTTCGCCGAGATCGCCGCGACCAGGGCGGGCTCGTCCACCACCTCGCCACGCGAGGTGTTGATGAAGAACGCGCCGTCCTTCATCGCGTCGAAGAAGGCGGCGTCCAGCATTCCGCGGGTCTCGGCGTTGAGGGCGACATGGACGCTGACGACGTCGGCCGCAGCGGCCACCTCCTGCGGCGAGGCCGCCATCGTCACGCCCAGCCGAGCGGCCTTCTCGGGAGTCAGGCTGCGGCTCCAGGCCACCACGGGCATGCCGAAGCCGGCCGCCCGGGGGATCATCTCCTTGCCGATGCCGCCCAGGCCGATCAGCCCGAGCGTCCGGCCGTAGAGACCGCGGGCCTTGCCGTACCCGGACTTGTCCCATTTCCCGGCCCGCAGGTCGGCGACGTTGTCGGCGATCCGGCGGTCCAGGGCACAGATCAGGCCGAAGGCGAGCTCCGCCACGGCGACGGAGTTCTTGCCGGGGCAGTTGGAGACGTAGATGCCGAGCCGGGACGCGGCCGCGACGTCGATGGTGTTGTAGCCGGCGCCCGCCCGGACGACCAGCTCCAGCGGGCCGGCGGCGAGCACCGCCTCGGGGACCTTCGTGCTCCGGACGATCAGCACGGCAGGAGCCTTCGCCGCGACCTCGTCGACGAGGGCCTGGTCGGCGAGGGCGGGTTGGTAGATCACTTCGCAGCCGGCGGCGGTCAGGCCGTCGATCCCCGATTTCTCGAACTTGTCGGCAACGAGTACGCGCATGCGACCAACCTATTGCCGGGTGACCGGCCGGCACCACGACACGCGTGCGGACATGCTCGCGAGGACGGGGTCTCACCCGTCGGCACCGGCTACTGCGCAGTGGGGGTCGGGAACCGTAGGATCCGCCCGTGGCCCCAACGACGGCGTCCTCGCCCGCAGTGCTGCCCACCGGCGTGATCGCCCGGTACGCGATCGGGTCGCTCGGCACCGGCGGCTTCTCGACGCTGCCCGGCCTGGTCCTGGTGTTCTACCTCACCGACACCCTCGGCGTCGCGGCGTGGGCGGCCGGCATCGTGATCACGGGCGCGAAGATCTGGGACGTGCTGGCCGCCCCGGTGATCGGCGGCATCTCCGACACCTCCCGGCACCGGACGGGTTCGCGGCGGCGCCTGATGACGGCCGGTGCGCTTGCCCTGCCGGTCTTCTTCCTGGTCACCTTCGCCGTCCCCGCGGGCGTGGCACCCGCGCCGGCCGCGGTGTGGGTCGGCCTGGCGTTCCTGCTGGCGTCCACCGCGTTCAGCCTCTTCCAGGTGCCCTACATCGCCCTGCCCGCCGAATTGTCCGCTCACTACGACCAGCGGACGCGCCTGCTGACCGCGCGAGTGGCCGTCCTCAGCCTCGCCATCCTGCTGTTCGGCGCCGGCGGGCCCATGCTGCGCGACATCGGGGACGCGTACACCGGCTACCTGGTGATGGCGCTCGTCGCCGGCATCGTGATCGCTCTCGGGATGCTGGTCTCCGTCACGATCGCCCCGCGCGAGGACGCCAGCCCGTCCGCACCGGCGACGTCGTGGACGTCCGGCTATCGCGAAGGGCTGGCCGCTCTGCGGCGCAGCGCCCCGTTCCGCGCACTGCTGGCCGCGTTCGGGCTGCAGGCCGTCGCCACCGGCCTGATGCTCGCCGGCGCCAACTACGTTGCCGTCCACGTGATGCATTCCGACGACGCGCTCACCTTCCTCTTCGTCGCCCTGATCGCCCCGGCGATCCTGTGTTCCCCCTTGTGGAACAGCATTGCCCGGCGGGTCGGCAAGGAGCGCGGCTTCGCCGTTGCGTCCGTGCTGTTCGCGGTGGCGACAGCGTCCCTGGTCGCCGCCGTGTGGACGCCGGGAGCGTGGATGTACGCGTCCGTCGCGCTCGCCGGGGCGGCCTACGCCGGTATGCAGGCCCTCCCGATGGCGATGCTGCCGGATGTGATCTCGCACGACGCGCGCACGTCGCCGGGTGCCAACGCCGGCGTCTTCGGCGGCATCTGGACGGCAGGGGAGACGACCGGCATGGCGCTCGGTGCCGGTGCGCTGGCGCTGATCCTGACGATCACCGGCTACGTCCAGACGGTCGCCGGGGTGGCCGTGACCCAGCCCGCGAGCGCCGTCGCGGGGATCGCCGTCGGGTTCAGCATCGTTCCGGCTGTGCTGACGCTGGCGAGCCTGGTCTTCCTGGCCCGCTACCGGTTGCGTCGCGCCGACATCGACGCACTGACCAGACAGGATGCCTGACCATGGACGCTGAAGCCGCGCTCGCCCGACTCGCCGAGTTGCGCTCCCAGGACGCCCCCACCCACGGCGGACGCCTGCTGTCCTACGTCTACGACTCCGGACGCGCCGAAGGGTGTCTCGGTGCTGCTGCAGCGCGGGCTGGACCGGCAGCGCCGCCAGTGGTTCGCCACCAGAGCTGCCTGCTCGCGGTCAAGACCGCCCGGGATGCCTGGCGTGCGCGCGGCGGGTCGGGCCGTCCCCGGCTGGTCGCACCGACGACGGTGCACGCGGCGTTCCGCAAGGCTGCGGCGCTGCTGGACCTGGACCTCGACCTGGTGCCGGTCGACGTCGCCACCGGACGGGTGGCCGCGGCCGCGATGGCGTCCCGGTTCGGAGCGGACGTCGCCCTGGCCGTGGTCAGCGCGCCGAGCTACCCGTTCGCGGCGCTCGACCCGGTCGCCGAAGTGGCGGCCGCAGCGCAGGACGCCGGCGTCGACCTGCACGTGGACGCCTGCATCGGCGGGTTCGCGCTGGCGTTCTGGCCGGCCGGGGACGGGGCCGCGCCGGACGGGCCGTGGGACTTCGCCGTCCCCGGGGTGACCAGCCTTTCCGCGGACCTGCACAAGTACGGCTACGCGCCGAAGGGTGTCTCGGTGCTGCTGCAGCGCGGGCTGGACCGGCAGCGCCGCCAGTGGTTCGCCACCAGCGCCTGGCCGGGCTACCCGGTGGTGAATGCGACGTTGCTGGGGTCGAAGTCGGCCGGTCCGATGGCGGCGGCGTGGGCGATCGCGTCCGTGCTGGGGGTGGCCGGGTTCGGCGAGCTGACGGCGTCGATGGCACGGTCGGTCGCCCGGATCGCCGAGGCCATCGGTGGGATCGAGGGCCTGGTGGTCGTCGGCGAACCGGTAGGCCCGATGGTCGCGTTGGCCGCCGACGAGGCCGACCCCGCGCGCCGCGTCGACCCGCACCTGTGGGCGGACGCGATGCGAGCGTACGGCTTCGTCGTGCAGGGGCAGCCGTCCTCTACCCAGCCGGACGGGACGGTGCTGCCGGCCACGGCGCACCTGACGATCACACCGGTGACCGAGCGGGTGGTGGTCGACCTGGTGGCCGCGATGGGCGCGGCCGCCGACGCCGTCCGTGGGATGTCGCACCTCGACGGTGCCGCCGTCGCCGCCGGCCTGCTCGGTGGCGTCGACCCGTCCGCTCTCGCCGGCCTGGACGCGGACTCTGCGTACGGCGTCCTGCGCGCGGCCGGGCTGCTCGAACCCGGCGCGCTGCACGCGATGGCGCCGGTGCTCGCCCTGGTGGAGGCACTGCCGCCGTCCGTCGTCGAGCGGCTGCTGGTCGAACTGCTGGCGTCCGCGCTGGACCGGTAGCCGGCGAGGACGGTCGCCCTTCTGGACGCTCCCGTCCGTGGGGTTGGGACGGATGGGTACCGTCCTCGTTCTGTCCAGGCCCGAGGACACGCTGGGACGGAGGAATCGCTCCGGACGGTTCAGCTGAACCGAAGTACCTGTCCCCGATGGTTCAACCTCCTGAACTCCGGACTGTTCAGCTGAACCGAAGTACCTGTCCCCGATGGTTCAACTTGACGAACTGATAGGCAACTCTCAAAATGAGAGTGTGCTATCGATTGGTCAGCCAGAAACCTGGCGCAGCCTGCGGACGGACGCCCGCTCGAGCATCGGGCGGATCCTCGACGCCGCTCGACACCTCCTCGCCGACCCCGGAGCGGTCACCCTCAACCGGGTCGCGGAGGAGGCCGGCGTCGGGATCGCCACCCTGTACCGGCACTTCCCGAATCGCCGCGCCCTCGCCCGCGCGGTGCTCGACCGCGTCTTCGACGAGGACGCGGAGCCGCTGATGGCGGAGTTCGCCTCCAGTGACGCCTCCCGCGAGGACCTCCTCGCGGTGGCCGGACGCCTGGTCGAACTCCTCCAGCGCGAGCGGCGGCTGATCGAGGAGGTGGGGGATCTCACCGAGGTCACCATCCACCTGCTCGGCCGGGACGGACGGCTCGCCGGCACCGTTGAACGCGCCCAGGCGGCCGGCAACCTCCGGCCCGATCTGACCGCAGAGGACCTGCCCGTCCTCCTGGCCATGGTCGCCACCGGATCCGGGCTGCTGGACGCGCCGCCGCTGGCCCGCGAGCGCTACCTGAGTCTTCTCCTCGACGGGCTGAACCCGTCCCGCGCCGTCTCGCTGCCCTCCGGCGCGACGGCGAGCGTCCTGCCATGACCACGCCGGGGCTGGGCCTCGCCCTCGGTGGCGGGGCTGTGCTCGGAGCCGCACACCTCGGTGCGCTCAGGGTGCTGGAAGAGCGCGGGCTGCAGCCTGAGTTCGTCGCGGGGACGAGCGCCGGAGCCCTTGTCGGAGCGGCCTACGCGGCAGGCCTCAGCCTCGACGCGATCGACGCGCTGATGAGAGAGGGCCGCTGGCACGACGTGGGACGGCTGACGCTCAGCCCCCGACTCGGCGTCCTCGACCCGCGTCCGCTCGACGAGACTGTTGCTGCCCGCGTCGGCGTAGCCCTGATCGAGGATCTGCCGGTGGCCTTCGGGGCAGTGACCACCGACCTGCTGACCCGGCAGGAGGTCGTGCTCACCCGCGGATCGCTGGCCCGTGCGCTTCGGGCGAGCATCGCCATACCCGGCCTGTTCCCTCCCGTCGTCGACGAGGGCCGGATCCTGATCGACGGCGGCATGGTGGCCAACCTGCCGATCGCCGCGGTCCGCGCACTCGGGGCGACCCGGGTGATCGCCGTCCGCGTCCGGCCGGAGTGGGAGTACCTGCCGATCGCTCCGACCGCGGAGCGAATCGCCCGACTGGAGGCCGAGCCGGGGACGATCGTCGTCCGTCCCGAAGTCACCGGGCTGTCGATGTGGACGACGGGCGACGTCCCCCGGTTGATCGAAGCCGGACGGCGGGCCGCGGAACTCGCGCTCGAGGCAGCCGAAGACCTCGGTGTCGCCGACGAGCAGGTGGGGTGACATGGTCGCGGTAGCGAGCCTCGTGCTCAGCTTCCTGTGCTACTCCGTCCTCGGCTGGCTGATCGAGGGCTCCGTCCTGCTCGTGGCCGAGCGACGCCTCGTCAACTCGGGATTCCTGACCGGGCCTGTCGTGCCGATCTACGGTGTCGGCGCTCTGGCCATCCTCTGGTCGACCGCCGACGTACGGCATGAGCCGCTGCTGGTGTTCTGCACAGGCGTCGTCCTCGCCAGCGCCGTCGAGTTCGCCACCCACTGGTCGCTCCAGCGGATCTTCGGGATCGTGCTGTGGGACTACTCCGGCCGGCTCGGCAGTGTCCAGGGCCGGGTGTGCCTGGTGAACTCCCTGGGGTTCGGCGTCGGCGCCCTCGCCGTGGTGTACCTCCTCGATCCGTTCCTTCAGGACATCCTCGGGCAGCTGGATCCGCTCCTGCTCGTCGCTACGGCCTCGGCGTCGGCCGCCGTCCTGCTCGTCGACTGGGGCCACTCCGCCGCGGCCGTGTTGAGGCTGCGCCCGCAGATCCAGGTGTTCGAGGGGTCTCTCGCTCGACTGCGCGTCGACGTGGACCGCCAACTCGCGTCCCTCGGCTCCGGTGTCGACAGGGCCTGGGCACAGCGGCGCATCCGGCTGTTGCGAGGCTCGCGCCGCGCCCTCGCCCGGCTCGAGGCGGCCTTCCCGCGCTCGTACGTCCGCTCGGTGAACACCTCGGCAACCAAGTCGGAGTCCGAGAGGGTCGAGGTGAAGTAGCGTCGTTGGATGCGGGTGAGACTCTTCGACGTCGGCAGCCTCTCTGACCACGTCCTGGTCGTGATCGTGACGTTCGACCAGGACGGCCGGCTGGTGCTGTGCCGCCATCGCGACCGGACGACCTGGGAGACCCCCGGCGGCCACGTCGAGCCCGGCGAGTCCCCGGAGGCCGCCGCCGAACGCGAGCTGTTCGAGGAGACCGGCATCCTCGCGCGCCGGCTCGTCGCGGTCGCCGACTACTCCGTGGACGACGTCGCCGAGCGGCTCTTCGTCGCCGAGGAGGGCTCTCGCTCGCCACTGCCCGACTTCGAGATCGCCGAGACGATCGCAGTGGACGAACTCCCGGAGAATCTCACCTATCCGGAGATCGCGCCCATTCTCGTGAGGACCGCGATCGAATGGCGCGCCGGATCGCGAGGATCGTGAGCCAGACCAGTCCCGCCGCCACGAGCCAGCCGCCCGGACCGCCGCCGTAGACGATCGTGCACTCGCCGGGATCAGGGCAGTAGCCGGACGTCGTGCTCATGAGCAGCCCGGCTGCTCCGGCGGCGAGCACGGCCACCACGACCCACACTGTCAACACGACCCGGCCAGGACGGGGACGTCCCGATCCGCTGGCCACTGCCGCACCAGGCGGCGGTTCCTCGAGTTCCGGCGGAACCGGCCCCACCAGCTCGACCGGCAGCCGGTGCCCGGGGTCGACGGCCTGCAGCTCCGGATCGGGCAGCGGCCCGCCCGGAGTGAGCCACCGCGCAGTGATCGGCTCGAACCGTTCCGGTGGCGGCGGCATCGCCGTTGGCATGTCCCCAAGCTTCGCACTGGAGGCGCTCGACGTCGATCGATGCGGCCACAATGGTGGTCGTGAGCACCCGACGAGGGTGACCAGCCTCAGGCCGGACGGATCAGGCAGGCTCCGGGGGCCGCGAACGGCAGCAGCCGCCGGGGCTGCGGTGAGACCGCGTCGATCAGGCCCTGGTGGATCGCGCAGACCACCTCGGGCCACTGCTGGGCGGAGGTCAGCAGCGGGCATGTGCGCAGCGCGATGCCGTCGTGATCGACCTCCGGAGTGAAGCCCTGTGCGGCCAGCACCCCGATCAGGTCGGCGCCGTCGGCTGCGGCCAGCCGCCGGCCCCAGGCCCGGCCCAGCGAGTGGGCGGCGGCAACCGGATCCGGCGTGCCGACGAGGTGTTCGGCGATCGCCTCGACGAGGGCGCCGGCGTTGTCCCGGTCGTCGTCCTCCATCGCCACCTGACGGCCGGCGATGGTGGCCGCATAGGCGCGGGCGGGTCGTCCCCGTCCCGAGGCCGGCCGGGTCGCCTCCTCGGCGAAGCCGTCCGCGACGAGGTGTTCCAGTTGGGCCCGGGTGGTGTTCGGATGGCCACCCAGCCGGGCGGTCAGTTCGGCGAGAGTCACCGGAGCCGGCGCTGCCGCGAGCGCCCGCAGCACCCGCAGCGCAGCGGCGCGCGGGCGGTCGGTACGGGCGAGTTGCGGTCCGTTCGGGATCGGCGTGCTCACGAGGGCACTCTAGTGGTATTTTCTACATAGCGCGATGTAGAAAAGGAGCAGGGGGCGTGTGCAGCTACTGCGGATGCGACTCGATCGAGGTCATCGGACGGTTCATGGCCGAGCACGTGGAGATCATCAATGCGACCGGCGACCTTCGCGCCGCCGTCCTCTCCGGTGACCCCGGTGCCCTCGCTGCCGCACGCGCGGTCGTCGCCGGACTGCTCTGGCCGCACACCGTCGCCGAGGAGTCCGGGCTCTTCACGGTGATGGCCCGCGACGAGCTCTACGCCGACCACATCGCCACCCTGTGCGGCGAGCACGAGACCCTTGACACCCTGCTGGCCGCGATCGCCCCCGGCGACCGCGCCGCCATGGCCCGGTTCGAGGACGCCCTGCGTGAGCACATCGACAAGGAGGACAACGGCCTGTTCCCGGCGGCGGCGATCGCCCTCGACGGTCCGGACTGGGTCGAGGTCCATGCGATCACCCCGCACTCTCACGACGGCGGCGAGCCGCACGTCCACGCCCCGGGAGACGAGCACCACCGCGCCGTAGCGCACCAGGGATGACGACCCCTCGCATCCCTGGTGCCGTTCCCGCCGTCGCGAACCCCCCGGCGACGGCGGCCCGTCGGTGGGCGACCAGGGCCCGCCTGCTCCTGGTCGCCCTCGGCGGTGCCGCCCTGCTGTCCGGGCTGGACGCCGCCCTCGTCCGGCTGGACGTGTGGGCGCCCGTCGCCTCCCAGCGCGTCGGCGACGTCCACGGACAGGTGATGGTCCTCGGCTTCCTCGCAACGCTGATCTCCCTCGAGCGCGCGCAGTCCCTGGGCCGGGCATGGGCCTATCTAGCCCCCGGCCTGTACGGTGCCGGCGCGCTGGCCCTGGTCAGTCCGGCGCCGGCCCTGCTCGGCCAGCTGCTGCACGTCGAGGCCGGCCTGGTCTTCGTCGCCGTGTACGTCGCGCTGTGGCGCCGGGCGCCGCGTCCGCTGGTCGCCGCGCAGGTGCTGTCGGCCGTCCTCGCTCTCGGCGGAGCGGTCGTCGCGATCCTCGTCGGCGTCCCGCACGCCCTGCCGTGGCTCGCCGGCTTCGTGGTCGTCACCATCGCCGCCGAGCGCGCCGAACTGGCCGCCCTGGTGATGGGGCCGAGCGCCGACCGCCGGCTGCTCGCGCTGGCGTCCGCGCTGACCCTTTCGACTCTCGCCGCCCTGGTGTTCCCCGTTGTGGGGGAGCGGTTGGTGGGGCTGTCGCTGCTTGCGACCGCGGTCTGGCTGGTCGCCCACGACGTGGTCCGCAAGCAGCTGCGGCTGACCGGGCAGCGCCGCTACCTCGCCGTGGCCCTGCTCGCCGGCTACGTCAACCTCGCACTCGCGGGCGGAGTCCTCGCGGTCAGCGGGCTGCTGGCCAGCACCGGGACGTATGACGTGATCGTGCACGGCGTCTTCCTCGGCTTCGGCGTCTCGATGGTGATGGCGCACGCGCCGGTGATCCTCCCCGCGGTCCTGGGCCGGCCGTTGCCGTACCGCCCGGTGCTGTGGCTGCCGTTGGTGCTGCTGCACGCCGGCCTGGCCGTCCGCTTCACCGGAGCGCTGGCCGGGGTCACGGCGCTCTGGCAGGTCGGGGGAGTCGCTACGGTGATCGCCATGCTCGCCTTCGTCGTGACGGCCGCCACCCTGGTGGTGCGCCGGTGAGCCAACCCACCACCCGTCCCACCGGACGCGGACGCTCGAAGCTGCGCGACTATCCCCTGGTCGGCTGGCTTCTCGCCGCGATCGTCATCGCGCTCTTCCACCGCTGGCTCCCGGACGCCAACTGGCTGATGCTGCACCTGGTGCTGCTCGGCGCGCTCACCCACTCGATCCTCGTCTGGAGCTTCCACTTCGCCCAGACCCTGCTGCGCGCTCCCGCCTCGCCGCGGGACGCCCGGCTCCACAACGTGCGCCTCGGCCTGCTGAGCACCGGCGCGCTCGCGGTCGTCGTCGGCGTGCCGACGGGCATCTGGCCACTCACGCTCGCCGGCGGCACGGTCGTCGCCACGGCGGTGGCCTGGCACGGTCTCGTCCTGTTCCGGATGCTCCGCCACGCGCTGCCGGCCCGGTTCACGGTGTCCGTCCGCTACTACCTGTGGGCGGCGGCGTCGCTCGTTGTCGGGGCCGGGTTCGGGGTGACCGTGGCCTGGGAGTGGCCGGACCCCTGGCACGGACGGCTGCTGGTCGCCCACGCGCTGACCAACGTCCTCGGCTGGGTCGGTCTGACCCTCACCGGGACGCTGCTGACCCTCTGGCCGACCATGCTGCGCACCCAGCTCGACCCGACTGCCGAGCGCTGGACGCGCCAGGCCCTCCTGGTCCTCGGTGGCGCGATAGCAGTGGCGGTCGGCGGTGCGCTGGCCGGTCTCGGCTGGCTGGCCGCCGTCGGCGTGCTCGGCTATCTCGCCGGTCTCGCCCTGTGGGGACGGGGGCTGTGGCGTCCCGTCCGGACCCGCCCGCCGCGCGAATTCGGGCCCGCCTCGGTGGCGGCCGGACTGGTCTGGCTGGTGATCGGGCTCGGCTGGGCCGGCTGGCTGCTCGCGACGGCGCCCGACTGGCAGGTGGTGCGGGAGGGCTTCATCTGGCCGGCCGCCGCGCTCGGCGCGGGCTTCGGCGTCCAGATCCTCACCGGCGCGCTGTCCTACCTGCTGCCGTCCGTGCTGGGCGGCGGGCCGAGCGTCGTCCGGGCCGGGCAGGTCTGGTTCAACAAGGCCGGCGCGTTCCGGCTGATCGCGATCAACGGCGGCCTCGTGCTGTGGCTGCTGCCGACTCCCAGCTGGGTCAAGGTCGCCGGCTCACTGCTGGCGCTGGCCGCGGGCGCGAGCTTCCTGCCGCTGATGCTGCTGGGGCTGCGGGCGAGCGTGGCCGAGCGCCGGAAGCTGGCGGCGGGACCCGCTGAGGGCGCCCCGGAACAACCTCGTCCGCCGGTGGAGCGTCCGAGCATCTTCACCGCCGGCCAGCTGATCGCCGGCCTCACCGCCCTGGCCACGGTGGTGGTGATCGGTGTCGGCGTCGACCCGGCCGCGGCCGGCGTGGCGCCGGGGAACGCGGCCACGACCGCGGCCGTCATGCCCACCGGACGCGTCGTCCGCGTCGAGGTGAAGGCGATCGGCATGCGGTTCGTCCCCGCACAGGTGCACGTGAACCGGGGCGACCAGCTGGTCGTCGACCTGGTCAACGACGACACCACCACCCACGACCTGGTGATCGGCTCCGCGACCAGCGGACGGATCGGGCCCGGCGCCCGCGCCGTGGTGGACGCCGGCGTCATCGGGGCGTCCATCCAGGGCTACTGCTCGGTCGTCGGCCACCGGCAGATGGGCATGGTGTTCGACGTGATCGTGGACGACGCGCCCGCGCCCGGGCCGTCCGCGTCCGTCTCGCCCGGCCACGACATGAGCTCGATGCCCGGCCACGAGATGAGTTCGATGCCGTCGGCCAGCCCGACCGCGCCCCCGGCCGACATCGTCGACCCGGTGCTGCCGCCCCTGAGCACCGAACGAGAGCACCACGTCACCCTGACCGTGACCGAGGTGCCGCTGGAGGTGGCGCCGGGCGTGTGGCAGCGGCGCTGGACCTACAACGGCTCGCCGGTCGGCCCCACCCTGCACGGCCGCGTCGGCGACACCTTCGTCGTCACCCTCGTCAACGACGGGACGATGGGCCACTCGATCGACTTCCACGCCGGAGCGCTCGCGCCGAACCGTCCGATGCGGACGATCGAACCCGGTGAGAGCCTGACCTACACCTTCACCGCGACCAGGGCCGGGATCTGGATGTACCACTGCTCCACGATGCCGATGACGGCGCACATCGCGGCCGGCATGACCGGGGCGGTGGTGATCGAGCCGGACGGACTGCCGAAGGTCGACCGGTCCTACGTCCTGGTCCAGTCCGAGGTGTACCTGCAGACCCGAGCCGCCGACGCGGCGTCCGCCACCGAGGTGAACGGGGACGCGGCCGCGTCCGCCGGCGTCCCGGACTATGTCGTGTTCAACGGCGTCGCCAACGGCTACGACACCGCGAAGCTGACCGCGAGGGTCGGCGAGCGGGTGCGCTTCTGGGTGCTGGACGCCGGACCCAACCGGGCCGCCAGCTTCCACATCGTCGGCGCGCAGTTCGACACCGTCTTCAGCGAGGGCGCCTACCTGCTCAAGCATGGACGGGACGCGTTCGGCGACCGCGACGGCGGCTCCCAGGCCCTCGGCCTCCAGGTCGCCCAGGGCGGCTTCGTCGAGACCGTCTTCCCCGAGGCCGGACGCTACCCGTTCGTCTCCCACGTCATGGCCGACGCCGAGCGGGGTGCCCACGGCTTCGTCCAGGTGACCCCCTGACACCCACCCCAACCCACTGACCGCCCACACGGGACAACGAAGGAGAAACACAGATGACCGGATCCATCCCCATCGAGACCGCCAAGACCGGGGGCTGCAACTGCGGGCACGACCACGACGCCGAGGACATCGTCCTCGACGTGCGGGCGATCCCGCACGCCATTCGTCACGCCAGCGTCTTCGGCGCCTTCGACGCGATTCCCGAGGGCGGCTCGCTCGTCCTGGTCGCGCCGCACAACCCGCTGCCGCTGCTGAACCAGCTCGCCGCCCGGGCGGACATCGACGTCGAGTACCTCGTCCAGGACCCCGAGGAGTGGCGCCTGCGGGTCACCCGACTCGGCTGAGCCGCCATCGCGTCCACCCCCAGGGGGCGACTGGAGAGTCAGCGCCGGGAGGTCCAGTCCAGCCCCTCCGCCCCGATCCGGTCGGACGCCCGGCTGAGGCCGGGTCCGTCGTTGAGCCGGTACGCGTCGGCGGAGTACGGCGTGCCAGGGTCGGCGGCGTCGATCGACCACCAGGCGGCGTCCAGGTCGTGGGTCTGGCCCGGCGCGATCGCGGACGCCAGGGCCGCGGCCGCGCTGACCCCGAGCTCGGACTCCATCATCGAGCCGACCATCAGGCCGAGGTCCGCGCGCCGGGCCAGCCGGGCGATCTCCAGCCCTGCGTAGATGCCGCCGCACTTGGCGAGCTTGATGTTGACCGCGTCGGCCGCGTCCGCCTCGATCGCCCGGTCGAGGTCGTGGACGCTGAACACCGACTCGTCCAGCAGCACCGGGACGAGGGTCCGTCGGCGCAACTCCGCGTGTCCGCGCACGTCCCAGGCCGGCAGCGGCTGCTCGACGAACTCCAGGTCCACGCCGGCGCGCTGCCAGCGTTCGAGGTTGCTGGTGGCCCGGTCGAGATCCCAGGCCTGGTTGGCGTCCACCCGGATCCGGACGCCGTCGGCGGAGTCGTGGATCCGGATCACCCGCTCGACGTCGGCCGGGTCCAGGCCGACCTTCACCTTGGCCGTCCGGAACCCCTCGGGCACCCGCTCGGCGGACGGGTCGGTCACCGTCGCGGCGATGGTGATGTCGGTGGTCACTGCTTCGGCCGGCGCTCCGAGGAAGGCGGCGAAGCCCTGCCCGGACGCCCGCGCGACCGCGTCGATCGCCGCGACCTCGCACGCCGCCCGCGCCCCGGTGTTGCCGGCGACTGTCCGTGCCAGCAGCTCGTGGACGCCGCGGACCGACTCGGCGTCCAGTTCGAGCCCGAGCAGCGCGTCGGCCAGCGGGCCCTGGACGCAGGCCTCGGCGCTCGCCTGCGACTCGCCGGTGACCCGCCAGATCTGCGGCGCCTCGCCGTAGCCGGACGCGCCGTCGTCCGTGGTCACACGGATGGCGACGCTGACGACCTGCGTGGTGCTGCGCAACGCCGTCACGAACGGCTGGTTGAGTTCGCGCACCAGCCGCGCCGTCGCGATCTCGACTATTCGTGCCACTGCACCCACTCCTCGTACGTGACCCGGCTGACATCCCGGATCAAGGCCTCAGCCTCCTCGTCGGGAAGCCCGGACGTGCACACGGACAGAACGTACTCCGCCCCCGACTGCGGCCGGACCAGCGCCACGTCGTGACGGACACCGGGCACCCAGCCGCTCTTGCTCGCCGTCCAGGTGCCCGCCGGCAGCCCCGCCGGGATCAGGTTGCGGTGGCGTTGACCCGCGAGCGTCTCGAGTGCCCCCGGGTCGTCGGCGAGAACCGCCAGCAGGGTGGCGAGTCCGGCCGCCGTGACGGTGTTGGTGATCCCCGCGGCCGCCGCCGAGGCGTCCCCGATCAGCCGACCCATCCGGATGCTGCCGCCCAGTCCGAGCCGCGCGACGTAGGACGCCACGGCGTCGAGCCCCAGCTCCTCCGCCAGCAGGTTCATCGCGAGGTTCCCCGACACCTGGATCATCCGGGCCGCCAGCGTCTCGACGGCGACCACGGACCCCAGCGCGGCCCAGGTGGCGTCGTCCTGGTCATCGGCCTGGAGCAGCTCGAACCGTCCGCCGGCAGCCGAGGCGAAGTCGGCGTGCACCCGCAGCCTCGTCCCGTCCTGAACGATCGGGGACAGTCCCCGACGGTTCACCCGCCCGGACGCGAGCCACGCGCCCAGCACGGCCAGCTTGATCGTGCTCGCGGCGTAGTGGGGGACGCCGCCGTTGAGCGTGGCGACCGGCCCCGAGGCGTCCCTCAGCGCGACCGATAGCGTGCCCTCGCCCTGGAGCCGGGTCCACGCAGCGACGAAGCGGTCGCGGGAGTGACACATCTGCGCCATCAGTGCCTGTCATCCCCCGTTCTGGGCCCGAATCGCGCCACTGAGGGTGCGGACGTGTCGCGCAGCGGCCTAGACGACCTCGCGCACCTTCGGGTAGTGGCAGGCCACCCGGTGATGGGGCTCGATCTCGCGCCACTCGGGCACCTTCTCGGCGCACAGGTCCGTCGCGATCGGGCACCGCGTCCGGAACACGCACCCGGACGGCGGGTTCTGCGGGCTGGGCAGGTCGCCGGTCAGCAGGATCCGCTCCCGGGTCCTGCGCGGCTCCGGCACCGGGACGGCGGACATCAGCGCCCGGGTGTAGGGGTGCATCGGGCGCTCGTACAGGGCCTCCCGGTCGGCGAGCTCCATCATCTTGCCCAGGTACATCACCAGCACCCGGTCGGAGATGTGCCGGACGACAGACAGGTCGTGCGCGATGAACACGTACGCCAGGTTCTGCTCAGCCTGGATGTCCTCCAGCAGGTTGATCACCTGCGCCTGGATGGAGACGTCCAGGGCCGAGACCGGCTCGTCGCAGACGATCAGCTTCGGCTTCAGCGCGATCGCCCGGGCCACGCCGATCCGCTGCCGCTGCCCGCCGGAGAACTCGTGCGGGTAGCGGTTGTAGTGCTCGGGGTTCAGCCCGACCCGCTCCATCAACTCCTGGACGGCGTGCTTCACCCCGCCCGGCGGCTGGATGTCCTGGATGACGAAGGGTGCTGCGATGATCGCACCGATCGGGTGCCGGGGATTGAGCGAGCCGTACGGGTCCTGGAAGACCATCTGCGCTTGCCGGCGCAGCTTGCGCAGGTCTTCGCCGTCGATCGTGGTGACGTCGCGGCCGTCGAAGGTGATGGTGCCGCCGGTCGGCTCCAGCAGCCGCAGGATGGTGCGCCCGGCCGTCGACTTCCCGCAGCCGGACTCGCCCACCACGCCGAGGGTCTCGCCCGGGTCCAGGCTGAAGGTGACGCCGTCCACGGCCTTGATCGGGTCGCCCTCGCGGCGCACCAGTTTCTGGTTGTAGGTGGGGAAGTACTTGGCAAGGTCGGTGACTTCGAGCAGGCTCACGGTTCCTCCTACAGCTTCGGGGCGATCTGTTCGGAGAACAGCTCAGCCCGCTTGGGCACCGGGATGTGGCAGCGGGAGTCGTGCTTGGGATACGACTGCAGCAGCTCCGGAACGACGCTGTCGCAGGGCAGCGGCGAGTACTCCCGGAAGGCGCACCGGGGATGGAACGCGCAGCCGGGCGGCACGTTGATCAGGGACGGCGGGTTGCCGGCCACCGGGACCAGCCGCTCCTGCCTGTCCCGGTCGAGCCGCGGCATGGACGTCATCAGGCCCCAGGTGTAGGGGTGGTCGGGCTGGTGGAAGGCGTCGTCCAGTTCGGCGTACTCGACGCACTTGCCGCCGTACATCACCAGGACGTCGTCGGCGATCTCGGCGACCACGCCCAGGTCGTGGGTGATCATGATGATCGCCGAGCCGAACTCGTCCTGCAGGCTGCGCATCAGGTCGAGGATCTGCGCCTGGACGGTGACGTCCAGGGCGGTGGTGGGCTCGTCCGCGATCAGCAGCTCGGGATCGTTGATCAGCGCCATCGCGATCATCGCCCGCTGCCGCATGCCGCCGGAGAACTCGTGCGGGTACTGGTCGAAGCGGCGGTTCGGGTTGGGGATGCCCACCCGTCCGAGCATGTCGACAACGGTCCTGCGGGCGTCCGCCTTGGAGACCTTGTGGTGGACGGTGATGGCCTCGGTCAGCTGCTTCCCCACGGTGTAGTACGGGTGCATGGCCGACAGCGGATCCTGGAAGATCATCGCCATCTTGCGTCCGCGCAGGCTGCGCAGCTCCTCGTCCTCGATCTCGAGCAGGTTCACGTCGTCGAGCCAGATCTCACCGGAGACCCGGGCCCGGGAGTGCCGGTGCAGACCCATGATCGCCAGCGACGTCACCGACTTGCCGGAGCCGGATTCGCCGACGATGCCCAGCGTGGTGCCCTTCTCCAGGTCGAAGCTGAGCCCGTCCACGGCCTTGACCAGGCCGTCGTCGGTGGGGAAGTGGACGTGCAGGTCGTTGACGCGCAGGAACTTCTCACCCATCAGGCAACCTTCACTCTCGGGTCGATGAAGCCGTAGGCGATGTCGACCAGCATGTTGGCGACCACGATGAAGCTCGAGACGATCATCACCATCGCGACGATCGTGGGCAGGTCCATGTAGGTGACCGAGTTGACCGCGAGGTAGCCCAGGCCGTGCAGCGAGAACACGCTCTCGGTGATGATCGCGCCGCCGAGCAGCCCGCCGAGGTCCAGGCCGGCCGCGGTGACGATCGGGGTGAGGACGGATCGCAGCCCGTGGCGCAGGATCACCGTCCACCGAGCCACGCCCTTGGCGTTGGCGGTGCGGATGTAGTCCTCGCTCATCGTCTCGATCATGTACGCCCTCGTCAGCCGGACATAGCTGGCGGCGAAGAAGAAGGCGAGGGTGATCCACGGGAGGATCAGGTTGGCCGCCCAGGCTGCCGGGTTGGTCAGGAAGGGGACGAAGGTGGGGATGGGCACCCAGCCCCACTTGATCGCAGGGAAGGTCAGCAGGATGAGGCCGACGAAGAAGGTGGGCAGCGAGAATCCGACCAGGGCCGAGCCCACGATGGCTCGGTCGGCCAGTCTGCCCTTGTTCAGCGCGGCGGTGATACCGCCCCCGATGCCCAGCGTCATCCACAGCACGAACGCGCCGATCGCGATCGACAGCGAGATCGGCCACGCCTCGGAGACCATGTCGTTGATGGGACGGTGCTGCGTGGTGGAGTAGCCCAGGCACGGCGCCGAACAGTGGACGATCTGCTCGGGGTGCTGGGTCCGGAGTTCCTCGTTGTCGGGGAAGTCGCGGCCGACGAACAGGCCGGCGACGAACTTGCCGTACTGGACGGTCACCGGCTGGTCGAAGCCGAGCGCCTTCCGGTTGCCCTCGAGGATGGTCGGAGTGCAGTTCTTGCCGCAGGTGTAGCGCGCCGGGTCGATCGGCGAAGCGAAGAAGAGGGCGAAGGTGGTGGCCGTGATCAGGAAGACCATCACCACGACCGAAGCCAGCCGACGAAGGATGTAGTAGAACACGCAGTCTCCTCAGGGGAGTTGGGGGGTGCGCGCGAGGCGCACCCCCCAACCCTTGGGCCAGGTCAGTGCTTGACGCTGACCGTGGCCAGGTCGTAGTAACCGGTGAACGTGGTGTTCACGATGGCGCCCTGGACATTGCTGCCGTGTGCGAACACGAACTGGTCGTTGATCAGCGGGACGATCGCGAAGTACTTGGTGACAGCGTCTGCGTCCAGCTGCCCCCAGGCCTTGTCGGCTTCCGCACCGGTGAGGCCGTACGCCTTGTCGATGCCCGCGTTGAACTCGTCGTTGGCGAAGTAGCCGTAGTCCTGACCAGGGCCACCGGCGCTGATCTGGCTGCGGGAGTCCAGCAGCTGCGGGATCACCGTGGACGCCGACGGGAAGTCAGCACCCCAGCCTGCCCACATGGCGTCGTACTTCGTCGCGTTCGCCGGCGACTGCAGCGTCCCGTAGTACTGCTCGGCCGGGATACCGGTGAGCTGCACGTTGAAGCCCGCTGCGTCCCAACCGTCCTTCAGGCCAGAGAACACCTTGTCCATCGTGTCGTTCTTGCGGTAGGTGACGTTGATCTTCACCGGGAGGGTGAAGCCGGCGTCGGTGAGCAGCTGCTTGGCCTTGGCCGGGTCACCCTTGTCGCCCGCGGGCAGCGGGGTGTCCGGGAAGGCGGGAAGCGCCGGGTTGATCAGGGAGTTCGTCCCCTTCACGACCTGGTCGCCGCCGGCCGCGGTCACGTACGCGCTGCGATCGGTGGCCAGGGCGAAGGCCTCGCGGGCCTTCTCGTTGCTCATCACCTTGGACTTGAAGTTGAGCGCCATGTAGCGGGTGTACGGCGAGGCCACGACCGTGTACCGGCCCTCGGCCTGGGTCACGTTCGCCATCGCGGTGACCGGGGCCTGGTCGGACGCGATCGCGTTCTTGTCGTCACCCTGATCGGCGATCAGGCGCTCGTACATCGTCTCCTGCTTCAGCGACTCGTCCCAGACGATCTTGTCCGGGTACGCCTTGCGGATGGTGTCAGTCTTCGGGTCCCAGTTCTCGTTGCGGACGAAGGTGCCACCCTGACCGGTGGTCCAGGTGCCGTCCAGCTTGTACGGGCCGTCGGAGAAGATGGCGAAGTTGGACTTGTCGCCCTGGTCCTTGTCCTGGCGGTACGCACCGAAGGCGGTCATGGTGAGAGCCATGTTGAAGTCGCCGGAGGGCTTGGCCATCTTGAAGGTGATGGTGTTGCCGTCGCAGAGCACGGCCTTGTCGTACAGGTCCTGGCCGGTCTTCTTGTACGGGCCGGCGTAGGCGGACGAGCCGTCCTTGTTCTTCGGGATGTCCAGGTACTGGATCGCGTAGTTCGGGCCGCCGGTGATCACGTCGACGGCGAAGGTGCGGGAGATGCCGTACTTGAAGTCCTCGCACTTGACGGGCTGGCCGTCCTCCCACTTGAGGCCGTCCTTGAGGGTGAACTTCCACTCCTTGCCGTCGGAGCTCACCTGGCCGGTGTCGGTGGCGGCGTCGGCCACGAGCTTGGCGGGCTCGCCGTCCTTCGCGACCGGGCCGAAGGTGGTCAGCGTCCGGGTGAACATGCGGTTGCCGAACTCGATGTTGAGCCCGACGTACGTCCGCTGCGGATCCCAGTGCTCGGCCGGGGTACCGGACAGCACGGTCAGGGTTCCACCCGCGGTCGCGACGTCACCGCCGCCGGTGCCGCCGGTCGGGGCCGTGGTGCCACCGGTGCAGGCGCTCGCGCTGAGCGCCAGAGCCAAGGTGGCCGCGACGCCCGCGACGATCTTGATCTTCTTCATAATCTCCTCTTTTTCTGGTTGTCAGGAGTCTTGGTCTTGCGCGTTGTCACTGGCGGTCGGCCTTGGGGTCGAGGGCGTCGCGCAGCCCGTCACCGAGCAAGTTGAAGGAGAGCACCACCAGGAACAGGGTGACGCCCGGGAAGATGAAGTACGCCGGGTCCGACGTGGCGTAGTGCACCGAGTCGTTGAGGATCGAGCCGAAGGAGGGGGTCGGCGCCTGGATGCCGACACCGAGGAAGCCGAGGGCAGCCTCGGTGGCGATGTTCTGGGGCATGATCAGGGTCGTGTAGACCAGGATCGGCGCCCACAGGTGCGGCAGCAGTTCCTTGAAGTAGACGCGCCGGCGGTTCGCGCCGAGCGAGCGGGCGGCCTCGATGAACTCGCGCTCTTTGAGGCTGAACACCTGGCCGCGGATGATCCTGGCGAAGTACGGCCAGCCGAAGAAGCCCATCACCAGGATCATGAAGACCATGGACGGAATCGTCCGGTCCGTGCCCATCGCACCCTGCAGCAGGTCGATCACGATGGTCGACAGCGCGATCAGCATCAGGGTCTGCGGGAAGCTCAGCACGAAGTCGGTGACGCGGGAGAGGAACCAGTCGACCTTGCCGCCGGCCGTGCCCGCGATCAGGCCGATCACCGTGCCCAGGACCACCGAGATGAGCACGGCGAGGGTGGCCACCACCAGCGAGACGGTCAGGCCGGAGATCACCCGGGAGAAGATGTCGCGGCCGGTGCCCGGCTCGACGCCCATCCAGTGCTGCCAGGAGACACCGCCGAACAGACCCTTCGGCAGCGAGCCGAGGCCGCCCACCAGATCGGTGTGCGAGCTGTACGGGTCGATGAGGTGGAGGCTCGTCAGCAGCGGAGCCAGCAGCGCCAGCAGGATGAAGAAGATGGCAGCGAACAGCGCGACCATCGTGCCGGTGTCGCGGCGGACGCGGGCCCTGGTGATCTGCCACGGCGTGCGCCCGGCGATCGGAACAGCGCCGTCGCGTGCTTCGACGGCGATGCTGTCAGCCATGCGTTTGTCCTCCACCCCGCGAGGAAACTCCGTCTGCCAGGACGCGTCCCTCGTTGAGGCCGAAATGTAACACGCCTGTACAAGAGGCTCCAGCCAGGTGTCAAGGCGTAACCAGAGCGTTATCAATCGGTGGTACAGGTCGAGGGATTCGCGGTTGGCGGCGGCCGGCCGGGTCAGGTTCCGGCATCGTGGGCGATGATGGGTGTCGAGACGATACGTGCGTCCGTCCGGAAGCGATGTCGAGGTGTGCTGATGAGGAACCCGTCCAGGTTGTTGGTGGTGGCGATCGCGGGGATGCTGATCGCCGGCGTGCCGGCTGCCGCGCCTGCGGATGCGGCCAGGCTGCAAGCGATCGAGGTGAAGGCCCACCGCGGTGGGCCGGAGGCGTTCGGCCTGCCCGAGGAGAGCCTCGCCCTGCTCACCCGCGCCGCCGGCTCGGGCGTGGACTGGGTCGAGTCGGACGTGGTCTACACCAGCGACGGGGTCGCCGTCCTGCAACACGGGGACAAGATCGGTGGAGGCGGGACCGGCAGCGCGACCTGCACCGCCGCCGGCCGGGAGATCCACACCATGACCTGGGACGAGGTCGCGACCGTCCGGTGCACCTACGGGACGGCCACCGAGCCGATCGCCCGGCTGGACGAGGTGGTGGCCATGCTCGCCGGCTACCCGAAGGTGAAGGTCGACCTCGAGGTGAAGACCTACCCCGGGCAGAGCGTCGAGGAGGAGCGGGAGTGGATGAAGCAGACGCTGATCGCCACGGCGCCGCTGCACTCCCGGATGAGCATCTCCAGCTTCGCCTGGCGCGACGTCGCCGCGACCGTCGCCGAGTACGGGCCCAAGACCTACTTCCTCGCGCTGGAGTACGCGAACCTGATGAAGCTCGGCAGCAACAACGTGTACGCGTCCATCGACCGCGCGAAGAAGCTGGGCGTCGACGGGTTCGGCTACAACGTGAACTCCTCCGACCAGGCTGAGATCTCCTACCAATTGGCGCGGGGCATCGGCGTCCATCTGTACGACCTCACCTCCGACCAGGAGTACCGGTTCGCCCTCGGCAACGGCCAGCGGGTCGTGGGAGCGGACGATCCGGTCGACGTCGCGGCGCTGGTGCAGTCGTTGAAGGGCACGCGGCCGTCGCCGAAGTACCACACGACCCTGCTGAAGAAGTCCACCAGGGTGCTCAGCGGCAAGCTGGCCAAGGGCAAGCGGGTCTACCCGCAGGTGATGGGGGCGACCGGGCTGGTGCCGGCGTCCGCGCAGAACCAGTTCGCCGGCGTCCGGCTGAAGCTGACCGTGGTGGCGAAGAAGTCCAGCGGCTCGGTGGAGGTCGCGCCGCGGGGCTCGCGGGTCGGCAAGGACGGCAAGCGGATCTCCGTCCGCAAGGGCACCCACAGCTACACCGTCTACGTCTCGCCGGGGGACGCCGGCAAGGTTCGGGTGATGACGACGTCCAAGTCGTCGCTGAAGGTGACGCTGACGGTGACGGGCTACCGCAAGGCCACCTACTGACCGCTCCCGCCACCTGAACCATCGGGGACAGGTACTTCGGTTCAGCGCAGAACCGACGGTGAACCGTCGGGGACAGGTACTTCGGTTCAGCCCGGAGGCGCCGGTGAATGGTCGGGGACAGGTACTTCGGTTCACGCCGGCCTGCGACGCTCCGGACGGACGCATTCGACGCTGCCAGCCGACGATAGCCTTGCGCCCATGACGAGCACTGCCGCCGCCGCCGAGGTCTTCGCATCCGCGTTCGGGAGCGTCCCGTCCGCCTTCTCCCGCGGTCCGGGACGAGCGAACCTGATCGGGGAGCACACCGACTACAACGGCGGTTTCGTGCTGCCGTTCGCGATCGACCGCTCGGTGGTCGCTGCCTTCGCGCCGCGGGACGACCGGACGATCCGGCTCGCCACCGACTTCGCGCCCGGAGTGGTGGTCGCCGACCTCGGCCACCTCACCGGCCAGGACGGCTGGGCCGCCTACCCGCTCGGCGCGGCTTGGGCGCTCGGCGAGTTCGGCGTCGACCTGGACGCGGTCCGCGGCTTCGACCTGGCCATCGTCTCCGACGTCCCGGTCGGGGCGGGACTGTCGAGCTCGGCCGCGGTCGAGACCGCGACGTTGATGGCGCTCAGCCGGCTGTGGGGGCTCACTCTCGACCGGAAGACGCTGGCCAAGGTGGGCCAGCGGGCCGAGAACGTCGTCGTCGGCGCACCCACCGGGATCATGGACCAGGCGGCGTCGCTGCTCGGTGAGGCCGACTCCGCCGTCTTCCTCGACTGCCGCAGCCTCGACACCGAGGTCGTGCCACTCGGTCTCGCCGACGCCGGCCTGGTCGTCCTCGTCATCGACACCCGGGTCAGCCACGCTCACGCGACCGGCGGCTACGGCCAGCGCCGGACGGAGTGCGAGGCGGGGGCCGCGACGCTGGGCCTCGACTCCCTGCGCGACCTCGGGGTGGACGACCTGGCCGCGGCGGAGTCCCGGCTGGACCCGGTGGTGTTCCGGCGCGTCCGCCACGTCGTCACCGAGAACGAGCGGGTGCTGGCCACCGTCGCCAGGCTGCGGAGCTCCGGGGCCGGCGCGATCGGCGAACTGCTGGACGCGTCCCACGCCTCGATGCGGGACGACTTCGAGATCTCCACGCCCGAGCTGGACCTGGCCGTCGAGACCGCCCGGTCCACCGGCGCCATCGGCGCCCGGATGACCGGCGGCGGGTTCGGCGGCTCGGCGATCGCGCTGCTGCCGTCCGGGCAGGTCGAGGCTGCGTCCGAGGCCGTCCGCCGGAGCTTCGCCGCCGCCGGCTACGCCGAGCCGGGCCTGTTCGTCGTCAACGCCGTCGCCGGGGCGTCCCTGCTGGACTGATCCGGCGGCTCACTTCCGCGCGGTTCCCCACACCGTCCGGACGACCTCGCCGCCGACCCGCATCACCTGGTTCCAGAACGTCGCCGAGCCGAGCACCCGCTCCACGCTCGAACGCGGTTGGGCCCGGGAACTGCGCGTCGCGGGCTGGCGCTCGGCCCGCTCCTGCCGGGCCTGCTCCTTCTGCGCCTGGGCCTGCTCCTTCTGCGCCTGCGCGGCCTGCGCGTCCGCCTGCGCCTTGGCCGCGCCCTGCTCCAGCCGCGCCACCAGCATCTCGTAGGCGGACTCGCGGTTGATCGCTGGCCCGTACTTGGCCCGCATGGACGACGCCGCGACGCCCTTGGCCAGCCAGTCCGGGTTCATCGGGCTCATCGAGCCCAACGGCGCCAGCATGCGGGTCCACGCGACCGGGGTCGGTGCTCCGTCCGGGTTGAGGACGGTGACGATCGCCTCGCCGATGCCCAGGCTCTGCAGCGTCTCGGCGAGGTCGTAGGAGCTGGTCGGGTAGGTCTGGACGGTCGCCTTCAGCGCCTTCGCGTCGTTCGGCGTGTGCGCCCGCAACTGGTGCTGCACCCGCGAGCCGAGCTGGGCCAGCACGGTGTCGGGCACGTCGGTGGGTGCCTGGGTGACGAAGAAGATGCCGACGCCCTTGCTCCGGATCAGTCGGACGGTCTGCGCGATCGCGTCCAGGAACGCCTTGGACGCGCCGTTGAAGAGCAGGTGGGCCTCGTCGAAGAAGAACACCAGCTTGGGCACGTCCACGTCGCCGACCTCGGGCAGGTCGTGGAACAGGTCGGCGAGCAGCCACATCAAGAAGGTGGAGAAGATCGCGGGACGGTCCTGCAGGTTGGGCAGTTCGAGCAGCGAGATCACGCCCTTGCCGTCGCTGGTCACCCGCAGCAGGTCACGGGTGTCGAACTCGGTCTCGCCGAAGAACGCGTCCGCGCCCTGGGTCTGCAGCGTGACCAGGCTGCGCAGGATGACGCCGACCGTCGCCGAGCTGAGCCCACCGAGCTCCCGGAGGACGGGTTTGCCCTCGTCGGAGGTCAGATAGAGCATGACCTCCTTCAGGTCGGCCAGGTCGAGCAGCGGCAGGCCCTGGCTGTCGGCGAAATGGAACACCAGGCCGAGGCTCGACTCCTGGGTCTCGTTCAGCCCCAGCACCTTGCTCAGCAGGATCGGGCCGAAGGAGGAGACCGTCGCCCGGAGCGGGACGCCCGTGCCCTGGCCGCCGAGGCTGTAGAACTCGGCCGGGCAGCCCTCCGGCTTCCAGTCCTGGCCGATCTTCTGCGTCCGGGCCAACAGCTTCTCGCTGGCCTCTCCCGGGACGGCGATCCCGGACAGGTCGCCCTTGATGTCGGCGGCGAACACCGCGACGCCAGCGCGGGAGATCTGCTCGGCGATCAGCTGCAGCGTCCGGGTCTTGCCGGTGCCGGTGGCGCCGGCGATCAGGCCGTGCCGGTTCAGCATGGACAGACTGAGCCGGATCCGGGTGGACGGGTCGGGCTGGCCGTCGACCATCAACACTCCGAGATCGATGGACGGGGTCGTGAAGGTGTAGCCGGCCTTGATGGCTTCGACGTCGGGCTGTGCGGTCATGGGGAAAGCGTGGCACAAACGTGACCTTTCTCCCGGTGGCCGCGGTGGGATTTCTCGCTACGGTGAGAACATGTCACGGTCCGCATGGCGCGCCGTCGCGCCGGCCCTGCTGTTGCCACTCGCCCTGTTGCCCCTCGCCGCGTGCGCCGGGGGCGATCCCCAGGCGGGAATGCAGTCCGCCGAGGGCGTCGCGTTGCGGGCGGTCGCTCCGGACGCCGCCGCAGCGCTCCCGTCCGTCGTCGGGGCGACCCGGCGGCTGGGGACGACGATGCTGGCTGATGCACCAGTGGGCGACAACGTGGTCACGTCCCCGTCCAGTCTCGCGGTCGCGCTCGGCATGCTGGCCGAGGGTGCTCGCGGGCGGACGCTGGCCGAGCTGGAAGCCGTCCTCGGTGCCTCGGGTGCCGAGCGCAAGGACGCGTTCGCCGCGCTGCGCGGCACCCTGGCAAGCATGGACGGCGACCCGGCCGTGGTGAAGAAGGACGAGCTGCCCGAGACGCCGGTCGTCCACCTCGCCGACCAGGTCGTGGTGGACGACGGGTACCCGGTCTCGGCCGACTACCTGACCGCGCTGGCCGAGGACTTCGGCGCCGGCGTCCAGAAGGTCGACCTCGGCTCCGCCGACGGCAAGCGCGTGCTGGACGCGTGGGTCAACCACCACACCGGCGGGCTGGTGGAGAAGTCGGCGATCGAGCCGGACCCCTACCTGCGGGTGGTGCTCCAGGACGCGATCGTGCTCGCGGCGCGCTGGGAGGAACCGTTCCCGCGCGGGGGCACCGCGCCGAGGCCGTTCACGCTCGCGGACGGGACGTTGGTCGACACCGAGACCATGGCGATGGTCCGCGAGTTGGCGTACGCGGAGGTGGACGGCTGGCAGGCGGTCCGGCTGCCGTATGTCGGCGGGAAGCTGCACGCGGACCTGGTGCTGCCGCCGGCCGGAACCGATCCGGCGTCGGTGACCCCGGAGTTGCTGGGGAAGGTCAGCGGCGCGCTCGACCACGCGTCACCGGCCCAGGTCGAGGTGACGCTGCCGACCCTGGCGGTGAAGCCGGATGCGCTCGAACTGCAGCGGGCGCTCGCCAAGGTCGGTGCCGTCCATCTGTGGTGCAAGACGGAGCCCGACCTCACCGGGATCGGACCGGAGGACCTGTGCGTCTCCCAGGCCGTGCAGCAGGCCGTGCTCAACGTGGACGAGGAGGGCACAGTGGCAGCCGCGGTCACCGAGCTCGGTGTCGCCGCCGGGGCCGCACCGGCGGAGCCGGATCACAGGCTGCACCTCGACCGTCCGTTCCTGATGCAGATCGCCGCGTCGGAGACGTCGTGGCCGCTGTTCCTGGCCGCGATCCGCGACCCGCGGCACTGAGTGAACGAAAGTACCTGTCCCCGTCGGTTCAGACCTGAGTGAACCGAAGTACCTGTCCCCGTCGGTTCACGACCCGCGGCACTGAGTGAACGAAAGTACCTGTCCCCGTCGGTTCAGGAGACGGTCGCTGGTAGCGTTGGACGCAGACAGGGGAGCGCCGTGGGCGCTGAGAGTGCGGGCAGCCGCAGACCCTCGAACCTGATCCGGTTCGCACCGGCGTAGGGAGTCGGGATTTTCTCCCCGGGACGCGTCCTGGGCCCTCCGAGCGATTGGAGGAGTCGTCATGTCCATCCGTACCGTCATCGCCGCTGCCGCGGCTGCCGTCCTGCTGGCCGGGTGCGCCAGCCCGGCCACGCCGTCCGGGTCCGCCGGGGCGGCGTCGAGTCCGCCCGCGCCGACCGAGAGCAAGACCCTGACCGTGGTCACCCACGACTCGTTCGCGCTCGACAAGGCCACCATGGCGAAGTTCGCGTCGGACACCGGCTATGACGTCACCTACATCGCCCCCGGCGACGTCGGGACGGTGGTGAATCAGCTCATCCTCACTAAGGATGCACCGCTGGGAGACGTCGTCTTCGGCATCGACAACACCTTCGCGGGACGCGCGATCTCCGCGGGGATCCTCAGCCCGTACGCCTCGTCCGCACTGCCGAAGGGCGCGGACGCGTACGCCGCCGACGACACCAACTCACTGACGCCGATCGACTACGGCGACGTCTGCCTGAACGCGGACACGAACTGGTTCAAGGCGAAGGGACTGGCCGTCCCGCAGACCCTGGACGACCTGGTCAAACCGGAGTACTCGGGTCTGCTCGTGGTGGAGAACCCGGCGTCCTCGTCCCCGGGGATGGCCTTCCTCGCCGCCACCGTCGCGGCCGAGGGTGAGGACGGCTACCTCGACTACTGGAAGCAGCTGAAGGCCAACAAGGTGCTGGTGGTGAAGGGGTGGACGGACGCGTACACCGTCGAGTTCTCCGGCTCGTCCGGCAAGGGCAGCCGGCCGCTGGTGGTCTCGTACTCGTCCTCACCGGCGTACGAGCACGCCACCCAGGCGCTCACCCAGACCTGCTTCCGCCAGGTCGAGTACGCCGGTGTTCTGGCCGGCGCCCAGAACGAGGTGGGTGCGCGGAAGTTCGTCGACTTCCTGCTGTCGGCCCAGGTCCAGGCGGAGATCCCCGAGCAGATGTACATGGACCCGATCGATCCCGAGGTCAAGCTCCCCGCTGACTGGGAGAAGTACGCCGCCACGGTCGAATCGCCGCTGACCCTGCCGCCGGCGCAGCTGTCGGCCAACCGGGACGCCTGGATCAAGGCCTGGACGGCCACGGTGATCGGCTGATCGGATGTTCGGATGACCCAGACCAGGTTCGCTCCCGAAAGGGACGTTCGCTCCCGAAACTTCGGGAGCGAACGTCCCTTTCGGGAGCGTTCTCGGTGGGGGGCGGCGCTGGCGGGGCGGGGGACCGGTGGGCGTCCAGGCGGGCGTCCCTGGGCGTGGGCGGCGGTGGCCGTCGTCCCCGTGGCCTTCCTCGCCATCTTCTTCGCCTGGCCGGTCGGAGCGCTGGTGGCGAAGGGGTTCTTCGGCGAGTCCGGGTTCAGCCTGACGGGCGTCAGCGAGATGCTGACCGCTCCTCGTACCTGGCGGATCGTCGGCCAGACCCTCGCCCAGGCGGTCGCCGGGATGGCCGGCTCGGTGCTGCTCGGACTGCCCGGCGCGTACCTGCTCTACCGCTGCACCTTCCCGGGACGCCGACTGCTGAGGGCGGTGGTCGCCGTCCCGTTCGTCCTCCCCACGGTGGTGGTCGGGGTGGCGTTCAAGTCGTTGCTGGTCGCGTCCGGCCCGCTCGGCTTCCTCGGCCTGGACGCGTCCTTCCCGGCGATCGTGGCCGCGCTGGTGTTCTTCAACTACTCCGTGGTGGTGCGGACGGTCGGAGGGTTGTGGTCCCGCCTCGACCCGCGGACGGCCGAGGCGGCCAAGAGCCTGGGTGCGTCCCGGGCACGGGTGTGGTGGACGGTCACCCTGCCCGCCCTCGCGCCGGCCATCGCCGCCGCCGCCTCGCTGAGCTTCCTGTTCTGCGCGACCGCGTTCGGGACCGTCCTGATCCTCGGCGGCCAGTCGTGGGGGACGATCGAGACCGAGATCTGGTACCAGACCACCCAGTTGCTCGACCTACCCGCCGCGGCGGCGCTGTCGATCCTGCAACTGGCCGTGGTCGCGGCCTGCCTGCTCGTCGCGGACGCCACCCGCGCCCGCCAGGAGCGTGCCCTGAGACTGACCGGGGGGACGCGTGAGCAGCGGCTCCGTACCGCCGACCTGCCGGCCGTCCTCGTCACCGCCGTCGTGGTGATCGGCCTGCTCGTCGCGCCGATGGCGAACCTGGTCTGGCGCTCGCTGCAGACCGACTCCGGGCTCGGCCTCGGCAACTATCGCAACCTGGCCGGCGAGGCGTCCGGGACGATCTCGGTGAGCGTCTGGCAGGCCACCCTGAACTCGCTGGCCACCGCGGCGGCTGCGACCCTGATCGCGCTCTCGCTAGGAGCGATGGTGAGCTATCTGCTGTCGCGCCGGCCGGTGTCGAGGGCCGGGCGCGGGTTGCTGCGCGCGGCCGACGGCGCGTTCATGCTGCCGCTGGGGGTCTCCGCTGTCACCGTCGGCTTCGGCTTCCTGATCACCCTGAACCGACCGCCGTTCGACCTGCGCTCCAGCTGGCTGCTGATCCCCATCGCACAGGCCGTCGTCGCCCTGCCGCTGGTGGTGCGCAACCTGCTGCCGACCCTGCGGGCCATCGACCCGAGGATGCAGCAGGCCGCCGCCACCCTCGGCGCTGGGCCGGGACGCATCCTGGCCACCATCGACGCCCCGCTGGCGTGGCGCGCGTTCGGGCTGTCGATCGGCTTCGCCTTCGCGACGAGCCTCGGCGAGTTCGGCGCCACCTCGTTCCTCGCCCGTCCCGACCGGCCCACGCTGCCGGTGGTGATCTTCCAGCTGATCGGACGACCGGGCGCCGACAATGCCGGGACGGCCATGGCGGCCTCGGTGGTGCTGGCTGTGCTGACCGCGGTCGTCATGGCCGCGGCCGAGTGGATCGGCCCGAAGGAGGTGCGTCCGTGGTGAACGGCCTTGCCGCAGAGGGGATCACCGTCCGCTTCGGAGCGACGACGGCGGTGGACGGCGTGTCGCTGGAGGTCGTATCGGGGGAGGTCCTGGCCGTGCTCGGCGCGTCCGGGTCGGGCAAGTCGTCGCTGCTGCGGGCGATCGCCGGGCTGGAGCCACTGGCCGCCGGCCGGGTCAGCTGGGACGGCGACGACCTCGCCGGCGTGCCCGTTCACCGGCGCGGGTTCGTGGTGATGTTCCAGGACGGCCAGCTGTTCCCGCACCTCAGCGTCGGCGACAACGTCGGCTATGCGCTGCACCGCCAGCCGTCGGCCCGTCGCCGGACGCGGGTCGCCGAGCTCCTCGACCTCGTCGGGCTGGACGGCTACGCGGAGCGTCCGATCACCGCGCTGTCGGGCGGCGAGGCTCAGCGGGTCGCCCTGGCCCGCTCGCTCGCTGCCGAACCCCGGCTGCTGATGCTCGACGAACCCCTGTCCAGCCTGGACGCCGGGCTGCGTGAGCGCCTCACCGGCGTGCTGGCGCGGGCGCTGGACGCGACCGGAACCCCGGCCCTCTACGTCACCCACGACCAGGACGAGGCCTTCGCCATCGCCGACCGGGTCGCGGTGCTCAGCGCCGGCCGGCTGTTGCAGGTCGACACCCCGGCGCGGCTGTGGGCGCAGCCGGCGTCCCGCGAGGTTGCGTCCTTCCTGGGTTACGGCCCGTTCCTCGAGCCCGAAGAGGCGGTGGCGCTCGGCTGGCCCGGCCGTCCGGAGGGAACCGTTGCGGACGGGACGGTGCTGCCGGTGCTGGCGGCCGTCCCCTTCCGGGGCGGCACCGAGGTCACGGTCGGGCTTCCCGGTGGAGCGCGGGCCGGCGTCCGGCTGCCCGAGATGGTCGCCCACGGGGCGCTGCCCGCCGATGTGCGTGGACGGCTCGACGCCACGGGCTGCGCGGTGCTGCGGGAATAGCCGGACGCCTCGCCTGGTTAGTTGCATGCGTACGCATATAACTAAGGAGCAGGAATGCAGTTCGGCATATTCTCGGTCAGCGACATCACCCGCGACCCGGTCAGTGGAACCACCCCGAGCGAGGCCGAGCGGATCGACGCCGTCGTCCGGATCGCCCGCAAGGCCGAGGAGGTCGGCCTGGACGTGTTCGCGATCGGCGAGCACCACAACCCGCCGTTCTTCTCGTCCGCCCCGACGACCCTGCTGGCGTTCATCGCCGCCCAGACCGAGCGCCTGGTCCTGTCGACCGCGACCACCCTGATCACGACCAACGACCCGGTGCGGATCGCCGAGGAGTACTCGATGCTGCAACACCTCAGCAAGGGTCGGATGGACCTGATGCTCGGCCGCGGCAACACCGCGCCGGTCTACCCGTGGTTCGGGCGTGACATCCGGCAGTCGCTGCCGATGGCGCTGGAGAGCTACAACCTGCTGCATCGGTTGTGGCGCGAGGACGTGGTCGACTTCGAAGGCAAGTTCCGGACTCCGCTGCAGGGCTTCACGTCGACTCCGCGTCCCCTGGACGACGTGCCGCCGTTCGTCTGGCACGGGTCGATCCGCACGCCGGAGATCGCCGAACAGGCCGCCTACTACGGGGACGGCTTCTTCGCCAACAACATCTTCTGGCCCGCCGATCACTTCGTCCGGCTGGTCAACTTCTACCGGCAGCGGTTCGAGCACTACGGCCACGGGACGGCGAAGCAGGCGATCGTCGGCCTGGGCGGCCAGGCGTACATCGCGAAGAACTCGCAGGATGCGCGCCGGGAGTTCCGTCCGTACTTCAACGAGGCGCCGGTGTACGGCAACGGGCCGAGCATGGAGGAGTTCGAGGCCATGACCCCGCTCACGGTCGGCTCCCCGCAGGAGGTGATCGAGAAGACCCTCACGTTCACCGACAACTTCGGCGACTACCAGCGCCAGCTGTTCCTGGTCGACCACGCCGGGATGCCGCTGTCGATGGTGCTCAAGCAGCTCGACCTGCTCGGCGAGGAGGTCGTCCCGGTGCTGCGCGCCGAATTGGCCGCCCGCCGCGACCCCGACGTACCGGACGCGCCGACCCACGCCAGCCTGGTCCAGGCGAAGTACGGGGACGCCGTTCCGCGTCAGCCCCGTCCCAACGCCAACCGGGGCGACAACGTCACCGGCGGCTCGCCGTACCAGGACTCCGACGCGCTGCTCGAGGAGGCCGGGCAGCATGCCTGAGTCGACGCGACTGGCGAACGAAGCGTGGGAGGCCCTGTTCACCGCCCAGTCGCGGCTGCTGCGACGCTTTCAGGAGCAGGACGCGTTCACCGAGGTCAGCATGTCGGAGTACGACGTGCTGTACACGCTGTCGAAGGCCGACGGTCCGGTGCGGATGGGCGAGCTGGGCTGCTCGGTGCTGCTGAGCCAGCCGGGGCTGTCCCGGTTGATCGACCGGCTCGTGCACCGCGGCCTGGTCGAGCGCGGCCCCGATCCGTCCGACGGACGCTCGGTGCTGGTCCGGCTGAGCGCGGCCGGCCGCGAGGCCCAGAAGAGGGCCGGACGCCGCCACGCCCGCCAAGTCGCCGAGGCCATGGCCGTGCTCAGCCCGGACGAGCTCCGGCACCTAAGCACGCTGGCGACCAGACTCGTCGCCGACCCGTCCCGTGAACCATCGGGGACAGGTACCGACGGTTCAGCTGCCCGCGAACCGTCGGGGACAGGTACCAACGGTTCAGCTGCCCGGGTGAACCAGGGCCACGGTGAACCGTCGGGGACAGGTACCAACGGTTCAGCTGCTCGGGTGAACCAGGGCCACGGTGAACCGTCGGGGACAGGTACCAACGGTTCAGCTGCTCGTGCGAACCAGGGCGACGGTGAACCGAAGTACCTGTCCCCGATGGTTCAGGCACGGGCGAACCAGGGCGACGGTGAACCGAAGTACCTGTCCCCGATGGTTCAGAGCAGTTCAGAGGAGACCGCATGACCAGCCAACCGTTCTCGCTCGTTGTCGTCAGCGGCGGCGCGTCCCACCCGTCCTCGACCCGGATGCTCGCCGACCGGATCGCTGAGCGGGTCGTCAGCCGCGCCGGTCAGCGCGATCGGACGGTCGAGGTGAGCGTGGTCGAGTTGCGTCCGCTCGCAGCCGAGATCGCCACGGCGTTGACCTCGCAGCTGCTGGGGCCGAAGCTGGACGCCGCCGTCGCCACCCTCGGTTCGGCGGACGGCATCATCGTCAGCACCCCGGTCTACAAGGCCGGTCCGAGCGGGCTGCTGAAGGGCTTCCTCGACGTCCTCGACAACGACCTGCTGGTCGCCAAGCCGGTCGTCCTCGCCGCAACCGCGGGCACCGCGCGGCACGCCCTCGTGGTGGACGAGCAACTCCGCTCGCTGTTCGCCTACCTGCGGACGCTGACCGTGCCGACCTCGCTGTTCGCGGCCTCCGAAGACTGGGGCGACGCGACGCTGACCCAGCGGATCGACCGGGCCGCCGTCGAACTCGTCGTGCTGATGGACGCCGACTTCGCCGGCCAGGTGAAGGCCGAGGCCTGGGCCGCCTACTCCCACCAATACGGCAGCGCCGGCGGCACCGAACTCGGGATCGACCTCGACTCGGACCTGATGCGGCTGGCGACCGGCGGTTCGCTGTAGCCTCACGCTCGTGAAGCGCTTTCCCGTCCCCGGACGGACGTGGGCTGTCGTGATCCTGCTCGGCCTGGTGGGGCAGCTCGCCTGGACCATCGAGAACATGTACCTCAACGTGTTCATCTACAACACGATCACCACCGATCCGAACGTGATCGCGACCACCGTCGCCGCCTCGGCCATCGCCGCGACGTGCGCGACGATGCTGGTCGGGGCGTGGTCCGACCGGGCCAGGACGCGGCGTCCGTTCATCGCCTTCGGCTACATCGTCTGGGGCGTCCTCACCGCCCTGTTCGGCGTCATCCGGCCCGGCGGCACGGCCCTGGCGCAGATCGCGGCGGCCGCCGTCGCCGTCGTCGTGCTGGACTGCCTGATGAGCTTCTTCGGCTCGGGCGCGAACGACGCCGCGTTCGGGGCGTGGGTGACCGACTCCACGGTCCCGGCCAACCGCGGACGGGTCGAGGGCGTGCTGGCGGTCATGCCGCTGCTCGCGATGCTGCTGGTCTTCGGGGCGCTGGACGGCCTGACCCAGGCCGGCGAATGGCTGCTGTTCTTCGGGATCGTCGGCGGCGTCACGTCGGTGGTCGGCATCGTCGGCTGGTTCCTGATCCGGGACGCGGGGACGATCGCCCCGCCGGCCGAGGGCTACCTCTCCTCCGTCGTCCACGGACTGAAGCCCGCCAGCGTCCGGGAGAACCCGCGGCTCTACGTCCTGCTCGCCGGCTGGGCCGTGATGGGGACGGCGACGCAGGTGTTCATCCCGTACCTCATCATCTACATCCAGCGCTACCTGAAGATCGACGGCTACGCGATCGTGCTGGCGTCCGTGCTGATCCTGGCGTCGGTGATCAGCGTCCTCGGCGGCCGGGTGATCGACCGGGTCGGCAAGGTGCGGGCGATCCTGCCCGCCGTCGGGGTGATGATCGTCGGCCTGGTCGGGATGTTCTTCGCCCGCGACATGCTGGCCGTGATCGTCGTCGGGACGGTGATGATGGGCGGCTTCATGCTCTCGGCCGCCGCGTTCGGCTCCAGCGTCCGGGACGCGACCCCGGCCGACCGCGTCGGCATGGTGCAGGGCCTGCGGATGATCGCCATGGTGCTCATTCCGATGGTGCTCGGCCCGTTCATCGGTGCGGCGGTGATCGTCGGCGCGAACGAGACGTACGTGGATCTCGGGGTCGTGAAGCAGGTGCCGACCCCGTGGATCTTCGCCGCCGCCGCCATCGTCGCCGCGCTGACGGTGCTGCCGATGGCGGCGCTGCGACGCCTGCCGGCCGCCGCGCCCGAGCCGCTGGCCGAGGTCGAGGCGTGATGCTCACGCCCTGGGGCGATCAGTTGGACGCGGCCGACCCGCTGCCGGAGTACCCGCGTCCGCAACTGGTCCGCGACGACTGGTTCAGCCTCAACGGACGGTGGCGCTACGCCATCACGCCGTTCGCCGAGTCCGACCCGCTGGCCGTCCCCGAGCCGACGTCGCGGCCGGGCTGGGACGGCGACATCGTCGTCCCGTTCTCGCCGGAGACGCCCTTGTCAGGGGTCGGTCGAACGCTGCGGCCCGACGAGGCGCTCTGGTACGGACGCCGCTTCTCGCTGGCCGCACCGGCAGAACGGCACCGCGTCCTGCTGCACTTCGGCGCGGTCGACCAGACCTGCCGCGTCGCCGTGGACGGCACCGAGGTCGGCGGCCACACCGGCGGCTACCTGCCGTTCACCCTCGACATCACCGCCGCGCTCGCCGCCCGCGCGGAGCACGAGCTGGTCGTCGCCGTCCGCGACGTCACCGACACGTCCTGGCTGTCGCGAGGGAAGCAGGCCACCAAGCCGGGCGGCATCTGGTACACCGCCCAGTCGGGCATCTGGCAGACGGTCTGGCTGGAGGTCGTCCCCCGGGTGGCGGTGGACCGGCTGGTCCTGCTCCCCGACCTGGCTAGCGGATCGGTGGTCGTGACCGTCCAGAGCGAGCACGCCGCGGCCGGGACGACCGCGCAGGTGGCCGTGTCGTCGGCGGGGACGCAGGCCGCGGTCGCCGACGTCGTCGTGGACACCCCGACTCCCGTGGCGATCGCCGAACCGCGGCTCTGGTCGCCCGAGGACCCGTTCCTCTACGACGTCGAGGTCACGCTCGGCGAGGACCGGGTCACCTCCTACGTCGGCCTCCGCTCCTTCGGGGTGGGAACGGACGAGCGCGGCCACCGCAGGCTGCTGCTGAACGGCGAGCCGTACCTGCCGGTCGGCCTGCTCGACCAGGGCTACTGGCCCGACGGCGGCTACACCGCCCCCTCGGATGACGCGCTGGTCTTCGACATCGAGCTGGCGTTGAGCCTCGGCTACACGATGCTGCGCAAGCACATCAAGGTCGAGCCGCTGCGCTGGTACCACCACTGCGACCGGCTCGGCATGCTGGTCTGGCAGGACGCGGTCAGCGGCGGCACGGCCTACGGCCGGCTGGTCACCCAAGGGCCGGTGGTCGGCGGTCCCCAGCTGGACGACCACCGCCACCGGCTGTTCGCCCGCGCGTCCGCGGAGGGACGGGCGCAGTACGAGACCGAACTGGCCGCGATGATCGAGCACCTCCGTTCGGTGACCTCGCTGGCCCTGTGGGTGCCGTTCAACGAGGGCTGGGGGCAGTTCGACGCGGCCAGGATCGCCGACGTGGTGCGCCAGCTCGACCCGTCCCGTCCGGTCGACCACGCCTCCGGCTGGCACGACCAGGGGGCCGGCGACCTGCAGAGCCTGCACATCTACTTCCGCCGGGTGAAGCCGCCGAGGAAGCGGGACCGACGCGTGCTGGCGCTGACCGAGTACGGCGGCTACAGCTTCGCCGTCGAGGGTCACACCTGGGGGACGAGGGCCTTCGGCTACAAGCTGCTCCCGACGCGCGAACTGTGGCAGGACGCGGTGGTCCGGCTGCACGACGAACAGCTCGTCCCCGCGGTCGAGGCGGGGCTGGGCGCCACCGTGTACACCCAGCTGTCCGACGTGGAGGATGAGGTGAACGGGCTGGTCACCTACGACCGGCGGGTGGTGAAGGCGGACGCCGAGGTGTTCCGGGCGATGAACGACCGGCTGCGGGCCGCGGACAAGGGGGTTCAGTGATGCTGCGGGAGCTGACGGAGCTGGTGTCGCTGACCCGGGCGGACGGACGGCTGAACCCGGACGCGATCGGCTGGGCGCGCCGCCCGGTCGTCGACTGCTCCGGGCTGGTCCGGCGTCCGCACCGCACCTGGGGGCGGACGAAGCGCTGGGAGTACTGGAACGTGATCACGCCGGCACACATCCTGGCGCTGACGGTGTCGTCGATCGACTACGCCGCCGTCCACGAGGTGTGGGTGTACGACCGCGCCACCGGCGAGGAGTGGGGACGGGCCGCGACGGTGCTGCCTTCCCGTGGTGTGCGGCTACCGGCCAACCTCGGTGCGGGGGCGGCGTCCGGGCGGGCGAAGGACCTGGAGGTCGAGGTGCGTCCGCTGGCGTCGGGGACGCGGCTGACGGCGCGGATCCCGGAGGCCTCGTTCGAGGTCACCGTGGCGCGTCCGGCCGATCAGGACTGCCTCGCGGTGGTGGTGCCGTGGTCCGATCGGCGCTTCCAGTACACGGTGAAGGACGTGGCGCTGCCCGCGTCCGGGACGCTGACGGTCCGGGGCCGGGAGTACGAGGTGCCCGAGGGCTCGTGGGCCGTCCTCGACCACGGCCGCGGCCGGTGGCCGTACGACGTGCACTGGAACTGGGCGGCGGCGTCCGGGGTGAGCGGTGGACGCGTGATCGGGCTGCAGTTCGGCGGCAAGTGGACCGAAGGCACCGGCTCGACGGAGAACGGGGTCTTCGTGGACGGCCGGCTGCACAAGATCGGGGAGGAGCTCGCCTGGAGCTACGACCTGGCCGACTGGCGGCGTCCGTGGCGGGTCACCGGATCCGGCCTGGACGCGACGCTGCAGCCGTTCCACGACAAGCGGTCGGCCAGCAACCTGGGAGTGGTCTCGTCCCGCACCGATCAGTGCTTCGGGACGTGGTCGGGCACGTTCACGCCGCCGGACGGGGAAGCGGTGGAGTTCGACGGCCTGGTCGGCTGGGCCGAGGACGTCCACAACCGCTGGTGAAGGCTGTTGGTCAGGTCGCGGGCTCGGCCAGCGCGTCCAGGGCGGCCGGGTTGCGGAGTTCTACGTCCGCCCCGTGGACGCCGATCGCCCCGAGTTGCTGCAGGCCGCTGAGGGCGCGGCTGAGCGACTCCGGCGTCGTGCCGAGGTAGGACGCCACGTCCTTCTTGGGCCAGGGCAGCCGGACCCGTGCCGGATCCCCGTTCGCGGGCGGGAGTTCGAGGAGGAAGGCCGCCAGTCGGCTGGGAACGTCGACCGTGGTCTGGGCGAGGCGGCGTTCGGCGTCGGTGAGCCGTTCGCTCAGGGAGCGCAGCATGCTCAGGGCGATCGCCGGGTAGTGCGCGACCAGCCGGGTGAGGTCGGCCGAGGCGAAGGCGCAGACCTGGGTCGGCTCGAGCGCCTCGACCTCGTAGTCAGGGGGTGCTCCGGTGAGGAAGGCGTGCTCCCCGACGACGTCACCGGGGCTGGCCACCCGGAGCAGCCGTTGACGGCCGGTGGGGAACAGGTGGGAGACCTTGAGGTGCCCTTGGTGGACGACGAACAGCACCCGGGTCGCCTCACCGGCGCGGTGCAGCAGGGCGCCCTGGCTGACGTCGACGGGACGGGCGAGCAACGCCACCACGTCCTGCTGGTCCGGTGCCAGCTCCGCGAAGATCGGCACGCGACGGACGCACGACCCGTGCGACGGGTCGTCGACGATCGGCAGTGGACGTGGCATGACCTCATCGTCGCACGGAGCGCCCGGGAGGGACTTGACGTACGTCAAGGCGGCGGTGTTCGTCCCGCCATAGCGTCGAAGCACCAATCCGACCAGAGGAGACCCCAGATGTTCGCGGTGCTCAAGCGCCTGTTCGAGCTCATTCCCACCGCCGAGGCCCACTGTGACACCGCCGACGGGCCCGCGGTCACCGATGGACGCCGCGCCTTGGACACGGCCAACCTGAACCATGCCCTGAAGTGGATCCCGGCCGACCAGGAGGACGAGTTGCGGCAGGTGTTCGGCAAGGCGATGGTGGTGCGGAACCTGGGGGCGGAGGCGCGCGAGGTCGCCGACCGGCTGTTCCTGGAGACGCTGGTCAGGATCCACCGGGTCGCCGAGGGTGCCGGCTTCACGGGCATCCAGGCGAGCGGGGCCGAGGTCGAGCCGATCGTCGTCGCCGCTGATCAGGCCCTGGTCGATGGAGACCTGGAGCCGTTGCGCGCCCTCGTCCCCTCCGAGCGCTTCGAGAAGCTGGCGAAGCGCTTCGAGGTCGCTCGCGCGAAGCGGGGCTTCCCGGTCGACGACGTGCCGGCCGGTCGCGAGTTCGTGGCGGCCTACGTGTCGTACTTCACCTTCGCCGAGGGACACGACCACGAGCACACCCACGTCCACGCCCACCACGGGTAGGTCGTGCCGGTGATCGTGCGGGTGGCCGGCGATTCGATGACACCCACCTTGCGTCCGGGCAGCCTGGTCGTCGTGCTCCCGGTCGCCGGACGCCGGGGTGACGTGGTCGTCTTCCGGCACACGTCGGGAGCACGGTACGTGAAGCGGGTCGCCGCCGTCGGGGGCGACATGGTCGAACTGGAGGCCGGCCGGCTCCGGGTGAACGGCCGTCCGGTGGACGGCCGCGACCGCGTCGTGGGACCGATCGTCACCCGCTGGTCGGTGCCGCCCGGACAGGTGTTCGTCGTCGGGGACCACGCCTGCGTCTCCGACGACTCCCGGACGTGGAGGGAACCCTTCGTGCCGGCGGCGGCGACCCGGCGGGTGCTCGCCCGCAGGGGTCGGGTGCGCTAGACGCCCAACCCGAGGACGACCGGAGTGGAGCGGTAGCCGATGCCCATCCGGTCGACGCCGGCGTCGATGAGGCGCAGGAAGTGGGCGCGGTCACGGATCGCACCGGAGCCCTTGACCTGGCAGCGGCCGGCGGCGCACTCGATCAGGAAGGCGACCATGTCGTCGGACGCACCCGGGGACGCGTGCTGGTTGGCGCCGGTGTAGAAGCCGGTCGAGGACTTGATGAAGTCGGCGCCGGCGGCGATGGCGGCCTCGGCCGCGTCCCGGATCTGCGGCTTGGTGAGCGCGTCGGTCTCGAGGATGACCTTGACCGGGACGCCGGCGGCGTGGCAGGGGTCGATCACGGCGCGGAGGTCGTCCTCGACGGAGTGGAGGTCGCCGCCGCGGATGCGTCCGTAGTTGGCGACGATGTCGACCTCGTCCACGCCGGCGTCGAGGACGTCGTGGGTCTGCGCGACGCGGGACGGCGTCGTGGAGCAGCCGAACGGGAAGTCGACGACGACGCAGACTCCGGTGCTCGTGTCAGCGCAGAGCGGGTTCGCGATCCCGATTGATGCAGGGTTGATGCAGACAGTCCTGCAGCCGTACGCGATGCCTGCCGCGACCTCGCGGCGGATGTCGTCGGGAGTGAAGTCGGGCTTGAGCACCGAGTGATCGATGTAGGCGGCGAGCTCCGCGACGGTCATCTGGGCGGCGGGCTTCGGGGGCTTCATGATCCGAGACTAGCCCTGCGCGCAGCGTCCTCAGTCCGCCCGGACGGGCATGCCGGCGACGTCGATCACCGCGGGCTCCTCGACGTCCGTTCCGTGCGGGAAGAAGGCGCGAAGCCCGGCGCGGCGGAGGAGGAGCCAGACGAGGTTGAACCCCACGATGACCAGTCCGCTGGCCGCGGAGATCGTGCTGCCGGGATCGCCGATCAGGATCGCCCAGACCAGCCACAGCAGCTGGTTGACGGACGCAGCGACCGTGTAGACGAGCGAGACGCCGTGCAGGCTGAGGGCGCGGACGAGCTCGACGCTCTGGCCGGCGTTGGAGACGACCGCGGGCACGATGGCCACGATGCCGAAGACGGTCGAACCGAAAAGGCGGTCGACGGCGATCAGGGCCGCCGCCGCGACGAGGCAGGGCAGCAGCACCGGCAGGAGACGGCGGTCGAGGTGGCGCACCATCAGGACGAGGATCGGCAGCGTGATCAGGGTGCCGATGGTCGTGGTGACGATCTGGGGTGCCTGGCCGATGCTGAACCCGTGGGCGAACCAGATCAGGCCGACGACCAGCATGCTCTGCCAGGCGATCAGGGACATGCCGGCGACGCTCCTGGTCTTCAGGATGCGGAACAGCTGCGGGAGACCGAGGGTCGCTCCGACGACAGTGGCGGTCCAGCCGACGATCATTGAGAGCGATTCCACGCCGACAGCGTAGGGCCAGTCGGGACGGCTCAGACAGGCCGTGACAATGGGTGTACCAGCGGTACGTCCCTCAGCGCGCCGGCGCGGTCGTCCGCCGGCGTCCGCGCAGCACCCAGGGCAGGTAGAGCAGCGTCCAGACGAGCGCGACGGCGACGATCAGGACCGGGATGTAGAAGGGGCCGGCGAGGGCGTGGATGGGCTCCAGCGGTGAGCCGGGCGAGCCGGCGTTGAGAAACCAGAAGTTGGTGCCCCAGGCCTGGTTGGCGAGGGAGCCGAGAGCAGCACCCACGCCGGCCACGACGGCGACGCGCCACAGGTTTCGGACGTCGGGGACGAGTTCGCCGGCGACCAGCCGCATCGCCACGTAGCCGAGGATCAGCGCGTGGATCGCGAAGCTCTGCCAGGTGAAGATGTTGAGGATCGGGCGGTTGGCCCAGTCGGGGAACAGGTCGGCGGCGAGGGCGCCCCACCAGCCGAGGGCGTAGAGGAAGTCGCCCGTCCAGCGGTTGGGACGGACGGCGTCGACGAAGACGGCGAGGGTGGCGAACGCGCACAGGTGGAGCGGGACGATGTCGGGGGTGTACGTCCTGGTCACCAGGTAGGCCAGCTGGCGGAGGACCTCGAGCATCAGCACCGTCCAGCCCACGGCCAGCCGCAGCCGGACGCGGCGGGCGGCGTCCGAGTGTCGGTAGGCCAGGACGAGCGCGACGATGCCGACTCCCAGCAGCCCGAGCACGCCGAGATGGATCGCCGAGAACACCCCGAAGCCGGTGCCGTCCGGCGTCGCCTGGTTCTGGGGGACGAAGAAGTAGTCCCAGGTCCAGGTCAGCGCACCCACGCGCCCATTGTGGCGGACGCGGCGCGTCGTGCCGATGGCCCGCGGAAGGCGCGCCGCCCAGGGCTGTGGTTCGCGCTACCTGTGGCTTGGCCCGGGGTACATGCCGGACGGCCTCACACCCAGCGGGACCGGCGCCCGGATTCGCACTGGGGGTCTTGACAGGACCAAGACGGCGACGGCAGAGTGGCTGCAACCGGTTGTGCAACCGGTTGCATGGAGGCAAAGTGGCCAGGAACAAGACCGAGACCCCCGGTCGCCCAACGATCTACGACGTGGCGCGTGAGGTGGGTTTCAGCCCGGCAACGGTGAGCCGGGCACTCGCTGGATCGCCGGCCGTCGGGCCCGACACCTCGGCGGCTATTCTGCAGGCGGCGGAGCGTCTCGGCTTCAGGCCGAACGCACTCGCCCGGCGGCTCTCGACGCAGCGGTCGCGCACTGTCGGGATGCTGGTGCCCGACATCACGAACCCGTACTTCCCGATGCTGATCAGGCACCTCCAGCGCCAGGCCCAGACCCTCGGCTACGACGTCCTCTTCTGCGACACCGACGATGATCCTGACGCCGAGCTGCGCTTTCTCGAGTCGCTGATCAGCCAGCAGGTGAGGTGTGCGATCACCATCGGTCTCCAGCTTGATGCGAAAGCTGTGGCCTCCGTCGTCGCGCAGGGCCTCAGGATCGTGACTCTCGACCGCGAGGCTGAGCACGTGTCGGGCCTCACCCACGTCGGCAGCAACAACCGTGCCGGCGCGATCATGGCGGTGAACTACCTTGTCGGCCTCGGACACAACCGGATCGCGCACATCTCAGGCCCCAGGAAGCTGAACGTGGCGACCGAGCGGGCACGGGGGTATCGGAGTGCGCTGGCCAAGGCCGGCATCCCGATCGACGACCGGCTGATTCTCGAAGCCGACTTCAGCGACCGCGGCGGCGCGGAGGCGCTGGCGGCACTCATGCAGATAGACGACCCGCCGACGGCCATCTTCGCCTCGGACGACGTCATGGCGATCGGCGCGATCTCCGCGGCTACCGACCTCGGGCTGAGGGTGCCCAAGGATCTCTCGATCGTCGGCTTCGACGACATCCCGATCGCGTCGCTGCTCAGGCCGAAGCTGACGACCGTGCGCCAGGACGTGCCGAAGCTCGCGCAGCGGGCTTTCCTGGCCGCCGTCGGCGACGAACCGCAACGTAACCCCCCGCACATCCCCGTGACGTTGGTGGAGCGCAAGAGCGCGCGTCCGCCGAGCCGGAATCAGAAATCGCAAACCGATTAGTTACCAAGGAACAACCAAGTTAGTCACCAAGGAAGAGGAGCATTGTGATGGAACGTCTCATCGTCGATACCGACATCGGCACCTACTATGACGACGCGTTCGCGGTCCTGCTGGCCGCAAACTCGCCCGAGATCAAGCTCGAGGCCGTGACGACCGTCTACGGAGACACGAAGCTGCGCTCGAAGATCGCGTGCAAGATCCTGGAGTTCATCGGCCGCGACGACGTGCCGGTGTACACCGGGATCGGGGACCCGCTCGGCGAGGCCGAGGCGCTCATGTTCGGGTTCGAGGGCGAGGGCGTCCTCGACGACGGCGAGCCCACCAAGCAGCCCGAGTCCAAGGGCGCCGTCGAGTACCTGGTGGACATCGTCCGGGAGAACCCTGGCGAGATCACGATCTGCACGCTGGGCGCGGTGAGCAACGTCGCCGCTGCCATGCGCCAGGATCCGACCTTCGCCAAGAACGTCAAGCACCTCATCATGATGGCCGGGGTCATCGTGCCGATCGTCGACGAGAAGGGCGTCACGCGCTCACCGGTCGAGGAGTACAACTTCAACAACGACCCGGTGGCGGCGAAGATCGTCTGCACGTCCGAGGCGAACATGACGCTGGTGCCGATCGACGTCACCCTCCGGGTGCCGATGTCGTCGGAGCAGGTCTCCCGGATCGAGGACGCCTCGTCCAAGTCGGCCCAGATGGTTGCCAGGATCCTGCGCCCGTGGCCGAAGCAGGAACGCCAGATCTACCTCAGCGTCGGCATTCCGACAGAGTTCACCGGAATCTGGCTGCATGACCCGCTCACCATCGCGGTGGCCTTCGATCCGTCGTTGATCGAGACCGCGCGCCTGCACGTGTCGGCGGAGTTCGCGCCGACCCTGGTGCCTCGCGACCTGTTGATCAGGAACGACATCCTGCGCACCATCCCGAAGAAGAAGCCCGCCAACATGAATGTCGCGGTCGACGTGGACGCAGACCGCTTCACAGAATTCTTTGCCCAACGGATCATCCAGGGAAGGTGAACGCCATGGCCGCCAATCCATTCACCGTCACTACCACCAGCAGGAGGAGCTTCCTCGGGGGAGCCGTCGCCCTCGGCGTCGGCCTGGGACTCGCCGGCTGTACGTCCTCGCCCACGCCGTCCGGCACGGGCCAGGGCGGAGCGGGGTCGTTCAACGGCGTCACGGTCCGCGTGGCCGTCGGCAGCTTCATGAGCACCGGGGTGAAGATCTTCAAGGACGCCTGGGAGGCCAAGACCGGCGGGAAGGTCGAGATCGTCGAGATCCCGTTCGGCGACCTGTACTCCAAGCTGTTCCAGGCGTTCTCGTCACGGGTCGACGCCTATGACGTGGTGATCTACGCCAGCAACTGGACGTCCGGTTTCGCCAAGGCGAAGTACATCTCGCCGCTCGACGACTTCTACAAGGCGAAGAGCAATGCCGGCGAGGTCCTGGAGAAGGTGCAGAAGCTGTCCTACGCCAGCGGGTCGCGCTACACGATCCCGTTGGACGGCGACGTGATCATGCTCTACTACCGCAAGGACGCCTTCGAGAGCCAGGAGGCCAAGGACAAGCACAAGGCGAAGTACGGCACCGAACTCGCCGTGCCGACCACCTGGGACGACTACGTCCGGCTGGCGGAATTCTTCACCGGCTGGGACTGGGCGAAGAACGGCAAGGAGTGCTACGGCGTCCTGGAGGCCATGAAGCCCAAGGACGTGGGCCCGTACATCCTCACGGCCCACGCCGCCGGCTATGCCGGCGCGGCGGACAGCCCGCTGTCGCTGTTCTTCGACCCCGACACGATGAAGCCCCAGGTGGACAATCCGGGCTGGGTGCAGGCGCTCACCGACTGGGTGCGGCTGCTGAAGTCCGGCCCGTCGCAGATGATCACCTTCGGCGGTGGGGACCAGCGGGGCAACTTCGTGGCCGGCAACTACGCCCTCGCCATCGACTGGCCCGATATCGGGATCCTGGCCCAGGACTCGTCGCAGTCGATCATCCAGGACAAGCTCGGCTACGCGGTGATCCCCGGCTCGAAGCGGGTCTGGAGCGCCAAGCAGGGGGCCTGGACCGAGTCGGACACCGTGATGACGACCCCGTACATGGGCTGGGGCGGTTGGCACGCGTCGATTGCCGCCACGTCGCCGAATCCGGCCGCCGCCTGGGACTTCGCCGACTTCCTCGACTCGACGGAGAACGCGCTCAAGGCGGTCACCACGCCGGGCACCGCCCGCGGGCCCTACCGCAAGGATCACTTCGACGCCGCGAAGTGGACCGCGAGCGACGTCAAGTTCGTCAACGCCGAGGACTACCTCAACTCGCAGTTGACGATGTTCAACGACCCGAACGTCCGGCTCGATCTCCGGATCCCGGAGGCGGGCAGGTACTTCGAGGCGCTGGACGGAGCGGCCCAGCAGGCGCTGTCGGGGGCGGCCACCCCCGAGCAGGCACTCGCCGACTGCGCCAAGAAGTGGACGTCCATCACCGAGGAGATCGGTAAGGAGTCACAGCAGCAGCTGTACCGCGACCTCCAGGCGACCTCGTGACGGACAAGGGACCCCGGTCGGCAGGAGGTGCGTGGTACCAGCACCTCCTGCTGGCCCCTCCGCTGGTGTTCTTCGCGGCATTCGCCGTGTTCCCCCTGTTGTTCACCCTGTACGTCAGTCTGAGCGTGTGGTCGATCTCCGGTGACCATCGCTTCATCGGGTTCGGCAACTACGCCGAGCTGCTGACGTCGCCGGACTTCCAGACGACCTTCTTCAACACGGTCGCGTTCGCCGTGGCGACGGTGCTCGTCGAGTATGTGTGCGGGATGACGGCGGCGCTCATGCTCTACCGGTCCCGGGCAGGTCAGGGCGCCCTCAGGCTGGCCTTCCTGCTGCCGATGATGTTCACCCCGGTCGTCGTCGGGTTCATCTGGCGGACGATGTTCGATCCCAGCTACGGGCCGGTGGACGCCCTGCTCAGGTGGGTGGGGCTCCCGTCGGTCCCCTGGCTCAGCGAGCGTCCGTGGGCGTTCGCGGCGGTCGTGATCGCCGACGTCTGGCAGTGGACGCCCTTCATGTTCCTCATCATCTACGCGGCCATGCGGGCGCTGCCGACGGCACCTCTCGAGGCTGCGGTCGTCGACGGGGCGTCGAGTCGCCAGGTGTTCTGGGACCACATGATGCCGATGCTCCTCCCGGCCTCGCTGACCGCGATCCTGCTCAGGACCATCGAATCGTTCAAGCTGTTCGACGTCGTCTACCTGCTGACGGGAGGCGGACCAGGGGTGGGCACGGCGACGATCACGCTCAGCGCCTATTTCACGGGCCTGCGCAACGGTGACCTCGGGAGTGCGGCCGCCATGACCTTCCTGCTGCTCGTCGTGGTTCTCGTGGTCACGACCGTGCTGCTGAAGGTCGCCGCGCGGATCGGCAGGACGAAGCCACGTCGCCGCGTCGTCGAACTACCACAGACCTCACCATCGGAAGGTGTGCCGGCATGATGTCGAAGCTCGGAGCGTGGGGCCGGCGGCTGTTCCTGCTGGTCTGGGTGGTCTTCGCCCTGCTGCCGGCGTACTGGGCGCTGTCGACGTCGTTCAAGCGACAGGTCGACATCTACAACGGACCGAAGATGATCCCCTTCGTGGACTTCACCCCGACGCTCGACGCGTGGCAGCGGCTGTGGGTGGCCAGCCAGTCCGACTTCCTCCCGAAACTCCTCAACAGTTTCGTGTTCTCGGCCGTCAGCTCGCTGATCGCGGTTGTCCTCGGAGCGTTCGCCGCCTACGGACTGGCCCGCTTCGAGTACCGCTACGGCGCCTACCGCAACGACGACATCTCGTTCCTGATCGTCTCCCAGAGGATCATGCCGCCGATCGTGTCCGTGCTGGCTCTCTACGTCGTCTACGTCCAGCTCCGGGCGCTGGACACCGCGTGGGGGATGATCCTCGCCTTCACCTCGATGAACCTGCCGATTGCGGTCTATCTGCTGCGGAGCTTCTTCGCGGCCATCCCCGAGGAGTTGGAGCAGGCGGCCGCGCTGGACGGGTATCCCGCCGTGCTGCGGCTGGTGCGCGTGGTGTTCCCGCTGGCCGCTCCGGGCCTGGCGTCAGCGTTCATGCTGTCCTTCTTCTTCGCGTGGAACGACTTCCTGTTCGCTCTGATGCTGACCTTCAACAAGGCGCAGACGCTGCCTCTCTACATCTCGTCGTTGAGCGCGCAGTCCCAGCCGGAGTGGGCGCTGATCGCGGCGGTCGGGATGATCGCCCTGATCCCGCCGGTCGTCGTCACGCTGGTGCTGGACCGGTACATGTCCAAGCAGGTTCTCGTCGGGGGTGTGCGATGACAGCAGAACTCAAGGTCTCCGAGCTGTCGGTGACCTATGGAGACGTGGCCGCCGTCCGCATCGACGAGTTGAGCCTGGACGCCGGCGAGTTCGGCGTCCTGTTGGGGCCCTCCGGCGCGGGCAAGACGAGCAGCCTGAAGGCGATCGCCGGCCTGCTGCCCGGTGCCGCTGGTGCCGTCCACCTCGGCGGCCGCGACATCTCGCGTACGGCCCCGGAGGAGCGGGACATCGCGATGTGCTTCGAGTCGTACGCGCTGTATCCCCACCTGACGGTACGGAAGAACCTGGAGTTCCCGCTGCGGGCCCCGCGCAGGGTCCGGGAGCTCACCGCGCAGGAGCGTCGTCGCCGCGTGGACGAGGTCGCCGACGTCCTGGGCCTGGGGCAGCTGCTCGAGCGGCGTCCCGCCCAGTTGAGCGGCGGTCAGCGCCAGCGGGTGTCGCTGGGCCGGGCCCTGGTTCGGCGTCCCACCCTGCTGCTTCTCGACGAGCCCATCAGCCATCTGGACGCGAAGCTTCGCAACGGGATGCGCGCCGAGCTGAAGCGCATGCAGCGCGACATGGGGGTCACCACACTGTTCGCGACTCCCGATCAGGGGGAGGCGTTCGCCCTCGGCGACCGTGTCTTCGTGCTGGACGCGGGAGAGCTGCGCCAGGTTGGCGAGCCGACCGAGCTGTACCTGCGGCCGAGCAACGTGCGGGTCGCCGAACTGCTGGGCGCCCCGCGCATCAACCTCGTCGACGGCGAGGTCAGGGGCCAGCGAGTGACCGTGCTCGGACTGGAGCGACCGGCGGAGGGACTGCGGGACGGGCCGGTGCTGGTGGGACTGAGACCGGCCGACCTGACGGTGGGTGGCCATCGCGAACTGGAGGCGGCCGTCGTCGCCGTCCAGCCGCTCGGGAATGCTGCGATTGTGACGGTGAAGGTGTCCGGACAGACGCTTCGCGTCCTGACTCAGGGCGCTTTCGACGAGTGGCAGGTCGGTGACGCCGTTGGGCTGGGCGTCCGCTCCGGTTCCCTCCTCCTGTTCGATCCGGTGACAACGATGTGCGTGAAGGCGGGGATCTGATGTCCAGGGTCGAGTTGCGTTCCGTGTCGAAGCGCTACCCGAAGGCCGACGACCTGGCGGTCAAGCAGATCTCGTTCGAGATCCCGGACGGAGAACTCGTCGTGATCCTCGGCCCCTCGGGCTGCGGCAAGACGACGACCCTGCGAATGCTGGCGGGGCTGGAGGGCGTCACGTCGGGGGAGATCCTCTTCGACGGGAAGCCCGTGCAGGACACTCCGCCCGCGGCCCGGAACATCGCGATGGCCTTCGAGAACTACGGGCTCTATGAGCAGTGGGACGTCTTCGACAACATCGCCTACCCACTCCGGCTGAGGAGCGTCCCCGACGCCCAGATCGAGAGCAGCGTCACCGGGATCGCGTCCGGTCTCGGGATCGCGGACTATCTCGGCCAGCGTCCGGGCGCGCTGTCCGGCGGCGTCCGTCAGCGCATCGGCCTGGCTCGCGCGCTGGTGAGGGACCCGTCGGTGTTCCTGCTGGACGAGCCGATGTCGCACGTCGACGCGGACGGCAGGAACGACATGAGGCTGGAGATCCGGCGTATCCACGAGCGGACCGGCGCCACCATGGTGATCGTCACCCACGACCAGGAGGACGCGCTGATGATGGCCGATCGCATCCTGATCATGAACGAGGGTGGCATCGAGCAGTACGACACTCCCCGTCAGATCTACGATGCACCGGCGACGGCCTTCGTCGCGGGATTCGTGGGGGAGCCGCCGATGAACATCCTTTCGGTCAGCAGGTCGGGCGATTCGCTGGATGGTGCGGGCTTCGCCGCGTCGATTCCCTACGGCCTGGACGCTGCGCTCGTCCCGGGCAGGCAGCTGGTGGCCTTCCGGCCGCATCTGACCCGCATCGTGTCAGGCCCGGCAGCGGGCGCCGCCGGCGGGCTCGTCCTGACCGGACAGGTGTACATGGTGGAGCCCTTCGGCGAGCGGACGATCGTCACCGTCCAGGTGGGGCAGACCAGGGTGAAGGTCGAGTCGCGCGCCCAGGAGTCCTATGACCTCGACAGCGTCGTCAGCCTGCTGGTGAGGACGGAGGACCTGCACGTCTTCGCCGACCCCGCCGGCTCAGGCCGCGGCGAGCGGTTCTGACATGGTGGCGATTCCTCGAATCCTGGTGCTGGGCAGTGCGAACCTCGACACGGTCGTGTCGGTGCCTCACCTGCCCGTCCCCGGGGAGACGGTGCTCGCGCAGGGCTGGACCCAGGGGCTCGGTGGCAAGGGCGCGAACCAGGCCGTCGCCGCCGCCCGGTGCGGCGCCCAGGTGACGCTGGCGGGAGCGGTGGGCCAGGACCCGGACGGCGTCCTGCTGCTCGACAGCCTGCGGGGCTCGGGAGTGGACGTGAGCAGGGTCAGGACCTCCGGCGCCCTGGGGTCAGGCCGCGCGATGGTCCTGGTGGACGAGGCGGGCGAGAACCTCATCTCGGTCTACGCGGGAGCAAACGCCCTGGCGAGCGTGCGTGGTCTCGACGCCGAGGAACTGGCCGCGAACTTCGACCTCGCCCTGTCGCAGCTGGAGGTGCCGGCTTCGGCGGTCGAGGAGCTCGGCCAGCTCTGCGAGGCCGCCGGGGTGCCGTTCATGCTGAACCTCGCGCCCTACTCCGACGTCCCCCGGTCGGTCCTGAGCCGGTGTCGCGTGCTCGTGGTGAACCGGGAGGAGGCGCGCGGGCTGACCGGTGTGGTGGTCCGGACGAAGGACGATGCGATCGTCGCCGCGCGCGCCGCCCGGGTACTGGGCGCCCAGCACGTCGTGGTGACTCTCGGTGCCGACGGGTGTGTCGCTGTCGACGACGATCGCGAGCTGCGGGTGGACGGACTGCGCGTCCGCTCGGTGGACACCACCGGTTCGGGCGACGCCTTCGTCGGCTCGTTGGCGACCTCGCTGGCCCAGGGCGCCTCGCTGGACGACGCGGTGCGCGACGCGAACGTCTGGGGCGCGGCCGCCAGCGCGACGCCCGGCGCGGTGACCACCGACGAGACGGTGCGGATCGCGCGGGAGATCGGAGCGATCTCGGTCGCTGGTGAGTGAGCCGGTCCCGGTGCCGGGCGGCCCGCCGGAGCGCGCCGCTGTCGGGTGCGCTGAGCGGGCCCGCGGTTCGCGCTACCAGTGGCCTGGCCCGGGGTACACGCCGGACGGCTTCACAGCCACACCCTGGAGGGCACCGACGTAGGAATCCGGCCCGGGATCGTGACTCTGCGTCCGGCAAGAAGCTGTCGGCGAGCATCAAGGTCACCTACTCGACGTCGAAGGCCGATGTGGTGGTGGTCGACAAGGTGGGACGCCTGGTGGCCAGGACCAGGGGCACAGAGTACGTGAAGGTCACCGCCGGTGGCAGGACGGTGAAGTACAAGATCACCGTCCTGGAGACCGAGCCGGCTGTGTGGGGTCCTTCCCCTCAGGGGCCTCACACAGCCCTCGGACTCTCGACGCCCCTCTGACCGTCCGCACCGAACGGGCGGACGTCTGACGCGAGGCCTTGCGCGCTGCCAGTGGATCGATCCGGCGTACATGCCGGACGGGTTCACACCGAAGCGGATCCCAGCGACCACGCTCACTCCAGCGGCAGCGGGCAGGCCTCGGTGAAGCCGGCCGGCGGGATGCCGAGGGCCTGGATCACCCGGGCCCAGTAGTTCACCTGGGCGGCGGTGGTGGCCAGGATAACCAGTTCGCGCTCGGTGAAGGCGGCGCGCAGGGCCGTCGTCAGTTCCTCGGGGAAGACCAGCGGTGACCGGGAGATGCGCCGGGCGTAGTCGATGGCGAGCCGTTCGGCCGCCGAGAAGGTGGCGACGGCGTCCTCGGTGCCGGCGGGGAGGGCGCGCAGTTCGGCATCGGTGATCCCGACGCGGTCGTACTCGAAGCCGTTCATGTCCACGCAGAAGGCGCAGTTCGCGGTGATGGACGCGGTGATCCGGACCAGCTTCAGCAGGCGCTCGGACGGCTCGTGGTGAGCCACCAGCGACTCCAGCACTCCGGCGCCGATGGCCGCCCGCGGGTACCAGGCCAGGAGCCGCGCCGGGAGCATCCGGCGTCCGGTGACCCGGTCGGAGACGGCGATCGCCACCCGGAGCAGTGGGTTGATCCGCCGGGGTTCCTCGATCAGTGCCATGCCCCCATGATGACTCCGCTCAGCCCCAGAACGTGCCCACCCATGGGCAACTGGGTGAAAGGAAGACGGGTACCGGACTGCGGATGGCGGGTCGGCCGTTTGCCATGTCTCGCGTGGCCTCAGCGTCCCGTGCGGCCGGTCGAACCCAACCTACCCGCGCCCTGCCCTGAAGCGGCATCTCGCCGAGCACGCCATGCCCGGCCCGGACGGGCTGCTGTTCCCGAACGCGACCAAGACGGGCCACCTGCACGTGAACACCCTCAGCAAGACCTACCACAGGACTCGTCAGGTTGCCGGACGGCCGGACCTGCGCTTCCACGACCTTCGCCACAGCGCGGCATCGATGGCCGCGCAGGCCGGGGCCACTCTCGCGGAGCTGATGGCCCGCATGGGGCACTCCACGGCGAAGGCTGCGCTGGTCTACCAGCACGTCGCCGAGGGCCGTGACCGAACCATCGCCGACCGGATGGCGCTGCTGGCAGAGCCCGGAGTCGTTCAGTCCACCGGTATCGACGGCCCGCGAGCCGAGACGTAGCCCCCGCCTGAAGCGCGCTGGAGGTTCTTGACGTGGCCTGCGATCAGTCGGGCTCTACTTGAAAGCTACTTGAAGCCCGGAGTTTCAAGTAGCGATGTCGCTGGGCGGCTGGGGGCTCGGCGCGCGAGGCCGCGCCGCTACTTGCATGGAACATGAAGAAGTTTAAAGTAGAGGCATGACGGCGGATCAGGTGGATGCGGCACTCGCGGCGGATCGGTCGGACGTTGGCCGGCGCCTCTTGGCGTTGCCGGAGGACCAGTGGTTCGATCGCAAGTCGATTCGCGTCCGGTCGCAGGACCTCGACAGGCCGCTCACCGCCTTCGCCAACGCCGAGGGCGGGGTCATCGTGATCGGACTGTCCGACGGGCGAGTGGAAGGCATCCGAGCCCAAGCGTCGAAGCAGAACGCCATCCGGCAAGCTGCCCTGGATTTCACCGTCCCTCCTGTGCGCGCACACGTGGAGCAGGTCGGTTGCATCAACGACGCCGACGAAGTGGACGCACTCCTCGTGATTCGTGTCGATCCGGGTGAGATGGTGCACGAGACTCGCGCCGGCGACGTGTACCTCCGCGTCGGGGACGAGTCGCGCAAGCTCGGGTTCGCCGCTCGTCAGGAGCTGGAGTTCGACAAGGGGCAGGGCCAATACGATGGCCGGCCCGTCCCCGGTGTGCGGATCTCCGATCTGGACAGGAAGCTCCTCCACAACTACCGGTCGCGCGTCGGGGCTTCCAGCGATCTCAAGCTGTTCCGCGCCCGGAGTCTGGTCACCGTGAAGGACGAACTCACCAACGCCGGCTATTTGCTGTTCGCACCGCGTCCGCAAGTCCTGTTCCCTGAGGCGTACATTCGCGTGATTCGCTTTCTCACCCCCGAGCGCGGCACGGGCGCCCGGCTGGGGGTCGAGGAAGGCTCTGACATCCGCATCGAGGGGCCGATCCCGCGTGCGATCCAGGAGGCGGATCGGGTGATCAGTGAGCTGATACCCAAGCGGCGAGCACTGGCCGAGAGCGGGCTTTTCGAGGCCCGTCCGATCGTCCCGCGTGAGGCATGGCTCGAAGGAGTGGTCAACGCCGCGATCCATCGTTCTTACAGCCTCTCCGGCGACCACATCCGAGTCGAGATCTACCCCGACCGGGTCGAGATCGAAAGCCCGGGACGCTTCCCCGGCCTGGCCAACCCGGCACTCCCGCTGGAGATCCCGCGGTTCGCCCGCAACCCACGAATCGCTCGGGTTTGTGCGGACCTTCGAATCGGCCAGGAACTGGGGGAGGGCATCAAGCGCATGTTCGACGAGATGCGAATTGTCGGCCTGCGAGATCCCGCCTACCGCCAGACCGCCGGCAGCGTCCGACTGACTCTCGCCGCGCTGCCCCGTCTGCCTGCTACCCAGGCCGCGCGCCTCCCCAAGGGATCGCAGCAGATCCTGGACGCACTCCGAACCGCTGGAGTCGCCGGACTGGGTTCAGGGGAAGTCGCCGAGGCTGCCGGGCTGAGCCGCCCTGCCACAAATGCCCGCCTGAAGGCCTTGCGTGAGGAGGGCCTCATCGTCTGGCACGGCAAGTCCTCCAAGGACCCGCGAGCTCGCTGGACACTCGCCGAAGGGAGCTGATGCTCGGATGCGGTTCTTCGGCAAGGCCGCGTGCCTATCAGCACGTCGCCGATGGTTGCTACGCGACCACGACCTCGATGATGGCTCTCATCGCCGGCGTGCAGCTGAACATGACATTTGCGCTCGCCCGGGTATCACACTTGCGTTCGCCCCGGTATCACACTTGGGCGCACGACGCCTCCAGGGCCCGGGGCCGGTCAAGCGACTTCGCTCCTGTAGCGCTGACGGACCGCCTCACCCGAGGTGCCAACGAAGAGCCCGACGGCGGACCAGGGCATGCCAGCAACACGCGCTGCCCTGATTGCTTCCACGACGTGGCGCTCGGCGTCGGACCGCTCCTGGATCGCGGCCGCGCTTAGGATGCGCGGGGGATGCAAGACGCCGAAAGCCGCCCGACTCGGAGTGAAACTCCTAGCCAGAGCGGCTTTCCACTGGTCGGGGTGACAGGATTTGAACCTGCGGCCTCTTCGTCCCGAACGAAGCGCGCTACCAAGCTGCGCCACACCCCGAAGAGCCCTGACTGGGTCAGGGCCGAGTGGCAGTCTAGCCGAACCAGACCGGGTCAGTCATTTCAGGCCCGGTGAGCGTCAGGACGGTCACCTCCGGCGGACACGCGAACCGGTACGGCGCGTACGGGGACGAGCCGACGCCGGCCGAGACGTGCAACGCTGACGTCCGTCCGCCGGGGCCGTGGTGGACGCTCAGGCCCTTCGCCTGGGACGGCGGCAGGTCGCAATTCGTCGTCAGCGCACCCCAGCCCGGGACGCACACCTGGCCTCCGTGCGTGTGGCCGGCGAGGATCAGCTGCACGCCGTCCGCCGTCATCGCGTCCAACACTCGCCGGTAGGGGGCGTGGGTGACCCCGATCGTCAGGTCCGTTCCCGGCGCCGGCGGGCCGGCCACCAGGCCGTAGTCGTCCAGGGCGAGGTGCGCGTCGTCCGTCCCGCGGAACTCCAGGTTCAGGCCCTGCACCCGCACGGACGTCCGGTGCCCGTTGAGGTCCGCCCAGCCGGCGTCCGTGAGCGCCTTCCGCAGTTCCTCGGACGGCAGCGGCACCCGATCGGCCCGGACGCCGTCCTGCTCCGTCGAGCGGCCCAGGTACCCCAGCGGGTTGACCGGTGCCGGCGCGGAATAGTCGTTCGAGCCGAACACGAACACACCGGGCACCTCCAGCAGTCGGGCCAGGTCGTGCAGCAACGGCCCCAGCGCCTCCGGCTCGGACAGGTTGTCGCCCGTGCTCACCACCACGTCGGGTTCGAGTCCGCCCAGCGCCGAGATGAAGGCCCGCTTCGCCTTCTGGCCACTCGTCAGGTGGAAGTCCGACACGTGCAGCACCCGGACGCTCCGAGCCCCGGCCGGCAGCACCGGCACCCGCACCCGGCGCACCCGGAACGCGCGTGACTCGACCAGCAGGCCGTAGCCGAAGCAGGCCACACCCGCCAGGGCCGCGGCCCCGGCGACGCGTCCGATCACCGACGGTGCTTCGGCGGCTGCGTCGGGTCGGTCGGCTCCGTCGGCGGCGGAGTGGTCGGTTCCTCCGGCTTGGGTCCCTTGCTGATCGTCAAGGTGATCTGCGAACCCTTGCCGGTCTCGCCGCGCGGGTAGGTCGAGATCAGCGTGTTGGCCGGGGACTCGTCGAACTTGTACGAGCGCTGTGTCAGGAAGCCCGCGTCCTTCAGCACCGCCTCACAGCTCTTCACGCCCATCCCCGAGCAGCTCGGCACCGACACCTGCTCGCCGTTGATCGACTCGCTGTCCGGAGCGGTGAACGAGCTGTGCTCGTCGATGTCGTTCAGGGCGGCCTGCATGGACGGGCGCAGCAGCTTCTGGCCCACGTCTGATCCGTAGCCGCTCAGGACCGTGTGTGAATCCGGCAGCCGGACGTAGCGCAGGAACCGCTTGCCACGGGCCTTCCAGTACTTCGCGAACCGTCCGTTGTTGTCATAGCTGACCATCGCGCCGGCGGCCAAGTCAGGGGTGTAGGCGATCGCCCACGCCGACTTGTTGTCCGGCACGGTCCCGGTCTTGCCGGCCAGCCGGTAGCCGGGGATCTGCGCACTGGTCAGCGTGCCGTTGTAGATCGGGCCCTGGAAGATCTTGTTCAGCGCGTCCGCGATGCCCGCGTTGAGCACCCGCCGGCAGTTGGCGTCCGGGACGGCCAACGGCGCCCCGTCGCTGGTCGTGATCGACTTCAGGATCACCGGATCGCACCGAACGCCGCGGTTCGCGATCGTCGCGTAGGCGTTGACCAGGGACAGCGGGGTGACCTGGACCGCGCCGAGAGTGAACGACGGCCTCCACTGGTAAAGCTTGACGATGTTCTCGCCGATGGCCGACTGCAGGCCGAGCCGGACAGCCATGTTCACCACCGGGCACATCCCGACGACCTGCTCGAGCGCGGCGAAGTAGTTGTTCACCGACTGCGCCGTGCCACGCCACATGTCGTAGTTGCCCACTTCGGAGCGCGTCCCGGTGACGTCCCACTTGCCGTACACCTTGAACGGGCCCGAGCAGTTCTGGAAGGTCTCGCCCTCCCAGTTCTTCTCCGCCTTGACGTTGAACGACGTGCCCGCGCCGTAGCCCTGTTCGAGGGCAGCAGCGGCGACGAACATCTTGAACGTCGAACCGCCCTGGACGCCGTCCGCGCCGCCCATGTCCTTGCCGACCGCATAGTTGTAGAAGGTCTCGCCCTTCCACTTGTCTCGGCCCTTGCTGTCCTTGTTGTCGCCCATCACCTGCCGGTTCTGTGCCATTGCCCGGATCAGGCCCGTCTTCGGCTCGAGCATCACGATCGTGGAGATCACCGGATCCTTGGCGGCGATCGTCTTGCTCATCCTCTTCTCGGCCTGGCGCTGCGCCTTCGGGTCGATCTGGGTCTTGATCGTCAGGCCGCCACGCATCACCCGGTCGAGCCGCTCGTCCGGCGTCGCGCCGAGGCTCGGGGTCTTCTGGAGCGTCCTCAGCGCATAGTCGCACAGGAAGGGGAACTCCGAGTTGGCGCAGCCGTTGCGGAACGGCTTCACCTTCTTCTGGTCGAACGGGGTCGCCTTGGCCTCGGCCGCCTCGGCGGGGGTGATCTTGCCGAGCTCGGCCATCCGGGCGAGCACGTCGTTGCGGCGTCCCACACCGACCGCTTCGTTCTTGACCGGGTTGGACGCATTGGGATTGCGGACGAGGCCCGCGAGCATCGCCGCCTGCGGCAGGGTCAGCTTCGCGGCCGAGGTGTTGAAGTAATGCCGGGCGGCCGCCTCGACGCCGTACGCGCCGTCGCCGTAGTAGGCCATATTGAGGTAGAACTCGAGGATCTGGTCCTTGGAGAACTCCTTCTCCACCGCAATCGCGTAGCGCAACTCGCGGATCTTGCGCGCGAGCGTGTTCTCGGTCGCCGCGGTCCTCGCTGCGTCGTCGCCGGACGCGTCCGCCTTCTCCACCAGCACCATCCGGACGTACTGCTGGGTGATGCTCGAACCGCCCTGGGTGTTGCCCTGGCTGGTGCTCACCATCGCGCGCATCGTGCCCTGCAGGTCCATGGCTCCGTGCTCGTAGAACCGGTGGTCCTCGATCGCCACCTGGGCCTCGCGCATGATCGGGGCGATCTTGTCCAGGGTCACGTACACCCGGTTCTGCTCGTAGAAGTACGTCAGGACCGAGTTGTCGCCGTTGAGCAGCTTCGAGCGCTGCCACTGTGGCGGCGCCTCCAGCTCGGCGGGCAGGTCGCTGACGCCCCCCACCGCCGTCCGGGCGGTGTCGGCCGCGATCCCGAACGCGGGCGCGAGCATTCCGGCAGCCAGGACGCCGCCCAGGACGGACACCAGGACGAACATCAAGGCGAGGTAGAGGCGCTTGCCGAGCAGCATGGCCCCAAGGGTACGTCATGGCTCCCAGCGCTCGCCCGGCGGGGCCGGCCGGTGCGGCTGAATGTACCCCAAGGATTCACCCGTAAGGGGACTTATCCGCGGACGCGAATGCGCATTACCTTGGCAGTGGATAGCCCCCGCCGAAAGGATTCGGAGCAATGCTCCCTGGAACTGAAGACTGGACCCTCCAGGCCAAGTGTCGCGGCTTGGAGGACCAGCTGTTCCCTGATGGAGCAGCGCAGAAGCAGGCTCGCAAGATCTGCCACGGCTGCCCGGTGCGCAACGAGTGCCTCGCCGAAGCCCTCGACAACCGGATCGAGTGGGGGGTCTGGGGCGGCATGACCGAACGGGAGCGCCGGCTGCTGCTGCGGCAGCGCACCGACATCACCTCCTGGACGGAGCTGCTCTGCCCGCCGACCCGGACGGCGGCGGCCCAGGACGGACGCTGACCGTCCCCTTCCTTTGTCGGCGGCGCCGATTAGGGTGTGGCCATGACCAAATGGGAGTACGTGACCGTGCCACTGCTGGTGCACGCCACCAAGCAGATCCTCGACAACTGGGGCGCCGACGGCTGGGAGCTCGTCCAGGTGGTGCCCGGCCCCAACGCCGAGAACCTGGTCGCCTACCTGAAGCGCCCGGTGGCCGGATGAGCCTGCCGTCGGCACAGCTCGCCGCCCTCGGGCTGGCCCTGCCGCCGGTGCCGAAGCCGGTCGCGGCCTATCTGCCGGCGGTGAAGTCCCGCGGGCTGATCCACACCGCCGGCCAGCTGCCGTTCGTCGACGGCGTCCTCCCCGCCACCGGGAAGGTGGGTGCCGAGGTCAGCCCCGAGCAGGCGGCCGCACTGGCCCGGACGGCAGCGCTGAACGCGATCGCGGCCGCTGCGTCCGTCGTGGACGGGGTCGACCAGCTGGCCCGGGTGGTGAAGCTGACCGTCTTCGTCGCCAGCGACCCGTCCTTCACCGGCCAGCCCGCTGTCGCCAACGGTGCGTCCGAGCTCCTGCAGGAGGTCTTCGGCGATTCCGGCCAGCATGCCCGCAGCGCCGTCGGAGTGGCCGTCCTGCCGCTCGACGCCCCGGTCGAGCTGGAACTGATCGTCGAGGCCACCTCCTACCCGGTGTGATGGCCACAGCGGTTGAGGTGTCGCGCGCCACGGTGGTGCGCCGGGCCCGGGCGATCCACCGTCAGCTCGGCCTGACCTACCCGGACGCCCACTGCGAGCTGGACCATGCCGACGCCTGGCAGCTGCTGGTCGCCACCGTGCTGTCGGCGCAGTCCACCGACCGGCGGGTCAACACGGTCACGCCCCGGCTGTTCGAGCGCTGGCCCGACCCGGCCGCGCTGGCCTCCGCAGACCGGGCCGAACTGGAGGAGCTGATCCGTCCCACCGGGTTCTTCCGCGCGAAGTCGGACTCGCTGCTGAGGCTGAGCGCAGCGGTCGTCGCCGACGACGGAGGCGTCGTGCCGGCGTCCCGGGAACGGCTGATGCGGCTGCCCGGCGTGGGCCGCAAGACCGCCAACGTCGTGTTGTCCGACGCGTTCGGGGTGCCGGCCATCACCACCGACACCCACGTCATCCGGCTCTCCCGCCGGTTCGGCTGGACGGACGCGGCCAAGCCTGAGCAGATCGAGGCCGAGGTCGGCGAACTGTTCCCCCGCAAGGACTGGAACACGCTCAACCACCGGGTGATCTGGCACGGCCGCCGCTGCTGTCACGCCCGGCGTCCCGCGTGCGGGGCCTGCCCGGTGGCGCAGTGGTGCCCGTCGTACGGCGAGGGTCCGACCGACCCCACGGTCGCCGCCAAGCTGCTCCGGGACCCGCGGGGATGAGGGCGCTGGCGCTGGCGCTGGCCGGCCTGGTAGTGGCCGGCTGCGCCGCCGTCCCCGCCACGCCCGACCTGCAGGACGCGCGCCGGGCCGCCGGCATCGCGGACTGCCCGGCCTCCTCCGACGCCCCGGCCGTCGCCGGTGGGCTGCCCGACGTCACCCTCGGCTGCCTGGGCGGCGGGCACTCCGTCCGCCTCGCCGGGTTGCGTGGGCCGCTGCTGGTCAACTTCTGGGCGCAGTGGTGTGACCCGTGCCGGGCCGAGGCCGGGCACCTGGCCGCGTTCGCGTCCACGTCGACGGCGGTGGGCGTCCTCGGCGTCGACTACACCGACCCCAGGCCCGAACTGGCGATCGAGTTCGCCCAGCTGACCGCCATGACCTACCCGCACCTGGCCGACCCGGACGCCGTCACGAAGGCACCGCTGCAGATCAGCGGCATCCCCGCGAGCTTCCTCGTCGACGCGGACGGCAGAGTGGTCGCCCGGCACTACGGGGCGTTCTCCTCGCTGGAGGACGTCCAGGGCTGGGTGCGGCAGGGGCTCGGCTCGTGACCGGGGTGCCGGCAGAACTCCGGGAAGCTCAACGGCGCTTCGCCCGTCCGGACGCGCTGGGCTTCGTGGCCGGGCAGCGGGCTCCCCGGGGCGGACGTCAGGCGGCCGTGCTGATCCTGCTCGGCCCCGGCGACGGCTCCGACGAGCTCGTGCTGGTCGAGAAGCACACCCAGCTGCGCCACCACGCCGGCCAGCTGGCGTTCCCCGGCGGCCGGATCGAGGCGTCCGACGCCGACCCGGTGGCGGCGGCGCTGCGCGAGGCCCGGGAGGAGGTCGGGGTGTCGCCGGACACGGTCGAGGTCCTCGGCTGCCTGCCTGCGGCCCACGTCCCCAGCGGCTTCGACGTCACCTCTGTCGTCGGCTGGTGGACCGACCCGCGCCGGCTCGCCCCGGTCGACGTCGGCGAGATCGCCGCCGTCCACCAGGTGCCGACCGGCGTCCTGCTCGACCCCGCGAACCGCGACACCTGGCGGCATCCCGGCGGGTTCACCGGGCCGGGCTTCTGGATCGGCGAGCTGTACGTGTGGGGTTTCACCGCCTACCTGCTCGACGGCCTTTTCGACCTGCTGGGCTGGACGCAGCCGTGGGATCACGGCCGGGTGAGCGAGATCCCGGCGCGCTTCCTCAGCGAGCGACTCTGAGCGCGTCCCCGGCTAAGCTGTGAACCCTGTTCGCTTTTAGGCAAGGATGTGGCTGTGAGCTGGTGGCATAGCGCCGTCGTGTATCAGATCTACCCCCGCTCGTTCGCCGACAGTGACGGGGACGGGGTTGGTGACCTGCGGGGCATCATCGATCACCTCGACCACCTGGTCGCGCTCGGCGTGGACGTCGTCTGGCTGTCGCCGGTGTTCCGTTCGCCGATGGATGACTTCGGCTACGACATCAGCGACTACCGCGACGTCGACCCGCTCTTCGGCAGCCTCGCCGACCTGGACGAGCTGATCGCCGGCCTGCACGCCCGCGGGATCAAGCTGGTGCTGGACATCGTGGTCAACCACACCTCCGACGAGCACCCGTGGTTCCAGAGCTCCCGCGAGACCGGCTCGGCCAAGCGCGACTGGTATTTCTGGGAGCCGCCGCGTCCCGGGTTCGCGCCGGGGACGAAGGGCGCCGAGCCGACCAACGCCGGCTCCGCCTTCGGAGGGCCCGGCTGGGAGTACGACCCGGCGTCCGGCGAGTACTACCTGCACCTGTTCAGCCGCAAGCAGCCGGACCTCAACTGGGAGAATCCGGACGTCCGCGCCGCCGTCTACGACATGATGCGCTGGTGGGTCGCCCGCGGCGTCGACGGGTTCCGGATGGACGTGATCAACTTCATCTCCAAGGTGCACCCGATCGCCGACGGCCCGGCCGCGGCGGACGGCCTGTGCTACGACCTGGACCTGGTGGCCAACGGCCCGCGGATCCACGAGTTCCTGGCCGAGCTGAACCGCGAGGTCGGGATCAGCGCCGACGACCTGTTCAGCGTCGGCGAGATGGTCGCGGTCAACGTCGATCAGGCCCGCGCCTACACCGACCCGGACGCCCGCGAACTCGGGATGGTGTTCACGTTCGAGCACGTGAACCTCGACCAGAAGGGTGCCATGAAGTGGGACCTGGCCCCGCTGCGCCTGGTGGACCTGAAGGCGAAGCTGGCCGAGTGGCAGTACGGGCTGGCCGATGTCGGCTGGAACTCGTTGTACTTCGAGAACCACGACCAGCCGCGGTCGGTGTCACGGTTCGGCGACGACTCGCCGCGGTTCCGGGAGGCGTCGGCGAAGACGCTCGCGACCACCCTGCACCTGCTGAAGGGGACGCCGTACGTCTACCAGGGCGAGGAACTCGGCATGACCAACGCCGGCTTCAGCCGGATCGAGCAGTACCGCGACCTGGAGACGCTGAACTTCCACACCCTCGCCAGGTCGATGCGGCTGCCCGGTTTCGCGATCATGCGCGCGATCCGTACCAAGAGCAGGGACAACGCCCGCACGCCGATGCAGTGGGACGCGAGCCCGAAGACCGGCTTCACCACCGGAGCGCCGTGGATCGAGGTGAACCCGAACCATGCCACGATCAACGCGGCCGCGCAGCTCGGCGACCCGGACAGCGTCTTCGCGCACTACCGCCGGCTGATCGACCTGCGGCACGAGTCGGAGGTGGTCGTCCATGGCCGCTTCGAGTTGCTGCTGCCCGACGACAGACGCCTGTTCTGCTACACCCGCACGCTCGGGGACGAGCAGCTGCTGGTAGTGGCCAACTGGTCGAAGCGCCGGGTTGCGCTCCCGTCCGCCCTGCCGGACGTGTCCGGCGCGGAACTGCTGCTCGGCACGCACCCGTCCCCGGGACGGACGCTGGCCGGCTGGGAGTCGCGCGTCTACCGGCTCCGCTGAACCGTCGGGGACAGGTACTTCGGTTCAGGTGGTGAACCGTTGGGGACAGGTACTTCGGTTCAGGTGGTGAACCGTTGGGGACAGGTACTTCGGTTCAGGCACCGTCAGGGCAGCTCTTTGCGCGGCGGCTCGCCGAGCAGCGACAGCTGTCCGGCCCGTTCGGTGCTGGACGACACCGCGGCCTTCACCGAGTCGACCGTGTCGTGGATCGAGGCGATCGTTGCTTCTGGGGTGAACTTCGCCTTCTTCACCAGCAGCAGCCCGATCAGGCCGGCGATGCCCGCGATCAGGAACACCATCACGGCGTCGGTCAGGAAACCCCAACACAGCGCTGGCAGCAGGTCGAGTTGGAACCAGGCCTGGTAGCCGATCGACCAGGCGAAGCCGACGGCGGTGAACAGGGTGGCCGCGCCGACGAGGGCGAAGTAACCGGCCACCCCGAAGAGGCCGGCGCCGGCTCCGGCCGCCTTGGCCGGAGGCATCAACTCCTCCTTGGCCAGAGCGAGTTCCCCGCGGACGATCGTGGTGACGTCGGCCTGGATGTTCTTGATCAGCTCGGCGATCTCGGACTGCTCGGCCATCTCCGGCTCCCTTCTGGTGGTTTCAGCCTAGTGTTGCTGTACCCGGCTGGCGTCAGAGGGTGATCCGCAGGCCGTCGGCGTCGGTGAGGCGGGTGGTGAACTCGTCCTGGCAGACCTCGGATCGCCAGCACTGCACCGCGTACGGCAGCATCAACGGTTCGGGCTCGCGGGCCGAGGAGTCGTAGACCGCGGCCACCGCCGACTCCAACTGAGCAGCTGCCGCGCCGGACAGGGCCGCGAGCCTGGGGGATCGTCCGATCATGGCGAGCATCCCGTCCCGGCTGATCGGCACCCACATCCGGAAGCTGCGACGCTCGACGTCGGGGAAGTAGGCGCAGCCGTCGAGAGCGGTCACCGATTCGACCTGCCGCCCGGTCATCAGCTCCGGGTCGTAGGCCTGCAGGACGCCGGCGAGCCGTCGCACCCACGGGACGCTGTCGTCGCGGGTGGTGTAGCTGAGCGCCAACCGGCCACCGGGGACGAGCACGCGGGCGAACTCGGCCAGCGCCAGGCCGGGGGCCAACAGGTGGAGTCCCTGGGTGATGAGCACCGCGTCGTAGCTGGCCGGACGCAGCGGCAACGCGTCCGCTGAGCCGGCGACGACGCTGACGCCGGCGAGCCTGCGACGCAGCGGGGCGAGGGCCGCCTCGTCCTTCTCGACGAGGGTCACGTCGCAGCCTGCCTGGCGCAGCCGGGACGCGGCGGTCGCGCTGGCCCGGCCGATGGCGAGCACCCGGCACGCATCAGGGACCAGCCAGGCGTCGGCTGAGGCGGGGAAGCCGGTCGGCTGGGTGGTCATGCCTTCGATGGTAGGGGTGCGCGGCCGATTGGCTGTGGATGACGCCGGAGTTGTCCACAGGCAACGGATTCGGTGGCCCAATCCGGCCCCGGCTGCCGATAGTCCGGGCATGGCGCAGTTGAGTCCGTCCCGTCCGGTCCTGGTGGTGGCCGCATCCGGCCACACCCAGGACTCGATGCTGTCGGCGGTGGCGGCGCAGGAGCTCGAGGCCGCAGTGTCCACCGACCTGGAGACGATCGCCGAGGCCTGGCGGACGGCCGCGACCGTCCTGGTCGCCGACGACCAGGCCGAGCGGCTCGCCGGGCGGGCGCTGCCGCACCGGGACGGTGTCTTCGTCGTCGGCCCGCGGCCCGAGCTGTTGTCGGCCTGGTCGGCCCCGCTGGCTGCCAGGGTCATCCCGCTGCCGGACGGTGCCGCCTGGCTGGGAGCGATCCTGGCCGACGGCAGCAGCCGCGCCAGGGCGCCCGTGATCGCCGTGATCGGCGGCTCCGGCGGTGCGGGCGCGTCCACACTCGCCGCTGCGCTGGCGCAGCAGGCCGCCGCCCGTGGGGGCGGGGCGGCGCTGGTCGATGTCGACCCGCTCGGCGGTGGCATCGACCTCCTGCTGGGGGCCGAGCGCGCGGGGGGCTGGCGCTGGCCGCGGCTGTCGTCGGCAGAGGGGCATCTCGGCGACCTGCGGGGCTATCTGCCCGTGGTCGACGGGGTGACCATCGTGTCGATGGCCCGCGGCCCAGCGCTGGATCTCGCCCGGGAGCCGCTGGCGGCGATCGTGACGTCGCTGCGGAGCCGGCACTCGCTGGTGGTACTCGACCCGGGACGGGCGCTCGTGCCGGCGGCGCGGGAGGCGATCCGGCTGTCCTCGCGCCAGCTGCTCGTCGTGCAAGCGGGTGTGCGCGGGGTGGCGGCGGCTCGGCAGTCGCTGGCCAGCTACGACCTGCGGGGCGCACAGGCGGTCCTCAGACGCGTCCGTGGCGGGCTGCCGTCCGGGCTGGTCGCCGAGACGCTCGGGATTCCGGTCGTGGCCGAGCTGCCGGTCGAGCCGGGGCTGGCTGCGGCGGCCGAGCGCGGCGATCCTCCGTCCCGGGCAGTGCGCCGGGGCTACCGGAAGGCCCTGGACGAGCTGCTCGGCAGGCTGGGGGACGGCGATGCGTGAGTCCGAGCTGGACGCCGTCCGGGACTACCTGGGACGCCACGGCCAGGTCCCCGGCCCGGTCGAGGTGGGCGCCGCGCTGCGGAACCTGGGGCTGCTGGTCAGCGACGCCTCGGTGATGCAGAGCGTCGCAGCGCTGCGGCGGGACAGTGTCGGCGCCGGCGCGCTCGACCCGCTGCTGGAGCAACCCGGGGTGACCGACGTGCTGGTGAATGCGCCCGACGAGGTCTACGTCGACCGCGGCGGCGGGCTGGAGGCGGCCGGCGTCAGCTTTGCCGACGAGGCGGAGGTACGACGGCTGGCCGTCCGGCTCGCGGCGTCGGTCGGCAGGCGACTGGACGACGGCTCGCCCTTCGTCGACGCCCGGCTGCCCAGCGGCGTCCGCGTCCATGCCGTCCTGGGGTGCGTCACCGGCACCGGCACGTGCATCTCGCTGCGGGTGCCGAACCGGCAGCGCCTCAGCCTCGCCGACTGGGTGGCGTCCGGAAGCCTCTCCGAGGCGGCTGCCGGCCTGCTGGACGGGTTGGTACGCCGACGGCGGGCCTTCCTGGTCTCCGGGGGAACCGGCTCGGGCAAGACCACGCTGTTGGCGGCACTGCTGAGCCTGGTGCCCGCGACCGAGCGAATCGTCATCGCCGAGGACTCCCGTGAGCTGCAGCCGGCCCACGCCCACTGCGTCCGTCTGGAGGCCCGTCCGGCGAACGCGGAGGGCGTCGGGGCCATCACCTTGACCGACCTGGTCCGGCAGGCGTTGCGGATGCGTCCGGACCGGCTGGTGGTTGGCGAGGTGCGCGGCGCCGAGCTGGCCGACCTGCTGGGTGCGCTGAACACCGGTCACGAAGGCGGCTGTGGCACCGTCCACGCCAACTCGGCAGCCGACGTCCCGGCTCGGCTGGAGGCGCTCGGCGCGCTGGGTGGCCTGTCCCGGGACGCGCTGCACGCCCAGCTGGCCGCTGCCCTCCAGGTGCTCGTGCACGTCCGCCGGCTCCCCGACGGCAGGCGCTGGCTGGACGAGTTGCGGCTGGTCGCGTCCGACCCGGCCACGGGCAGGTGCCGGACGGTGCCGGCCCTCCGATTCGTGCCCGGTGCCGCGCCGGAGCCGGGACCCGGCCTGGCGGAGCTCGAACGGCTGGTCTCATGAGCGCGCTGGCGGCGATCGCCCTGGTCGCAGCCGTCGTGCTGGTGCTACCCGCTCCCGCGGCGCACCGGCTGGCCCGGCTGGGCGAGGCACGGGCGTCCAGACGAGGACGCGTGCAGGGGCGGCTGCTGGTGTGGCCGGTTGCGGTGGTCGCGCCGTCCGCTGGCGGCTTCGCATTGGCCGGGGTGGGCGGCGCCGCACTGGGTTTCTGCCTCGGCCTGGTCGCGGTCACCTGCTGGGTCGTCTGGCTGGAGCAGCGTGCGCGAAGCCGGTCGAGGCTGCGCAGCGAACAGGTCGTGACTGCCTGCCTCGCCCTCGCCGGGCTGCTGCGGGTCGGCCACGTACCCGCGATCGCGCTCCGGATCGTGGCCGACGACTGCCCGGTCCTCGCGGAGGCCGCCGCCGTCCAGCAGGTCGGAGGACAGGTGCCGGCCTCGCTGCGGCGGCTCAGCACGACGCCGGGCCGGGCCGGACTCGCCGAGCTGGCGCTGGCGTGGGAAGTGTCCGGCCGTACCGGGGCAAGCCTTACCGCCACCCTGGACGCGCTGGCGGACCGGCTCGATGCGTCCCGCACGTTGCGCCGGATCGTCGACTCCGAGCTGTCGGCGCCACGCGCGACCGGCAGGCTGCTGGCGGCCCTGCCCCTGGCGGGGCTGTCGCTGGGCTTCTTCTTCGGAGGCGATCCGGTTGCCTTCCTGCTGAGCACAGCGCTCGGGCAGGTCGCGATGTGTGCAGGGGTCTCGCTGGCCTGCGCCGGGGTGTTGTGGACGGAGCGGATCGCCCGCTCGGCGGGTGGCTGAGATGACTGCGGCCATGATCGCGGCGATCGCCTGCGGCCTGCTCGTGCTCGCCGTCATCCCGGCGCATGCCTCCCGGCTCCGGGCGCGGGAACCGCCCGGAGCCGTCCCCATGGGCTCGGCCGCGGCCGGCAGGTGGCGACGGGTGCGGAGCGCGGGCGTGGTCGCAGCAGCCGTGTGGCTCGCCCTGTCCTCCCTCGGCCCGCTCGCCGCAGTGGTGGCTGTCGCTGTCGCGGTGGTGAGCTACCCGGCGTTCGGACGGCTGGACTCCGCCGTGCACGCCAGGCGCCAGGCCGAGCTGGCCGCCGAGTTGCCGCAGGTCTGTGACCTGCTGGTCGCCTGCCTCGATGCGGGCCTGCCCGTGCGCGTCGCCACCGAGGCGATCGCGACTGGCCTGACCGGTCCGATGGCCGAGCGGCTGGCCGAGGTGATCGCCAAGATCCGGCTCGGGGTGGCGGAGGAGCGGGCCTGGGAGGAACTGGGCGTCGAGCCGGCGCTGGCGGGTCTGGCCAGGGAGTTGGCGAGGGGGACCAGCTCCGGCGTGGCCCTGGCCGGTCGGCTCCGGGCGCTCGGCCTGGACGCGCGGCGGGATGCCGTCGCCGTCGCCGAGACGCGGGCCAAGAAGGTCGGGGTGCAGTCGGTGTTGCCGCTGATGGCCTGCTTCCTGCCCGCCTTCGTGCTGCTCGGGGTGCTGCCGATCGTCGGCGGCCTCGTGTTGCGGCTGTTCTCGCCGTGACGGCTGCCGATCGCCACAGAGACAACGAACAGAGAACTACCAGACAGGGAGATCCAGATGACAACATCGCTGCAGCGTGGCCTGACCACTGCCGAGTATGCCGTGGGGACGGTGGCCGTCGTGACCGGCGTCGGCGCTCTCGTCGCGGTGCTGGCCGATCCGTCGGCGCCGGTCAGGATGTTCTGGCCGATCATTGGGCAGCTGGTCTCCGTCATTCTGCGCATCCTCGGGCTCGCGGCGTGACCGGACCGCGCCCGGAGGGACGGCGAGCGGGTGGTTCATCGTCCACAGTGCTGCAGCGGTGCGTCCCCGCCGTGCGCAGCGGAGCGTGACGACCGCTGAGGACGACTCGAGGCCGGGCGGCGAGATGCCGGCGGCGTCATCTCCACGGTGACAACGCATCAGGCATACGACGAGGCGTGCCCGAAGCTCGCTAGCGCCCCTCGATCAGGGATCGGAACCTAGCGGCGCCAACACGAGATCACGGAGGCGGCTCCTGTCCCTGGCACGGTGCTCCGACGCCGACCAGGACCGACTCACGTCCGTTCTGGGTTGTTACCAGAAGCTTCACGCACTGCGGCTCTGGGACGAGGAATCCGCCGGCGAACGCCATCCACTTGTCGCCAGAGCAACCGCTGATGGACAGACTTCGGGAGAACTCGGTGGAGCCCCAGCCGATCAGCCCGGTCGGAGACGGATCGACCACCTCAATGCGGACTGCTACGTCCGGGCGCACCAACAGCCCGGTCTTGGCAAAGTAGGCCTCTCCCTGCGTCCCCGCCTGCTGTGACGCTTGCAGCGCACGTGTCGCACTGTGTGACGTCGGAAGGGCGACAGCGTCGAGAACGCTCTCATACTCCGAGGGCAGCTCGTCCGTGAGGTCGATGAACGCGTCGCAGTCGACAACAAGGGGATCGCCACCGGCTGTCACGGCCGTCGACTCCTCTGGAGCGGCTGGGGGCGAGACCATCTTCTGCGTCTCACCCGCACTGCAGCCCGCCAGGAGCACCGTGGCCAGCAGCGCCGAACAGACCAGCGTGTTCCACAATCGAATGACCGGTGGGGACGCGCCACGCAACGTGGGGGACCGGGATAGGTGAACCGCTCTCGAGCCCATCCTTGAACATACCGCAGGGGTGATCGGGATGTGACACGAGGGACGGTGCGGGGGTGGTTCACCGTCCACAGGGTGGAGGGGAGACGCCCCTCGTCGTCCACAGGCGACGGATTCGTTGGCCCGGATCGGCCGGCGATCCCGATTCTGACGGGTGCGTCCGACAGGGCGCGAATCGAGAGGAGAGACTGATGGCAGCAGAACTGGTCCAGACCCGGCAGCGGCGCGTCCTTCGCCGTGGACAGCGGGGAATGACGACCGCGGAGTACGCGGTCGGGACCGTGGCGATCGCCACCGGCGTCGGCGTGCTGATCAAGGTGCTGAGCGACCCGAAGTTCCAGGACGCACTGTGGGTCGTGATCCAGTCCCTGGTCAAGGTGATCCAGGGCTTCTTCGGTGGCTGAGCTGCTACCGGCCGGCCGGCGCGATCCGGCCGGCCAGTGCCGGCTCTCCCGAGGCCGGTCCTCCCGGGCCCGGCCCTCCCGGGGCATGGTGACGCTGGAACTGGCGTTGGCGAGCCTCGGCGCCACCGCGGTGCTGGTGGTGCTGGCCTGGGTGCTCACCGTGGTGATGCTCCTCGTCCGGTGCCAGGACACAGCGACCGGCATCGCCCGCCAGGAGGCCCGCGGCGACCACGCCGCGGCGGAGAGGGTGGCGGCCGCCGGACCGCAGGGTGCCGAGGTCGAGACCAGGCATGACCAGGACCAGATCCTGGTCACGGTGACACTGGCCGCCCGGCCATGGGCGGACTGGCTGCCGTCCGTGCCGTTGACCGCGCGGGCGACGGTGATTGGAGAGCCGGCATGACCTGGTCGACTCGGACGCGGTCCGAGCGAGGCTCCGGCACCCTGTTGATGGCCGGGGTGGCCCTGATCGTGATGGTGCTCGGCGGGGTCGGGGTGGTGCTGGCCGGTTATGTCGCGGCGCAGCACGCCGCCGCTGGTGCCGCCGACCTGTCGGCGCTGTCGGCCGCGGCAGCGTATATCCGCGGGGAGGACGCGTGTGCTGCGGCTGGCCGGGTCGCCAGAGCGAACGGGGTCAGCCTGTCCGGCTGTGCGATCTCCGGCGACAGCTTCGGCTTCGTCGTCAAGGCGACGGTGACCAGACATCTGCGGGCGCCGCCCGGGCTCGTTGAGACCGTCACCGCGACCGCGGAGGCCGGTCGGCTGGACGGTGGCTGAGGGACTGGGCTTGCCGGTGGTCGGTGGTCGGTGGTTGGTGGCCGGGTCGGCTGTTGGTTGGTGGCAGGGTCGGCTGTTGGTTGGTGGTCGGGTCGGCCGGTGGTCGGGGTTGGGCCTGTCGGTGGGCGGGATTGGGTCCGGCGGTCGGCTGTCGGGCTGCCGGCTGTCGGGCTGCCGGCGGTCAGCAGACGACCAGTGACAGCAGCCGGGCCGCCGCACCCTTGTCGAGGGGCTGGTTACCGCTGCCGCACTTGGGCGAGACCACGCAGGCCGGGCAGCCGGACTCGCACTCGCAGGTGCGCAGCCGTTCGAGGGTGGCGGTGAGCCAGCGCTCGAACAGGTCGTAGCCCCGCTCGGCGAAGCCGGCGCCGCCGGCCGCACCGTCGTGGACGAAGACGGTCAGGGCACCTGTGTCGGGGTGCAGGACGGTCGACAGTCCGCCGATGTCCCAGCGGTCGCACGGCGCGAACGCCGGCAGCAGCCCGATCGCGGTGTGCTCGGCCGCGTGGGCCGCACCCGGCAACTCCGCCGGGCTGAAGCCGGTCAGGGCGCAACCGTCCAGGCTGTACCAGACGGCCTGAGTCCGGAGCAGCCGTCGCGGCAGGTCCAGGGGGGTGGAGTCCCACACCGTGCCGGTGAACTCGTCGCGGCGCAGGTAGCCGGTCACCTGGCTGGACAGTTCGACCATGCCGAAGCCGACGGTGGCCGCACCCAGCCGGCGCTCGCGCAGTCGCTCGAGGATCTGCAGGTCGGTGGTGCCCAGTGCCTGGGTGAAGTAGCCGTCCCGGGACGGCGCCACCAGCGCGGTGTGGTCGGACGGCTGGTAGTCCGTGACCCGCCAGCTCTCGCCCTGGTGCAGGTAGATCGCGCCGGTGTGCAGGGTGCGGTCGGCGGCGGCCGGGTCGACCTGGCCCAGCACCCGGCCGGTGGCTTCCTCCACCACCTCGATGCTGTCCCCGCCGCTGGAGCGCAGGTCGATCGCGTCCACGGCCCGGTCCGGACGGGTCCAGTACCAGCCGTTGGTGCGACGGCGCAGGTAGCCGGCGTCCCCGAGCCGGGACAGGACGGTGGGCAGGCCGGGTCCGAAGAACTCGGCGTCCGCTTCGGTCACCGGCAACTCCTGGGCGGCAGCTGCCACGTGCAGCGCCAGCACCTGGGGGTTGTCCGGGTGCAGCACCGTCCGCTCCACCGGGACGTCGAAGATCAACTCGGGGTGCGCGCACAGGAAGGAGTCCAACGGGTCGGGGCGAGCCACCAGCACGGCCAGGGCGTCCCGCTCCGCCCGCCCCGCGCGTCCGGCCTGCTGCCACAGCGCGGCCAGGGTGCCGGGGAAGCCGCAGGTGAGCACCGCGTCCACGCCGGAGATGTCCACGCCGAGTTCGAGGGCGTTCGTGCTGGCCACCCCGCGGAGCTGGCCGCTCTGCAGGCCGGCCTCGATCGTCCGCCGATCCCCGGCCAGATAGCCGCTCCGGTAGGCCCGCACCGTGTCGTCCGTCCCCAGTGTGTCCTGGGCTCGCCGCGCGACCAGTTCCGCCTGCACCCGGGAGGTGGTGAAAGCCAGCGTCTGCCGGCCCTCACCGACCAGCCGGGCGAGCAGCCCTGCCGTCTCCTGGTGGGGATCCCCGGCCGGCTGCCACAGCAGGAAGTCCAGCGCCGGCCGGGCGGACGCGTCCGCCGAGACCTCGACCACGTCGTCCACCCCGGCGAGCCGGCACAGCAACTCACCGGCGTCCGCGACGGTCGCCGATGCGCTGATGAAGACCGGCTCGGCGCCGTAGTGGCGCGCCAGTCGGCGGAGCCGGCGCAGCACCGACGCGACGTGCGCCCCGAACAGCCCCCGGTACCGGTGCGCCTCGTCCACCACCACGTAGCGCAGGGTCGACAACAGCCGCACCCAGTGCTGGTGACGCGGCAGCACCGAGCGGTGCAGCATGTCGGGATTGGTGGCAATGAGATCGCCGAAATCGCGGGCAAAACGCCGCTCTCCGGTTTCGGAGTCCCCATCAAGGGTGACCGGACGCCACCCGGTCAGACCCAGCGACCGGAATACCCGCAATTGGTCATGAGCCAGCGCTTTGGTGGGCGACAGGTAGATCGCGGTGTGCCCACGATCGAGCCCCAGCGGGCCGGCGCCCACGTCGAAGCCGAGCCGTCCGTCCGCCGTCGCGGCCAACACCGGCAGCAGGTACGCCAACGTCTTGCCCGACGCCGTCGGGGTGGACAGCGCGACGTGGCGACCACCGAACGCCGCCTGCGCAGCCAGCGACTGGTGCTCCCACAAGGCCGTCACCCCCAGGCTGCCGATGGCGGCCCGGACCGGCTCACTGACCCACTCCGGGAACGGGACGCTGCTCCCCGCGCTCGACGGCCGGTGCTCGTGGTGGCGCACCCGCTCGTCCTCAGCGAGCCACCCCGGAACCGTCATGCGCCCAGCCTGCCACGCGCGGCTGTCACCCGAATAACCGACAACAGTCCGGAATATCCGCCGAAACGACGCACTAAATGTGCTTACGCCAAGCGCAAATGTCACCTTTGCGGGGACTTATGCATCACCTGACACGTAGTCATCATGAACCTGGATGTTGATCGCCAACTGAGGGGTTATGGTGACAGGATCGAAGAGGGGCGTGCTCGCGCGCACATTCGTTCGGACAGCGGTAGTCGCAGCGACGTCGGTCGCCTTGTTGTTCACAGGCTGGGGGGCAGCCACACCAGCGCAGGCCGCCGCCTGCTCGACCAGCGTGCAGAATCGGCATACCGCGACGGCGGCGGGCACGGCCAAGGTCGGCAGTACCCTGACCGCGACGCTCACCACGTCCAGTGGCACGCTCGGCACGGCGACGGGCTGGACGTGGTACCGCGCCGGCACCGCGATCCCCGGCGCGACAGCCCAGACCTACACGCTCACGGCCGCCGACCTCGCCAAGACACTGACGGTCGCGATCGCGGTCAAGTACCAGAGCTTCCTCAGCTCCTGCACCTTCACCAAGACCTCGGCGGCCACGGCGAGTGTCGCCAACGGTGACCTCCTCGCCGCCACCCCGACGATGTCCGGCACCGCCAAGGTCGGCTCGACGCTGAGCGCGGACACCGGCAGCTGGAGCCCGGTGCCCGCCTTCACCTACCAGTGGAACCGCGGCGGCACCCCCGTCGCCGGCGCCACCCTGCCGACCTACGTCCCGACCGTCACGGACGCCGGCGCGACGCTGACCGTCAGCGTCACCGGCACCCTCGCCGGCTACACCACCGCCACCAGGACCTCCGCGGCGACGTCCGCAGTCGCGACCGGCGACCTGACCGCGCCCACCCCAACCATCACCGGCACCGCCAAGGTCGGCCAGACGCTGACCGCCGTCCCGGGCGGCTGGAACCCCGGGACGACCGCCCTCAGCTACCAGTGGAACCGCGGCGGAACCGCCATCAGCGGCGCCACGTCGGCGACCTACGTCGCCACGATCGCCGACCTCAACGCGACCCTGACGGTCAGCGTCACCGGGACCCTCGCCGGCTACACCACGGCCACCCGGACCTCTGCTGCCACCGCGGCCGTCGCGGCCGGCGACCTCGGCACGGTCACGCCGATCATCTCCGGCACCGCCAAGGTCGGCAACACCCTCACCGCCATCCCGGGAGCCTGGACGCCGTCCACCACAGCCTTCACCTACCAGTGGTACCGCGGCTCCACCGCGATCGCCGGCGCCACCGCCGCCACCTACGCCCTCGCCGCCGCCGATGCCGGCGCTGCCGTGAGGGTGAGCGTCACCGGCTCCGCCACCGGCTACACCGCGACCACGGTCAGTTCCGCCGCGACCGCTGCGGTCGGCAACGGCACGTTCACCACCGTCGCCCCCACCATCAGCGGAACCGCCCGGGTGGGCAGCACGCTCGCCGCAGCGACCGGCACGTGGACGCCGGCACCATCGAACGGCTACACCTACGCCTGGCTCCGCGACGGCGTCGCGATCACCGGCGCCACCTCGGCCAGCTACACCCTGGTCACCGCCGACGCCGGACGCGCGATCAGCGTCCAGGTGTCCGGCGCGGGTGCCGGCTACGACCCCGCCTCGGCGACCTCGACCGCGATCGGCGTCGCCTCCGGCAGCATCACCACCGCGACCCCGACCATCAGCGGCACCCTCGCCGTCGGCAAGGTGCTCACCGCAGCGACCGGCACGTGGTCGCCGATGCCCGGCAGCTTCACGTACGCGTGGCTGCGGGACGGCAGCGCGATCCTCGGCGCCACCGCGTCCACCTACACGCTGGTCGCCGATGACCAGGGCCACGCGATCAGCGTCCAGGTCTCGGGCACCGTCACCGGCTACGACACCGCGACGGCGACCTCCGTGGCCACTGCCGCCATCGCGGCGGGCACCATCGCCACGGTCAAGCCGACGATCTCCGGCACCCCGCAGGTCGGCCAGCAGCTCACGGCCGCCGTCGCCGGCTGGTCGCCGATGCCGGCCGCCTTCACCTACCAGTGGTACCGCTCCGGCACCGCGATCAGCGGCGCGACCAGCGCCGGCTACACGCTCGTCGCAGCCGACCAGGGCGCGACGATCACCGTGACCGTCACCGGCTCGGTGACCGGGTACTCCGCCGGCTCGGCCACCTCCAACGCCAGCACCACCGTCGTCGTCGGCACCTTCGCCGCGGGCACCCCGGTGATCTCCGGCAACGCGTCCCTCGGTTCGACGCTCACCGTCACCGAGGGCACCTGGACGCCGGCACCGGACGGCTTCAGCTACGTCTGGCTGCGGGACGGATCCCAGATCAGCGGCGCGACCTCGTCCAGCTACGTGCTGGGCAGCTCCGACATCGGGACGAGGATCAGCGTCCGGGTCACCGCGACCAGCGCCGGCTTCACCTCGCTGTCGGCGACCTCGGCGCAGACCGCCAGCGTCGGCGCGGGCGTCTTCACCGCCGGCGTGCCGACGATCAGCGGGTGGCCCGCCGTCGGTTCGCAGCTCACCGCCACCGCGGGCACCTGGACGCCGACCCCCGACAGCCTCGCCTACGCCTGGCTGCGGGACGGATCCCCGATCAGCGGCGCGACCTCGCTCACCTACACCCTCGCCGCCGCCGACCAGGGCCACCTGATCGGTTTCCGGGTCACCGCGTCCAAGACCGGCTTCGTCGACGCCTCGGCCACCGCCAATCTCGGCACCTCCATCGGGAAGGGCACCTTCGGCTCGACCGGCTCGGCCGGCATCTCCGGCACCGCGAAGGTCGGCGTCCCGGTCACCGCCACCCCGCCGACGTGGACGCCGGCGCCGACCGGCTACACCTACCAGTGGTACGCGGCCGGGCTGGCCATCCCGGGCGCGACCGGCGCCGCCTACACGCCGGTCGCCGCGGACGCGACCAAAGCCTTGACGGTGGTCGTCACCGGCCAGCGGGACGGCTACACCGACGCCATCGCGACGTCCGCAGCCGTGACCGTCGCCCCCGGCACCATCACGGCCGGCACACCCTCCATCTCCGGCACCCCGACGGTCGGCCAGACCCTGACCGCCGCCACCGGTACCTGGAGCCCGGCCCCGGGCACGTTCGACTACCAGTGGTACGCCGACGGCACCGCGATCGGCTCCAACGCGGCCAGCTACGTCCTCACCGCGGCCGAGCAGGGCCGGGCGATCACCGCGAAGGTGACCGCGCACCTGGCCGGCTACGCCGACGCCAGCGCGACCTCCGCCGCCACGTCCGCCGTGGCCAAGGGGACGATCACCGCCGGCGCGGTCTCGATCCTCGGCACGGCGGCCGTCGGCCAGACCCTGACCGCGGCCACCGGCACCTGGAGCCCGGCCCCGGCCTTCGGCTACCAGTGGTACCGGGGAGCGGACGCGATCAGCGGGGCCACCTCGGCCGCCTACACCCTCGGCTCTGCCGACCTCGGCTCGGCGATCACCGTCAAGGTGACCGGCTCTCTCGCCGGCTACACCGACCGCAGCGTCACCTCGGCCGCGACCTCGGCCGTCGCCAGCGGCGCGTTCACCACCAGCACGCCGACCGTCACCGGCACCATGCAGGTCGGCCAGCAGCTGACCGCCGTCCCCGGCACCTGGTCACCGGCAGCGACCTTCGGCTTCCAGTGGTACCGGGACGCGTCCCCGATCAGCGGCGCCATCGCGTCCACTTACACCCTCGTCGCGGCCGACCTGGGCACCAAGGTCACCGTCCTGGTCACCGGCTCGGCCACCGGCTTCGCCACCACCTCGGTGTCGTCGGTCGCCGGCTCCACCGTCGCGGCCGGCCAGTTCACCACGGTCCTGCCCACGGTCTCGGGCACCCCGGCGGTCGGCCTCACCCTCACCGCCGACGCCGGCACCTGGTCGCCGACCGCGAGCTACGCCTACCAGTGGCTCCGCGGAGGGGTGGCCATCGCGTCCGCGACCGCCCAGACCTACGTGGTCACCACCGCGGACCTCGGTGCGCAGCTCAGCGTCAAGGTCACCGGCACCCGGACCGGCTACGCGTCGACGTCGGTCACCTCGGCCGCCACGGCGACCGTCGCCGCCGGTGCGTTCTCCACCACCGTCATCCCGACGGTCTCCGGCACGGCAGCGGTCGGCGAGACCCTCTCCGCCACGCCCGGCACCTGGGCGCCGGCCCCGGCCAGCTTCACCTACGTCTGGCAGCGGGACGGACTGCAGATCTCCGGCGCCACCAGCGCCACCTACACCCTCGTCCCCGCAGACCAGGGCCACCAGGTGCGGGTCCTGGCGACCGCACATCTCACCGGCTACGCCGACACCACCACCACTTCGGCAGCGGTGACCGTCCAGTACGGCACCTTCACCACCGTCGGCGCCGTCACGGTTACCGGGACGCCGCGCGTCGGCCAGACCCTGACCGCAGCCTCGGCGGCGTCGGTTCCGGCCGCCGACGCCGTCAGCTACCAGTGGTACCGAGGCGCGGACGCCATCAGCGGCGCGAACTCCGCGTCCTACCCGGTGGTCCTCGCCGATCTCGGCGCCACCCTCAAGGTGGTCGCCACCGTCGTGAAGACCGGCTACTCCGCCGCCACCGCGAGCTGGACCGCACCGGCAGGCGTCGGCAACGGCAGCTTCACGGCCGGCACCCCGGCCGTGTCCGGCAGCGCGACGGTCGGCAGCACGCTGACCGCGTCCACCGGCACGTGGAGCCCCGGCCCGTCGTCCTACGACTACCAGTGGCTCGCCGACGGAACCGCGATCACCGGCGCCACCGGGACGACGTTCGTCCTCACCGCCGACCAGGCCGGCCAGCAGGTGAGCGTGCGGGTCACCGCCCACCGCAGCGGCTACGACAGCCTGGACGCGGCGTCCGCCGCCACGGCGACCGTCACCGCCGGCAGCCTCACCCCAGGCGATGTCAGGATCGGCGGAAGCACCGCGGTCGGCAAGACCCTGACCGCGTCCCCGGGCACGTGGACGCCGGCAGCCACGTCGTTCACCTACCAGTGGAAGGCCGACGGCGTGGCCATCGCCGGCGCCGACCAGGCGGACTACGTCCCGACCGCAGCAGAGCTCGGCAAGACGCTGAGCGTCGAGGTGACCGGCCACCGGGCCGGGTACACCGACACCACCGCGTCCGCTGTCGTCAACGGCGAGGTCGTCCCCGGGACGCTGACCGCGGGCAGCGCCAGCGTGACCGGCACGGCGGCCGTCGGCCGGACCCTCGTCGTCGACCCGGGCACGTGGACGCCGTCCCCGGCGTTCGGCTACCAGTGGTACTGCACCACCCTCGCCGGCACCAGGGGAGTCGGCGACAACTCGCCGGCGCTCACCCTGACCGCCGACCAGCTCGGCTGCACCATCTCGGTGAAGGTCACCGGATCCCGGGCCGGCTACAACGACAAGGCGATCACGGTCGGCGCGACCGGCGCGGTCTCCGTGGGCAACCTTGCGCACGGGACGGTGTGGATCTCCGGGACCCTCGCGGTCGGCAGCGTGCTCACCGCACAGACCGGCTCCTGGGATCCGATGCCCACGCTCAGCTACCAGTGGTTCCGCGGCGAGATGCCCATCGACGGTGCGACCGCCGCCACGTACACGGTGCGCTCCGGCGACGTCAACAAGACCTTGTCGGTGCAGGTGACCGCCAGTCTCGCCGGCTACGAGGACGTGACCATCGGCGCCGAGACCGACGCGAAGATCTCCGCGATCGCGGTCACCCCCGGCACCGTGACCCTGGTCGGTAGCCCGGTCGTCGGCCAGACACTGGCCGTCAACGAGGGCACCTGGAGCCCGTCCGGGACCACGTTCGGCTACCGGTGGTACCGGGACGGCGAGCAGGTCGCCACCACCCCGGCGTACCAGCTCACCGCCGCCGACCTCGGCGCCACCATGTCGGTCGTCGTCCACGGCACGGCCGAGGACTACGCGTGGGTCGAGGCCACCGCGACTGCCGCGACGAAGGTGGTCAAGGGCACCATCGCCACCACCCCCGTCCTGGTCACCGGCACCGCGCAGGTCGGACGGACGCTGCACGGCTCGGCGGACGGCTGGACCCCGGAGCCGGCCCAGGCCTTCGCCTGGCTCCGCGACGGGAACGTGGTCACCGGCGCCACCGGCACGTCCTACCAGCTCACCGCTGCCGACCTGGGCGCCGCCATCACCTTCCGGGTGACCGGCACGCTCGCCGGCTACACCGACGCCGTGGTCACGTCCCCGGCGACGGCGACGGTCGCCGAGGGCACGATCACGCCGGGGACGCCGACCCTCTCCGGTACCGCCCAGGTCGGCGAGACGCTGACGGTCAACGCCGGCACCTGGACGCCGACACCCAGCCTCGCCTACCAGTGGTACCGCAGCGGCACGGCGATCCCCGGAGCCACGACGGCGTCCTACACCGCTGTCGCCGACGACCTCAGCGCCACCTTGAAGGTGGTCGTCACCGGGACGCTGCCCGGGTACGCCGACCGCTCGGTGGAGGTCTCCAGCACGACGATCCTGGAAGGGACGCTGGTGGTCGGCTCGCCGACGGTCGACGGCACCGCCAAGGTCGGCAGGACCCTGACCGCGCTGCCGGGATCGTGGACGCCGGGCACGAGCTTCAGCTACCAGTGGTCTCGCGGCAGCACGCCGGTGGGCGCCAACGCGGCCACCTACACGCCGACGCCCGACGACCTGGGCAAGGCGATCACGGTGAAGGTGACCGGCACCAATCCCGGCTACCGGTCGGCCTCGGACAAGTCCGACCCCACCGATCCGGTCGTCAAGGGAGACCTGGACGCCGGCGCCGTGACGATCAGCGGGCCGTCCCCGGTGGTCGGCAGGACCCTCACCGCGGTCACCGGCAGCGGCTGGACGGGTGGTCTCACCTACAGCTACTCCTGGCTGCGGGACGGCACCGCGATCGCGGGTGCGACCGGAGCCGGCTACACGCTGGCGGCAGCCGACCAGAGGCACCAGCTCAGCGTCCGGGTGACCGGCAGCCTCGACGGCTACACCGACGCCGTCGCCACCTCCGCGGCCACCGCAACGGTGCTCGGCATGGCCATGGCCTCGGTGCCCGGATCCGGCGATCTCGTGATCAGCGGGGACGGCACCGTCGGCTCGACGCTCACCGTCGACCCGGGCGACTGGCCGGCCGGTACCCAACTCGGCTACCAGTGGTACGTCGGCGATGACCCGGTCAGCGGCGCCACCGGCGACTCCTACCAGGTGCGCACGGCCGACCTCGGCCAGGCGATCTGGGTCAAGATCACCGGCTCCGCGCCGGGCTACGAGGACACCTCGGTCGCCTCGAACCGCACCGCGGAGGTCGAGAAGGGCGCCTACACCACGGCCGACCCGACGGTCAGCGGCAGCGTTGCGGTCGGCGAGTCGGTGAAGGTGGCCGTCGACGGGTGGGAGCCCCGGCCCCCGGCCGGCGAGATCACCTACGCGTGGTTCGCCGACGGGATCCGCATCGACGGCGCGACGTCCGCGTCCTACACCCCGGTCCCGGCCGACGCGGGCAAGGTGCTGTCCGTCCAGGTCACTGCCGAGTCGGCGGCCATCGCCGGCGAGGGCGTGTACGAGCTCGGAACCGTGGCGAAGGGGACGCTGAAGCTGTCCGCCGCCAGGCTCGACGGCACCGGCACGGTCGGCCAGACGCTCTCGGTCGACCCCAGCGGACTGGCCGACGGGATCACGGTCACCTACCAGTGGCTCCGCAACGGCGAGCCGATCAGCGGTGCGACCGCGAGCAGCTACACCCTGACCGCCGACGACCAGGACCAGGTGGTCTCGGTCGAGCTGTCCGCGACCGCGGACGGGTACGCCGACGGCTCCGTCCGCCTCGGCGGCGGCGCGGCAGTGGCCGGCAAGCCGTTCAGTGCGGGCAAGTCGAGCCTGAGCGGCACGCCGCGGGTCGGGTCCACCCTGACCGCGGCTCCCGGCTCGTGGTCGCCGACTCCCGGCCGGCTGGACTACCAGTGGCTGCGCAACGGGGCGGCGATCCCGGGTGCCACCGGCACGTCGTACCAGGCCGTCCCCGACGACGCCCAGACGTCACTGAGCGTCCAGGTCACCGCCTCCGGCACGCCCGGGTACGAGCGGACGACGCGGGTGTCGGACGCCGTCACGGTCGCACCGGCCGTCGTCGTGGCCCCGGCAACGAGTACGCCGCTGAAGGCCTACACGCCCGTCACCCCGACCATCAGCGGAGTCGCATCGGTCGGCAAGGTGCTGAAGGCGTCCGTGGTGACGGCCGTCTGGTCGCCGCGTCCGCAGGGCTTCGGCTACCAGTGGCTCGCCAACGGGACGCCGATCCCCGGCGCGACCACCGCCGGCTACAAGCTGACCCCGGCCGAACTCGGCAAGCTGATCTCGGTGCGGGTCACCGCGTCCGGCAGCGGCTACACCACGGTCGACGTCACCTCCGCGCCGATCGGCAAGGTGATCGCCACCCCGAAGACCCCGAAGCTCGGCCTGGCGGGCTCCCAGCCCGTCGTCACCGGCGTGGCGACGGTCAACAAGGTGCTGAAGGTCAAGCCGGGCAAGTGGAGCCCCAAGACCCGGATCGCCTACCAGTGGCTGCGCAACGGGGTCGCGATCAAGGGTGCCAAGAAGGCCTCCTACAAGCTCGTCGAGGCCGACTTCGGCACGACGGTCACCGTCCTGGCCACGGGCCGGGGCAAGGGCAAGACGGCAGGCGCGCTGATGGCCGGATCGGCGCCGACCCGCGTCGTCGCCCCGGGAGCGTTCGTTGCCAGGACGCCGAAGATCACCGGCAAGGCCAAGGTCGGGACGAGCGTGAAGGCCGTGCTCGCCCGCTGGAAGCCGATGCCGACCGCTGTTTCCTACCAGTGGCTGCGCAACGGCAAGGCGATCTCCGGCGCCACCAGCGCGACCTACAAGCTGACCGCGGCGGACGCCGGTGCCCGGCTGAGCGTGAAGGTCGTGGCCGCCCGCCGCGGCTGGATCACGAAGACGCTGGTCAGCGGCAAGACCGCGAATGCGAAGTAGCGGCTCCCCGGCCGGACGAGCCTGCCACCTCCCCGACCGGAGGTGGCAGGCTTGGCGGGTGCTCGCTGACTCCGCCATCGCCCGGTTGCGCGATGACCTGCTCGCCGCCGGCTTCACTCTGGACGGGGTCAGCGACCGGCTGGGTGCCTCCGGACTGGCCGGTCTGGAGCGGAACAGCAGCGTCCCCGCCGCAGCTGCGCTCGGCCACGAAGCGGACGCCCAGGCGGACCTGGTCCGGCTGTGGATCCTCGGCCACCGGGTGCCGGCGGCCCGGGTGCTGGCCGCGCTGCCGTCCGCGTCCGAGCTCCTGGAGGCGGGGCTGCTGCGGCGCGAGGACGATGCGCTCCTGGCCGACGTGGAACTCAAGCCCTACGGCACCGACCGGCTCACCGGCTGGATCTGCTCGGACCCGACCCCGCTGGACGGCCGGATCGTCCGGCCCCGTCCGGACTTCGTCCTCGGCGCGTCCCCGGCGTCGACGACGCTGACCCAGCTGGTGCCGTCCCGGCACGTCGGCCGGGCGCTGGATCTCGGCACCGGGTGCGGCATCCAGTCGCTCAACCTGGACGCCGGCGCGATCGTCGCCACCGACGTCAACCCGCGCGCCCTCGAGCTCGCCCGGATCACCCTCGGGCTGAGCGGGGTGGAGGCGGACCTGCGGCCGGGCTCCCTGTACGAGCCGGTCGCCGGGGAGCGGTTCGACCTGATCGCCACCAACCCGCCGTACGTGATCAGCCCGCCGGGCGGGGAACGGCTCGTCTACCGGGAGACCGGTCTGGGTGGCGACGAGCTGATGAGGCAGGTGGTCACCGGCGCACCGCAGCGGCTGGCCGACGGCGGCACCCTGGTCGTGCTGGGCAACTGGGCGATCACCGACCGTCCCTGGGAGGAGCGCCTCGCCGGCTGGCTGCGGCCCACGGGTTGCGACGCCCTCGTCCTGGAGCGCGAGCGGCTGGACCGCTACGCCTACATCGAGCTGTGGCTGGCCGACGCCGGCCTCGTCGGCAGCGACGACTACGACCGGCGCTACGCCGAGTGGCTGGACTACTTCGACGCGACCGGGATCCGCGAGGTCGGGCTCGGGTGGCTGGCGCTCCGCAACAGCGGACGCGAGCGTCCCGAGGTCAGGATCGAGCAGTGGCCGCACCTGGTGCACCAGCCGGTCGGGGACGCGATCGCCGCCTTCTTCGACTCGGTCGGTGACGCCCGGCTCGACCACGCCGAGCTGCTCGCGTCCCGGTGGCGGCGGCATCCCGGGGTGGTCCAGGAGACGCTCGGCGAGCCGGGCGCGGCGGACCCGCAACACCTGGTCCTGCGGCAGCACTACGGCCTCGGCCGGGCCCTGGAACCGGGGACGGAGCTGGCCGCCGTGGTCGGCGCCTGCGACGGGGAACTGCCGCTGGGGAGGTTGGTGGACGCGGTCGCGTCGCTCACCGGCGCCGAACGGGTAACCCTCGAGACGGAAGTGTTGGCAGCTGTGCGTAGGCTCGTGCTCGAGGGTTTCCTGCACCGAGCGTGACTCACAGGTTTTCACAGGATTCGGACAGCGGATCCATGGAGCGGCCGCCTTCACTGTTGGGTGAGAAGAAGGAGTCGCCAGATGGCCACCGAAGAACCCACCCGACCGCAGGGTGATCCAGCCAACGAGCCCACGGCACGCATCCCCGACGGGTCGTCCCAGGTTTCGCAGCCCCCGCAGTCCTCGCCGTGGTCGCGTCCGGCCTACCCCGGAGCCGACCAGAACTGGTCCGACACCACCGCGCGGATCCCGGCGGGTGCGTCCTGGCCGGGCCAGCCCGAGCCGACCCGTCCGATGCCGGCGGGGTACGGCCAGTACCAGCCCCCGTCCGCCTATGCCCAGCAGGGCGTGCCTCCGTCCGCCTACCCCTCGCAAGCGCCCCAGCAGGGCGTTCCCCAGCAGGGCGTGCCTCAGCAGGGCTACTACCAGCCCGGCTACTACCAGGCGTCCGGCTACCAGGGATACAGCCAACCGGGCTACGGCCAGCAGGGGTACTACGGCCAGTCCGGTCCGCAGCAGCCGTACTACGCGGGCCAGCACCTGTACCCCCAGCCGACCCCGCCGCCCAAGCGGCGCTGGCCGGTCGCGCTGGTGGCCCTGCTGCTGGTGTTCAGCCTCGGCGTCCTCGGGTACGCGGCCGTCCGCAACGGCATCAGCGCTGCGCCCGAGCTGCAGCCCTATCCGCAGTCGACCCAGACCGAGCAGCCGCAGACCGGGCCCACCGGAACGGGCAGCCAGCCGAGTTCCGGCAGCACCCGCAGCAAGGCCGTGACCGCTGCCCAGTCGAAGGGTGTGGTGCTGATCGAGGCCGAGACCGCGAGCGGGACCGCTGCCGGCACCGGCATGATCCTCACCGCGGACGGGAAGGTGCTCACGAACTACCACGTCGTGGCCGGTTCGACGAAGCTCGCCGTCACCGTCGCCGACAGCGGCGACACGTACACAGCGACCGTGCTCGGCTTCGACCAGGACAGGGACGTGGCGCTGATCCAGCTGAAGGACGCGTCCGGCCTGGACACGGTGACTCTCGACAACGACCAGCTCAACGTCGGGGACACCGTCGCGGCCGTCGGCAACGCCGAGGGTGGGGGCCGGCTGGTCAGGGCCAACGGTGAGGTCGCCGCGCTGAACCAGAAGCTGAAGGTGTCGTCGGATTCGCCATGGGGCAACACCGAGAACCTGTCCGGGATGATCCAGACCACGGCCGGCGCCGTCCCGGGCGACTCCGGCGGACCGATGTTCGACAGCCAGAACGAAGTCACCGGCATGACCACCGCCGGCTCGACCAACCAGGGTGACAGCTACGCCGTCCCGATCGCGACCGCGCTGGCGGTCGTCGACCAGATCGAGTCCGGTCAGGACGCCGGCACGGTCCGGGTCGGCCCGGCCGGCTACCTCGGGGTCGAGGTCGGCAGCTCGTCCTACACCGGCGAGCAGGGTGCCACCGTCACCCGCGTCGTCCCCAACGGCCCGGCGGACAAGGCCGGGATCACCGCCGGCAGCCGGATCACCCGGGTCGGCGACACGAAGATCACGGCGAACACCAACGTCGCGAACGTGATCCGGGCGCTCGAACCGGGCCAGCAGGTCGAGATCGAGTGGCTCACCCCGTCCGGACGGACGAAGAGTGCCACCGTCACCCTCGGCTCCAGCCCGGTCAACTGAGCTCCGACCCCACACCGAGCGCCTCCGTTTCGGTCATCCGCCACCACTTGGGTGGAGGCGTTTGACGGGAACGGAGGCGTTCGGCGCACCCGTCCCGGAACGGCACCGGCGTGTGCAGCGTTTGACAACACGCCCTAGAGTGCTCGCGTCCCCAAGTGCCGAGCAGGAAGCATCCCGTGGCCAACACCAAACGCCGACTCGTGATCGTCGAGTCGCCGACAAAAGCGGTCAGCCTGACCAAGTTCCTCGGTCCGGGGTACGTGGTCGAGTCCAGCCGCGGCCACGTCCGCGACCTGCCCACCGGAGCGGCCGAGGTGCCGGCCAGGTACAAGGGCGAGAAGTGGGCGCGGACGGGCGTCAACGTCGAGGCGGACTTCGAGCCGCTGTACGTGGTCGCCGCCGACAAGAAGTCGACGATCCGGGAACTGAAGTCCAAGCTGAAGGACGCCGACGAGCTCTACCTGGCCACTGATGAGGACCGCGAGGGCGAGGCCATCGCCTGGCACCTGCTGGACGAGCTGAAGCCCAAGGTGCCGGTCAAGCGGATGGTCTTCCACGAGATCACTCCCGAGGCCATCCACGCCGCCGTGGAGAACACCCGCGAGCTCGACACCGACCTGGTGGACGCCCAGGAGACCCGGCGCATCCTCGACCGGCTGTACGGCTACGAGGTCTCGCCGGTGCTGTGGAAGAAGGTCATGCCGAAGCTGTCGGCGGGACGCGTCCAGTCGGTGGCCACGAGGCTGGTGGTCGACCGGGAGCGGGAGCGGATCGCCTTCCGGGCGGCCGGCTACGCCGACATCGAGGCGATCCTGGACGCCGGGGAGGCCGCCGAGCCGCGCACGTTCGCCGCCCGGCTGGCGACCTTCGACTCCCGCCGGATCGCGTCGGGACGCGACTTCGACTCGGTCGGCAAGCTGGTCGGCGACGGCCTGCTGCAGCTGACGCAGGACACCGCGACGTCCCTTGCCACGGCACTGGAAGCCGCGTCCTACGCCGTCTCCGGCGTGGACGCCAAGGCCTACACCCGGCGTCCCTACCCGCCGTTCCGGACGACCACGCTGCAGCAGGAGGCCGGCCGCAAGCTCGGCTTCTCCGCCCAGCGGACGATGAGCGTCGCCCAGGAGCTGTACGAGCGCGGCTTCATCACCTATATGCGTACCGACTCGGTGACGCTGTCCGCGACCGCGATGGCCGCGGCCCGGGCCCAGGTGAAGCAGCTGTTCGGCGGGGCCTTCCTGCCGGACGCACCGCGCACCTACGCGTCCAAGGTGAAGAACGCGCAGGAGGCCCACGAGGCCATCCGTCCGGCCGGCGAGCAGTTCCGCACCCCGCAGGAGACCGGGCTGCACGGCGACCAGCTGCGGCTGTACGAGCTGGTCTGGAAGCGGACGGTCGCCTCCCAGATGACGGACGCGGTCGGCGAGACGGTCACCGTCCGGATCGGCGCGACGCTGCCCAGCCGGTTCGCCGTCACCGACGCCGCCACCGGCGAGGTCGTCGAGTCGGGACGGGCCGGCTTCACCGCGTCCGGGCGCACCCTCAGCTTCCTCGGCTTCCTGGCCGCCTACGTCGAGTCCACCGACGAGGGCGAGGGGGACGACCAGCAGGCCCGGCTGCCGCAGCTGGCATCCGGCGCGGCGCTGCTGCCCGAGAAGCTGACCGCCGAGGCGCATGAGACCCGTCCGCCGGCCCGCTACACCGAGCCGTCCCTGGTCGCGAAGCTCGAGGAGCTGGAGATCGGCCGGCCGTCCACCTACGCGGCGATCATCCGGACGATCACGTCCCGCGACTACGTGTTCAAGAAGGGCTCGGCGCTGGTGCCGACCTGGCTGGCGTTCGCGGTCACCCGGCTGCTGGAGGAGCACTTCGCCAAGCTGGTCGACTACGACTTCACCGCCGAGATGGAGGACACGCTCGACGAGGTGGCGGCCGGCAACGCCGCGCGGATCGCCGTCCTCAAGGACTTCTACTACGGCTCGGGCGGCAACGCGGGGCTGGAGAAGCTGGTCACCGAGCTGGGTGAGATCGACGCGCGGGCGTTGTCGACCTTCCCGCTCGGGGACGGCATCGACGTCCGGGTCGGCCGCTACGGCACCTACATCGAGGACGCCGAGGGACGCCGGGCGAACGTGGACGCCGACCTGCCGCCGGACGCGCTCACGCCTGAGTACGCCCGCGAGCTGCTGGACAAGCCGGCGGCGTCCGAACGCGAGGTGGGCGTCGACCCGTCCACCGGCCGGACCGTCGTTGCCAAGGACGGCCGCTACGGGCCCTATGTCACCGAGGTGCTCGGCGAGGACGCGCCGAAGTCGGCCAAGCCGCGGACGGGCTCGCTGTTCGCGTCCATGAGCATCGACACGGTCACCCTCGACGACGCGCTGAAGCTGCTCAGCCTGCCGCGGGTGGTCGGCACGGCCGCCGACGGCGAGGAGATCACCGCCCAGAACGGCCGCTACGGCCCGTACCTGAAGAAGGGGACGGACTCGCGCTCGCTGACCGGCGAGGACCAGATCTTCGACATCACGCTGGAGGAGGCGGAGGCGATCTACGCCCAGCCGAAGACCCGCGGACGGGGGGCTGCCGGCGCCGCGTCCGGGCCGCTGAAGGAGCTCGGGGCCGACCCGGCGTCCGGCAAGCCGGTCGTGGTCAAGGACGGTCGCTTCGGCCCGTACGTGACCGACGGCGAGACCAACGCGACCCTGCGCCGTTCGGACTCGGTCGAGGCGATCACTCTGGAGCGGGCCGCCGAACTGCTCGCCGAGAAGCGGGCGAAGGGCCCGGCCCCCAAGCGCACCGTCCGCCGGACGGCAACGAAGAAGACGACGAAGAAATAGCCCCCGGGCACAAACGCTCCCGAAAGGGACGTCTGCTCCCGAAAGTTCGGGAGCAGACGTCCCTTTCGGGAGCGAACTCGACAGGGCTCGACCGGGGCGGTGGAAGGAGCGGGATGGCTGACGGCATCTTCATCGTCTTCGAGGGCGGGGACGGGGTGGGCAAGTCCACGCAGACCTCGCTGCTGGCCGAGTGGCTGGCCGATCAGGGACGGGAGGTCGTCGTCACCCTCGAACCTGGCGGGACGGCGATCGGGGCGACCCTGCGCGACCTGGTGCTGAACCCGTCCTGGGGGGATGTCAGTCCGCGGGCTGAGGCCCTGATGTATGCCGCTGACAAGGCACAACACGTGTACGAGGTGGTGTTGCCGGCGCTGAAGCGGGGTGCTGTGGTGATCTCCGATCGCTATGTCGACTCGGCCCTGGCCTACCAGGGTGCCGGCCGGGAACTGGACCCTGACCGCGTCGAGCAGCTGAACCGCTGGGCGACCCGCGACCTGCTGCCCGACCTGACGGTGCTGCTCGACCTCGACCCGTCCCTCGGCGTCGCCGGGATCGCCGAGAAGGATCGGCTCGAAGGGGCCGGGGACGCGCTTCACCAGCGCGCCCGCGAGCTCTTCCTGAGCCTGGCCGAGCGCGATCCAGGGCACTACCTGGTGCTGGCCGCTCGCGAGCCGATCGACGAGATCGCCGCCGCCGTCCGGGAACGGGTGGCCTCGCTTCTGTCACCGGCCTGAGGCAGGCTTGGGCACGTGAGCACCGGGGTCGCGGACAGCGAGGTCACCGGCGTCTGGGCCGACCTGATCGGCCAGGAGCGCGCGGTGGGGACGCTGCAGCGTGCGGTGTCCGCCCATGACGGGGGAAACCGGCACGCGATGAGCCATGCGTGGCTGTTCACCGGTCCGCCGGGCTCGGGACGGTCGAACGCCGCACGCGCCTTCGCCGCGGCCCTGCAGTGCCCGTTCGGTGGCTGCGGCGAGTGCAACACGTGCGTGACCACGCTGTCCGGAGCGCACCCCGACGTCACGATCGTCCGGACCGAGCAGCTCAGCATCGGCGTCGACGAGGTGCGCGAACTCGTCCGGCGGGCGGCGATGGCGCCGACCATGGCCCGCTACCAGGTGCTGGTCGTCGAGGACGCCGACCGGATCACCGAACGCGGCGCGGACGCGCTGCTGAAGAGCATCGAGGAACCGCCGCCGCGCACCGTGTGGCTGCTGTGCGCGCCCAACGCCGACGACCTGGTGGCCACTGTCCGCTCCCGGTGCCGGAAGGTCGAGCTGACCACGCCACGGACGGAGGCGGTCGCGGAACTGCTGCGCCGCCGCGACGGGGTGGACCCCGAGCTGGCCGACTACGCCGCCCGCGTCGCCCAGGGACATGTCGGCAGGGCGCGGGTGCTGGCGCGGGACGAGGACGCCCGGCAGCGACGGGAAGACATCCTGCGGCTGCCGTCCCGGCTGACCAGCCTCGGCGCGTGCCTGGACGCGGCGTCCCAGCTGGTCGAGTCGGCGACCGCGGAGGCGTCGGCGATCACCGCCGAGCTGGACGCCCGCGAGCAGGCCGAGCTGGCCGAGGCGCTGGGCATGGGAACGAAGGGCATGAAGCCCCGGAACGCGCAGGCGGCCCTGCGGGAGCTGACCGACCAGCAGAAGGCCCGGGCGAAGCGGCTGCAGCGAGACGCCCTCGACCGCGTCCTGACCGAGCTCACCTCGTTCTACCGGGACGTGCTGACCCAGCAGACGAGCGCCGGTGTGGAGCTGATCAACGCCGAGCAGGGCGCCGCGGTCGGCGCCATCGCCCAGGCGACGTCGGCGGAGGGCACCGTGGCGCGGCTGGACGCGATCCTGGCGGCGCGGACGGCGCTGGAGACCAATGTCGCGCCGCTGCTGGCCATGGAGTCTCTGCTGATCAGTCTTGCGGATTCTCGCTGATCGGACGGCCGCTCGCCCGTGTCGGTCGGTCGCTTGGCGGATCGCCGGTGACAGCATTGGCTCAGCAGACGTTCAGGAAGGATCCCCCGTGAGCGAACCGCGCGAGCCCGAGTTCCCGCAACCCGAGGAACAACCCGTCCTGCCGACCCCGCCGACGGCTGCCGAACCACCTGCATGGTCCTTCGGCGCGCCCGCGGCGTCCGACTGGCCCGCGGCCACCGAGCAGACGGACGCGACCGAGACGGCCGCGGAGTCCGCGCCGCGGGAGGAGTCGGTGCCGGCACCGGAGGCCGCACGCGAGGCGGCGGGGGAGGAGCAGCATTCTGCTCTCCTGCCCGAGCCTCCGTCGGTCCACTCCGCCGAGGAGGACGTGCTGCCGCACGCACCGGCGTCGTCTCCGTCGCCGGATCCCCAGCCCGAGCAGCCGGCAGCGCCGGCCGCCGAGCCCGTGACTGAGCATGGGGAGCCTCCGGCTGTCGAACCGCAGCCCGCTGCTGAGGCTGAGCAGAGCCCTGAGTCGGAGCCTGTTGCCGAGCCGTGGCAGCCGGCGACCGCTGAGTCGCAGTCCGTTGCCGAGCCGCAGCCCGAGCCGTCGGCGGCGCCGGCCGCCGAGGCCGTGGCTGAGTCGAGTCGGGAGTCTGAGCCCGTGGCCGAGCCGTGGCAGCCGTCGGCTGGTGAGTCGCAGTCCGTTGCCGAGCCGCAGCCCGAGCCGTCGGCGGCGCCGGCCGCCGAGGCCGTGGCTGAGTCGAGTCGGGAGTCTGAGCCCGTGGCCGAGCCGTGGCAGCCGTCGGCCGTTGAGTCGCAGCCCGCTGTTGAGGAGTCGGGCGCGGAGTCGGTGTCCGTGGCCGAGCCGTGGCAGCCGTCGGCTGCTGAGTCGCAGCCGGTCTCTGAGGTTGAGCCGGAGCCTGTGGCCGAGCCGTGGCAGCCGCCGGCTGCCGAGCCCGGCCCGTCCGCCGAGCCGGAGCCCACCCTGGTCGAGCCGTCGGCGGAGGCCACAGCGCCCACTCCCGAGCCGGGGGCGCCGGCCGAGGTGACCGCGGCATCGCCCGACGAACCGGAGCCGATCGCCCGCCGCTGGGCGAGGGAGCGTCCCGAGGAGCAGCCGGAGCGCCAGCCCGAGGCGCAGCCCGGCGAACAGCCGTCCCAGGCTGTTCCGGCGCCGGTGGAAGCCCAGGAGCCGGCGGAACCCGAGGAGCTGTCCCGGCCGTCCGCGCCCGGCGTGTGGACGCACAGCGACCGTCCGGTGGTCGCGGCCGAGCCGGCCCCGGTTGGGCAGGCAGAGGAGCCGGAACCGACCCCACCGTCGGGTCCTGACGTCGCGCCCACACTGCCGTCCCCGCCGCCGCTGACAGGCTTCGCAGCGCCGGCGGCGTCCCTTGCGCCCGAGGCGACGGCACCCGAGGCGACTCCGGCGCCAGCGGAGTCGGCACCGACGCAGACCTTCGCCGCCGCCCCCGTCGCGGCTGCCTCCACCCCGGCCGCCGGGACTCCTGCCCCCGAAGCCGGCGCCGCGCCGGCGACCGACGAGGCGATCTTCCGTCCCTACCCTGCGGCCGGAGCCGAGCAGCCCCCCGCGGTGTCGCCGGAGCAGACCGAGGAGGAGCGGAAGCTCGCTGCCGAGCGCGCCGCGCGCCGCGAAGCCCGCGCTGCGGCACTGACGACGGCGGGGACGCCGGAGCCGGTCGAGGGTGCGGCAGCGGCGCCGATCGTCCAGGAGGTCGTCCGGATCAAGCGGACGACGGACGGCTTCTGGGGCTCGCTCGGGCTGTTCCTGCTACGGCTGGTGATGGCCGCCGTCTTCGGGGTCTGGGGCGTGCAGATGCTGCTCGATCCGGCGAAGACGCAGCAGCTGTTCGCGAGGACCGTGCTGCCGTATCCGATCCTGGCGACCATCGTGCCGGTGGCCTCGCTGCTGATCGCGGTGTCCATGGTGATCGGCCTCGCCACTCGCTACGCAGCCGTCGGCGCGGCCCTGATCTCGATCGGTGCGCTGGTGTTGGTCTACTGGGGGAGCTGGAGTCTCCTGCTGCCGAACGACTTCGGCTTCTACGGCGAACGCGAGCTCCTGGTGGCCGCCGCCGCGCTGCTGCTGATCTTCGTCGGTGCCGGTGGCTGGAGCCTGGACGGCAGTCTCCGCCGGGCTCGGGCGGCTGACAAGGCGGCGAGGGTCGCCTAGTCGGGCCGGCCTCGGAGGGGGCGGCGCCAGCTACGCTTGCCAGGTGCCGTCCCCCGCCAGAACCTGGCTCGCCGCGCTGGTCGCCGTCGTCACGCTGGCCGGTTGCACGAGCGCTGCCGCTCCGACGACGCCGCTGGACGGGATCCGCATCTCCCCGGTTGCGGGCATCGCGGTCGACCGTCCGTCTCTGCCGGCGGTGCCGCTGAAGGTGGACGGGCTGCTGGCCGGTCTCACTGGTGGCGGGCTGGCTCCCTATCTGGGGCAGGTGGTCACCTGGTTCGCCTGTGGCGCGGACAAGTGCACCAATGTTGTCGTCCCCCTCGACTACGCCAATCCCGGCCGTGCCGCCGTGACCGTCGCGCTGCGGATGAAGCCGGCGACGGCGTCGCCGAAGCTCGGCCCGCTGTTCGTCAATCCCGGCGGCCCGGGTGGCTCCGGACAGGCACTGGTGGACTACTTCGACAACCAGGGCCTCGAGCAGTACGACATCGTCGGCTGGGATCCGCGCGGGACGGGTGGGTCGACGCCGGTGCGCTGCCTGACCGACGAGCAGGCGGACGCCTTCCTCGCGCTGGACGCGTCCCCGGACAACGAGGCCGAGCGGGAGGCGCTGATCCGCGGCAACTACGACTTCGGCAAGGGCTGCTGGGAGCGCAACGGCGACTACCTCAACCACATCGGCACGGTCGACACCGTCCGTGATCTCGACCTGCTGCGGCAGCTCCTCGGCGCCCCGAAGCTCAACTACCTCGGCTACTCCTACGGCACCGACATCGGCGCGGTGTATGCCGAGCTCTTCGGCGGGAACACCGGGCACCTCGTCCTGGACGCGGCGGTGAACATCACCGACGACGACAGCATCATCCAGGCCCAGGGCTTCGACCTGGCGCTGGGCAACTTCGCGTCCTGGTGCGCGAAGCAGGACTGCGGCCTCGGTGACAGCAAGGAGGCGGTGCTCTCGTCGATCACGGACTTCCTCGACGGGCTGGACGCCAAGCCGATCGCGGTGGGCGAACGCCAGCTGACGCAGTCGCTGGCCGCGACCGGCATCGCCGATGCCCTCTACAGCGGAAAGGACGCGTGGGAGCCGCTGTCCGCGATCATCCAGCGCGCCCAGAAGGGGGAGGGTGGATACCTGCTCGCCGCCGCCGACTCGCTGAATGGACGCGACAGCAAGGGACACTACGGGTCGCTGTTCTTCTCGTTCCCGGCGATCAGCTGCCTGGACGGCAAGGACGAGGGTGTGCTGGACGCCGATCGGCAGTGGACGGAGGATGCCGCGAAGGCGCCGATCTTCGGGAAGTACTTCGGCCCGGTGTACAACTGTGCGCTGTGGCCGACCCGTCCGTCCCAGCGGCTGCAGCTGCATCCGACCGGTGCGTCCGCCCGTCCGCTGCTGGTGATCGGCGCGACCGGTGACCCGGCGACCCCGTACCCGTTCGCCCAGTCGATGGCCAGACAGCTGAAGTCGGCGACGCTGGTCACCTACGACGGCGAGGGCCATGGCGGCTACGGCGGCAAGTCGCGGTGCCTGGATTCCATCGTGGTGAAGTACCTGACCAAGGGCATTGTGCCGACCGGCGACGTCCGGTGCACGTGAGGAGGCGGCAGTGACGGAGAGACGAGGCACGGCGATCATCACCGGGGTGGGCCGGCGGCGCTCGATCGGCGCAGCCCTCGCGCTCGGGCTGGCGACCGACGGCTGGGACCTGGTGCTCAACCACTGGACGCCGTACGACGTCCGGCTGGGCCTGGAGATGGGTGCCGACGACCCGGAGTCGATCGCTGCAGACTGTCGCGGGCTCGGGTCGAGGGTTGAGGTCGTGAGCTGCGACCTGGCCGAAGTGGGCGCGGCCGGCGAGTTGGTGGCGGCCGCCGTCGGCCTCGGCGAGTTGCGCGGACTGGTGCTGTCGCACTGCGAGTCGGTGGACAGCTCGACGCTGGACACCACCGTCGAGAGCTGGGACCGCCACTTCGCGGTGAACGCGCGAGCCAGCTGGCTGCTGATCAAGGCGTTCGCCGAAGCCCTGCCGTCGGTGCCCACGACTGAGGTGACCGGACGCATCGTCGCGCTGACCAGCGACCATGTCGTCCACAACCTGCCGTACGGGGCGAGCAAGGGAGCGCTCGACCGGCTCGTGATCGCCGCCGGCGCGGAACTCGGGCACCGTGGCATCCGCGCCAACGTGATCGACCCGGGCCCGATCGACACCGGCTGGATGACCCAGGAGATCCGGGATGCGTGCCTCGCCGCCACTCCGTCCGGCCGCCTGGGCACGCCGAGTGACACAGCCAACCTCGTCCGCTTCCTGTTCTCCGACGCCGGCGGCTGGATCAACGCCCAGCTGCTGCACAGCGACGGCGGTTTCCAAGCCGGCTGAGCCCGCGCGTGAACCGTCGGGGACAGGTACTTTGGTTCACCGCTGACCGGGAGGACGGATCGTCGGGTGAACCGTCGGGGACAGGTACTTTGGTTCAGCGCTGTCCGGGGAGGACGGATCGTCGTGGCGGCCAGACTGGGGTTCCTGGGTTAGCTATATCGAGGCTCTCGCGGTAGTCGCAGTGAATCCTGGAATGGCGATTCGTGCGCTCACGTTGCACGGGTGTGCATTCATCGATGGTTGGGTTAGGCAGACCGCTTGCGGGACCAGAAATGTCAGTGGCAGCCTCTAGTGTTTGAACCATGGAAAGGGAGTTTGAGCAGCTGACCGATCGCGAGATCCTCGCATCGATCAGTAGCGCCCTGGACGCCCTGACCGATGACCGGCTTCGGCTCCCCACCGACGCGGAGCAACTCGGCTTGTTGCAGGACGTGATCCGGCTGAGTGGACGGCTGCAAGCCTGGCAGCAGCAGCTGGCCGCCCGCATCGAAGCCTCCCAGGCGGTGTGGAATGAGCGGAAGACGTCGACCAGGACCTGGCTGGCCGAGTCCATGAGCCTGACCCCGCGGGAAGCGGCCCGGATCATCCGGGCCGGCCAAGGACTCGCCCGGTTCCCGCTCATCGGCAGTGCCACTCAGACCGGGACGGTGTTGCCGGTCCAGGCCGAAGCGATCACCGGGGTACTCGCCCAGCTGCCGAAAGAGTTCGACGACAACACGATCATTGAAGCCCAGACAATGATGGTCGGGTTCGCCGAGACCCATAACAGTGCCGAACTACGCCATCTCACCACCCATTTGATCGACATGCTGTCACCCGACACCGCCGACCAGTTGGAGGCGAAACGTCTCGAGCAGCAGGAACGCCGGGCTCAGACCCGCAGGTGCGTCGACTTCCACTACGACGGTGACGGGTCGGTGCTGATCCGAGGATCCCTACCCATCGCCGACGCCGAACCGTTGATCCAGATCGTCGAGGCGTACGCCGCCGCCCAGAAACGCGGCCTCGAACGACTCGACCCCCAAGCGGAGTACATCACCCCAGCCATGCGCAGAGCCGACGGGCTGATCGCGATGGTAGCTGCGCACAGCCGTCAGCAGACGGCTCCCCGCAGTGGTGGGGATCGTCCCCGGATCGTGATCACCCTGTCCCACGACAAACTGGTCAAACACTGCACCGACACCAGCCTCGGTGCGACGCTGGTTCGTGACGGCCACCCGGTGGCAGCCTCGGTGGTGCGCCGGTTGCTGTGTGACGCCGACCTGCTGCCGGTCGTGCTCGGCTCCCACTCCGAACCACTCGATGTGGGCCGGACCGTACGACTGGTCACCCCAGCGATCCGGGCAGCACTCGAACTGCGTGATGGCGGTTGCATCTTCCCCGGTTGCGATGCCCCACCAGGTGGGTGTGAAGCCCATCATGTGGTTCCGTGGTGGGCTGGTGGTGTCACTGCGTTGCGCAATCTGGTGTTGGTGTGTCCGCATCACCTCGGGATCCTGGAACCCAGCCGAGACCCGAACGCGGACCGGTGGAAGATCCTGTTCCGTAGCGACGGCATCCCCACCGTGGTCCCACCCCGGCGGGTCGACCCGGCCCAACGGCCCCGCATCCACGCCCGCCTCACCACCCGACACTGACCGGACGCCCGGGGCGGGATCCCGGCCTACGCCGGGATGACGAGCGGGGGGGTAGGCCCCGGGCACGCCGGCGTGACGAGCCGGGTAGCCCGGCGTCAGCGTGACGAGGCGGGTAGGGCGAAGTGGGGACGGCTCCGTCCTGGCCCCACAGCGCCCCGTCGTCCCGGGCCCCGACCCGGGACCTCCGACGGTCGCCCAGCCGAAGCGACCAGCCGTCCCGCCAGACCCGCGTCCACGCCCGCCTCACCACTCGACACTGACGGCTGGCGAAGCGCCGACGAGTGTCGGGAGTCCTGCCCGCGTGCGTTTCGGGTGCAGGCCGCCGAGCCCCTATAGTTGTGCCTCGGCCCGGTCATCCGGGCAGGCCACCTTAGCTCAGTCGGCAGAGCGACGCTCTCGTAAAGCGTAGGTCTCGGGTTCGATTCCCGAAGGTGGCTCCAGCCGCCCTCAACTGGTGATGTCCTTGACCCGGAACCGTAGCCAGGCCGCGAAGAGGAACACGGCGCCGTAGGCGATATCCACCCAGAGGCCGGTCACCATCCGGTCGGTGAAGACCGGGTCGCGCAGCAGGTCGATGAAGGCCGACCACCGGTCGACCAGCAGCCAGGGGTGCAGCCAGTCCAACTGCGGGACGGCGTCCAGGATCCACAGCAGCGTGCTCACCATCGCGGTGGCAACAGTCGCTGCGATCGGCTGCTCGGTGAGCGTCGAGATGAACAGCCCGATCATGCCGAGCGCTGCCAGTCCGACGGCCACGTAGAGCGCGGCCAGCAGCAGCCGTAACAACCCGTCGCCCAGTCCGATCTGGCTGCCCGACAAGGTGATCAAGGGGCCGGCGCCGAACAGCAGCACCCCCACCAGGACGCCGGCGAGCGCCACCAGCACGGCTCCGGTGAGCGCCCCCACCCCCAGCGCGCACGCCTTCACCACCAGCAGCCGTCCCCGCCCGACCGGCGCGACCAGCAGGTAACGCAGCGTCCCCAGGTTCGCCTCGCCGGCCACCGCGTCTCCGGCGAGGACGGACACCGCCAGCGGCAGGAACAGCGCGATCTCGATCGTCAGCCCAGCGAAGCCGAGGAAGACCCCGTTGCCGGCCACCAGCGAGAACAGGTCTCCGCCGCGGTCCCCGGGATGCCGCATCGCCGACACCTTCAGCGCCACCCCCAGCATCGTCACGAGGCCGAACAGCACGAGCAGCCCCACCTGGTTGCGGCGACGTCCGAACACCAGGTGCACCTCGGACGCGAACAGCCGACCGAAGCTCCCCCGGCGACGGCGGACGGACACCTCAGCCGCTGACATCGAAGCCCTCCCCGGTGAGTTCGACGAACGCCTCTTCCAGCGTCGGCCGGACGACGGCGAAGCCGCGGACGGCGACCCCCGCCTCCACCAACGCGCGGACGATCCGCTCCGGTTCGACCCCGCTCAGGCTGCCCGCAAGGCCGTCGGTGGCCTCGGACGCGTCCTGCACCCCGAGCCCGGACAGCACCCCGCGAGCGGCGGCGACGTCCGCCGTCTGCAGCCGGAACCGCTGCGCCCGCAGACCCTCCAGCTCGGCCAGCGGTCCCTGGGCCACCAGGCGTCCCTCCCGCATCACCCCGATGTGGTCGCACAGCTGCTCGACCTCGGCGAGCAGGTGGCTGGACACGAACACCGTCGTCCCCTCCGCGGCGAGCCCGGCGACCAGGTGGCGAACCTCCCGCGTCCCCTGCGGGTCGAGGCCGTTCGTCGGCTCGTCCAGCACCAGCAGGTCGCGCGGCTGCAGCAGCGCAGCGGCGATGCCCAGGCGCTGCCGCATGCCCAGCGAGTAGGCGCGATACCGCTTGCCGGCCGCAGCGCTCAGCCCGACCCGCTCCAGCGCCGAGCCGACCCGCGACCGCGCCGTGGCCGGGTCACTGGTGGGGTCGGCCGCGTCCACACGCAGCAGGTTGGCGGTCCCGGACAGGTACGGGTGGAACGCCGGACCCTCGACCAGGGCCCCCACCCGCGGCAGGACGGACGCAGCAGCGGACGGCATCGGCTCACCCAGCAGCGAGCAGCTGCCGCCGTCGGGACGGACGAGACCGAGCAGCATCCGGATCGTGGTGGTCTTGCCGGACCCGTTCGGCCCGATGAAGCCGTAGCAGGCGCCCTTGGGCACGTCCAGCGCGAGGTCGGCCACCACCTGCTGGCGGCCGAACCGCTTGCCCAGCCCGTCGGATGCGATGGCCGGCGGGGCCGAACTCACCTTGTGGCCAGGGCGGCGTAGAGCCTCTCGGGAGTGACCGAGCCGACCGCGACCCGGCCGTCGTCGGTGATCACCGCGTTGACCAGCGTGGTGGACAGCAGCCGGCCGTGGCCCCAGCTGCCCGACACCTCGGGCAGCGACTTCAGCAGCGCGCTCGCGGTCTGGTCGGCCTTGCTCACGTCGAACTTCGTCACGGCCACCGTCGTCCAGCCCGAGCCGACGACGGTCGGCTTCGTGCCGTCCTTGGCGGGGTGCTCACTGGCTCCGGCCGGCGGCTTCAGCTGGGTGACTTCGGCGCCGGGCGGTGGGGTGAACGCGAAGATCGAGTCGGCGGGACGGGTGAAGTCGACCGACGTGGCGGCGACCGACAGCGCGTCGCTGCCGTCGTCGGCGACCACCCGGGCGGCCAGCGGCACGAACTCGGTGGCGTCCACCGAGATCCGGACCTGGCCGACGAGGCTGGCGTGATCCTTCGGGGTCAGCACCAGCTGGTACACCGGACGCCCGGCGACCATGCCGGTGCCGGACGTGGTCACGTCGGTGCTGGGCTCGACCGCCGCCAGCAGCCGCTGGACGGCCTCGGTCGGCGACATCGGTGTCGTCGCCGGCTTCTCACCGGCCTTGATCGTGGCGTGCCGCGCCTGCTGCTTCTCGCTCGACCACAGCCACAGCTGGTCGCCGTTGCGGATCGCGGCGGTCTCTGTCGAACCGTCCACCAGAGCGACGCGAGCATGGTCGGGGCCGGCCAGCCAAACCCGGATCGTGTGATTCCCGGTCAGCATCGACAGTGCAGTCTGCAGGTCGTCGCCCTCGCTGCCGCCGATCCCGGACACCGACGGCAGCCCGAGGTCGCTGCGCTGCTCGAAGGTGGCGCTGAAGCCGGCCGGCTGCGCCTGGGCGACCTTGGCCAGCAATTCGGCGGGGGTCAGCGGTGGCAGGACGGGTTCGGCGACCGCCGACCGGACCGAGAGGCCCGTAAACCCCGCGACGGCGAGGGCTCCCGCCGCCACCATCCACACCCACCGGCGTCCGACTGCGTTGCGTCCAGTGCTCATGCGTCCATCATCCCCCGGACGGCAAGGGCGCCGCGCTGACCGGCTAGCCCGCCTGCTCGAAGTGGACGACCTCCCGGGTGCGGTGCGACTCGGCGAACGCCTCCAGCAGGCGAAGCGTCCGCAGCACCTGCGCGTTGGCCACCGTCGGCGTGGCGCCGTGGTCGACGACGTCGAAGGCGTTGCGGTAGAAGTCGTTCACGTCCGCGTCGACCACCGGCAGCGGCAGGGTCTCGACCGAGTCATCGAGCCTGTGCTGGCGGGAGTAGTCCTTCACCCGCGGCGCCATCGTCTTCGTCATCCCTGTGCCGGCCAGGATCGGGACGGCGTCCTCCTCCTCGGTCTGGCCCAGCCGCAGCAGCCGTCCGGGGGTGGCCCAGTTCTCGATCTGGGCGGTGCCGCGGTTGGCCCGCAGCGTCCACAGGGGAGCCGGCAGGAAGCTGGTCGTGCTCACGTCGACGACCGCGGTGACCCCGTTCGCGAACCGCAGCCACGCCTCGAAGCCATCGTCCACGTCGTGGCCGAGCGTGAAGCTCAGGTCGGCGTAGACGTCGACGACGGGGGAGTCGACCATCAACAGCAGCCGGTCGACCAGGTGGACGCCCCAGTCGAGCAGCATGCCGCCGCCCGCGGCCTTCTCGGTGCGCCAGTCGGCCGGGATTCCCCGCGAGCCGTGAACCCGGGACTCGATGTGGGTCACCGGCCCCAGCAACTGCTCGGCATACACCTGCGCCATGCTCAGGTAGTCGGGGTCCCAGCGCCGGTTCTGGTGAACCATGAACAGCCGTCCGGCCCGCTCGGCCTCGGCCACCACGTCGATCAGCTCGGTGCTGGTCACCGTCGCCGGCTTCTCGCAGAGCACGTTCTTGCCGGCCCGCAGCGCGGCGACCGCGATGTCGTGGTGACTGTCGTTCGGGGTGGCGATCAGCACGAAGTCCGTGGACGGATCCGCCAGGGCCTCAGCCAGGTCGGCATAGGGACGCAACCCTGCCGCGGCAGCGTCGTCCAGCGCGCGGGGGTCGATGTCGACGACGCCGACCACCTCGACCCCGAGCGCCGCCAGCCGACGATGGTGGTAGTCGCCCATCGTCCCGTAGCCGACGATGGCCACGCCATGGTTCACCGGAGCGCTCACCTCAGAACTGGATCGTCCGGCCGGACGCGGCGGACGCGTAGATGGCCTCCAGCACCTCGGTGACGACCGCGGCCTGCTCGGGCAGAACCAGCGCGTCGTGGCCGTCCCGGACGGCCTCGAGGAACTGCTTGGTCTCCCGCGTGCCCAGGTGGGTGAAGTCGTCGGCGTCGGGGGCGCTCTCGTCCGGGGCCTCGGTGATCATCCGGTCGGCCAGCACCTTGTTCAGCGTGACGGCGTAGCCGCCGGACGCGGAACGCTCGATCTCGGCGCCGCCGTCGGTTCCGATCAGGGTGACCGCCGCCTCGCGCGGGTCCTTCACGTTGAGTGCCCAGGCGGCCTCGAGGAAGATCGTCGCCCCGTTCTTCAGCTTCACGTAGCCGAACGCGGAGTCCTCGACGCTGAACGTCGCCGGATCCCACTCACCGCCCGGGTTGCCCTGCGGCTTGTCCCGCAGCTTGGAATACACCGAGCCGGTGACCGACTCGACCTCGTAGTCGCCGAGGTACCACAGCGTCAGGTCCAGGGCATGGGTGCCGATGTCGATCAGCGGGCCGCCACCCTGCTTCTCCTTGTCGGTGAACACCCCCCAGGTGGGTACCCCACGCCGCCGGACGGCATGAGCCTTGGCGACATAGATGTCGCCCAGCTCGCCGGCGTCCACCACGCCGCGCAGGAACTGGGTGTCGGTGCGCAGCCGGTTCTGGTAGCCGATGGTGAGGGTCTTGCCGGTGCGGCGAGCGGTCTCGGCCATCTGCCGGGCCTCCTCGCCGGAGATCGCCATCGGCTTCTCGCACATGACGTGCTTGCCGGCTTCGAGTGCGGCGCAGGTGATCTCGCAGTGGCTGACGTTCCAGGTGCAGACGTAGATCACGTCGATGCTGGGGTCGTTGACCAGATCGTGCCAGTCGGTGGTGGTGTACGCGGACGGTGCGTACTTCTCCTTCGCCGCCTCGGCCCGCTCCGGCAGCAGGTCGCAGATCGCGACCAACTCGGCCAGCTCAGGGTTCCCCGCCAGTCCGGGCAGATGCTTGTACGTCGAGATGAACCCCACGCCGATGATGCCGATCCGGAACGCGCCCACAATCACTCCTTTGTCATCGAGACTCCCGCCGATCAGGTGAGAGCGCGATCATCCTATCTGGCCTATGCTGAAAGTCGCGTCAGCACCATCACCTCAGGAGGCATCGTGGCCACTCTCAGCTTGCAGCTCTACACCCTTCGTGAACCGCTCACCAGCGACCGGGACGCGACCCTCGCCGCCGTCGCGTCGATGGGCCTGGACGAGGTCGAGCCCTTCGGCATCGAGAACTTCGACTGGCTGCCGGATGCGCTGGCCGCCCATGGACTGAAGGCGGGCAGTGCCCATGCCGGCCTGATCGACATCCCCGACTTCGGCATGGTCGGCAACCCGGAGAAGGTGCTGGCAACGGCCCAGGCACTCGGCCTGCGCACCATCTTCCAGCCGGCCTCCTCCGCCGACCAGTGGCAGTCCGGGGACGGCATCCGGGCGGTGGCGGACGCCCTGAACGGCCTCGTCGACCGGTTCGCCGACGCGGGCATCGCCATCGGCTACCACAACCACGACTGGGAATTCCTCGCCCCCGAGGTGGACGGCACCCCTGCCTACGAGTTCTTTGCCTCCCGCCTCGACCCCCGGGTCGTCCTGGAGGTCGACACCTACTGGGCGACCGCCGGCGGCCGCGACGTGCCGGCGCTGCTGGCGTCCCTCGGCGAGCGGGTCACCCACCTGCACGTCAAGGACGGCCCGCTGGCACCGTCCCGCAGCGGCGCGGCGAACGTCGTGCTGGGCAACGGCTCGATGGACCTGCCGCCGATCCTGGACGCGTCCGCGGACCGCACCTGGGTGGTGGAGTTCGACCTGGCCGCCGTCGACCCGATCGACGAGGTGCGGCAGAGCGTCGAGTACCTGAAGGCCCGCTGATGCGGGACGCGCACTGATGCCGGTCGGGATCGGCCTGGTCGGCGCCGGCAACATCTCCACGCAGTACCTGACGAACCTGGCGACCTATCCCGACGTCCGCGTGGTGGCGGTCGACGACCTGATCGCCGACCGCGCCCGGGACCGGGCCGAGACGTTCGGCGTCCCGGTGTGGGGTGGGCCCGAGGCGGTCTTCGACAACCCCGAGGTCGACGTGGTGGTGAACATCACCCCGCCGAGCGTCCACCTGGAGGTCTCGACGCAGGCGGTCCGGTCCGGCCGGCACGTCTGGAGCGAGAAGCCGCTCGGGCTCGACCGGACGGCCGCCCGCGCGATGCTGGACGAGGCCGCCGCACACGGGGTCCGGGTCGGCTGCGCCCCCGACACCGTCCTGGGGCCGGGCATGCAGACGGTCCTGCGCCGGATCGCGGACGGTGACATCGGGCGTCCGCTCGCCGGGCTGGCGATCATGCAGCAGCCGGGGCCCGACGTCTGGCATCCGGATCCGGAGTTCCTGTTCGCGTCCGGCGGTGGCCCCGTCCTGGACATCGGGCCGTACTACTTCACATCCCTGGTGCTCGGGCTGGGCCCGGTCGCCGAGGTCACGGCGGCCGGCGGACGGGCGCGGGACGTGCGGACGATCATGGCCGGCCCGCGCGCCGGGACCGACTTCCCGGTCGAGGTGCCGACGACGGCGAACGTGCTGCTGCGGCACGCCTCCGGGGCGTCCTCGGTGTGTCTGTACTCGTTCGACTCGGGACAGGCCCGTGGCGGCGTCCTGGAGTTCCAGGGGACGCGGGCCACGATCGTCGCGCCGGACCCGAACCAGTTCGGCGGCACCGTCCGGACGCACGTCGGGGGCAAGGTCGTCGACGAGGTCGAGGTGGCCGAGGACGGCAACGGGCGCGGCATCGGGCTGGTCGACCTCGTCCGCTCGGTCGCCGACGGCAGCCCGCACCGGGCGAACGGCGAACTGGCCGCCCACGTCCTGGACATCATGCTGGCGGTGGAGGAGTCGATCGCCTCCGGCCGGCCGGTTGCGGTGACGTCCGTCCCGCCGTCGGTGGCGCCGCTGCCCGCGGGCTGGAGCCCGCTCACCCCGACGCGCTGAACCATCACGGGAAGAGGAACACTCATGAAGCTGGGCATGTTCACGGCCTGCCTGCCGTCCTGGTCGCTGGAACGGATCGCCGACTACGCGTCCGGCCAGGGCTACCAGACCCTCGAGATCGCCTGCTGGCCGGGTGGGCCGGGGCGCGAGTTCGAGGCGTCCCACCTGCCGGTGGCGACCTGGACGGACGCCGACGCGGACGCCACCCGGGCGTTGTTCGAGCGCACCGGGCTGGAGATCTCGTCGCTGGCCTACTACGAGAACAACCTGATCGGCGACCTCGGCCGGCGCGAGGAGATCCGCGGTCACGTGAAGCGGTGCGTCGACGCCGCGCAGTCGCTCGGCGTGCCGTACGTGGGCACGTTCCTCGGCCGGGACGTGACCAAGTCGGTGGTCGAGAACATGGCCGAGGCCGAGCGGATCTTCCCGGAGCTGGTCGACTATGCCGGCGAGCGGGGCGTGAAGATCATCGTCGAGAACTGCGTGATGGAGGGCTGGCACCCGGACGGCTACCCCGGCAACATCGCCTACTCCCCGGAGCTGTGGGAGTGGATGACGACCAGGCTCGGGCTCTACCTGAACTGGGACCCGTCCCACCTCACCTGGATCGGGATCGACCCGGTGGCCACGATCCTGCCGTTCGCGAAGTACATCGTCCACGCCCAGGCCAAGGACGTCGAGGTGTTCGCCGAGGCGCGGAACCAGTACGGCTTCTACGGGGTGGTCGACAAGGGCGACAACGCCTGGAAGACCGGCTGGTGGCGCTACCGGGTGCCCGGACGCGGCGACGTCGACTGGGCCAAGGTCGTCGACCGGCTCTACGAGGCCGGCTTCACCGGTGCCCTGTCGGTCGAGCACGAGGACCCGCTGTGGGGCGGCACGCCGGAGAAGGTCGTCGAGGGCCTGCGGATCGCGTACTCCACGCTGCGTCCGCTGATCGGGGCGTAGCCGACACATTCGCCCACACAGTGCGCCGAGCCTCCGAGACGGCGTCATCGGTGGTCTTCCAGTTCGCCTTGGACCGTCCGTCCTGCTGGGTGGACCTCCACTTCGAAACGCTCCCGAAAGCGACGTTCGCTCCCGAAACTTCGGGAGCGAACGTCGCTTTCGGGAGCGAACTCGGTGGTGCGGGCCCTACCGGGGTGGACGTGGCCACCCGGCCGGGTCCGCATGCGCGGACGACACCCAGGTCACGGCGTCGAGCGCCGTTGTCAGTGGTTGGAGAAGGCGCTGTCGAAGGCGGCTGTTGGTGGGGTGAATAGGTTGTCGCGGACGAACTTCAGGGCTTGGGGTGCGCCGACCAGCCGGTCCATGCCGGCGTCTTCCCATTCGACGCTGATGGGTCCGTGGTAGTCGATGGTGTTGATGGTGCGGAAGATGGCTTCCCAGTCGACGTCGCCGCGTCCGGCTGAGACGAAGTCCCAGCCGCGGCGGGGGTCGCCCCAGGCGAGGTGGGAGCCGAGGGGGGCGTTGCGGCCGTTGAAGCGGCGTTTGGAGTCTTTGCAGTGGACGTGGTAGATCCGCTCGGCGAAGTCGACCAGGAAGCCGGGGGCGTCGAGTTGTTGCCAGTTCATGTGGGACGGGTCGAAGTTCAACCCGAACACTTCCCGGTTCCCGATCGCTGCCAGGGTGGCTTTGGTGGTCCAGTAGTCGTAGGCGATCTCCGACGGATGCACCTCCAGGGCGAACTTGACCCCGTTCTCCTCGTAGACGTCCATGATCGGGTTGAACCGGTCGGCGAAGTCTTGGTAGCCGTCGGCGATCATCCCGGCCGAGGCCGGTGGGAACATGGCGACGTACTTCCAGATCTTCGAGCCGGTGAACCCGGTCACGACCTTCGCGCCCAGCCGGGCGGCCGCGACCGCGGTGGTCTTCAACTCCTCAGCCGCGCGTTGGCGGACCCCTTCGGGGTCCCCGTCGCCCCAGGTGCGGGCCGAGACGATGCCCTGATGCCGGGCATCGATCGGGTCGTCGCACACGCACTGGCCGGTCAGATGGTTACTGATCGCGTACACGGCCAGGCCGTACCGGTCCAAGGTGGCCTTCTTCGCGGCCAGGTAGTCGTCGTCCTCGGCGGCGGCCCACACATCCAGATGATCACCAGAGCAGGCGATCTCCAAACCATCGAAACCCCACTCGGCCGCATGCCGACACACCTGCTCGAACGGCATATCCGCCCACTGACCAGTGAACAACGTGACAAGACGAGACATCTCCAACCTCCATTGGCGAGTGATCGGGGCCAGGACCGATTGTTCCCCCTCACCCACCCTCGCCGCACCCGCCGCCAACATGCAAGAGGGTCTGACAGGATTGGGCAGATAGCGGCCGTGTACTGGCGGTGATACCCTCGGGGGTATATGGAAGGAGGCCGGATGGCCACGCAGAACCTGACCTCGGCGGACTTCGAGGCGACCGTCCTGGGTAGCGACATCGTCCTGGTGGACTTCTGGGCGTCCTGGTGCGGCCCCTGCCGGATGTTCGCGCCCGTCTACGAGGCGGCGTCCGAGCGGCACCCCGACCTGGTCTTCGGCAAGGTCGACACCGAGGTTGAGCGCGAACTGGCCGGAGCAGCGCGAATCATGTCGATCCCGACCCTGATGGTGTTCCGCGAGGGCATCCTCGTCTACGCCCAGCCCGGTGCGATGCCCGAGCCCGCGCTGGAGGAGCTGATCGCGGCCGTCCGGGCAGCTGACATGGACGACGTCCGGGCAGAACTCGCCGAGGCCGGGGCCGCTGAGAGCGGATCGTGACCACCGGGACGGGTACCCCAGACGGTATGCTGGCGCGCGTCCAGCAGCCAGGAGAGGTCAGCACCGTGAAACTCGATCCGGAGTCCCTCGGCTCCGTCCTGAAGCGACTCAAGCGCGCTCAGGGCCAGATCGGCGGCATCGTCCGAATGATCGAGGAGGGCCGCGACTGCCAGGACATCGTCACCCAGCTCGCCGCCGTCTCCAAGGCTCTCGACCGGGCCGGCTTCGCCGTCATCGCGACCGGCCTGCGGCAGTGTCTCGCCGACGACCCGACCGGCGAGAGCATGAACACCGCCAGTCTGGAGAAGCTCTTCCTCTCCCTGGCCTGACCGTCAGTGGGCCTTGTTGCCCTTGACCACCATCCGCATGATCCGCGCGTCGAACGCGATGAACTTGCCGAACTGGGTCAGCAGACTCTGTCGCCCGTTCAGGGTCTGCTTCGTCGGCAGCGGAGCCCCCGACAGGTCGACGACCGGGTCCGCGCCCGGGGACGGTTCGTGCATCTGCAGTTCGGGCATCATCACTCCGGGATCAGGAACCAGCCGGGCAGCGCCCGGGCCTTGTACAGGAACAGGTAGTGAAGCATCAGCTTCACCCAGTGGCCGTGGAGGCCGAGTTCGCCGCGGGTCTCGCGGAGGTCGCGGCCGGTGGGGTAGCGCTGGTGGTCCGGGACGACCGGGAGCATGGTCATCGCCGCAGCCGAGCCCCTGGTCAGCCCGGCACCGGCGGACGCGACGCAGGCGGCTCCCATCGTCGCCATGGACGCCTCGTGAGCCTTCGCGTCCGGGCCGTGTTTGATCCGGTCGGCGATCGTCATCGCGACGTGCTTTCCCATCACCCCGGACGGCATCCCGGTCCGCGGCGGGGACGGGGCGATCACCGTCCCGTTCGGAGTCTTCTGTGGCTTCGAGATCTGGTGCGGCGGGGCGAACGCGATCCCGACGGCCCAGAGGTTGTCGTAGCCCGGGGCGGCGTAGGTGCTCGGCCAGTCGGACGCCCGCCACTCCTCGTACGGCTTGACGGTGTAGTCGGCGTCCACCTTCATGAACCCGCTGGGGGCGAACAGGTCAGCGGTGATGTCGGTGCCGGACGCGTCGTAGGCCTTGATCGGCTGCCCGCCGAACGGTGGCAGCAGCATCGCGAAGTCGTAGGCCAGCGTGTGCGTCGAGCCGTCCAGGATCTCGTACTCGATCGCGTCCGGCGTGACCCGGGAGACGTGCGCGCCCAGGATGGCTTCGACGCCACGCTCGCGGAACAGCGACCCCGTCCAGAGCTCGCTGGTGGTCTGGAAGCCACTCTGCTCGAACACCATGCCGTCCACCCCGAAGTCGCCGAGGGCCGCTTCGTTCGACAGGTACACCACCCGGGCCAGGTCACGGACGCCGGCCTCGCGCAGCTCGTGGTCGACGTTGAAGGTGTACTCGAAGGCCGCGCCCTCGCAGGTGCACGTCCCGTGGCCGGTGCCGATCACCAGCGTCTGTTTCCGGCCCTGCCTGAGCTCGGCGATGACTGCGTCCAGCGCCGTGGCGGCCTGGGTGGCGTGGCCGGCGGTGCAGACCGAGACGGTGCGGCCGTCGTCGGGACCCAGCCCCTCGGTCGCCTCGAACCGGAGCCTCGGCCCGGTGGCGTTGATCAGGTAGTCGTAGCGCAGCCTCGCGGTGCGTCCGTGCTCGTCGGGGCCGGTGTACTCGACGTCGACCGCACCTCGGGGGTCGTCCGCGTCCCCCTGCGGCCAGATCGCGACGGCCTTCGCCTGGTGGAAGTCGATGCCCTTGCGTCGGTAGACGGGGGCGAGCGGGAAGACGACGTCGTCCGTCGTCATCCTGCCGACCCCGACCCAGATGTTGGACGGGATCCAGTTCCACTTCGAGTTCGGCGACACCACGGTCACCCGGTGCGTCCGGCCCAGCAGCCTCCGCAGGTGGAGCGCCGCGGTGTGCCCGGAGATCCCGGCACCGAGGACGACGATTTCGGCCATTGCGACCACCTTCCGCCAGCCACCGACGGCCGACGTTCATACCCTAGGGGGTATCAGGCCGATTGACCATCATGTCGTTACGAATTCCGTCGCTACGACCTCCGCCGAGTCCCTCGTGAACCGAAGTACCTGTCCCCGATGGTTCACTCGTGAACCGAAGTACCTGTCCCCGATGGTTCACGATGGTTCACGGCGGGGCGACTCAGTCCGGGACGCGGGTCAGGAAGACCCGCGCCAGCGCGAGTTCCGACCAGGAGCCGGTGAACTCCAGTCCGGCCAGCGTCGCCGGCGGGTACATCGGACGCAGCCGCGCCAGCGCGTCCGCGTCCGAGTCGGGGCCGGCCAGGCTGGTCACGAGGGACGGGATCCCCGGCGCGTGCGCCACCACGAGCACCGAGCCGACGGCCTCGTTGACCTGCGCCAGCTCCGCGAGGATCTGCCTCGCCCCGGCGTTGTACAGCGCCGGCAGGTGGTGGACCGGCGCAGCCAGCCCGAGGAGTTGAGCGGTCTGTCGTGCCCGGACGGCGACCGAGCACAGCACCAGCCCGATTCCGGCGTCGGCGAGCACCTCACCGAGCGCGCGCGCCTGGGACCGTCCGTTCCTGGTGAGCTCGCGGCCGGCGTCGCGCCAGTCCGCGGAGATGTTGCCCGACTCGGCGTGCCGCAGCAGGTACAGCCGGTGACCGCCGGGCTCGGGACTCGACATCGGGAAGCCGCTACGAGCGGGTGAACTCGTTCTCGTACGAGGTGCCGCGGGCCCGCTCCCAGCTTGCCTGGATCTCCATCTCGGCCTCCGCGTGGCCCACCCAAACCGCGCCCTCGACCGACTTGCCCGGCTCCAGGTCCTTGTAGACGCTGAAGAAGTGCTCGATCTCCAGCAGGCTCAGGTTCGGCAGGTCGGTGAGCTCGCGCAGGTTGGTCTGGCGCTGGTCGGCCACCGGGATGCACAGCACCTTGTCGTCGGGCCCCATCTCGTCCCTCATCCGGAACATGCCGATCGCCCGGCACTCCACCAGTGCGCCCGGGAACGTCGGCTCGGTGATCAGCACCATTGCGTCCAGCGGGTCGCCGTCCTGGCCGAGGGTGCCCTCGATGAAGCCGTAGTCGTTCGGATACTGCGTCGAGGTGAACAGCGTCCGGTCCAGCCGGATCCGGCCGGTGTGATGGTCCATCTCGTACTTGTTCTTGGTCCCCTTGGGGATCTCGATCGTGACGTCGAAGTGCAAGCTGGGCTGGATCGTCGGTCGGATGAACGCCTGCTGGGACATGCTCTGCGCACCTCTCTGTCATGATGGACGGGTCATGTCTGGCCTGAGCCTATCGCGTCGGTTCCTCGTGGCGGTGGCCGCCTCCGCGGCGTCCGCCCTGCTCGCGGGGTGCGCTATCGCGCCCTCGGTCGCCGCCCCGCCGGCCGCCGTCCGGGCCGGCGTGGACGTGCCCGCACCGTCGCCGAGCGTCGAGGTCACCCCCGCCCCGTTGCCGGTCCGCGAGACGCTGGAGGCGCTGCTGGCGAAGGTGTCGACGAAGAAGATCGGCACCACCGGACTCGTCGTCACCACCACCGACGGGACGGTGCTGGCCGACCGAGGCGCCGACAAGCTGCTGACACCGGCCTCGACGATGAAGCTGTTCACCACCATGACCGCGGTCGCGACGCTGGGCGCCGACACCACGTTCTCCACCCGCGTCGTGGACGCGGGCAGCGGCCGGATCGTCGTCATCGGCGGTGGCGACCCGCTGCTCACGAACAAGGTCTCCAAATCGATCTACAAGGCGGCGTCGCTGCAGCAGCTGGCCAGGCAGACGGCAGCGGCCCTGAAGGCGTCCGGACGGACGTCGGTCAGCCTCGGCTACGACGCGTCCCTGTTCTCCGGTCCGATGTGGAACTCGAAGTGGAAGTCCAAGTGGAAGCCGTACGAGGCCCGGATCGCGGCCCTGGAGATCGACTCCGGCAAGGTCGGCTGGCGAGCGGCGACGAACCCGCCGAAGACCGCGGCGTCCGCTTTCGCGAAGTGGCTGAAGAAGTACGGCGTCAAGGTCACCTCGGTGACCTCCGCCAAGGCGTCGGCCAACGCCGCCGAGGTGGCCCGGGTGACCTCCGTCCCGTTGTCGCAGATCGTCAAGCGCACCCTGAAGCTCAGCGACAACGTCGCCGCCGAGACGCTGTCCCGGCACGCCGCGATCGCCGCCGGCCGGCCCGGTAGCTTCGCCGGGGGCGTTGCCACCGCGAAGGCGTGGCTGGTCGCGCACGGCAACTGGGCCCCGGGCGCGAGGATCTATGACGCCAGCGGGCTGGCGCCGGCCGACAAGGTCACCGCCACCATGCTGGCCAAAGCCGTGGTGCTGGCGCTCGGCGACGCCACCTACGCTCCGGTGCTCGACGGACTGCCCATCGCCGGCAAGGACGGGACGCTGAAGCACCGCTTCGACGACAAGTCGGAGAAGGCCGGGGTCGGCGTCGTCCGCGCCAAGACCGGAACGCTGAGCCGGCTCGCGTCGCTGGCCGGCTACGTCACCACCGCCAGCGGCCACCGCCTGGTGTTCGCCGAACTGGCCAACGACGCGAACAGCTACTACACCGCCTACAACTGGCTCGACCGGGAGGCGGCCGTCCTCGCCGGCTGCGGCTGCAGCTGAGCAGGGACGCCGGCCGCGCGCCGGAGCTGACAGCAAGGCTCCCTAAGCTGGAGCCCATGGACCAACTCCCCGCTGTCGACTGGGACCTCGCCGCGCGCACCGGTGCTGGGCTGGTGCCGGCAGGACCCCGGCTCGATCCGTCCGACGTCGCCGCGGTGGTCGCGGAGCTGCGGACGGCCGCTGCCGCCGCGACCGAGCACGTCCGCCGCGTGACCGAACTGGAGCAGCCGGCCGCCGCCGAGGTGCTCGTCGTCGACCGGACGGGCTGGCTGACGGCGATCAGCCAGTCCGCGCAGGCGCTGCTCGAGGGCGCTTCCGGGCCACCCGAGCGGGTCGACAACCCGTGGCGGGCCGCTCGTGCCAAGGCGCTGGGGGTCCAGGCGGGCGGGGTGTTCGCGATCCTCGCCACCCGGATCCTCGGCCAGTTCGACCCGTTCTACCGTCCGGAACGACTGCTGCTGGTCGCCCCCAACGTCGTCGCCGTCGAGACCCGGCTCGGCGTCCTGCCCCGGGACTTCCGGCTGTGGGTGTGCCTGCACGAGGAGACCCACCGATTCCAGTTCGGCACCGCCCCCTGGCTGCGCAGCCACCTGTTCGGACTGATCGGCGAACTGCTGGACGGTGACGAGCTGCAGTTCGGCTGGCCGGACGCCGACGGCCTGCGCAGCGTGTTCGGCTCGCCGGAGCAGCAGCAGGCGTTCGACCAGGTCAACGCCGTGATGGCCCTCCTGGAGGGGCACGCGGACGTGATGATGGACCGGGTCGGCACCTCGGTCGTGCCGACCTATCCGTCGATCCGGCGCGCGTTCAACGCCCGGCGGGACGCGGCGGGCGCCTTCGCGTTCGTCCAGAAGCTGCTCGGCATGGACCTGAAGATGGCGCAGTACCGCGACGGCGCCGCCTTCTGCCGGGCGGTGATCGACGCTGCCGATGTCGCCACGCTGAATCGTGCCTTCTCGGCCCCGGGAATGTTGCCGACGGTCGATGAGTTGCGGGACCCGCAGCGCTGGCTCAGCCGGCTGTGAGTTCCGGATTCTGATGGCCCGCAGGGCGCTCGGCCCGGCCACCTTGACGGTGGTCCAGGCGGTCACCGCGGCCACGTCCGGGCCGATGCTGGTGGCCTGCTCGGGCGGATGCGACTCGCTCGCGCTGGCGGCCGGAGCCGCTGTGGTGGCGCGCCGACGGGGGACCGGCGTCCGCGCCGTCGTGGTCGACCATGGCCTGCAGGACGGCTCGGCCGAGGTGGCGTCCGGGGTGGTTGCGCAGCTGGACCGCCGGCTGGGGGTCGCGGCCGAGGTGGTCCGCGTCCAGGTCGCCGACGCCGGTGGCGGACCCGAGGCCGCCGCCCGGGAGGCCCGCTACGCGGCGCTCGCGAAGAGCGCCCGCGACGGCGAGGAGATCCTGCTCGGCCACACTCTCGACGACCAGGCCGAGACCGTGCTCCTCGGCCTCGCCCGGGGCTCCGGACTGCGTTCGCTGGCCGGGATGCCGGCGGTGCGGGGGGTGTTCGTCCGTCCGCTGCTCGGCGTGCGCCGGGACGTTGCAGCCGCCTGCTGCGCGGAGCTCGAGCTCGACACGTGGACCGACCCGCACAACGCCGACGACCGGTTTACCCGCGTCCGGGTGCGGACGAAGGTGCTGCCCGTGCTGGAAGCCGAACTCGGTCCCGGCGTGGCCGAGGCGCTGGCCCGGACGGCGGACCTCGCCCGTGCCGACGCCGACCTGCTGGACGAGCTGGCCGCAGCTCGGCTCGGGCCCGCCGAGGCGGACGGGCTGAGCTGCGCCGGGCTCACCGACCTGCCCGCGGCGCTCCGCTCGCGGGTGCTGCGGGCCTGGCTGCTCGACCAGGGCGCGCGCGAGGTCAGCGCGTCCCGGCTGGCCGCCGTGGCCGAGCTCGTCACCGACTGGCACGGCCAGCGTTGGGTCGACGTCCCCGGCGTCCGGGTGCGCCGGACCGGCGACCAGCTCCGGGCCACCACCCGTCCGTGACCAGCCGCGGCCGCTGAACCGCCGGGGACAGGTACTTCGGTTCACCCCTGGACGCCAGCCAACGGGCTGAACCGCCGGGGACAGGTACTTCGGTTCAGCTTTGAACCGAAGGCTGAACCGAAGTACCTGTCCCCGATGGTTCAGGTTGGTTCAGGACGGCTCGGCTCGGGGGCACGTCGTAGCGGTCCGGCGGACGCGCACCGTCCGGAGACGGGTGGGTGACAAGGTAGGTTAGCCGCGTGGATGCTGCTGACGTTGCCGCCGACCTCACCGAGGTCCTGTACACCTCGGACCAGATCGCGGGACGCCTGACCGAGATCGCCGCGCAGATCGACCAGGACTACGCCGACAAGGATCCGCTGCTGGTCGGCGTCCTCAACGGTGCCGTGATGGTGATGGCCGACCTCACCCGGGCGCTGCACATCCACTGCGCGATGGACTGGATGGCCGTCTCCTCCTACGGCATGGGGACGCACTCGTCCGGCGTCGTGCGGATCCTGAAGGACCTCTCCACCGACCTGGTCGGACGTCACGTGATCGTGGTGGAGGACATCATCGACACCGGCCTGACGCTCAGCTATCTGATGCAGAACCTGGCCTCGCGGAATCCGGCCAGCCTGAAGATCATGACGATGTTCCGCAAGCCGGACGCGCTGAAGATCGACATCGACGTCACCTACCTGGGCTTCGACCTGCCCAACCAGTTCGTCGTCGGGTACGGGCTCGACTACGCCGGCCGGTACCGCAACCTCACCGACGTCGGCATCCTCGCCGAGCACGTGTACAGCTGATCCGTCCTGCTCGTCCGCGGCCACGTCCCGGACCAGGTTGCCGCGTTCGGTATCGTCTTTACTTGGCTTCGCCGGTGGAGATGAAAGTAGGCACACACGCACATGCGGTTCTTCCGAAACCCGTTCCTGTGGATCGGCGTCGGCTTCATCGCCATCCTGGGCATGGTGCAGCTGTTCACCGCCGGCAGCGGGTACGCCGAGAGGCCGACTTCTGACATCGTCGCGCTGATCAACTCGAACACCCCCCTGGCCGAGGTGGTCCTCACCGACGGTGAGCAGAGCATCATGGTCACCACCAAGGACAATCCGCCGCAGAAGCTCAAGGCCTACTGGATCGGAGACCAGAGCCAGTCGATCATCGACCGTCTCAACGCCCGCCAGGCCGCCGGCACCCTCGACAAATGGGACGGCCAGAACCCGCAGCCGAGCATCTGGACCACCCTGCTCGGCACCGTGCTGCCGATGCTGGTCATCGGCATCATCTTCTTCCTGATGCTGAACAACATCCAGGGCGGCGGCAACCGCGTCCTCGGCTTCGGCAAGTCGAAGGCCAAGCTGGCCAGCAAGGACACCCCCAAGACCACCTTCGGCGACGTCGCCGGCTGTGAAGAGGCGATCGAGGAACTGGAGGAGATCAAGGAGTTCCTCACCGAGCCGGCCAAGTTCACCGCGGTCGGCGCGAAGATCCCGAAGGGCGTGCTGCTGTACGGGCCGCCCGGAACCGGCAAGACCCTGCTTGCCCGCGCCGTCGCCGGCGAGGCCGGGGTGCCGTTCTTCACGATCTCCGGCTCGGACTTCGTCGAGATGTTCGTCGGCGTCGGCGCGTCCCGCGTCCGCGACCTCTTCGAGCAGGCCAAGGAAGCCGCCCCCGCCATCGTGTTCATCGACGAGATCGACGCCGTCGGCCGCCACCGCGGCGCCGGCCTCGGCGGCGGCCACGACGAGCGCGAACAGACCCTGAACCAGCTCCTGGTGGAGATGGACGGCTTCGACGTCCGCGGCGGTGTGGTGCTGATCGCGGCCACCAACCGTCCCGACGTGCTCGACCCGGCGCTGCTGCGTCCCGGCCGCTTCGACCGGCAGATCCCCGTCGAGGCCCCCGACATGAAGGGACGCCTGGAGATCCTCCGCGTCCACGCCGCGAACAAGCCCATGGCGCCAGAGGTCGACCTGGCCACCGTCGCCAAGCGGACGCCCGGCTTCACCGGCGCCGATCTCGCCAACGTCCTGAACGAGGCCGCGCTGCTCACCGCCCGGATGAACATGCGCTTCATCGGGAAGATGCAGATGGACGAGGCCATCGACCGGGTGATCGGCGGTCCGCAGAAGCGGAGCCGGGTGATGAACGACCGGGAGCTGCTGATCACCGCCTACCACGAGGGGGGCCACGCCCTGGTCGCGGCGGCGATGCCCGGCACCGACCCGGTGCAGAAGGTGACGATCCTGCCGCGGGGACGGGCGCTGGGCTACACGATGGTGATGCCCGACGACGACAAGTACAGCCAGACCCGCGGCGAGCTGCTCGACCAGCTGGCGTACATGATGGGCGGACGGGCAGCGGAGGAGCTGGTCTTCCACGACCCGACGACCGGAGCGGGCAACGACATCGAGAAGGCCACCAAGCTGGCCCGCGCCATGGTCACCGAGTACGGCATGACCGAGAGCCTCGGGGCGGTGAAGTACGGCTCCGGCGACACCGAGCCGTTCGTCGGGATGAGCTACGGCGGTTCCAGCCGGGAGTACTCCGAGGACGTCGCGGCCAAGGTCGATGCCGAGGTCTCCCAGCTGATCAACACCGCGCACCAGGAGGCCTTCGACGTCCTGACCACCAACCGGGCGGTGCTGGACGAGCTGGTTCGCCAGCTCTTCGAGAAGGAGACCCTCGACAAGGAGCAGGTGGCGAAGATCTTCGAGCCGCTGCAGCGCTGGCCCAAGCGTCCGGCGTGGACGGGGTCGGCTACGCGGGTGCCGTCCGAGGTGCCGCCGGTGGAGCCGCCGGAGCGGCTGACCCAGAAGCTGGACGAGCCCGCCGTCGGGATCGCGCCACCCGTCCCGCAGTACCCCGTGCAGGGTTACCCCGGGCCGTTCCCGCCGATCTCGGGCCAGCCGCCGTACCCGCAGGGCGGATACCCGCCGTACGGCCAGTCGGGGGTGCCCGGCCAGCCGCCGGGCCAGCAGCCTCCTCAGCCCGGGCCGGACGCGAACCGTCCGGACCAGCGATGGCCGTAGACACCGAGCGGGTGGCCGCCGCCGTCCGGGAGATCCTGATCGGCGTCGGAGAGGACCCCGACCGCGAGGGCCTGCGCGACACCCCGATGCGGGTCGCCCGCGCGTACGCGGAGGTCTTCGACGGGCTGGAGGCCGATCCCGCCGAGATCCTGGCGACCACCTTCGACCTCGGCCACGACGAGATGGTGCTGGTGCGCGACATCGAGGTCTGGAGCACCTGCGAACACCACCTGCTCCCGTTCACCGGGGTGGCGCACGTGGCGTACATCCCCTCCCAGGGCCGGATCACGGGACTCTCCAAGCTCGCCCGGCTGGTCGACGCGTTCGCGAAGCGTCCGCAGGTGCAGGAGCGGCTGACGTCCCAGGTCGCGGACGCCCTGGTCGAACACCTGCGTCCCCAGGGCGTGATGGTCGTCGTGGAGTGCGAGCACCTGTGCATGACCATGCGCGGCGTCCGCAAGCCGGGGGCGAAGACCGTCACCAGCGCCGTCCGCGGTGTGATGTCCCACCCGGCCACCCGCGCCGAGGCGATGAGCCTGATCATCGGCTGAGCCGTCCTGTTCGCCGAACGCCTCTGTTCCGGTCAAAAGCTCCAGCCTGCGCGGCGGCGTTTGACCGAAACGGTGGCTCTCGGTGAGGACGCGTAGCCGACCACCGGCGCGAGGCGGCGAACCATGCCGCCGTTCCAGAGATCTGACCAGCCCCAGCGGAGGACCCGGCAGCCGGTATCACCGACGCTCTGTTCGCGATCCTTCTCCGTCGTGACGACCCTGATGAGGTCCTCCCGGGTGGGAGCCAGCTCGTCGTACTTCACCCGTCCGTCGAACTCGCCGATCGCCGGGACGTGCTCCCAGAAGAAGTCGCTCCGACCGACGAACTGCCCGTCCGCATCGAGGATCGCCTTCTGCAGGACGGGCATGACCAGCCCTGCCTGGTGCATCCGGACGCGGCTGAGTGATTCGCCCGGGCTCTCCGCATCCCCGTCGGCGAAGGTGATCGCCCGTTCGGCCAGGCGACATCCCCGTCCTGCCGCCGTCCGGACGAGAAGTGCATCCTTCTCTGCGCCCGCCCGCAGTCCGGCGTCCAGGAGCATCACGGCCTCGTCGAACGGGAGCATGCGGGCGAGGTCGGCCAGCGTCCGGGTGAGCGTGGTCGTGGGTAGTCCGTCGAGTTCGCAGACGTCGGACGGGTCGAGGGTCGCCGCGCGGCTGTGCAGGCTGGGATGCACCGATCCATGGCCGCCCCTGGTGCGCACGACGGTGACCTCCCCCCGCCGCTTGGACAGCAACGGCAGCCCATGGAGCGCAGCCGCGGAGACGTGACTGAAGTACGTGCCGGTGTCGAGGTAGGCAGCGGTTGCGTGCACCCTCAACAGGTAGAGGTCGGACGCAGGAGTGCTCTCGGTCGCATCGGTCAGGACCCCGCGGCGAATCCTACGGAGCATTCCAGACCCGAGCGCCTGCTGCAGTTGCGTGCGGGTGCCACCCGCCCCGTACCAGTCGTCATAGCCGATGAGAGTCATGCCGCGGATTATCGGCAGGCCCGGCTCGACCGGGTCACCGTCCACAGGGACTCGCCCCCCGCCTCGCCGAACGCTCGGGTTCCGGTCATTCGCCACAACCCTTGCTGGGGCGTTTGACCGAAACGGTGGCGCTCGGCGGGTTCGTTAGGCTCAGCCGCGTGAACAGCCTGCCGCAGCCCGGCCGAACCCTGGTGATGGGCATCCTCAACGTGACCCCCGACTCCTTCTCGGACGGCGGCGAGTTCCTGGCGACCGACCGGGCGGTCGCGCACGGGCTGGACCTGTTCGCCGAGGGCGCCGACCTGGTGGACGTCGGCGGTGAGTCCACCCGGCCCGGAGCGGAACGCGCCGGCGCGGACGTCGAACTCGCCCGAGTGCTGCCGGTGATCGAGCGGCTGGTCGCGGACGGCGTCGCCGTCAGCGTCGACACCATGCGCGCCGAGGTCGCCATGGCGGCCGTGCGAGCCGGGGCGGTCCTCGTCAACGACGTCTCGGGCGGTCTGGCCGACCCCGACATGCTCCCTGCCGTGGCGGACGCCGGCGCCGCCTACCTGGCCATGCACTGGCGCGGCCCGTCCGCCCACATGCAGGACCTCGCGGTCTACGACGACGTGGTCGCGGAGGTGACCGCCGAACTCGCCGACCGGGTGAGCGCCGCACGTGCCGCGGGCATCGACCCCGACCGACTGGTGATCGACCCGGGACTGGGCTTCGCCAAGACCGGTGAACACAACTGGACGCTGCTGCGAAACCTCGACCAGCTCGCCCGGCTCGGCCAGCCGATCCTGGTCGGTGCCTCCCGGAAGAGGTTCCTCGGGGAACTCCTCGCTGACCAGGCAGGACTCCGTCCCCCGAAGGGACGGGACGCCGCCACCACAGCCATCACCGCGCTGCTGGCAGCGTCCGGTATCTGGGGAGTGCGCACGCACGCCGTCCAGGCGCAGCGGGACGCCATCGCGGTCGCGGCCGTGCTCCCGGCACTTCCCCCGGGGTAGGGTCGGCTCCAGGAGGTGAGCAGATGGCCCAGCCCGACCAGCTCCGGCTGACCGGTATCCGCATCGAAGCGGCGCACGGCGTCTACCAACACGAGAAGCACTCCCCGCAGCCGTTCCTGATCGATGTCGTCGTGGAGTTGCGGCCCCGTCCGGCCATCGACGACCTCGCCACGACCGTCGACTACTCGGTGCTGGCGGGGGAGATCGCGGCCGCCGCTACCGGGGACTCGGTCGACCTGATCGAGACCCTGGCCGAGAGGGTCGCAGCAACCTGTCTCGCCAACGACCTCATCGCCGCCGTCGAGGTGACCGTCCACAAGCCCGAGGCGCCACTGCCCGTGCCGGTCGCCGACGTCAGCGTCACCATCACCCGCAGGAGCCCCGTATGACCTGGAACACCGTCGATGTCGACACCCTCTCCGAGATGAGCCCGCTGCGCACGGCGGTGTTCTCACTCGGCTCGAACATCGAGGATCGCTTCGAACACCTCCAGGGGGCCGTCAACCATCTTCGGGCCACCCCCGGCATGACGATCGCCGCGATCTCCTCGGTGTACGAGACGACGCCGGTCGGGCCGGTCGAGCAGGCCGACTTCCTGAACCTGGTCGTGATCGCGGACTCGACGCTGGCGTCCACGGTCATGCTGGAGCGCGCGCTGGCCATCGAGGACGCGTTCGAGCGTGTCCGGCTGGTGCCGGGCGGTCCGCGGACGGTGGACGTCGACCTGATCGCCGTCGGCGACCGGCGCATCGACAACGACTTCCTGACGCTCCCGCACCCGCGCGCCCACGAGCGGGGGTTCGTCCTGGTGCCGTGGCTTGAGGCGGACCCGTACGCGACCCTGGTGGGGCACGGGCCGGTGGCCGAACTGGTCCGGACGGTGGACGTGTCCGGCGTCCGCCGGCGGGACGACCTGCGGATCGAGTGATGGCGGCACCCGACCCGCGTCCGACCGTCACGCTGATCGGCTGGCGCCCCGTGCTCATCGCCGCCCTCCTGGGTGCCGGGACGGGCTGGCTGCTCTTCGCCCTGCCCGACCGGCTCGGCGCCCAGTTGCCGGCGCTGCCGCTGGTGGTGACGGTCACCGTCGTGCTGCTGGCCGCCGTCTGCTGGGTGCTCGCGGTGCGGACGCACCGCAGGGTCCAGGTGCGCCGGGAGTCGGTCGAGCCGTCCCGCGCGGTGACGCTGCTCGCGTTCGCCAAGGCGTCCGTCCTGACCGGGGCGCTGCTCGCCGGCGGCTACTTCGCGATCGGTGCGTACTCGCTGCAGCGGTGGGCCGCCGACCTTCCCAGGGAGCGGGTGATCAGCTCGGCAGTGGCGACCGTGGCGAGCATCGCCCTGGCCGTCGGGGGCGGTTTTCTGGAGCGGGCCTGCCGGATTCCGCCGTCCGACGACGGGGACGCCACGCCGAACGGGCTTCCCGGCGGTCCCCCTAACGGGGACTAGAGTTTGCCGCGTGTTACCCGCAACCGCTACGAGGAAAGCGATTCCTTCCCCGCGCCGCCGCTACTCGCGGCTCTCGTTGCTCGGTTCGGCAGTTGCCGCTTTGGTGGCCGGCCTCGCCTCGTCCTATTGGGTGAGCGTTGCCGGTCTGGTCCTCGCGGTCGCTGGCGGTGTTCTGGCCTGTGCCCTGGCCTGGGGCGAGGTCCGGACGACCCGAACGACGCTACTCGCTCAACAGAGCGCCGAATCCCATCGATCTGCCGAATTGTTCGTGGAGACCAACCGCCGGCATCGCCGCGTCGTCAGCCTGTTGGCTGCCCGGAATGCCGAGCTGGTCAACCAGCTCGGGACGACTCGTGGAGAAGCAGCGAAGCTGTCCCAGTTGGCCGCCCACCTGCGAGGCGACAAGGCCGCTCTCCAGCTCGAACTGAATCAGCGCTCCAGCGAACTGGCTGCGGTGCGGGTCAGTCTGGCGCAGGTGCAGGCCACGCTCGACGCCGACATCGTGCCGCTTCCCCTGAGGGAGACCGACGACGCCGCGCTCGAGCTGTGGACCGAGGACGGCTTCCCGACCCTCGTTCAGCTGGAGGCTCTGGCCAACCCGCCCGTCCCCGAACTCGAGCAGCGAAAACACGCCTGAGTTACCACCGTCGAGCCCGGCCCACAGCGCCGGGCTCGATGCGTTGTGGGCCTGCGCCGATTGCCCTCGCCCCGACGTTGTGTCTCCGACAAGGCGGCATACCCGAGCCGGTGCAATATGTGCGTACGGTGTTCCGGTCGCTCGGTGCGACATTCAGCGAACGCCGTGCACCCGGGCGACCTGTGGATCGGACGTGAATACCCGACACAATCGCCAGTGGTCTTGTCTGGCCGGTCTCAAGGTATATGCTGCTGATCGCATTGGGGAGAAATCTAGCTGCGCTGGTCGCAGCAGCTGAAAGGATAGATATGGCCAAGCGAGTTCAGGTCTTCCACACCGACGACCTCGATGGCAGTGAAGCCGCCGAAACCATCTCGTTCGCCCTTGACGGGATCGGGTACACGATTGACCTGTCGGACGGCAATGCCCGCAAGCTGCGGGACGCATTGGCGCCGTACATCGCGGCGGGCGAGCGGGAGCGTGGTGCACGCAAGTCCACCCCGTCCCGGCGTCGCAATGGCGGGGGAACCGCCGCGACGGAGATCCGCGCCTGGGCCTTGGGTCAGGGCATGCAGGTCTCCAGCCGTGGTCGGGTCTCGGCGGAGGTGCGCGAGGCTTACGAGCGCGCGCACAGCTGATCGTCGTCTCGCCCCCGGCTCGCAATTGAGCCGGGGGCGAACACGGGACTGGGTTGGGCCGGGGCAGCGTTGACTAAGCTGAAGGCGGGTAGCCGCCGGCTCAACTAAGGAGTTCCACGCATGTTCGATCGGTTCACCGACCGCGCCCGCCGGGTGATCGTGCTCGCCCAGGACGAGGCGCGCATGCTCAACCACAACTACATCGGCACCGAGCACCTGCTGCTCGGCCTGATCCACGAGGGTGAAGGCGTCGCAGCCAAGGCCCTGGAGTCGATGGGGATCTCGCTGGAGGCCGTGCGCGAGCAGGTCGAGGAGATCATCGGTCAGGGCCAGCAGGCGCCCACCGGCCACATCCCGTTCACTCCGCGCGCCAAGAAGGTGCTGGAGTTCTCGATGCGGGAGGCCCTCCAGATCAACCACCCCTACATCGGCACCGAGCACATCCTGCTCGGTCTCGTCCGCGAGGGTGAGGGTGTCGCCGCCCAGGTGCTGATCAAGCTCGGCGCCGACCTCAACCGGGTCCGCAACACCGTCCTGCAGTTGCTGTCGGGCTACCAGGGCAAGGAGGCGGCGACCGCCGGCGCACCCGAGGCCGGCCCGTCCAGCCAGAACGCCACGATCCTCGACCAGTTCGGACGCAACCTCACCCAGGCCGCGCGGGAGAACAAGCTCGACCCGGTGATCGGACGCGAGAAGGAAATCGAGCGCGTCATGACCGTGTTGTCGCGGCGCACGAAGAACAACCCGGTGCTGATCGGTGAGCCCGGTGTCGGCAAGACCGCCGTCGTCGAGGGCCTGAGCCAGGCCATCGTCCGTGGTGACGTCCCCGAAACCCTGCGTGACAAGCAGATCTACACCCTCGACCTGGGTGCGCTGGTCGCCGGTTCCCGGTACCGCGGCGACTTCGAGGAGCGCCTGAAGAAGGTGCTGAAGGAGATCAAGACCCGCGGCGACGTGGTGCTGTTCATCGACGAGATCCACACCCTGGTGGGTGCCGGTGCGGCCGAGGGCGCGATCGACGCCGCGTCCATCCTGAAGCCGATGCTGGCCCGCGGTGAGCTGCAGACCATCGGCGCCACCACCCTCGACGAGTACCGCAAGTACATCGAGAAGGACGCGGCTCTGGAGCGGCGGTTCCAGCCGATCCAGGTCGCCGAGCCGTCCATCGCGCTGACGATCGACATCCTGCGCGGCCTGCGCGACCGGTACGAGGCGCACCACCGGATCACCATCACCGACGCGGCCCTGACCGCCGCGGCGCACATGGCCGACCGGTACATCTCCGACCGGTTCCTGCCGGACAAGGCGATCGACCTGATCGACGAGGCCGGCGCCCGGCTGCGGATCCGTCGGATGACGGCCCCGCCGGACCTGCGCGAGTTCGACGAGAAGATCGCGGCCGTCCGCCTGCAGAAGGAGGCGGCGATCGACGCCCAGGACTTCGAGGTGGCCGCCCGGCTGCGCGACGACGAGCGCAAGCTCACCATCGCCCGGTCGGAGAAGGAGGAGGCGTGGAAGCTGGGCGACTCCGATCTGCCGGCCGAGGTCGGCGAGGAGGAGATCGCCGAGGTGCTCTCCGGCGCCACCGGCATTCCGGTCTTCAAGCTGACCGAGGAGGAGTCCTCGCGGCTGCTGAAGATGGAGGAGGAGATCGGCAAGCGGTACATCGGCCAGCACGACGCCGTCAAGGCGCTCGCCCGGTCGATCCGCCGTACCCGCGCCGGCCTGAAGGACCCGAAGCGGCCCAGCGGTTCGTTCATCTTCGCCGGCCCGTCCGGTGTCGGCAAGACCGAGCTGACCAAGGCTCTCACCGAATTCCTGTTCGGCGACGAGGACGCATTGATCACCCTCGACATGAGCGAGTACTCCGAGAAGCACACCGCGTCCCGGATGTTCGGATCCCCCCCGGGGTATGTCGGATATGAAGAGGGCGGCCAGCTGACCGAGAAGGTGCGGCGCAAGCCGTTCAGCGTGGTGCTCTTCGACGAGATCGAAAAGGCCCACCCGGACATCTTCAACTCGCTGCTGCAGATCCTCGACGAAGGCCGGCTCACCGACGCCCAGGGGCGGGTGGTGGACTTCAAGAACACCGTGATCGTGATGACCACGAACCTCGGCACCCGGGATATCTCCAAGTCGGTCAACCTCGGCTTCAGCCAGAGCTCCGACGAGGTCGGCAGCTACGACAAGATGAAGGCCAAGGTCACGGACGAGCTCAAACAGCACTTCCGTCCGGAGTTCCTCAACCGCGTGGACGAGATCGTGGTCTTCCACCAGCTGACCACCTCCGACATCGAGCACATTGTCGACCTGATGATCGCCGAGATCGAGGTTCGGCTGCGCGACCGGGACATGGGTATCGAGCTCACCCCGGCGGCCAAGGCGCTGATCGCGAAGCGTGGCTTCGATCCCGTCCTGGGTGCGCGTCCGCTGCGACGGGCGATCCAGCGGGACATCGAGGACATGCTGGCCGAGAAGATCCTGTTCGGCGAGGTGTACCCGGGCGAGATCGTGGTCGTCGACGTGGCCGAGGAGGGTTCGGAGCAGGCCTTCAGCTTCACCGGCCAGCCCAGGTCGGCGGTGCCGGACGTGCCCGTGCCCGAACTGGGTGGACGCACTTCCTGAGGCCTGGCCTCAGAAGCGCATCGCCACGACGACCGCGAAGACGAGCAGGGTCGCGAACAGGCCCCAGAGCAGCGTCCCGATGATCCCGAGGACGTAGCCGGCGGTCAGCGACCCCGTGGACGCCCAGCGGCCCGGGTAACGCCGGATCTCGCTGCGTCCGCGGCCGGCCACGAACCACGCCACCGGCGCGAGGACCGGCACCAGGAACAGGCCCAGGATGCCGAGTACCAGTGAGGAGACGGCACTCGGGTGCTCGGGCGCCGTCGGATAGGCGTAGGGTGCCACGGCCTGCGGGGCGTACGGCACCGGTGCGGGCGGGACGTAGGGCTGGTAGGGCTCGTATCGCGTCGGCTCCGGTGCCGGAGCCGGGGGGTACATCGCCTGCGGCCGCGGTTGCGGCGCGGACGGCTGCTGATAGGCCAGTCCCGGATGCTGATCCACAGAGGGCAGCGGTGCGGTCGGGGACGGGCCGAAGTCGACGGTCGGCTCGGCGGCGCCGTACCGCGCAGGGCCGACCGGGTCGCTGTAGCTGAAGTCGGGCCAGACGGTCTCCTCCAGGGGCGGCACCTCCGGCTGGGCGTAGCCGGAGTCGGGTACCAGGGGCACCGTCGAGTCGCCCGGCTGTGACGTCGGTCCGTCGAACTGATTGGTCATCCCCACCTCGGATTCGTGTGACTGTTCGCCAACCTACCTGCTCGCCCTCCGCGAGCGGATCGGGGAAAGCCCTGCCGCACTCCCGGTTGGCGCCCGGCGTGACGCGGCGTGGTGCTGCGACGGCGCGCTTCGCCGGGCCTAGCCTGAGGTCATGAGCACGCTGCTCCACCCGAAAGGCTCGGAGCCGTCCGAGGTGTACTGGCGTCGCCGCGTGGTCGTGATCGCCGTCGCGGTGGTGCTGGTGCTCGTCGTCGCGTGGATCGCCTGGCCCAAGGGAACGGGTGCGGCCGTGCCGGATCCCCAGCAGAGTGCCCCGGTCCCTCCGTCGGCTCCGGTGACGCCGTCGACGACCGGCTCGCCGCCGCCCAGCTCATCGTCGCCCAGCTCCTCGCCGAGTCCCACCGGCCCGGTGGCCTGCGACCCGGCCAGCTCCAATCTGGGGGTGGCCGGCTACCAGAAGGTCAAGCAGGGTGGCACGCAGACGTTCAAGGTGTCGATCAAGAACACCGCAGCACCCTGCGTCCTGCAGCTGAGCGGTTCGAACTTCACGTTCACGGTGAAGAGCGGCTCCGACCAGATCTGGAGCACCGCCGACTGCGACAAGTGGCTGCCGACGGTCAAGGACGTCAAGCTCAAGCAGGGCCAGACCTACCAGTTCGATCTGACCTGGGGGCTGGTCCGTTCCAAGCCGGGATGCAAGACCACCAAGGACCTCGTCAAGCCCGGCACCTACGTGGGCACGGCGACGTTCGGCGCCGGTGTGATCAGCGACCGGCAGGTGTTCGTCGTCACGAAGGCGAGCTGAACCCGATCACGCCACCCCCTTTCCGGCGGACGCCACGCTGAGGAAGGGCGTGAAGCCCTCGGACGAGCCCTTCTTGCCGAAGCGCAGGTTGAGTGCGGCCAGGGCCGACGCCACGCTGCCGACCTCGATCACCCGCAGGCCCGCGGGGGCGTGGACGCCGGTGCCGGACGGCACCAGGGCCAGCCGGAAGCCGAGCCGGGCTGCCTCCGCCAGGCGGCGCTCCAGGCCGGGGACGCGTCGCAGCTCGCCGGCCAGGCCCACCTCACCGAGGGCGATCACCGGCTCGCTGAACGCCTGGTCACCAGCGGCGGACGCGATCGCGAGCACGACCGCCAGATCCGTCCCGGGATCCGTCAGCCTGGTCCCGGCCACCGTCGCGACGTAGACCTCCTTGTGGGTCAGGCGCAGCCGCGCCCGTCGTTGCAGGACTGCCAGCAGCATCGCCACCCGGCCGCTGTCGAAGCCGTGGCTGATCCGCCTCGGCACGGGGGATGCGCTGGGCGCCACCAGCGCCTGCACCTCCGTCAGCAGGGGACGCCGCCCGGCCAGGGTGACGGTCAGGCAGGTGCCGGGCGCCGGCTCCTGCTGGTGGGACGCCAGCAGCCCGCTCGGGTCGGCCACCTCGCGGATGCCGGTCTCGACCATCTCGAAGCAGCCGACCTCGTCGGCCGGGCCGAACCGGTTCTTGGTCGCCCGCAGCGTACGGAAACCGCTGCCGAGTTCGCCCTCGAAGGACAGCACGACGTCCACCAGGTGTTCGAGCGTCCTCGGCCCGGCGACCGTGCCCTCCTTCGTGACATGGCCGACCAGCAGCACGGGCAGAGCCTTCAGCTTGGCCACCCGGACCAGCGCGGCGGCGACCTCCTTGACCTGGGTGACGCCGCCGGCGACCCCGTCCGTCCCCGGCACCTGCACGGTCTGAACCGAGTCCAGGACCAGCAGCTCGGGGCCGAGCTCCTCGATGTGCCCCAGCACCGTGCCCAGGTCGGACTCGGCCGCCAGGTAGAGATGGTCGCTGACCGCTCCGATCCGCTCGGCCCGTAGCCGGACCTGGGCCGCCGACTCCTCCGCGCTGACATACAGCGTCCGCCGGCCGCGGCCGGCCCAGCTGGCGGCGACCTCGAGGAGCAGAGTGGACTTGCCCACGCCGGGTTCGCCGGCGAGCAGTACTACTGCCCCCGGCGTGAGGCCGTTTCCCAGGACGCGATCGAGCTCGGCCACGCCGGACGGGATCGCCCGGGCGGCGTCCAGAGGCACCTCGCTGATCCGGATGGCCGGGGTCACCGGGGCCGAAGCGCCGACCCGGAGCTTGGGAGCCGAGGTCTCGGCCACGCTGCCCCAGGCCTGGCACTCGCCGCAGCGGCCGACCCAGCGGCTGGTCGTCCAGCCGCACTCGGAGCACTGGAAACTCGCCGGGTTCTTCGCCATGCCGGAGACGTTACGCGTCCCCACTGACACTCCCCCGACACAGGAGCAGGGACGATCAGTCGGGACGCGCCCGGCGCTCGCGCCGGGTGAGGATCAGAGCCGGACGCTGCCGTTCGCGGTGGTGAAGGTGGCGGCGGAGATACCGGGCTGCCCGTTGGGCGCGGTGAACACGACTTCCACGCCGTCGAAGACGTCGTCGACGGCCTCCCCGAGCCACTGCTCGACGCGGTCGCGGGTGCCGGCGATCTCGATGCTCTGCAGCCGGATCTCGCCGGGCAGCGCCTTCGGCAGCAGCGACGGGTCGGACTCCCACTGGATGAAGTAGGGCAGTTGCGGATCGCTGATCAGGCCGCGGACGCCGATCTGCCGCCACTCCAGCAGCCGTCCGTCCGGGAAGTAGCGGGAACCGCGAACGGCCTCCCGCTCCAGCCGATGCTCGAACGGTGCGATGTCGTCCACCGAGATCACCCAGCCGAGCCACCCGCCGCCGAGTTCGGAGCGAGCCCGGACCGCCTGCCCGAAGGCAGCCTTCTCGGCCGCCGGATGCTCCAGGACCTCCACCACCTCGAGGTAGCGGTCATCCGCGAGCGGGAGGATCCGGTTGGCCGTACCGAACCGCGGATGGAAGCCGCCGTCCCTGAATCGCGTCCCGAGCAGGTCACCCAGCCGGTCCGCTTCCGCCTTCAGGCCGATCGGCCCTGCGGCGAACGTCAGATGATCGACATGCATGGAATCATTCTTGCCACAGCAGGGCCCCAGCGAGAAATCGGCGCCTCCCAGGGACGCGGTCCTCGGCCGTGGCCCCGCGGCCGCACGCATAGCATGGTGGCCGTGAACCCCGATCGCGCGACGCCGGTGGTGCTGTCCACCTCGTCGGTGTACCCCGAGCCGACGGCCGCGGCGTTCGCGCTGGCCAGCAGGCTCGGCTACGACGGGGTCGAGGTGATGGTCGGCATGGACGCGACGTCCGCCGACGTCGACGCCCTCGCCGAACTGTCCGCGTACCACCAGGTCCCGGTGACGGCCGTCCACGCGCCCACCCTGTTGCTCACCCAGCGGGTGTGGGGGACGGCGCCCTGGGAGAAGCTCGACCGCTCCGCGCTGGCCGCACACGAACTCGGTGCCGGAGTCGTGGTCGTCCACCCCCCGTTCCGCTGGCAGCGCGGCTACGCGGCCGAGTTCACCGCAGGCGTCGCCCGGCTGGAACAGAGCACCGGGCTCGTGTTCGCGGTGGAGAACATGTACCCCTGGCGCGGTCCCGGGGGTGCGGAGGCGCGCGCCTACTCGCCGTCCTGGGACGCAGGACTGCTCGACTGCGCCCACCTCACCCTCGACCTCTCGCATGCCGCCACGGCCCGGCAGGCCGCGTTGTCGCTCGTCCACGACTGGGGCGAGCGGCTCGCGCACGTCCACCTCGCCGACGGCAGCGGTGGCGGCACCGACGAGCATCTGGTTCCCGGGGACGGGGTGCAGCAGCCGGCGGCAGTGCTGGCCGAACTGGTCCGGACGGGCTACCGCGGCCAGGTCGTGGCGGAGATCGGCACCCGGGGGCTCACCCGGGCCGAGCGCACGGCGGCGCTGGCGCGGACGCTCGAGTTCGCGCGGGAGCACCTGTCCACCGGCGACCGGAGTGGACGATGAGCGCCCCCGAGCCGGTCTCTTCGGCAGCGTCCGGGGCGGACCCGGTCCCTGTCCCGGGGGTCGCTGTCCCGGTCGCTGTCCCTGTCCCGAGCGCGACCGGCCGCTGGCGTCCCGGCATCGAGCTGCTGTTGGTGCTGGGGGTCTCGCTCGGCTCGTCCGCGGTGTACTCGGTGCTGTCGATCGTCGAGAAGCTCACCCGCAACGTCCCGCTGAACCAGCAGACGACGAACATCAACAACTCGGTCGTGCCCGACCGTCCGTGGCTCGACCTCGCCTACCAGGTGGCCGGCATCGCCTTCCCGGTCGTACCGGCGCTGCTGGCGCTCTACCTGCTGTCGCTGACCCGCGACCGGGAGAAGATCGGGTTCGACCTCCGGCGTCCGGGCTTCGACATCGGCTGGGGTTTCGTGCTGGCTGCAGGCATCGGCATTCCCGGGCTCGGTTTCTACCTGCTCGCCCGCTATCTCGGTTTCAACACCACCGTGAGCCCGGCGAACCTCGCCGAGAACTGGTGGACGGTTCCGGTGCTGATCGGCCTGGCCGGCATGAATGCGGTGCTGGAAGAGGTCATCATGATCGGCTTCTGGTTCACCCGGACCGTCCAGCTGAACTGGCCGGTGTGGGTGGTCGTGGTCTCCAGCGCGCTCGTCCGGGGCAGCTACCACCTCTACCAGGGCTTCGGCGGGTTCCTGGGCAACATCGTCATGGGACTGGTCTTCGGACTGGTCTATCTGCGGACGAAACGCGTCGGACCCCTGGTCGTCACGCATTTCCTGCTCGACTTCTTCGCGTTCGTCGGGTATTCGCTGGTGGCCCCCTATCTGGGAGGGTTGCCGGGCGGCGGCTGACCGCTAGGCTGTGCCCATGCCGGACGGATCGGATTTCTTCGGGGCCTTCGGGATGATGGGCGCCGGGCTGCGCGCCGTCGTCGTCCTGTTCTTCATCATCTTCTTCGGGGTCATCGGCCTGTTCATCTACCGCGTCGCGAGTGTCGGCCGCGCGAAGGCGAAGATGGCGGCAGCACCGGAGGTGCAGGCGCGGGGACGGGTGGTCGACAAGCGTGTCGAGACGCTCAGTCCCGGACACACCGGAGTGGCTGAGCTGGGCTCGCCGAACGTCGTCGAGGTGCCGATGGGGGACGGCTCGGCCTGGCAGTTGTACAAGGTCACGTTCGAGCAGGCCGGCGGCGAACGCTTCGAGCTCAGCGTCCCGCCGGAGCAGTACGGGCTGATCATCGAGGGCGACTCGGGCACCGTGACCATGAAGGGCGGCGACCTGCTCTCCTTCAGCCGCGAGCTCCTGCGCTGAGGGCGTCCTCGTCGCGGTGTGCGCGGTGTCGTCCCGGCGTATGCCGGGATGCCTGGACGGGTCTGGCTACTCGGCCGCCGGGGGTCCCGGGTCGGGGCCCGGGATGACGCTGGTGGGGTTCTGTCGGGCCGTGTGGGCGGAGACCTCCACGCCTCCGACCGGAAGCCTGTGTGCTGATCGCTCCTCTGCCGCCTGAATCATCCCTTGTCATCCCGGCCGTGGTTTCGTCCCGTACTGGAGTCGTCATCCCGGGCTTGACCCGGGATCTCCGGTCGGTGCTGACGGGGCCGGCGCCCGGCTGACAACGGGCAAGACCGGCGCTGTCCGCGTGCCCCGGTAGTCTTCTCCCCATGCGTGTTGGTGTTTTCGGGGCGACGGGCCAGGTCGGCGGAGTGATGCGCACGCTGCTCGCCGAACGGTCGTTCCCGGTCGATGAGATCCGGTTCTTCTCCTCCGCCCGCTCGGCCGGGCAGAACCTCGCCTGGGGCGGCGGGGAGGTGGTCGTGGAGGACACCGCGACGGCGGACTTCTCCGGGCTCGACCTGGCGCTCTTCTCCGCCGGTGCGACGATGTCACGCGAGTTCGCCCCGAGGGTCGCGGCCGCAGGTGCTGTGGTCATCGACAACTCCTCGGCCTGGCGCCGCGACCCGGACGTCCCGCTGGTCGTCTCCGAGGTGAACCCGGAGGACGCGCTGAACCCGCCCAAGGGCATCATCGCCAACCCCAACTGCACCACGATGGCCGCGATGCCGGTGCTGAAGCCGCTGCACGACGCCGCCGGCCTGCAGCGGCTGATCGTCGCCACCTACCAGGCCGTCTCGGGGTCGGGTGTGAAGGGCGTCCGCGCGCTCGCGGACCAGACCGCGGACGCGGTCGCCCACGACCCCGCGCAACTGGCGCTGGACGGCTCCGCCGTGCCCGCCGGCGATCCCGCACCCTACGTCGCGCCGATCGCCTTCAACGTGATCCCGCTGGCCGGCTCGATCGTCGACGACGGCAGCCTGGAGACGGACGAGGAGCAGAAGCTCCGCCACGAGTCCCGCAAGATCCTGCACCTTCCCGACCTGCTGGTCGCGGGCACGTGCGTCCGCGTCCCCGTGTTCAGCGGACACAGCCTGAGCATCCACGCCGAGTTCGCGGAGGAGATCAGCGTCACCCGCGCGACCGGGATCCTGTCCACCGCGCCCGGCGTCCGGTTGGCGGACGTGCCGACCCCGCGCGTGGCCGCCGGCCAGGACCCGAGCTTCGTCGGCCGGATCCGCTCCGACCAGTCGGTGCCCGGCGGGCGCGGGCTGGTGCTGTTCGTCAGCAACGACAACCTCCGCAAGGGCGCTGCGCTGAACGCCGTCCAGATCGCCGAAGTGGTGCTGGCGGGACGGGCCGTCGCCCGATGAGCCGGCTCGCCGTCGTCGGCGCCGGTGTGATGGGGGAGACCATCGTCGCCGGGCTCGTCGCCGCCGGCTGGGAACCGGAGCAGCTCGTCGCCGTCGACCGCTACCAGCCCCGCGTGGACGAGGTGGTCGGACGGCACGGGATCGGCAGCGCCGCCAGCATCGCGGCCGCCGTCGCCGACGCCGACGCCGTCCTGCTCGCGGTGAAGCCGCAGGACGCGGTCGGCGTGCTGGCCGAGATCGGCCCGGCGATCCGGCCGGGCGCCGTCCTGGTCTCCATCTGCGCGGGCCTCACCGCGTCCACCATCGAAGCCGCACTGCCGGTCGGGACGCCGGTGGTCCGGGTGATGCCGAATACTCCGGCCAAGGTGGGCGAGGGCGTGTCCGCGATCTCCGCGGGCTCCGCAGCCACCCCGGAACACCTCGAACTGGCGGCGGCCCTGCTCGGCTCGGTCGGCAAGGTCGTCACCGTCCCGGAGGCATACCAGGACGCGGTCACCGCCGTCTCCGGCTCCGGCCCTGCCTACGTCTTCTACGTCGTCGAGGCGATGGTGGACGCCGGCGTGCTGCTCGGCCTGCCCCGGGACGTCGCGACCACGCTGGCCGTCCAGACCGTGTACGGGTCGGCGAAGCTGCTGGTCGAGACCGGCGAACACGCCGGACGGCTGCGCGAGCAGGTCACCTCGCCCGGCGGCACCACGGCGGCTGCGCTCCGCGAACTGGACGCCCACGGGGTCAAGGCGGCCTTCGCCGCCGCCATGGAGGCCGCCCGCGACCGCAGCCGCGAACTGGCCGGCTGAGCGTGCCCGGCAGATGTCCGCAGCGTTCGGGTCGCCACGCTGGCTGACCGCCTTCATCGATTTCCCCACCTCCGAGTTCGACGCGGGGACGCGATTCTGGCTCGCCGCCACGGGCTACGAACTCTCCGCCCCACGGGGTGAACAGGCCGAGTTCGCCACCCTCGTCCCACCCGAGGGCGACGACTACCTGCGCGTCCAGCGGCTCGGGGACGGGCCGACCCGGCTGCATCTCGACGTCCACGTGGACGACCCGTGGGCGGCAGCGGAGCAGGCCGAGGCGGCCGGGGCGACGCTCGTCGACAGCAGCCAGCACTCCTACCTCGTGCTGAGGTCGCCGGCCGGGATCGTGTTCTGCCTGGTCACGGCCCGGCTGACCAGCGTGCCCGCGGCCACCGGCTGGCCCGAGGGACACGACAGCCGGGTGGACGAGGTGGTCTTCGACATCCCGGAGCCCGACCTGGAGGCGGAACTCGGCTTCTGGAAGTCGTTGGCCGGCGGCTCGTGGCGCGCGGTGGACGGCGACTATCCGTTCGAGGCCCGGGCAGCCGAGCGCTGGGCGCTGCGGTTGCGCCTTCAGCCTGCGGCGGTGGCCACGGCGCCGGTCGGGCACCTGCACATCCGGACGGCTGACCGCGCTGCGGAGGTCGCCCGGCTGGTCGCCTCGGGAGCCGTGGTGGTCGCCGTCCGCGCCGGCTGGACGGTGCTGTCGGGTCCCGGCGGGATGAGCCTCTGCGTCCTGGAGACGGCCGGCGACATCGCCGACTGAGCAGGGCTTCGAGCTGGCGCAGCCAACGACCGTGGGCGTGGCAGGCCTGAGTCGCCTTCGTGCGATCCGGAGCGAGGCCGGGACGACCAGGGGTGGCTCACGATCGGGTGGTCCAGCGCAGCCGGCACGGTTGGCCGGGACGCAGCTGCGCCAGCCGGTCGCAGCTCTCGTCGGTGAGGACGGCGACCACCGGGTAGCCGCCGGTCGTGGGGTGATCGGGACCGAACACGACCGGCTGCCCGGACACGGGGAGCTGGACGGCTCCGCGGACCAGCGGCTGGCTGGGAATCTCGCCGGCCCGCCGGACGATCGGCGTCCCGTCGAGGCGGACGCCGACGCGGTTGGAGTTCGGCGAGACCGTCCAGGTCGTTGCCAGGGCCTCGACGTCGGCCAGCCAGCCGGTCTGCGGACCGGGCAGCAGGTCGAGGACGTCGTCGCCGGCCGGTACCCACGGCCGGGCCGGGGGCGGGCCGGCCGACCGCGGTGGCACGCCGACCCCGAGCAGGTCGCCGGCCTTCAGCGGAGCCGGTCCCAGCCCGGACAGCAGATCCGTCGACCGGGAGCCCAGCACCGGCTCGGCGTCCAGTCCGCCGGCTACCGAGAGGTAGCTGCGCAGGCCGATCTCCGGTGTCCCGAGGGCCAGGATCTGACCGGGATCCAGGTCGATCACCGCGTCCCAACCGACGCGGTGGCCGTCCACCGTGACCGGGCAGACCGTCCCGGTGAGGGCGACCCGCCAGCCTGCCAAGGCCCGGAAGGCGAAGCCGCCGAGGGTGATCTCGATGCCGGCCTGCCGCCCCGGGTCGTTGCCGACCAGTCGGGCGCCGCGCCGGAACGCGGCCCGGTCGAACGCCCCGGACGGGCTGACTCCGACCGCCGCGTAGCCGGGACGTCCGGCGTCCATCACCAGCGCGAGCGGCCCGGGACGCAGCACCTCGATCACGGCCGCGCCGCCTCGAAGCGCACCCAGGCGCCTGGGGTGAGCAGCGCGGGGGAGGTGCGGCCGGCGTCCCACAGGACGGTGTCGGTGCGTCCGATCAGCTGCCAGCCGCCGGGAGAGGCCCGCGGATAGATGCCGGAGAACCCGTCGGCCAGCCCGACCGACCCGGCAGGCACGGACGTCCGCGGCTCGGCCCGTCGCGGCACGGCCAGCCGTGCGTCCCCGTCGGCGAGGTAGGCGAAGCCCGGGGCGAATCCGGCGAACGCCACCCGCCAGGGCGTGGCGGTGTGGGCGGCGATGACGCCGGCGACGCCGAGGCCGGTGAGATCGGCCACCGCGGCCAGGTCGGGGCCGTCGTAGACCACTGGGATCCGGATCTCGGCGGCGTCCGTGATCGATGGAGCGGGCGGCAGCGGGGTGGCCAGGATCGCGGCCGCCGCCGTCCTGGTCTCGGCGAGCTTCTCCGGAGCGGACGGACGGACCAGCACGCTGCTCGCCGCCGGCACGACCTCGACGTCCGGGAGAGACGCCAGCGCGACCGTCAGGCGCGCCACCGCGGCGGGCTCCGCCTGCACCAGCAGGGCGTGTTCGCCGTAGTCCAGCAGCCGCAACTCAGGCACAGGCGGCCACCTCGACGCCGGCGGCGGTGAGCGTGTCGCGGACCGCCCGGGCCATCGCCACCGCGTTCGGGGAGTCGCCGTGGACGCAGATCGAGTCGGCGGCGACGGCGACGCGCGTGCCGTCCGCCGCTGCGACCGTCCCGGTCTCGACCAGGCCGAGCATCCGGGCGGCGACCAGGCCGGGGTCGTCCAGGACGGCTCCGGGCCGGTCGCGCGGGACGAGCCCGCCGTCGGCGGTGTAGGCGCGGTCGGCGAACGCCTCGGTCAGGGTGGTGAGACCGGCGGCGTGGGCGACGTCGACCGCCAGCGTCCCCGGCAGCCCGAGCAGGGGCAGGGACGGGTCGAACGCCGCGATCGCGCCGACCACGGCCTCGGCCTGGGACCGATCGGCCGCGATCGCGTGGTAGAGCGCACCGTGCGGCTTGACGTAGCGGATCCGGGTTCCCGCCGCGGCGCAGCAGTCGGCCAGCGCGGCCAGCTGTTCGGTGACGTCGTCGCGCAGCGCGTCGGCACGGACGTCGAGGCGCCGGCGTCCGAAATGCTCCCGGTCGCGGTAGCTCACGTGCGCCCCGATCGCGACGCCGCGGACGGCGGCTGCTGCCACCGTCGCCGCCATCACCTCGCCGCCGCCGGCGTGGAAGCCACAGGCCACGTTGGCGCTGCTGACCACGTCCAGCATGGCCGCGTCGTCGGCGCCGCAGTCCTCCCCGAGGTCGGCGTTCAGGTCGATCCGCACCCGTCCATCCTTGCCGACCGGACCCCTCGACGGCGATCCCCACCGTCCCCGGCCGGGCATGGGCAAACCTGCGCCTGTCCCCCGGACGGGGGACACCGCCGGAGGCTTCCGCGAACCCCGTGCTCGATTCGATCAGGGTGTACCGCTACCCCGTGGGGTGCCGATAGGGTGGGCGGACGACCACAGCGGTAGTGGTCCCCTTGCAGAAGGAGAGCCAAGCCATGAGTGACCCGGTCACACCGCTCGGAAACGTCAAGTTCCTGAAGGTGGCCGAGGTCGCGACCGCGCTTCGCGTCTCCCGGATGTCGGTCTACCGGCTGATCCACGCCGGTGAGATCGACGCCGTCCGGTTCGGCCGCAACTTCCGCGTCCCCGAGCACGCCGTGAACGCCTATCTCAAGGAATCCTTCTACCGCGCCGGCTGAGGCCCACTCCGCAATCCGGGCCTGCTCCGGTCCGTTCGACTTCTGGGCTGACCGGCGTATCCGTCCTGCGCACATCGCGGTCAGTGCGACTGCTTGTCTGAATGCGCCGCGCTGCGGGGGAAGAGGTCCGCGACCTCGACCTCGAGAGTGGCTGCGAACCTGGTGATCACATCGAGCGTCGGATTGCGGACTCCGCGCTCCACTCCGCTCACATAGGTCCGGTCCAGATTCGCCCGGTGGGCGAACTCCTCCTGTGACCACCCTCGATCAGTGCGCAACGCGCGCACCCGGGCCCCGAAGACAATGCGTTGCGGGAACGGAGCCATGCCTTCACGGTTCCGCTATGCTGACGATCAGTCCACGGACTATAAGTCACATCGCAGTGACGATCTCATTACCACTCTGCTGCGCCAGACAGATCAAGAAGGAACGTCATGAATCGGCACATCGCCACTTGGGCCACCGTCGCCATCGCTGCTTTCAGCCTCACCGCCTGCTCGGCCGCTCCGACCGCCCCGGTGGCCCCGACCGGTGACGTCAGTTCCGCACCGGCCACATCGGCCCCAGCCCCGGTGCAGTCCAGCCCGGCGGCGGAGGAGCCCACGACGAGTGAGCAGACCCTCGCCGAGGCCTGCATCGAGCCCAACCTGAAACTCCTCGAGGCCGAGGCCGAGCTCGTCAAGGTCCAGGCCGAGATGGCCAAGAGCGGTGGTAAGGACCCGAAGTCTTCGGTCAAGGCGCTCGCGGCCATGGCTGACGTCTTCGGGAAACTCGCGGAGTCGTCCAGCAATCCTGAGGTCAAGAAGGCACTGACCGGGATGCAGAAGGGCTACGCGAAGCTGAGTGACCTGATGAACAAGTTGCTCGTCAAGAAGGACTACTCCGCAGCGGCGGACGCGGCGAAAGTGATGGCGGAACTTCAGGAGGCGCTCCAGGCGTTCCAGAAGCTCTGCTCGGCCTGAGCGCCCGCAGCCGGGTGCCGTGCGGGCGGTGCGCTCGTCCGGCCCTGACGTCGCTCGCGCGGGCCAACCTTGCGTGAATGGAGGCGTCGCCAACTCCAGTTCATGGTGAGTTGGACTAGCCGTTGACGGTCGGACGGATCGGGCGCGTTCTGCTCGGCCTGCCGCGTCATCCTGCGGTCTAGGAGGCGACAGGTCGACTACTGCCCGCTGAGGTGGCCTCTTGTCGTCCACTCCCTGCCCACCACGATCCCCATCTCGACAAGAAGTCAGCACCCTGAGGCGGGGTCGGCACGATCACGACCCCCCTTACGCCGTTCCTGTGGTTATGGGCCCGGTTGACGGGCCCGGCGCCGAGCGTTCCGCCGTAACTGCAGTTATCAGCCCTCCGCGCGCCGTCGTAACCGCAGGAACGGCGGATTGCTCTCGCGGCCCCGCCGGGGCGGCCGCGATAACTGCAGGAGCGGCGGAACGCCCAGCCTCGGGCAGGTGAGCTCGGGGACGGGTGCGCGGATTTCTGCCGGTGAGCGCCGGTGAAGTAGGATTGCCCGTCGGCTGCTGGTCAGCCGGCAAGCTCCGGGCTGCTGCAGCCCGCAACAAGCGTTCCGTCCGCGCGGACGGGTCTGTGAGAAGAGGTCGGTATACGTGGGTTCGGTCATCAAGAAGCGCCGTAAGCGGATGGCGAAGAAGAAGCACCGCAAGCTGCTGAAGAAGACGCGCATCCAGCGTCGTCGCGCCGGCAAGTAAGCCCCCATCCGCCCGCGGCCGACGATGACCGAAGCCCGGGTCGTGCTCCTGGTCCGCGAGGGCTGTCACCTCTGCGATGAGGCGATCGAGACCGTCCGTGCGGTCTGCGACCAATCTGGCGTGTCCTGGCAGGTCGTGGACGTCGACAGTGATCCGCGCCTGCGAGCCGAATACACCGACCACGTCCCGGTGACGTTCGTGGACGGCGTCCGGCACGCCATCTGGTTCGTCAAGGAGGAGCAGCTCCGCGCCGCCCTCGGCTAGCCATCAGCCGGCCGCATCCTCAGCTCAGCAGCGAAGCGGAGGGCTGTCGCCCGGCGACACTGGGCCTGGCCCGTAGAGTGGTGCCGAACTAGTTGCGAGGAGCCCGATGACCAGCATCGTCCACCTGGTACGGCACGGCCAGGTGCACAACCCGGACGCGGTGCTGTACGGACGCCAGCCGGGCTTCGGGCTGTCCGAGCTCGGCCAGCAGATGGCCGACCGGCTGGGCGAGTACTTCGCCGACGTCCCGCTGAACTACCTGGTCAGCTCGCCGCTGCAGCGCGCGCAGGAGACCATCGCCCCGATCGCGGCCGGCCACCCCGACCTCGAGGTGAACCTCGACGAACGGGTGATCGAGGCCGCGAACGTGTTCGAGGGCAAGAGCTTCGGCCGCTACAACGAGCTGCTGCTCCGGCCGACCAGCTGGTGGGCACTGCGCAACCCGCTGCGTCCCAGCTGGGGCGAGCCGTACACCTCGATCGTCGCTCGGATGCGCGCGGCGCTCGCGGACGCCGCGGCTCAGGTCCCCGGCGGCCAGGCGCTGATCCTGTCCCACGAGCTGCCGATCTGGATGGCCCGCTCCGACGCGGAGGGTCGACGGCTCGTGCACGATCCGCGCAAGCGGGAGGCCCGGCTGGCCAGCGTCACCACCTTCACCTTCGACGACGGGAAGCTCGTCGGCGTCGAGTACACCGAGCCGGCCGGCGACCTGCTGCCGGTGAAGAAGAAGCGCTTCCGCCCAGGAGCCTGATGCGCCGGTTCCGCCTTGTCGCCGCCCTGTTCGCTGCCGTCCTGCTGGCCGGCTGCGGAACGGGCTCGACCGAGGGCACGGGCTTCGTCACCGGGGACGGAACCCTGACCGTCCTGCCCGTCGGGCAGCGTCCGGCCGCGCCCGAGCTCGTCGGCGAGACTCTGGACGGGGCCACCTGGCGCAGCCTCGACCACACCGGGAAGGTCATCGTCTACAACGTGTGGGGTTCCTGGTGCGCCCCCTGCCGCGCCGAGGCTCCCGAGCTGGTGGCTGCGGCGAAGGCCACCGAAGGCACCGCCGTCTTCGTCGGGGTGAACACCCGCGACACCGGCACCGCGGCACCGAATGCGTTCGTCCGGGCGTTCGCGGTTCCCTACCCCAACCTGTACGACCCGGACGGGGCGCTGCTGCTGAAGTTCTCCTCACAGCTGCCGGCAAAGGCCATCCCCAGCACGCTGCTCGTCGACCCGTCCGGCAAGGTCGCGGCACGGATCATCGGAGCGACGACCCAGGCCACCCTCGTCGGCCTGATCAACGACCTGGCGGCCGGCAGATGAGCTTCTCCGACTGGGTGGCCCAGGCGATCGGCGGTTCGATGCTCCTCGGCCTGCCGCTGGCGGCGCTGGCGGGGTTGGCGTCGTTCCTCTCCCCGTGCGTGCTGCCGCTGGTCCCCGGTTACCTCAGCTATGCCACCGGGCTGAGCACTGCCGACATCACCGCCGGGCGCGGCCGCCACCGGGTGCTGCTCGGGACGCTCGGCTTCGTCGCCGGCTTCGCGCTGGTGTTCGTCACCGGCGGTTCCCTGCTCGGCTCGCTCGGCTCGCTGCTGTCGGCCTGGCAGCGCCCGCTGACCGTCGTCGCCGGAGTGCTGTGCATCCTGCTGGGCCTGGTCTTCGCCGGCCTGCTGCCGTTCGCCCAGGGCACCTGGCGGCTCACCGTGGCGCCCAAGGTGGGGCTGGCCGCGTCCCCGCTGCTGGGGATCGTCTTCGGCTTCGGCTGGGTTCCGTGCCTCGGGCCGGCCCTGGCGGTGGTGTACACGCTGGCGATGAACGAGGCGACAGCGCTGCGCGGCGGCGTGCTGGCCCTGGCGTACGCGATCGGGCTGGGGGTGCCGTTCGTGCTGATCGGCCTCGCGTTCGACCGGCTGAGCGGCGGCCTCGACTGGGCGAGGCGGCATCACCGCGGCATCCAGCTGGCCGGCGGCCTGGTGATGGTCGCGGTCGGCGTCCTGCTCCTCACCGGGGTCTGGGACGCCGCGATGGCCGCGCTGCGCAGCTGGGCCGGCGCCTACGGGGTACTGCTGTGAAGCGGCTGGGACGCGAGCTGGTCAGCTGGGCGCGGTTCTTCTGGACCACCCTGACCTCGATGCGAACCGCGCTGATCCTGCTGTTCATCCTCGGCCTGGCCGCCATCCCGGGCTCGCTGCTGCCGCAACGGCCGACGAACCCGTCCGGGGTGCGCAACTGGCTCGCCGCCAACCCGGGCTGGGCCTGGATCGACCGGCTCGGCGCCTTCGACGTGTTCGGTTCGGCCTGGTTCGCCGCCATCTACCTGCTGCTGTTCGTCTCGCTGATCGGCTGCATCCTGCCGCGGACGGCCCAGTTCGCGAAGGCACTGCGGGCGCAGCCGTCGCCGCCGCCGGGACGGCTGGGCCGGCTGGAGGGCTTCACGTCCGTGCCCGCCGGTGATGTCACAGCGCAGCTGGACGCGGCCGAGGCCCACCTGCGAGCCCACCGCTACCGCGTCCGCCGGGACGCCGACGCGATCTCCGCCGAGCGCGGCTACCTCCGGGAGGCCGGCAACCTGGTCTTCCACATCTGCCTGCTGACGACGCTGGTCGGCCTGGCCTGGGGGTCGCTGTTCAGCTTCCGGGGTTCGGCGATCGTCGTCGAGGGCCAGGCGTTCTCGAACACGCTGAGCCAGTACGACGAGTTCGGTTCGGGGGCGGCGTTCAACGCGAGCTGGCTGAGCCCGTTCACCATCCGGCTGGACCAGTTCCGGGTGCGGTTCGAGACCGGCCCCACCCAGACGGGTGCGGCCCGCGCGTTCGACGCGACCGTCACCGTCACCGGCGCGGACGGCGAGGTCGGCCAGTCCGAGCTGCAGGTGAACGCGCCGCTGCAGCTCGGCGGCGACTCCGTCCACCTGCTCGGGCACGGGTACGCGCCGGTGGTCACCGTCCGGGACGGGCAGGGGAACGTGGCGTTCTCCGGCCCTGTCGTGTTCGTCCCGGTGGACGCCAACTTCCGCTCCGACGGGGTGATCAAGGCGCCGGACGCCCGTCCCGACCGGCTGGCGTTCGAAGGCGTCTTCCTGCCGACCGCGAACCCCACCTCCGCCGGCATGGTCTCCGTGTTCCCGGACGCGCTGAACCCGCGGCTGCTGCTGAACGCGTGGGCCGGACCGCCCAAGGCAGAGACCGGCGTCCCGGAGAACGTGTACAGCCTGGACAGGACCGGGCTCACCCAGCTGACCACCGGCGACCAGCCGGTGACCGCGGCGCTGGCGGTCGGCGAAAGCCTCACGCTGCCGGACGGGAAGGGGTCGATCAGCTTCGACGGCTGGAAGCGCTGGACCAAGCTGCAGGTCTCCAACACCCCCGGCGGCTGGCTGGTGCTGCTGTCGGTGATGCTCGCGGTGATGGGCATGGCGGTCTCGTTGTCGGTGCGTCCCCGGCGACTGTTCGTCCGGGTGGTGGGACTTGTGCCCAGCGATCCGGCCGCGGGGGACGCGTCGGCGGAGCGGGGCGCTAGCGTCGAGTTCGCCGGACTCGACCGGGTCGAGGGCCGCGGCGGTCTCGCCGAGGAGGTGGCCGCGCTGGTCGCGGCCGTCGTGCCGGCGGCGACCGAACAGGAGGAACCGTGATCGCCTACTACTCCAGCCTGGCGATGGTGACTTCGGCCGTGCTCTACCTGCTGGCGATGGCGTTGTTCGGCGCCGAGTGGGCGGCCGCGCGCAGTGCCCGTCCGGTGCGCGAACTGGTCGCCGTGGGCGCGGGTGTCGAGCCCGCCGCCGAACCTGAGCCGGCGCAGACCGGGACGTCCCGCTCGGAGCTGCTCGGTCGGGCGGCGCTCGGCATCGCGGTGATCGGCGTCCTGACCCACGTGATCGGGGTCGTGCTCCGTGGCGTCGCGGCCGGCCGTCCCCCGTGGGGCAACATGTACGAGTTCATCACGACCTCGCTGGCGTTCCTTGCGATCGGCTTCGTGGTGCTGGCGATCCGTTTCGGCATGCGGTGGCTGGGCCTGCCGGTGACGCTGCTGCTGACCGTCGGCCAGGGGCTGGCGGTGACGGTCTTCTACGTGAACGTGTCCGACCTGATGCCGGCGTTGCACTCGGTCTGGTTCGTCGTCCACATCATCGCCGCGGCGATCGCCGGAGCTGCCTTCAACGTCGGCGCGATCGCCGCCGTCCTGTACCTGCTCAAGGCTCGCGCCGTCGAGAGGGGACGGGTCAGCGGCTACCTGGCCAAGCTGCCGGACGCCGAGACGCTGGACCGGATCAGCTTCCGGTTCCATGCGTTCGCCTTCCCGCTGTGGACGTTCACCATCGCCGCCGGCGCGATATGGGCGCAGTACGCGTGGGGCCGGTTCTGGGGCTGGGACCCGAAGGAGACCTGGTCGCTGGTCACCTGGATCATCTACGCCGCCTACCTGCACGCCCGCACCACGGTCGGCTGGAAGGGCAAGCGGGCCGCGGTGATCGCCCTGGTCGGCGTGGCCAGCTTCTGGTTCAACTTCGTCGGCATCAACCTGCTGACCACCGGCCTGCACGCCTACGGCGGCCTGTGATCGAGACCGCGTGTTCGGAACGAAGTCCGTATTACAATAATGCCCATGGGTGAGACCATTGACGGAGTGCCTGTCACGGAGGCACAGATCTCTGCGTGGCAAGCGGAGGCCCTTCGGGGCTACGACGTGGAAGGGCTACGTCGTCGGGGTCGTCCGCGCTTGGGCGCAGACGGGCCGAGCGAGGTCGTTCCAGTGCGGATGGACAAGGTCATGCTGGAGGAGTTGATGGCGCGCGCCGAGCAGGAGGGCCTGAGCCGTTCCGAGGCGATCCGCGCAGCGGTGAGCTCCTGGGCTCACGTCGCGTAGTGCTCATCCATTCCTCAGCGCTCGGACACGGCGTCGAGGAAGCGGACGCCGTCTACGCCGCGGAGCACTTCCTCTACTCGGCTCCAGAGAGTGACGAGAGTCCAATGCCGGAGTTCCGACTCGGCTTCGACGGGCACGGCCGGTTGCTTGAGATCGTCGTGCTCGTCTTCGACAGCGGAAACGTGATGCTCATCCATGCCATGAAGGCGCGGAAGAAGTACTGGTCGCTCCTGGGCTGAAGCGCGGCCTGAACCGTCGGGGACAGGTACTTCGGTTCAGGGTTGCGGACGCGTGACGCGGGGACGCGAAGGCGGCCGGACGGGCGACGAGGACGGGCATGGAACAATCGGGGCATGGCTGACTTCGACCTGTGCGTGATCGGTTCCGGAACCGGGAACACGATCATCACCAGGCGGCTCGCCGACTGGCGCTGCGCGATCGTGGACGGGCAGAAGTGGTTCGGCGGCACCTGCCTGAACGTGGGCTGCATCCCGACCAAGATGTTCGTCTATCCGGCGGACGTCATCGAGTCGGCCCGGCACGCCGCCGAACTCGGCGTCCGGTTCGGGCAGCCCCAGGTCAGCTGGGACGCGATCCGCGACCGGATCTTCTCCCGGATCGACCCGATCGCCGAATCCGGCGAGGAGTGCCGCGCCGGCCAGGACAACGTCGCGCTGTTCCGCGAGCAGGCCCGCTTCGTCGGCCCCAAGACCCTGCAGGTGGGCTCGCAGCGCTTCACCGCCGACCGGTTCGTGCTGGCCGCCGGCTCCCGTCCACGCATCCCGGACGTGCCCGGCCTAGACGACCCGGCGCTGGCCGACCGCGTCCACACCTCGGACGACATCATGCGGCTGCCCAGCCTGCCGAAGTCACTGATCATCGTCGGTGGCGGCTTCATCGCCGCCGAGTTCGCGCACATCTTCGCCTCCTACGGCACCCAGGTGACCGTCCTGCACCGCGGCAGCCGGCTGCTGCGCACAGCGGACGCGGACGTCTCCGACCGGTTCACCAACCTGCTCAGCAAGCGGGTCGTGCTCCGGCTCGGCCAGCACCTGGCCGCCGTCGAGGGAACCGAGTACGGCCTGGAGGTCGGCACGATCGACGACGACGGCGTGGAGTACTCGTTCGCCGCGGAGCACTTGCTGCTCGCCACCGGACGCGTCCCCAACGGCGACACGCTCGACCTGCACCGCACCGGCGTCGAGGTGGACGAGGACACCGGCCTGGTCAGGGTTGACGAATTCCAGCGCACGACCGCCGACGGCATCTTCGCTCTCGGCGACGTGTCCTCGCCCTGGCAGCTGAAGCACGTGGCGAACCATGAGGCCCGGGTGGTGCAGCACAACCTGGTGCACCCGCACGATCCGATCGCCTCCGACCACCGCTTCGTCCCCAAGGCGGTCTTCAGCGGACCGCAGGTCGCCTGGGTCGGGCTGACCGAGGCCGACTGCGCGGCGCAGGGCCTCGACTACGCGGTCGGCGTCCGCGACTACGGGGGTGTCGCCTACGGCTGGGCGATGGAGGACGAGGACCATTTCGCCAAGGTCCTGGTGGAGCGTCCGACCGGACGCCTCCTCGGCGGCCACATCATCGGCCCGAATGCATCCATACTGATTCAGCCCGTGATTCAGGCGTTGAGCTTCGACCTGCCGGCCGCCGAACTGACCCGCGGGCAGTACTGGATCCATCCGGCGCTGACCGAGGTCGTCGAGAACGCGGTCCTGGACGCGGCGGCCCGCTGATGCGTGCGCTGGCTCTGGCAGGCGCCCTGCTGCTGGCGGGATGTTCGGTCCCGCAGCCGACCGCCGTGCCGGGGACGACACCGCCCCCGGCCAGCACGACGAGCGCCACCCCGTCCGCTGCCCGGCCCACCGCGTCCCCGAACCAGGGGGCGGCGTGCCAGGCGCTCGCCGGCCGGCTGAGCCTGAAGGCCCGTGCCGGCCAACTGGTGATGGTCGGCGTCTCCGGCAGCCTGGACGCGACCGAGCGCACGGCGATCACGTCGAGCAAGGCCGGCTCGGTGATCCTGATGGGTGGCACGGCCGGGGGAGTGAAGGGCGTCGCCAAGCTCAGCGCGTCCCTGCGCAAGCTCGGCGGTGACACCGGGATGCTGATCGCGGCCGACCAGGAAGGTGGCCTGGTGCAGCGGCTGAAAGGGACGGGCTTCGCCACGATCCCGTCCGCGGCGAAGCAGGCGAAACTGTCGGACGCCGCGCTGACCAGGGCCGCGACCGGCTGGGGGACGGCGCTGGCCAGGGCCGGCGTCCGCCTCGACCTGGCCCCGGTCGCCGACGTGGTCCCGGCCGGCAACGCGAGGGCCAACCGCCCGATCGCCCGGCTCGGCCGCGGCTACGGCTCCGATCCGGCGAAGGTCTCGGCCAAGGTGGCCGCCTTCCGGGCAGGGCTGAAGGCCGCCGGGGTGGAGTCGGCGGTGAAGCACTTCCCCGGTCTGGGCGCGGTCACGGGCAACACCGACTTCACTGCCAACGTCGTCGACACGACCACGACGGCCAACAGTCCGCTGCTGCGCCCGTTCCACGACGCCGTTGACGCGCACACCGGAGCGGTGATGGTGTCGTCGGCGATCTACCGCAAGATCGACGCCAGGAGCATCGCCATGTTCTCCCCGAAGGTGATCGGCATCCTCCGCGGCTGGGGCTACGAGGGAGTGGTGATCAGCGACGACCTCGGGGCCGCCGCGGCGGTGAAGCACGTCCCGGCGAAGGAGCGCGCCTACCGGCTGGTCGCGGCCGGCGGGGACCTGGCGCTCACGGTGGCACCTGCCATCGCCCCCAGCCTGGTGTCCGGCCTGGTCGCCCACGCGAAGGCCGATCCGTCCTTCGCCGCGAAGCTCGACGCGTCCGCCGCCCGGGTCCTGCAGCTGAAGGAGAACCTGGGCCTGGTGTCCTGCGGCTGAGGACGCGCGGGAGGAGACCCTCAGCCCTTCACGGCTCCGCTGAGGCTGTTGCTGTTCAGGAACAGGTTCTGGAAGACCAGGAACAGGGCCACCGGGATCAGCGTCGCGATCGCCAGCGCGGCCATCAGGACGCCGAGGTCGGTCGTGCCCGCGATCGCCGGCAGCCGCACGGACAGCGGCTGGATCTCCGGCTTGGGCAGCACCAGCAGCGGCCACAGGAAGTCCTTCCAGCTGGCGATCACGGCGAACACCGACACCACCCCGATGATCGGACGCGACATCGGCAGCACGATGCTGGCGAAGAGCTGGAAGTTCCCGGCGCCGTCCACCCGGGCGGCCTCGAACACCTCTCGCGGCAGGCTGTCGAAGAAGCGCATCACCAGCAGCACGTTGAACGCGCTCGCCCCGGACGGCAGCTAGACCGCCCAGAAGGTGTTCAGCAGCGACTGTCCCAGCAGCGGCGGGTGCACGATCACCAGGTACAGCGGCACCAGCAGCACCACGGACGGCACGAACATCGTGGCCAGCACCAGGGCCTGAAGCACCTTGCCGTAGGCCGGACGCAGCACCGAGAGGACGTAGCCGCCGGTGGTGGCGACCAGGATCTGCACCAGCCACGACCCGGCTGCCAGCGCCACCGTGTTCAGGAAGTACCGGTCGATGTGGACGCGGTTCCAGGCCTGGTCGAGGTTGCCCCACTCGATTCCGTTGGGGAAGAACGACATCGGCGTCATCAGGATGTCCGAGGTCGGGGTGACCGCGAACCTGGCCAGCATCAGCATCGGGCCGAGTCCGGCCACAACCAGCAGTGCCAGCAGGACGGCGTGCGTGATCCCGAAGCCGTAGCGGACGCCCGGACGCCGCCAGTCCGAGGGCGAGAGCGCGGCCCGGTCGCGCTGCGTCCGCCCGACCCGGCGTCCGGTCTGCGGCACCTCGCTCCGGGCGGCGTCGCGGAGATGGACGGTGGTGGTCATTCTTCGCTCCAGGAACGGGTGAGCCGGAAGTAGACGATCGACATGATCGCCAGGAAGATCGCCAGCATCAGCGACAGCGCGGTCGCGGCCCCGTAGTTGCCGCCGAGGCTGTTGGCGAAGGCGTAGTTGTAGATCAGCAGCAACACCGTCAAGGTGGCGTTGGCGGGCCCGCCGTTGGTGAACAGGTAGGGCTCGAGGAACACCTGCGCGGTGGCGATGACCTGCAGGATCAGGGTGATCAGCAGGACGCCGCGCAGGTGCGGCATGGTGACGTGCCAGATCTTGCGCCAGATCCCGGCGCCGTCGATCTCGGCGGCCTCGTACAGCTCGGGCGGGACGCTGGTCAGCGCGGCCAGGTAGATGATGATCGTGCCGCCGGCACCGGCCCAGGTCGCGGCCAGCACCAGGGACGGCATCGCCCAGTCGGCGTCCTGGATCCAGGGATACGGGCCGAGCCCGACCCAGCCCAGGATGGTGTTGAAGACCCCGGTCGGGCTGGCGTCGTAGAAGAACTTCCACAGCAGCACCGAGACCACCGGCGGCACCACGACGGGCAGGTACGCCAGCGCCGAGTACAGCCCGCGGAAGCGGCGGACCTCGCTCATCAGCACCGCGACCACCAGCGGCAGCGGGTAGCCGATCAGCAGGGCGAGGACGGCGAACCAGAGGGTGTTGCCGATGGCGGTGGGAAGGAGCGGGTCGTTGAGGACGTAGGCGAAGTTCGCCCAGCCGACCCACTTCGCGGGCGCGACCAGGTTGGTCCTCTGGAAGCTCATGACCACCGAGTTGACGATCGGCAGCCACGAGAAGACGCCGAAGATCACGAGCATCGGCAGCGCGAACACCAGCGTGCTCAACCCGCCGCGGCGGACCCACGCGCGGACGGGTCCGGGCGGCTCGACGGCGAAGTCGTCCTCGACGTCGTAGTAGACGACGGATTCGGTGGTGCTCATGGCGGTCGCGTGTCCTCGGGTGTTGGATGCGCCGGGGCCGTCCGGTACAGGTCGCGGACGGCCCCGACGCGCGGAACTCAGCCCTGCTGGTCGAGCAGCGCCTGGGCCTGGTTGTTGGCCTTGGTCAGCAGTTCGTCGATGTTCGCGTCCTTCTTGGTCAGGACGGTCTGGACGACGGTGTCGAGGAGCTTGTAGATCTCCTGGGTGGACCGGGACGGCTCACCCACCAGCTTCAGGTCGAACATCGTGTCGGTGTAGCCGGTCATCTGGTCCAGCGGCACGTTGATGTAGTCCTTGATCCAGGTCTGGTTCTCCTCCCACTGCGCCCGGTTGAACATCGGCAGCACCGGGGTGCCGACCGGCTGCTTGTTCGCGGCGAGGGTCTTGGCGTCGGCGATGGCCCGATCCTTGTCGACCAGCTTGCGGAGGTAGAAGAAGTCGATCCACTTGATGGCGGCGTTCTTCTGGGCGTCGGTGGCGTCGGCCGCCATCGCGGCCATCGTGCCGCCGGTGAGGACGCCGGCGTCCGGGCTGTCGGACTGCGGCATCGCGCCCAGGCCGTAGGTCTCGGGCTTCACGCCGTTGGTCTGCACCAGCGAGGTGAACACGTCGGAGCCGGAGGTGTACATGGCCACCTTGCCCGCTGCGAACGCCTGGTTGATCGAGCTCCAGTCGAACATGAAGTTGGAGCCCATCGAGTTGTCGGTCCAGCGCATGTCCTTCAGCATCTGCAGCGCGGCCTTGGTGCCGTCGTTGTTGGGCGTAGGTGTTGGCCACGAGCTGCCAGCCGCCGGTCGCGTTCTGGGTCATCTGCATGTAGCCGGCCACACCGGGAGCGACCTTGGCGATCGCGGCGGCGTCCGTGCGGACCTCGTCCCACGTGGTCGGGGCCTTGTTCGGGTCCAGGCCGGCCTTCTCGAACAGCTTGCGGTTGTAGTGCAGGCCGACGCCGTAGACGTTCTTGGCCGGGATCGCGTAGACCTGCCCGTCGTCGCCCTTGCCGGCGTTGAGGATGTTCTCGTTGAACTTGTCGGCGTACGGCAGGGTCTTGAACTGGGCGTCCAGGTTCGCGATCTGCTGGTTCTGGATCAGCGTCTTGGCGTCGGTGAACGGGATCTCGAAGACGTCCGGCAGGGTGCCGCCGGCGAGCTGGGCCGCGAACGTCGTCGCCTTCCACTCGTACTCCTGCGGCTCGATGGTGATGTTCGGGTTGGCGGCCTCGAACTCCTTCACCTGGGCGTTGAACGCGTCGATCGCGGCCTGCTCGGAGCCGGAGGTGTACATGGCCACCTTGCCCGCTGCGAACGCCTGGTTGATCGAGCTCCAGTCGAACATGAAGTTGGAGCCCATCGAGTTGTCGGTCCAGCGCATGTCCTTCAGCATCTGCAGCGCGGCCTTGGTGCCGTCGTTGTTTTTCTCCTGAGTGTTGTTGGTTTCTGCGAACGGACGCAGCCAGACAGCGACGTCGGGCCCGACTTTGTTGTCGATATTCGGTTGGCTGGCGAGGACCAGGCGATGTCCGGGCGGGATCTCCACCGGACGCGGCCCGAAGTTGACCAGGCAGGTGAGCCGGCCGGTCTCGGGGCTTCCCCTGCGGAAGGCGAGCACCTGCTCCGTCGGGCCGTCGAGCCAGCCGAAGTCGTCGCTGCGCAGGGCCGGCTCGCTGTGCCGGAGGGCGAGTGCGGCACGGTAGAGACTCAGCATCGAAGCGGGATCGGCCTCCTGGGCCTCGACCGAGATGCCGTCCCAGTGCCGGGGCTGCGGCAGCCAGGCGGGGATGCCGTCCGGGCCGAAGCCGTGGCTGGAGCCGTCCCGCGTCCACGGCAGCGGCACCCGGCAGCCCTCGCGTCCCGGGTCGACGCCGCCGGAGCGGAAGTGCATCGGATCGGAGATCTGCTCCGGGGGGAGTTCCACTTCCGGCAGGCCGAGTTCGTCGCCCTGGTAGACGTACAGCGCTCCCGGCAGGGCTGCGGTGAGCAGGGCGGCCGCCCGGGCGCGCCGGGTGCCGAGGGACTCGTCGCTGGGCACCCCGAAGCGCTTGGCCCCGAAGCCGAACGAGGTGTCGCTGCGGCCGTAGCGGGTGACCGGCCGGGTGACGTCGTGGTTGGACAGCACCCAGGTTGGCGTGGCCGCGACCGGACGGTGGCTGGCCAGGGTCGCCTCGATGGAATCGCGCAGCTCGGCCGCGTCCCACGGGCGGGTCATGAAGTCGAAGTTGAACGCGGTGTGCAGCTCGTCGGGACGCAGGTAGTTGGCGAACCGTGCCCTGTCCTCCAGCCACACCTCTCCGACAAGCAATTTCGGCTGGGGGTAGGAGTCGGCGACAGCTCGCCACGAGCGGTAGATGTCGTGGACGCCGTCCCGGTCGACGTAGGGGTGCCGGCCGGCCTGGCCGACCTCCGGGAGGGTCGGGTCCTTGACCAGCAGCGCCGCGGAGTCGATGCGGACGCCGGCCACGCCCCGGTCGAACCAGAATCGCAGCACCGCCTCGTGCTCGGCGCGCACCTCGGGGTTGTCCCAGTTCAGGTCGGGCTGCTCGGGGGTGAACAGGTGCAGGTACCACTCGCCGGGACGGCCGTCGGCGTCGGTCGTCCTGGTCCAGGTTCCGCCGCGGAAGTCCGAGACCCAGCCGGTGGGGGCGAGTTCTCCGGAGGTGCCCAGGCCAGGTCGGAACCAGAACCGGTCCCTGGCGGGGGATCCCACCGCCGAGCCGAGAGCCTCGGCGAACCACGGGTGGGCGGAGGAGACGTGGTTGGGGACGATGTCGACGATCGTCCGGATGCCGAGGTCGAGGGCTTCGGCGATCAGCGCCTCGGCTTCGGCCAGGGTCCCGAGGTCGGGGTGGATCGCCCGGTAGTCGGCGACGTCGTAGCCGCCGTCCACCCAGGGGGAGGCGTACCACGGGGTGAACCAGAGCGCGTCGACGCCGAGCCCGCGCAGGTAGGGCAGGGACGCGCGGACGCCGGCGAGGTCGCCGATGCCGTCGCCGTTGCCGTCGGCGAAGCTGCGCGGGTAGAGCTGGTAGATGACCGCGTTGCGCCACCACCGAGGGTCGCCGACCGATGCCGGCTGCCGGGTCTCGATGGTGGACGGGACGGTCATGCCACTCCTCGCTGAGCAGGTCTCCGACCGGAGGTTTACCGGTCAATCGAGATGCTAGCCTCGTGCAGGTTGAGCGGTCAAGCTTGGATCCGGCCGTGACCTGATTGTTACCATCTGTCCACGACGGCAGACCGGTTGCTAGAGTCGCCTCGCCGAGAGTGGACGGGAGGAGCGTGCCGGTGACCACGATCCGGGACATCGCCGCCGAGGCGGGGGTGAGCGCGCAGACGGTGTCCAACGTCATCAACGGTCGGACCAGCCGGGTATCGGCGCCGACCGCTGAGCGCGTCCGGGCGATCATGCAGCGCCGCGGCTTCGTCCCCAACGGACCGGCCACCGCGCTTTCGGGCAGCCGGTCCAACATCATCGCCCTGCTCCACGCCGGCAAGACCGGACGGCGCCAGCCCAGCCCGCACGACTCGATCTTCGTCGACGAGGTCGAGCGCCGGGTGACCGCGGCCGGACGCTACCTGATGATCCGTTCGGCCGACGACGTCGTGCTGACCGCCGCCGAGCTGCGCAGCTGGCGGGTCGACGGCGCGATCATCCTGGGCACCTTCACCTCGGAGGCGGACGAACTCCAGGCGGCCGTGGGCCTGCCGCTGGTCTTCGTCGACAACTACTCCACGTCACCCAGCATCCGCGGCGTCGGCATCGATGACTTCGCCGGCGGACAGCTCGCCGGCCGGCACCTCATCGCGGCCGGTCACCGGCGGCTGGCGCTGGTCGCCCCCGGTGTCGACCAGCCGGGCGTGCTGCACCAGCGGTACGCCGGTTTCCGGGCGGCGGTGACCGCGGCCGGTCTCGGCGCCGACAGCCTGACGTTGGTGGACTGTGAGCCGTTCTTCGACGACGGCGTTGCCCTGGGCCGGACGCTGGCCGGCGATGCCGACCGGCCGACCGGGATCTTCGCCACCGCGGACGTGATCGCCATCGGCCTGTTGAAGGGCCTGCTGGAGTCGGGTGTCATGGTCCCGGGCGAGGTGTCGCTGATCGGCTTCGACGACCTGCCCGAGGCCCGCTACGTCACGCCGTCGCTGACCACCGTCCGCCAGGACATCCCGGCGAAGGCCGACGCAGCCGTCCGCACGCTGCTGGGAGTCATCGACGGCGATGCGGCCGCCAGCCCCGCCCGCCTCGACGTCGAGCTGGCCGTCCGCGGCACCGTGGGGCCGCCGCCGGCGAACGGCTAGCGCGTCCGCCTGGCCTCCAGGATCGCGGTGACCAGGTCGGCAACGGGCAGCGTCCCGTCCAGCCGGACGCCCTCGCCGGCGTCCAGCGGCTCCAGGGTGGCCAGTTGCGACTCCAGCAGTTCCACCGGCATGTAGTGGCCGACGCGCTGGGCCATCCGCTGGCGCAGGTCGTCGGGGTCGACGTCGAGCTCGTAGCACTCGACCACCCCGGACGCAGCGCGCAACCGGTCGCGGTAGGCATGGCGGAGGGCCGAGCAGGAGACCACGCATCCGGTGTCGGCGTGGCCGTCCATCCAGGCCACCAGCCGGTCCAGCCACGGCCAGCGATCGGCGTCGGTCAGCGGCACGCCGGCGGCCATCTTCGCCCGGGCCTCGTCGCTGTGGAAGTCGTCCCCCTCGGCGAAGGGCACGCCGAGCGTCGCTGCCAGGGCCTCGCCGACCGTCGACTTGCCACTGCCGGCGACGCCCATCACGACCAGGTGGTGACCGGCGAGTTCGCCGATCTGTCCGTGCTCGTCCATCGCGCTTCCTTCCCGAGACCTTTATACGACAGAAGTCATGCCTCCATCGACGAAGATGTTCTGCCCGGTCACGAAGTCGGACGCGGGCGAGGCGAGGTAGAGCAGGGCTCCGAGCAGCTCGTCGGGAACTCCCCAGCGACCTGCGGGCGTCCGCGAGCACACCCAGGCGCTGAACGCCTCGTCGTTCACCAGCGCCACGTTCATCTCGGTGTCGAAGTAGCCCGGCGAGATCGTGTTCACCTGGATGTTGTAGCGGGTGAGGTCGGCCGACATCGCCTTGCTCAGCATCGCCACCGCACCTTTGGTGGTGGTGTAGGCCGACACCGTCTGGCGGGCCAGCACACTGGTCACCGAGCCGATGTTGATGATCTTCCCCGAGCCGCGTTCGACCATGCCGGGCGCGACCGCGCGGCAGACGTAAAAGGTGCCGTTCAGGTTGGTGTTGACCACGTCCGCCCAGTCCTCCAGCGGGAACTCGTGGAACGGCGCGCGACGCTGCACCCCGGCGTTGTTGACCAGGATGTCCGGTACGCCGACCTCGGCGATCAGCGTCTCGATCGCGGGAAAGACCTGGTCGGGATCGGCGACGTCGAAGCAGGTCACGTGGACGGTGACGCCGTACTCCTCGCCGATCGCCTGCTGCTGGGCCGCGAGCAGCTCCGCGTTCCGGCCGTGCAGCACCACATCGCAGCCGGCCTCGGCCAGCCCGCGGGCGTAGGTGTTGCCGAGTCCGCGCCCGGACCCGGTGACGAGCGCGAGCTTGCCGGCGATTCCGAATCGTTGGTCAACCATGGCTTCCTGCTTTCTCTTGGGCGCGCCGGATGCGCGCGGTCCTGGGGTGGTCCGACCGGACGGTCAGCTGGTTCCGCCCGGCGCCATCAGGCTCAGTCCGGGGGGGAGCAGCGGCGGCACCTCGGAGCGGATCAGGGCGGCGAGTTCGCTCTGCCGCTCCGGGGTCATCCGGACGGCGAGCGCGGTGATCGAGAGTGCCGCGACCGGGCGGCCGCCGCGCAGGATCGCGGTGCCGATGCACGCGACGTCGGGCTCGTTCTCGCCGAGTTCCAGGGCGTAGCCCAGGGTGCGGGCGTCCTGGACGGCCTGTTGCAGCCGGCTCGACGTCACCGCGCGGCCGGGCGGCAGGTCGATCAGGTAGCTGCCCAGGTGGGCCTCTGGCACGTTGCGAGCAGCGAGGAGCGCCCGGCCCAGTGAACTGCTGGCCACGGGCACCAGTTGGCCGACCGCTGACCAGACCCGGATAGCCCGCTCGGGCTCGACCTTGTCGACGTAGAGGACGCGGTCACCCGACAGCACCCCGAGGTGCACCAGCTCCCGCGAGGCGCGCGACAGCGCGACCAGTGCCGGATGGATCGAGATCGCGAGGTTGTTCGGAGTGTCCGAGCGATCTGCCAGCGCGATGGCTGCCGGACCGAGCGAGTAGTGCCCCGTTCCGTCCGTCTGCTCCGCGAACCCGCGCAGGCGCATCGTCGTGAGAGCGCGATAGGCCGTGGGCTTCGCCAGACCGGCGCGTTCGGCGAGCTCGGCGAGAGGCGCGCCCAGCGGCCCGGCCTCAGCCAGCGCACTCAACAGCACCAGCGCCCGGTCGATGGCCTCCACCTTCGGAGCAGTCCCGTTCGGCATCTTCGCCTCCTGGTCAACACCGGCGGGACCCTCCCGGCGGTGAGTTCTGGATCGACCGTAGCTGGCCGTGCCACTCGGGTCTTGCCAACTCCGTGTTCATCATGCCACACTCATTTCGCTGTGTGAAGCACTGCGTTTCGCACAGCGAAACAGAGCTAGTCAACCCAATGAAGGGCTGGACGGAAGATGGACTTGAGCGACTTCCGGGTGATCCCCGTGGTCGTCCTGAAGGACGCCGCGAGGGCTGCCGGGCTGGGCGACGCGCTGGTCGCCGGCGGTCTGCCGGTGGCCGAGGTGACCTTCCGTACCACCGCCGCGGCCGAGGCGATCCGGATCATGAGCGATAACGAGGGCCTGCTCGTGGGAGCGGGCACCGTGGTCAGCGCCGCGCAGGTCGACCAGGCGGTGGCAGCCGGCGCGAAGTTCATCGTGTCTCCCGGGCTCAGCCGTCCCGTCGTCGAGCAGGCCCGGCAGCACGGCGTCCCGGTGCTCCCCGGAGCGGTGACCCCGAGCGAGATCATGGCGGCCCTGGAGCTGGGCCTCACCACCCTGAAGTTCTTCCCGGCCAAGGTGTACGGGGGGATCAGCGCCCTGAAGGCATTCAGCGCGCCGTTCGCCCAGGTCGGCTTCGTGCCGACCGGTGGGGTCGGCGCCGACAATCTCGCCGACTACCTCTCCCTGCGCAACGTCACCGCGGTGGGCGGCTCGTGGATGGTGCCGGCCAGGGCGGTGGACGCCGGCGACTTCGGTCTCGTCCGCGAGCGCTGCGCCGAGGCCGCGGCGATCGCTGCGTCGGTGAAGGGAGCCTGAGCATGGCCGTCCTGGAAACTCGAGCAGCCGGTGACTGCCGCTATGCCGCGGTCGCGCTCGGCGAGGTGATGCTGCGGCTGGATCCCGGCGAGCTGCGGATCCGGACCGCCCGCCAGTTCTCGGTGTGGGAGGGGGGCGGGGAGTACAACGTCATCCGGGGCCTGTCCAGGGTGTTCGGCCTGCCCACAGCGGTGGTCACGGCGCTGGTGGACGACGAGGTCGGCCACTTGATCGAGAGCCTGATCCAGGCCGGTGGCGTGGACGCGTCCTGGGTGCACTGGGCCGAGTCCGACGGTGTCGGCCGCAGCGCCCGCAACGGCCTGAACTTCACCGAGCGTGGCTACGGCGTCCGTGGGGCGAAGGGTGTGTCCGACCGCGGCCATACCGCGATCTCGCAGCTGGCGCCCGACCAGGTGGACTTCGACCGGCTCTTCGGCGAGCTCGGCGTCCGCTGGCTGCACACCGGGGGCATCTACGCGGCACTGTCCGAGACCAGCGCGGCGACCTGCCTGGCCGCGGTGAAGGCTGCCCAGGCGCACGGGACCCGGGTCTCCTACGACCTGAACTACCGGCCCAGCCTGTGGCAGGCCATCGGCGGCAAGCCGAAGGCGCAGCAGGTCAACCGCGAACTCGTCGGGTACGTCGACGTGCTGATCGGCAACGAGGAGGACTTCACCGCGGCCCTCGGCTTCGAGGTCGAGGGCGTTGACGAACACCTCAGCGAACTTCCGCTCGACGGGTACGCCCGGATGATCGAGCAGGTCGCGGCGGCCTACCCCAACCTGTCCGTCATCGCGACCACCCTGCGCACCGTCGGCTCGGCGTCGGTCAACGACTGGGGAGCGGTGGCCTGGTCCCGCCAGACCGGCCTGGTGCAGGCCGCACAACGCGACGGCCTGGAGATCCTCGACCGGGTCGGCGGCGGCGACTCGTTCGCGTCCGGGCTGGTGTACGGGCTGCTGACCGGCGAGGACCTGCCGACCGCGCTCGACTACGGCGCCGCCCACGGCGCCCTGGCCATGACCACCCCAGGGGACACGTCGATGGCCACCCTCGCCGAGGTGCGGAAGCTCGCAGCCGGCGGCAGCGCCCGGGTGGACCGGTAGGGAGGAACCATGACAGACACCATCGACCGGGTCGACGTCATCGTCGCCAGCCCCACCCGCAATTACGTCACCGTCAGGATCACCACGGCCGACGGCATCGTCGGGCTCGGCGACGCCACCGTCAACGGCCGCGAGCTCGCGGTCGCCAGCTACCTGCGCGACCACGTCGCCCCCCTGCTGATCGGACGCGACCCCGGCGCCATCGAGGACACCTGGCAGTACCTGTACCGCGGGGTCTACTGGCGACGCGGCCCGATCACCATGGCCGCCATCGGCGGCGTCGACATGGCCCTGTGGGACATCCTCGGCAAGCGCACCGGGCAACCGGTGTACCAGTTGCTCGGCGGCCGCGTCCGGAACCGGATCCCGGCCTACCGGCACGCCTTCGGATGGGACCTGCCGGCCCTGCTCGACCAGGTGGACGCCCACCTGGCCGACGGCTGCACCCACGTCCGCGTCCAGACCGGCGTTCCCGGCCTGACCACGGTGTACGGCGTGTCGAAGGATCCCGTCTACGAGCCCGCCGGACGCACGGTCCGACCGATCGAGGAGTGCTGGGACGCCGAGAGCTACCTGACGTACTTCCCCGGCGTCCTGGCGAAGGTGCGCGAGCACGTCGGCGACCAGGTCGGCCTGCTGCACGACGCGCACCACCGGCTGACGCCGAACCAGGCGGCCCGGCTGGCGAAGGCCGTCGAACCGTCCGGCCTGTTCTGGCTGGAGGACGTCACCCCTGCCGAGGATCCCGAGGCGCTGCGCCTGGTGCGCCAGCACTCGACCACCCCGCTGGCGATCGGCGAGGTCTTCAACACCATCTGGGACTGCCAGCGGCTGATCGAAGACCGGCTGATCGACTACGTCCGCACGGCCATCGTGCACGCCGGCGGGATCAGCCACTGCCGCAAGATCTTCGCGCTCGCCGAGGTGCACGGCGTGCAGGCCGCCCCGCACGGGCCGTCGGACGTGTCGCCGGTCGCGTTCGCCGCGTCCCTGCACCTGGCAGCGGCAACGCACAACTTCGGCATCGCCGAGTACATGGGCTACCCCGACCTGGTCCACGAGGCGTTCCCGCACGCCTGGGCCTTCGCCGAGGGGGCGCTGCAGCCCGGCGACGCGCCCGGTCTCGGCGTCGACCTCGACGAGGCGATCCTCGCCGCCCACGAGTACACCCCCGCCTACCTTCCGGTCGCCCGGCGCCTCGACGGCACCCTGACCGACTGGTGAACCCCGCAAACCCAAGACGAAAGGCCATCGACGATGAAGGCGCTGAAGATCCTCAAGGCGCAGGACATCACCACTGCCGAGCTGGCGCTCCCCGAGCCCGGCGACGGTGAGGTGCGGCTGCGGGTCACCTACGCAGGCATCTGCGGCTCCGACCTGAACTACTACTTCAAGGGCGCCAACGGGCCGTTCGAGCTCCGGGAGCCGTTCACGCCGGGTCACGAGCTGTCCGGTGTGGTCGATCTCGACCCGTCCGGGAAGCTGGCGGCGGGGACCCCGGTGACCGTCGCCCCGGCCACCTTCGGGACGCCGCTGCGCGGCATCGAGCAGGAGAAGCACCTGTGGCCGGGCGGCTCCTACCTCGGCAGTGCCGCCAACTTCCCCCACCGGCAGGGCGGCATGGCCGAGTACCTGATCGTCTCCGACTACATGGTCCGGGTCGTCCCGGACGGGATGGGCCTGGTCACCGCAGCGCTCGCCGAGCCCCTGGCCGTCGCGCTCCGCGCGCACACCGTGGTCGGCGGCGTCGCCGGCCAGCGGGTGCTGGTCAGCGGCTCCGGCCCGATCGGCCTGCTGGTCGCCGCCGCCGCCGTCGTCCGGGGAGCCGAGTCGGTGACCTGCCTCGACATGCTGGCCGAGCCGCTCGAACGGGCGAAGGCGCTCGGCGCCACGGCAACGATCCAGCTCGGCATCGACGAGGTGCCCGAGGAGGCGTTCGACATCGTCTTCGAGTGCTCGGGTGCGCCGTCCGCCGTCACTACCGCGCTCAAGGCGGTCCGCCGCCAGGGCACGGTCTGCCAGGTGGGGACGCTGCCGAACGCGGAGGTACCGGTGAACCTGGCCTCGCTGGAGATCAAGGAGACCCGCTACGTCGGTACCTTCCGGTTCAACGACGAGATCGACGACGCGATCGTCCTGCTCGCCGAGCACCCCGAGATCGCCGGGGTGATCACCCATGTGCTGCCCGCCGAGCAGGCCGCCGAGGCCTTCGCCGTGGCCCGCGACTCCTCGAAGTCCGGCAAGGTGGTCGTCTCGCTGTGGACGGCGGCGCCCGGTGACTGACCGCATCGAGCGCGCCGAGGTCATCGTCACCGCCCCGGCCCGCAACTTCGTCACGGTCAAGCTGACCACGTCCGACGGCATCGTCGGCTGGGGGGACGCCACCCTCAACGGCCGGGAACTCGCGGTCGCGTCCTACCTGAGCGACCACGTCATCCCGACCCTGATCGGCAAGGACGCGTCCCGGATCGGCGACATCTGGTCGTACCTGTACAAGGGTGCCTACTGGCGCCGGGGGCCGGTCACGATGACCGCGATCGCAGCGATCGACGTGGCCCTGTGGGACATCAAGGGCAAGCGCGCGGGCCTGCCGGTCCACGAACTGCTCGGCGGCAAGGCCCGCGACGGCGTGCTGGTCTACGCACACGCCTCCGGCGCCGACGTGGCCGAGATGCTCGACGACGTCGACCGGCTCCTGGGTGAGGGCTACCGGGCCGTCCGCGGCCAGGCGGCACTGGTCGGGGTGCCGGACGCGTACGGCGTCCGCCACGGCACCGGCGTCTACGATCCCGCCGACGCGTCCCTGCCGAGCGAGACCGGCTGGGACACGGCGGCCTACCTCGAACAGGCGCCGGGCTACCTGCGCGCGATCCGCGAGCGGTTCGGCTTCGGCTTCCACCTCCTGCACGACTGCCACCACCGACTCACCCCCAACGAGGCGGGCATCTTCGGACGCAGCGTGGAGGACCTGAAGCTGTTCTGGATGGAGGACCCGACCCCGGCGGAGAACCAGGAGAAGTTCCGGCTGATCCGGCAGCGGACCACCACGCCGATCGCTACCGGGGAGGTGCTCAACTCGATCTGGGACGTGCAGACCCTGATCACCGAGCAGCTGATCGACTACGTCCGCACCTCGGTCTCCCATGCCGGCGGGATCACTCACCTGCGCCGGATCTTCGACCTGGCCGACCTCTACGGCGTGCGCTCGGGCTCCCACGGGGCGACCGACCTGTCCCCGGTGAGCCTGTCGGCCGCGCTGCAGCTGGACATCTCGATCCCCAACTTCGGGATCCAGGAGTACATGGCCCACGACGCGGTGACCCACGAGGTCTTCCGTCCGGGCTACCACCTCGACGACGGCTACCTGATCCCGTCGGACGCCCCCGGGCTGGGCATCGAGGTGGACGAGGACGCTGCCCGCCGCTTCCCCTACAACCCGAAGTACCTGCCGGTGGCCAGGCTGGCCGACGGCACCCTGCACGACTGGTGAGCCAACCCAGGACTCACCGTCCGTCAACCCGCACCACCCCACTCACACCCACAGAACTGACTGACAAAGGAGACCGTCATGTCCACCTCTGACGCCGGCACCTCGCCCGGCTCCGGAACGATCGTCGAAAGGACAACCAAGGACCTGGCCCGCGCCGCCATCTCCGGCTGGCTGGGCACCGCACTGGAGTTCATGGACTTCCAGCTCTACTCGCTGGCCGCTGCCCTGGTGTTCAAGGACGTGTTCTTCTCCACCCAGAACCCGAGCATGGCCATCGTGTCTGCCATGGCCACCTACGGCGTCGGCTACCTCAGCCGTCCGCTCGGGGCCTGGTACTTCGGCCGCCTGGGCGACAGGATCGGCCGCACCAAGGTGCTGTACTACACCATCGCCCTGATGGGCCTGGCCACCACCTTGATCGGTGTCCTGCCGACGTACGGCCAGGTGGGCATCCTCGCCCCGATCCTGCTGGTCGTGCTGCGACTCGCGCAGGGCTTCGGCGCGGGCGCCGAGATCGCCGGGTCCTCGGTGATGCTGACCGAGTACGCACCCCGCAACCGCCGCGGCCTGATCGGGTCGCTGGTGGCGATCGGCACCAACTCCGGCACCCTGTTCGCATCCGCGCTGTGGGGCATCCTGGTCGTCGTCCTGCCGAACGACGCCCTGATCAGCTGGGGCTGGCGGATCCCGTTCCTCGCCTCGGCCCTGATCATGCTGTTCGCGGTGTGGCTGCGCCGCAACCTTAAGGAGTCGCCGGTCTTCGAGAGCCGGGTGGACGTCGTCGACGGCGTCGCGATGTCCGAGCAGGAGTTCAAGGAACTGGCCGCCCACAAGGAGACCGTCCTCGCCGCGGCGCTGCACGAGAAGAAGGGACGCGCCTTCTTCCTCGGGTTCTTCCTGCGTTTCGGCCAGGCCGGCAACTCCGGCATGATCCAGACCTACCTGATCTCCTACATCACCGCCGTCCTGCTGCTGGAGAAGTCCGTCGGCACCAACGTCGTGATCATCTCCTCGATCGTCGGCTTCGCCACGATTCCGATCGTCGGCTGGCTGTCCGACCGCTTCGGTCGCAAGACCATGTACATGATCATGAGCTCGATCTCGGTCGTGCTGGCCTTCCCGATGATGTACCTGCTCGCCACCAAGAGCGTGCCGTCGGTGTTCGCCGGCTACATCATCATGCACCAGGCGTCCGTGCTCGCCCTGGCGTCCCTGGAGAACCTGACGATGGCCGAGCTGTTCGGCTCCCGTCACCGCTACACCCAGATCGCGCTGGCCAAGGAGCTGGCGGCCATCCTGGCCACCGGCATCGGGCCGGTCATCGCGGCTGCCTGGGTGAGCGCGACCAGCGGCTCCTGGATCCCGATCGCGGGCATGCTCGCCGTGTTCTCGCTGTGCTCGCTGGGTGCGTCCCTCCTGATGCCGGAGGTCGCCGGTCGAGACCTGACCGTGGTCAACGACTGCAAGAAGGGCGAGAGCGTGATCGGGCCGTTCGCGGCCAGGGAGCGGGTGGCGCTCGGCCTGCCGGCCGAGGATCCGGCCGTCCCGGTCAAGTAGGCATCACTGCCGTCCCACCCCGGCCGGGGGCCCCAACCGAGAAGGGGTCCCCGGCCACCGGACCCGACAGGAACCACCATGAACCAGCCGCTGTGGCGCGGCGCCGGCGTGGGACGCCCGGCTGCTCCCGTCCGGATCCTGCACGTGGGGCTGGGCAACTTCTTCCGGGCCCACCAGGCCTGGTACACCGAGCACGCGCCGGACGCAGCCGAGTGGGGGATCGCGGCGTTCACCGGCCGCTCGCACCGGATGGCGGACGCCCTCGTGCCGCAGGACGGGCTGTACACGCTGATCACCCGTGGGGCGTCCGGGGATTCCTACGAGGTGATCTCCTCGATCTCGGCCGTGCACGCCGCCACTGACGACCTCGCGTACCTGGAGTACTGGCGTTCACCGAACCTGGCGCTGGTCACCGTCACGGTCACCGAGGCGGGTTACGTCCTCGCTCCGGACGGGTCGCTCGACCTCGCCGACCCGGCACTGGCCGCCGACCTCGCCGCGCTCCGGCGGGGCGCGACCACCGGGCTGGCCACCACCCCCGGACGCCTGGTGGCCGGCCTGACTGCGCGCCGCGCCGCTGGTGCCGGCCCGATCGCGCTGGTGAGCTGCGACAACCTCAGCGGCAACGGCGCGGTGCTGCGCCGGGTGCTCACCGACTTCGCCGACCGCGTCGCCCCCGGCCTCGCCGGCTGGGTGGACGCCAACGCCGGCTTCGTCAGCACCATGGTCGACCGGATCACTCCGGCCACAACGCCGGACGATCTCGATGCCGTCCGCTCCGCCACCGGCTTCGACGACGCCGTGCCGGTTCCCACCGAACCCTTCACCGAGTGGGTGCTCGCCGGGGACTTTCTCGCCGGCCGCCCCGCGTGGGAGGCCGTCGGTGCGCGATTCGTCCCCGACGCCACCCCGTACGAGGAACGCAAGCTCACCCTGCTCAACGGCTCGCACTCCCTGCTCGCCTACTGCGGCAGCGTCCTGGGCCACGAGACGGTCGCCGAGGCCATCGCCGACCCGCGATGCCTGGCGTGGGTGGAGCAGTGGTGGGACGAGGCCTGCCGCCACCTGGACCTCCCCGCTACCGAGCTCGCCGCGCATCGACAGGCGCTGCTCGAGCGGTATCGCAACCCGGCGATCCGGCATTCCCTTGCCCAGATCGCCTCCGACGGCTCGCTGAAGCTTCCGGTGCGCATCCTGCCGACCCTTCGGGCCGAGTACGCCGGTGGGCGCACGCCGAGCGCGGCCGCCCGGGTGCTCGCTGCCTGGGTGCTGCACCTGCGCGGACGGGGCGCTCCGGTCCGGGACGCCGGGGGAGCGGCCGTGCTGGCTGTCGCGTCCGGGGGGCTCGGCGATTCCGTGGACGCAGCGCTCGCCGTCCTCGGGCTCGACCAGCCCGGCCTGCGCGAGGCCGTGGTGGACGCTGCCACCCACCTGATGGCCGACGCGCCAGGCTGAGTGCCGTGGCCTACTTCTCCACGCGGAGTTCGCTCAGCGCCCTCCGCGCGTCGACGAGCCGGTCCGGCTGGGTGTCGGGGACGGAGGCGTAGAACAGCCCGAACGAGTCGGTGTCGGTCTGCACCACGAGCAGCAGGACGCGCTCGCCCTTGGCCTTCAGGCCCGGGATGTCGAAGCTCAGCTGCGACTCGATCAGCCAGCCGTCGTGACCGTCCACGCTGTGCGCCTTGGCGCTGATGTCGTTGCGTTCGACCTGGTAGTCGTCGTAGTACAGGCCGAGGACGCACTTCATCACCGTCTCGGCCGCGGTCTGCGAGTTCGCGAAGCCGTCGCCCGAGATGAGGTCGGAGAGCAGCACGCTGGACACCCAGTTGTGACCGCCGGTGCCGTCGTAGTCCGCCTGGTCGAGCGCCTCCTGCATCACCGCATAGGTGCCGAACGGCACGCGGTTGTCGCCCTCCGGAGCCTGCCAGGGGTCGCCGAGCAGCGGGAACGACAGATTGCCCGCGGTCAGCCGGCCGTCCACGGTCGTCCGCGCCCTGGCGGTGCTGTTCTGGACGCCGGCAGTGCACAGGCTGGCGCTGGCGTGGCCTCCGGGGGCACCCCAGGGGTCGTCGGCGCCGAGTTGCCCGGGGAGGAACCTCACCACGAGCCAGATCAGTGCTCCGACGGCGACCACGGCGGCGAGCGCTGCCAGCCACCACTTCCGGTTTGCGCGCGGCGGCTGGACGGTCGCGGGCTCGGCGCCGGGACCGGGAGGCTCCTCCTGCGGGTTGGACGTCAGCCTCGCCGACCAGGTGGTGCCGTCCCAGTACCGGAACTTGCCCGGTTGACCGCCCGGGTCCGGGTACCAGCCGGGGTTGCTCACGTCGCCGATCCTAGTAGGCGCACCTGTCGGCCTCCTGTGCCCCCGACCTCCCGGATGCCGGCGGCCGGACCGCCCGGGCTAGCCGAAGCGGCCGGAGATGTAGTCCTCGGTGGCTTTCACGTCCGGGACGGAGAAGATCTTCTCGGTCGGGCCGGACTCGATCAGCCTGCCCGGTGAGCCGGTGCCGGCGATGTTGAAGAACGCGGTGACATCCGAGATCCGGGCGGCCTGCTGCATGTTGTGGGTCACGATCACGATCGTGTACTCCTCCTTCAGCTTGGCCATCAGGTCCTCGATCGCCAGCGTGGAGATCGGGTCGAGCGCCGAGCACGGCTCGTCCATCAGGAGCACCTGCGGCTCCATCGCGATCGCGCGCGCGATGCACAGCCGCTGCTGCTGTCCACCGGAGAGGCCGGAGCCGGGTGCATCCAGCCGGTTCTTGACCTCGTCCCACAGGTTCGCGCCGCGCAGCGCCCTCTCGGCGAGCGCGTCCTTCTCGGACGCGGGCATCCGCCTGTTGTTGAGGTTGATGCCCGCCAGCACGTTCTCCTTGATCGACATCGTCGGGAACGGGTTGGGACGCTGGAACACCATCCCCACCTGCCGGCGCACCCGGACCGGGTCGACGCCGGGGCCGTACAGGTTCTCCCCGTCCAGCAGCACCTCGCCCTCCACCCGGGCGCCCGGGACGACCTCGTGCATCCGGTTCAGCGTCCGCAGGAACGTCGACTTGCCGCAGCCGGACGGGCCGATGAACGCGGTGATGGCCTTGGGCTCAATGGCCATCGTCACGTCCTCCACGGCGCGGAAGTCGCCGTAGTAGACGTTCAGGTCAGTGACCTCGATCCTCTTCGACATCAGGTTTCTCCTTGTCAGCGCCCGATTTTGGGGGCGAAGCGACGGGCGATCAGGCGGCCTGCCAGGTTCAGCAGCATCACGATCAGGATCAGGGTGAGCGCGCCGGCCCAGGCCCGGTCCCAGTACGGCTGGACGTCGATGCCGGGGTGGGCGTACTGGTCGTACACGAACACCGGCAGCGTCGTCATCGGGCCGGAGAAGGGGTCGTTGTTGATGGACGCCGCGAAACCGGCGGCGATCAGCAGCGGGGCGGTCTCGCCGATCACCCGGGCGATGGCCAGGATCACGCCCGACACGATCCCGGAGATGGCCGTCGGGATCACGACCCGGACGATGGTCCTCCACTTCGGCACGCCGAGCGCATAGGACGCCTCCCGCAACTCGTTCGGTACGAGCCGCAGCAGCTCCTCGCAGGAGCGCACCACGACCGGGATCATCAGCACCGACAGCGCCACGCTGCCGCTGAAGCCGAACTTGGCGCCCGGGCCGACGATCAGGGTCATCAAGGCGTAGGCGAACAGGCCGGCGACGATCGACGGGATGCCGGTCATCACGTCCACGAAGAAGGTGATGGACGCCGCCAGCCGGCCCCGGTTGCCGTACTCGGCCAGGTAGATCGCGGTCATCAGCCCGATCGGCACCGAGATCAGGGTGGCGAAGCCGGTGACCCACAGCGTCCCGTAGATGGCGTGCAGAGCACCGCCGCCGGCACCGATGACGTTGCGCATCGAGACCGAGAAGAACAACGGATCGAACCGCGCAGCCCCCTTGCTGACCGCCTCCCAGGCGACGGAGGCGAGCGGCACCAGCGCCAGCGCGAAGGCACCGACGATGAGGTGCCTGGCCCGGTGGTCGGACGCCTGCCGCGCGCCTTCGACGACCCGGGCGGCGATCTCCATGACCACGAGGAAGAGAACGTAGCCGACGATCACCGCGACGGCGAGGTTGCCGCCGGCCAGCAGCACGGCGAGCGCGTACCCGACCACCGCGGCGCCGACGATGGTCGTCGGCAGGACGAAGGCCGGCAGTCGGCCGGAGGTGAGTTCGCCGGGCGCGAGCGCCTGGCTGACGGTGGTCATCAGTTGGCTCCTGAGTACTGGGCGCGACGCGCGACGATCCAGCGCGCGATCGTGTTGACCGCGAGCGTGATCACGAACAGCACCAGCCCGGCCGCGATCAGCTGGTTCACCTTCAGCCCGAAGGCCTCGGGGAAGTTCTGGGCGATGGTCGCCGCGATGGTGTTCGGGTTCTCGCTGGTGAGCAGCTGGAAGGAGATCTGGCGTCCGCCCGAGAGCACCATGGCCACCGCCATCGTCTCACCGAGCGCGCGGCCCAGGCCGAGCATGACGGCGGCGATGATTCCCGGCCGGGCGAACGGCAGGACGGCCATCTTGATCATCTCCCAGTGGGTCGCGCCCAGGGCCAGCGCCGCCTCCTCGTGGAGCTTCGGCGCCTGCAGGAACACCTCCCGGCACAGGCTGGTGATGATCGGCAGCACCATCGTGGCCAGGACGATGGCGGCGGTCAGGATCGTCCGGCCGGTGCCGGATGCCTGGCCGCCGAACAGCGGGATGAAGCCGAGGTTGGCGTTCAGCCACGCCCACATCGGCTGGACGGCCGGGGCGAGCACCGCGGCCCCCCACAGGCCGAAGACCACCGAAGGGACGGCCGCCAGGAGGTCGATGACGTAGCCCAGGGGTTGGGCGAGCCGGCGCGGGGCGTAGTGGGAGATGAACAGCGCGATCCCGATCGACACCGGGACCGCAAGGAACAGGGCGAGCGCTGCTGCCCACAGCGTCCCGAAGACGTAGGGGGCGACCCACTCGGCGAACGGCCCGTAGCCCTGTGCCGTGAGCTTGGCCGGGTCGGCCAGGAGCGCGGGCGTCCCCTGGATCAGCAGGAAGGCTGCGACCAGGGCGAGGATCACCAGGATCAGCACGCCCGACCCGGTCGCGAGACCGGAGAACACGCGGTCCCCGACTCGCTTCGGGTCGGGGTGGTGGTGCGAGGCGGGCTCAGCGTCTGCGCGGATCATGCTCTGCTGGCTCATGGGCTCATCCTGATCCATGTCGGTGGGGTCTGCCACAGCCGGCCGGACGGCGCCGGGGACGATGCCCCCGACGCCGTCTCGTTCCGGAGGTGTCACTTGATCGAGTCGACCGCGGCCTTGACCTTCTCCTGGATCGACGCCGGCAGCGGGGCGGAGCCGGCGGCCTTGGCCGCTGCGGACTGGCCGTCGGCCGAGGCGATGTAGCCGACGTAGCTCTTCACCAGCGAGGCCCTCGACGCGTCCTTGTAGGTCTGGCAGACGATCGCGTAGCTGACCAGCACGGCCGGGTAGACGCCCTCGGACGTCCGGTCGAGCGAGAAGGCCAGGTCGTTCGCGGCCCGACCGGTGACGGTCTTGGAGTGTTCCAGGATCGACGCGGCCGCCTCGGGCGTCGGCTGCAGGGGCTTGCCGCCGACCAGGATGCTGGCCTTGCCCAGCGAACCGGCCGCCGACGCGTCCGCGTAACCGATGGTGCCCTTGCCGTTGGTGACGGCGTTGATGACGCCCGCCGTCTTGTCGGCGGCCTCTCCACCGAAGGCTGCCGGGAAGGTGTCGGAGGCGGCCTCCGTCCACACGGACGGGGCGAGCTTGTTGAGGGTGTCGGTGAAGTTGTTGGTCGTGCCCGAGTCGTCGGAGCGGTGGACGGCGGTGATCGCCAGGCCGGCCGGCAGCTTGGCGTCCGGGTTGTCCTTGGCGATCGCCGGATCGTCCCAGCTCTTGATCTGGCCGGCGAAGATCTTGGCGAGGGTGTCGGGGCTGAACTGCAGCGCGGTGACCCCGTCGACGTTGAACACGACCGCGATCGGCGAGATGTAAACCGGCAGGTTGAGGGCGTTGGAGTCGGCGGCGCAGCCGGCGAACTTGCCGGCGCCCATCTCCTCGTCCTTGAGCGGACGGTCGGAGCCGGCGAAGTCGGCGGCACCCGCGGTGAATGCGGAGCGGCCGGCGCCGGAGCCCTCTGCGGAGTAGTTGACGGTGACGCCCTGGTTGGCGGTCTGGAAGGCGGCGGTCCACGCGGCCTGTGCTGCTGCCTGCGAGGACGCGCCCGATCCGGTCAGGGTCTTCCCCGCCGCGCCACCTTCGCTGGCACAGCCGGAGAAGGCCAGCGCCACAGCGCTGATCAGGGCAACCGAGGCAATCGGCTTGATGTTCACGATCTTCCTTCGTGTCGGCAAGCGAGCGGACTGCTCGCACGGCCCAAGCTAGGGACCCCGGTTGTCCGCTCCCGGACCAGCGGATGAACGGACGGTGAACTCTGCGCCAGTTTCGTCGTCGACGTGAACCGTCGGGGACAGTCCCCGATGGTTCAGGACGCGCGCTGCGGGCCGTGAGCGTGAACCGCCGGGGACTGTCCCCGATGGTTCACCGAGTCGGTGGACGGCGTGGACCCGGCCGTCACCACGATGCCGTTGTTATACGCTAACAGCCGTGCCAGCAGCCCAGCTTCCCTCGGTGGCGCGCCGCGCTGCGACCGTCGCCGACGTGGCCAGGCTGGCCGGGGTGTCGGCGATGACCGTCTCGCGGGTGATCAACCGTCCCGACCGCGTCGCCGTGGGCACCAGGGAACGGGTCCTGGCCGCGATGTCCAGCCTCGACTACCGTCCCAACCTGATGGCCCGCGGGCTGGCGAGCGGCCGGTCGCAGAGCATCGGCGTCCTCACCGTCGACACCACGCTGTACGGGCCGAGAGCCGCCCTGCGGGGGATCGAGGTGGCCGCGAGGGACCTCGGCTACTCGGTGACCATCTCGCACCTCACCGATCCCGACCAGACCGCGGTGGCGCAGGGCGCGAACCTGCTGCGCTCGCGCTCCTGCGACGGGGTCATCCTGCTCCAGCCGCTGATCTCCGGGGTCGTCCACGACGCCGACGAGTCCGACCTGCCGCCGATGGTGGCGATCCACGCCGGCATGCCCGGCAACTACCCGGTGGTGAGTGTCGACCAGGCGCTGGGAGCCCGCCTGGCCACGGAACACCTGCTCGGGCTCGGGCACCGCACGGTCTGGCAGGTCGCCGGCCCCAGCCTGTGGTTCGAGGGTGTCGAGCGCGTCCGGGGCTGGGAGCAGGCGCTGACCGAGGCGGGGACGGAGGTCCCGCCGGTGGTCCACGGCGACTGGTCGGCGGCGTCCGGCTACCAGGCGGCGCTGAGCCTGCTGCCCGATCCCGCGGTGACGGCCATCTTCGCGGCCAACGACTCGATGGCGCTGGGCGTGCTGCGGGCCATGCACGAGCTGGGCCTGCGCTGTCCCGAGGACGTCAGCCTGATCGGCTTCGACGACTTCCCGGAGGCCGCCTACTTCAGCCCCGGCCTGACCACCGTCCGGCAGGACTTCGACGAGATCGGCAAGCGCTCGGTGGAGTTGCTGGTGCAGCTCATCGAGACCGGCAGCTCACCGACCCCCCACCTGGTGCTGGCACCGGAGCTGGTGCTACGGCAGAGCACCGCTGCGCCGCGGTCCTGAGGCACCCGGCGGCGCGCCGGGGCGGGGGAAGGGTCAGATCCGGGGCTTGTGCACCTCGACGGCCAGCACCTCGCCGTCCGGTCGCAGATGGGCCACGAGTGCCGCGCCCGGCTGCAGTGGCTTGGCGACCAGACCGGCGGCCTCCATCATCGCCGGCAGCACCGGCCGGTGGCCGCAGACCGCCGTCGGCACGCCGGACGCCGCGATCGCGGCCGTCAGCCGGCGCATCATGGTGACGGCCGCGCTCGGATCCGCCTTCGCCTGCTCCTCGGTGAGGGCGTTCCAGGTCTCGACGTCGAGCTTCGCCGACTTCGCGAACGGCTGCAGCGTCTTCGTGCACCGCACCGAGGACGACGACACCAGGCGTTCGATGCCGTAGGCCTCCAGCAGCGGGACGAGCAGCCGGGCCTGGCGACGGCCGCGTCCGTCCAGCGGACGGGCCTGGTCGCGTCCCGACCAGTGCGCCCGCAGCATCGCCTTGGCGTGCCGCACGATCAGCAGCGGGACCGAGTCGCCCAGGTTCACCGCCTGCTGCAGCACGGCGCGTTCGTCCACATAGGTGAGCTGCCGCAGTGCCCGCGGGACGGAGAACCAGGCGGCCTCGTCGACCTCGCTGCCGGGCTGGTGTCGGCCCTCGTCGGCCACCCGGGCCCGCCAGTAGGAGACCTGCTTCACGCCGCCGCCGACCGGATAGGCGATCCGGTCGACAGGGACGCCGAGACGCACCCGGGCGCCGGTCTCCTCCCACGTCTCCCGAGCCGCGCATCCGGCGAGGTACTCGTCGGCGTCGACCTTGCCCTTGGGCAGGCTCCAGTCGTCGTAGCGGGGACGGTGGACCAGCAGCACGTCCGGGACGCCGTTGGTACCGGGCCGGAAGGTGACGGTCCCGGCACCGGAGATGCGACGGACCTTGCTCGCTGCCATCTGCCCCGACTACCGGTCGCTGGCCCGACGCTGGCCCATGGTCGCGATGAGGTGCTCCTGCAGGTCCATCAGCGGCTCGCCGGACGCGTCCAGCGTGCGCTGCGTCCAGACGTCCTGGTCGAGCCACCAGGAGGCCGTGCCTTCGTCGAAGGCGAGCTCGAACAGCCGCTCGATCTGGGTGATGTGCGCCGGGTTGGCCAGGCCGACGATGACCTCGACCCTGCGGTCCAGGTTGCGGTGCATCAGGTCCGCCGACCCGATGCCGACCTGCGGCTGGCCGCCGTTGGCGAACCAGTACAGCCGGCTGTGCTCCAGGAACCTGCCCAGGATGCTGCGCACCCGGATGTTCTCGCTCAAGCCCGGGACGCCGGCCTTGACCGCGCAGATTCCGCGCACCCACAGGTCGACCTTCACCCCGGCCTGGGACGCCCGGTAGAGGGCGTCGATGACGGCCTCGTCCACGATCGAGTTCACCTTGATCCGGACGCCGGACGGCAGGCCCGCGGCATGGTTGGCGATCTCGCCCTGGATGGACTCGATCAGCCCCAGCCGGATCGAGTGGGGGGCGACCAGCAGCCGCTTGTACCGGGTCTCCTGGGTCATCCCGGACAGGTGGTTGAACAGCTTGGCCACGTCCTCGGTGATCACCGCGTTGGAGGTGAGCAGGCCCATGTCCTCGTACAGCCGGGCCGTCTTCGGGTTGTAGTTGCCGGTGCCGATGTGGCAGTAGCGGCGCAGCCCGTTCGGCTCGTCCCGGACGACCATCGACAGCTTGCAGTGGGTCTTCAGCCCGAGCATTCCGTAGACCACGTGGCAGCCGGCCTTCTCCAGCTTCCGCGCCCAGGCGATGTTGGCCTGCTCGTCGAAGCGGGCCTTGATCTCGACCAGTGCGAGCACCTGCTTGCCGGCCTGGGCGGCTTCGACCAGGGCGTCGATGATCGGCGAGTCACCGGACGTGCGGTACAGCGTCTGCTTGATGGCGAGGACGGCGGGGTCGGCCGCGGCCTGCTCGATGAACCGCTGGACGGAGGTGGCGAACGAGTCGTACGGGTGCTGCAGCAGCACCTCGTGCCGCTTCAGGGACGCGAACAGGTCGGCCTGCTGGGCGGTCTCGACCTGCGCGAGCTGCGGGTGGGTCTTGGGCAGGAAGGACGGGTACTTCAGCTCCTCCCGGTCCAGGTCGGCCAGCGAGAACAGGCCTCGCAGGTCGAGCGGGCTGGGCACCTTGAAGACTTCCTTCTCGGCGATGTCCAGCTCGCTGACCAGCAGCTCGAGCATGGTCGGGTCGATGTCGTCCTCGACCTCGAGGCGCACCGGCGGCTGGCCGATCTTGCGGCGCAGCAGCTCCTTCTCCAGCGCGAACAGGAGGTTCTCGGCGTCGTCCTCCTCGACCTCCACGTCCTCGTTTCGGGTCACCCGGAAGGTGCTGTGGGCGACGATCTCCATGCCCGAGAACAGCTGGCCGAGGTGCCGGGCGATGACGTCCTCCAGCGGCACGAACCGGTCATTGCCGAGCGCGACGAAGCGCGACAGCAGCGTCGGCACCTTCACCCGCGCGAACTGGCGCGCGCCGGTGTCCGGGTTCCGCACCAGCACGGCGAGGTTGACGCTCAGCCCGGAGATGTACGGGAACGGGTGGGACGGGTCGACGGCGAGCGGCGTGAGGACGGGGAAGATCCGGTCCTCGAACAGCTGGTGCATCCGGTCGCGCTCGTCCTCGTTGAGCTCGTCCCAGCGCAGGATCACGATGCCGTGCTCGGCCATCGCCGGGCGGACCTCGTCGCTGAACGTGCGGTACGCCTCGGCGACCAGCTCGCGGGAGCGGCCCAGGATCGCGTCCTGCAGTTCGCGGGGCATCATCCCGGAGTTGGACGCGACCGCGACGCCGGCAGCCATCCGCCGCTTCAGCCCGGCGACCCGGACCATGAAGAACTCGTCCAGGTTGGAGCAGAAGATCGCCAGGAAGCGGGCGCGCTCCAGCAGCGGCACCCGCCTGGCATCCCGCGCCAGGTCGAGCACGCGTTCGTTGAAGGCGAGCCAGCTGAGCTCGCGGTCGACGTACCGGTCGCCGGGCAGGTCGGGCAGGCGCTCGACCACGTCGTCGAGCCCCGTCTCCGCGTTGGTGAGAGCCATCTCTACTCCTGGTTGTGGGCGTACAGGGCGTCCCGATGGGCCTCGGCGAAGCCTGCGCGCTCGTACATTCTTACCGCGATTCCGTCGGCCGCGTCGACGTACAGGTCAACGGTCCGCAAACCCTGTGCGGCGAGGTGAGACAACCCGGCGTCCAGCAGCAGCCTGCCGTAGCCCCGTCCCTGGGCGCGCGGGTGCACGCCGACCACGTACACCTCGCCGGTGCCATGCTCGGCCTTGGTCCAGTGGAAGCCGGCCAGGCCGTCCGCGTCCAGGGCGAGGATCAGGCCGTCGGGATCGAACCAGTCCTCGGCCATCCGCTTGGCCAGGCCGTCGGCGTCGAGGCCGCCCTGCTCCGGGTGGTGGGCGAAGGCGGCGGCGTTGACGGCGAGCAGGTCGGCGGCGTCGGCGTCGGTGTAGCCGCGCAGCGTCACGCCTGGCGGGACGGCCGGGGGCCGGATGCCGGCGAGGGGACGGGTCATCATCAGCAGCGCCCGGACGGGGGCTAGGCCATGCGCTGCGGCGAATCCCCTTGCCGGAGGCAGGTCGCCGAAGGCCCAGACTCGCGGGTCGGTGCGGGTCGCCAGGTCGGCCAGCAGCGTCGAGCCGACCCCGCGGCGGCGACGGGCCGGGTCGACCATCAGCTGCGCGGTGTCGTGCCGCGGCTGCCACTGGAGGTAGCCCACCACCCCGCTCCCCTCGGTGAGGAGGCGGTGCTCGGCGGAGGCGTCCTCGAGAGCGAAGTGGGCGTCCTCGTTCAAGGGCGTGACCCCGTCAGCGAGTCGGCAGCGCTCGGCGAGCGCACGAACGGCGTCCGCTTCGTCGGTGCTCAGGCGGTTCGTCCCCATCCCCTGAGGCTAGCCGCCCGACGAGTCAGTGGCGGGTCGCGTCCGGCGAGAACCGGTAGCCGACGTTGCGGACGGTGCCGATCAGGGCCTCGTGCTCGGGGCCGAGCTTGGCGCGCAGGCGCCGGACGTGGACGTCGACCGTCCGGGTGCCGCCGTAGTAGTCGTAGCCCCAGACGTCGGCGAGGAGGTGTTCGCGGCTGAACACCCGTCCGGGATGCTGCACGAGGTACTTCAGCAATTCGAACTCGGTGTAGGTGAGGTCGAGCTGCTCGCCCTCCAGCAGCACGGAGTACGCGGCGTCGTCGATGACGATTCCGCCGGCGGAGATCAGCCCGTCGCCACCGCCGGCCGTGGCGAGCAGCCGGATCCGCGCCTCCACCTCGGCCGGCCCGGCGGTGTCCAGGACGACGTCGGACAGCCCCCAGTCCGAAGCGACGGCGGCCAGGCCGTTCTCCCGCAGCACCAGCAGCACCGGGACGGTGGAGCCCGCCGACTGGAACAGCCGCGCCATCACCCGGGCGCCGGCGAGGTCACTGCGTCCGTCCAGCACGATGACGTCGCAGCGTGCCGACTCGGTCAACGCCTGGGTGTCGGCCGCCACCCCGCGAATCTCGTGGGAGAGCAGGGCGAGCACCGGCAGCGACTGCTCTGCGGGGACGCCACCGGCGACCTCGTCGCTGACGAGCAGTAGTTGCGCCATGTGGCCTCCCGGATGCGCCCGACGGGCGAACAGGAGGAACTTTAGTGACTCGGCGGGTTGCCGTCCGCTTCAGCCCAGAGCGGGCTGGTCGATGACCAGCGTCATCGGGCCGTTGTTGACCAGGTCGACGGCCATCATTGCGCCGAAGCGTCCGGTCGCCACCTCGGCGCCCAGGACGCGCAGCGCGGCGACGAAGGCGTCGACCAGCGGCTCGCTGACGGGGCCCGGAGCGGCCTTCGACCAGGAGGGACGCCGGCCCTTGCGGGTGTCGGCGTAGAGTGTGAACTGGCTGACCACCAGCAGCGGAGCGCCGAGGTCGGAGCAGGAGCGCTCGCCCGCCAGGATCCGCAGGTTCCAGATCTTGTCGGCGAGCTTGGCAGCGTCATCCGCGATGTCGGTGTGGGTGACGCCGAGCAGGACCATCAGGCCTGGCCGGTCGATCCGTCCGACCACCTCGCCGGCCACGGTCACGCTCGCCCGGCTGACCCGCTGCACCACCGCCCGCATGGGCCCATCCAACCAGAGCGTGCCGGCCGCACCGTCCCCCGCCCGGCGCTGCAGCGCTCTAGGATGACGCGCATGACCCGCTGGCGCTGGGCGGTAGTGCTCGTCACATCCCTGTGCACGACCTCCCTGTGCACGGCCTGCGCCGGCGCGCCGGCCGTCCTGACGCTCCCCGATGGCACGGCAGGGAGTTGCATGAGCGTCGCGGTCGGGGGCCCTGAGCCGTACTGGTTCGGCATCCCGGTGACCAACGCGACCGACCGTGTCGTCGTGCTCGAGCAGGTCCAGCTGGCGGCCTCCGAGGGGCTCGAGCTCCGGGACGCGGTCGTGATCCCGCCGCTGCAGGCCGAGGACGGCGGCACCCTGGGGATCGGTGTGGTGCGCGACCCCGCGAACACGGAGCCTGAGGTGTGGGCGGGACGCCAGCAGCTGACCGGCTTCCGGTTACGGCCGGGCCAGCACGTGGACGTCGCGGTCGCGCTGACTCGCGGGCCCGGGGTGAAGACCGGCGACGCGCAGGAGCAGGTCATCAGCTACCACGTCGACGGCGAGGGGGCCAGCCAGCGGGAAACGTCGCGGTACGCCATCACCCTGACCGACGACTGCCACGTGCAGCCCGGCTGACCGCCCGGGTTCGCGGTTATGCTGGCGGCGTGTCCAGCCTGATCCCGCTCTCGGTGACCGGGCTGACCCTGTTCATCGCCTGCCTGCTGGTCGCGGTGCTGGCCGGGCTGGGTATCGTCGCTCTCGTCCGCGGCAAGCGAGGAGAGTGAGATGGCGTTCGAGATCCCGTCCGACCTGAACCCGGCGCTGGTGGGCCTGGCCTGGCTGCGGGGACGCTGGGAGGGCACCGGCTTCCGGGAGTGGCCGGGGCAGGACAAGCAGGGCTATTCCATCCAGGTGGACTTCGCCGACAACGGGGACGACTTCCTGCACTACCTCGCCCAGGCGTTCGAGACCGACGAGGACGGCACCCCGGTCAAGCCGTTGTTCATGGAGACCGGCTTCTGGCGTCCGCTCGCCGACGGGACCGTGGACGTGATGATGTGCTCCCCGGACGGCTACGCCGAGATCTGGTTCGGCAAGCTCCAGCCCGGACGGATCGACCTGATCACCGACGCCGTCGCCCGTACCCGGGACGCCAAGGTCGCCTACACCGCCGGCCGCCGCCTGTACGGCACGGTGGACGGCAAGCTGATGTTCTCCTTCGACCGCGCCACCGAGGACGTCGAGCTGCGTCCCTACCTCTGGGCGACGCTGGAGCGACGGTGACCGTCCGCGTGCCCGAGGGCCCGGACGCGGGCGCCGTCTGGCACTACGGCGACCCCTACCGGGAGCAGAAGGAGTTGGTGGCCGGCCGGGCGGGCGTGGACTTCTCCCACCGTCCGGTGTTCACCGTCAGCGGGCGCGACCGGCTGAAATGGCTGAACGACATCACGTCGCAGGCCCTGCTCGGCCTCGCGCCCGGGACGCCGACGGTCGCGTACATCCTGAACGCGCAGGGCCACCTGCAGCACGTCTTCGGGGCTGTCGACGACGGCGAGACGCTGTGGTGCCACACCGAGCCCGGCCACGCCGAGCCGCTGACAGATTGGCTGCGGAAGATGGTCTTCGCCGCCCGGGTCGAGATCGCCGAGGCCCCCGATCATGCGGTCGCGATCCCGCCGGGCTCCGGGCCGGTCGTCGTCCCTCGGGCCGAGCTGGACGCCGTCCTCGGCGAGGTCCGGGCCGGCAGCTGGGCGACCGAGGCGCTGCGGATCGCGTCCGGGACGCCGCGGATCTTCCTGGACACCGACGACCGGACGATCCCGAACGAGCTGGCGAACCCGGACGACGGCCGGCTCGGTCCGGCGGTGGCGCTCGGCAAGGGCTGCTACCCCGGGCAGGAGGCCGTCGCCCGCACCTACAACCTCGGCCGTCCGCCGCGTCGGCTGACCCTTCTTCACCTGGACGGGACCGCCAACGACCTGCCTGGTGTCGGTGCCGACGTGCTCGCCGACGGCCGCCCGGTCGGAAGGATGGGCACCTCCGAGCGGCACCACGAACTCGGCCCGATCGGCCTGGCGCTGCTGAAGCGCAACCTGCCGATCGACGCGCAACTCGAAGTGGCCGGGATCGCCGCCGCGCAGGAGGTGCTCGTCGACCCCGAGACCGGCCTGCACTTCCGCCCGGCGCGAGGCTGAGGTGCGCGCCGTCCGCCGGATCCTCGGCATTCTGGTGGTGCTCGCGATCGGCTTCGGCGTCGGCTGGGCGTGGCCGATCATCGTCCGGCCGCCGCTGGTCGTCGGGCAGGACGCGATCTCCAGCGCCGCCACGACGAAGGTGCAGGTGAAGATCGAGAATGCCGGTGGCCGGGTGCTGGTCGCGCGCCCGCCGTCCGGGGTCGCGGAGCAGCAGACGCTGGTGATCATCTATCCCGGCGGACTGGTGCGTCCCCAGGCATACGAATGGCTGGCCCGCCGCGAGGCGGCGCTGGGCCGGCTGGCGGTGATCCCCGAGTTCTCCTTCGACCTCGCCGTGCTCGACTCCGGACGCGCGGACGCCCTGATCGCGAAGTACGGAGCCGGCCGTAAGGTCGTCCTCATCGGCCACTCGCTCGGTGGCGCGATGGCCGCACAGTATCTCTCCGACAAGGCCAAGCAGGGCCAGTATCCGGTGGCGGGGCTGATCCTGATGGCGGCCTACCCGGCGGACGGCATCGACCTGACCGGCGCGAAGTTCGCCGCGCTCAGCCTGCGCGCCGAGAACGACACGGTCGCCGCGGAAGCGAAGGTCGAGGGCGGGCTCAAGCAGCTCCCGAAGGGGACGCGGCTGGAGGTCGTCGACGGCGCCGTCCACGCCTTCTTCGGACGCTACGGCCCGCAGGCGGGCGACGGCGTCCCCACCGTCACCCGGGAGGCGGCGCAGACCCAGATCGGCGCCTACGTGGACGACTTCATCGCCTCCCTACCGTCCTGAACCATCGGGGACAGGTACTTCGGTTCAGGCGTGGGCGAACCATCGTCCTGAACGATCGGGGACAGGTACTTCGGTTCAGGCGTGAACTGAAGTACCTGTCCCCAACGGTTCAGGCGTGAACCAAAGTACCTGTCCCCGACGGTTCACGACGGTTCAGGTGAACCAAAGTACCTGTCCCCGACGGTTCAGGGGTCAGGGACGGCGGGCCAGGACGTACAGGCGTTCGGTCTGGGCCTCGGCGGGCACGGGGGAGCGGACGTACCACTCAGCCACCTCGAGGCCGGACGCGGCGACGGCGGCCAGGACCTGGTCGCGGTCGTGGTGGACGACATCGAGGTCCACCCCGACCCCGAACAGGTCGTCGGTGTGGACGATCCGTCCGCCGACATGGACGGCGAGCGCCAGCGTCCCACCCGGACGCAACGTCGCCCCGACCGTCCGCAGCGTCGGCGCGAGTTCGGACGGCGCGAGGTGGACGAACGCGTACCAGGCCACGATCGCGCCCCACGCGGCGGCGTCCCGGGGACGCAGCAGTTGGTGGAACCGGCCGACGCCGAAGTCGAGGTCGGCGAAGTTGTCCCGCGCCTGCTCGACCATCGCGGCAGAGGCGTCCAGGCCGTGCACCTCTGCTCCGGTGTCGGCGAGGAAGGCGGCGATCTGGCCGGGGCCGCAGCCCAGATCCATGATCGGACCTCCGGCCGAGGCGGCCACCCGCTCCAGCAGCCAGATGTCGAACGGCTTGTCGACCAGCTCGTCGAGCACCGCCTCGGAGTACGCGGACGCGGCCGCGTCGTAGGCCGCCACCACCTTCGCGTCGCGGGCAGCAGCCCCGTCGGCGAGCACGTCCTCCAGCCCGGCCCCCGGGGTCGGCACGGCGGCCTCCGCGAGCTCGACCGGTCCGAGCAGGTGCACCCAGCGGACGTCCCGTCCACGTTGCAGCTGCAGCTGGCGCACCAGCGGCTCGGCCGCAGACGCCATCCGGGCCAGGCAGGCTTCGACCTCGGCCTTGTCGGCGAAGGGGTGCAGCCGCTCCGTCCGCGTCTTCAGCTCACCGGCAGTCTGGGCGCCGCGCAGCAGCAGCATGGTCAGCAGCGCACGCTCGTCCTCGGGAGACTCCAGGGCCTCGTCCAGCCGCTGGTGGTACTTCACCACCCGCGATCCGGCGCCGGCCCACACCAGCCTCAGCAGGCCGCGGTCCTTGAGTTCCCGGGCGGCGTCCTGCAGCTCGCGCTCGGACAGCTCCATCACCGGGTCGCGGTTCGAGCTCTGGTTGCACGCCAGCCGCAGCGCGTTGAGCGAGAGCGGGTAGCTGGCCGGGACGGTCTTCTGCTTCTCCAGCAGGCTCCCGAGGAGACGTTGTTCGACTGCGTCCAGCACCGGTAGAGCCACGGCCGGCAGCCTACTCACCTGCGAGCGGGCCACGAAGGAACCGTCCCCTTTTGGCCCGCGGACCAGAAGGGGACGGTTCCATCACGGTTCACCCTCAGATGCCGTGCAGCAGCTCCTGCAACTGGACGAGTTGGGCGCGCAGCGTGGCGGCGACCGCATCCGGTGCGCCGCTGTCGCTGGGGTTGCGCATCGCCCCGGCGATCGCGATCATCACCATCGCGAAGGCCTGGATCGCGGTCTGCCGGCTCCCGATGCGCTGCTCGATCAGGTCGATGATCGGCTGCTTGCGCAGGTTGAGCTGCTGCCAGAACTCCAGGCCGAGCTCCGGGTTGGAGTGGGCGAGCTTCTTGATCTGCGTGTAGTCGGACGGGATGCTGACCCCCCGCGCGACCAGGTCACAGACGTCCGTCATCAGCGCCCCCGTGCCCGCCAGGAAGTGCGCGGCACTGTCCTCGCTGATCTCGACCATGAACAGGTCGAACGCCGCCGCGAGCTTGCTCGGGTAGTAGTTGAAGAACGTCCGCGCCGAGACCCCCACCTCGGCGCAGATCTCGTCCACGGTCACATGCTCGGCGCCGCGCTCGCCGATCAGCCGCAGCGCGACCTCGTGGATCGACTGCCTGGTGGCCAGCTTCTTGCGCTCGCGCAGCGACGTGCAGCCATGATCGGACGCCGCCTGCGTGGTCATCCGACGACTCCTTCCAGCTGGGCGTCGTTCTGCAGATCCGCCCGCTCCTGGAGAGCGGAACGGGTCCGCAGCTCCGGCACCCGGTAGAACAGCGTGATCCCGAACGCGAGCAGCATGACGCCGAGCCCGACCCAGTAGATGGTGACCACGGACGTGTTGAACCCCACCATGAAGGGCTTGGTCAGCCTCGGGTCGGCACCGTTGAGGAACGAGGTGTCGCTCGTGCTGGTGTCGGTCTTCACGTCGCTGGTGCTGGAGTCGCCGTTCTTGATGGCTTCGACGAGGGTCGGCGTCAGCTGGGTGATCATTCCCCACCGCTGGGACGGGTTCGCCCAGTCCACGGTCAGCCGGCCGTCCTTCACGGTCAGGTTCTGCTGGGCGGCGACCTGAGCCAGCGCCTTGTCGTACGCCTTCGGCAGAGCCTTCTTCACCGCCTTGTCGATGATCGACTCGACCTTCGACAGCTGCTTCGCGCCCGCTGCGAGCTTCTGGCTGCCGGACGCGGCGGCCGCGGCTCCGGTCGGGATCGCGCTGCCCTTGCTCGCGGCCATGCTGGCGCCGTCGGCCAGCTTGTGGGCACCGGTCGCCACCTGCGCCAGGCCGGACGCGAGTCCGGGCTTGCCCTGGGCACCGTTGAGGTAGCCGCTGGTGGTGTAGACGCTCGTGCCGAGGGCCTTCATCGCCGAGCTGACGTCGGCCTGGTCACCGGTGAGGTTGGCGCAGGCGTCCGCGTCCCCGGCGGCGCAGGCCTTCTGGTCGGCTCCCATCGCGGTCATCGCCGCGGTGAGGCTGCCGAAGTCCTTGGTGGCCTGGTCGGCGTTCTTGGCCGCCGTCTTCTCGGCCGTGCTGAGCTTGGTCAGGCCGCCGGCCAGCTGCTGGGCGCCGTCACCGATCTTGCCGACCCCGCCGACGAAGGCGCCGGTGCCGGTGGCGAGCTTGTCCAGCCCGGAGCCGAGGGCGGAGATGCCGTCCCCGATCTTGCCGGTGCCCTCGCCCGCCTTCTTCGCGACGGCTTCGGTGACCTTCGCGCGGACGGCTGTCTTCACGCCGTCCTTCAGCTGCTTGGTGGCGTCGGCCAGGTTGTCGTCGACCTGGTCCTTGATCTTGTCGGTGATCGGCGTCCACATCTTGTCCATGATCGCGGCGTTGGCCGGATCACTGGCCACCGCCGGGTCGAGGGCGGCGTCCAGGGCGTTCCAGGTGGTGGTCGCGTTCGTCATCGAGGCGGTGATGTTCGTCGGCAGGACGCTGAACAGCAGCGACAGCATGATCGCGGTGCCCAGCGTGCCGCCGATCTGGCGGAAGAAGGTGGACGAGCTGGTGGCGACGCCGATGTCCTGCGGTTCGGCGGACGCCTGGACGGCCATCGTGAGCGTCTGCATCAGCTGGCCGAGGCCCGCGCCGATCACGAACATGGCGACGGCCAGGTACCAGTAGGGCTTGTCCAGGGTCATGAACGCGAGGATCAGGAAGCCGCCGGCCGTGGTGGCGGTGCCGGTGATCGGGAAGGCGGCGTACTTGCCCGTCCGCGCCACGATCTGGCCGGTGCCGATCGAGGCCAGCATCACCCCGAACATCATCGGCAAGGTGGCGAAGCCGGACTGCGTCGGGCTGAAGCCCATCACGATCTGCAGGTAGAGCGGGATCGTCAGCATGGCGCCGAACATGCCGAAGCCGACGAGGACGCTGAGCACGACGGCCGGGGAGAAGCCCTTGGCGTTGAACAGCCGGAGCGGGATGATCGCTGCCGGCCCCATGGCGCGTTCGACCAGGAGGAAGGCGACCAGGCCGACCACGCCGATCGCATAGCAGGCGATGGCCAGCGGCGACGCCCAGCCCCATTCCCGGCCCTGCTCGGCGACGAGCAGCAGCGGCGCGAGGGTGGCGACGACCAGGCCCGCGCCCCACCAGTCGATCTTCGTGTGGCCGTGGGGGAGGTGGGGCAGGTGCAGGAACGTGATGACCATGAACAGCGCGATCACGCCGACCGGGACGTTGACCAGGAACACCCAGCGCCAGCCGGCGATGCCGAGGATGGTGTCCGTCCCGGCGAACAGGCCGCCCACGAGCGGGCCGATCACGGAGGCGATGCCGAACGTCGCCAGGAAGAAGCCCTGGTAGCGGGCACGTTCGCGGGGCGCGAGGATGTCGCCGATGATCGCCAGCGGCAGCGACATCAGGCCGCCGGCACCGAGGCCCTGGAAGGCGCGGAAGCCGGCCAGCATGAGCATGGACGTGGAGAAGGTCGACAGGAACGAACCCGCCACGAAGATGCTGATGGAGATGATGAACAGCGGACGGCGTCCGAAGATGTCGGACAGTTTTCCGTACAGCGGCGTGGTCACGGTGGCCGCGATCAGGTAGGCCGTGGTCACCCACGCCTGCTGGTCGAGCCCGTTCAGGTCGTCGCCGATGGTTCGGATCGCGGTGCCCACGATCGTCTGGTCCAGCGCGCTGAGGAACATGCCGGCCATCAGCCCGTACATCACCAGCAGGATCTGCCGGTGGTTCATCAGCGGCTGAGAGCCGGGTTGGGTGGCGTCCATGGCCGGACGCTCTGCGATAGCTGTCGCCATCAGGGAAGACCTCCACACATACGAAGCGCCGCTGTCTGCAGCGGCGCACATTTACAGTACTGCAACTTTGCAGTCACGCAAATCGCGGGACGGCTGGAGGTGGGTCCGAATTGCGTAGCCGGGCGTGGGTTGCGGGGCGCTCGCTGACGTCAGTCGGGGTCGGGGACGCCGAACGGCAGGTCCCCGATGCCCGCCAGCTGGCGAGCCAGCCGGGGCGCTGACCGGTCGTACGCTGCCTGCTCGCGTCGCCGCCGCTCGAACAGGACGGCGGCGAGGTACGGCTCCGGATAGGTCCCCCACGGCGGAGCGGGAGCGACGAAGAGCTCGACCTGCGCAGCGAGCCGCAGGCTCAGCCGGTAGCGGACCGGCGGTGGGAACTGCGGCGCCCGAGCCAGGAACTGCCGGACGCGGAGCGCCAGCCCGGCGGGGAGCGGACGGATATCGGTGACCTGGACCCAGCCGGTCAGCTCCGGCGGGAGGAACAGCGGCGGGAGGGTGGCCTTCGCCCCGCGCATCCGGGCGACGTAGGTGCCGGCGAGGAAGTCGCCGACGCGCTTGCCGCGGTCGTTGAGCATCGACACCACGAAGGCCAGCCCGCCGAGCATCATCCAGAGTTCGAAGAACCCGACCAGAGCGCGGATGGCGGCGTGGCGCAGCCGGATCGGGCCGCCGTCGTCCCTGATCACCTGCAGGCCGAAGACGAGCTTGCCGAGCGAACGTCCGCGGCTGAGGGTCTCGACCGTGATCGGGGCGGCCAGGAAGACCAGCGCGGCCAGTGCATAGACGATCGCGGTGGCCATGGCCGGGTCGTAGCGGTCAACGCCGATCTCGGCGATCAACAGCCCGGGCAGCGCCAGGAGCACCACTCCCGTCGTCACCGCGTCGATCAGCCAGGCGCCGGCGCGTGCGATCACCGAGGCCGCGTTGACCTCCAGGGCGACACCCTCGCCGGTGAGGATCTCGTCAGCCACGGCTTGAGAGTAGCGGCCACGTCGGCTTCTGGGCGCCAGGCGGAGTCGTTACGCTGGCGCGGTGGACGTGGACGTGTTCGCCGCGGCGCGCCGGCCCCAGTGGCGACGGTTGGCGGACCTGTCCGCCCTGCGCCGGCTCACCGGACGCGAGGCCGACGAGCTCGTCCACCTGTACCGCCAGGGCGCGACGCACCTGTCCCTGCTGCGGTCGAACGCCCCGGAGCCCGCGCTGGTCTCGGAACTGTCCGTCCTGCTGGTGCGGGCTCGCGCCCGCATCGCGAGCCCGCACGACCTCACCTGGAGCACCGCAGCGAGGTTCCTCACGCACACGATCCCTGCTGCGCTGTACCGCGTCCGCTGGTGGTCGGTCGTGGTGAGCGTCGCCTGCCTGCTGGTGGCGGTGGTCGCCGGGGTCTGGACGGCCACGCACCCGGACGTGCTGAACGCGCTGGTCCCACCGGCGCACCAGCGTCAGATCGCCGAGGAGGCGTTCGCGTCCTACTACTCCGAATACCCCAGCGGCAGCTTCGCAGCCCTGGTCTGGACCAACAACGCCTTCGTCGCCGCGCTCTGCATCGCCACCGGGATCACCGGCCTCTACCCGGCGCAGGTGCTGTTCGAGAACTCGCTGAACATCGGCGTCATGGGTGCGGTGATGCATGTCCACGGTGCGGACTGGGTGTTCTGGTCGCTGATCCTGCCGCACGGGTTGCTCGAGCTCAGCTGCGTCTTCGTCGCCGGAGCCGCCGGAATGCGGCTGTTCTGGTCGTGGCTCGTCCCGGGGCACCGGACGCGTGGCCAATCGCTCGCCGACGAGGGCCGCACCACGATCGTGATCGTCATCGCGCTGACGATCGGTCTGGGTGTGAGTGGTCTCATCGAGGGCTTCGTCACCGGGTCGGCGCTGAACCCCTGGCTGAAGATCGGCATCGGTGTGCTGGCGTGCGCGGCGTTCTGGCTGGTCACTTTCGTGGCCGGACGCCGGGCGGTCGACGACGGCGCCGACCCGACGATGAGCGCGGAGGAGGCCCGCAGCCGGGTGGCGGTGGCGGGCTGAGGGCTGGTCCGCTCTGACAGTGAATCTGCCTGCTGTGTTCGGGGTCCAGATTCACTCTGTGTCGCGCCCCGGCGCGTGCGGCGGCGGGCGCTACAGCCGTCCGGCAGCCTTCAGCGCCAGATAGGCGTCACAGACGGCGGGGGCCAGGTGGTCGGGATCGCGCTGGACGACCTCGACGCCCATCCGGGAGACCCGGCCGGCCAGGGCCTGGGTGGCGAGCCAGAGCCGGGCGCCGGCCGCCGCGTCGTAGACGTCGGTCGCCGTGGCGGCATCGGTGAGCCGGGTCGTCTCGGCGGGATCGGTGACGTGCGCCACCAGCACCTGGTGGTCGTGGCCCAGCCGGGCGAGGACGGTGCCCAGCCCGTCCGCGTAGAGAGCCGGGTCGAGTCCGGTCACCAGGATCACCAGGCTGCGCTGGCGGCACAGCTGGTCGACCTCGCCGGCGACCAGCGACCAGTCCGTCTCGGTGAGGGACGGCTCGATCGGGCTGAGCCCGTTCGCGAACCGGGCCAGCACCGAGCCCTTTCCGCCACCGGGCAGCCGCAGCCGCACCCGCTGGTCGGCCACCAGCAGGCTCATCCGGTCGCCGGACGCGGCCCCCAGCGCGGCCATCAGCAGGCAGACCTCGATGCCGGTGTCGAAGCGGAGCTGGTCAGGGATTCCGTTCGTCCCGCCGATCCGGCCGGCCGCCCAGCGGGAGCTGTCCAGCACCACCAGGATGTGCCGGTCGCGCTCGGGACGCCAGGTGCGCACCATCGTCCGGGTGGCGCGAGCGGACGCCCGCCAGTCGATCGAGCGGACGTCGTCGCCGATCGCGTACTCGCGCAGCGAGTCGAACTCGGTGCCCTGCCCGCGGACGTGGACGGCGGCCTGGCCGTCCAGTTCCCGCAGCCGGGCCAGCCGGTAGGGAAGGTGCGCGCGGGACCGGAACTCCGGCAGCACCCGCAGCACCCCCGGCACGGCCAGCGACTTCTGGCGCGCCACCAGGCCGAGCGGCCCGAACGAGCGGACGGTGACCGCCGCCGCCGCGAGGTCGCCGCGGCGGGTGGGAGTGAGCCGGGTGGCTTGCCGCCGGGCCTCGCCCGCGGGCAGCACCACCTGCGGGCGGTCTGCCGCCGGCTGTGCGCTCGGGGGCCAGGCGTCACGCAGCTGCAGCCGTGCCGTCCGCCGCTCGGGGTTCGTCACCGTCAGCCGGGACGTGACCGACTCGGTGAGCCGGACGCTGCCGGGCAGCTCGCGCACGATCCGCAACCGGTCCGGACGGACGGCGAGCAGCAGGTCGAGGGCCCCGGCCGCGATCACCAGCAGCACCCATCCGAGGACGGTGAGTGGCGCCGGCCAGGCGATCACCGGCACCACGCCGATCACCAGCAGCAGCGGGAGCCTGCCCGAGATGGCCATGGGTCAGCGAGGCACCGGGATCGTGGCCAGCACGTTGCCGACGATGCTGGCGGCCGTCGTGCCGTCCATCTGCGCCTCGGTGCGTACCGCGATCCGGTGGTTCAGCGTCGCGATCGCCATGGCCTTGACGTCGTCGGGCGTGACGAAGTCGCGCCCGTTCAGCCACGCCCACGCGCGCGCCGTCTTCATCAGAGCGGTCGCGCCGCGCGGTGAGACGCCGAGCGAGACCGACGGCGCCGAACGGGTGGCCCGGCAGATGTCGACGATGTAGCCGACCACCTGGTGGTCCACCCGGGTGCGGGCGACCTGGGCCCTGGCCTCGGCGAGCTCTGCGGCCCCGGTGACGGCGGTCAGCCCGGCGCCGGCGAGGTCGCGCGGGTCGAAGCCGGCGGCGTGCCGGGCGACCACCCCGATCTCGTCGTCGCGCGGCGGCAGCGGCAGGACCAGCTTGAGCAGGAAGCGGTCGAGCTGCGCCTCCGGCAGCGGGTACGTCCCCTCGTACTCCACCGGGTTCTGGGTCGCGATCACCATGAACGGGTCAGGCAGCGGACGGGGGAGGCCGTCGACGCTGACCTGGCGCTCCTCCATCGCCTCCAGCAGGGCCGCCTGGGTCTTCGGCGGCGTCCGGTTGATCTCGTCGGCGAGCACCAGATTGGTGAACACCGGGCCGGGCCGGAAGTCGAACCGGGCCGCCTGGGCGTCGTAGATCAGCGAGCCGGTGACGTCGCCGGGCATCAGGTCGGGCGTGAACTGCACGCGCCGGGTCTCCAGGGCGAGGCTGGTGGCCAACGCCCGCACCAGCAGCGTCTTCGCCACCCCGGGGACGCCTTCGAGCAGCACGTGCCCGCCGCACAGCAGGCCCACCAGCAGCCCGGTGACGGCGGCGTCCTGCCCGACAACGGCTTTCGCCACCTCGCGGCGCACCCGCGCGAGCGCCTCCTGGGCGGGGTTCAGGGCGAAGCCGCCACTCGTGGCGTTGTACGGCATCGGGGTGTCAGTCACTGCTGCTCACCTTTCGTTCGAGGTCGGTCAGGGCGGTGGCGAGTTCCACCAGGTCGGTGTCGGAGCTGGGCGGCGGGCCGTAGCACAGCGCACGCACCCGCTCGGGCGGTTCGTCGCCGGCCTCGGCGAGGCGTTGGACGACCAGTTCGGGGGACGCGTTGGCCGGCAGCCCGAGCCGGCCGGCGACCCGGTGGACGGTCGCCGCGCGCAACCCGGCGGCGGCGTGGCCTCGCGAGCCGCCCTGCCGGTACAGCCGGGCGAGTCCGGACGACACCTCCGACGCGGGTACCTCTACCGGGAGGTTCTCTTTGACGAGGGCTCCGAAGCGGCGTCCCCGCCACAGCGCTGCCGCGGCACCGGCCACGAGCAGCACCGCCAGCACCGGCCGCGACCACGGCGGCAGCAGGGAGAACGCATCGATGCCGGTGCCCGGATCGTCCGACTGATTCGTGGTGGCCAGCGCGTCCGCGCCGGGCAGGTACCAGACCAGGGACGGGTGGCGTCCGAACACCCGCAGGGCCAGGGCGGCGTTGCCCTCGCGGGTGATGGTGTCGTTCCGCAGCCAGGCGCCTCCGGCGATCACCGTGACCCGGTGGCGGTTGGTGGACGCGTCCGCGTAGAGCGCGGTGTCCTCCTCGCCGACGAAGCAGGTCATCACCCGGTCGCTCTCGGCGTACAGGCCGACCGTGGCCGGGGTCAGCGTCCCGGCGGCGGACGCGTCCGGGTCGGTGCAGCCGGCGCGGGGATGCTCGTCGTTCGCCCACCAGTAGTCGCTGGACACCAGACCGTCGGTGAGGCTGAGGACGCTGTCCAGCGGGCTGCCACCGGCGTGGACGACGACCAGGTCGGCGGGGACGTCGCTCAGCCGGGCCAGCGCCGCGTCCGACAGCTCGTCGCCCAGGTACACCGCGAGGGTGGCGCCGGAGCCGGCTCGGATGGCCTCGTCCAGGCTGGTCACCTGGGTGACCTGGACGCCGTCGGCCGCCAGTACCTGGCCGAGCGCGCGGACGCCGTCCGGTCGCGGATTGGTGATCGACCCGGCCATCCGGTCGGGAGAGTCGGGGAGCAGTGCGGTCACGACCACCAGGGCGGCGAACAGGACGAGCACCACGCCGCCGGCGATCAGCCAGCGCTTCACGGCACGCTCACCACCTCGACCGCGGACGCCTCGGCGGCCTCACCCGTTGGCAGGGTCGGACGGGCCTGGGCCACGCCGGCGTCGAGCGCCAGCATCGCGTGGTACTGCTGCCGTGAGCCGGGACGCCGGCCGTAGGCGAGCGCGTCGAAGACCTCGGCACCCTCGGCCAGTCCGGCCGCGAGGTCGGGCAGCCGGACGCCCGCCTGGGCCGCCGCCTCGTGCGCGGTCAGGCCGGAGGTGTCCTGGATGACCGCGCGCTCGCCCAGCGACCTGACCAGCGCGCGGAAGAGCTCGATGGTGGCCCGGCCCCATTCGTCGGCGGCGGCGAGCCGGGCGGCGTCCTCGCGCAGCTGCTGTGCGGAGCGATCCTCGTCGGCGAGGACGGCCGTCTCCCGGCGGCGGCGCTCGGTGCGCACCGGACCCAGGAACGTCCAGATCGCCACCGCGGCGACGGCCGCGACCGTGACGACGATCGCGGTCAACTGCCCGCTGGACAGGGCGTGCGTGGACTGCGGGTCGCCGGTCAGCCAGTCGAGCAGCCGCTGGAACTGGTCGGCGATCCAGTTCCGCACGTCGGCGTAGACGGGCTTGGACAGCTCGCCGCTGAGCTGCTGGCGAGCCTCGTCGGCGCTGGGCGTCAGGGGCGGGCTCATCCGTACAGCGCTTCGCTCAGGGCCAGGTCGTAGCCTTCCCGCCGGATCCGGGCGTCGACGTACAGCAGCGCCTGGACGGCGGAGGTGAGCGGCAGGCTGAGCACGGTGGAGCTGAGGGTGGACGCCGTGGTGACGGCCAGCAGCATCAGGCCCGGATCCCCCAGCCCGAGCAGAATGGCGGCGAAGCTGAACACGGTCGAGACCGTGCTGGCGGCCATGCCGATGATGATGCTGGCCAGCGCGTAGGTGCCGCACAGCCGCCAGAACAGGCCCCGGCTGAGCGTCCAGCTGCGCTGGATCGCGCGGAGTGGCCCGACACCCTCGACGGCGATGGCGCACGGGGCGAGGAGCAGTCTGGTGCCGAGCCAGACCGCCAGCGCGCCACCGCCGAGGATGACGAGGAGCAACACGATCCAGCCCAGGCCGGAGTCGTCGTCGAGCAGGGGCGCGAGCGGGACGAACGCGAGGGCTCCCAGGCCCACCACCGCGACGCTGGTGAGCCCGGTCAGGCCGAGGATGGCGCCCATCCGGGAGAGCAGCTGGCGCAGGGCCCGTCCGGGCGCGACCCGGCGTCCCGACACGGCTTCGACCACGGTGAACACCAGGCCGACGCCGATCACGATCGACGTGACCGAGGACGCGAGTGCTCCCGTGATCGTCGACCACGACAGCAGGGTCGTGCCGAGGTCCTCGACGGGGACCAGAGCACCGCCGAACTGCCGTCCGAGGACGTAGCCTGCGCCGATGCCGAGCAACTGCGCGATCATCAGCACCACCAGGGTCAGCCCGAACATGGTCATCGGGGCGAACCGGACGGCGCGGAAGGCGCCACCCAGGATGTCGCCGAAGTTGAGCGGACGCGGCGGCACGACACCCGGCTGGGCGACCGGCGCCGTCCAGTTGGTGCGCACCGGTTCGGGAGCCAGTTGGGCGGCGAAGTAGCGAGGCCCGTCCCAGCCTGTGGGCAAGGTCATGTCACTCCCGGGGTGTCAGATGCCCCCGAGTCTAGGGCTGGCCGGTGTCCCGCGCTCGGCCATCCGTCGCGTCGAGCGCCCCCGTTTCGGTCAATCGCCACAGCCCAGGGTGGAGCGGATGACCGGAACGGTGGCGTTCGGCGAAGTCAGGCCTTTTTGGCGCGGTTGCGCTGCTTCGCCCGTTCGGACGCGTCGAGGACGACCTTGCGGATCCGGACGTCCTTCGGGGTCACCTCGAGGCACTCGTCGCCGCGGCAGAACTCCAGCGACTGTTCCAGGCTGAGCCTCCGGGGCGGGATCAGCCGCTCCAACTCCTCGCCGGTGGACGAGCGGACGTTGGTCAGCTTCTTCTCCTTGGTGGGGTTCACGTCCATGTCGTCGGCGCGCGGGTTCTCCCCGACGATCATGCCCTCGTAGACCTCGTCGCCCGGCGCCACGAACAGCGTCCCCCGCTCCTGCAGGTTGAACAGCGCGTAGCCGGTGACGGTGCCCAGCCGGTCGGCGACCAGGGAGCCGGTCAGCCGGGTCTTGATCTCGCCCGACCAGGGCTCGTAGCCCTCGAACACGTGGTGCATGATGCCGGTGCCGCGGGTCTCGGTGAGGAACTCGGTGCGGAAGCCGATCAGCCCGCGCGCCGGGATCACGTACTCGATCCGCACCCAGCCGGTGCCGTGGTTGACCATCTGCTCCATCCGCGCGCGGCGGGTGCCCATCAGCTGGCTGATCGTGCCGACGTGCTCCTCGGGGACGTCCACGGTCAGCCGCTCGACCGGCTCCTGCAGCTTGCCGTCGATGGTCCGGGTGAGCACCTCGGGCTTGCCGACGGTGAGCTCGAAGCCCTCCCGGCGCATCAACTCCACCAGGACGGCCAGCTGCAGCTCACCGCGTCCCTGCACCTCCCAGGTGTCGGGACGTTCGGTGTTGTACACCCGGATCGACACGTTGCCGACCAGCTCGGTGTCGAGGCGTCCCTTCACCAGCCGGGCGGTGAGCAGCTTGCCGACCTTGCCCGCCAGCGGGGAGGTGTTGATGCCGATCGTCATCGAGATGGACGGCTCGTCCACGTGGATCAGCGGCAGCGGCCGCGGGTCGGCCGGGTCGGCGATCGTCTCGCCGATGGTGATCTCCGGGATGCCGGCGATGGCCACGATGTCGCCCGGCCCGGCCTCCTCGGCGGGGACGCGGTCCAGGGCCTTGGTGATCAGCAGCTCGGACAACCGCACGTTGCTCACGGTCCCGTCGTGGCGGCACCAGGCGACCGTCTGGCCGCGGGTGATCGTGCCTTCGACGATCCGGCACAGCGCCAGCCGGCCGAGGTACGGGGACGCGTCCAGGTTGGTCACGTGCGCCTGCAACGGCGCGCCCTCGGTGTAGGTCGGGGCCGGGATGGTCTCGGTCAGCAGGGTGAACAGCGGTTCGAGGTTGGGGGAGTCGGGCATCTCGCCGTCGGCCGGCTGGGTCAGGGACGCGCGTCCGGCCTTCGCCGCGCAGTAGATGATCGGGAAGTCGAGGTGGTGTGCCTCGTCGTCGTCGATCAGGTCCATGAACAGGGCGTAGACCTCGTCCACGACCTCGGCGATGCGGGCGTCGGGCCGGTCGACCTTGTTGATCACGACGATGATCGGCAGGTTCTTCGCCAGCGCCTTGCGGAGCACGAACCGGGTCTGGGGGAGCGGGCCCTCGGACGCGTCCACGAGCAGCAGGACGCCGTCCACCATCTCCAGGCCCCGCTCGACCTCGCCGCCGAAGTCGGCGTGGCCGGGGGTGTCGATGATGTTGATGGTGACCGGATTCCCGTCCGCCATCACGTGGTCGACGGCGGTGTTCTTGGCGAGGATCGTGATCCCCTTCTCCCGCTCCAGGTCCATCGAGTCCATGACCCGGGTGTTCACGTCCTGGTTCTCGCGGAAGGCGCCGGACTGCCACAGCATCGCGTCCACCAGGGTGGTCTTGCCGTGGTCGACGTGGGCGATGATCGCGACGTTGCGCAGGTCTGCGCGTGTGGGCATGCGGTGACTCCGTCAGGCTGGGGAACTGGAGGAGTCTACTCCGCCGCCCGCTGGCGCCCCGCCGCCAAGACTCCAGGGACGCCTGGGGTCAGGCGCCCTCGTGGAGCAGGCTGCTCACCTGCGAGCGGGACGACGAGCTGCCGACCCGGTCGAACGGGGACGCGAACACCAGCGCGGCGGCGCCCCGGGCCCAGGTGTCCTCGCCCCACTCCCGCACGACGATCCGCAGGTCGCGGCGGTGGCGGGGGAGGTGTGCCCGCAGTGCCGGGGAGAAGCCGGGTTCCCAGAAGCTCCAGACGTCCACGCCCTCACCGGAGACGACCAGCACGGACGGATCCACGACGTGCACGAGCGACGCCAGCGTCCGGCCCAACTGCTCGCCGGCCCAGCGGAACAGCTCCAGCGCGCGCTGGTCCCCGGCCGCGGCGGCCGCGTTCAACTGGTCCTTCGTGCCGCCGGACGGCAGGATCCCGGCGGTCACGGCCCGGTCCGTGAGCGCGTTGTCGCCGATCAGGGTCTCCAGGCAGCCGCGCAGGCCGCAGGCGCAGCGGGCGCCGTCCGGGTCGACCAGGATGTGGCCGAGTTCGCCGGCACCGCCGTGCGCGCCGCGGTAGATCCGGGTGCCCATCGTGAACGCGCAGCCGATCCCGATCCCGATCGTGACCAGGGCGAAGTCCTCGGCGAGGCTGTCGTCGTAGAGCCGCGCGGCGATGGCGAGCGCGTTCACGTCGTTCTCCACGAAGACCGGCAGGGCGGTGGCGTGCTCGAGCATGTCCGGCAGCGGGACGCGGTGCCAGCCCAGGACCGCGCTGGTGACCAGGGCGTCGGCCTCGTCGAGCGACCCCGGCAGCGCGAGTCCGATGCCGAGCAACTCGCCGGAGCCCGTCCGCACCTCCTCGCCGACGACCTGGACGATCCGCTCCAGCGCGTCCGGTGCGGCGGTGTTCAGGTTGACGCTCGTGGACTCCTCGGCGTTGCCGGCCAGGTCCACCCGGGAGAACGCCAGGTGGTTGGGCGTGATCTTCACCCCGAGCGCGCGGCGCCGGTCGGTGGTGAGGTCGAGGAGGATCGCCGGCCGGCCGCCGTCGGACGGAGCCGTGCCGATCTCGGTGAGGATGCCGGACTCGACCAGCGTCCTGGTGGCCTGGGTCACCCGCGCCGGTGAGACCTTCAGCAGCCGCGCGGCTTCGGCACGGGACAACGGCCCCCGGGCGCCGATCAGCCCGATCAGCGCCGCGGACAGGTCGCCCACCTTCCTCCCGGCCACGCAGCCCCCTTTCTTGCGTATGAAACATAGCCCGGACGCTCCGTCGACGCCTATTGACAGCACCGCCGGCTGATGTTTATTCTCTACTAAATAAAGTAACCACACAAACCCCGACGACCGGATCGATGAGGATTCAGGCATGACGAAGCGCAACCACGCCGCGTGGGCCGCCTTGTTCCTCGCCCCCAGCGCGATCCCGCTGGTGCTGTTCACGCTGGTCCCGATGGTCTCCTCGATCCGGATCAGCCTGCTGTCGTGGAACCTGATCTCGCCGCCCCGGTTCGTCGGCCTGGAGAACTACGCCAGGCTGCTCACCGCCCCCGCGACGGCCCGGGTCTTCGGCAACACCCTCGGCTATGTGGTCGGCTACCTGCCGCTGGTCTACGTCGGCGGTCTGCTCCTCGCCCTGGCGCTGAACGCCCGCCTGCCCGCCCGCGGCTTCTTCCGGGCGCTGTACTTCCTGCCGGTGATCACCAGCTGGGTGGTCGTCGCGCTGGTCTGGAAGTGGCTGCTGAACCCCAGCAACGGGCTGGTCAACGCGGTCCTCGGTGCGGTCGGAGCTCCCCAGCCCGGCTGGTGGACGGATCCGAACTGGGCGCTGGCTTCGGTGATCATCGCTTCGGCCTGGAAGGACCTCGGGTTCGTGATGGTGATCCTGCTGGCCGGCCTGCAGTCGATCCCGGCCGACCTGTATGAGGCCGCCCGGATCGACGGCGCCTCGGCCCGGCGCACCTTCTGGCACATCACCCTGCCGCTGCTCACCCCGTCCACGTTCTTCGTGGTGGTGATCTCGCTGATCAACGGGTTCCAGGTCTTCGACCAGGTGTACGTGATGACCGGCGGTGGGCCCGAGGGCGCGTCGCAGGTCGTCGTCGGCCAGATCTACGACCTCACCTTCCGCTACGGACGGGCCGGCGAGGCGGCCGCCCTGTCGTGGCTGCTGTTCGCGGTGATCCTGGCGGTCACCGTCGTCCAGATGTGGGGCCAGCGCCGGTGGGTGCACCATGACTAGGGCCTGGCGATGGGTGCTGCTCGTGGTCGTCACGGCCGGCGCCGTCGTGATGATGTTCCCGTTCGCCTGGACGGTGGTGACCTCGATCACCCCGGACGGCTCGCTGGCCGACGGGCCGACCCTGATCGTCCAGGACCCGACGCTGGACGCGTACCGCACCCTCTTCGCCAGCCTGCCGATGCTGCGGATCATCGCCAACTCGATCGGAGTGGCCGTCGCGTGCACCGCCCTCCAGCTGGTCACCGGCTCGATGGCCGGCTACGCCTTCGCCCGGCTGGAGTTCCGCGGCAAGGGTGTGGTGTTCGCCGGCTACCTGGCGACCCTGATGATCCCGCTGCAGGTGCTGGTCGTCCCCCTGTTCATCCAGTTCAAGGACTGGAACCTGCACGACACCATGCTCGCGCTGATCGCGCCGGCGGCCGCCTCCGCCTTCGGGGTGTTCCTGCTGCGCCAGGCGATCGAGGCCGTGCCTCGGGAGTTCGACGAGGCCGCCACGATCGACGGCGCGGGGCACTTGAGGATCTTCGCGCTGATCGTGCTGCCGCTGATCCGGCCCGCGCTGGCCACGACCGGGATCCTCGCGTTCATGGCCAGCTGGAACAGCTTCCTGTGGCCGCTGGTCGTGATCCGGTCGCCGGAGTTCCAGACCCTGCCGCTCGGCCTGGCCACGCTGCAGGGACAGTTCACCACTCAGTGGGACGTCGTCATGGCCGGCTCGGTGGTCTCGATCGTCCCGATCGCGCTGGTCTATCTGTTCGCCCAGCGCCACGTCATCGCCGGTGTATCCCACACCGGGCTGAAGTAACCCACAGAAAGGAGCGTGCCATGCTCGCTCGTTCGATCCGGCTGGTGGCTGCGGCCGCCGCCGGCCTGCTGGCCCTCACCGCGTGCGCGCAGGGCTCGGCAACCAAGCCACAGGAGCCGGCCGGCACGGCGTCGGGCCCGGTGACGATCACGTACATGAACTTCGGCGCCAACGGTGGGCATGAGAAGGACCTGGCGTCCATCGCCGACGCGTTCACCGCGGCCAATCCCGACGTCACGGTGAAGATCGAGACCGTGCCGTACGCCGACTACTTCACCAAGCTGCAGACGGCGGTGGCCGCCGGCACCGCGTCCGACGCGTTCGAGCTGAACTACGAGAACTTCGTCACCTACACCGCCAACGGCACGCTCGCCGAACTGGGCGGGGTGGACGGCTCGGTGTACAAGCCGTCCCTGTTGGAGGCGTTCGCCAGCGGCGGCAAGCAGTACGGCCTGCCGGAGTCGTTCAGCGATGTCGTGCTGTTCTACAACGCCGACCTGTTCAAGGCTGCCGGCGTTGAGGTGCCGACCGCGGACTGGACCTGGGCGGACGAGACGGCTGCCGCGCAGAAGCTCACCGACAAGGGCAAGAAGGTCTGGGGGGACTACCAGCCGGTCACGTTCTACGAGTTCTACAAGGCGCTCGCGCAGACCGGCGGCTCCTTCCTGAACGCGGACGGTACCGCGACGGCGTTCAACTCCCCGCAGGGCATCAAGGCTGCGCAGTGGCTGGTGAACAAGCCCGGCAAGACCATGCCCACGGCAGCGGACGGCGCCGGAACGCCCGACTGGGACACCAAGCAGTTCAAGAACGGCAAGCTCGCGATGTGGCACTCCGGCATCTGGATGTTCGACGGGCTGAAGGATGCCTCCTTCAACTGGGACATCGTGGTCGAGCCCGGTGACACCACCAAGGCGTCCGCGATGTTCGCCAACGCGGCCGTGGTGAACGCGAAGAGTCCGAACGCCGCGGCGGCGCAGAAGTGGATCACCTTCCTCACGTCGTCCGACGCGATGGTGAAGACCCGGCTCGACTCGTCCTGGGAACTGCCGCCGATCGCCGACACGTCCAAGGTGAGCAGCTACCTGACCAAGGGCAAGCCGGCCAATCGGCAGGCGGTCTTCGACGCGCTCGACGACACCGTCCTGCCGCCGGTGATCACCTCCCAGCAGGAGATGCAGGACGCCGTCACGAACGAACTCGGCGCCGCCGCTGCCGGACGCAAGACGGTGGAGAAGGCCGTTGCCGACGCCGCCGCAGCCGTCGACGCCCTGCTCAAGTAACCCTTCCCCACTCCAGCGCCGGCCGGACTCACTGCGTCCGGCCGGCGCGTGAAGGACCACGCCATGAACCGAACCGACCGCGTCTCCGCCGTCCCCGTGCACCGTCCGCTCGGAGCCGAGCACCCCTACGCCCCGTCCTCCGACCAGCTGGTGCCGCCGGTCCCGCTCGCGGGCTCGCCGCTGCGGGTCGGCGCGGTGGTCCCCGGCGCCGCCGCGATGGAGGTCGAGGTCGCCTGGGCCGACGGTTCCGGCGGGACGCGAGCGATGGCACCGGCCGCAGAGGCCGGAGCGGAGGCGATCGCCCTCGCCGGCGGCGACGGGCACCTCGGCGCGGCGCAGGCCGCCGCCCTGGCCGTCTCGGACGCGTGGACGTGTGCCCTTCCCGACCTGCCGGCCCAGCCGGGCCGCTACCGGTTCCGGGCGGACGGGGAACTCGTCACCGACTGGTTCCCGCTCGACCCGGCCTCGTGGCGTCCGGCACCGGACGAGGCCGTCCGCGGGGCGGGGGACCGGCTCGTGCCCGGCAGCGTCGAACTGCTCGCCGGCGCCGGACCGGCGTTGCGGCTGCGGTTCGCCCTGCGACTGGGGCCCGGCGACCACGTCGTCGGCTTCGGCGAACGCTTCGACGCCGTCGACCAGCGCGGCCGGCGTCCCGACTCGGTGGTGTTCGAGCAGTACAAGTCGCAGGGCGAGGTCGGGCGGACCTACCTGCCGATGCCCTTCGCCCACGTGATCGGCGCGGACGGGGCCGGCTGGGGCTTCCACGTCCGCACCGATCGGCGGGTGTGGTTCGACGTCGGCGCCACCGATCCCGAGCGGCTGGGGGTGGAGGTGGACCTCGGCTGCGGCGGGCCCGAGGTGGAGCTCGGCGTCTACACCGGCTCGCCGACCCAGGTCCTGGCCGCCTTCCTCGACGAGGTGGGCCGCGCCCCGGAGCAGCCCCGGTGGGTGCTGCGGCTGTGGGCGTCCGGCAACGAGTGGAACACCCAGAGGGTGGTCACCGAGCAGATCGAGCGACACCTCGCCGAGGGCGTCCCGGTCGGGGTGGTGGTGATCGAGGCCTGGTCGGACGAGGAGGGCTTCGCCGTCTGGCGCGACGCCCGGTACCGTCCGCGGACGGACGGCAGCGTGCACTCCGCGACCGACTTCGACTACCCGCCCGACGGCGCGTGGCCCGACCCGGCGGGGATGATCGAGGACCTGCACGCGAAGGGCGTCCGGGTCGTGCTGTGGCAGATCCCGCTGCTGGGCTCGGGGACGGAACTCGGCGCCGAGACCGCCGCCGAGGTGGCCCTGATGGCCGAGCGTGGCTACGCCGTCCGGGAGGCGGACGGCAGCGCGTACCACAACCGCGGCTGGTGGTTCCCGGACGCACTGATGCCCGACTTCACCAATCCCGACGCCCGCCGGTGGTGGCAGGACCGGCACCGCTGGCTGGTCCGCGACCTCGGCGTCGACGGCTTCAAGACCGACGGCGGCGAGCACGCCTGGGGGCACGATCTCCGCTACGCCGACGGCCGGCGCGGCGACGAGGGCAACAACCGCTACCCGGTCGAGTACGCGGCGGCGTTCGGCGAGCTGATGGCCCAGGAAGGGGCGGCCCCGGTGACGTTCTCCCGGGCGGGCTACGCCGGCTCGCAGTCGCACGGCCTGTACTGGGCCGGTGACGAGAACTCCACCTGGGAGGCCTTCCGGCATTCGGTGAACGCGGGCATCACCGCCGCGGCCTGCGGCATCGTGTACTGGGGCTGGGACATCGCCGGGTTCTCCGGCCCGGTGCCCGATCCCGAGCTGTACCTGCGGGCGAGCGCCGCGTCCGCGTTCCTGCCGGTGATGCAGTACCACTCGGAGTTCAACCACCACCGCCGTCCGCTCCGCGACCGGACGCCGTGGAACGTCGCCGAGGTCCACGGCGACGACCGGGTCGTGCCCGTCTTCCGGACGTACGCACGGCTGCGCGAACGGCTGCTCGACTACCTCGCCGAGGCGGCGCGGACCGCCGTGCGCACCGACCGTCCGCTGCTGCGCGGGCTGTTCTTCGACTGGCCGGCGGACGCGGAGGCCTGGCGGCACCCCGGTGAGTTCCTGTGCGGGGACGACCTGCTCGTCCATCCGGTGACCGAGCCCGGCGCCGCAACCTGGACGACCTGGCTGCCCGAAGGACAATGGGTGGACGTGTGGTCGGGGGAGCGGTTGGTCGGAGGTGCCGCGGTGAGTCGGGAGGTTCCGCTGGAGATCGTGCCGGTGTACTGCCGCGCCGAGGCCTGGCCGCGGCTCGCGTCCGTGTTCGGGGGCTGACATGGGTCTGGACGACTACCGGGACGAGCTGGTCGCCGGCTGCCGGGCGACGGACGGGGTGACCACGCTGGCGGTGTTCGGGTCGTCGTCCTCCGCCCACGCCGATCGCCGCGACGAGTGGTCGGACCTCGACTTCGCGGTGTTCGCCGCCGACGGGACGGCCGACGCCGTTGCGGCCGGGTGGGCGTTCCTGCCCAGGCCGGACGAGCTGGTCCTGACCGCACGCGAGTACGACACCGGCGGCGTCGCCCTGTACGCAGACGGCACCGTGTTCGAGTTCGGCGCCGGCCGTCCCTGGGACATCAGCGACCCCACCTGTGAGGTGCTGCTCGGCGGGGACGACCTGCGCCGCGTGCCGCCGCCGTCCCCGCCGTCGCCGGAGAACGCGATCCGGCTGTTCCTGGTCAAGCTCCTGATCGGGGTCGGCCGCGTCCGGCGCGGCGAGGTGCTGGCGGGCGGCGTGCACGTCCGCTGCCACGCGCTGGCGGCGCTCACCCAGGCCGTCCGGGGACGGCTGAGGCCGGCAGTGGTCGACGACTCCAGTCCGTTCGACGGCCTGCGCCGCTTCGAGGCGGCGTACCCGGAGCTGGGAGCACGGCTCGCGGCCGCGGTCGAACTCCCCGCGGAAGCCGCCGGGCTGAGCCTGTTCCGTCTCGCCCGGGCCGACCTGGAACCGGGCTGGGACGGGTTTCCGTCCCGGGCGGCGGACGTGGTCGCGAAGCGGCTGGGATGGTGAGCTGCCGTCCGCGGACACGGCGGCTGCGGCCACCCCGGCCGGTAAACTGGCCGCGTGCAGCCGGGTGACGACTACTTCGACGACCCGGGACCCCGTGACGCGTGCGGGGTCTTCGGCGTCTGGGCGCCCGGCGAGGACGTCGCCAAGGTCACCTACTTCGGGCTGTACGCGCTGCAGCACCGCGGCCAGGAGTCGGCCGGCATCGCGGTCAGCAACGGCGAGCGGATCGTCGTCTTCAAGGACATGGGCCTGGTCTCGCAGGTCTTCGACGAGCCCACGCTGAACTCGCTGACGGGCTTCATGGCCATCGGCCACTGCCGCTACTCCACCACCGGGGCGAGCACCTGGAGCAACGCCCAGCCCACCTTCCGCGGCACGCCCGACTACGGCATCGCGCTCGCCCACAACGGGAACCTCACCAACACCGACGAACTCGAGGCGTGGCTGAAGACCTCCGTCGAGGGCGCCGACGTGCCGCACAAGGACGGGATGGACTCCACCTCCGACACCGCCCTGGTCACCGCGCTGCTGACCGCCCACGGCGCCGACGGGCTGACGGCCGCAGCTCTGGAGGTGCTGCCGCGGCTGGAGGGCGCGTTCTGCCTGGTGTTCGGCAACGAGAAGACCCTGTACGCGGCCCGGGACGCCCAGGGCATCCACCCGCTGGTGCTGGGACGGCTGGAGAACGGCTGGGTGGTCGCTTCGGAGACCGCAGCCCTCGACATCGTCGGCGCCAGCATGATCCGCGAGGTCGAGCCCGGCGAGATGGTCTGGGTCGACGCGTCCGGGCTGAACTCCGCCCGGTTCGCCGCGGCCGAGCCGAAGGGCTGCCTGTTCGAGTACGTCTACCTGGCCCGTCCCGACACCGTGATCGCGGGCAGGCGCGTCCACGCCGCCCGCGTCGAGATCGGCCGGACGCTGGCGCTGGAGTCCCCGGTGGACGCCGACCTGGTCATCCCCACGCCCGAGTCGGGGACGCCGTCCGCGATCGGCTACGCGGAGGCGTCCGGCATCCCCTACGGCATCGGACTGGTGAAGAACTCCTACGTCGGGCGGACGTTCATCCAGCCGTCCCAGACGATCCGCCAACTCGGAATCCGGCTGAAGCTGAATCCGATCCGCGACGTCATCGAGGGCAAGCGGCTGGTGGTGGTGGACGACTCGATCGTCCGCGGCAACACCCAGCGCGCGCTGGTGAAGATGCTCCGCGAGGCCGGGGCGGCCGAGGTGCACGTGCGGATCGCGTCCCCGCCGGTGCAGTGGCCGTGCTTCTACGGCATCGACTTCGCCACCCGCGCCGAGCTGATCGCGCCCGGGCTGCGCGTGGAGGAGATCTGCCGCTCGCTGGGTGCCGACTCGCTGGCCTACATCAGCCTGGAAGGACTGGTGGCCTCCACCGGCCGGCCCATGCGGACCCTGTGCCGGGCCTGTTTCGACGGCGAGTACCCGGTGCCGATCCCGGCCGACCGGGCGGCCCAGATGGGATTGGAGCAGAAGTTTGGCTGCTGACAACGCGTACGCCGCCGCCGGGGTGGACGTCGCCGCCGGCGAGCGGGCGGTCGAGCTGATGAAGGACGCGGTCGCCGGCTCGCGGCGTCCCGAGGTGATCGGCGGGCTCGGCGGGTTCGCCGGCTTCTTCGACGCATCCGCCTTCGCCCGCTACCGGCGTCCCGTGCTGGCCACCTCCACCGACGGGGTGGGGACGAAGGTCGTCATCGCCCGGGAACTGGGGATCTACGACACGATCGGCGCGGACCTGGTCGGCATGCTCGTCGACGACCTGGTGGTGACCGGCGCCGAGCCGCTGTTCGTCACCGACTACATCGCCTGCGGCAAGGTGCATCCCGAGCGGATCGCGGCCATCGTCCGCGGGATCGCCGAGGCATGTACCGCCGCCGGCGCCGCGCTGCTGGGCGGCGAGACCGCCGAACACCCCGGCCTGATGGCCCCCGACGACTTCGATGTCGCCGGCGCGACCACGGGTGTGGTCGAGCACGACGACATCCTCGGCCCCGAGCGGGTCGTCGCCGGGGACGTGGTGCTGGCCCTGGCCTCGTCCGGCCTGCACTCCCACGGGTTCTCGCTGGTCCGCGCGGTCTTCGACAAGGCCGGCTGGGGCCTCGACCGGCACGTGCCCGAACTGGGCACCACCCTCGGCGAGGCGCTGCTCACCCCGACCCGGGTCTACGCCCGGGACCTGCTCGCCGTGATCCGGGCCACCGAGGTGCACGCGATCAGCCACATCACCGGCGGCGGGCTGGCGAACAACCTCGTCCGGGTGATCCCGGACGGGATCGGCGTCGACATCGACCGCTCCAGCTGGACCCCCGCGCCGGTCTTCGGCCTCGTCCAGCAGGTGGGACGGCTGTCCACCGCGGATGTGGAAGCCACCCTCAACCAGGGGATCGGCATGGCGCTGGTGCTGCCGGAGACCGCGGTCGCGTCCGCGCTGGCAGCACTGAGAGGCACCGGGATCGACGCCTGGGTGGCCGGCCGGACGGTCGCCGAACCGGGCCGTCCCGCTCGGGTCGACCTGCACGGCGAACACCCCGCTCGCTGAGCGGTTCGTCGTCTTTGCGGCTGTGCCGCGATTGGGTACCCTTGGCCTCACGAACAGATGACATCTTGAAGCGGCTCGACCGCTGCGAACATGCGAGGGGGCTGACCCGACCATATGGGACGCGGCCGTGCCAAGGCGAAGCAGACGAAAGTCGCTCGCGATCTCAAGTACCGCTCGTACTCCACCGACTTCGGGTCGCTGGAGCGCGAACTGCGCGGGGAGTCCGAAACCGACCTCGTCGAGGACGAGGACGTCGAGGAGGTGGAGCAGGCTGAGGACGACCAGTACGGCGACCTCGCCGACCGCTACTCCGACGACGAGGACGACGAGCCCGAGACCTACCGGCGCATCAGCTGAACCGCCGGGGACAGGTACTTCGGTTCACGCCTCACGCAGAGACCCGTCATCGTGACCACCGCTGACTTCTGGGAGCAGCGCTACGCGTCCACCCAGGTGTGGTCGGGACGGGTGAACCAGACCCTCGCCGAGGTGGCCCGCGGACTGGTCGTCGGCAGCGCGCTCGACCTCGGCTGTGGCGAGGGCGGGGACGCGATCTGGCTGGCCCGCGCCGGCTGGCAGGTGACCGCGGTCGACATCTCCACCAACGCGCTGGAGCGCGGACGCGCTGCCGCCGAGGCCGCGCGGGTGCCGTCCGGACGGATCGAGTGGGTCGCGGCCGACCTCGCGTCCTGGCGGCCCGCCGGGACGTATGACCTGGTCAGCGCATGTTTCCTGCAATCGCCGGTGAGCCTGCCGCGGACCGAGATCCTGCGCCGGGCCGCCACCGCGGTGGCCCCGGGTGGGAGCCTGCTGATCATCTCCCACGCCGAGATGCCGCCGTGGGCCAACGACCACCACCACGAGCACGCGGACTTCCTCGGCCCCGCCGAGGAGGTGGCCGCGCTCGGCCTCGACTCCCGCGACTGGGACGTGGTGCTCGCCGAGGTCAGGGAGCGGGACGCGGTCGGCCCGGACGGCGCGTCCGCCCGGCTGAAGGACTCGGTCGTCCGGGCCCGCCGAGCCAGGAACGACTGAGGGCCCCCTTTCCCGTCGAGGGTCCCCTTTCCCATCGAGGGCCAGTGTTGCCGGCGTTCGCCAGTGCACGGGGCGTGGCATATGACCGGAAGGGTGGCCCTGGACGGGAGGGCTGGCCGTCGGTGTTCAGTAGCGGCGGGCCAGCGCGACCGCCCGGGCGTCGTAGCCGCCGCCGAAGAGGACGGCGTGGACGAGCAGCGGGTGCAGCTGGTGCAGGCCGACCAGGTCGCGCCAGCCGTCGGGGAGGTGAGCCGTCGCCGACGCGTAGCCGGCGTGGACCTCGTCCAGGTAGGGCAGGCCGAACAGCGCCAGCATCGCCAGGTCGGTGATCCGGTGGCCGCCGTGGGCCGCCGGGTCGATCAGGGTCGCCGATTCCCCGCTGAACAGGACGTTGCCGCTCCACAGGTCGCCGTGGATGCGGGCCGGGGGAGCGGCGTCGTCGAACTCGCCGGACGCCAGGCGCTCGGCGAGGGCTTCGATCACGTGCAGCCCGTCCCCCAATCCGGCCCGGCGCGCATAGGGCAGCACCCGCTCGGCCGCGTAGAACTCGCCCCACGTCGGGTGCGGACGCAACCTCAGCGGTGCCTCGCCGATCCAGCCGTCGCCGGACCACCCGTCCGGTCCGATCCCGAAGGCGGACGCGCCGGCGTCGTGGGTGACGGCGAGCTGCTCCCCGAAGCGGCGGGCGGCCCGCGCCGTCGGGGTGGTCTCGCGCACCCGGGTGACCGTGAGGTGATCAGGACTCACGTCGAGGACGCGGGCGACCGGTGCGCCGCCGTCCACGTCGAGCCAGCGCAGGCCGGCGGCCTCCACCTCGAAGAAGCCACTCGGAGCGCCCCGGCGGGACTTGGTGAAGCCGTCCATGTCAGTGCCGGCGCTCCGGTGCGGACATGAGGCCGGTGAACAACGCGGCGGCCCCGGCGACGAACACGGCCAGCGTCGGCGAGGGGAACCCGCTGAGGGCTGCGTCGGCGAGCAGTCCTGCGACCGGCCGTGTGTTCGCAGGAGCGAGCCCTTCCATGACCGGCACGACCTGGGCCAGACCGACGGCCAGCAGCGCGGCACCGAGCATGCCGGCGCTGCCGGCGAGGATCAGGCCGCCCCGCTTGGTGGGCCAGACCAGCACGACGGCGATGGCCAGGACCAGCACCAGCCACGGCAGCCACGCGGCCGTGGCGCCGAGCACCCGGTAGCCGAGCCGCGCCTGTGCGACCGTCTCGGCGTCCAGCTGGACGATGGTGACGGCCGCGTTCACCTCGGGAATCAGCCTCGCGAACGGGACGCCGGCCTCGACCAGGCGGTGCGTCACGGCGTCCGCGAACGGGCCGAGCTGCACCTGGAGGGCGCCGTCGTTGAGCTCGAGCGTGCCCGGGTCGTCCGCCAGCAGCGACACCAGCCGGGCATGCGTGAGCCGCAGGCTGGCGGTCCAGGCCGCGTTGACGGCGTCGGAGGAGACCACCGCCAGGGTCGCGTCCGCGACGACCTGCCGGGTGGCCGGGAGCCGGCCGACCAGGCCAAGGCGTCCGGTGATCTCGTCGGTGAGGGACGTGCTGATCAGCTGGTGGAGCTCCGGGGCCTGGGCCAGCGGCGCGTACGTGGCCACGAACCGGTCGGTGTCGCTGACCTGCGACCAGGCCCAGCCGGCGACGAGCGACACCGGGGCCAGCACCATGACCAGGACGGCGAGGACGCTTGCCACCACGCGTCGCACGACCCCAGCCGCACCGCTGCTGCCAGCCACTGGCACCTCCCGTGTCCTCCGCCGTCGCACCAGTGTCGCGTACTCCTCAGCTACGGGTGAACAGGGCCGAGATCCAGCTCAGGATCGTGTCCAGGCTCTCCGGGTCGAGGTGGGTGCCGGCCTCGTTGTAGCCGGTGCCGGGACTGGCCGCGACCTCGGCCGGAGTCCTGGCGTCCTGTTTGAAGACGTGGTTGGCGTCGGGCGGGAAGGCGAACGTGACGTTGGCCATCCCGGCCGCGGCGCGCCGCAGCGGATCACCGTCGGCGTGCACGTCGATCTGGACGTCCCGGCCGCCGATCAGGACCAGGGCGGGGACGCGCAGCGCCGGCAGCAGCTCGCCCGCCGACTCGACGAAGAGCTCCCTGGCGAACGGCAGGTTCAGAGGGCTGTCGAAGCTGGCCAGCACCATCCGGACGGGCTCGGGCAGGTCCGCGTCGGGAGCCATCGGGCTTCCGGCCGCATAGCGGGCCGCGGCTGCCTCGACCTTCGACATCAACTCGTCGGCTCCGGGCATGGCCGCGGTCTGCAGCGCCAGCTGCGAGAGCAGCACGTCGGCAATCGGACGGCCGGGCGGCGCGGCCAGGACGACGCCGACCAGCGGCGGATCCTGAACCGTGGTTGCGTAGTGCAGGACGTGCAGGGTGCCCTCGCTGTTGCCGAGTCCGGCGATCCTGGACGCGTCCACGAAGTCCAGGGACGCGAGCGTCCGGACGGCGGCGGTCAACTCGTCCAGGTGCGACTGCATGCTCAACTTGCCCATCAGCGCCGGCACGTTCTGTGCCGCATTCGGGCCCGAGGCGCGCTTGTCGTACCGCAGCGACGCGATGCCGGCGTCGGCAAAGGCTTCCGCGAACAGCCGTCCGCTGCCGTTGGTGCCGGGCAACAGCGGGGAGCGCCAGTCCCGGTCGGTCGGCCCGCTGCCCGCGACCAGCACCACTGCCGGGAACGGCCCGTCCCCGTCCGGGCGGACGGCCGTCCCTTCCATCGTGATGCCGTCCAGTTCCCAGCGCACTTCAATCGACGTCGTCATGCGTCCACTCTGGCAGGTGCGCAAAGGGGGAAGCCCAGGCAGCGAGCGGAGTTATCCACAGATTCGCGGCAGAGCTTCCGTCCGCGGGGCGACATCGGCTTCGCTGTGGGGATGCGTCCTCCACGTCCGTGTCTCCTGCCGAGCCAGCCTGCGACCCGAGCTGTCCTCACCGCCGGCGGGATCACCGACGCCATGCTTCGTACCCAGCTGGCCAGCGGACGCCTGGTGCGGGTGCGGCAGAACGTCTTCATCGCGGCCACCGACTGGCCTGCCGATCCGGCCGAGCAGTTCGTTCTCCGGGCGCGTGCCGAGCAGGCTGCCCACCCCGAGGCCGTGATCAGTCACGGCGCCGCAGCCGCGGTTCTGGCGCTGCCCAGCCCGGACAGCATGCGCTGGTTCGAGGGGCCGATCGGCATGACGGTGGAGGCCGGGTCGCGTCCGTTTCGTGACGGCGTCTGCTACCACCGGGCGCCGCTGCCGGCGGGCCAGGTGACCACGGACGCAGCGGGCTACCGGATGACCTCCCCGGCCCGCACCGCCGTGGACCTTGCCGGATCCCTCGAGCTGCCTCAGGCTCTGGTGCTGCTGGACGCCGCCGCCCGGCAGGCGTGCGACCGGTACGTCTTCGAGGCCCGCCGGCGCGACTACCGCAATCCCCGGCTCGTGGCGGCGGCACGCGAACTGCTCAGCGAGGCCGCACGGACGATCCGGGCGAGCCGGCTCCGCCCTGCGATCCAACTCACCGAACCGTGCCGGGAGTCACCGATCGAGTCGCTCGCCGCCGGCCATTTCGCGCTGGCCGGGCTGCCGATGCCGCTGTGGCAGGAGCCGATTCGCACACCAGTAGGCACGCTGTATCCCGACTGCTTCTGGCCCGAGTACCGGCTGGTCGGCGAGGCGGACGGCGCGGACAAGTATCGCGACCAGCAAGCCGCCGTCCGGGAGAAGGAACGCGAACAGGTTCTGCGCGACCTGGGGCTCCGCATCGTCCGCTGGCTCGGCAAGGAGATCATCGGACGTCCGCAGGTTGTGGTGGAGCGCGTCCGCCGGGAACTTGGTGCTAGTTGACGGTGGTTATCAGCGTCCGAGCCGAGGACGCCTGCGCCAGGTGCTAGATGGTGGTGGTTGTGGAGGCTGGTTCGGGGCCGACAACCACCATCAGCTAGCACCAGTGATGGGAGGGGCCACGGGCTGCGCTGACAACCACGACGATCTAGCACCAAACGGACGCTACGAGTCGCCGACCCGCTCGGCGAGGTCCAGCCACCGGTTCTCCAGTTCGTCCTGCCGGGCCAGCGCGTCGTCGAGTTCCGCGCCGAGGGCAGCGAGCCGCTCGTAGTCGGCGGCCTGTTCGCTCATCAGCGCGTGCAACTCGTCGACCCGGGTGGCCAGCTTGGCGAGCTGGCCCTCCAGCCGGGCCAGCTCCTTGCGAGCCTGCCGCTCGGCTGCGGCATCGCTCGCCGCGGGGCGAGCGGCCCGCTGGGACGACCCTTCGGTCGGCTGGGGGATGGAGAGCCGGCGCCTCCGTTCGAGGTACTCGTCCACGCCTCCCGGCAGGAGGACGCACTTCCCGTTCCCGGTCAGCGCGTAGATGGCGTCGCAGGTGCGCTCCAGGAAGTACCGGTCGTGGGAGACCACGACCAGCGTGCCCGGCCAGGTGTCGAGATAGTCCTCGATGACGGTGAGGGTGTCGATGTCCAGATCGTTGGTGGGCTCGTCCAGCAGTAGCACGTTCGGCTCGGTCAGCAACAGCCGCAGGAACTGCAGCCGGCGCCGCTCGCCGCCGGACAACTCCCCGATCCGGGTGACCAGGCGGTCGCCGCGGAATCCGAAGTCCTCCAGCAGGCTGGACGCGGACGACTCCACCCCGGTCGCGAGCCTCACCTGGCGCTGCAGCCGCTGCACGGAGTCGAGCACCCGCTCGGACTCGTCCAGCGGCTCCTGGCCGGCCCGGACCTGGGTGACGTCCTGGCTGAGCTCGCCGACCCGCAGCGTCCGGCCCTGTTTCACCTTGCCAGCGGTCGGACGCAGGTCGCCCGACAGCAGCCGCAGCAGCGTGGTCTTGCCCGAGCCGTTGATACCGATGATGCCGATCCGGTCGCCCGGCCCGATCGACCAGTCGACGTGGTCGAGCAGGGTGCGGTCGGAAAGCGCGTAGCTCACCGACTTCAGGTCGAACACGTCCTTGCCCAGCCGGGACGTGGCGAACTCGCGCAGCGTGATCGTGTCGCGCGCCTCGGGGACGTCGCGGATCAGCGCGTTGGCGGCGTCGATCCGGAACCTCGGCTTGGACGTCCGTGCCGGCGGGCCGCGACGCAGCCAGGCGAGCTCCTTGCGCAGCAGGTTCTGCCGCCGCGCCTCGTTCGCCGCGGCCTGGCGGACGCGTTCCGCCCGCGCCAGCACGTAGGCCGCGTAGCCGCCGTCGTAGGCGTCGACGGTCGCGTCGTGGACCTCCCAGACCCGGTTGCAGACGGCGTCGAGGAACCAGCGGTCGTGGCTGACCACCATCATCGCCACGCCGGCCTGCTGGCGGTGGTTGAGGTGGTCGGCCAGCCAGGCGATCGCCTCCACGTCGAGGTGGTTGGTCGGCTCGTCCAGCACCAGCAGGTCGTGCCCGCCGAGCAGGACGGACGCGAGCGCCGCCCGACGCCGCTCGCCGCCGGAGAGTTCGGTGACCGGGCGGTCGAGATCGATCCCGGCCAGCAGGTTGGTGACCACCTCGCGCCGGGACGCGTCCGCCGCCCACACGTGGTCCGGACGGCCCTGGACGATCACGTCGCGCACGGACGCGCCGGCCGGGAAGTCCTCCGCCTGACCGAGGTAGCCGATCGACGCGTTGCGCACCACCCGTCCCGAGTCGGGTTCGATCGTGCCGACCAGCAGCCGCAGCAGCGTGGTCTTGCCGTCCCCGTTTCGGCCGACGACGCCGACGACGTCGCCGGAGTTCAGGCCGAGCGAGACCGAGTCCAGCAGGATCCGGGTGCCGAAGGCGAGCGTCAGCGACTCGGCGTTGACCAGGTTGGCCAAGCTCAGCGGCCTCGCATCGCCTTGTTGACGCCCTTCATGTTGGGCAGCGGGCCCCGCGGGATCGGCGCCTTCGGCCGGACGGCGTCCAGGGCGCGCAGCCGGGACTTCACGTCGGCGACCTGGGCGTCGGAGAGCTTCTTGGGCAGCTTCTTGATCCAGCCGGCCAGGTCGGCGAGTGGCACCTGTCCCTCGGCGTCGCCCATCAGCACCGTCGTCACCGGGACGCCGTAGGCGACCTGCTCGTGCTTCTTGACCTCGCCGGCCAGCAGGTTCTTCACCCGGGCAGCCGGACCCTCGGCGATCAGCACGATTCCGGCCGGGCCGACCGCACGGTGGACGACGTCCAACTGGCGGGTGGCAGTGACGGCCGGGGTGTAGGTCCACTTCTTCTTGTCGAGCATCCCCAGCGCGACCTCGGCCGCGCCGGGCTGGCCGGCATAGCGGACGAAGGTGGCCTTCTTGGCGCGTGCGGTGAGCAGGTACAGGTCGGCGGTGAGGCCGCCCATGACGCCGAGGATCAGCCACATCCACCACGGCGGCAGGAAGATCCCGACCACGGTCAGTACGACGACGACGCCGAGGAACACCCCGATCATCAGCGGGTTGAGCTGCTTGTCGACCTCGGCGGTGACCTTGTAGGTCTGCCAGATCTGCTTGTACCAGGGCCAGTCCCGGGGGTCGTTCGAGTTCTTCTTGGCCAGCTTGGCCGCCTTGACCTCGGCCTTCTGCCTCGCGGCCAGTTCCTTGGCCTTGTCGCTCGCCATCTCGCTACTCCCCGTCTGGTCGGACGTCGCCCGGCTGGGCGGTGCGCGCTGCCATCGCCTGCCGGTAGAGGCGTCCGGCCCGGTAGGACGACCGCACCAGCGGGCCGCTGAGCACGCCGGAGAAGCCTATCGCGGAAGCCTCGGCCGCCAACTCGTCGAACTCGTCCGGGGTGACCCAGCGGTCGATCGGGTGGTGGTGGACGGAGGGACGCAGGTACTGCGTGATCGTCAGCAGCTCCGTCCCGGCCTGGTGCAGGTCGCGCATGGCCTGGGAGATCTCCTCGCGGGTCTCGCCCATGCCGAGGATCAGGTTGGACTTGGTGACCAGTCCCTTCTCGCGCGCCCAGGTGAGCACCTGCAGGGACTTGTCGTAGCGGAAGCCCGGACGGATCTGCCGGAAGATCCGGGGGACGGTCTCGACGTTGTGGGCGAAGACCTCCGGGCGGGTGTCGAAGATCTGCTGCAGCAACTCCCGGCGTCCGGAGAAGTCGGGGGCGAGCATCTCGACGCCGACCCCGGGGTTGAGCAGGTGGACCTGGCGGATCGTCTCGGCGTACAGCCAGGCGCCCTCGTCGGCGAGGTCGTCCCGGCAGACGCCGGTGATCGTGGCGTAGCGCAGCCCCATCGTCCGCACCGACTCGGCGACCCGGACGGGCTCGGCGGTGTCGTAGCCGGACGGCTTGCGCGACTCGATCTGGCAGAAGTCACAGCGGCGGGTGCAGGAGTCGCCGCCGATCAGGAAGGTGGCCTCGCGGTCGGCCCAGCACTCGAAGATGTTCGGACAGCCGGCCTCCTGGCAGACCGTGTGCAGCCCCTCGTCGCGGACGAGCTGCTGGAGTTCACGGTAGTCAGGGCCCATTCGCGCGGTGGTCTTGATCCAGGCCGGCTTGCGTTCGATCGGGGTCTGCGCGTTGCGCACCTCGAGTCGGAGCAGCCTGCGGGGCTGGGTGTCGGTCACCGGGCAATCGTAACTGGCACCGCCGGATGCGCCGGCGCGAGCCCGCGGCGGGCCTATCCCACGCCCCGGAACCCGAACCGGAAGGTGAGTTCCTGGCCCGCCGGCAGCCGGTACTCCGGATGGGTCTGCGCGCCCCACGAGTCGTCGCCGCCGACGCCGCGTCGCATCAGGGCGGGACGCAGCACCGTCCGGTGGATGGGCGGGAGCTCGTTGGGGTGCAGCGCGTTCTCGATCTCGAACGGCGTCCACGGCAGCGCCGAGAACTCCATGCCGCCGGCGCAGTCGAAGCGCAGCCCGAGGCCGTCGTCGCCGGTCACCTCGGCCCAGCGGACGCCGGTGTGGCTGCCGGCCTCCTGAGGACGGACGTACGGTGTGAGTTGGGTCGCGACGTCGGCGGAGTACACGCCGAGGCGAGCGCCCCGGCGCCGGTCGACGTAGCTCTCCTCCGGTCCCTCGCCGTACCAGCGCAGGCGGCGCAGGTCGGCGTCCGCGGTGAGCAGCAGGCCGAATTCGGGCAGGTCCGCCAGCCCGTCTCCGGGACGCACGGTCATCGTCACCTCGATCCGGCCGTCGGCGTCCACCAGGTAGGCGACCTCGCACTCGCTGGACGGGGTGGTCGGCAGGCAGTAGGTGTAGCGCACCTCCACCGCGTCGTCGTGGACGCGGACCTTCGGATCCTCCACCCGCACCTTCGCATAGCGGCTGGCCAGCAGCCACGGACCGTCCGCGAACGGAGCTCCCCAGCCGCGCTCGTTCGACGTGGGCGCGTGCCAGAAGTTGGGCTTCGGGACGCCGCGGAGCAGTTCCCGGCCCGTCTCCGGGGTCGGGCCGTAGCGGTAGGAGACGAGCCCGCCGTAGAGCCGGGAGAACAGCGCGCTGAAGTGGTCGCCGCGGACGCCGACGTTGTGGATGCCTTCGATGAGTTCGGGCGCCCGGGACGCCGTGGTGTCCGGTCGCTGGTCGGGTGCGGGGATCCCGGCTTTCGCCGGGATGACGAGGGGAGAGATCGAGGCCGGGACGGGGGAGGAGGTCGGGGCCGGGACGAGGGGGAAGGCGGGGTCGGCGGCGGACGAGGCCGGGTGGACGTCCGGAAAGGCCGGGGTGGTGAACACCGCCTGCTCCCAGGCGACCTCATGGCCAGCCGGGGCCCAGGACGTCGCCTCGCGCAGCCGGAAGGACACGTCCACGCAGTACTCGCCGCCATCCGTGGGCACCTCGAACGGCAGCGGGTAGGCATGGCTCTTGCCGGGCGCCACCTCGGTGTCGACGACACGGGCGACCAGCACCTCGCCCTCGTGCGACAGGGTGACGACGCACTCGTACGCCGACGACGACGTGAACAGCAGCCGGCTCTCCACCTCGAGTCCGCTGCCGGAGATCGCGATCCGGAACGGCTGGTAGAGGTACCGCACCTCCTGCAGCTTGGGCGTGGGGGTGTGGTCGGCGAAGAAGATCCCGTTGGCGCTGAACTCGTAGTCGGTGGGCCGGTCGTCGCAGTCGCCGCCGTAGCCGAAGAACTCGCGTCCGTACCGGTCGACCAGCGGGACCGCCTGGTCGGCGAAGTCCCAGATGAAGCCGCCCTGGAACAGCGGGTCGCGGTAGGCGAGGTCCAGGTACTTGTCCACGGCGCCGAACGAGTTGCCCATCGCGTGGCCGTATTCGCACAGGATGAACGGCTTGTCGCGATGCGTCCGCAGGTAGGCCTCCACCTCGGCGGCCGGGGTGTACATCTGGCTGGCGACGTCCGTGGTCTCGGGATAGCGCGGGTCCCAGTGGACGCCCTCGTAGTGCACGGGACGGGTGTCGTGGGCGCGGAGCCAGTCGGCTGCCGCAAGGAAGTTCGAGCCCCCGAAGGACTCGTTGCCGCACGACCACATCACGATGGACGCATGGTTCTTGTCCCGCTCGAACATGCTGGCCGCCCGGTCGAGCAGGGCATCCCGCCACTCCGGACGGTCGCTCGGCACCACGTCCTCGATCGGTGCCCGGCCGCGCCGATGGTCGTCCCAGCTGCCGTGCGACTCGACGTTCATCTCGTCGATCACGTACAGCCCGTAGCGGTCGCACAGCTCGTAGAAGAACGTGTTGTTGGGGTAGTGGCTGGTCCGGACGGCGTTGATGCCTGCGGCCTTGATCAGCCGCAGGTCGGCCTCGGTCTGCTCGCGGGTCATCACGCGGCCCTGCAGACCGAACTCGTGCCGGTTGACGCCGTTGAACACGATCCGCTGGCCGTTGATCCTCAGCAGCCCGTCCTCGATGCCGAACCGTCGGACGCCGACCTGTTGCGGCACGTACTCGACCACGTTCCCGTGTTCGTCCAGTACCTCGATCGCGAGGTCGTACAGGTGCGGGTCCTCCGCGCTCCACAGCCGCGGGTTCTGGACGTGGACGGCGAGCGTCCCGTCCCCGGTATCGGCCAGTTCCCCCACGCCGGCAAGGAACGCCCGGACGCGCCCGGGCCCGTCCAGCGCGACCCGGACGGAGACCACGGCCTCGGCAAGGTCGTCCGACACCTCGGTCGTCACCCGGAGGTCCTCGGCGTGGACGGCCGGCCGCCGGTACAGCATGACGTCGCGGAACAGCCCGGAGAACCGGTAGAAGTCCTGGTCCTCGATCCAGGAGCCCGCGCTGAACCGGAACACCTGGACGGCGAGGGTGTTCTCGCCGTCGACGAGCGCGTCGGTGAGGTCGAACTCCGACGGCGTGAACGTGTCGGTGCCGTAGCCGATCCAGGTGCCGTTGAGCCAGACCGAGATCGCGCTCTCGGCACCGTGGAACGACACGCTGAGCCGCTCTCCCTCGGCCAGCGGACGGTCGAGCGTGAACGTCCTCAGGTAGCTCGCCGCCGGGTTGAAGAGCTGCGGCACCTGGCCCGGCACGACCGACTCGCGCCCGTCCCACGGGTACTGCACGTTGGTGTACTGCGGACGGCCGTAGCCCTGCAGCTGGATGTGCCCCGGGACGGCGATGTCGTCCCAGCCCGAGTGGTCGAACCCGGCCGCCTCGAACCCGGGGATGGTCTCGGCCGCGCTCTGGGCGTAGTGGAACCTCCACGTCCCGTTCAGGCATTGCTCGAACGAGCTCGCTCCGGACGCCGCCTCGCCGGGGGTCGCGAACCAGCGATGATCGGAATGGGCCGGCAGCCGGTTCTCCGAGACGTAGGTGGGGTCCGCGATGCGGCTGACATCGAAATTCACTTGATCGCTCCTGTGATGCCCTCGGCGAAGCTGCGCTGCAGGATGAGGAAGATCACCATCGTCGGCAGCGAGGCCAGCAGCACCGCGAGCATCAGTACTCCGTAGTCGGTCACGTAGCCCGCGCGCAGGTTCGAGATGAGCATGGGCATGGTCTGGTAGGCGTTGTTGACGAGGATCACCTTCGGCCACAGGAAGTTGTTCCAGGCCGCCATGAAGGTGATCACGGCTGCTGCGGCGTAGGTCGAGCGCATCGTCGGCAGGAAGATCCTCGCGAAGATGCTCAGCTCGGAGAGCCCGTCGATCCGGGCGGCCTCGAGGATCTCGTGCGGGAACGACCGGGACGCCTGCCGGAACAGCAGCACCAGGAACGGCGTGGCGATCGCCGGCAGGATCACCGCCGGCGTGGTGTTCACCAGTTCCATGTTCGCGAACATCTGGAACAGCGGGATCATCGTCGCGGCGAACGGGATCATCATCGCCAGCAGCAGGACGCTCATCAGCCGGTCCTTGCCACGGCTGTGGAACACCTCGAAGCCGTAGCCGGCGATCGAACACACGGCGAGCGCCAGGACGGTCGTCGCGACCGCGTTGACGGTCGAGTACCACATCGCCGAGGCCACGTCCTGGGACGCCACCAGTGCGAGGAAGTTCGCCACCAGGTTGCCGCCGGGCAGCATCCGGGACGAGAGGACGTCCTGGGTGGTGTTGGTCGCCGACACGACCATGAAGTAGAGCGGGAACACCGAGAGAATCGCGGAGACGGCGAGGAAGAGGTAGCCGGGCGCCCGCCGCAGGGTCCTAGTCACGCTTGTCACCGACCTTCATCTGGATCGCGGCCAGGATCGCCACCATGATCAGGATCACGTACGACAGCGCCGCCCCGTAGCCGAAGTTCGGGTTCTTCTGGAACGACAGCTCGAACAGGTAGTGCGACATCGACATGGACGTGTACGCCGGTCCACCCTGGGTCAGGTTCCAGGACTCGTCGAAGAGCTGGATCGTGCCGTTGGTCGACATGATCGCCGTCAGCAGGATCATCGGCCGAAGCTGCGGCACGGTCACGTACCAGAACGTCCGCCACGAGCCGGCGCCGTCGATCCGGGCCGCCTCCAGCGTGGAGTAGTCCAGGTTCTGCAGGGCGGCGAGGTAGAACACCATGTTGTAGCCGGTCCAGCGCCACAGCAGGCCGAGGATGATCACGAGCCGGGCGGTGCCGGTCTGCCCCAGCCAGTTGATCGGCGAGTCGATGAAATGCAGGCCCATCAGCATGTCGTTGACCAGGCCGTCGGTCGAGAACATCGTCCGGAACACCAGGGAGTACGAGACCAGCGACACCGCGCAGGGCAGGAAGATCGCCGTCCGCCACAGGCCCTTGAAGCGCAGGTTCCGGTCGTTGAGCAGGTTGGCCAGCACCAGCGCCAGCACCAGCATGATCGGCACCTGAACGATCAGGTAGATGAAGGTGTTCTGGACGGTGAGCTTGAAGATCTCGTCGGCCAGCAGGCGCTGGTAGTTGTACCAGAGCGGCTCGGCGAAGTTCAGCCGGGTGCCGCGTCCGGTCTTCAGCGACAGGATGAACGCCTGGATCATCGGATAGAAGTTCATCCACATGATCAGCAGCGCGGCCGGGAGCAGGAACACCCAGCCGGTGACGTTGCGGCGCTGCTCGATCCCGAAGCGGCGAGGGTTTGGCGGACGCGCCGCGCCGCCCTTCTTCAGCCGGGCCCTGGCGGTCGGGCGCCCGGTCGCTTGTACTGCCGGTGATGACACAGGACTTCACCTTTCCAGCCGAGTGGGGGCCGAGCTGGCCCGGCCCCCACAACCTAGAGCCGACGGAGCGTCACTTCATCGCGAACTCGACGGTCTTCTGGGCTTCGTCGAGGGCCGCGGCCGGATCGGTGCCGTTGAGGATCTTCGTGATCGCGGCGCTCACCGCGTCCCTGCCCTCGTAGTAGTAGGCGCCGGTGTTGTTCTTCGGCACCTGCTTGGAGAACTCGAGCACCTTGGAGAAGACCGGCTGGCCACCGAAGAAGTCCAGCGGCTTGGAGTAGACCGAGCTGTCGGCCATCGGCAGCCAGTTCGCCACCGCGCCGGAGGACGGCAGGATCGTCTCGTACAGCTCCTTCGAGCCGGCGAAGGTCTTGTTCAGGAAGTCGGACGCAAGCTCGTAGTTGGCGTTCGAGCTGATCGCCCAGGACGAGCCGCCGTTGGCGGAGTAGTTGGTCGCGCCGGCCACGCCGTCCAGCTTCGGCAGGTTGGTGACGGCCCACTTTCCGGACTGGTCCTTGGCGGTCTGGATCGACCCCATGATCCACACGCCGTTGATGGTGCCGGCGACGTTCCCGTTCACGAACGTTCCGATGTACTCGTCCCAGGAGTTCACCTCGACGAAGACGCCGGACTTGACCAGTTCGGAGTAGGTGTCGATCGCCTTGAGCAGGGCCGGGTTGTTGCTGATCGTCGGGTTGCCCTTCTCGTCGAAGAGGCTGGCCCCGGCGCTCTGCAGCATCATCATGATCATGTCGGACGAGCCGGCCTGGCCGGACAGCAGCGGCTTGCCGGTCTTGGCCTTGACTTCCTTGGCCTTGGTGATGAAGTCGCTCCAGCTGATGTTCGTGAAGTCGTCGATCGTCATGCCGGCCTGCTTCAGCACGTCGGTGCGCAGGGCCGTGATCGCGGTGCCGTTGTCGAACGGCAGCCCGTAGTTCACGCCGTCGACGGTGGAGTAGGCGGTGACGCCGGCCGGGAACTGGGTGAAGTCGACGCCGGACTTGCCGTAGTCGCTGAAGAGGTCGGGGTAGTTGATGACGTTCTTCTGGTAGGCGTTGTTCTGCATCAGGAAGATGTCCGGAAGCTGCTTGGTCTCCTTGGACTGCGCCAGGGTCGTCAGCTTGGTCTGCAGGTCGTCCCAGGGAGTCTCGACGACGTTGACCTTCACGTCGGGGTTGTCCTTGGCGTAGATCTTCGCGGCTTCCTTCATCGCGTAGATGTTGAACGTGGGGTCCCAGCACCAGACCGTCAGGGTGCCGCTCTTCGGCCCGCTGGCGGCGGTGTCTCCGGCTGTGGGGGCCGGGGCCGCGCCGGAGCCACAGGCAGCCAGCGCGATGCTCAGTGGCACGAGCAGTGCCAGGGAGGCGATCTTCCTCACCTTGTTCATGAAGTGACTTTCTCGTGTGGTTGCGTCGATGTCCGGGTCGGCGCGGTCCCGGAGAGCTCCCTCGCTCTCGTCGTGTCCTGGGAGGTGGTTCAGCAATGTTTACGTAAACGTAGCAGCGGATCCTCGGTGCTGTCACGCATCTCCCGGTCACAGTCCGGTAACGGCGCACGGCTGGAGTCGGATGCATGTTGACGTCGCCATTTGTCGGCCCGGAGGCGCTACCATCAGGCCATGCCCACCACGACCGGTCGCGGGCGCCGGAAGACTGGCCCGTCCATCGAGGATGTCGCCCGGCTGGCCGGGGTGTCGGCCCAGACGGTCTCACGCGTGTCGACGGGCGCTGAACCCGTCCGCGAGGAGACCAGGACCAGGGTGCTCGCCGCGATGGACCAGCTGGGCTATTCGCCCAACCGGGCCGCCCGGGCGTTGCGGAACGGCTCCTTCGGCACGATCGGGTTGCTCGCGTACCGGTTCGAGCGGACCGGAGAGGCACTGACGACCGAGGCGGTCGTGCAGGCGGCGGAGGCCGAGGATTACTCGGTCACCCTGCTCAGCGTGCGCCAGCCGGTGGCCGACCAGTGGGAGCACGCGGCGCACCGACTCTCCCACCAGGCGGTCGACGCCCTGGTGATCATCCGGGCCGAGCAGGCCACCCCGGAGTCGCTGGCCCTGCCGGCCGGCATGGCGGTCGCGGTCTCGGATTCACGTCTCGTCGGCCACTATCCCTCCGTGGTGGCCGACCAGGTGCAGGGCAGCATGGACGCCACCAGGCACCTGCTGGAACTCGGCCACAGCACGGTCCACCACATCGCCGGCCCGGACGACTCCGAGCCGGCACTGGTGAGATCCGCCACGTGGCAGCGCTGTCTTGCCGAGGCGGGGATCCGTCCGCCCGAGCTCTGGCGCGGCGACTGGACGGCCGGGTCGGGCTACGAGGCCGGGCTCCGGATCGCGCAGGACCCGTCGATCACGGCGGTGTACTGCGCCAACGACGAGATGGCGTTCGGCCTGATGCGAGCGCTGTACGAGCGCGGCCGCCGGGTACCCGACGACGTCTCGGTGATCGGCTTCGACGGGATCACGCTGAGTGAGTTCTCCTCACCGCCGCTCACCACGGTCAGGCAGGACTTCCATCGGGTCGGCCGCGAGCTCGTCCAGCTCGTCCTCGACCAGCTCCGCTCGAAGGAGCGGCGTCCGCAGGTGCGCGTCGTCGTGCCGACCGAGCTGATCGTCCGCGGAACGACGGCACCGCCGCCGTGATGAGGTCCGTGAATCGTCGACCCGACCGGCGCCGGCTCAGACGGTCAGGCCGAAGGTGATCGGCGCCGCGGGCGAGGAGTGCAGGTCGGGGGAGAGGTCGTACGGGGTGAACGCGAGCAACCCGGCAAGGTGCGGTTCGAGGTCGCGGGCGACCTGGGTGAGGCTGGGCGCGGAGCCGAGTTCGGCGGCGATCGACGTCACGCCCGCGTCGTCGATGCCACACGGGACGATCCGGCCGAACCAGGACAGATCCGGATCGACGTTGAGCGCGAAGCCGTGCATCGTCGTCCGCTTCGCCACCCGGACGCCGATCGCCGCGATCTTGCGCTCGGGACGGGTTCCGTCCGCGCCGAGCCAGACGCCGGTCCGTCCGGCCACCCGCCCGGACGCGATCCCGTAGCCGGCCAGGACGCGGATCAACGCCTCCTCGACCCGGCGGACGTAGTCAACGACGCCGACCCGGCTCCGCCCCGGGCTCGATCCGGGATCAGGCAGCCTCACGATCGGGTAGCCGACCAGCTGACCGGGGCCGTGATAGGTGATCTTCCCGCCACGGTCCACGTCCACCACCGGCGTGCCGTCAAAGGGCCGCTCGTGCGGCAATGTCGTCCGGCCGGCGGTGAAGACGTGGTCGTGCTCGACGTACAGCACCGTGTCCGGACGCTCCCCGGAGGCCACGCCGGCGTGCACCACGCGCTGGAGCTCCCAGGTGGCGCGGTACTCGCTGAGACCGTCCAGGCGGTGGTCGAACACCACGGCGGGCGCGGCGAGCGGGGCCGGCCGGCTCACAACTCGAAGGCGCCTTCCTCGAGGCGTGCCTTCAGGAAGCTGAGGAAGCGGGCGGCGTCCGCACCGTCCACCAGGCGGTGGTCGTAGGACAGCGACAGGTACATCATGTCGCGGACGGCGATGATCTCGCCCAGCGCCGGATCGTCCACCACCATCGGCCGCTTCACCAGCGCGCCGGTGCCGAGGATGGCGACCTGGGGCTGGTTGACGATCGGGGTGTCGAACAGCGTCCCGGCCGAGCCGTAGTTCGTGATCGTGAAGGTGCCGCCGGACAGCTCGTCGGGCGCCACCTTCGACGCGCGGCTGCGGGCAGCCAGGTCGCCGATCTTCTTGGCCAGGCCGCTCACGCTCAGGTCACCGGCGTCCTTCACGACCGGGACCATCAGGCCCTTCTCGGTGTCGACGGCGATGCCCAGGTGCTCCCCGTCGGCGTAGGTGATCGTGCCGGCCTCGGTGTCGATGGTCGCGTTCACCTTGGGGAACTGCTTGAGCGCCTCGATCGCGGCCTTCGCGATGAACGGCAGGTAGCTGAGGCCGACTCCCTCGCGGGCACGGAAGGCGTCCTTCTCCTTCGCGCGCAGCCGGGAGATCGCGGTCAGGTCCACCTCGACGGTGGCGGTCAGCTGCGCCGAGACCTGCAGGGATTCGACCATCCGCCGGGCGATGGTGGCGCGGATGCGGCTCATCTTCTCGGTCGTCCCGCGCTTGCCGGCGTCCGGGCTGGGCGCCGGTGCGGCCGGAGCGGACGCCTGTGCCGGGGCGGACGGGGCGGCCGGCTCGGGAGCCGCGGCCGCGGCCTTGGTGGCTGCTGCGGCGAGCACGTCCTGCTTGCGGATGCGTCCGCCGACGCCGGTGCCGGTCAGGGTGGCGAGATCGACGCCGTTGGCCTCGGCGAGCTTGCGCACGAGCGGCGTGACGTAGGTGTCGCCGGAGCCCTCCGCGGCCCGCCGTGCCGGGGCTGCCGGTGCGGGCGCGGGTGCGGGAGTCGACTGCGGGGCGGGGGCCGGAGCCTGAGGCTGGGGGACAGGCGCCGGAGCCGGAGCCGGAGCCGGCGCGGCAGCCGGCTGGGCGGGAGGCTGCTGCACCTGGGCGGCCTGCGGAGCCGGGGCTGGTTGAGCCGGTGCCTCGGGGGCGGCCTGGGGCTGTGGAGCGGGGGCGGCCGGTGCGGCGCTGCCGCCGATCACGCCGAGCACGGCACCGACGGGGGCGACCTCGTCCTCGCCGACCCGGATCTCGGTGAGGACGCCGGACGCCGGAGCGGGGAGCTCGGTGTCGACCTTGTCGGTGGAGACCTCGACCAGCGGTTCGTCCGCCGTGACTGTCTCGCCGACCTGCTTCAGCCAGCGGGACACCGTCCCCTCGGTGACGGACTCGCCGAGCGCCGGCAGCACGACGTCGGTGCCGCCCGTGCTCTGCTGTGCCTCGGCCGGAGCCTGGGGAGCGGGCGCCTGGGCAGCGGGCTGCGCGTCCGGGTCCGCTGTCGCGGCCTCGACCGGGGCGGCGGTCGGCTGGACGGGTTCCGGCTCGGTGGGAGCCGGCTCGACGGGAGCCTGCTCAGGAGCGGCAGCGGCGGGCGCGGGCTCAGCCGATCCGGACGCCTCGCCGGGCTCGCCGATCAGGGCGAGCGTCGCCCCGACCGGAGCGACCCCGTCCTCCTGGACGAGGATCTCCAGCAGGACGCCCGCGACCGGGGACGGGAGTTCGGTGTCCACCTTGTCGGTGGAGATCTCCACCAACGGCTCATCGGCCGCGACGGTCTCGCCAACCTGCTTCAGCCAGCGCGAAACCGTACCTTCGGTGACGCTCTCGCCGAGTGCGGGGAGTGGGACGGGAGTGGACATGCCGGATGCTCCTTCAGATGTTCGCTGCTACCAGGGTCAGACTAGCCCCCCGTCCCAGCGGCACGCCTCCAGGTAAGGACGTACGTCCACGGCGTCCGTGGCCGCCCTGTCCCTACTGGCGCTGGTCGGTCACGGCCAGGAAGGCGGCGACCAGGGATTCGGCCAGCGCAGCTCCGGGAGCGGGCGTCGCCCCGGTGAACAGCGACGCCGCCGACCCGGGGCAGGCGTAGAGTCCGCCGATCACCGAGCCGTCGGTACGCAGAACTCGGGAGTCCGCATCGGTGACCAACCCGCCCCTGCTCCCGGCGTCCCCCGGGTAGACGCGGACGGCCCAGAACGGCGGCTTGTCGATCTTGCCCAGGGACGCGTTCCTCCGCTTGCCCTTGGCGTCCCGCGACGGCTCGCCCCTGCCGAAGTCGACATCGTTGCCCTTGGCGGCGAAGCCGTTGAAGCGGACCACCGAGCCCAGCAGCCCGGCGCGGTCCAGGCCGGTCGCCATGGCGAGGTCGTTGAGCGTGGACGCCCGGACGACCTCGCCGTCCTCGATCGCCTGCTTCGGGGTGTTGCCGGCGGCCCAGGGACCCAGCTGGCAGCCCTGGCGGTGCCGGTTGTCCATGACCAGCCAGCTCGGCACGGCGCGGACGCCGCGGCTTCGCTCGTACATCGCGCGGGCAACCTGGTCGCCGGGGGCGGTCTCGTCGGTGAACCGGTCGCCGGCCGCATCGACGAGGATGCCGTGCGGGTCGGCGAGGGCCGGTCCCAGCGCGTACGCCCGGCCACCGCTCACCATCACCGGCGTCCACCAGGCCTCGTCGAGGTTGGTCGTGGCAGCGCCGACGGCGCGTCCCAGGCTCAGCCCCGAGCCGTCGTCGCGGGCGCCGGCCAGGCTCCAGGACGCGTCGGTCGGCAGCGGGAGGTACTCCTCCCGGAGCGCCTGCGAGCGTCCGAAGCCGCCCGCGGCGAGCAGCACCCGCTTCGCGGCGACCCGGGTGACGCCCTCCTCGCGCTCCACGGTGGCACCGACGACGCGATCGCCCTCGGTGAGCAGTCCGGTCGCGGTGGCGTTCAGCCACAGGTCCACCCCGTTGGCGCTGGCCCGGTGCAGCAGGTGCGCCACCAGGGACTCGCCCGGACCGGTCGTCCGCCGGGGCAGCGGCAGCCGGGCGAAGGTGGTCCGCAGCAGGCCGACCTCCGGGGTCAGGGCGTCCTCGCTGTCGCCGAGCAGGCGGCGGTCGATCGGGCCAACCTGCAGGACGCGGCCGTGCGTCCGGGCGCCGGGGAGCTCGGGGTAGGCGTCCGCGGCGCCTCTGGCGGCGTGCAGCGGCACGTTCGAGGACGCGAGCCACTTGGCCAGCTTGGGGGCGGTGCGGACGAACGCCGTCCGGCGAGCGGCCGACGGCTCGTCGACAGGCTGGCCCAGCAGCGACTCCAGGTAGTCGGACGCGGCCTCGCGTGAGTCCTCGCCGGCCTTCGCCCCGAGCTGGTTGCCCGGCAGCCAGAGGTCTCCGTCCCCGTCGAGGGTGGCGCCGCCGGCCAGCCCGGTCCGCTCGACCACGAGGACGGTGTCACCCAACCTCCGGGCCGCGGTGGCCGCCAGCAGGCCGGCCGCGCCGCCGCCGACGACCAGGAGGTCGACCTCCACGTCGGTCATCAGGAGGCCTGGGCGTGCGCCAGCGCAATCAGCGTCCGTACGGCCATGCCGGTTCCGCCGGCCGGCGTGTAGTCGTAGGCGGCCTTGTCGTTGAACGCGGGCCCGGCGATGTCGAGGTGGGCCCAGGGAGTGGTCTCCGGAACGAAGGTGGACAGGAACGCGGCCGCGCTGAGCGCTCCGCCGTTCCGGTCGGCCGTCGACTTGAGGTCGGCCACCTTCGACTCCAGCTTGCCGAGGGTCTCCTCGGGGATCGGCAGCTGCCAGAACAGCTCGCCGGCGGCCTCGGCCGCGTCCAGGACCAGGTCGGCGGTCTCGTCCTCCCGGGCCATCAGCCCGGCGACCCGGTCACCGAGCGCGACGACGCAGGCGCCGGTGAGCGTGGCGACGTCGAGGATCAGGTCGGGGCCGTCCTGGGAGCACTTCACCAGGGCGTCGGCCATCACCAGTCGTCCCTCGGCGTCGGAGTTGCCGTTCTCGACAGTCTTGCCGCCGAACATCGTCAGCACGTCGGACGGCCGGTACGCGGTCGACGACGGCATGTTCTCCGCCATGGACGCGTACGTGGTCACGCGCACCTTCAGGCCCAGCTTCGCGATGGCGACGGTGGCGGCCAGCACAGCGGCGGCCCCGGCCATGTCGGACTTCATCGTGTACATGCCGTCGGCCGGCTTGAGGTTCAGGCCTCCGGTGTCGAACGTGATGCCCTTGCCGACCAGGCCGAGGTGGAACCGGGCGCCGCGCGGGGCGTAGCTGAGCTTGACCAGCCGGGGCTTGCGTGCCGAACCGCCGCCGACAGCCAGGATGCCGCCGCATCCCTCCTTCTCCAGGGCCTTCTCGTCGAGGACCTCGCAGGCGACCTTGGCATCCTTCGCGAGGGCTCGGGCCTGTTCGGCGAAGGTCTCCGGGTAGAGCAGGTTGGCCGGGGTGTTGACCCAGTCGCGGGCGGCGACCACGGCGTCCGCGACGATGGTGGCGAGCTCGACCGCCTGCCGGGCCTCGGCCTTCCGGTTGGCGCTGACCAGGGTGATCTCGCCCACCCCCGCGCCGGCCGGACGGTAGGAGTAGGAGCCGAGCAGTGCGCCCTCGGCGGCGCCCTTGATGATCTCCGGCTCGGTGGTGTCCAGACTGATCGTGACAGCCTGGGGTGAGCGGCCCTCCAGTCCCGCGACGAGCCGGACGGCGGCGCCGGCGGCGCGGCGGACCTGCTCGGGGGTGACGTCGATCGGGCCGAGGCCGACGACCACGAGGCGGAGACTGCCGGGGGCCGACACGAGCGCGGTCTTGCCGAGCTTCGCCGAGGCCCCGAGGCTGACGGCGACATCCTCGACGCTGCGTCCCATGGCCTTGGCGAACGGCTTGCCGAGCTCCTCGGGAAGCCCGACCAGGACGGGTCCTTCGGTGGTCTCGGCGAGCCCGATCACCAGGATGCCGGGGTCCTTCCCGACGGTGTTCGCGAGGCTGAGGGTCCCGGTCCTGGTGCTGCTCATGGTCTCTCCCTGTTCGGCGCTGCTACTGCCTGCGGTTACCTCCATAGGCTAGTGCTCGCCGGCGACCAGGAGTGAACCCGAGTGCCCCTTCCTTCCGCGAGGAGGAGCCCCGGGCCGGCCGCTCGTCAGAAGGCGCAGAGGATGCGGGCATCGCCGAAGGCGAGGGCGCCACCAACCGAGTACGAACCGGTGCGCTGCGCCTGGAGCTTCAGCCGGAGGGCCCCGGTGATGTCCACGTTGATCGGGTTGCTGGTGCCGAATCTCACGCCGGTCTGTGACCATGCCGTCGCGTCGTCCTTGTAGACGGCAGCGTTGCCGACGATGCTCGCGGCTGACCTGTCGTCCACCCAGCCTGCGGTCGCTACGAACGACGTGCACTTGCGGGCCAGGTCGAACTGGGCCGTGTACGGACCGCTCGCGCTCGAGAAGGTTGCGGTAAAACTGGTGGCAACGGACCGGCTGAAGTCCTGACCGTTGACGGCCACGTCGCCCTTCCAGAAGCCGTTGCCCTCGACGATGGTCCGCTCGCTGAGGTAGTACCAGCCGTAGACGGTGAAGGTCGCCGTCCCGCTTTCGGCGTAGTACGTGGTGGGGGTCGCGGGCGCGTACACCTTGAGAACCTGCCCGGCGCCGGCCAGTGTCGCCGGGGCGGAGAGCCTGAAGGTCGAGTCCGCCGCCACCGTGGTCGTCGTGAGATCCGACCAACCTGAGCTGCCCCCCATCGACAGCACGACGGTCTTGCCGACCAGGTTCGCCGAGGTGGTGCCGCTGACCACGAAGTTGTCGCCGGCGGTGAGGGTGGTGGGTCCGGTGCCGGTGATGTTCACCGAGGCGGACGAACGTGCGGGGGTGACGACCTTGACGCTGACGGTCTTGGAGTAGGCGGCCTTGATCTTGCCGGACTTGGGGACGTACGTCCGGTACTGGCGGCTGCTGGACTCGGTGAGGTAGTAGGTGTAGGCGTAACTGCCGTTGGCGAACGACCAGACCGTGGCGATCTTCTTCCACTTCTTGCCGGGCCACTTCTTCTGGATCACCACTTTGGTGGCCCGTGCCGGCTTGATCCTGCCCTTGATGGTGATGTTGCTGTAGCGCGCGATGGTCTTCGGTGCGCTGATCGAGACCGTGAACTTCTTGCTGGCGGCCTCGGCCGTCCCCGGTGTCGCGAACGGCAGCATCAAGCCGACGGCGAGTGCGACCAGTGCCGCGATGATCTTCCGCATGGCAGTCCCCTCTCAAGCACGCTGAACAGCCGCGAAGCTAGTGTCCGGTCGGGGCGATGGCGACCCGTCCCCGGAGACTCGTACGGTTTCGTACGGCCGGCAGCGCCTGGCACCGGGGCGACCGCTAGCCTGTAGCGCGGACGGAGGACCCGATGAACGAACCGCTGCATTCCCCACTCCATGACCGCCACGCCGCCCTCGGCGCGAAGTTCTCCGAGTTCGGCGGCTGGCTGATGCCACTGCAGTACTCCGGGGTCGTCGCGGAGCACAAGGCGGTGCGCAGCTCCGTCGGCGTCTTCGACGTCAGCCACCTGGGCAAGATGCGGGTCAGCGGACCGGGAGCGGCGGAGTTCGTCAACACCTGCCTGACCAACGATCTGCGCCGGATCGGTCCCGGGCAGGCGCAGTACACCATGCTGTGCACCCCGGACGGCGGCGTCGTCGACGACATGATCGCCTACCTGTTCAGTTCGGACGAGGTGTTCGTCATCCCCAACGCGGCCAACACGACGACGGTGGTCGAGATCGTCGCCGCGGCCGCTCCGGCCGGCATCACCGTCACCAACGAGCATCGCGACCACGCGGTGATCGCCGTCCAGGGGACGAAGTCCGACGAGGTGCTGAGCGCGCTCGGCCTGCCGGTCGGCCAGGACTACATGGCCTACGCGACCGCGTCCTTCGACGGTACGCCGCTGACCGTCTGCCGCACCGGCTACACGGGGGAGCGCGGCTACGAACTGGTCGTGCCCGTGGCGGCGTCCGGCGGGGTCTGGGACGCGGTGCTGGCTGCGGGCGAGCCGTTCGGCATCCTGCCGTGCGGGCTCGGCGCCCGGGACACGCTGCGGACGGAGATGGGCTACCCGCTGCACGGTCACGAGCTCAGCCCGGAGATCTCGCCGGTGATGGCGTCGGTGGTGTGGGCGGTCGGCTGGGACAAGCCGGCCTTCATCGGCGCCGAGGCGCTGCGAGCCCAGCGGGAGGCGAAGTCCGGCCCGCTGCTGCGGGGCCTGAAGGCCGTCGGCCGGGCGATCCCGCGTCCGGGCATGGAGGTCGTCGCCGGCGACGCTGGCGTCGGGACGGTCACGTCCGGCACGTTCTCGCCGACCCTGGGCGCCGGCATCGCCCTGGCCCTGCTCGACCGCTCCGTGAAGCTCGGCGACCAGGTCGCCGTCGAGGTCCGTGGCCGCGCCGAGCCCTTCGAGGTGGTCAAGCCCCCATTCGTCACCCCCGGCGTCCGCGAGCCCTGAGGCCCGCTCGCGTCGTCCCGGCCCAGCTCACGGGCTTTCCGCCACGACGGGGAAGATCAAGGCGCAATCGACGCGCCGCCAAGGCCGCAGGCCCAGCTCGGCAGCCTCCTCAGGCCTCCAGGCTCATCGGGCCGTAGACCAGCCGGTTGCCCTCGTACAGGGACACCTCCTGGACGCCGGCTGCGGCGAGCTCCTCGTAGGCCTCGGTGAGCCAGGCTTCGGCCTCCCCCTGTCCGCCGAAGTGGACGAGCAGTCCGACGTGGTCCTGCGTCTCGTCGGGGAGCTCGGGGCTGGTCACCCAGTAGTAGGCCATCGCCGGCTCAGATCTCGTCGCCGGGCTTCACCCGGGGGGCCGGCATCCGGAACCTGCGCAGGCTGATGATCCGGTTGATCAGGTAGGCCAGCAGACCCTTCAGCGGCTCCTTGGGCAGCCGTTCCTGGTGCAACTGCTTGTACTGCCGCCACAACAGGAAGATGTGGACGGCGAGGGCCGCCAGCGCGACGTACGGGACGAACGTCGCCACCAGGGCGAATTCGGGGCTGACGTACATCGCGGCCAGGGCGAGGGCCAGGGAGATCATGATCACCGGCATCCACCACTGGGCCATGCCCCTGCGGGAGTCGAGGAAGTCACGCAGCAGCGCCCGCCCGGGCCGCTCCTCACTCCTGCGGAACTGCTCCTCCCGCGCGGACGTGCGTGCCTCCCGGTCGCGCTTGCGCTGCTCGGCGGCGCTCAGCGTCGGATGGAGCCGCTCCATCCGCGCCGCCTCGGCCTCCTTGCGGGTCGGCGTCGGCACCGCCTTCTTCTTCTGCTGCGCCGCGGTGGACGCCGGCGCGGCGGCCGCAGGCTCGTCCGGCCGGGCGTCGCCCGGCTCGTCGGCCCGCTTGTACGGGGTGAACAGTCCCACTTCTACCTCGCTGTGGTGCACGATGTCTGCCACAGCCTAATGCCCGCAGACAGGCCCGGAACCCGCCGGTCGCCGCCGTCGCAGCGGGACGGCGGCAGGCACGACGGGCGGAGGAGGCCAGGTGGGCGACGACCTGATCACGCTGGCCGAACGCGAGTACCAGCGGCGGCTCGCCGCCCTGCACGACACCCGGGCGACCCTCGCAGAGGTGGACGCGGCACTTCGCCGGCTGGCCATCGACCGGGCGCGGCTCGGCGACGTCGCCGACGAGCGGGCCCGGGAACTCCGGACGCGGCACGCCGACCTGCTCGAGGTCGCCCGCGTCCAGCGAGCGGAGGCCCAGGCCCAACGGGAACTCGTCCAGCGCTATCAGGGGCCGACCGGACCCGAGCCGTCCGAGCTGCCTCCGGAGGACCCGGGGACCGGTCCGCCGACCGACTACGTCCAGCCCCCGTTCAGCGGACCCCTGTGAGCCGCCCGCGCGTCCTGGTGGCCTGCGACCGGATCGGCGGACTCGACAGCGCCACCGCCGGCCGGGCGGTGGAGTCCGGCTTCGCGTCCGTCGCCGACGTCGCCGTCCTCCCGCTAGCTGCCGGCGGCCCGGACCTCGCGACGGCCCTGGCCGGGCTGCTGCCCGGCACCGTCCACCGCGAGGGTCCCGGCTGGTGGCTGGCCACCTCCGACACGATCGTGGTCGGGTTCGGTCAGCCGTCGCGTCCGTCCTGGGCACCGGACGCGACGACCCGCGACCTCGGCGACTGGCTCCGGCTCGCCCTGGACGGACGCGACCAGCCCCGGGTCGTGCTCGACCTCACCGGTGTCACCGCGCACGATGCCGGCGCCGGCCTGGTGGCCGCCGGTGGCGTCCCGGCCGGACGCGAGCTGGTCGGCCTGGTGCCTGCGGCGGAACTCGGCCTGCCCGCCACCGGGGCGGTCGGGATGCTCGCCCGCAGGGCCCACGGAGCAGGCCTGGAATTGGCCGGCCTGCTCGCCGCCGACGCCGGCCTGCGGGACTGGATCGACGCCGAAGCACCCGGCCTGGGCTCTGTCCCGGGGTCCGGCGCGGCCGGCGGAGCGGCCCTCGTCGTCCTGGCCCACGGAGGCCATCTGATGTCGACTACACAGTTTTGCTACCGCATCGCCGACGCCGGCAGGACCGTCCGAGCCGCCGACCTCGTGGTCACCGGCTGCACCGAGCTGTCGGCACTGGACCGGGGCGGGGAGGTGGTTTCCGCCGTGGCCGAGTGGGCCGCGGAGGCGCAGCGTCCCTGCATCGCCTTCACCACCGGGACGTCCCTGTCGAGCCGGGAGGTGCGCACGTTCGGTCTCGAATCCGCCCACCCGCTGCCGGACCCGGTCACCCTGGACGGCGTGCAGACGGTGGCCGCCCGGATCGCGGGCGGATGGTTCCCAGCCCGCGGGTGGCGCGACGTACACTGAGGGCCAATCCGGCAACAGCGCCCCCATCAAGGGGAAACGCGGCTCGTCCGAGAGAAGCGGAAGGAACCAGCCATGAGTGTTGACCAGGCCACCGAGGTCGGCGTCGTCCTCACCGAGACGGCAGCGCGCAAGGTGCAGGCACTGCAGGAAGCAGAGAACCAGACCGATCTGCTGCTGCGGATCTCCGTCGCCCCGGGCGGCTGTTCGGGGCTTCGCTACCAGCTGGCGCTGGACGACCGCGAGCTCGACGGCGACATCGTCGCCGAGCAGTTCGGCACCCGGGTCGTCACCGACCGGATGAGCTACCCGTACCTGATGGGCGCCACCATCGACTTCGTCGACACCATCGAGCAGCAGGGCTTCACCATCGACAACCCCAACGCTACGAATTCTTGCGCCTGCGGCGATTCCTTCCACTGACCGCCGGGCTCCGGTTATGGTCGGAGCAATCGATCGAGAACACCTGACGGAACGGGGGCGAGCGCGGCGTGGAGCTCCATTTCAGGCGAGCGCTTCTGGCCGCGGCGGGGGTGGTTGGCGGCACGCTGGCGTTGTCCGGCTGCAGCGCGGACGTGGCGGCGCAATGGCAGCGCTTCGGCCTGCAGGAACCCATCTCCGACCGTGCGCCGCACATGGGCACGATGTGGGTCGGCACCTGGATCACCGCGCTGGCGGTCGGCGTCTTCGTCTGGGGACTGATCGCCTGGGTCGTGATCCGCTACCGCCGCCGTCCCGGTGACCCGGACCACCCCCGGCAGGTCAAGTACAACCTGCCGCTGGAACTGCTCTACACCCTGGTGCCGTTCCTGATCATCTCGGTGCTGTTCTTCTACACCGTCCAGACCCAGAACGCCGTGCTGGCCAAGGAGCCGTCCCCGAAGCACACGATCACGGTGGTCGCGCAGAAGTGGTCGTGGACGTTCAGCTACCTCGAGTCGGCCAATCCCGACGTCGGCACCGACGTCCACGAGATCGGGACGATCGACAAGATCCCCGACCTGTACCTTCCGGTCGACCAGTCGGTGCGGTTCAACCTGTCCTCTGCGGACGTCATCCACTCCTTCTACGTGCCCGGGTTCTACTTCAAGCTGGACGTGATGCCGGGCCTGGCCAACTCGTTCGACCTGACCCCGAGCAAGCTCGGCACCTTCCAGGGACGGTGTGCCGAACTCTGCGGGACGTACCACTCGGCGATGCTGTTCACCGTCCACGTGGTCAGCGAGGCCGACTACATCGCCTACCTGAACACGCTCAAGGCGTCCGGGCAGGTGGGCGAGATCAGGGCGCCGCAGTACCCGAACACCATCCCCAGCGCACCGGCGAAGGAGAAGTAGCCATGAGCGTTGCCCGCATCGGCGTGGACGAACTTGACGTTCGCCCCGTCGCGGAGCGCAAGGGGTGGGGTGCGCGGGCGATGAAACTGCTCACCACCACCGATCACAAGGTGATCGGGAACATGTACTTCGTCACCGCGCTGGCGTACTTCGCGTTCGCCGGGCTGCTGGCGCTGGCCATCCGGGCCGAACTGGCCTACCCCGGCCTGCAGTACCTGCACTACGAGACGTTCAACCAGTTCTTCACCATGCACGGCACGCTGATGCTGCTGATGTTCGCCACCCCGACGTTCGTGGCGTTCGCCAACGCGATCATGCCGCTGCAGATCGGTGCCCCCGACGTGGCGTTCCCGAGGCTGAACGCGTTCAGCTACTGGCTGTACCTGTTCGGCTCGCTGACCGCGGTCAGTGGCTTCCTCACCCCGGGTGGGGCTGCCAGCTTCGGCTGGTTCGCCTACGTCCCGCTGTCGGACATGATCAATTCCCCGTCCATCGGCGGCGACCTGTGGGTGATGGGCCTGTATGTGATGGGCCTGTCGACGATCCTCGGTGCCGTGAACTTCGCCGTGACGATCATCACCATGCGGGCGCCCGGGATGACGATGTTCCGGATGCCGATCTTCACCTGGAACATCCTGGTGACGTCGCTGATGGTGCTGATCTGCTTCCCGGTGCTGGCCGCCGGCCTGCTGGTGCTGGAGGCGGACCGCAGGCTCGGGACGCACATCCTCGACCCGGCCACCGGCGGGGCGATCCTGTGGCAGCACCTGTTCTGGTTCTTCGGGCACCCCGAGGTGTACATCATCGCGATCCCGTTCTTCGGGATCATCACCGAGATCCTGCCGGTGTTCAGCCGCAAGCCGGTGTTCGGCTACATCGGCCTGGTGGCGGCCACGCTGGCCATCGGCGCGCTGAGCATGTCGGTGTGGGCCCACCACATGTTCGTCACCGGCGCGGTGAACCTGCCGTTCTTCTCCTTCATGACCTTCCTGATCGCCGTCCCGACCGGGGTGAAGTTCTTCAACTGGATCGGCACGATGTGGGGAGGCTCGCTGACCTTCCACACCCCGCTGCTGTGGGCGCTGGGCTTCCTGACGACATTCCTGTTCGGCGGCCTGACCGGCGTCATCCTCGCGTCCCCGCCGCTGGACTTCAACGTCTCCGACACCTACTTCGTCGTCGCGCACTTCCACTACGTCGTGTTCGGCACTGTGGTGTTCGCGATGTTCGGTGGCTTCTACTACTGGTGGCCGAAGCTCACCGGACGGATGCTGAACGAGAGGCTGGGCAAGCTTCATTTCTGGCTGCTCTTCGTCGGCTTCCACACGACGTTCCTGGTGCAGCACTGGCTGGGTATCGAGGGCATGCCCCGGCGGATCGCCGACTACCTGCCCACCGACGGGTTCACCTTCCTGAACCAGGTGTCGACGGTAGGGGCGTTCGTGCTCGCCATCTCGATGCTGCCGTTCCTGTGGAACGTCTGGATCACCCGCAGCTCGCCGCGCGTGACCAGCAACGACCCGTGGGGCTGGGGTCGCTCGCTGGAGTGGGCCACCAGCTGCCCGCCGCCGCGGTTCAACTTCGACAAGCTGCCGAGGATCCGGTCCGAGTCGCCGGCTTTCGACCTGAACCACCCGCAGGTGGCCGCGATCACGCCGGACAACACAGCCCAGGAACTCGTCGACGCGGTGGCTGACCGGTCGACGACGGGAGAGGAGCCAGGGGCGTGAAAGCCGAGTCGTGGGGTGCGGTCGTCCTGGCCGGCTTCTTCCTGATCGTCGCACCCGTCTACTGGTTCGTCAGCCACGAGATCATCGGGACGGTGGCGCTGCTGCTCAGCCTGGCCTTCTGCGCCATGCTCGCCACGTACCTCACCATCCAGTCCCGCAAGATCGACCCGCGTCCGGAGGACCGCAAGGACGCCGAGATCGTCGACGGGGCCGGCGAGTTGGGGTTCTTCCCGTCCGACAGCCTCTGGCCGTTCTGGAGCGCCCTCGCCGTCGCCGTGATGGCCCTCGGGCCGGTGTTCGGCTGGTGGCTCACCCTGCTCGGTGCCGGGATCGGCATCTGGGCCGTGACCGGCTGGTGCTACCAGTACTACCGGGGCCACTACCAGCACTGACGTCAGTTCGGCAGTGCTGCACCGGCCGAGGAGTTGCAGACGCGGTGACTCTGGCGACGGCGTTGGCGCTCGCGCTCCCTTTGGCGACGTTCGACCGGGCGCTGGTTCGCGAAGCACGGGCTGCCGGAGTGCCGATCGTCAGCTGACGGGTGTGATCGGTCAGGCGGTGCCCAGTTCGGACGTGACCGTCGCCACCAGCTCGGCCCACGACGTGACGAACTTCTCCACGCCCTCGCGCTCGAGCGTGGCGAAGACGTCGTCGAGGTCGATGCCGACGCCGGCGAGCTCGTGCAGGGTCGCCTCGGCCGAGGCGTAGTGGTCGGTGACGGGCGTGCCGACGAAGCCGTGGTCGGCGAAGGCCTGCAGCGTCTTCTCCGGCATGGTGTTCACGGTGTTCGGCGCGACCAGTTGGCTGACGTAGAGCGTGTCCGGGTAGGCATCCGACTTCACCCCGGTGGACGCCCACAGCGGCCGCTGCTCGCGCGCCCCGAGTTCGCGCAGCGCGTCGAACCGCGCCGAGCCGAACAACTCGGTGTAGTCGCGGTACGCCAGCGTCGCGTTGGCGATCCCGGCGAGTCCCTTGAGTTCGGACGCCCCACCGAGCTCGGTCAGCCGCCGGTCGACCTCGGTGTCCACCCGGGACACGAACAGAGACGCCACCGAGTGGATCCTCGACAGGTCCAGCCCGTCGCCGACCGCCTGCTCCAGCCCCTTCAGGTACGCCTCGACGACCTCCCGGTAGCGTTCGCGGCTGAAGATCAGGGTCACGTTCACGTTGATCCCGGACGCGATCGTCGCGGTGATCGCCGGCAGGCCCTCCCTCGTCGCGGGGATCTTCACCAACAGGTTCTCCCGTCCGACCAGGTCGTACAGCTCGCGGGCCTGGGCGATGGTGCCGGCGGTGTCCGTGGCCAGCCCCGGCTCGACCTCGATCGAGACCCGGCCGTCCTCGCCGTCGGTGGCCTCGAAGATCGGCGCGAACAGGTCGCAGGCGTCCCGCACATCGGACGTGGTCAGGTCCTTGATGGCCTCCTCAACCCCGACCCCCGCCTCCTTCAGCCTCGCCAGCTGGTGGGCATAGGCGTCCCCGCTGGCCAGGGCGCCGGCGAAGATCGTCGGGTTCGTCGTCACGCCGACGACGTGGCGGTCGGCGATCAGCCCCGCGAGCCCGCCGCTGGTCAGCCGGGTCCGGGACAGGTCGTCCAGCCAGACGGAGACCCCGGCGGCGGACAGGTCGTCCAAAGGTGTGCTCATCATGCTCCTCTCGATGGAACTGCTCCCTTTCAGGTCTACCCGTTCCCCGTCGATTGCAGGGTCAGCCGGTGGCGTCCGAGCCGCTGGGAACCCACCGAAATGCTGATCGGCCCGACCCCGTCCGACCGGATCCAGAAGGCCGTCGACCCCCCGAGCAGCGGCAGGACGGCGGGGCCGATCAGGCTGGCGGCCCCGTCCACCTCGACCGTGACGGCCTCGGTGGAGTAGGGCAGGTCGTGGCCGAGCGTGTCGACGTGCCGGACGACGATGCGGCACACGTCGTAGGTCTCGTCCTCGACCAGGCTGGTGACGTCGGGTTCGACCACCAGCGCGGCCGAGTGGGACGGCCCGAGGGTCGTCGAGCACACCACCTCGCCGCCGACCAGGCCCTCGAAGGTGTACTCGCGCGACGGCGTCCCCCAGCCGGACACGTAGCGGTTGTAGAGCGCGACGACGTCGTCGCGGGACAGCCCGTGCCGCAGCATCGTCAGGCCTCCGTCGGCCTGGTGGCGCAGCGGCAGCGCCTTGTCTCCGTAGCGGACGACGGCGGCCAGCAGCCGCTTCACCCCGGCCGCGGCCGCCGGGCTGAGACCCTGCTCGCGCACCAGCCGGTCGCCGATGAAGTCGTCGATCACCACCGGCGGGTGCGGCAGGTGGCCGAACCGCGTCCGGTCGGGCAGGTGGGTGCCGATCACCTCGCCGCCCAGCGACAGCCGGACCGCCTCGCAGTTGGTGAACACGTACACCCGGCCGATCTTCGCCTCGTCGAGCTCGCCGGGGTTCATCCGCGACGACACCGCCAGGTACACACCGTCGTCCGCCTGGGACGCGTAGGCCGCGGCTGCGTCCTTCGGCAGCCGGAAGGCGTCCAGCACCCCGTGATAGCAGACCCGGTCGCCGCTGCCGAACTCGGCGTGGGTGTTGTAGTCGGTCATCGACCAGCCGATCGCGCCGGCAACACCCGGGGTGGCGTAGGCCTGTTCCAGCACTCGCAGGTGTCGCAGCGCATGCTCGGTGCGACGTTCCTCGGTGTCGAACTTCTTCGTCGGGAACATGTGGCCGTTGTGCTCGGTGACCAGGTACGGCGCGGCGTGGCTGGTCACCGCGGCCTTCGTCTTGAGAGGCTCGTTGTCGCCGCGGTGGGCGAAGTCGTTATAGGTGTAGACGTCCTCGAGCAGATGGCTGTTCTCGAAGTTGCGGACCCCGCCGGTCTGCCGGGTCGGGTCGATCCGGTGGGCCAGCGCATTGCTGGCGGCGTAGAAGGCGTCGTCGTCGGCCGATTCGTTGATCCGCACGCCCCACAGCACGACCGAGGGACGGTGCCGGTCGCGGCGGATCATCGCCTCCACGTCGGCCAGGGCGTTGGCCTGCCAGCCCGCGTCCCCGATGTGCTGCCAGCCGGGCAGCTCCTCGAAGACCAGCAGGCCCAGCTCGTCGCAGGCGTCCAGGAAGTGGCGGGACTGCGGGTAGTGCGAGGTCCGGACGATGTTCACCCCGAGCTCGCCCTTGAGGATCTCGGCGTCGGCGCGCTGGGCCCGCCGGGGCATCGCGTAACCGACGTAGGGGTAGCTCTGGTGCCGGTTGAGGCCGCGCAGCTTCAGCGGACGCCCGTTGAGGACGAAGCCGTCCGGGGTGAACGCCGCGTCCCGGAAACCGGTGCGGAAGCTGTGCACGTCGACCGGCTCGCCGTCCGCAAGGAGCATGGTCACCACGGTGTAGAGCACCGGCGAGTCGAGGTCCCACAGCTGGACGCCGGGCGCCTCGAAGCCGGCCTCGAAGCTTGGGGACGGGTCCTCGCCGAGCCGCACCGGGAAGCGGTGGCTGGCTACATCCCCGTCCGGACCGGTGAGCGCGACCTCGGCGACCAGGTCGGCCGCCGTGCGGGGAGCGTTGTCGACGGTGAGGACCAGGCTGAGGCTGCGTCCCCGCCCGGTCGGGGCACTGCGGACGCAGAGGTCGGCGATGAAGGCCTCCGGCAGGATCTCCAGCTGCACCTCGCGGTAGATGCCGCCGTAGGTGAGGTAGTCGATCACGCCGCCGAAAGGCGGGATGTCGGGCCGCTCGGTTGAGTCGACGGCCACCACCACCACGTTGTCGCCGGCCGTGACCAGCCCGGTGAGCTCCACGTCGAAGCCGGTGTAGCCGCCGAGGTGTTCGCCGGCGAGCCGGCCGTTGCAGAACACGGTCGCGGCGGCCATCACCCCCTCGAAGCACAGCCGGACGCGGCTGCCGGCCAGCGCCGCCGCGTCGAGGTGGACGTGCCGGCGGTAGCAGCTGACGAAGGCGGACGCGGTCTCGTCGAAGTTGTTGAAGGGCAGTTCGAGGTTCGTGTGGGGCAGCCGGACGCGAGCGAAGCCGTCCTCGGCCGCGTCCGGTGCGACCAGGGCGTCGTCGAAGTCCGGACGGAAGAGCCAGCCGTCGTTGAGTGGCGTCCGGGTGCGCACGGTCTCAGGTTAGCCTTGTCGGATGACTGAACCACCCCGTCCGCACCGGCCCGCCTACCGCGACCCGGCGTCCCTGGAGGCCATCGGTGGTGTCAGCGACCCGGTCGCGCAGCTGCACGCGGCGCACGAGTCGGCGGCCGTGCTGCTGCGGACGGGACGGTCGGCGCACGATCCCGACGTGACCGCCCGGCTGGTCGCGCTCACCGACGAGGTGGGGCTGGACACGCTGGCCGAGCTGTGGTCGGCGCGGCCGGCGCAGTCGCTGCCGGGAGCGCTGTGGCGGCTGTACCTGCTCCGGGAGTGGGTGACGGCGAGCCCGGACGACGCCGCCCGGGAGTACGCGGCCGGGATTCGGTTCACCGAGCCGAACCACGCCGTCGCCGGGGTGGACCCGCCCGGGCCGACGGAGGTGCGGACGGTCGCCGACGCGATCCTTCGGGGAGCCTTCGACGGCGATTTCGCGATCGCGCTGGAGCGGGCCGCGGCCTTCTGCCACGTCGTCGCGTCCGGGCGGGCGGACACCTCGCCCGGCGAGCGAGCGGTGCTGCACGCCGCCCGGCTGCAGGACATGGCCCGCGACCTGGCCGCCTGCGCCCGCCTGTGGCGCGCCGGAAAGCTCGAATGAAGTCGTCTTGACTTGGGTCTTCGGTTACCCTCGATGATGCGTCGGGCCGCGGTAGCCCCGGGCTCCAACATTCGCCGCTCCGAGCGGCCACGCGCCGAGAGGCGCTCCCGGCCCGACGCACTCAGTCTTCTCAGCGGCGACCGAGCTGCTCGGCTCGCGCCTGGGCCTGTTCGGCGTCGGCGGTCCGTCCGGTTCGGCGGTAAAGCTCGGCAAGGTCCTGCCACGGTTCGGGAGCTGACGGACGCAGGTTCGCAGCTGAGGTGAAGCTGGCCTCCGCGTCGTCCACGGCCCCGGCCTCGGCCTGGGCGATACCGAGCTTGAGCAGCACGTCCACGTTGGTGGGATCGAGCTGCCGGGCCACCGCCAGGGTCCGGATCGCGCCGGCGGCATCCCCTGCCAGCGTCTGCAGGTCGCCGAGGGTGAGCCGGCACTCGACGGAACGGGGGAGCTGTGCGCAGGCGCGCTGGACGAGCGGAATCGCCGGTTGCGGTGGGGCCGCGCCGCGTCCGGCCAGGTCGGCGAACGTGGCGCCGATCCGGATCGCCAGGTCAGGGTCCCACGGTCGGGTGTCGGCGACCGCGACCAGAGCGGACGCACTGGCCGTCCTCTGCGCGAGCACGCCCGAGTAGCGGGCCTCCGCCAGCAGTGCCGAACCGGGCAGCGCGACCGCGGCGGCCAACCAGACGGCGATGGCGGTCCGGCCCGGCCAGGCGGATCGGGCCGGCGCGCTGCTCGGCAGGGGCCGGGCCACAGCGCCGCCCAGCACGACGAGTCCGAGGGTGGCGGTGGCCGGGTCGGTGAAGGAGAACAGCCCGGAGCAGCCCAGTGCGAACCCGGCCGCGATGGCGCCGGCCTGCCAGCCGTCCCAGGGCCGGGAACGCCAGACTGCGCCGACGAGTACGGCGGCAACCAGTCCGGCCGCGACCAGGCCGACGAATCCCGTGGCCACGAGGAACTGCAGGACGGTGTTGTGCGGGGAGTCCGGGGGAGCGTAGGGGCCAACCATCGCGGCCCAGGCGGGCGTGTGGAAGCCCGCGATGGCGTCCACGAACACCGACGGCCCGACGCCGAGGACGGGATGGCTCCAGAGCATCGGCCAGGTGTCCTGCCAGAGCAGCAGCCGCCCGGACACGGTCGCATCGGCGAAGGGCGCCGATCCGGTCGCCCGCGACTGGCTGCCGGGCAGCAGCAGGGCCGCGATGCCCAGGACGCCCAGGGCGCCGACCGGCAGCCACCAAGGCGGGCGTATGGAGACCGCCCGGCGGACCAGCAGGCTGGCCACCAGCGCGACGGCGACCCCCAGCCACGCCGCCCGCGACGCGGCGAGGACGAGTGTCAGTGCTGACGCGACTGCGCCGCCCAGGATGAGCCAGTCCCGTCGCTCGAGGTACCACCAGCCGAGGAGGCAGAACGTGACAGCGGCCCAGCCGCCGAGCACGGACGAGTTGCCGAGCAGCCCGACCACCCGCTGGTCGGGGAGGAAGACCGCCTGCCCGGCAGCGACCAACGCCGTGACCACGCTCGAGACGGAGAGCGCCCGCGCGAACAGGTGCCGGTGATCCGAGTTGGGTCCCAGGATCCGTGCTCCCGCCGCCAGGGCGAGTGCGTAGCCGACGACCGTGATCACGCCCTCGTAGCGGGGGTACCGGCCGAGCAGCGACAACGCCGCAGTGCTTCCCACCAGGGCTGCGGCGACGAAGACGCCGATGCCGGCGGCGCAGGCGAGCCACAGCCGTCGAGGCGGGGAGTCCCGGGCCGGGGCGAGCATCGCGACGCCGACGCCGACCGCCGCGGTCAACGACCAGCTCGCCATGGTCGTGTCGGTGACGAACGGCGAGGTCGACAGCGGGAGCAGCCCTGCCAGCAGGACCACCGCGACGGCGGCGGCCCTGGACGGGGAGGTGGCGCTCACGAGGCGTGAGCCTATCCACGGCCCCGACCGGTGAGGCCCTGATCGCGGCGGTGAGCGCGCTCTCGCGGCGTACGACTTCGTACGAAGTTCGGACAATTCCGGCTGGGAGGTGCCGGCTGTCGCTAACGTCCTGACGATTCACCTGCATTCAGGAGGGGACAATGCGCGTCGCGAACCGGCCGAGCTGGGCCACACGAGTGATTGCGGCGGTCGCGGCGACCGTCGTCGCGGTGGGGATCTCACCGCAGTTCGCGCGGGCCGCCGACGGTGGTGGGTTGCGCGTCCCGCTGCCGCAGGTTCCGGCCGCAATCGACCTGATCGCGGTCTCCGGGTCGTCGGTGCTCGCCTGGTTCAGCGACACCTACCGGGTGTCGAACGACAAGGGCGCGACCTGGGCCCCGGCCAACCTGCCGCTCACCCCGTGCGCGGATGACGAGGACGACTGCGACTTCAGTTTCGGTCATGTCGCGGACGGCGTCCTGCCGATCCGGAAGAACCAGACTGTGGCCTGGTACTCGCTCACGGCGAACGCCGAACTGAGCGGCAGTCACTCGCACACCTGGAACAGGGGCGACGCCAGCTTCCGGGAGGCTACCGGCACGTTCGCCCTCGTCGAGGACAGCGACGGATACCTGCTGGTGGAGGCGAGCGGCTCGACGCGGTCCCTCGGCGACGACATCGACGACGTCGAAGGGCTTCTTGCGGACGGCTCGGTCATCGACACCGCCTGGAGCGACGGCGAGAACGGGTCCGGATACACCCTGAACGTGACCGCGAACGGGACCCGAACACAACTGGACAGCATCCACCGCGGGTCCTTCGAGGTACAGACCGGCGGGACGACCGTCGTGTACACCCGTGAGCCAAGCGATGGCTCCTCGCAGACCTGCGTGTGGTCGGCCGCGGCCGGGCGCACCTGCATGGATCCTTCCGACGAGTCGGACGATGCCGACCTCGTGACGGACGCCGGCTTCCTCAGCGAAGACGACGGCAGCGAAGAAGAGAGCCCTCGGTGGACTCCGATCCGTTCGGGCGTGCCCGGAACAACCGTTCGGGTGCAGATCGGCGAGGAGGCAGACTGGGACTCCCCGTCTTCCCAGGACACCGCT
>JAFKJK010000019.1 GCA_017306015.1 Propionibacteriaceae bacterium
TCAGGCCAGGGCCAGCGGCAGGACCGACAGCGGCACCGAGCCCAGGTTCAACGCCCGGGTGTGCCAGCGCTTCAGGTCGAACGAGGCCCCCTCGCGAGCCTCGGCGTCGGCGCGGGCCTGCTCCCACAGCCGCTGCCCGATCTTGTACGACGGCGCCTGTCCCGGCCAGCCGAGGTAGCGATTCAGCTCGAACCGCAGGAATTTGTCATCCATGTTCACGTTGGCCTTCAGCAGCTCCCAGGCCTTGTCCGCGTCCCAGGTGCCGCCGCCCCACTTCGCCGGCGCCGGCAGCCCCAGGTGGACGCCGATGTCGACGACCACGCGGGCGGCCCGCATCCGCTGCCCGTCCACCATGCCCAGCCGCTCGCCGGGCGTGGTCAGGAAGCCGAACTCGTCCATCAGCCGCTCGGCATACAGCGCCCAGCCCTCGCCGTGCCCGGAGCTCCAGCTGATCAGCCGCCGCCAGGAGTTGAGCTGCTCGCGGTTCACCACGGCCTGCGCGATCTGCAGGTGATGACCGGGCACGCCCTCGTGGTAGACGGTGGTCAGCTCCCGCCACGGCGAGAACTCGGTCACGCCCGGCGGCACCGACCACCACATCCGTCCCGGACGGCTGAAGTCGTCGCTCGGCCCGGTGTAGTAGATGCCGCCGTTCTCGGTCGGTGCGATCATGCACTCCAGCCGGCGTACCGGCTCGGGGATGTCGAAGTGGACGCCGTTCAGCGCCTCGACCGCCGCGTCCGCCTTGGACTGCATCCACTCCTGCAATGCCTGCTTGCCGTGGAGCAGCCCGGCCGGGTCGTGGTCGAGCTTCTCGATCGCCTCGACGACGCTCGCTCCCGGCCCGGCGATCTGCTCGGCGATGGCCTCCTGCTCGCGGGCCATCCGGTCGAGCTCGGCCAGCCCCCACTCATAGGTCTCGTCGAGGTCGACGGCAGCGCCCACGAACTCGCGCGACCACAAGGCGTAACGCTCCCGTCCGACGGCATCGGACGCCGGCGCCTGCGCGGCCAGCTCACCGGTGAGGAAGCCGACCAGCTCCGCGTACGCGTCCGCCGCCTCCCGGGCTCCGACCGCCAGGTCACGCTGCAGGGACTCAGGGACGCCGGACGCCCCGGCCGCGAACGTGACGAAGAACGAGTCCTTCGCGTCCGCCAGCTCCTCGGCCTGCTTGACGCCCTCGTCCACCTGCAGCCGGGCCGGCACCAGGCCGCGCCGGGCACCCTCCCGCAGGGACGCGACGTAACCGCGGACGGCGTCCGGGATCAGCCGGAGTCGGGACGCGACATTGCCCCAGTCCTCCTCGCTGGTCGTCGGCATCACGTCGAACACGTCCCGCAGGCCCTGCAGCGGCGAGGCGATCACGTTCAGGTCGGGCAGCAGGGCGCCGGCCTCGTCGAGCTCGACGGCGAGCCCCAGCCGGTCGGTCATCGCGGCGACGGTGACCCGGTCGACGTCGTCGACCGGTGTCGTGGCCGCCAGCGCTGCGAGCGTGTCCCGCTCGAGTTGGGTGCGAGCTGCGATGCCGTCCGGGGACAGGTCGGGCAGCAGGTGGTCGTAGCCCTTGATTCCCGCGAAGGTGGCTTCGAGCGGGTTCAGTGCGGCGAGGCGGTCGGTGTAGGTGTTGGCGACGGCGTCGACGGGGGTTGGTTCACGAGTCACGACATCGACCCTATCCGTTGCGCGCCGGCTTCGACCCAGCCCCTACCATCGCTGATGGAGGTGATCTGCGTGATCGAGATCTGGGCCCATCGAGGCGCGAGCAGGGCTGCGCCGGAGAACACCCTGCCCGCCTATCAGCTGGCGATCGAGGCCGGGGCGGACGGCGTCGAACTCGACGTCCAACTGAGCCGGGACGGCCAGATCGTCGTCATCCACGACGAGACCCTGTCGCGAACCACGGACGGAGACGGCTGGGTCAAGGACCACACCCTGGCCGAGCTGAAGAAGCTCGACGCCTCCGCCGGCCGGGACGGTCACGCCGGCGTCCGCGTCCCGACGCTGGCCGAGGCACTGGCGCTGCTGGCACCCACCACGCTGCGGCTGAACGTCGAGCTGAAGAACTCCGAGGTGCCCTACCCGGGGCTGGAGGAAGCCGTCCTGGCCGAGGTGGCGGCCGCCGGCATGGTTGAGCGGACCATGTACTCCTCGTTCAGCGGGGAGTCGGTCCGCCGGCTCGCCACCATGGCGCCCGCTGCCGAGGTCGCGCTGATCTACTCGCGTCCGCTGACCCGTCCGCTGCGGCTGGCGGCCGGCCTCGGCGCGTCCGCCGTGCACCCCGACCGGCGGCTGGTCGGCGGCCCGCACTGGGTGGCGCGTGCCCGCGCCAGGCATCTCGCGGTTCGACCGTGGGTGCTGAACACCCGCGAGCGGATCGAGCGCGCGATCCGGCTCGGCGTGGACGGCCTGTTCACCGACGTGCCCGACCTGGCGGTGGCCGTGAGGTCCGAGAACTGATCGCCCCCGGTCCGCCCGCGAAGCCGTCGCGAGAGCGGCATCGGTCGCGGCGGGCGAGCGGCGCAGACGAGGTCGGCCGGTCGCGCCGCTCCGGCCGTTAGGCTGTGCCCGGAGGAGGGAAAGTGCCCGGAGCCTGGCCCAGCTGGGGTCGTCTGTGGAAGCGGTTCACCTCGTCCGGGCACGACGTCCCGACCGAGCCGCTGGTCAGCGTGATCGTCCCCGTCCACGACGTCGCCGAGTACGTGGCCGACTGCCTCGACAGCGTCCTGGCCCAGGACCACCGACGCCTGCAGGTCCTGGTGATCGACGACGGGTCGAGCGACTCCTCGCCCGAGATCGTCCGGCGCTACGCGGGCGGTGACGACCGGATCGTCTTCCGCGCCCAGCCGAACGCAGGCCTCGGCGCCACCCGCAACCGTGCCGTGCAGCAGGCGACCGGCGACTACCTGTTCTTCCTCGACTCGGACGACCGGCTGCCCAAGCGGGCGATCTCGACGCTGGTCGAAGCCGCCGAACGCACCAGCGCGGACGTGGCGATGGGACCGTTGACCCGGTTCAACAGCACCCGTCGATGGCTGCCCGCCTGGGCGGCCGAGTTGCACCGCGCCCCCGAGTTCCACCAGCGGCTCACCGAGCGTCCCGAACTGCTGCGGAACCACTACGCCTGCGCCAAGCTGTACCGGCGATCCTTCTGGGCCGGGCAGGACGCGCGGTTCCGCGAGGGGGTGGCCTACGAGGACCAGCCCCTGGTCACCCGGCTGCTGCTCGCGGCGGACGGCATCGCCGCGGTGTCCGATACCGTCTACGAGTACCGCGACCGCGACGACCAGTCGTCGATCAGCCAGCGGACGCACACCCTGGCCGACCTCCAGGCGCGCACCACGGCGTGGGGCCTGGCCAGGGACGTGCTCGCCGACCAGCCGGAGCCGATCCGGGCCGCGTGGCTGCAGACCATCCTCGGCACCCACGCGCACTGGTACCTCGACAACGACGCCATCTCTCGGCCCGACTACTGGCAGGCCCTTCGCGACGGCGTCCGTGCGCTGGACGCGCTGGGCCAGCCGTCCGGGCCGCTGCCGCCGGCGAGGGAACTCGCCCTGGAACTGCTGCGGGCCGACGACCACGCCGGCTACCTGGAGCTGCGGCGGCGGGGAGCTCTCCTCCCCGACCGGCAGCGGGTGGTGGTCGTCGGAGACCGCTTCTGGTGGCAGCCGCAGCTCGACGACCCGTCCGCCGACGATCCCCGGCGTCCGCTGAGCGAAGCCCAGGTGGGCTCCCGGGTGGTCTTCGACCGCGCCCGGTGGACCGCCGGCCCGGCGCTCCTGGTGGGTGGCAGCCACACGGTGTCCGGGCTGGACGCCGGTGGCCTTGACGTGCGTCACGAGCTCGTGGCGACCGGTCCGGGTGGCTCGAGGGTGTTCGCGGCGGAGACCGTCCCGAACCAGGAATGCTCGTTCGCCGCCGTCCTCGACGGGGAGGCCCTGGCGGCGCTGGCCGGGCAGCCCGGGGAGCTGTGCTTCTCGGTTCGCTCCCACTTCGGGGAGGCGGTCCTCGAACGGGCCCTGCCGCGTCCGGCCAAGTGGTTCGCCGCCCGCCGGCTCGGGCCGGCCGTCCACGCCGGACTCGTGCTGCTCCCCGACCTGGAGGCCGCCCGGTTCTCGCTGTCCGGGTCTCCGGTCGCGGTGTGGGCGGACCGGGTCGAGACCACACCCGCCGGGGTCGTCGTCGGCGTCCGCGCTGAGGGCGTACCGGTGACGGCACTGAAGTTGGGAAGCGGGACGACCCTACCCGTGGTCGACGGGGAGGCGCTGGTCAGGATGCCCGCGGAGCTCGCCGGCCGGGACCGGGTGGCGGTGCCGGTGACCGCGCTCGGGGCGGACGGCGTCGAACGGCCCCTGTACGGCCAGGCTACGGTCGGCCTGCCCGGCGGACGCGTCCAGCTGCGGCCGGGTGCCGATGGCGCGCTGCAACTCGTGGCCCACCAGCGTCACGCCGAGCTCCAGGACTACGCGTTCGGTCAGGACCGACTCGAGCTGCGCATCGGCGCCTTCCTCGCGCCGGGCTGGGCGCTCTCCGGGGTGCGGCTGCGGTCCCGCGAGGAGACCCTCGCCGCTGTGCGTGCCGGGGACGGCCGCTGGCTGGCGGACATCTCCGCGCTGCCGGAGGGTGGGTACGACCTGGTCGCGGAATTCACCGGTGACAAGGGAGTTCGCGTCGCCCGGGTGGCGGCGACCCCGGCCTACCTCGAGACCGTCGCGACGTCGGTGCGGGTCGGGGACCTGCTCTGGCGGGCGCTGGTGGCCCCCGACGGCGGCGTCCACTTCGACGCTCACCCGGAGGACCTGACACGTCTGCGGGGTCAGTGAGGCCCAGGCCGCCGAGTCAGGGGTCAGGCGGGCACTGAGCCACCAGATAGGTCGCGGACCGGTCGATCAGAGGTACCTGCGCACCTCGTCGAAGAACAGGTCGGCGTAGGGCCGCTCGCCGGGATCGCCGAGGTAGTAGGTGCGCAGCTTGCGGCGCTCCGCGGCCAGCGGGTCGGTCCGGAGCAGCTGGTCGAGGGTGGCGTCCACCTCGGTGAAGCCGGACGGCGTCGCCTCCAGGATGTAGGCGGCCTCGGCCAGCGGGAACTCGGCCACGAACTCGTCGCGCGGGGCGTGCACGGCCACCATGGCCAGTGGCTTGCCGGAGTACAGGTAGTCGGCGACGACGCCCGAGACGTCGGAGATCATCGCGTCGGAGTTGTTGAAGCAGTCCGACAGGCTCCAGACCTTCTCGGCCTGCTCACCCCACGCGTGGGCGTGCTCGCCGTCCGCCTTCAGCATCGCGGCGATCTCGGCGCACGCCTGGCTCAGCCGCGGCGACCGGTACGCGTAGGGGTGCGGACGGAAGACCACATCGCAGCCGCGGTCCAGCAGGGCCCGGACCAGGGCGGCGCCCCACGGCAACGAGGAGTACGCCGCGTCCGCGGTGAAGCCGGCCCAGGTCGGCGCGTACAGCACCCGGGGACGGGCGAGGTCCCCGATCGGCACCGTGGCCCGTTCCACGTCCTCGATCTGCGGACGGCCGACGATCGCGAACTGCGACTCGGTGATCGCGACCCCGTGGCTGGTGAACCGGTCGATCGCCGCCTGCCCGGCCACGAAGTTCTTGTCGTACATCCGCGAGACCGGGTTGTAGCTCGGCGCCTTGTCGGAGTCACCGTGGTTGAGCATGATGTGGGTCAGCCCGGGGTAGCGGACCATCTGGGAGTTCGCGGCCGCGTTGTTCACGTAGAAGACCGTCTTCAGGCTCGGCACCACGACGGCATCGAGGTCAGCCATGGCGCGGCGCAGCAGCACCGGGGCGTCGGTCAGCGCGGTCGCCTCGGCGAAGTTGACCGCGGTCCGGACGACGACGACGAACGGCAGTCCGAGGCGCTCCAGGAACGGCAGCCACATCGCGATCTGGTAGTCGGTGCCCGGGTCGGCCTTCCAGTACAGGGCGAACACCGGTGCGTGGTCGCGGATCGCCCTGGTCAGCGCGCGGGAGTTGCGGTGGTCGAAGCGGAGCCGGTTCACCCGGTCGATCAGGTCTGCGGCAGCGAGGACGCCGATGCCGGCCGTGACGACCAGCGCCGGGATCCAGCTGAACCCGAACAGCACGCTGACCCAGCCGAGTGCGAGCGCCAGTAGGGTGATCGGGTTCACCAGCGCGGCCGGGAACCGGTTCGTCCGCTGCTGCTGGCCGGGAAGGTTCGCGACCCGGTTGGTGGTGTAGAGGTGCAGCCGCCGCAGTGCCGTCTCGCCGATGATCACCCCGGCCAGCAGCACGAGGGTGATCCAACCCATGGCGTCCAGCCGGAGCTGGTGAAGGCCGATGATGCCGATCGTGATCAGCGCCATCAGCCGGGTGTCGCTGTTCTGGCCGAGGCTGGAACTGGCGTCGATGAGGTCGACCGGGAGCGTCAACAGGGCCAGCGCAGCCAGCAGGATCGCCAGCAGGACGCCGGCCGACATCGTCCAGCCGGCCAGGGCAACGAGCGCGATCGCCAGCGACGCGACGGCCAGGACGACGGCGAACACGCCACCGGCCCCGATCGAGCCGCGGCTGTAGAACAGGAGGTCGGCGAAGCTGTGGCCCCTCCGCCCGGCGTCCTCGCCGGCGTCCGTGGTGGCGTCGGTCATGAACCGGAGTCGTCGGCGAACGCGTTCTCGTTGAGGCCGTGGCTGAGGTCGCTGCCGCGCTCCTCGCGCCGGACGTCGATCACCAGCCCGGTCGCATCGGACGCGACCATCTCCAGTGCCGCGTGGGCCACCAGTTCGGCGGGCAGCAGCGTCTCGGGCGGCTCGTGCCCGAAGGCCTGCGTGCGCATCGGGGTGTTGGTGCGCTCGGGGTTGATCACGTTGACGTGGATGCCGTCCTCCGACCACTCCTCGCTCAGCGCCTGGGTCAGGTTCACCAGCGCGGCCTTGCTGGAGGAGTAGAGGGCGTAGTTCTCCCGTCCGCGGGTGTAGGAGGACGAGGTGAAGAACAGCAGGTGGCCCCGGGCGTCCTTCAGGTAGCGGTACGCCGCCCTGGCGACGTTCACGGCGGCGGTGTAGTTCACGGTGATCGACTCGTTGACCACCTCGTCGCTGGCCTCCGCGAGCGGTCCGACGTGCAGGACGCCCGCGGTCAACACGACGGCGTCCACCGAGCCGTACTGGGCCACCGCCGCAGCCAGGGCGTCGTTGAGGGACGCGGCGTCCTGGACGTGCAGCCCGGTGGTCGAGCGGCCGTGCGCGATCACGTGCATGCCGGCTCCGCGGGCCATCCGCGCCACCTCGGCCCCGATGCCGTACGAGCCGCCGAGCACGAGGATCGTCTTGCCGGAGAGCGTCTCCCGCAGCTGTTCGAGGGTCATCTGGGTGGACGACTGGGACGCCAGCTGGAAGAGCTTGTCGGCGATGAACAGGTCGACGGGATAGGTCACCTTGATGTTGTGCTCGGCGCCGAGGACGCACTTGATCTTGACGTCCGGACGGTACTTGAGCACGACGCCGCAGTCGTCGGACGCGTTGAAGTACGGGTCCTCGACGGCCCGCTCGTAGGCGCTGCGCAGCACCGAGAGCCGGAAGGCCTGCGGAGTCTGGCCGCGGCGCAGCCGGGAGCGGTTGGGGATGTGGGTGATCACGTCCTCGTCGTCGACGGTGACGATCGTGTCGGCGGACGGGATGACCACGTCGACGGCGCCGAAGTTGTCCAGGGCCTCGACGCATTCGCTGATGATCCGCTGGTCCAGCAGGGGCCGGACGGCGTCGTGCAGGAGGATCTTGCACTCGATGTCGCCGAGGGCGTCCACGACCCGGCGGGTGGTCTCGTTGCGGGTGGAGCCGCCCTCGAGGATCAGGCTGATCTTCTGGTAGTGGCTGTTCAGCAGGGTGGCCACGCGCTCGGTCCAGCCCGGGGTCACCATGACGATGACCTCGTCCACCTCTGGAGCGTCGTTGAACGCGGCGACCGTGTGCTCGAGGATGGTCTTTCCGGCCACCTTGATCATCTGCTTGGGCACGCTCAACCCGAGTCGCGCGCCGACACCTCCGGCCAGCACAACGCCGTAAGTCCGCATCCAGCTCCCGTCCTGATCCCGTCGCGACAATACCAGCGGTGCGCCCTGCCATCCGGGTGTGGAACGCCGTTCTCAGCCTTCGGCCCGCGCCACTACGGTGCGCCCGCCCTGAACCGTCGGGGACAGGTACTTCGGTTCAGGCGTGAGCCGTCGGGGACAGGTACGACGTGAACCGTCGGGGACAGGTACTTCGGTTCAGCTGACGGTCTGCACGAGCGGGACGTGAACCGTCGGGGACAGGTACTTCGGTTCAGCTGAGGTGTCCGCGTCCCGACCAGCGGGACGCTGAGGCACGGCTCACTCCCCGCTCAGGGACGGCCGAGGCCGCGGTAGGTCCAGCCGGCGGCGCGCCAGGCGTCCGGGTCGAGGACGTTGCGGCCGTCCACGACGATCCGTCCGGACGCGACCGCGGCCACCGCAGCGGGATCGAGGTCGCGGTACTCGCGCCACTCGGTCAGCAGGACGACCGCCTCGGCCCCGGCCAGCGCCTCGGCCGTGCTGGCGTAGGCCAGCTGCGGGTGCTTGGCGCGCGCGTTCGGGATCGCCTTCGGGTCTGCGCAGACCACGTCCGCCCCGAGTCCCTTCAGCCGGACGGCGACGTCGAGCGCGGGCGAGTCGCGGATGTCGTCCGACTCAGGCTTGAACGCCAGCCCCAGGACGGCGATGCGCCGACCAACGAGACTTCCGGTGCTCGAATCTGAACCGAAGTACCTGTCCCCATCGTTCACGGACAGGGCCCCGGCGATGGCGTCCACCACCCGGTCGCGCTGGCGGAGGTTGATCGCGTCCACCTCCCTGAGGAAGCCCAGGGTGTCGCCGATGCCGAGCTCCTCGGCCCGCGCCCGGAACGCCCGGATGTCCTTGGGCAGGCAACCACCCCCGAACCCGACCCCGGCATTGAGGAATTTCCGGCCGATCCTTGGATCGTGGCCGATCGCGTCGGCGAGGTGGGTGACGTCGGCGCCGACGGCGTCCGCCACCTCGCTCATCGCGTTGATGAAGCTGATCTTGGTCGCGAGGAAGGCGTTGGCCGCCACCTTCACCAGTTCTGCCGTCGCGTAGTCGGTGACCACCTGCGGGGTGCCGGACGCGAGCGCCTCCGCGTACACCTCGTCGAGGACGGCCCGCGCACGATCGCCCTCGTCCCCCGCCGGGACGCCGTAGACGATCCGGTCCGGATGCAGGGTGTCGGCGACGGCAACGCCCTCCCGCAGGAACTCGGGGTTCCAGACCAGGGAGGCGTCCGGCTGATCGGCGTGGATGCGCTCGGCGAGCAGCTGCGCCGTCCCGACCGGGACGGTGGACTTGCCGACCACCACGGCCCCCGGACGCAGGTGCGGGACGAGTGCCTCGACCGCCGCGTGCACGTAGGTGAGGTCGGCCGCGCCCTCGCCGCGCCGCTGCGGCGTGCCGACGGCGATGAAATGGACGCGGGCCTCGGCGGCGTCGGCGTAGTCGGTGCTGAACCGCAGCCGACCGGCCTCCAGTTCCGCTGCCAGGGCGTCACCCAGCCCGGGTTCGAAGATCGAGGGGGTGGCCGCGTTCAGGGCGTCCACCTTGTCCGGGTCGACATCGATGCCGACGACCTGGTGGCCGAGCGCCGCCATGCACGCGGCGTGGACGGCGCCGAGGTAGCCGCAGCCGATCACGGAGATTCTCACGAGGGGTCCTGTCCGAGGTAGTCGCGAAGGCGTTCCGGCCATGGCGCGGGGGAGAAGCCGGCGGCTCGCAGCTTGTCCAGCACCAGGGTGCTGTTCAGCGGACGCGGGGCGGTCGGGCTGCCGGCGGCGTAGTCGGCCGTGCTGATCCCGGTCACGTCGGCCGGGTCGCGTCCGCTCAGTTCGAAGACCGCCTGGGCGATCTGGTGCCAGGACGCGGCGGGTCCGTCGTTGGTGAGGTTGTAGGTGCCGTACGGCGCGTCGGTGGTGAGCAGGTGGACGATCCCGGCGGCCAGGTCGGCGGTGAACGTCAGCCGGCCGAACTGGTCGTCGACCACCCTCGGGCTCGCACCGGACGCGGCCAGCGACGCCATCGTGGCCACGAAGTTCCTGCCGTCCCCGATCACCCAGCTGGTGCGGACGAGATAGTGCCGCGGCACCTGGCCGACCAGCGCGTCCCCGGCCGCCTTGGTCTGGCCGTACACCCCCAGCGGCGAGAACGGCTCGTCCTCGGTGTGCTCGGACGCGGTGCCGTCGAACACGTAGTCGGTCGACACATGCACCAGCCGCAGCCGATGCTCGGCGGCTTCCCGGCACAGGTTCGCCACCCCGGTCACGTTGGCCGCCCAGGCGGCGCGCCGGCCGTCCGGGGTCTCGGCGGCATCGACCGCGGTCCACGCGGCGGCGTTGATCACGGTGTCGACCTCGCGCCACGGGTAGGCCGCGACCGCGTCCGCGTCGGACAGGTCGAAGTCGGGCAGGTCGAGCGCGGTGGCCTCAGGCAGCAGGGCCAGCAGGGCGCGTCCGAGCTGGCCGCCGGCGCCGATCACCACCGTCCGCTTCGCCGGGACGGGACGGGCGTCGGCGAGCCTCGGGTGGACGGCGTCCGCCGGGGAGACGGTTGCCTGGTCGAGCGGGATCGGCCAGGCGACGGCGAGGGTCTCGTCGGCCAGGTTGACGTAGCTGTACTCGCTGCGGGCCCCGGGACTCCAGTGGTCGTTGACGAGGTAGGAGTAGACGGTCGCGTCAGCCAGGGTCTGGTAGCCGTTTGCCACGCCGCGAGGGACGAAGACGGCAGAGTCGGGGCCGAGTTCAGCGGTGACCAGCGTCCCGAAGCCCGGTCCGGGACGCAGGTCGACCCAGGCTCCGAAGATGCGTCCGTCGGCGACCGAGACGAGCTTGTCCCACGGCTCGGCGTGGAAGCCTCGGGTGACGCCGGCGGAGGTGTTGAACGCCAGGCTGTGCTGGACGGGTCCGAAGTCGGGCAGCCCGAGGCCGGTCATCTTGGCCCGCTGCCAGTTCTCCTTGAACCAGCCTCGGTCGTCGGCGTGCACCTCGAGGTCGACCACCAGCAGCCCGGGGATCGCCGTCGGCCGAACCCCGAGCGGATGGGGGGTGCTCACCGGGACGCCGCCGGGCTGGTCGTCGTCTCGCCGGCGGCGGCGTACTTCGCCTCGGTCGCCTCCTTGACCGGACGCCACCAGTTCTCGTGCGTGCGGTACCAGTCGATGGTGGCGGCCAGCCCCGCCTCGAAGTCGCGGTAGGACGGCCGCCAGCCGAGTTCGGTGCGCAGCTTGGTGGAGTCGATGGCGTAGCGCAGGTCGTGGCCGGCCCGGTCGGTGACGTGGTCGTAGGCGTCGGCCGGCTGACCCATGAGGTCGAGGATCAGCTCGACGACGGTCCGATTGCTTACCTCTCCGTCCGCGCCGATCAGGTAGGTCTCGCCGATCGCTCCGTCCTCGAGGATCCGCAGGACGGCCGCGTTGTGGTCGGCGACGTGGATCCAGTCGCGGACGTTCGCGCCGGCACCGTACAGCCTCGGCCGGACGCCGGTGAGCACGTTGGTGATCTGCCGGGGGATGAACTTCTCGACGTGCTGGTAGGGCCCGTAGTTGTTCGAGCAGTTGCTGATGGTCCCCTGGACGCCGAACGACCGCACCCAGGCCCGCACCAGCAGGTCGGAGCCGGCCTTCGTCGAGCTGTACGGGCTGGACGGGTTGTAGGGCGTCGACTCGGTGAACCGCGCCGGATCGTCGAGCTCCAGGTCGCCGTAGACCTCGTCGGTCGAAATGTGGTGATAGCGCTTCCCGTGCCGGCGGACGGCTTCCAGCAACTCGTAGGTGCCGACGAGATTCGTCTTGACGAACGGGGACGGGTCGGCGAGCGAATTGTCGTTGTGGGATTCGGCGGCGAAATGCACCACGATGTCGTGGCGGGCGACCAGTTCGTCCACCAGGTCGTGGTCGCAGACAGAGCCCGGGACCAGCTGGAAGCGATGCGGGTCCAGGCCGTCCAGGGAGGCGGTGTTGCTGGCGTAGGTCAGCGCGTCCAGCACCGTGACCGAGTCGTCGGTTTCGGCCAGCACCATCCGGACGAAATTGGAGCCGATGAATCCGGCGCCGCCGGTACACAGAAGAGAGCTCACGGCGCGAAATCTTACGGGAGATGCCAGAATCGTGCGCATGCGTGGGATCATCCTCGCCGGCGGCTCCGGCACCCGGCTGCACCCGATCACCCTGGCCACCAGCAAGCAACTGGTGCCGGTCTACGACAAGCCGATGATCTACTACCCGCTGTCGACGCTGATGCTGGCCGGCATCCGTGAGGTGCTGGTGATCACCACCCCGCACGAGTCGGACGCGTTCCGCCGGCTGCTCGGGGACGGCTCCCAGTTCGGCATCGAGCTGACCTACGCCGTCCAACCGGAGCCGAAGGGGCTGGCGCAGGCCTTCACGATCGGGGCCGAGTTCGTGGCCGGCGCTCCGTCCGCACTGGTGCTGGGCGACAACATCTTCTACGGACCGGGCCTCGGGACGCACCTGAAGGCACTGTCGGACCTGCGGGGGGCAGCGGTGTTCGGCTACTGGGTGGCCGACCCGACGGCCTACGGCGTGGTCGAGGTGGCCGACGGCCAGGCGATCTCGATCGAGGAGAAGCCGGCCGTCCCGAAGTCGAACTACGCGGTGCCCGGGCTGTACTTCTACGACGAGACCGTGGTCGAGGTGGCCGCGAACCTGGCTCCGTCCGCCCGCGGCGAGTATGAGATCACCGACGTGAACCGGCACTACCTGGAACGCGGCGAACTGCGCGTCCAGCTGCTGCCCCGCGGCACGGCGTGGCTGGATACGGGCACGTTCGACTCGCTGATCGAGGCCGGTGACTTCGTCCGGACGATCCAGGCGCGGCAGGGTCTGAAGATCGGCTGCCCGGAGGAGGTCGCCTGGCGCCAGGGGTTCCTGTCCGACGACGAGCTGCTCGCCCGTGCGGACGCTCTGGCGAAGTCGGGCTACGGCGCCTACCTGCGCCAGTTGCTGGCCTTCAAGGAGTAGTACGCAGCTCCAGGAGGTGGCCTCGTGGCCGCAACGGCTTCCCGTCCCGTCGAACGCCTCCGTTGCCGTCGAACGCCTCCCCCTGTGCGGTGGCGAATGACGCGAACGGCGGCTCTCGGCGTTCGGGTTCGAGGTAGCTTGCAGCGTCCGGCTCAGAGGAGGGTGCGGATGTCGTCCTCGATGTCCTCCGGGGGCGTGGTCGGCGGGTAGCGCTTGACGACCTTCCCGTCCCGGTTGATCAGGAACTTGGTGAAGTTCCACTTGATCGCATCACCGAGGACGCCGCCCTTCTCGGTGCGGAGCCAGCCGTACAGCGGATGCGCGTGCTTGCCGTTGACGTCGATCTTGGCGAACATCGGGAAGTCGACGCCGTAGTTGAGCTGGCAGAAGTCGGCGACCTCGGCGTTGTCGGCGAACTCCTGGTTGGCGAACTGGTCGCACGGGAAGCCGAGGACGACCAGGCCCTCGTCCTTCAGGTCGGTGTACAGCTTCTCCAGGCCGGCGAACTGCGGGGTGAAGCCGCACTTGGACGCGGTGTTGACGACCAGGACGACCTTGCCGACGTACTCCGCAAGCTGTTGCGGCGCCCCGGTGATGGTGGTGGCTTCGAAATCGCCCAGCGTGGTCATGGTTCCTCCTGCGTCCGAGGGTCGGTACCGGCACTCGTCAGCGAAAACCGACCTTGTGGGCGGCCTATTCCCCGGTCGCGTCGAGCGCTACTCCCCGGGCACGAGTGACGGCGAGATCAGGCCGAGGGCACGGGCGGCGACCGTCCGCGGGTCGCTGTCCGGCGGCGCGCTGACCAGGGCGCCGTTGAGCATCGCCAGCGACAGTTCGAGGTCGGGTTGGCTGAGGTGGCCGGGGACGCTGCCGTCCTCCTGCGCCCGGGCGAGCGGGGCGGCCAGCACCGCACGGAGCCGGGGGACGCTGGCCGAGTCGGGCAGTTCGTCCCGCTCGGCGACGACCATCTCGACGAAGGCGCCCGAGTCGATGACCATCCCGACGAGCCGCGTCCAGAGCGTGGCGAAATCGGCTCCGCCGGCGGCGAGTGATTCGAGTTCGTGCAGGTTGTCCTCGAAGACGGCGATGGCGAGGTCGAGGCGTCCGCGGAAGTGCCGGTAGAGGACGCCCTGGCTGACGCCCGCGGCGCGTCCGATCGCACTGAGGGGGACCTGAAAGCCCTGCTCGGCGAACAGTCGGCGGGCCGCGGCCAGGATCGCCTGCCGGTTGCCGGCGGCGGCAGCCGGCCCCCTATTGCCCGGGTTGGAGGGAGGCGGCATGCTGGGAGTCTAGACCGGACAGAGCTGTCCGGATGGGACGGGAGTGACCATGGCCGAGAAGTACGACCACAGCTACGACGTGGTGGTGGCCGGCACCGGGGCAGCCGCCTTCGCCGCCGCGATCACCGCAGCCGACGCCGGCTTGAAGGTGGTGATGCTGGAGAGCACCGAGCGGTGGGGCGGCAGCAGCTCGATGTCTGGGGGCGGCTTGTGGCTGCCGAACAACCCGCTGATGCAGCGCGCGGGGGCGCTCGACTCGCGGGAGGAGGCGCTGGAGTACCTGGAGCAGACGGTCGGAGACGCGGGGCCGGCGACGTCCAGGGCTCGGAAGGAGGCGTTCGTCGACAACGTCGCTCCGGTCGTCCAGCTGCTGGAGCGACACGGCGTCCGCTTCGCTCGGGCCGCCGACTACCCCGACTACTACCCGGAGCGTCTGGGCGGGAAGATCGGCCGGGCGATCGAGGTGCAGCCGTTCGACCGGAAGGCGATCGGCGACTGGTGGACGACGTCGCGGGGCCAGGACGGCGTCCCGCTGCCGGTGAAGACCGACGACTTCTGGCTGCTGTCGCGGGCGTGGTCGACGCCGGGCGGGTTGGCCCGCGGCGCGAAGGTGGTGTTCCGGTCGGTCGGGTCTGCCGTCCGGGGACGGCAGGGTGTCGGGATGGGCGCCGCGCTGGCCTGCTCGCTGCTGGACGTAGCGCTGAGGCTCGGGGTGACGATCTGGCTGTCGGCACCGGTGACTGAGTTGCTGGTCGACGGCGGCCGGGTGGTCGGCGTCCGGGCGTCCCGGGCGGGGCAGGACCTGCGGATCGAGGCGAAGCGGGGGGTCGTACTCGGCGCCGGCGGCTTCGACCACAACCGGGAGTGGCGGGAGCACTACCAGGGCGTGGACGGCGTGGCGTCGTCCGGGGCGTCCGGGAACGTGGGATCGGTGCACGAGGCGGCGATGGCGATCGGAGCGGCGGTCGATCTGATGGACGACGCGTGGTGGGGCGGGTCGATCCCGCCGGTGGGAGGGGCCGCGGCGGGCTTCCTGGTGAGCGAGCGGTCGATGCCGTTCTCGATCATCGTGGACGCGGCCGGTGCCCGGTTCGCCAACGAGTCGGAGTCGTACGTCGACCTCGGCCACCACATGCTGGAGCACAGCGCGTCCGTGCCGGGACGGTACTGGATGATCACTGACGCCCGGCACGCTCACCGCTATCTGCGCTCGTACGCGCTGGACCCGAAGGCGAACAAGGCCCGGGTGGAGGAGGGGATCGAGTTCCAGGCGCCGACGCTGGGGGAGCTGGCGCGCCGGCTGGGGATCGACCCGCTCGCGCTCAAGGAGACGGTCGACCGGTTCAACGGGTTCGCCCGCACCGGCATCGACCAGGACTTCGGACGCGGCAATTCGGCGTACGACCGGTACTACAGCGACCCGCTGGTGCGTCCGAACCCGAACCTGGGGACCTTGGAGAAGGGCCCGTTCACGGCGGTCGAGATCGTGCCCGGTGACCTGGGCACGAAGGGAGGGGTGTTGGCCGACGAGTTCGCGCGGGCGCTACGGGAGGACGGCTCGGTGATCGAGGGCCTGTACGCGGCCGGCAACGTCTCGGCCTCGGTGATGGGGCACACCTACCCGGGCCCGGGCTCGACGCTGGGCCCGGCGACGGTGTTCGGCTACATCGCGGCGAAGCACCTGGCCGGGAGGTAGGACCCGGTCAACGCCGGGCGTTCCGCCGCTCCTGCACTTATGAGGACGCCCGGACCGGCTCACGCTGAGCGTTCCGCCGTTGCTGTCGTTATCAGCCCGTTCTGGAGCCGCATTACGACAGTTGCGGCGGATCGCCCGTGCGACGGCCCTCCGCCAGCGCCCATAACTACAGTTCGTGCGGAATGGCCAGGCCGAACCGCCCGGTGAACCGTCGGGGACAGGTACTTTGGTTCAGCCGGACGCGGTGGGCGGTGAACCGTCGGGGACAGGTACTTCGGTTCAGTCCGGACGCGGTGGGTGTTACCAACCGGGGACGGACCCCGGTCGCAAACGCTCAGAGCGCTCGGGCGTTCTGGAGGACGGGCAGCCTTCTCCGGACGTCGGCGACCGCATCAAGGTCGAGGTCGACCACCGCCAGCGCGGGCTGGTCGCCGAGTTCGAGCAGGACGGTGCCCGTCGGCCCGACGACGAGGGAATGGCCGATGCCGGTGGGGCTCGGGCCGGTGTCCGAGGCAGGCGGCACAGCCTGGTCGACGGCGACGACGTAGGTGGTCGCGTCCATGGCGCGGGCGGTGACGAGGGTGCGCCACTGGTGAAGCTTTTCGTCCCCGGGGGCCCAGGACGACGGGACGAGGATGGCGTCCGCACCGGCGCGGGCCAAGTGGGCGAACAGGTTCGGGAAGCGGACGTCGTAGCAGGTGGCGAGACCGAATCGGTGCCCACCGAGGTCGAACGTGACGGGACGCTCGCCGGCGCGGATCTGGCGGGACTCGGCGTAGCCGAGCGCGTCGAAGAGGTGCAGCTTGTCGTAGCGGGCTTCGGTGTTTCCGGTTACCAGGAGCGTGTTGTGGACCTGCGGGGAGTCGGTGGTGGTGAACATCCCCACGACGACAGTGAGGTTGTGTTCCCGGGCGACGGCGCGGACGGCGCTGGCCCAGGGCCCGTCGAAGGGCTCGGCGGCGTCGGCTCGGGGACGGGCGAAGGAGCACATGGTGGCCTCGGGGAAGACGACCAGTTCGGCCCCCTGGTCGGCGGCGTCTGCGGTGTGGCGGCGGACGAGGTCGAGGTTGGCGTCCGGGTCGGTGGAGGCGAGAACCTGGGCGAGGGCGATGCGCATGCGTCCACTGTGCTGCCTGATGTGCGATCGGGCCAGCCCACGTCGAGACCGCGGACTGCCGGGGACGGCGGTGACGCGCCCCGGGCAACCTTTCGGAGTCTTCGGACGTAGAGACTGGTGACGGCGTTGAAAGGAGATCGATGTTCGCAGCGTCCGCGGCGTCGCGGGACTCGGAGTTCACGGAGTTCGTGGAGTCCGCGACATCGTCCCTTGGCCGGACGGCCTATCTGCTGACGGGCGACCGGGAGCTCGCCGCGGACCTCGTCCAGGAGGCGCTGGTGCGGACCTATGTCGCGTGGCGTCGGGTGCGGCGCGGGGAGGCGTTGGGCTATGCGCGCCGGACGCTGGTGAACCTCAACATCGACCGCTGGCGCCGCCGTCCTGCCGTCCCGGCCGAGTCGGTGGACGGGGTGGCGGAGAGCGGCGAGTCGAGCGTCGACGACCGGGACCAGGTCGTGCGGGCGCTGGCGGCGCTGCCCGCGCAGCAACGTCGGGTCATCGTGCTGCGCTACCTCGACGACCTGACCGAGGCGGGTGTGGCCGAACATCTCGGCATCAGCGTGGGTGCGGTGAAATCCGCGTGTTCGCGGGGCCTGGCGGCGATGCGCCGGGCCGCGGTCCTGACTGAAGAGGAGAGCGTCCGATGACTGATGTGGAACAGAACCTGCGCAGCGAACTGCATATTGCTGCGGCCGAGTACGAACTCGAGTTGGACGCGGATCGGCTGCTGGAGGCTGGTCGGAGCGCGCGTCGGACGCGGTCAGCGCACAGGATGGTCCTGGGGCTGATCCTGGCGCTTGCGATCTCGTTGACCGGCGTCGTCGCGGCTCCGCGGATCGTCGCGGCGATCCTGGAGAAGCAGACGGTGGAGTTCACCGAGGCGTTCAGCTGGAACGGCACCCGCGCCGAGTTCGACCAGTTCACCGCGCGGCTGGTCGATGAGGACGGGGTGAACCGGCTGACCGTGACGGCCTATCGCGATCAGAAGGAGGTCGCGGCCGTTACCCAGGAGCTCCCCGGCACGGGTGCCTCGCGGTTCAGGCTGGGAAGCCGGACGGTGGTCGCGGTGTTCCCCGGAGAGGTCGCCAGCCTCGACATCGTGAGCGATGCGTCCCATGGGACCCAGCTGAGTTGGGCCTCGGCCTTCGATCGGACGATCGCGATCGGGATGTTCTTCGAGCCCGTGAAGGCGCCCGAGGGCCTCGACTGGTTGTGGCTGGACGGGGCCGGGACGCTCCGGCATGCCGACGATGCTCCGGTGCCGAGCGCGACCATCACTCTCAATGGGGTCGCCCACCTGGTGTACCGCAACGACCGCACCGATGAACTCGGTCTGTGGCAGTGGTCGCGCTTCTCGCTGAAGGACTACGCGGAGACCGATCTCCTGCACGGCGGCATGTCTCGGCAGAGCGACAGCGGGAGTGTGTCCTGGCAGGACGGGGTGCTTCCGGTCGGGGCGCACGACGTGCAGGTCACCGTCAGTCGTCCGGACGGCGCCTGGGGTTCGGCAGTGCTCCCGGACGGCACCGTCGTCGTGCTGGCGACCGTCCCTGTCGAGACCGACACGATCATCACAGGCTTCAGCTACCTGCGTGCGGACGGTACCCGTGTGAGCCACGGCCGCTGAGATGCCTGCTCGCTCCCCCTCCGATCGTCCGGTTGGAGTTGCCGGCCGGGGTGCAGGTATCCTCTCCGACGGAGGATTCGCCTAGAGGCCTATGGCGCTCGGTTGGAAACCGGGTTGGGTTCACGCCCTCACGAGTTCGAATCTCGTATCCTCCGCCAGCGTCGAAACTGCATCTGACTAGGTAATATGCATCGAAATCCGGCTCAGCTCGTGATCTCGGTTCCGATTGCGTGCCCCCAAACATGCCCCCAATTTCATCCTGTGGCCGTGGCCGCGAGTCCGTGCGAGCTCTCGTATCCGTTGAGGGCTTCGAGGGTGCCCGCACGAGGCCTCGCGAGACGGGGCGGTCGGGCTTGGAGGGGCTAGACACCTGGAAGATCCCGGGCGTGGGGTGATGCTGCTCTTGATGACTTTGTCAGCGCTTCTCTTGTAGCACGCAAAGAGATACAATCCAAGAATGGATGCGCTGAGAGCGCTGCATGAGCTGAGCCAACTCACCGCTGTGCAGTGGGGCCTGGTCACCACCGCCCAAGCTGGTCGCTGCGGGGTGAGCAGGCTCTACCTGTCGCGTCTGGCCGAGGCTGGCCACCTCGAGCGGATGGGCCAGGGGGTGTACCGGGCAGCGGCCGTGCCGGCTGACCGGTACGAGTCGCTGAAGGCTGCTTGGCTGTCGATCGACCCGAAGCTGACCGCTGCGGAGCGGCTGCGGCCGGCTGTGCCAGACGCGGTGGTGTCTGGTCCGGCGTCCGCGTTCCTCCATGGCGTCGGGGATCTCGTGCCCGAACCCTATGAGTTCACCGTCGCGAGCCGCCGCCAGACCCAGCGGAAGGAGCTCCGGTTCCGGGTCCGGCAGCTGCCGGCAGATTCGGTGACCCTGCGCGAGGGCCTGCCGGTAACCACGGTGGAGCAGACGATCACCGACCTGATCGAGGCGCACACGGACCTGAGCCTCGTTGCCGGAGTGCTCGCCGACGCACCTAGCGCTGATCGCGCACGTCTGGCCGAACTGCTCCAGGTCTCCGCGCCGCGAGACAGACTCGCTTCGGGCCGGGCCTTTCTGGACCACCTGGAAAGTCTCGCACGCCCCGTCCGGCAGGAAGCGTGAGCCATGCCTGATCAGGGCTATCCCGACGCCCGCGCGGTCGAGTCCGCGATCAAAGACGCCGCGAAGACGGCGCACGCGGCCGACCCATCCCGGCAGACCGGCGACCTCATCCGACAGGCCTACTACGACCGGTTCCTGTGCCGGGTCTTCTCCGAGACCGAGGCCGGGGAGTGGGTACTCAAGGGCGGCGCCGGCATGCTCGCCCGCATCCCTACCGCCCGCAGGACCCTCGACGCTGACCTGTACCGGGCTGGATACGACAAGGACCAGGCCTTGTCGGACCTGCGCCGGCTCGCAGCGATCGACCTCGGCGACCACTTCCGGTTCATCTACCGCGAACACCGCGACATCCTCGCTGGCGATGCCCAGCCCTACACCGACGGCTACCGCGTCACCTTCGACGCCTACCTCGGCGTCAAGCTCGTCGACACCATCAAGATCGACCTCTCGGCCGGCATAGGACCCACCGACAGCATTGAGGTCGAGGAACCAGCCAACCGGCTGCCACTGCCGCGCTTGGCGAGCTACCCGTACCGGCTCTATCCGGTCGCCAACCAGGTCGCTGACAAGGTCTGCGCGACCATCGCCGAGTACGACGGACGACCATCCAGCCGGGAGAAGGACCTCGTCGACCTGGTCGTCATCGCGGCGACCCAGCGCGTCGGTGCCGACACCCTCGCGCGGGCGATACGAACTGAGTGCGCCGAGCGCCGATTGCAGGTTCCCGACAAATTCGCGATCCCCTCCCAGTGGGGTCGGGCGTACGCCAGGCTCGCCGTCAACACCCCCGCTGAACCACACCCGATTGCCGTAGCGCGACAACTCCTGCAGGCCTTCATCGACCCTATCCTCAGAGGCAAGGCACGTGGAACCTGGGACCCCCGCGCCCGGGCATGGGGCTGAGTCACAAGTCGCAGACCCTGGGACTCGAAGCGGCCTCGGGCCGCGCGACACCTCAGGATCGACCGGGATCCCTATCGATGACCGGTGTCGGAAGATCTGCATCTGAAGCGGCTAATCGCCCACTACAGGTGTCGCTGTGCGGCCGGTTGTATGTGGGACCCGGACGGGTCAGAGCCTGCCAAGAGCTCCATTACGTGCCGGCGCCGGCGCGCTGCCACGTCTTCGGCGGCGATCCAGTCTCGCAACACCTTGGCCGTTCCTGGACGGGCGGTTTGGGTGATCACGGCCTCAAGCGCCGCAATCCGTTGCTCTACGTCGTTCCAGCTGGCCTTGCCGCGAGCACGACGAAGCTTCTCGACGCTCGCCTCGCTGCAGCGCCACACCGACCGCTTGCCGTGCACGATCAGCTTGCCGTCGAGGCTTCCGTTCTTGATCCACGCGATGACTGTCGGAACGGAGATCCCCAAGCGATCGGCCGCCTGCTTCGTGCTGAGATCCGACACGTTAACACTTTATCAAATCAGATCCATGACAGCGCGAGTTTGATAAAATGCATCGCATGAGTCTCGTTCTCCAAGACGTCCTCCCTGCAGCGTCGCCTGTGTCGGCCGAGTCGGAGGCCATACCGAACTGTGTGCGCATTGGTGGCCGGACGTTGTGGCTGTCCCCCGTGTTCGAGACGTACTGGCGTTTCGCCGCAGAGCGGCAGGCGACCTACTTGCGGAGGCTGGCAGGTGGGCGAGGCCCCTGGACAAGCGACCCCGTACTTCGGGCGCACCGCTTCACGAACTGCTACCGAGCGTCCGACCGCGTGAGCCAGTACCTGATCCGACGTGTGATCTACGACGGTGAGTCGAGCGCGGAGGAGGTGGTCTTCCGCATCCTCTTGTTCAAGATTTTCAACAAGGTGGAGACGTGGCAGGCGCTTCGAGCGGCCCTGGGCGAGCTGCGTTGGCGGGACTTCGATGCCGAGCGATACGCGGGCGTGCTCAGGGATGTGGCGGCGAGTGGGCGAGCGGTCTACTCCGCGGCTTACGTCATGCCAAGCCCTCACCTGGGCTACGAGCGGAAGTACCGCAACCACCTCGCGCTGCTCGAGCGCATGATGCGAGACGGTGTCGTGCGCAAGCTCGGGCGCTCCGCCTCTATGCGCGAGGCGTTCGAGGTGCTTCGTGCTTACCAAGGACTGGGCGACTTCCTGGCCTTCCAGTACCTCATCGACATCAACTACTCGGAGGTTCTCGACTTCGACGAGATGAGCTTCGTCGTTGCCGGACCGGGCGCACGTTCCGGCCTGCGGAAGATCTTCGGAGCGTCCGCGGTCGGTGCGGAAGTGTCCCTGATCAGGCACATGGCGGACGAGCAGGACCGATACTTCGACGCTCTCGGTCTGCACTTCGATGGGTTGGTCGGGCGCCCTCTGCAGCTCATCGATTGCCAGAACCTCTTCTGCGAGGTGGACAAGTACGCCCGTGTCGTTCACCCGCTTGTGACAGGAGGCACCAGCCGTCACCGGATCAAGCAGCGTTACGCGCCGGCTCCGGCTCGGCCCGAACCGGCCTTCTTCCCTCCGAAGTGGAACACGCGTGTCCCAGTTCTTGACTTCGATGTCTGATTTTCCGACACTGGAGTCGTGACCCACAGCGAACTCGAGGACACCACGTTCGGAGGACTGTTCGATGCTCCCCGGTCTAGCCCTACGCAAACCGACCAGCCGCGCGTTGTGGTTCCCGACCAGCCGTCGTTGATCGCGATGAGCGTGGAAGCGCTGGAGCGGCTCTTGGCCCAGCTGATGGCCGAGCATGAAGCGGTCACACCCGAGGAGCTCCTTGAGCGCCCAATGCTGGACGGTTCGCTGCGAACCAGCAGCGTCTTCATGCTGGCACTGATCGTCCGAATCGGGAACAGCATCGGTCAGAAGCTCGTGAAGGCCTCGGACCTAGATGACTCACGCCGCTTGCAGACGCTGCGCGGCACCGCTGAAGTCCTAAAGGAACTGCTCACACGAATGGAGGTGGCCCAGTGAAGGTGATCCCCGTCGCAGACACGATCGACGAGGCCTGGCTCAACACCATCGAGGAACTCCGCCACGAACCAGGCGGACGCGCCGCCCACGTTGTGACTACCGTGACCCGGCCCGTCCGACCAGACCTTTCGGGCATCTCGATCGACCCCATCTTCCAGGCGACGCTGGAGTCGACTCTCATCGCGCGGAATCCGAGGTGGAACCGGGTGGAGTCCGTGGCAGAAACCATCTTTCCAGGCTCGCTGTACCGCTGGCACATGGCCAGCTGGTCCCCAGAACTCAGTGAAGAAGAGCGGGCGGACATCGAAGGCAGATCGAGAGCCTTCTTCGACGAGTACTTCGAGATGCATCCGCTGATCAAACAGGCTCCTGCCAACAGTTGGGGGGACACGTACTTCGGCCGTCTCGTCGACTGGAACGGGAACAACCAGCTCGACTACTGGATCTCCGCGCTGCGCGGAAAGCGCGAACTCAGAAAGAGGACCTTCGGTGAAGCCAACCTTGCCATCGCCGGCGAGGGAGAGATTGCTGTCGGTGGCCAGTTGCGGGCATCGACCGACCACCACCACCTGGGCGGGCCCTGCCTGGTTCACATCAACCTGAGTGTGGTTGAGTCGCGGCTGAACCTCCTCGCGAACTATCGGCACTGGTACCTTCAGGAGAGGGCCTACGGCAACCTCGCCGGACTTGCCAGCCTGCTTAGGTTCATGAGCCTGCAGACCGGCTATCCGCCGGGCGAGCTGATGGTTGTCAGTGGCATCGCGAAAGCGCAGACAGACGCCCGAGGAGGCGCCGGTGCGATCGACAGCCTCACCGCACAGCTTCGCACCTTGGTCGGTCCGAAGTGATCGTGCTGACAGGCATTGATCTCGCCAGCATCCACGAGGTCGACAAGCTGGCCGCAGAACCAGGCGCCAGCGACGGAGTCTGGACGGCGAGCGAACAACATGCGCACGAAGGCTACCCAGAGCGCCGCGCGGGCCAGTGGGCAGCCAAGGAGGCTGTCATGAAGATCCTTGGCGAGGGCGTCGGCAAGATCGATCCCAGAGACATTGAGATCGAGTGCGCCGAAGGGCGCCGGCCGCAGGTTCGCCTTCACGGCAAGGCGGCGATCCTCGGACGCGATCTTCGTATCACGTCCTTGTCAGTCTCGATCACTCACGAACACGGCGCTGCGGCAGCAGTTGCGGTAGCGCTCGCAGAGGAAGGAGGATCCGATGGCGACCTCTGACAGCCCGGCGGAGGCCCATGCGCGTGAACTCGGTGCCCGCCTGCGGGCGTCGCGAGAGTTTCTGCAGCTGACCCAAGCTGATGTTGCCCAGGCCCTGGGTATCCAACGCACCGCCATCCCCGCAATGGAGACCGGCTCGCGGAAAGTCAGCGCTGTCGAACTGCAGCGGCTCGCAAGGCTCTACCGGCGACCGGTGAGCTGGCTCCTGGGTGACGAGGAGCCCGCTAGCGATGACGAAGTTCAAACGCTCTACCGCGTCGCGCAAGGCCTGACTGAGACCGATCGAGCGCAGGTTCTCGACTTTGCCAGGTTTCTGGCGGGGCGGCCGCACACAGACCGCGGAGAATCGTGAGCGGCGGGCTCAAGGCCATCCAGGCCGCGGCCGAGACGCTGGACCGGCTTGCTCTCGACCAGTCCCAACCGATCGACATCTACGACGCGATCGACAGATGCGGCCTCTTCCTCTCGTTCAGCGCCCTCGACGGGATCCTCGGCGCGTCCTTGCCTCAGTTGCACGGCGTACTGGTCACAACGCGGCGCAGCCCTGCGATCCAGCGGTACACGGCCGCCCACGAGCTGGCTCACTGCGTGCTGCACGAGGACCTCATGATCTTGGACGAAGAGTCCCAGATTCTCGAGAGCTCACCGGCCGAGCAGGAGCAGCAAGCGCAGCTGTTCGCCAGCGCGTTCCTCATGCCTCCTGAGCTCGTGTTCAGGCTGGCGGACCAGTACCGCATCCATCCCGACAGCGTGACACCCGCTGCCGTGGGGCAGGCGGCGCGTGACATGCGCGTCAGCTTCGAAGCCGCTGCGCGCAGGCTGCAACAACTGGAGCGGATAACCTACGACGACCTCGATCGGGTGATGGCCGGAAGGTCGCGATGGCGCCGAGAAGCGCTCTTCGGCGTGCCGCCGGTCAAGGGGGCGCACGATGTGTGGGGGGTGCGGGCGAGCAGTCGTCCAACCAAGCTCACGGTGACCGTGGGCGACCAGGTGACCATCCTGTTCCCTGAGAACCGCACGACTGGATACCAGTGGATCCCCAGTGACCCGAACGCCGGGGACGAAGCAGTCAGGACGGTGGGCGACGAGTTCCGGATCCCACGATCCTCGCAGACGGACGGTGATCAAGAGCCAGCCGTAGGTCAGCAAGGTGAACGGGTCATCTCCCTGATGCCCGTCCAGCCAGGGAAGACCACGAGAGCTTGGCGTCTTGTGCGGCCGTTCGACCCTGAGCAATCGATCGCAGAGTTCACGGCTGAACTCGATGCCCTCCCGGCCGCAGCCGAGCAGCGTCGTCTCCAGCTCCTCTCGACCGCTCTGGACTCACCCCAACCCTCGCCGGTCCAGTTCGCAAGTGGTGATGTCGAGTGACTCAGCCGGTACTTCCGGGCGCCGACATCAACCTCCGTGCGGAGTTCTCGTGGCCCGCGCCAGACCAAGGCGCACGACCGATATGTCTGGTGATGGCCACGACCGGAGCCCATGATTGGGATGCCGCTCGGCACGGTGAAGACCGCCGAGCCGCAGAAGCGTTGTGGTGGGCCGCCGCCGCCGTTCAGGGGCACACCCGCAGCTCCAACTTCACATCCATTTCTGCCGCATTGATGCACTCTGGGCAGCCGTCCGAGGCCTCCTGGCCATATCCGCAAGGCAAAGTCGCTGCGGCCCCCGATGAGCCACCCCTCGCCTGTGCCACGCCTCCGTGGCGCACCGCCTCTATCGCGAAGTTTGAGCTGAAACGAGACGACCACGAGGCCGCTATCGAGTCGGCGCTCGGTGCCGGCAGCCCAGTGATCTTGGTACTTCGGGTGACCGACGAGTTCGACCAACCTGACTCTGATGGCGTGATCGCTGCACCCGCAGCGAAGTCCTCGAGCAGAGGCAACCACGCCGTCCTAGCGGTCGGCGCGAGAGAGGTTGACGGCTACGGCCGTCACCTCCTGATCCGCAACTCATGGGGGCCAAAGTGGGCCGTGGAAGGCCACGCCCTTCTGCCTGTGCGCTACCTAGCGACGCACGGTCTCTGGGCCGCGACCGTTACGGGGACCGCTTGAACCACGCGGCCAAATGCGCAACGGCCGCGAAGTACTCCGTTCCCGAAAGCCACGCTAGACGATGATCGATAGGGCGTCCATTCTGCAGGTCCCAAAAGGCCGCCGAACAGACCGCAAAGGTGCAGATCAAGGCCTCAGGTACGCAGCGCTCCACCTCCGCGCACGGAAGGTCCGAACCTGACCGGAGTGCCATCTCGACATCGAAGAACGCAGCCAGGTCAGACTCAAGACTTGACCACGTACCAGAGTACGTGGTCCGGCGAGTGGTCTCGTCCGGCTCGGTCGCGGTGGCGAGAATCTGCTCGACGCGCGAAAGATGGGTCTCGTACACGTGGCAGGACCCAACGAACCAGTGCTGGCGCCCGACCTCTAGTCCCGCCCAAGACGCCATCAATTCGTGCACGACGCTCCACAGGAACGAGTCCACGCCGGAGAACCCCCACATCAAATCCAGACTCCGCACAGCCACCGACAGGTCGAGGCGGTCGCCCACACGCAGGAAGTGCAGCCAGTTGTTGCACGGCACGTCTTTGGTGTCCACATCCGCGTAGTCAGTGCCGGGATCAAACAGACTCATCGCCGCCCTACGAGTGTGACTGTCATGAAGAAGCAACCGCCTGGCCTCGTCAAGCTGGTCAACGCCGAAATGGCTCCGCAGCCGTGGGCCATACGCGCCACGCCACGTCACGCCGTCGTCGGAGTATGCCGTTGCGCGCGGCAGGTACGGCTGGATGAAGGCGAGGTCGTCGCGCCCAGCGATGGTCCACAGCGCCTCGGCGATCGATGCTGCCACGTTGTTGTTGCGATGCGGCACCACGATGCACCGACGGAGGGGATCCGTGATCGTGAACGACTCTCCGGCCAGCTCCCGTGTGGGATCTGTCCGTCTCGTGATCGCACGGCCGTCGTGAAGCACGCGAGCGATCTCTCCGACGAACGCGCCGCGCGCCGTTCCGTACTCGATGCTCATCCTCTAGATCTCGACAATCGCTCTCGATTGAAGTTCGGCCACTATCCGCTCACTCAGCGAGTCGGGGCTTCCGGAGCCGACCCTGACGCAGAGCGCGCCAGCTGCTTGGGCGAGCCGTCGGTACGACGCCAACACGGTCGAGGTGTTCGCGGCATCTGTGTCGAACGGCTGATCGAAGAGGAAGACCACGTCTGGCTTGAGTCGCGACCAGATCCCATTAACGAGATCTGTGAACGTCGACTCTGACACGCCGACCGCCTCCATGCCGTGACCGAGCCCTCCGTAGGCGAGGGTCGACCAGCCGCACCGATCCAGGACGAGCCCGTAACGTTCACGGGCCTCGAGCAACTGCTGCATGTTGATGAGGTGCGCGGCGAGATGAAGGAGCTGCACGGCAAGGGGCTCGTCTAGCTTTCGCGCTTCGGTCACTTCGTAGATGTCATCGGTGCAATGTGCGACGCCGGATGGCATGTGGGCCTGTGCGGGGGCAGGATTCCACGGAAGCGCCAGTAGGCGGTCAATCTGGGTCGTCTTGCCGGCTCGGTCCAGACCCTCGAAGACCACGAGGGAACCAGGGACCCACCGCATCTCTCCCCCAATGAACAACTGATTGATCGGATGCCCTACATCCTCTCGGCCCGGCGTGAGCGGCCAGCGGGGACACGCCGCCCGGAGCGTGTCGTAGTGCGCGAAACGGTGCGACGGTGGACACTGGGTCTGGCTGGGCACCCCCGCCGTTCTGGATCCGCACTCCGCTTCCCGGGTGGGCGCCGCCCGCCGGTGGCCGAGAACTCGACCGGTTCATCGCTGGACCCGACTCCGGCGCCAACTCGCGGCGACATCCCGTAGCCCCGGACACGGCTGACCTATGCTCGCCGCATGAGCCAGGTGAGCATCCAGCGCCGCGGGACGGCGATCCTCGGTGCGCTCGAGCCGCGCAGCGTGGGGTCAGTCCGGTCGCTCCTCGCGGAGTTGCCGAGGGACTACCCCGGCGCCGAAGCTTGGCTTAGGAGGCGACTTGACGACGCACTTCACGGTCGAGCCGAGTGCTGGACGCTCGCTGAGAGTGGGCGCGTCGCCGGGGTGGTGATCCTTACGCCGAAGGCGTCCGCGCTCAAGCTAAGCACGATCTATGTTGCGGATCGGGTGCGTGGACGAGGCCTCGGTTCGTTGTTGATGGATCACGTAGTCGAGCGTGCGAGCGAGCTCGGGTTCGACGAGACGTATGTCACGGTCGCCGAGCACACCGTGCCTCTGTTGCGCCCACTTCTGGACTCGCGAGCCTTCACGCTGACGGCCCTCGAGAAGCATCGTTACGGCCGTGACCGACATGAGGCTGTCTTCTCTCGACTGGCTTCATGAACCGCAAGTCCGTGGCGGTCATGTCGATCCGGCCTCGCCATGCCAGTCGCATCTTCGCAGGCACGAAGCCCTACGAGTTCCGGCGCCGAGCCTCCGGGATCGCGTCGGGAACGAGAATCCTCATATATGAAACCGCGCCAGTCTCAGCGGTGACAGGCGAGGCCGCTGTCGAAGTCGTTAGGGCTGGGTCAGCGAGCGAGCTGTCCTCACTCGAGCCTGAGGCCGCCGAGCGTGAAACGGTTCTGGCGTACCTCGGCGGCGCCCGAAGCCCGGTCGCGCTCGGGTTGTCGGGCGTCGTTCGGTACGAGAAGCCGAAGAGCCTGCTGGAGATTGGCGTCGCGCACGCCCCGCAGTCATATCAATTCGTGGAGGACCCATGGGATACTTCGCGGTCTTAGCGCTGCCCGAGGACCAGTCGATAGCCCAGCACTTGCGGGCCAGTCGGCTGCACGTGAATATCTGGGCGTTGCGGGGTCTGTGGTTTGGTAGGCGCTTATTCTACTTCGACGTCGGCGTGGAACTTCGCCTTGACGAGGCGGCGCCAAACGGTAGCTCGATTCGAGCCGTCGACTTCTTACTTCCGTTTCGGGTGGAGGAGGGCCGGTGGCCAAACGGCGCCCCTGTGGCTCAGGATCTGTACGAAGCAGTGATCAGTGATCATTCCGGAGCCCTGATTTTCGGGTCTCCGATTCACTCGTTGGACTCCTCTGAGGGCAAGTCAAGGATCGAGTTCGAAGATAATAAGCTCACCGTGGTGAGGGTCATGGAGAAAGGCGTTACTGCGAGGCTCGGCCAAGCAAGTGGTGGCTCATCCGTCTACTCGGTTCCCTTGTGGCACCCTCTCACACCGGGCGAATCGGCCTATTTTCGGCTGAGGTGGCGCATCTTCGGTTCCAGTTCTCTTTGGAAGTGGGCTCGTCCCGAGTCTGGCGCGCGGGTTGATTTTCGGGTATGCGATACGCGTCAGGGCGTTGCTTCTCAAAGGGATCCCTCGTTTGTCGGCAGGATTCTTCCGATTGACTCTGCCAATGTGTTCATTATGGCGCCCGGAAGATTGGCGCCGACGAATGTGAGCCCAGTCCCGAAGCACATCAGGACGCTTGAACCTGGAGCGTGGACCGACTACCTTAAGGGGGCCGGCACGTGGCAGTGGATGGCCCGTGACCTGCTTGTGTATGGATGGCATCGCAGAGCAGCGGAGCGGCCGATCTCAGAGGACGACCCCTTCCGTGTCTTCTTGGCCCTCAATCGACCCGCAGGGCGCCCCGGATGGATGAACGTCGGCTTTGCTGCGATGGGTTTCGCGCTCGCGTCGTGGCTCCTACCGCTGGCGGGGCTCGTGTGGCGGCTGTCCGAACTCGGCTGGGGACCCGTCGTCGCTGCATTAGGCGTTGGCTCGTTGATGGGGATCTGGACGATGGGTCAGCGCGTGCGTCCTTACTTCGCCGATCGGGCTAGAAAGCCACGGGAGTTCTTCCGCCGAATCGAACGCTTGCTCCTGTGTCGGTGAGGCGCCAAGTTGGCGCGGGTCCGAGCCGGCAACCACCGGATCCCGATCGAGTGGGGCATGTACTTGACCCACACCGAGAGGTGTGAGTCTTGGCGGTGGGTAACAATCCTCGGTGCTGGCGCTGAGAGACGGCCATCCGGTTCCGGTCGACGCGCTGCGCCCGGGCTACTGACGTCTTGGTAGAACACGATCCCACCGACGCTGGCCTGGCGGACGGCGGCGACACGACACGACCGGGTTTTTCGGACGCGCAACCACGCGCCGCTCAATCACGCGGGGGCTTGGTGACCGGTGCCGGTCCCTCGTAGGGCTCTGCGCCAGTCGTCATCAGGGGTTGGCGCCGTTCTCGGTCATGGCGGACAAGCTCTCGGCGATGGCGGCGAGATAGTCGACGTCGGCGCGTTGGTAGCGCAGGGCGGTTTTGGAGGAGGTGTGGCCGCCGATGGCTTGGACTGCTTTGAGGTTGCCACCGGAGAGCCGGTAGCTCCAGGTGAGGCCCGTGACGCGGGTGCCGTGGAAGATGTAGCCCCCGTGATCGGTGAGGAGTTCCCGGACGCGCTGGGATTCGTCGGTCTCGGGTTCACCGGCGGCGATCTGCATGGCCTCTTCAGCCTCGAGGTCGGTGGCGACTTGGTTGCAGGCTCTCTTGAAGGCCTTGAGCCAAGCTGCGGAGCGGACCGGGCCGCCGTCTGAGGCTCGCCAGAACAGCAGTCCGGAACGTCGGATCTGGGTGTGTTCGCGCAAGTGAGCCCTGATGGCGTCGACGAGTACAGCAGGGATCACAAGGGTGCGAGTCGCGATGCCTCTGCGGGCGGTCTTCACCGGGCCGATCTCCAACTTGCCTTCGGCTTCCTTCACCGATCGGGACACAGTCACTGTCGGTGGGTTGGCGCTGAGCTGGAAGTCGCGCCGCTGTAGTGCGCGGACTTCGCCGGAGCGCATTCCGAGTACGCCGCCGAGGAGAACCCCGAGCCGCAGCCGTTCGGGCATCGCGTCGGCGACGAGATACAGCACCGGTATTGATAGTGGTGGGAGGTTCCGTTCCCGAGAGACTTGGGCTTGGGCCGCAGCCTTCACCTTGACCGGGTTGACGTCGATGAGCTCGTCCTCGAGAGCCGCATTCATGATCGCTCGCAGTAGGTCGTAGGCCTGTCGGCAGGACGACTCTCGGGTCTTCACGGGGAGGCTCTGCCACCACGCCCGCACCTCGGCCCGGGTGAGTTCGGTGATCCGGATATCGCCGAGCCCATACGTGATGACCGGCTTGCCCTTGGTCATCCCGCGCCGGTTCGAGGTGGCGGGTTCGCCCAGGATGTAGTACTTCAAGATCTGCTTGTACCGCTCGCGAGAGGCGCCAGCGAGGTCGTCGCGGTCGACGTATTGCCGGCCGTAGCTCTCGACGGTCGGCATCGCTTCTGCGGCTCGTCTGGCCCGCTCGGCCTCTGCCCGTTCCTCCTCGAACTGCTGGTAGCGCTCGAACGGCGGAGTCCATGTACCTCGTTCGATCAGCTCACGCTCTCGGCCAAGCCATGCCCAGGCGTCGCCCCTGGTGTCGAAGGTCGACAGTGCGGTGAACCGGACGCCCTTCGTGACGCCCCAGACTCCGCCGTGGATGTACGAGGCCTGATACCGCCCGGACGGCTGTACCTGCCGGACCTTGCCCCAGCTCCGCTTGCTCTCAGTCATCAGTTCGGTCTCGCCGCGCGCATCGCGTATCTTGCTACTTCCGCTTGGATGCTCATTTCGTGCCCCCAAACTGCCCCCAAAGTCCGAGAGCGTTCCTAGGAACAGCTGTGCAGTGGGGTGCATCTGGGATACAAAGCACCTAGTCAAACCGCTATTCTACCGCTCTGACTAGGGGGTGGCAACAGGTGCCATCGAGACTTCGAATCTCGTATCCTCCGCTCTCGGAAATCGGCTCTGACTAGGCTAATAGCCTGTCAGGGCCGCTTCTGTTCTGGGCTCGTTCCCATAGCGTCCCCTCAGCAGACGGGCATCTGGTGGCCGGGACCCGCGAGAAGAACTGCGGCGGGCGTCATCGATGCCAACCCGAAGGGGGTCACCGCGGCCATGCGCATCGACGCTGCTGGTTCCCCAGCCACGCCGGCAGTACCACGCCTACTTCCAAGTGAACAGGGCCTTGACTCTGAAGTAGGGCCTCAACTTCCAGGTTCGGACTCCGCCTGACCTGGAGTTGCGCGTGGCCCGGAAGTCGACGTGCACCGTCGTCAAGCGGGTTCGGCCAGCCCGGCCTGGAGCTTGCGGATGACGGACCCGAGGACGCCGGAGGCGAGGAGTCCGGAGCCGAGTGGGCCGGACGGGTCCTCGCCAAGAAGCGGCAGACGTCGTAGGGCTTCGCGGACCGGTTGGGTCATGTGGCCCAACTGCCACGCGATCTCCGCATCGACGGCGTCGTCAGGGTTGGCGGCCAGCCCGGCAGCTTTCGCGGCATAGGCGGCCGCGCCCAGGGCGTGGGCTCCCATGTGCGCGACCCCGGAGGCCTGCGCGGCCGACCGAGCCGCAGCGACGGCGGCCGGGTCGCTGACCACCCCGGCGGCGCGGCCAGCGACGAAGCGCTGGCGGATCTGGCCGGCGGCGTCCAACTCGCCGCGACCGAACGCCCGGGCGCGAACGATCGCGTCCGCCGGCCGTCCGTCCGACGGCGCCTCCGCTTCGAATAGGGGCAGTACCCGCTCGGCGCAGTCGGCTGCCCATAGGGCGACCGCGCGGCGATCGGCCTCACTGAGCGTCTGCGGTGAACCCACGACCCACACCCTCGCACATCTCCGCACCGCCGCCGACAACGGCGCTTGTCCGTATCAGCCCCTCCTCGTCGCGACGCCGTACACGCGATCCCGGCGCCGCGCGCCACGAGCGACTACGCCGAGGCGACTGGAGCGCCGACGCGGGATCGTCCGATGGCCCTGTACAACTGCTGGGGGATCCCCTGACTGACGTCAGGTGAGGTCGACTCGGCCGAGGTCGAGCGCCCGGTCAGCGACTACCGAGGGTTGCGGGCGGTGTCGTGATGGCCGCGGAACCTGACCCGGCCCAGCTGGAGGCTGCCGGTCGAGGCCCGTCGCGGGACGGTCGAGGAGTCGCACGAGGCGTTGAGCATGATTAAACGTTTGTGCATCCTCCGAGACCTGTGCTATCGTCCGATTAAACGTTTAGGCACCGAGAGGTGGCGCAGTGAGCAAACGAGTGTTCGCGAAGCCGGTCGATGCGTGGGTCGGTGACGTGATCCCCTTCGCCCACCAGGACCGAGCCGAGCTCTATTACCTGCACGATCTGCGGGATCCAGCGCGTCCCGGTATGGCGTGGCATCTCTACGAGACATCGGATTTCGCCACGTTCACCTACGCTGGCGAGGCCATGCCGCAAGGCGGTGCGGACTCTCCCGACCTCAACGTCTACACAGGCAGCGTCGTCGAGGCCGACGGCGTCCTGCACGCCTTCTACACGGGGTTCAACGCGGAGTTTCACGAGACGGGGTGCAGCGCGCGACAACTCGTGATGCATGCCACCCGGGATGCCGGCCGGTCCCAGTGGGTCAAGCACGCCGAACACACCTTCGGTTCGCCGGCAGGTTACGAACCGCTGGACTTCCGCGACCCCTACGTCTACCGCCCTGAGCCCGCCGATCCCTGGCACATGCTCGTGATCGCCAGGCGCGCCGAGGGTGCCGATCGGCGTCGGGGCGTGATCCTGGACTACGCCTCCGACGACCTCGCCCAGTGGTCGTTCCAGGGCGAGTTCTGGGCGCCAAACCGGTACGTGGCGATCGAGTGCCCGGAAGTGTTCCGCTTCGATGACCGGTGGTACCTCGTGTACTCCGAGTTCTCCGACAGCTTCGCGACTCGATACCGGGTCGGGCCGACAGCTCACGGACCGTGGTCGGTCCCGGAGTTGGACACCGTGGACGGTCGGGCGTTCTACGCCGCGAAGTCACTCGAACTGCGTGGAAAGCGCTACTTCGCGGGTTGGATCCCCACCAAGTCCGGCGAGACCGACGACGGCGCTTGGGAATGGGCCGGATCACTCGCGGTCCACGAAGCCCGAGCACTGCCCGACGGCACCCTGGCCTTCCGCATGCCGTCCGGGGTCACAACTAGCTTCTCGACGCCCCTTTCGACGGACTGGCGCCCGATCGTGGGTCACTGGGACGAAACCACTGCTGGCTGGGCAGCATCCGCTCCGGACGACGTCGCGGCCTCAGCGACCGGGGTACTACCCGATCAGTACCTGCTCGAACTAACCGTCCACACGGCTCCCGGAACCGTCGAATGCGGGGTCATCCTGCGAGCATCCGCCGACGCGTCCGAGGGCTACCTGCTACGAATCGAGCCGCGGCGCAACCGGCTCGTCTTCGACCGGTGGCCACGGCAGCGCACCGGTCCCGCGCAGTGGCAGATCTCCGGCGACGTCCCGTTCCTCCCCGAACTGGAGCGTCCCCTCCGTCCCGCCAAGGGCCGATACGACCTGCGGGTCGTCGTGGACGGAACCATCTGCGTCGCCTACATCAACGACGAAGTCGCCCTGAGCACGCGCATCTACGACAGGCGAACCGGAGGCGTCGGCCTGTTCGTGGGTGATGGCGCCGCCGAATTCACCCGTCTCTCCATCGCAACCAGGTAGGAACAACAATTCTCGAGGAGGAGAACAACATGAAGAAGACCCTTGCCGCACTCGCCGGTGCGGTGACCGCTCTCTCGCTGGCGCTCACCGGCTGCTCAGGCTCAGCCGCCCAGCCGAGCCCCACAGCCACCGAGATCGTGCCGAGACAGATCTCCTGGCTCCTGTCCCGACCGGCGGACGGATCGGTCATCTCGATCGTGAAGAAGCTGGCTGACGAGTATGCCGCCAAGCATCCCGGCTTCTCCCTGAATCTGATCACAACGCCCGATCGGCCCTCGTACCTGCAGAAGCTGCAGACGCTGGCGGCGGCAAACCAGCTTCCAGAGCTCTTCGATACCGACGCGACCCCGTTCACCCAGAAGCTCGTCAAGCAGGGCAAGCTGGTCGACGTCCAGAAGATGCTCACGGATCTCGGCCTCTACGACAAGTACCGTCCGCTCGCTCTCGCCTACCAGCGTTTCGATGACGGAGGGCTGTACATGGTGCCGTTCGAGTTCGAGCTGGAGTTCTTCTGGTACAACAAGGCACTCTTCCAGAAGGCTGGCGTGAGTGTGCCGAAGACGCTCGACGACATCGTCTCGCTGTGCAAGCCGCTGCGCGACTCCGGGGTGATCCCGATCTCGGTCGACGGGCAGGACGGCTGGCCATTGCTCCGCTACATGTCGTACCAGCCGTTCCGTGTCGCTGGCCCGGACTACATCGACAAGCTCAAGAAGGGCGAGGCCAAGATGGGCGACGAGGTCGGCTCCAAAGCCGTCCAGTGGATGGCGAATCTCGGCTCGAACAAGTGCTTCCAGGACGGGTTCTCGTCGCAGGGCTACACCGACGCTCGCGACCTGTTCACCAGCGGGAAGTCGGCGATGTACCAGATCGGTACCTGGGAACTCGCGAGCCTGACGAGCAAGGACCTGCCCGCCAGCGTCAGGGACAACGTCGACTTCTTCACCCTGCCTACCGTGGACGGCGCCGTCACCGCCGACAACGAGTACACCGTGGTGTCCGGCATCGGCATGGCGGTCAGCCAGCAGACCTACGATCCGCTGATGAAGGACTTCCTCAAGTTCGTTCTCGACAACTACTCCGAGCGTCTCGCCGCCTCCGGCCACCTCACCCCGATGAAGGGCTACGAGCCCACCATCCCCGACGGCTCCAGCGAGCTCTACAAGCGGGCGTTGGCGGAGGTGAACAACCTCGGCGAGAAGATCGCGTTCCCGTGGGACACCAAGCTCGACCCGACCACGAACACTCTGATGCAGCAGGAACTGACGCTGTTGGTGCAGGGCGACAGCACTCCGGAGTCGTTCGAGCAGAAGATCGACGCCTCCATCGCCGAGAACGCGCCGAAGTTCTTCGGCTGACCTGCGCCGGGGTGCCGCCAGCCCCTCGGCGGCACCCCGGGCTCCACAGAAGGATCCGAGATGCTCCCAGGACGCTCCCGCGCTTCGGTGCTGGTCTTCCTCGTCCCGCCGCTGCTGCTCTACCTCGTGGCAGTCGCGCTTCCCATCGTGCAGTCGCTCGTCCTCAGCTTCTTCTCCTGGGACGGCGTGACCGACCTCCAGGCGGTCGGATTCGCCAACTACGTGAAGATGTTCACCGCCGACCCGATCTTCTGGCGGGCGTTCGCGAACACGATGGTCTACCTGGCGGTGTGCCTGTTCTTCCAACTCGGCGTCTCGCTCTTCGTGGCGAATCTGGTCAGCTACGCGGGCCGCGGCAAGGAGGTCGCCAAGACCCTTTACCTGCTTCCGGCCATCATCTCCACGGTTGCGATCGCCTTCCTCTTCCAGCGCATCTACTCCTACGAACCCCCCGGTCTCATCAACCAGATCCTCAGCACCGTAGGGCTTGGGGACCTCGCCCGGCCGTGGCTGTCGGAGGTCAACACCGTGCTGGTGGCTGTGTCGGCGCCCGAGGGCTGGCGGTTCACCGGGCTCTACATGCTGATCCTCTATGCCGCGATCCTCGCTGTGCCCAAGGAACTTGAGGAGGCAGCACGCTTGGACGGCGCGTCGACCTGGCAGGTCTTCGCCCACGTCCGGTTCCCCTACATCCGCCCGGTGTGGGTGACCACGATGATCATGGCCTCCACCTACAGTCTGCGCGGCTTCGACATCCCCTACCTGCTCACCAACGGCGGGCCCGGCCAAGCCTCCGAACTGCTGACCACCTACATGTTCAAGACGGCATTCCGTAGCACCGACTTCGGCTACGCCAGCACGATCGCGGTGTTCATCGTCATCGAGTGCATCATCGCCGTCGGCCTGATCCTGCTCGTGCTCAAGAGAGGAACGGACAACTCGTGACCACCGGACTGACAACACCTGTCGGCGGTCGCGTCTCGGCCCCTGAGCGAGGGCGCCGGCTCCACCTCGCACGCAACTTCGCCAGCCTGCTGGTGTTCCTGATCGTGATCGTCCAGGTCTACCCGCTGATCTGGCTGTTCGTGACCAGCCTGAGGCCGGCACAGGAGTTCGCCGGCGGCAACGCGTTCGGCATTCCGGCCGCTCTCACCTGGGACAACTACGCCAGGGCCTTCGCGTCCGCGGACCTCGGCCGCTACATCTTCAACAGCCTCGTCGTCACAGGCGCCTCCAGCGTCCTCATCGTGCTGCTGGGCATGATGGCTGCGTACGCAATCCAGGTGCTCGGATTCAGGGGCAGCAAGATCGTCATGGGCGCGTTTCTGCTCGGCATCATCGTCCCGGTCCAGATCGCCCTCGTGCCCTTGTTCATCAACTACTCGCGGGTCGGCCTGCTGAACACCTACCAGTCGATGGTCATCCCGCTGGTCGGGTTCGCCCTGCCCACCTCGGTGTACCTGTTCGTGTCGTTCTTCGAGTACATCCCCAAGGAGACGTACGAGGCCGCCGCCCTCGACGGGGCCGGACCGTTCCGTGTCTTCTTCGAGATCACGATGCCGCTGTCAACGAACACCGTGATCACCGTGGTTTTCGTCAACGGCATCTTCATCTGGAACGACTTCATCTTCGCCAACACCTTCGTGTTCGAAGAGAACATGAAGACCATCCCGCTCGGTCTGCAGAACTTCATCGGCGCCATGGGGTCGGTCGACTGGACCGCGACCTTCGCCGCCGTCTGCATCACAGTGACCCCGCTGCTGCTGGTGTTTCTCATCATGAACAAGGCCATCATCTACGGCCTCGAGAGCGGCGCGACCAAGGGCTAGGGTGACCACGATGCAGACCAAGGGTTCCGGCGCCCATCCCACACCGCCCGCTGCGGTGACGCTCCACGACGTTGCCCGAGTTGCGGGCGTCTCGGTCGCCACCGTGTCCTACGTGGCGAACGGACGGACCAACGTCCGGCTCTCCGACGCCACCCGGCTTCGCGTCCAGAAGGCGATCGACGATCTCGGCTACCGCCCCAACGCACTCGCCAAGAACCTGGTACAGGGAACGTCCAGGTTCATCGGGCTCGTCGCGGACGGCGTCGCCACCACGCCCTTCGCCGGCCAGATCATCCATGGCGCCCAGGACGAAGCGTGGCGCCATGGCTTCGTGCTCCTCGTCGCGAACACCGAATCCGATCCGCAGGTGGAGAACGAAGCCATCGACATGATGCGCGAGCATCAGGTGCACGGAATCCTCTACTCGACCTGGTATCACCGCGAGATCGCCGTGCCGAGCGCCCCCAACTCCTCTGACATGGTGCTCGTCAACTGCTTCGCCCCGGGCTCCCGCGCGCGAGCCGTCGTTCCCGACGAACGCCAAGGAGGACGGGTCGCTACCGAACAACTCCTGAAGCAGGGGCACAGCCGGATCGCGTTCATCAACACCACCTGGGAATCACCCGCCCGCACCGGCCGGCTCGCCGGCTACCGGGACGCGCTCGCCGCGGCCGGGATCGACTTCGAACCGGCAAACGTGATCGACGCGGAGCCCAACCAGGAGGGTGGGTACGGAGCCTTCGAGCAGATCCGGAGACTGGACGTGACCGCGGCGTTCTGCCACAACGACCGCGTCGCCATGGGCCTCTACGACGCCGTCCGCGTCCGCGGGCTCAAAGTCCCGACCGACCTGGCCATCGTCGGCTTCGACAACCAGGAAGTGATCGCAGCCCACCTTCGTCCCCCCCTCACCACCGTCCAGTTGCCGCACTACGAACTCGGCGCGGCAGGCGTTCGCATTCTGCTCGGGCTGGACCCCGTTCCCGCAGGGACCGTGACCCAACTGGCCTGCCCGGTGGTGCAGCGGGACTCAGACGGCTGAGAAGGGTAGCGAGCCGCCATGACAGACACAGAGGCCACGCATCCGCGCGCCCGCATTGCACTGGACCCGCACGCACCCGCGTTCCACTTCATGGCCCCACAAGGGTGGTTGAACGACGCCAACGGCCTGTGCCAGTGGGATGGGATCTTCCATCTCTTCTACCAACACAACCCGGCAGCACCCGTCCACAATCAGATCCAGTGGGGCCATGCAACCAGCACCGACCTCGTCCACTGGCACGACGAGCCGCCCGCGCTGACACCCTCGGCCGGTCCGGACGCTGAAGGGTGCTGGAGCGGTGTCCTCGTCAACGACAACGGCACACCGACGCTGATCTACTCGGGGCACGCACCCTCACAGCGACGCACCCAGGCCTGTTGCATTGCGACCGGCACCCCGGACCTGCATACGTGGACGAAATGCTCCGAAAATCCCGTGATTGGCGGGCCGCCTGACGAGCTGGACGTGACCGAGTTCCGCGACCACAGTGTGTGGCGCGAGGACGGCCGCTGGCACCAGGCAGTGGGCTCGGGTGTCGTCGGACACGGCGGCGCGCTGCTCCACTACAGCAGCGACGACCTGCGCCACTGGGATTACGAAGGACCGCTGCTCACCGCTGGACGGATGCCCTCGGGCGGCCCATTCGCCGGCACGACTTGGGAATGCCCGGACATCTTCACCCTTCAGGCGTCCGACGGTGCGCAGACCCATGTCGCGATCTTCTCCGCCTGGGACTATGGAGCCACCCTCTACCCCCTCTACACCACAGGTCAGATCGTCGACGGCAGGTTCGTGCCGGCAACGGCACCACGTCACCTCGACCTCGGGCTGCGGCATTTCTACGCGCCCCAGAGCTTCACCTCCGCCGACGGGCGCCGCATCCAGTTCGGCTGGGCGCAGGAAGCCCGACCCGGGCCCGCCATCCTGCAGTCAGGCTGGTGCGGGGTGATGTCGCTCCCGCGACAGCTGGCCTTGGGTCCTGACGGCCATCTGTCGGCAGCGCCTGTCCGCGAAGTCGAGACTCTCCGTATCGGCGACGGCGAGCACCTGACCGTCGCTGACGGGACGGTGCGACCTCGAACATCGGGGGATCAACTGGACCTGGAGGCCTCGGTGATCCTGTCACCCGGGGGCATCCTCGAGGTGATGGTGCGCGCCACGCCCGGTCTGACCGAAGGAACCGCAGTACGGCTACACCGAACTACTGACGGCACGTGCCAACTCATCCTCGACCGCAGCCGCAGCCGCCGAGCATCTGACCTCACCGGCTACGACACGACTGAACTCGCCGGCGTGCTACCCACCGCCGCCGGCGCTCCGATCGATCTCCGGATCGTCGTGGACCATTCCATACTCGAGGTGTTCGCTTCCGGAGTGCCTCTCACCGCGCGCATCTATCCCGACAGCCCCGACGCCACTGGCGTGCACATCGCCACAAGCGGGGCGGGCACCAGCGCCACACTCAGCATCTGGCCCATGAGCGCCGTCGGGCGTATCTGAACCCGATCCCTACGAGCGCCGACCACCCAGGCCGGCGTCCCGGGCGTGCGCGACGGCCTCGGCTCGGGTCGCCACCTGGAGCTTGGTGAACACGTTGTTGACGTGGTTGCGCACGGTCTTCGGCGACAGCACCCGGCGGCTGGCGATCTCGGTGTTGGTCAGGCCGCGCGCGACCAGGTCGAGGATCTCGCGCTCACGTTCGGTCAGTTCGGGGAACGGGACGGCGGCCGTCGACGCTCCACCCCGGCGAAGTAGCCGAGCACCCGGCTGGCGATGCCCGAGCTGAACGCGATGCCGCCCCTGGAGACCGTGTCGAGTGCCTGCCTGATCTCCTCCCGATCGGCGCTCTTGAGCAGGTAGCCGCGGGCCCCGGCCCGCATCGCGGCGAACACCGAGTCGTCGCCGTCCAGCATCGTCAGCACCAGCACCGCCACGCCCGGTTGCTCCGCCACAACTGGTCCGGTTGTATCGGCAGGTGGGTCGGGTGCTCATCGAGCAGCCCGATCGGGCTCGGTGGGGCGACAGGGTTGTCGAACGGCTCTCTGCTGATCTGCGAGCCGAGCTCGACGGCGCTGGGCGGGTTCTCGGTTCGGCAACCTGAAGTACATGCGCTCCTTCGCTCGCGCGTGGGCGACGCTGGATCAGATCGGGCAACATCCTGTTGCCCAAGTGCCGTGGGGTTACATCACGGTCCTGCTCGACAAGCTGGATGACCCACCCTGGGCTGCGGGACTGGTACGCGTCCCAGTCGGTCACGCACGCTCCGCCATGTGGTGGTCGAACTGAAGGTCGGCAAGTTCAAGGAGGAGTACGCCGCCCAACTGGAGCTCTGTGTCCGTCTGGTCGAGGATCAGCTCCGCCGTCCCCGGCATCAAGCGACCGTGGGCCTGCTGTTGTGCACCGACAAGAACGACCGCGTCGTGCAGTACGTGCTGGCTACCAACTCCCAGCCGATCGCGGTCGCCAGCTACGACCTGCTCCCCGCCGCCGAGCGAGCAGCGCTACCGTCCGAGGCTGACCTTGGGCGGGCCCTCGACAGCTGAGAGCCGATCGGTCTTCCTTCGAAAGCCTCGCTCGCCACCTCTGCGGCGCCTTGCGGAGTCGGGCCCTCGCGCCGATGTTGGCGCGCGGCCCGGGCGGAGGCGTTCGAGTTCGTTCGAATCGGTCGGGTGAACCTTCGCGACCCGCTCGTCGCAGGCAGGCTACGACGTGCTGCCAGTCGACTCCGTTGGTGGCGCGCGTGGAGGGGGAGGCCGGTGTCGCGACCCGTGCGGCCATTGGTGCGCGACGCCGCGCCTCCCGCCTCGCGTGTGTATGGAGCGGCGCCGGCGATGAGTGACGAGGCCGACACGCTCCCGTCACGACCCGGGGGCCTCATCCTGGAACACCACGTCACCGATCCCGAGCCGGTGGACGACGGCGAGCTCATGTTCGCCAGCCGCCGACACAAGTACCTGGTCGCGATCCTCGCCAGGGAGGGTGAGGTCGTCTGGCCCTCGGCGTTCCTTGCCGCGAGGAGGCTCCGGTTCGAGACCTACCGGCGCTACCGCTGGCTCGACGCGTCCGATCAGGACGCCGACGGCGGCGAGAGCGACCAGTGGGACCCCAGGGCTATCCAGGTCGGCGTCCTGCGCAGAACCGACAAGGTCGAGTTGATCGCCACCAGCCGACTGATCGTGCGCCGCACCTCGCGGGACCGGATTCCGGTGGAGTTCGAGTACCCCGAGGCGTTCCCGTCCGGGACCGCGAACGTAATGGACGCCGAGCTGTCCCGACTGGTCTCAGTGTCGCCCGACAAGCGTGAACGCGCGCTCGCGTCCATGGCGTGCCAACGGGCCATGCTCGGCTGGGCGCTCGCCAACGGCGTGAACCAGGCGTACGGCATCGTCGAGGACCATCTTGTGCGCCGGCTTGAGGCAACGGGGATTCCGCACCACGTCCTGACCGACCTCAAGCCTCTGCCGTCATTCGGGGACTCGATGAACCGTGTGATCCGGATCGATCCGCGTGAAATGGCTCGTGACGTGCTGCACATCAGAAGGGTTCCGTTCGCCACCTATCTGTTCTTCCGCGGGCTACAGAATCACCAAGGCAGTGGTGCGTCCGGACGCAGACTCATGATTCGAACTGCTCAACGCGCCAACGCGATCGGCCTTGCATGACTCGCTGGACCGCGACTAGTCACGAGTTCGATCGCGGGGCCGTTGAGGCGATCAAGGCGCCGATCAAAGAGCCTTTCGGCTCGCTTCGACCAGGAAGGGCATACGCATGCTCGCGCCGCGACACACACTGAACCCGTTCACCTCAACTGACGAATGGGAGCACTATGCCTCACTGGCACGGCGCGAGACGGTGGTGGGCGGAGTTCCGGACCTCTATGTCCGCAACTTGGGATTTCATAGTCTCCAGGAACAGCGACGACTTCAGGATGCGACTCTCGCGATCAGCGGTGGTGGAGGTGACGGCGGCGAGATCGCCCGCCTGGCCGTCCGTGCCGGAATCGGGTGTGGAAGGAGAGGTGAGATCAGGCTTGCCGACCCAGAGGCGTTCGCTCCGGAGAACATCAACCGACAGTCTGCATCGGCGGCGGACACGATCGGGGAGAACAAGGCCGTTGCGGTTGCCCGCCTGCTGCTCAGGATCAACCCTGCACTCAATGTCAAGGTCTATATGGATGGTGTGACACCTGAGAACATAGAAGACTTTGTGAAGGGAGCGGACGTCGTTCTCGATGAGGCCGCATTTGAAAGACACGAGCTGGCTGTCATGACCAATCGGGCTGCTCGACAGTACGAGGTCCCGGTTGTTCAGGGAATGAATCTGGGATGGGCGGGAATCGTCACCACGATGCATCCCCACGGTGCCAAGTTTGAGCGGCAGTTGGGATTCGTCGATAGTGATGACCTCGCAAAGGTTGCTGAGTCAAGAGTTCCCCTTCGCCATTGGATTCCGTACATTCCGTTCAGGTACGGAGACTACGGCGTACTAGAGGCAACCTCGACGGGGATCAAGCCGGCACCCTCAATTGCTGAAGGCATGTCGGTGACCGCGGCCCGCACGGTGCTCGAAGTAAAACTGAATCTATGGAGCGGAGGCAATCGTCGCAAGTTGCCGACCTACTTCAGGTGGGCGGAGGTGGTTGACCTCTACTCCGGACGCACCAAGCGGGTCCGTTATACCGACCTGAGCTACTACACCCATGGCGCACGAGCCTGGATCCGCGATCGGATGCTCCACCTGAACCCCGTGACAGACTTTGCGCTCCATCCGGACGTCGTCGGAACCGAGATCGACTGGCCGCCGTTCATGGAGGAACCGCTAACCCCGTAGAGGTTCGAGTCATCGCCCGACGGCTCAGGCATAGTTCGAACGAAGTCGAACGACTATCGCGCCGGAGTTGCCGTGCTACTGGCGTTCGAAACCGTTCGCATCTGACAGGATTCCGTCCATGAGGGTGGGGGTAAGCCTCCGGTCGGAATGGGCGGCAAGGCTCGATGAGGCCCGGCGCCGGCGGCACTTGTCGCTGAGTGTTGCGGCGAAACTGGCGGGGGTCGGAAAGACGACCGCGCACGGTTGGTTGACCGGTGATCACTTCCCGACGCCGGCACTGCGTCCGAGCTACCTGAAGCTGGTTGCTGCGCTCGGCCTTTCGGATGAGGTTCCGGACGGGATCTGGGACGAGAGTGCGGAACTCGGCGGCGGGGCGCGGACCGGCTCCGCGCCCTATGTCGGTTTGCGCGCGTTCGGAGTCGCTGACCGCGAGTTGTTCCACGGACGGCGAGACCAGGTGGCCGCGCTCACCGCAGCGGTGCAGGACCTGCGCCGGACTGCCGGCGGCGGAGTACTGGCGTTGCTCGGGCCGTCCGGCAGCGGGAAGTCGTCGCTGCTGGCCGCTGGCCTCATCGCCCGGGAATGCGTGGACGGCGCCCTGGCCGGGTGGGGGATCGCGCAACTCTCGGCCGCGACCCTCGCCGACAGTTCACCGGTCGATGCTGAGCTGGCTGTGGTGGACCAGTTCGAGGAGGTCTTCCGGCTCGGCGAGCCAGCCTGCCAGGACGCGCTGAGCCGTCTGGTCGAGCTGTCGCGGACCATGGTCGTCCTGATCGCGATGGGCTCGGACGTCTTCGGCGTGGCCAGCGAGCATCCTGAACTGATCGACGCACTCTCCCGGCCCGTGCTGGTCGCCCCGATGACGCGCGAGGAGTTGGCGGAGGCGGTTACCGCACCGGCGGAACTGATGGGCACCCGCGTCGAACCTGAGTTGGTCGATCTCGTCCGCAACGAGTTGGCGCCGCGCTCGACCGACTCGATCCCGGTGGATGTGCTGCCGTTGCTGTCCACCGCACTGCTGCAGACCTGGGAATACGGACGCGGCCGGAACATGACCGTCGCCGACTATCTCGCCGCCGGTGGCGTCGCACACGCGCTCGACAGTCAGGCCGAGGGTGTCTACACCGGGCTGGACGCCGACGGCCAGGCGAGCGTCGCCAAAGTGTTCCTGCAGCTGGTCCGGGTCACCGAGTCGGGTGCGTTCACCCGTCCACTGTCGCTGTCGACCCTGAGCGAGGACGAGGCCCGGCTGCTGCGTCCTTTCGTGGACGCCCGGCTGCTGACCAGCGGCGACACCTGGGTGCGGATCAGCCACGAGTCCCTGCTCACCCACTGGAAGCGGCTGGACAGCTGGATCCAGGATCGCAGCGCCGACCTGCGCGACCTTGACCGACTCCGTACCGCCACCACGATCTGGCGGGACGCGTCCCGTAGCGACGACCTCTTGCTTCCCGTCGAGCGGCTCGGCACGTTCAGCGACTGGCCCGCCGACCCGGTGCGGGCACCGCTGCTCGGCCCCGGCGAACGCGACTACATCGAGGCGAGCCGTGCGCACTTCACCAACGCCGTCGCCAAGGAACGGCGGGGCCGTCGGATCGCGCTCGGGTTGCTCTCCGTCGCGGCCGCACTCGCGATTGTCGCGGGAGGGCTGTTCGTGCGCTCGGAGGGGTTCCGCACGGACGCGGTCGCGGCCAAGCTCGACGCCGAGTCGCGCCAGGTCGCGATCGCCGCCCGATCGGTGCGCGGCCAGGACGCCAACCAGGAAGCCCAGATGGCGCTGGTCGCGAACCGGCTCAGCAACACTCTCGAGGCTCGTTCGGCACTGTTGGACGCGGCCTCCGACGACGTCCCGATCCGGTGGCTCGGCAAGCCGTCGGCAGTAGTCGCGGTGAATCCCGCGCAGGACCTGGCCGTCCGCGCCGACGGAGCCGGCCAGGTCACGATGTGGCGTGGCGACGAGGTGGCGACGAGTCCGGGACGTACCTTCGCGGTCGCCGAGGCGACCAGTCCGCAGTACGGGGTCGCGGTGACTCGAGTAGCCGGACGCGACCTGCTCGCGGTCGGCGGTGCCAGTTCGGCCGGGCTGTGGGACGTCACCGGCGACCCGGTCAGGCTCGCCGACTTCTCCCGCGACCAGGTGACGACCTATGCCGCGGCGTTCGCCGCCGACGGCAACGCTCTCGCCTTCGGCTACTCCGACGGCGCGGTCAGGCTCATCAGGCTGGACGCCGCAGGCAGGCCCGCCGGATCCCAGGATCTCCAGGTCAACCCGTCCGGCACCTCGTCACCGGCGGCCGTCAGCGCTGTCGCGTTCGACCCGGCCGGCCGCCTGTGGGTCGGCGGCGTCCCGGACGTGATCAAGCGCTGGCAGACCGGGCCTCAGGCCGCGCGGTCGTTGCCCGATCTCGCCTTCCGCTACGGTTCAGCGCCGGTCCGCGCGGTCTCCCTCGCGATCTCGCCCGACGGCACCCAGCTCGCCGCGGCCACGATCGCCAACGCGGTGCTGCGCTGGCACCTCCACGGCGAGGACGTGACCTCCGCGCCCCCGCTCACCGGCTTCGGCAGCTGGGTGAACGCGGTCTCGTGGTCCAGCGACGGCGCCCGGCTCCTGGCCGGGTCGTCCGACCAGACCGTCCAGGTGTTTGCGGCCGACTCCGACACGGCAGCCACCACCCTCCACACCCCGGCGCTGGTCACGGGTGCCGCTGCGTTCGGCAGTCGCACCCTTGCCGTCGGCTCGGACGGCACCCTTCGGGTCTGGACGTCCCCCAGCCCGATCGTCCGCGCCTCGGGCGCGTCGGTGTACAACCTCAGTACGGATGCGACCGGCGCGAAATGGCTTGCCGGCGGCACCCTCGCCGATGGCGCGATGCTGTGGCGGCTCAGCGGGCGCGACCGCGAGCCGGTGCCGCTGACCTACCCGAAGCTGTCCGGCGCCCGCTCTGCCGCTGTCGCGGTCGCTCCGGACGGCAGCTACCTGGTCGCGGCCAGCAAGGCTGGGGAAGTGGTCGTCTGGCCGCTCACCGGTTCCGGAGCAGGCGCGCCAACGGTGAGCGACTTCGGACTCGGCTACATCAGCTGCGTGACCATCTCGCCGGACTCCGGGCTGGTCGCCGTCATGGGCTACGGCGGGAAGAAGGCCTCCATCCTGAGGGCCGGGCAGGCCGGCGCCCTCACCCCGCTCAGCCAGGTCGACGCTGTCGACGCTCAGATGGGGGTCTTCACCGCCGACTCCAAGGCACTGGTGATCGCCCTTGCCGCGAACAGTGTCGACGTGTGGAGCGGAGTCGACCAGGCCTCGCCGGCCAAGGCCTCCACGATCACCGGATTCGACACCGCCACGATCGCCATCACCGCGGCACCCGCCGCGCAGCAGATCGCGGTCGGTGAGGACAGTGGCCACGTCTCGGTCTGGACGCTCGACGACCCGGCCAAGCCGGCGAAGACTCACGACTTCGGCGACTCCCACGGCTCTGCCTACGCCGTCACCTTCAGCACGGACGGCAACACTCTCGCCATGGCCAGCGGCGACCAGAAGATCTGGGGCTGGAACCTCGCCACCTCGACCACCGCTTTCACCCTCGATGGCGACCTCGACCGCCCGTGGGACGTCCGCTACCTCGCCGGCGGAGACACCCTCGTGGCCTCGGGCAACAACGGCCGCGTCCGGACCTGGCCCAGCTCCGTCGCCCAGGCCCACGACCAGCTCTGCGCACTCCGTGGCGACGAGCTCACCGACCGCGAGTGGGGCCAGTACCTGCCCGGCATCGACCGCACCGACCCCTGCGGCTGACCCTCAGTGGCCGGGGTGCCCGGAGTTTGCTGGAGTGCGTCGAGTTGTCAGCCGGGGGTGCCCGCCGTCCCTGTCTGGGCACCGCTCGTGTCCCGACGGCCCCGGCTCGGGTTCCACGACCGGGGCAGCGTCGAGCCCGCAACGGCTCCACGGCGGATGACGCGTGCCGGTCTCGTGGGGCGCGTCAGCCGACGGGAGGCGCCGTGCTCGAACGGACGACGAGACTGGTGGCGAGCTTGATCCTCGTCGACGTTGCGGGGTGCCCGGCCGACATGTCCTGGAGCGTCCTCACCGCAAGTCGTCCCATGTCGCTCAGCGGCTGGGCGATGGTGGTGAGCGCCGGTGTCATGAGTTCGGCACCGGGCGAGTTGTCGAATCCGATGACCGAGATGTCGGCCGGAACCCGCACGCCATGGGTCTCGAACGCTCGGATGGCGCCGAGCGCCATCCGGTCACTGAGCGCGAAGACCGCGGTCGGGGGGTCGGGCAGCCGCATGATCTCCTCGGCCGCGTCGAACCCCGACCCAAAGGTGTAGCGGCCGTCGAAGATCAGGTTGTCGTTGCCAGCGCTCACGCCGGCTTCCTCGAGCGCTGCTCGGTAGCCGTGCATGCGTTCGATCCCTGGCAGGAACTCGGACAACCCGTTGATGAGCGCAATCCGGCGGTGACCGAGCTCGAGCAGGTGTTCGGTTGCGAGTTTTCCGCCCTCCCAGTTGGTCGCACTGATCGTGACGTCGGCGTCCTTGGAGACCACATACGGGTCGATGGCGATGACCGGGATGCCGCGACGTCGCGCCACCTCGAAGACCGGCCCGCGCGCCCGATAGACCATGGTCACGATGCCGATCGATCGGGGAGCCAGGTGTGTGGCCTCCCACTCGTTCGGCGACCGCGAGGGCTCGACGGTCTCCGATTCGATGTGGGGCACGATGTCGATGCCGCGGCGGTCGCCCTCCTCGACGAGGCCCCGAAGCACCTCCACCCCGTACGACGGGTCGATCGCGTCGGTGATCGCCGTGATAGTCGATCGGGCAGTGACCGGGTCGAGGCGCTTGGCCGGGAAGTAGCCCAGCGCGGCAGCGGCGTCCAGGACGGCGCTTCGCGTCGCGTCCGCGATGTCGCCGCGTCCGTTGACGGCCTTGGACGCGGTGGCTTCCGAGACTCCAGCGCGCGCGGCGACGTCCTTGAGTGTGACCTTCACCTTGAACAGCTCCCTTCTCTCGAAATAGTTTCGCACAGTCCTGCGGACGTCAAGGCCGCGATCCTCGACTCAATTGGCTAGCTGTCGGCCATCCATCGCGCTCAGCGTGCAGAACCCGCGAAATCTCCTGCCAACAGACCGTTGACAACGCGCCGGACGACCCCTACTCTTTCGGCGCCTTCAGGGCAGGTCAATCGAAAGATTTCGACCACCCAAAGGTGTGAGGTACCGGTCTCCACTGTCGGGGCACCTGCGAACGGTGACACGGCCTCACGTACGGCTTTCAACGATGAAGGAGCGCGAGTGACGCCATGAGGTCACTGTATTTCGCCCGCGAGGGCACCATGGAACTCTGGGATGTCGACGTCCCCTCTCCCGGAGCAGGTCAGGTGAGGATCCGGACCGCGTTCGCCTCGCTGTGTGCCACGGACGTGCACCAGGTGACGATGGGCGTCCTGGGAGCCAAGCCGCCGATGGCGCTGGGTCACGAGACGAGCGGCACTGTGGATGCCCTGGGTCCCGGCACGGAGAGCAGTGGGCTGCATGTCGGCGACAAGGTGACCGCCTTTCCCGTGTCGGTGTGCGGACAGTGCCTTCACTGCAAGCGCGGTCAGCCGCAGTACTGCGAGAACGCCGCCCCCTTCGGTGGCTTCAGCGAGTACTACGTCACCTCGGCGAACAACGTCTTCGCGCTCCCGGACGACGCCGACCTGAAGTCCTTCACCATCACCGAGCCGACCGTGTGTGCGATCCGGGCGATGGACCTGGCTCCGATCCAGCACGGCCAGACGGTGGCGATCTCGGGGATCGGAGGAATCGGCGCGATCCTGCTGAACGCAATCCTGCTCTCGGGTGCTGCGAAGGTGACCGTCATCGAGCCCGTGGCGGCGAAGCGGGCGCTCGCCCTGGAGCTTGGCGCCGCCTACGCGATCGATCCGGCCACGGAGGACGTGGTGGCACGAGCCGATGCGATCACTGCCGGCCTCGGCTTCGACGTGGTGTTCGAGGCTTCGGGCTCGCCTCGCGCGGCGAAGCCCGCGCTGGACATCGTCGGACGGTGTGGGCGCGTCGTCTACTTCGCCGTCTATCCGCCGGACTTCGAGCTGCCGGTCAACCTCTACGACCTGTACTCCAAGGAGGCCGCGATCCTGACGGTCTTCACCAATCCCGACCTCTTCCCGCGCGCGATCAACCTGCTGCCGCGGCTGGCCCTCGATCGCATCATCGGGCCGGTCGTCCCCCTGAGCCGGGCGATGGAGGGCATCGAGCTGTTCCACTCGGGCGAGTACCCCAAGATCGTCCTCGACTGCACGGCCTAGGCCCGGCGATGGAGGAGAAGCCCCAGGAGTCGGGCACGGCAGCCCGCTCCCACCGCATCACCGAAGAGTCCCGCTCGAGTCTCGTCGGAGAGCTGTGCGGCATCTATGGCCAGGTCAGCCCGGGCCTGGCCGGAATCCGCCCCGCCGTCGGCAGGGGAGGAGCTCTCGGGGCGAGGCAAGTGAGTTACGGGCCTTGCGGCCGCCCACCAACTAGACGAGGAGGAATTTCATGACAACACAGACCGAGCCGGTCGCTGTCCGGCCGAGTGTTGCGGAGCTTGAGGAACTCGCATTCGAGTTGCGCAAGAAGCTGCTGCACCTGTGCGGCACCTACGAGGGCGCCGTGCACATCGGTGGGGATCTGTCCTCGGCGGACATCCTGACCGCACTGTTCAGCTATGGCATGAAGGTCGACCCGACCGACATCGCCAATCCGCAGCGCGACCGGTTCGTCCTGAGCAAGGGCCACGCGGCGGTGTGCATGTACATCGCGATGGCGATCCGCGGGTTCTTCTCCTACGACGAGATCGTCGCAACGTACGGGCAGCTCGACAGCGCCTACGGCATGCACCCGTGCAAGGTGCAGCTGCCGGGCGTCGAGTGCTCGTCGGGATCACTCGGCCACGGGCTTCCGATCGCAGTGGGAATGGCGCTCAGCGCCCGCCACCGTGGCGACGGCCACCGGGTGTTCTGCCTGCTCGGCGACGGTGAGACCGGAGAAGGATCGGTGTGGGAGGCCGTGATGGCTGCCCGCAGCAACGAACTCGGCAACGTGGTCGCGTTCGTCGATCGCAATCGTCAGCTGATGACCAGCTTCGCCGAGGACCGCATCGTCTTCGAGCCCTACCCGGACAAGTGGCGGGCCTTCGGCTGGAACGTGGTGGAGATCGACGGCCACTCCATGGGCGAGCTGGTCGCGGCGATCGACGCGCTGCCGGCCTCCGACAGCGACCGTCCCACTGTCGTCATCTGCGAGACCGTGAAGGGCAAGGGAGTCGACTTCATGGAACGCAATCTCGCCTGGCACGCCGGATCCCTCGGCGCAGCCGATCTCGAGCGCGCGATGGCCGCCCTCGACGCGTCCCGTGAGAAGGAGGAGAACTGATGCCCGTTACGTTCACTTTCGGGGAGATGCTGTCTGCCCGGTCCGTCATCGGCGCCACGCTCGCCGAGCTCGGCGACGACTACGAGAACCTGTGGGTGCTCACTCCGGACATCGGCGCGACCCTCGTCGAGTTCCGCGACAAGTTCCCTGACCGCTTCCTCGACGTCGGCCTGGCCGAACAGGCCTGCGTGGGTGTCGCCGCCGGCCTCGCCTACGACGGCAACATCCCCGTCGTCTCCGGAATGCTGCCCTTCCTGAGCATGCGTGCCCTGGAACAGGTCCGCACCGATGCCTGCTACCCCAACCTCCCGGTCAAGATCATCGGCACCCACGGTGGTTTGGTCGGCAACGGCGGGTCCACCCACTACGCGGTCGAAGACCTCGCCCTGATGTGCGCTCTGACGAACATGACCGTCACCTCGATCGGCGACCCCCTCATGGTGGGTGAGATCCTCCGGCAGTCCATGACGATGCAGGGCCCGCTCTACATCCGGCTGGCAGTCGGGAAGAAGGACAAGGTGCTCTACCAGCCAGGTGAGCACGAGATCCGCATCGGCAAGGGCATCGTCGCAGCCGACGGCACGGACGCCACGATCTTCACTCACGGGACGACCGTCGCGCAGGCGCTGGACGCCGCCGAGGAGCTCGCGAAGGAGGGACGCTCGGTACGCGTCGTCGACATGTTCACGCTGAAGCCCATCGACGAGGAGCTCGTCCTCCGCTGCGCGAACGAGACCGACGGACGGTTCGTGGTCCTCGAGGATCACCTTGCCTACGGCGGACTCGCGACTCGAATCGCTGACGTCCTCGCCGACCACGGCGTCCGCCTGACCGCCTTCGAGCGCCTGGGCATTCCGCAGGTGTATGCAGGGTTCGGCAACGACGAAGAGCTGCGTGACAAGCACGGCTACGGACTGGAAGCGACGATCGCGGCGACGCGGCGGGTCATCGCCGGCTGAGCCCGACTTCCTACACTAGAGAACGCTCAACGGAGAGATGCATGAGAACAGTCGCTGTTACCAGAGTCGGTAGCCTGCGGGATCCCAACGAGAACACGCGAGGCCGGATCGGCGTCGTGGACTTCCCGGAGCAGCCGCTCGGGCCCGAGGACGTGCGCATCCGGGTCGCCTACGCCGCCATCTGCGGATCCGATCCGCACCTGGCCGAAGGCTTCTTCGGGACGGAGGTGCCCATCGGCCTCGGCCACGAGCTCTCCGGCGTGGTCGAGGCGCTCGGCGAGCGCGCCCACCGCAACGGATTGCGGGTGGGGGACCGAGTCGCGGGCAACTTCCTTCGCTTCTGCGGCACCTGTCCGCCGTGCCGTGAAGGCAGGCAGCAGTTCTGTGAGCACATCCAGGAGTACAACCGGCCGGGCATGTCCGAGACCATCACCTGGCACGAGTCCCAGGTCTACCGGCTGCCCGCCTCGGTCTCTCTCCTGCAGGGCTGCCTGCTCGAGCCGACGTCCGTCGCGGTGCGGATCGCAGACAAGACGCACGTCAAAGTTGGAGACCGGGTCGTGATCTGCGGCGGTGGCCCGATCGGTCAGCTGTGCCTGCAGGTGCTCAAGATGTACGGCGCGACCTCGCTCACGATGATCGAGCCGATCCCTGAGCGTCGCCAGATGGCGTTGCGCCACGGGGCGGACTACGTCATCGACCCGCTCTCCGAGGATCAGGACGCGCGCGCGTCCGAGATCACCGGCGGTGCCGGCTACGACGTGGTCGTTGACGCCTCCGGGTCTCCCCGCGCGGTGAAGGGCCTGCTCGACATCGCGGCCAGCGGCGCCACCGTGGTCTACGGCGCGATGTACCCACAGGAGTTCGAGATGCCCCTGAACCTCTCGGACTATCTCTATCTCAAGGAGCTGACCCTCACGGGTGTCTTCGTCTCGCCCTACGCCTTCCCGCGTGCGCTGCGGATCCTGCCGCTCCTCCAGCTCGACGAGCTGACCAGGGCCGTCTTCGATCTGGACGACGCGTCCGAAGCGTTCGCCGTCCACGTCAGCGGCAAGTACCCCAAGGTCGTCATCCGCTGCAATCACATCGTGAACGAGTAGCCATGGAGCAGAAGCTGTCCCCCGACTCAGCGGTGACGCGACCAGACGACGTCCCGATGCTGCGTGCCAGCTCGATCTCGAAGCACTTCGACGGCGTCTTCGCGGTACGGTCGGCGGACCTGACGCTCAGGCGAGGTGAGATTCACGCGCTCCTGGGGGAGAACGGCGCCGGCAAGAGCACGCTCGTCAAGATCCTCACCGGCGTGTACGCGCCCGACGGCGGGACGGTCGAGCTGGACGGTACCCCGGTCGTCTTCCGCGATGTGATCGAAGCCCAGCGGGCCGGCGTCGTCGCGCTGTACCAGGAGCTCTCGATCGTGCCGAACCTCTCGGTTGCGGAGAACATCATGATGGGCGAGAAGACCCCGGCCCGAGCCGGTTTCGTCGACTGGGGACGGCTCTTCTCGATCGCCGGCAGCCACCTCGAGGTGCTCAACCAGCGCATCCCGCTGCGACGCCTCGCGCAGGACCTGTCCCCGGTGCAACAGACGATGGTCGCGGTGGCGAGGGCGCTGGCGGTGAACGCCCGGGTGCTCATCCTGGACGAGCCGACCGCCTCGCTGACCAACCTGGAGATCGTCGACCTGTTCCGTACGCTGCGACACCTGCGGGACGAGGGGGTGGCGATCGTCTACGTCTCGCACCGGCTCGAGGAAGTGTTCGAGCTCTGCGACCGGGCGACCATCATGCGCAACGGGCAGGTGGTCGCCGCCGAGGCGGTGGCCGACCTCACCATCGACCTGGTCATCTCGAAGATGGTCGGACGGCACTCCGACGAGATCTTCCCGCCGCGCAGCAGGCACGACGACGAGGTCATCGTCGAGGTGACCGGCCTGACCGGCCGACGGGTGCGTGACGTCTCCCTGGAGGTGCGTCGCGGCGAGATTCTCGGCGTGGGCGGCCTGGGTGGTTCTGGACGCAGCGAGTTGTTGCGGCTGATCTCCGGTGCCCAGCGTGCGCAGGCAGGGGTCGTGAAGCTCAGCGGCAAGGACGTCACGCCGTCGTCCATCACCCACGGGCTCGATGCGGGGATCGCGATGGTCCCCGAGGAGCGACGCAGCCAGGGAGTCATCCTTGAGCAGCCGATCCGGGAGAACATGATCCTGGCGAATCTCCCGTCGGTGAGTTCAGCCGGTCTCGTCCGGGACGCGCGCGTCCGATCGCTCGCGAACCGGGGGATGACGGATCTCCAGATCCACGCACGGGGCACCGGCCAGAAGGTCGGCGAACTCTCCGGTGGCAACCAGCAGAAGGTGGTGCTCGCCAAGTTCCTCGCGCGCAATCCCACCTTCCTGCTGCTCGACGAACCGACCCGCGGCATCGATGTCGGCACGAAGTCCGAGATCTACGTGCTGATCCAGCGACTCGCCGAAGCGGGTGCGGCAGTGCTGGTGGTCAGCTCCGAACTGCCCGAGCTGCTGGGCCTGTGCCACCGCATCCTTCTCCTGCACGAGGGGCGCCTCGCCGGGGAAGTCGCCGCAGAACACGCTACCGAGGAACAGCTGCTCACCTACTGCTACGGAAGGACCGCCTGAGATGACCATGGACCAGCGGGCGAAGACAACCAGCGCCGGGCCGGCCGCGATCGTCGCGGCGCCTCCCCGGGCTCACCAGCTCGACATCGGACGGATCCTCCGGCTGAGCGGCACAGGCATTGGCCTGATCCTGCTCATCGCCATCTTCGGAACCCTGCGACCCTCGGTCTTCCTCACCGTGGGGAACTTCGTCAACATCCTCGAACAGATCTCGATCCTCGCCATCATCGCCGCGGTGCAGACCGTCGTCATGGTGGTCGGAGACCTGGACATGTCCGTCGGATCGACCGCCTCCCTGGGTGGGGCGCTGACCGCCGTGCTGCTGATGTCCGGATGGAGCATTCCGTCGGCGGTGCTGCTGGCGCTCTGTGTCGGCGCTGGAATCGGAGCCATGAACGGCGCGCTCGTGGCGTACGTGAAATTGTCGGCCTTCATCGCGACCCTGGCTTCGATGACCAGCGTCACCGGCCTGGCGTTCATCGTGACGAATGGCGCCAATATCTTCGGATTCACGAAAGACTTCCTGCCCCTGGGTCAGGGCCGATTCCTCGGCGTACCGATACCGGTGTACATCGCCAGCGCCGTCTCGCTGCTCATCTGGGCGCTTCTCCGGTTCACCACGATCGGACGGCGCTGGCGGGCGGTCGGTGGAAATGCCGAAGTCGCCCGCCTCAGCGGGATCCGCGTCGACCGCGTCCGGTTCATCGCCTTCGTGATCGCCGGGCTGGGTGCGTCGCTGGCGGGGATCATGCTGGTCAGCCGCCTCGCCAGCGCGACCGCTCAAGCCGGTGACTCCCAGATGATGCTCTCCATCGCCGCCGTCTTCCTCGGGATGACCATGTCGAGCCACGGCGGGGCGAACATCGGCGGCACGATCGTCGGAGTCGCCATTCTCGGAGTCCTCACGAACGGTCTCAACATCGTCGGGGTCAACACCTACGTACAGCAGTTGCTCACCGGCGCCATCATCGTCGCCGCAGTTGCACTATCGCGGCTCGGAAAAAACCGCCGCTGACAGCACAGGAATACACATCACCGTCGGCGAGTGGCCGACACACTTCAAGGAAGAGGTACATGGTATGGCAAAGAATCGGATCCTCGGCCTCGCTATGACTGGCCTGGCCGTGGCACTGGCTCTGGGCGGCTGTTCGAACCCCGGGCAGGGTGCCGGTGCCGCCCCGAGCGGGGGCGGCGGGACGAAGAACATCGCGCTGATCACCGGCTCGTACGGAACGCCGGCCGCGAAGGCGGCCATGGACATGCTGATCAAGAAGGGCGCTGCCGAGGGCTGGACGATCAAGCTCCAGGACACAGCCTTCGACTACAACAAGATCAACTCGCTCATGCAGGACGCAGCTGCGCAGAAGGTCGACGCGATCATCGTGGGCTACACGACGCCGGAGCTCATCACCCTCGGCATGCAGTCCGCGACGGACGCGGGGGTGCCGGTCTTCGGACTCGACGCCGGCGTCCAGCCGGTCGACCAGGTCACGCTCAACGTCACCAGCGACAATCCGTGGTTCGGGAAGACCAGCGCGCAGGCTCTGATCACCCTCATGGGCGGTAACGGCAAGGGCAAGCGCGTCCTCATGCTCGAGCACGATCCCCACCCGGGCGTGAAGCTTCGCACCGAGGCCGCCCGCGAGGCGTTCCAGGCAGCCGGCGTCGACATGGTGAACCAGGTCCAGATCAAGGACCCCACCTCGGGACGCCAGGAGGCGATGAACGACGTTGCCGACTACGTGACGGCACATCCCGGTGGCCTCGACGGCATCTGGGCCGGCTGGGACGACGTGGCGATGGGTGCTGCGCTCGCCCTGAAGAACGCCAACTCGGACATCCCTGTGACCGGTGTCGACGGCACCGACGAGGGGATCGCAGCGATCAAGTCCGGCACGAACAGCCTGAAGGCGACCGTGTGGCAGGACTGGGGCACCATCACCGACAAGCTCGTCGCCGGAATGGGCGACTACTTCGCCGGCAAGAAGCTGCCCGCCAACCTCGAGAAGGTCGAGGGCAAGCTCATCACTGCGGAGAACGTCTCCCAGTTCAGCAAGTGACCAGCGTCTGACGAGGACGCCCGGTGCGGGCGGGGTTGCCGTCCCGTGCCGGGCTCCACGAACCAGCAGAGGGTGCTTGGCACCCTCCTCAACGCGAACACCGGGAAGCTCCGACCCGGCATCCGGTCGGGCGGCCCGAGAGATCCAGTGCATCCCCGGCCGTCGCCGGTGCACAGCTGCGCGATCTGTGGGCGAACGGCGTTCCCGGACGTCCTGATCGCCCATGCCCAGCCGCACCATGCGGCTCCGTACCCCACGCCGTCCTGGCGTCGCCATGCCGTCATCCCTGCCGTCGGGCAGGTCAGCGAGAGATTGGAGCTCAGTCCAACCGCCATGAAGACAACAGCAGCAGTCGTCGATGCCCCTGGTGGGGCACATCGGATCAGCGAGATCGACCTGACCGGTCCCCGGGCCGGTGAGGTGCTCGTCCGGATCGTCGCGTCCGGTGTCTGCCACACCGACCAGATCGCTCAGGAGCAGGTGATTCCCGTTCCCTTGCCCGCAGTGCTCGGCCATGAGGGCGCGGGCGTCGTCGTAGAGGTCGGCGCAGGCGTGGACGACCTGCGACCCGGCGACGGGGTGTGCCTGAGCTTCGCCTCGTGCGGTCAGTGCCTGGAATGCCTGAAGGCCAGGCCGTTCCTGTGCCGGGACTTCAACCGGCTCAACTTCAGTGGCCGGATGCGGGACGGTTCCACGCGGCTCAGCCGGGACGGCGCGCCGGTCTCGGTGTTCTTCGGCCAGTCCTCGTTCGCCGGCCATGCCGTGGTGGATCGACGAGGCCTGGTGAAGCTGCCGGCTGGCACCGACCTGAGGCAGGTCGCGCCACTGGGGTGCGGCATCCAGACCGGCGCCGGCGCCGTGCTGAACCGGCTGCGACCCGAGTTCGGTTCGTCCATCGCGATCATCGGGTGCGGCACCGTCGGGCTGAGCGCGGTGATGGCTGCCGCCCTCGCGGGCTGCGAACGGGTGGTGGCCATCGGCGGCAAGCCGCAGAGTCTGGAACTCGCTCTGGAACTGGGGGCCACCCACGTGGTGAACCGCCACGAACACGGCGACATCGCTGACGCCGTCAAGCATGTCGGAGGAGGGCTGGTGGACTACGCGATCGACACCAGCGGCGTCCCGATGCTGGTCCGCGCCGCGCTGGCCAGCTGCCGTCCGGGTGGTGCTGCCGTCGTCCTCGGGGTCACCGGAGAGCTGGCGATCAACGTGCAGCAGGAGTTGATGGGTGAGAGCAAGTCGTTGATCGGCGTGGTCGAGGGCGACTCGGTTCCCGCGGTCTTCCTGCCCCAACTCATCGAGTACCAGCAGCTGGGGCGATTCCCGTTCGAGCGGTTGATCACCTACTACCCGTTCGACGAGATCAACCGTGCGGTCGCCGACTCAGCTGCCGGCCGGACGATCAAGGCCGTGCTCACGACCGAGTGAGCCTCCTTCGATCCGGCGGGCCGAGCCCGGACGGATCTCATCCATCACCCACAGTCGCGTGTCGCGCGGCTGCGCGATCCACAGAGAAAGGGAAGTCGAAATGAACATGCAGTTCGATGCCGAGTACGACATCGTCATCGTCGGTGCCGGAGCCTCCGGGCTGTCGGCAGCCGTTGAGGCAGTGAAGAACGGCAGCTCCGTCGCCGTCCTGGAGAAGCTGGACAGTGTCGGCGGACGTGGCCAGTTCGTCGAGGGCTCGACGGCGTTCGAGTCCGACGAGCAGAAGAAGCGCGGGATCGAGGTGACTCGCGCCCAGGGCTTCAAGGCACTGATGGACGAGTCCCAGTGGCGGGCCAACGCCGAAGTCGTCTCGGCCTTCGTCCACAACGCCGCGACGACGATCCGCAAGCTGTCCGACATCGGTGCGGTGTGGGAGGACGTCACCATCTACGCCTACGAGCAGGAGAGCGAGCTCAAGACCATGCACTGGGCCGAGGGCGAGGGCGCCCGGATCATCGAGCTGATGGAGAAGGCGGCCCGTGACGGCGGCGCCGAGATCTACCTGAACACGGCGGCGTCGAGGCTTCTCACCGAGGATGGCCGAGTCGTCGGGCTGGAGGCCAGGGATGCCGACGGGCAGGAGCTCCAGCTCGGTGCCAAGGCCGTGATCCTGGCCGGCGGCGGCTACGCCTCCTCGCCGGAGATGATGGAGAAGCACTCCTGGTACGGCAAGAACGCCCGCTACCTCGTAGACCTGGGCACCCCCGGCAACACCGGCGATGGCCTCAACATGGCCGTGGCCGCTGGCGGGGCGACCGCAGAGACCGGGTCGGTGCTGCTGATGCCGGTCGCCAAGGACAAGACCATCACCTCGCATGTCTCCGGCGCCGGCTCCCAGCCCTACCTGTGGGTCAACACCTCGGGGCGCCGTTTCACCGATGAGGTGGTGGCGATGAACTTCTCCGACGCCGCGAACGTGATCGCACAGGGAGACCAGGGCACCTCGTTCACCATCTTCGACGAGGCCACCAAGAAGCATCTCGAGACCGCCGGCTCCGACATCGGTCTGGGGACCTTCATCCCGTACCACGCCCAGCTGGACAGGATGGACGCAGAACTCGAGCAGGATCTCGTCACCGGGACGGCGGCCAAGGCCGACACGATCGAGGAGCTTGCAGCCGCGATCGGTGCACCTCCCGAGACCCTGGTGGCGACGGTCGACCGCTACAACCAGCTGGTGGCCGCAGGCGCGGACGACGACTTCTACAAGCCGGCGAAGTACCTGCGGGCGATCGAGCGGGCCCCGTTCTACGCCGTCCGGATGGTCGCGGGGACGCTCGTCTCGGTCGGCGGGATCAAGGTCAACGGCAACCTCCAGGTGATCGCCGAAGGCACGACCGACCCGATCCCCGGCCTGTACGCAGTGGGCGCGGAGGCCTCCGGCATCTACGGAGACACCTATCCGCTGACAGTCCCGGGGAACATCAGTGGCTTCTCCTACACCTCGGGTTGGCTGGCTGCCGACCACGCCGCCAGCCAGATCGCCGAATCCGTGGCGGTCTGATGACCACCGTCGTCGTCTTCAACGTCGCTCGCGAACCCGCCGCTGCCCAGGTGCTGGCCGATGGCCGTCTGGTCTGGCCGGCAAGGAAACTCCCGGCCGGCGAGGACGACCACGCGGCACTGGCCGTCGCGGTTGGCCTGGCTGCGAGTGACCTGGTCGGGATCACCCTTGGGCAGGGTGATCCCGGCTGGGCCGCGGCTCGGGGAACGAGCGAGGTGGTGAGGGTCGCTGACGTCACCGTGGGCGACGACGACGGGGCCACCGCTGCCGCACTGGCGGCAGCGGTGGCCGAAGTGGACGGCGCGGAGCTGGTGGTGATCGGCGACTCCGAGCACCATCCCGGGCTGGCCCCGGCACTCGCGGGCTACCTCGGCTGGCCGGTCGTCCTGGCCGCGACGAGCGCCGTCCGCATCGGGAGCGACGTCGAGGCCACGCGGCGGGCCGGAAGGGTGGAGGAGACCGTCTCCGTCCCGATCCCGGCCGTGATCGCGGTGGCTGCGGCCACGGAGGAGAGCTCGCCGCCGGGGATGAAGGCGATGCTGGCAGCTCGGCGGCTCCCGGTTCGCGACGTGACGGCTGCCGATCTCGGCATCGCGGCCGTACCGGCCTTCGAGCCCACGCTGACGAGTCTCCCCTCGAGCACCACCGCTCGACTGATCGGGGGAGACCCGCTGCAGGCGGCCACCGAGCTGGTCAAGGCCCTCCGCGCCGAGGGAGTCCTGGAATGACGACGACCTGGCTGGTGGTGACCGACCCCCTGGATCTCTGCGCGCTCGGACGCCTCGTGCCGGGACTCCCGGTGGACAGCATCGTCATCGGCGATCGTGCCCTCGCAGACTCGTCGGCCCGCACCGGAGTCCGCAGCGTCCACTGGATCGAGCCGGTGGAGGGAGTCCCGGCCGACGCCTACGCTGCCGCTGCCGCCGACATCGTCCTGGGCGCGGCTCCCGGACTGGTCGCGACGACCGCGACGGCCCCGGCCTCACGCGCCGTCGTGGGGGTGGTCGCTGCGCGCTGCCGGGCGTCCGTTCTGTCGGGGGTCACCGGTGTCAGCGAGGCCGGCGACGCACTGGAGGTCACCGGAGGCGCCGCTGGGAACGCCGTGGTCGCCACCTGGGAGGTGTCCGGCCCGCTGTGCGCGTTCATCGCTCCTGCGGACGAGGCTCCCGCTCCCGGCGTCGCCGTGGGCCTGACCCCGCACCCCGACGCTGCTCCCCGCCCGTCCCGGGTCACCGTGTCGGCCGCTGCCGTCGCGTCCGGGCTGGCCGATGCGGCGAGAGTCGTGGGGGTCGGACGCGGGCTGCGGTCCCGGGCCGACCTCGCGATGGTCGAGGCGTTGGCCGGGAGCCTCGACGCTGAGCTGGCCTGCTCGATGCCGCTGGCCGAGGACCTCGGCTGGCTTCCCAAAGACCGGTTCGTCGGCCGGTCGGGCCAGCAGGTCTCGCCACGCCTCTATCTCGCCGTCGGGCTGTCGGGAGCACCCCAGCACCTCCAGGGGGTCCGTGGAGCGAAGGTCATCGTCGCCGTCAACTCCGACCCGGAGGCTGCGATCTTCCGTGCCGCCGACTACGGGATCGTGGGCGACCTGTACGAGGTCGTCCCCGCGCTCACGGCGGTGCTGGCCAGTGACTGACCTCGTCCGCTCGCGTGTCCGGGCCCCCGGGCACGACGTGGACGGAGTGTCTGGAGAGGAGGAGTCCGGATGGAAGACGACGTCTTCGACGTGATCGTCGTCGGCGGCGGGGTGGCCGGCTGCGTCACTGCCTATCAGTTGGCCCGGGCGGGCCGCTCCGTTGCGCTGCTGGAACGGGCCGCCACGCCAGGTTCGAAGAACCTCTCCGGAGGCGTCTTCTACTGCCGGGTCATGGACCAGGTGTTCCCGGGCTTCGTCGAGGAGGCGCCGGTCGAACGGCGGATCACCCGCAACTGCGTGTCGCTGCTGAACGAGTCGTCCGGCGTCACCGTCGACTACTGGGACGCGCGGCTCGCCGAGCCGGTGAACGCTGTCAGCGTGCTGCGCGGCCGGCTGGACGCCTGGCTGGCGGAACAGTGCGAGGCGGTCGGTGTCGCCGTCCTGCCCGGGGTCCGGGTGGACGCTCTGCTCCGTGACGCCGATCAGGTGGTCGGCGTCCGGGCCGACGAGGAGGAGCTGCGCGGCCGCGTGGTGATCCTGGCCGACGGGGTGAACTCGTTCCTCGCCCGGGAGGCCGGCTTGAGGGCCAAAGAGCCGCCGAAACACCTTGCCGTCGGGATCAAGTCGGTGATCGGACTGCCTGCGCAGCGGCTGGAGGAGCGATTCGGGCTCGCCCAAGGTGAGGGCGTGGCGTACGCGGTGGTCGGCGACTGCACCCAGGGCGTGGCTGGCGGAGGGTTCCTGTACACCAACGCCGATTCGGTCTCGGTCGGCGTCGTCCTACGGCTGGATGACCTGGCCGCGAGCGGCAGGACGGCCTCCGACATCCACGATCACTTCCTGGATCATCCGGCGATCTCGAGGCAACTCGCCGGCGGCACGCCCCTGGAGTACGGCTGCCACCTCACCATCGAGGCCGGGCCGCAAGCCGTCCGCCAGGACCTCACCGCACCGGGCCTCCTGGTGGTCGGTGACGCCGCCGGCTTCACGCTCAACACCGGCTTCACGATCCGTGGAATGGACCTGGCGGCGGCGTCGGGGATGGCCGCTGCCCGGGCGGCGAACGCTGCCCTCGACGCGGGCGACCTCTCCCAGCGATCGATGGATCGCTATCGGGCCGAACTCGCGGCGACCTTCGCGGGACGCGACATGAGGACGTACGCTCACGCCCCCGCGTTCTTCGAGAACAGGCTGCTCTACCGCGACGTCGGGCTGTTGGCCGCTGACGTCATGCACGGTGTCTACAGCCTGGACACGTCACCCCGCAGCCACCTGAGGGATGTCGCGCGGCACGCCGTCGCCGGGTCCCACGTCGGTTGGCGAAGGCTTGCCGGCCTCGTGTTCGCAGCGGTGAGGAGTCTGTGATGGACGACCTGGGCAACCTCGCGGAGCGACTCGCCCGCAACTCCTATCTCGTGGACGAGGCGCAACCCCACATCCAGGTCGACCAGGAGGCCGTCCGCCGCACCGGCGCGGGTCCGCTCCTGGTGAGGATCTGTCCGGCGCACGTCTACAGCCAGGGGGTGGACGGGCGCATCGAGGTCGCCTGGGCCGGCTGCCTCGAGTGCGGCACGTGTCTGGCGGTCGCTCCTGAGGGCACCCTCACCTGGCACTACCCGCGGGGTGGCTTCGGCGTCGGCTACCGGTACGGCTGATCCGAGGCTGTGGCGTGGCTGGCCGGTACCTGGACCTCCGGACTGGGTGACCCGCCGACTCACCCGTCCAACAGGCCCAACAGGCTGCGGACGAAGCTGTGGTGATCGCCGGACTGCTCCAGCAGCGTCGCGATGTGGGACGGGTTGTTCAGGACCTCGATCAGCTCGTCCAGGACGTCGCGGAACACCGGACGGCCGTCCCGGCTGACCGCGAACATCAGCACCAGTCGCACCTGAGAGCCGCTCCAGTCGATCGGGACGTCGCTCACCAGGACGGAGATGCCGGTCTTGCGGGCGTCGGGGTGCAGCGCGTGCGGAATGGCGAACTGGCCGCCGAACGCGGTCGGCGAGCGCTGCTCGCGGTCCAGGACCTCGGCCAGGAAGCCGTCGCTGGTGTAGCCCTCGCGCTCCAGCGTGTCGCTCATCAGCGTGAGCACGTCCGCCTTGTCCATCGGGTCGTCCACCCGGTGGAACAGGCTCACGTCCAGCAGCGAGACCAGGTTGGCGCGGAGCTTCGCCCGGGCCGCCCGGACTCGCTCCGCGCGCACCGCCTCGGCGACCCGGTCGATGTCCTCGCGGGTGAGGAACGGGCTGATCCGGACCACCGGAACCTCGGTCTCGGCCTCCAGCTCGATCACCGACACGACCAGGTCGCTGGTGAGTTCGCGCCAGTCGTAGCTGAGGCTGGTGACCGTGTCCTGCACCACCGCCTGCTCCCGGAGGGCCTCGGCGAGCCGGCGGGCGAGGTCGTCGTGCAGGTCGGAGTACCGCGGTGCGACACAGGTGATCGTCACCGGGGGCCCCTGGTTCATCTGTCGCTGCACCTGGTTGCCGATGTGGAAGGCGAGGAAGTCGACCTCGCCGCTGTGCACCTCGATGCCGGCGTAGGTCTCGATCTCGCGGGAGAACAGCAGGGCCAGTTCATGGATCAGCGGGTGCAACTGGCGGAACTCCGGCCCCAGCGGGGCGTCCAGGCTCCGTCCCGAATGAGCGCGGGCGATCAGGTTCTGGACGTGCAGGGCGAGCGCTGACACCGTCCCCTCGTCGTAGAGATCCAGCAGGAACAGGCTCGACACCTCGCGCAATGCGTCCCGGGTGATGGCCATCGCCTCCGCCGAGATGCCGGACGTGGTGTCGGCGAGCGCGCTGCTCCGGGTGGCCAGGATGCCGTGGAGGGTGTGCAGGTCGGCGGGGGAGAGCCCGACTCCGAAGACCTCGTCCACGGCAGCGGCCAGCCGCACGGTCGCCGTCCACACCAGGTCGTCGCCCGGGTGCGACCCGGCATCCGGACGGACGCCCGCCGGCAGCTGGTGGCCGGCCCGGATCCGGTCAGCCGCGATCGCCAGGTCCAGCAGGAGGTCGTTGAGCGCATACTCGTTCATCTTGAGCCCGGACGCATCGAGGTACTCGCTGGCCCGCCGGTGCAACTGGCGCAGCTGGGACCGCAGCCGCGGCGACTCGGCCGCCGGCCCCCCGTCGGCCACCGCGGCTTGCCCCGAGTTCAGCAGCAGGTGCCGCACCAGCCGCCGCTGCTGCCGTTCGGTGCCCTCGATCCGGACCAGGTCGCCGCTGCGGCGGATCACCAGCTGGTGCTCGCGGACGAGTTCGCGGGCCCGGCCGAGGTCCGCCTCGATCGTCGCCGGGCTGACGCTGAGCTGCTCACCGAGGGCGAACACGTCCACGCCGTCCGCGTGCGCGACCAACTGCCGGACGATGTAGTAGAGCCGCTGTTCGGGGCTGTCATATCCCCGTTGGCGCCGGCCGCGCCGGGAACGTCGGCGCCGGTGCTCCTCCGGATCGAGGCGGTAGCCGTCCTGGTCCGAGATGACCAGCGGGTGGTCCCCGTCCGCATTGAGCTCGCGGACGTACGCACGGACGCTGCGGGCGCTGACACCGAGCCGGACGGCCAGTTCCCGCGCCGTCAGCCGGCCCGCGGACCGCAACTCCGCGGTCAGCAGGCGCTGCCGCTCGGCGCGCGAATCCATGGTTCCTGGTCGACCCTCCGTCTGAACTGGCTGCTCAGGATCATCTCTCGCCGCGTCCGCCGCGGCCAACACTCCTGTTTCCGCACCCCCGGAAGGCGGGGCTGCGGCTTTCCCGGGGTGCGGAAAGATCCCTGTTGGCACGCGGTCGCCGTCCCCCCGCATCCTGATGGCGGCGCCGGACGGCGTCGGAGTGCCAACAAGGAGGCTCCCATGCAGCAACTCCGCATCCTCTTGGTCTGCGGATCCGGCGCGAGCAGCGGGTTCATGGCGGCGAACATCCGCAAGGCCGCAGCCGCCCGCGGGCTGGAGACGAAGATCGTCGCCCGCGGCGAGTCCGAGATCGAGAACTACATCGACGACATCGACGTCCTCATGGTCGGACCGCACCTCGCGTACATCCTCGACGAGGTGGACGACTACGTCGGCGACGCCCCGGTGAAGGTGATCCTGATGCGCCCCGACTACTACTCGACCCTCGACGGCAACGCAGCCGTCGACCACCTGTTGGCCGAAGTCGGCTCGGCCGGAATCGGCTCGGAAGGACAGAACTGATGAACAAGTTCATCGAGTGGCTGGAGACCTCGTTCTCCCCACGAATGACGAAGATCAACAACAACGTCTGGATCCAGACCATCAAGGACTCGATCATGCAGACGCTCCCCTTCATCTTCCTGGGGTCGGTGTTCGCCATGCTGGCGATCCTGAACGAGTGGATCCCCTGGCTGCCGAGCTTCTGGACGCCGTGGGGCTGGACGATGGGCCTGGTGTCGCTGTTCATCTCCTTCCTGATCCCGTTCAACCTGATGGAGAAGAAGCGGCTGCGCAAGCAGCGGATCATCGCCGGCCTGTCCAGCCTGTCGCTGTTCCTGATCATCATCAGCCCCCAGGTGATCAAGGACGGCCAGCCGGGCTTCACCCACAGCGCGCTGGGCGCCGGCGGCATGTTCGTCGCCATCGTCGCCGGCATCTTCGCCGGCTGGGTGATGAGCATGTTCGGCAAGTTCAGCTTCTTCAAGGAGGAGTCGGTCGTCCCCGACTTCGTCCGTGCCTGGTTCGACGCGATGCTGCCGGTGGGCATCGTCGTCGTCGCCGGCTGGGTCGTCGTCGACCTGCTGGGCTTCGACCTCTACAACACCATCCAGGCCGTCTTCATGCCGCTCGGCGCCGTCCTGGAGAGCCCGTGGGGCTTCGCGTTGATGATGTTCCTGTGGTGCTTCCTGTACTCGATGGGCATCTCGACCTGGGTGCTGACCCCGGTGACCTCGCCGGTGCTGCTCGCCGCGATGCAGGCGAACATGGACGGCCACGCGGTCAACCTGGTCACCAACGCCACGATCTTCTCCACCTACCTGTGGTTCGGCGGCATCGGTGCCACCATGCCCCTGGTGTTCTTGATGATGCGGTCGAAGTCGGTCAAGATCAAGGCTCTGGGACGGGCCTGCCTGCCGCCGACGATCTTCAACATCAACGAGCCGGTCGTCTTCGGCGCCATCGCCTGGAACCCGACGCTGATGGTGCCGATGTGGCTGCAGGGGATCATCCCGCCGCTGGTCATCTGGCTGTTCACCAAGACCATCCCGTTTGCACCAATCCCGATGTACCAGTTCGAGATGTGGTACACACCTTTCCCGATCTCGACGTGGCTGACCACAGGCTCGATCACCGCGATGATCCTCATGCTCGGCATCTTCGCCCTGGCCACGGCAATCTGGTTCCCGTTCTTCAAGGCCTACGAGAAGCAGACCCTGCAGGGCGAGGTCACCGAGAGCTCGGCCGCGGCACCGGCAGCCGCCTGAACCCACCCCGGCCAGGATGACGAAAGGAAACGACATGGACCCGAACGAGGACGCGCTGGTCAGCGCGGCGATGCAGATCATCATCCTGGCCGGGGACTCCCGGCGACTCACCTTCGAGGCCGGCGACGCGCTCGCCGACGCGAACTTCACCCTGGCGTCCGAGCTGCTGGAACAGGCCCAGGCGAAGGTCCGGGAGGCCCACACCATCCACACCGACTGCATCCAGGCGTCCGCCGCGGGGGAGCCGCTGGGCTACTCGATGCTGTTCACCCACGCCCAGGACACCCTGATGACCGTCAACAGCGAGTACCGCCTGGTGCGGAAGCTGGCCGCCGTGTTCGAGCGGATCGACACCCGGCTGAGCGCCCTCGAGCAGCTGGCGGCACGAGAAGAGGAGATTGCGCGATGAGCGTCCCCAACGGTTTCCCCGACGGCTTCCTGTGGGGCGGCGCGATCGCCGCCAATCAGGCCGAGGGCGCCTGGCAGGCCGGCGGCAAGGGCTGGTCGGTGGCCGACATCAACCTGTTCCGCGGCGATCTGCCGCTGGAGAAGCGGTCGAACGCCGAGCTCACCAGCGCCGACGTCGAGGCCGCCATCACCGACACCGACGGGCATTACCCCAAGCGGGACGCCATCGACTTCTACCACACCTATCCCGAGGACCTGCGGCTGCTCGCCGGCACCGGCATGAACGCGTTCCGGACCTCGGTCAGCTGGGCGCGGATCTTCCCCAACGGGGACGACGCCGAGCCCAACGAGGAGGGCCTGGCCTTCTACGACCGGCTGGTCGACGAGATCATCGCCAACGGCATGGAGCCGGTGCTCACGGTGTCCCACTACGAGATGCCGCTGCGTCTCACCCAGGCCTATTCTGGCTGGTACTCCCGGGAGCTGATCGACCTGTTCGTCCGCTACTGCGAGGTGCTGTTCGAGCGCTTCCGCGGACGGGTGAAGTACTGGATCCTGGTCAACCAGATCAACCTGATCACCCACGAGTCGTTCAACCACCTCGGCGTCGCCGCCGATCGGGTCGAGAACCTCGACGAGGCCAAGTACCAGGCCGTCCACAACGAGCTGGTCGCCTGCGCCCGCGCCACCGTCCGCGCCCGTGAGATCGACCCGGCGGCCCGGATCGGCGTGATGCTCTGCCACTTCAACGCCGACCCGGCCACCTGCAAGCCGGCCGACGTGCTGGCCGCGCTCCAGCAGAACCAGATGGAGTACTACTTCGCCGACGTCGCCCTGCGCGGCCGCTATCCCGGCTTCGCCCTGCGGCACTTCGCCGACCACGGCGTCAGCGTCGAGTTCGGCCCGGACGACGCCGCCGACCTCGCCGCGGGGACGGCCGACTTCCTGGCCTTCTCCTACTACTACACGACCATCATCGACGCCGAGGCGTGGGCGCGGGGGGACAGCAACGGGCTGAAGAACCCCCACCTGGAGGCCAGTCCGTGGGGCTGGGCGATCAATCCGACCGGCCTTCGGGTGGCGCTCAACCAGTACTGGGACCGATACCAGGTGCCGCTGATGATCGCCGAGAACGGGCTGGGGGCGTTCGACACCCCCGACGAGCACGGACGGGTCCACGACGACTACCGGATCGCGTACTACCGCGAGCACGTCCGCGCGCTGCGGGAGGCGATCCGCGACGGCGTCGAGGTGATTGGCTTCTTCCCATGGGGTCCGATCGACATCGTCAGTTGCTCGTCCAGCGAGATGAGCAAGCGGTACGGCTTCGTCCACGTCGACCTGGACGACCACGGCCGCGGCACGGCGAAGCGGACGCCCAAGGACAGCTATGACTGGTACACCCGGGTGGTCGCGTCGAACGGAGCGGATGTCTAGTCGCGGTCAGGCGAGCGCGCCGGCGGGACTGGGCGGACCGGGCGGACCGGGCGAGGACGGCGGACGCAGGGTCGTCTTCCTCGACGTGGACGGCACGCTGGTCGGCGACGACGGCCGGGTGCCGGCCAGCGCGGCCCGCGCGATCCGAGAGGCGCGGGCCGCCGGCCACCTGGTGTTCCTGTGCACGGGACGCTCGCTGGTCGAGTTGTGGCCGCCGATCCTGTCGATCGGCTTCGACGGGGTCGTCGCCGCGTCCGGCTCGTACGTCGAGGTGGGCGGGGTCGCCCTCTCCCTGCGGACGATTCCCGCCGGGCAGCTGCGGCGGGCAGCGGCCTTCTTCGAGGCCCATGACACCCCGGTCTACTTCCAGGGCAACGACGACATCTACGCGAGCCCGGCGGCGCGGCAGTACCTGCTGTCGCTCGTCCGGAACGCGCTGGCGGCGAGGAGCGTCCGCATCGACCCGGACGACGGCCTGGTCGGTTTCGTCGAGTCGATCCGGGTCGACGTCGATCCCTTGAGCGCACCGATCACCAAGCTGGTGTACTTCGACGCTCCGCTGTCGCTGGACGAGCTGACCGCCGAACTCGGCGCGGACTTCGAGGTCGTCCGAGCCGCCTTCCCGCTCTTCGGGCCGAACTCCGGGGAGCTGTCGCTGCGCGGCGTCCACAAGGCGTACGGCATGGACATCGTGCTGGACCACCTCGGTCTATCTCTGGCCGACACGATCGCGATCGGTGACAGCTACAACGACCTGGAGATGCTGGAGCACGCCGCGGTGTCGGTCGCCATGGGCCACGCCCCCGACGCGGTGAAGGCGGTGGCCGACCACGTCACCGGCACGCCGGAGGAGGACGGGATCGAGACCGCCTTCCGGCAGTTGGGACTGATCCGCTGACCGGTCGGCCGTCCGCCGTGCCGTATCGGGAGCGACCCCGTCGGTCACAAGCTCGCTGCTCTACCGGCAGGTCAGCAGCGCTCGGTCGCCGAGGCGAAGCCCAGCCACGTGTGGTGGTTGCCGAACCAGCACCAGCCGACCTTCGGGGCGCCGCGTCGGGTGCGTCCGTCGCGCCCGGTGCCCCGGCTGATCCAGATGGCGGGCGTGCGGGCATCGAAGCCGCGAACGGTCGCCTTGCGCGAGCCGACGCACATGAAGCAGCGGTTGTGCTGCAGACGTCCGGGTTCCTGCAGCAGCCAACTGATGCCCTCGCTGATCGTGAGCGGCGTCTGGCCCCGGCCGAGAAGCTCGGGCAGGGCGTTCTTGGGCGTCCAGTCGAGGAGGTCAGCGCCGGCGTCCACGCCACGCGCCATGTACAAGGGTCGGTCGGGCACGAGGACCGGATCGATGGGGATGAACTCGTCGAGGTCCGTCATGTCTTCGACGACGAAGCCGGGCTTGCCGTCGTTCCGCAGCAGCGGCGCGAGCAGGGAGGGCCGCACCAGCGTCGGGTGGACGCACACGATCCCGTCACCCTGGAGACCGTCCGCGAGCCGGCGGAACGCATCGGGTGAGAGGCCGGCCAGTTCGGCGATCCCCACCTCGGCCAATCGATCGACTTGCTGCGCCACCGTCATCTGACCAGTGTGCCGGGGTTGGCAACGCCGGACGGGAGAGCGGCGTCGCGACGGAGGCTGGCCCAGCGTCCTGTGGATAACAGCCGGCGCCTGACGAGTTGTCCACAATCGCCAGACTCGCGCGGCCCATTTCGTCCCATCCTCCCGATGATGTCGGGCATGGCGACCTCCATCGAGACCTTCACCGGGCAGGAAGACCGCGCGCGGGTCCTCCGTGAGATCCTGCGCCGCGGCGCCGCGGCGCCGCGTCCCCGGGCACCACCCTCGTCGCGCACATCGACCGCACCACGCAGGAGGTCCTCGGCGTGTGCAGTCTCCCGACGCCGCGTCCGGTCCTGGACGCGAAGTCCTGCTTCGACGACGAGTTGGTGCACTACCTGAACGAGCTGTTGTGCATCACCGCGCAGCAACTGGTTCCTGAGCGGACGCCGACCGGGCGAGGCTGGAGTCCCATCACCGGGGAGCTGATCACGGTGGTGTGTCGCGAAGGCCCGGCCGAGATCACGGCGACCGAGACGCAGTACTGATGGGGCTGGCGCTACAGCAACCACCTCACCGCCGCTTTCGACAGCGACGTGTACGTCGTGACTCCGCATGGCTGGGCCGCCATGCTCGGCGACTGGCGCGGACCGACTCCCACCCTGCCGTCCGGCGACGTCTTGATGGACTGCGTCCCGGTCGTGCAGGAGGCGGAGAGGCTGCTCACCGACGCGTCGGACGTTCTCCTCACCCCCGAGCCGCGGGAGTGCCTGCTGTGTTACGTGAGCCGTATGGTCGACGCCTTCGGCTGCGATTGCAGTCTGCGATTCGCAACCCGCTACCGCGACCTGCGAGCGCCACGCGCGACGAGCCTGGAACGCCGGCTCGGACAGGTCGGAGGCTTCTGCGACTGCGAGATCTTCCTCAACGGCTACGGCATGCTTCCCCGTTACTGGCTGCCGGGAGCGGTCGCGAACAACGGCGACGCCACCGATGCGAGCTCGCCGGATCCGTTGCCGCAGTGCCTGGGGGTCCGACGCGGTTCCACCCAGCCATGCGGGCTCTGGCACCGGAGTCGACGGTGTTAGCCCGACTTCGTGGGGTGCACATCTGGCCGGGCGTGCGCACTCGTGCTCACCGGCGCGGCCAGCGCTTCCGTGAGCTGGACGCGCGTCCGATGATGGCTGGATGCCACACGTTCTCCATTTCGACCACGTCGGCGTCACCGTCGCCGACCTCGACACCGCCGTCGCGTTCTTCGTGGGCCTCGGCCTGGAGGTGGAAGGCCGCACGTTCGTCGAGGGCGAATTCGTCGACACGGTGACGGGCATTCCCGACTCCAGGACCGAGATCGTGATGCTGCACGCGCCGGACGGCGGCACCGGGCTCGAGCTGTCGAGCTTCACCCGGCCGGACCACCTGCCCGGCTCACCGTCCGCTCCGGCGAACGAGCTCGGCCTGCGCAGTGTGGCTTTCCAGGTCCGCGACCTCGAGGCGACCGTCGACTGGGCGGCCGAGAACGGCTACGGCCTGGTCGGCGGGGTCGGCGAATACGAAGGCGTCTGGCGGATGGCCTACGTCCGCGGGCCCGAGGGGATCATCGTCGCGCTGGCCGAGCGGATCGGCTGAGCGCGTCAGGCCGCGCCAGATGCCAGCGTCCGCGCGCGGCAGGGTCAGGATCCGCGCGAACCGGGGGACGACCACGAAGCCCCGAAGGTCCAGGCCGGAGCGACCGCCGGTGTCTCCACGCAGGCCGAGGACGTCGGTGACGCGCTTGCCAGGTCGGCGATGATGGCTGGGGAGGCGGTTCCGACCACGGTGTGGACCATCGGGCATTCGACGAGGCCGATCGAGGAGTTCATCGGCCTGCTGCGGGGCCAGGCGATCACCCAACTGGTCGACATCCGCACCGTCCCCCGGTCCAGGCACAATCCGCAGTACGAACAGGACGCGTTGCGGGGCACCCTCACCGGAGCCGGCATCGCTTACCACCAACTCAAGGCTCTCGGCGGGCTGCGTCCGGTGCGTCGTGACTCGGTCAACAGCGGCTGGAGGAACGCGTCCTTCCGCGGTTACGCCGACTACATGCAGACCGACCAGTTCGGCCAGGGGATCGCCGACCTGATCCGAATGGCGGAGCAAGCGCCGACCGCGATCATGTGCGCGGAGGCGGTGCCGTGGCGCTGCCATCGCTCCCTGGTCGGCGACGCGCTGTTGGTCCGTGGGGTGAAGGTTCTGGACATCATCGGCGGCGCGGTACCCCGTCCGCACCCGCTGACGTCCTTCGCGGTGGTGGACGGTACCCGGATCACCTATCCCGGGGACGACGTCGCGGCTCCGAGTGCGGGCAGCGAGCGGTCGTGAGTCTGTCAGCAGTGCTTGCCGGGTGCCGGATCGGGCTCCCGCCACTCGTTGTCGGTGCGTACCGCTAGGTTCTGGTCATGGCGATGCTCATCGTGGACTGTGTCACGATCAATGCCGTCAACCCGTCCGCATTGGCCCAGTTCTGGTCAGCGCTGGTCGGCGGCACTCCGCAGGACGCCGGCAACAGCTTCGTGCTGGTCAAGCCCGGTGACGGGCGGATACCGCTGCTCTTCCAGCGGTCGGACGCACCTGGCGCCCGGCTCGGCTGGGTGCACCTGGACTGCTCTGTCGAGGACAAGGACACGGCGATCGAGGAGATCGTTCGGCTGGGCGGGCAGCTGGTCGAGCACCGCTCGGACAGCAACGGCAGCTGGACGGTGATGGCTGACCCGGAGGGCAACCCGTTCTGCATCTGATTCAGACCACAGGCAGCCGGGGGCCAGTCGGCGGAGGACGTCGGCGCCGCTACCGCTAGCGGAGGATCTCGCGGGCGAAGCCGAGATAGCGGGTGCCGCGCCAGTCGAGGTGCCCCTCGTCGCCGACGACCAGCATCCCGGACTCCGACGGTGACACCTCCAGCTCGAGGCGTCCACCGGTCGCGAACTGGAACGTGACGTAGTAGCGCTGGTCGGCGGCCGTCCCGCTGCCGGTGACCTGGGAGCGCTTGTCGACGACCCGGGCTTCTGCCTGGAGTTCGGTCGCAGCACGGTCCCGCGAGCGACGACGGCCGGCCCGGACGATCGCGAGCACGGTCGGGATCGCGACGAAGATCAGGATCACCGCCACGATCAGACCCACCACGATCAGCGGGAGGATGGCCACGACAGCAGACTAGCAATCCGATCACGGGGTCTGGCGGCCGGAGCGGTTCTCGTTCGACGTACCGGCCGCGGGTGGTAGGAACCGGCGCCCGGAGCCTAGGGTCGCCTTGTGACCACCACCGAACCGATCGACTGGCGTGCCGTGATCGCTGTGCTGGCGAATGGTGACTCGCGGGCTGTCTTCGCGGAGATCGTCGGCGGAACCGTCCCGTCCGGCGCCGCTCGCGACCGCGCGCTCGCGCGGCTGAGCGCCATCGGTCTCGTCGAGGAGGGTCCGGACGGGCGTCCGGTGGTCGCGGAGGCGCGGCTGCGGGCGACGCTGAGGCAGGCGGCTCCGGAGCCGGTCACCGGAGTCGAGCGGTTCCTGTCCAGCGAAGGCCGGATCGTCGACTACCCGTCCCGCCGGACGGATCGGCATGACCTGCTGACGCTGATCGCTGGGCGGACGATCGGACCGGACGAGAACCTCTCCGAACCACAGCTCGGCGAGCGGCTGGCACGTTTCGCCGACGACGTGGCAACGCTGCGCCGCTACCTGGTGGACGCGGGGCTGTTGGCCCGATCCCCCGACGGACGCCGCTACCGACTCGCCCCCGCTGAGCCGGCTGGGTGAGACCGTCAGCCTCTGATCAGGGCCTGGAGTTCGCCGATGGGCAGGGTGCGGTGGCCGGTGTGGGTGGTGGTGAGGGTGCCGGTGCGTCCTGCGGTTGTCCAGGTGATCTGCCAGTGCGTGGTTGCGGTGACGGTGTAGTCGTGGCCCGGTCTGGATCGCTTCTGGTAGGTGTATCCGCAGGTGGGGGACGGGGTGCCGTACCGGTCGGGACGTGCCGGGTATTCGGTGGTGCGGGTGCAGGTGAGGTGATGGCCGTCGCCGAGGTCGAAGCTGGTTGAGGTCCGCTCGGCGGTGAGGGTCATGGTGAGTCCGTCGTGGGTTGCGGTGGCTTCGAGGGTGGTCGGCTTGTCGGTCCACAGCCAGATCGGGTAGCCGACGGCGAGCATCTTCCACTCGTTGACCGAAGGGTCCGGCCCGAACCTGGGTGTCGGATCGGGCAGCCGCAGCGCGACCCGGACCTCGGCCTCGGTCGGTGGCGTGAACTCGCGGATCGCGGTCAGGTCGCCTGGTTCGTCGACCGCACAGCGCAGGACGCTCGACTCGCCCGCGTCGGTCCGACAACCCGAGTCCGGTAACCGGGTAGGCGGAGGTTTGGGCAGCGGGCTCTCTGGTGCGTCCGGCTCGGGATTGGCCAATCCCCGGTGATCCCCCGGATGCTGGATGGTTAGTGCACCAGTCACTTCGCCGTTGCCAGCGCTCAACTGCGGATCAGCGTCATCGTCGGCCATCGCGGGCGATCCGGTCATGATGGCGCCGCCACATGAGATGAGAAGTGCGATCCAGAGCGTCGCGAAGCGCTTCAACATGACGCCACCCACTTGCTGGTGATCTCGGCGATCTTCAACGTCGATCCCTCATGCACGAAGTAGAAGGTCTCTACGCCGTCTTCATCCACGTGGTAGGTCCCCTTCCCGGGCCTCTTCAGTTCTACCTCCGAGATGTCGAGGCAGACTCTCACTGCGGACACCGAGCCGGACGATCTCTCCAGGACGCGTTCCAGCGAGGCGATCTTGAACTCGCCCCCGATCATCTTGGTGCCGTCGCTGATCAGGTCGGCGTAGTTGGCCATCACCGACTTGAGCGCCTCGCCCGTGAGAATCTCGCCAAGCGTCGTGGTCGGCTCCGGCACTCCGCCAATCCTGTAGATGCGCTCGTCCTCAGCGATGAACCTGCGGAGAACAGCTTCGGCATCCTCGTAGAGCTTGTTCTGGGCGGCGGCGTCCTGGTACTGGTTCTCGTAGCAGGCGTACGGGGTGCCGCCGGTGACCGGGGTGCAGGACCAGGACGGAGTGGCCTGCGGCAACGGTCCGGGTGGGCTGGTGACGCAGCCCGCGCAGATCAGTCCGATCGCGGTGGCGGCGAGTGCGGCAGTGCGTGGGTGTGACATCTTCACTCCAGGGGGTGGGGAACCTGTCCGCGGTGGCCGGGGTACAGCCGCGATGCAAGGAATGGACGCCGCTTGTCCGGCAGCCTCGCACACTCCCGCCCGCCGGCGAAACCCACCAGCACCGAATTGTGGATAACCAGTGCGTTGTCCACACCCGTGACTGCTCCGGTGGGACGCCGCCATTATCGGCTCATCGCAATCGACAGCGGGGTGGCGGTCGAGCGCTGCGGCGTTCGCGAAAGGGTCACGAACCTGTTCACGCCGGCGCGAGGGCGGACGAATCAGTAGGACGTGTGTGTTGTGGTGATGCGTCTCCCGGTTTCGTGATGGCAGGCTCGCGAGGTTTCAGTGCAGGCGTTTCGCCATTGATCGGTAGGTCGCGAGGGTGGGTTAGCTGCGGGTGGTGAAGCGGGCGTGCAGGCGTGGTCGTTGTTGGTGGTCGACGCGTCGGGGCGGGATGATTTCGGCGATTTGGTCTTGTCGGAGGCGGATTTGCCATCGGTCCTGGGGTGGGTTGTCTGGTCGGGCGGGTTCGCAGATGCCGTGGTGGTGCTTGCAGAGCAGGACGAGGTTGGTCAGGCTGGTGGGGCCGCCGAGGTACCAGGGGATGATGTGATGCGCTTCGCAGGCTTCGGGTGGGGCGCTGCAACCGGGGAACACGCAGCCGCCGTCGCGGACTTCGAGTGCGGCCCGGATGGTGGGGGTGACGAGCCGTTGGGAGCGTCCCACGTCGAGCGGTTCGGACCTGGATCCCAGCACCATGGGCAGGATCTCCGCATCGCACAGCAGTTGGCGCACCACCGATGCCGGGAGGGGTTCGCCGCTGCGGGTCAGCCGGGCACCGAGGTCGAGATCGGTGCAGTGTTTGGCGAGTTTGTCGTGGGACAGGGTGATCACGATCCGGGGACGGTCCCCGCCATGGCTGGGTGCAAGTGACTGTTGGGCGTGGGTTCGGGCCATGGCGAGTAGCCCGTCAGCCCGGCGCATCGCCGAGGTCACATATTCGCTGTTGGGGTCGAGGCGTTCGATGCCGCGTTTTTCGGCGGCTGCGTAGGCTTCGACGATTTGGATGAACGGCTCGGCGTCGGCGACCGGCAGACTCCCACGGATCAGCATTGATCCGTCCCCGTCGGGCCGGAAATCCAGGAATCTCCGTAACTGCGCCCGACCTTCCAGCCGTTCGAGCCGTTTGGCGTCCAACTCGTCGCCGGTCTCCGGGGACAGGACCTCGACCAGGTGGGCGGTCAAGTGGCGTAGGTCGTGGCTGTTGTGGCTGTCGGCGAACCCGACCATCAGCTGTTGGGCTTCGGTCACGGTGGCGGCGTCGAACTCCTTGGGCAGCTGTTCCAGCACCCCGGTGATCGCTTCGGCCTGCGCGGCGAGCACGGCTCCGGCGAGCGCGGCGTCGGCGATGATCGGGAACCGGCGCAGTCCCTTCCCGGCCTTGATCAGCCGTTTCGCCTCACCGGTGGTCAGGTTGATCGACTCAGCCAGCCAGGTGGACGGCGAACATCCCCGCTCCGTCCACGCAGCGCTGGACGCGTCCACGCTGGCCGCGAGTTGCTGCTGCCAGGCCTGCACCCGGGCACCCAACCGGATCCCGTCCTGCAACAACGCGAGCTGCTCGGCATCACCGGGCAGGCGGAGCCGGTCATCGGTCAGGGCGTCCAGGCCGCGACCGATCAGCGCCAGAATCTGGCGATCGGTCAGCCCTTCGAACTCCCTTTCCATACCCTCCACACTAAACGTCGTCACTGACAACCCGTCCCGGAAAAGTCCCCCTTTCTGGCAGCTCCCCGAACGTTGCACAATCGCGCACTGGCCCTGCACAGAAGACCAACCCAGGCAGACGAAACAAACCGACCCTCTCATTGCCCCTCACGCGGTGTGAACGGCACAGGGCTGCCGAGCGCCGAATCCCCTCATTGACGTGGCTGGCCGCCGGCGCCCCGCAATGCGGCGTATCCGGGTGCCGGACGGGATTCGTGCCTAGGGCAGTGTCGGCAGCTGATGCGTCCGCTCGTATTCGGCGAGCATGCCGATCCGGCGCCGGTGGCGTTCCCCGCCGCTGAACGGCGTAGCCAGAAAGACCTCCACGAAACGGATCGCGTCCTCTGCCGAGTGCATCCGGGCGCCGATGGCGGCGACATTGGCGTCGTTGTGCTCGCGAGCCAGCTGGGCAGTCTCCTCCGACCAGACCAGCGCCGCCCGGACGCCGGCGACCTTGTTGGCTGACATCTGCTCGCCATTGCCGGACCCACCGATGACGATCCCCAGCGCCTCGACCCCGGCCTGCTGGTCGGCCACGACGGCGGCCGCCGCCCGCAGGCAGAACACCGGATAGTCGTCCTCCGCGTCGTAGTGGAGTGCTCCGTGGTCGACCGGCTCGTGGCCGTGCCCGGTGAGCCAGGTGCACAGCCGAGCCTTCAGTTCGAAGCCGGCGTGGTCAGAACCGACGTGGACGCGCATGCCCCCAGTGTTCCACGCGTCCCCGGCGTCGGAGCCATAGGCCAAGGCTGCTGACGGCCGCCACAACACAATTTTGGGGGGAGCGCAACAAACCATCTCAGATCTCGACCCGGCTAGTCGACGAGCCGGGATTTCGGCCCATTCTCGGCCGTCGGGTGACTCTTGAGGCCGAGCGGATCACCCCGAGGTTCACCCCGACTTGCATATCGAAGCCGCCCGCCTGGGTGATTCCCGTCCTGTCGCACCTCAATAAGCTGTTGCCCACGACAAATCCCGCCTGCGCGCTGTTCACGGCGTGGGTGGGCAGGTCGGGGAGGAACGTAGACGTGACGGGCTCGCGTGAGCTCGCTCTACCGGTCCCGGCACAGGCGCCCCTCCGCCGAGCGCACGTCGTCCGTTCTCCTCGTCCCGACTGAGCAGGAAAGTTCACCGGTGCGGCGGAACCCGGCGCAGGCGACCAGTGCTGGCCGTCCGATCGCGTCGCTGCTCCGCCCACCTGTCTCCGAGCTCCGTCGTCGATCCGGGGTTCGGGAGTCAGGAAGATCCGCGATGAAGGGGAGCAGGAAGACCAATGGTGAGAACCAAGCTGAAGAGCTCACGTAGTGGGCCCGGCGACCAGATCGGTAGGGGCCGCAGGCGCGTCGCGCTCGCGCTCTCCTGGGCGGTGGTGACGAGCGGGCTGGCAGCCTTCGGGGTGCCGACTCTCGCCGCAGCCGATGACACACCCGCCTACAAGAACGCGTCGCTGCCGTTCAGCGCCCGCGCAGCCGATCTGGTCTCGCGCATGACGCTGGAGGAGAAGTACGACCAGCTCAGGGCGATGCAGCCGCACGCCACCTGGGCAGCCAAGCCGAAGGTGATCACCCGCCTCGGGGTCAGGTCCTACGGCTACTGGGGAGAGGCCAACCACGGCATCTACTTCCCGACGCTCTCGGGCAACAGCAACTACACCCAGTACCCGCAGAGCTCGTCCATCGCCTCGACCTGGAACACCGACCTCACCCAGCAGATCGGTGCCGGGATCGCCGACGAGGCCCGCATCACCTACAACACCTCCTGCCCGCCGGGCGTCGAGAACCCCAACCCGGCCGGCGGCGCCTGCTACGGCCTGACCTACTGGTCGCCGAACCAGAACCTGAACCGCGATCCCCGCTGGGGACGAGCGGACGAGTCGTACTCCGAGGACCCGGCTCTGACCTCGGGAATCGCCAGCGCCTTCGTCACCGGTATGCAGGGTGACACCGCATCTCGCGTGGACACCGTCCCCACGGGGCCGAACGACTACATCAAGGCCGTCGCGACCCCGAAGCACTACCTGGCCAACAACTCCGAGGCGAACCGCAACTACGGCACCTCGAACCTGACCGAGCGGACGATGCTGGAGTACTTCGTGCAGCCGTTCGCCGAGTCCGCGGGCACAGCGGGCGCGCGCTCACTGATGACCGCCTACAACGCCTTCAACATGGTGGAGAGCTACACCACCGACTACCCGTCGGCGTCCAGCTTCCCGACCCTGTGGAGCCCACGCGACAACGTGGCCGGCGGCAACGGCACCCCGGGTACCCCGTCCGCTGGCAGCCGCTACGCGATCGAGACCCTGATGCGGCGGTCCTTCGGCTTCGACGGCTTCGTCGTCTCCGACTGCGACGCGATCACGCGCGTCTACGGAACGGGCACGTCCGGCCACTCCTGGCGTCCGATCCAGCTCGGTGGCAGCACCCAGCTCAACAAGACCATCGGCAACGCCTGGGCGCTCAAGGCCGGGACCGACCTCGACTGCTCCGGCGCTGACTACCCGTCCGCGACCGGCCTGACCACCTCGCAGGACCAGGGCTACGCAACCGAGGCCGACGTCGACATCGCACTGGTGCGCGCGTTCACCGCCCGGTTCCAGATGGGCGAGTTCGACCCCGTCGCCAGCGTCCCGTGGAACAGCGACTCCTACTCACTCTCCGCGGAGGGCGACTCCTCGGTGAAGATGGCCTCTCCAGAGCACCGCGCGGTCGCGCATGAGTCCGCTCTCGAGGCGCCAGTGCTGCTGAAGAACGAGGGCACGACCCTTCCGTTCAGCGGCGCCACCACCGGCAAGACCGTTGCTCTGGGCCACGTCGACACCCTCAACAAGTTCCAGTCCGGTTCGTACTCCGGCCCGACCGCGGTGAACACCACGTTCGCCCAGGCACTGGCCGCCGAGACCGGCGGGCTGGCCAGCGACGTCACCTCCGGCTCGGCCACGCCGTACTTCTCCGATCACCTGGCGGTCTTCCCGGACGCGGTGAACACCGGCGGCACCGCGATCACCACGTCGAAGTGTGCGACTGATCCCTGCGATCCGATCGCCGACGCCAACACCGCCGAGTACCGGATGTCGAAGGCCGACAACATCGTTGTCGTCGTCGGACACCGGAACAACGACGGTGGCGAGGGCAGCGACCGCACCACGGTCGCCCTGCCGCGCCTGCAGGCCGAACTGATCCGCGACTCGCTCGCTCCGATCGCCAAGAAGTACGACAAGAAGATCGTGGTCTGGATCCAGGCCAAGACGATGGTCGACGTCAGCGCGTTCAAGAACCTGCCCGAGGTCGGCGCCATCGTCTGGTCGTCCTTCAACGGCATGTACCAGGGCAAGGCGATGTCGGAGTTGCTGTTCAACGACACCGTCACCCTCGAGGACGGCCGCACCGCGACCGCCAACTTCTCCGGCAAGCTTCCGCTGACCTGGTACTCCGACGTCGACGCCCAGCTCGGCGCGGCTGCCGCTCCCACGCGCGGTATCGAGGACTACCGGATGACCAAGGCCGAGGGTGCCAAGTGTGGCCGCACCTACCTGTACTACCAGGTGGGCGAGGGCTGTGCGGCTCCCGACTACGTGTTCGGCCACGGCCTGTCGTACTCGCCGTTCGTCTACGGCACCCCGACCCTCTCGTCGTCGACGATCACGCCCGATCTGTCGGTGAAGGTCTCGGTCCAGGTGACCAACCAGGTTGCGAACTACCTGGGCAAGGCCGTCGTCCAGGTCTACGCGAAGGCCCCGGCCGACGCCGACGGCAACGTGCGTCCGCTGAAGCAGCTGAAGGGCTTCGTCAAGACCGGTCTGATCACCGGGACGCCCGAGACCGCAGAACTCACCCTCAAGGCGGGCGACCTGTGGTTCTGGGACGACGTCAACCACAAGAAGATCTTCCCGACCGGTGACTGGACCATCCTGACCGGACCCAGCTCGGCAGACGCGGATCTGAAGTCGGTGACCCTGACGGTGACCGGTTCGCGTACCGCCGGCGTTGAGGTGGTCTCCGCCCAGCCCGACGGCACCGAACTCAGCCTCGACACCCCGGACAACCGGATCAACGCGATGCTGTCGGTGACCAAGCACGACCTCACCTTCTGGAAGCTGGACGACCCGGCCCTCACAGTCCAGTACACGTCCTCCGACCCGTCAGTCGCGAGCGTGGACGCCACCGGCGCCGTTGCGCCTGTGGCCAAGGGCGTCGCGCTGATCAAGGCGACGGCAACGGCCAACGGTGAGACCAAGTCGACGACCTTCCCGGTTGTCGTCACCTCCGGAGCCCCCGACGCGACGGGCACCGCCTTCGCCAACACCCACACCGCTCTGGTCGACTTCGCCGACCGGACGCTGACGCTCGTCTCGGCGGCTGCCGGCACGCAGCTGAGTGCCAAGCTGGTCCCCGCCACGGTGGGCGCCGGCTACAGCTACCGGATCGCTCCGATGGACACCAACACCGCCGGCGCCTCGGTGTCTGCGACCGGCGTCCTGACCGCGAAGCGAGCTGGATTCGTCCGCGTCACGGCCACTGCCACCGACTCTGCCAACGTCAAGACGTCCGAGTCTGCGTTGATCAAGGTCGCGGCGGTGTTCACCACGGACGAGCTGCAGAAGGCACTGGACGCGGTTCGTGCCCTGAACCCGGCCACCTTCACCACGAGCTCGTGGACGGCCGCTGACCTCGCCACCGTGGCTGCAGCGGCAGAACTGGTGCTGGTCAACCCGACTGCGACTCAGGCGGAGATCGAGGCGGCCACCTCGGCGCTCGTCGACGGCATGACGAAGCTCGTCTACCGCGGTGATCCGACCGTGCTGGCGACCCTGATCGCCACCGCGACGGGGCTGAACGGGAAGCTCGGCAGCTTCACCACCGCCTCGGCCACCGCAGTCAGCTCGGCTCTGACCGAGGCCCAGTCGGTGTACGCGGCGCGTGCGGACAAGACCCAGGCCCAGCTGGACACGGCAGCGTCCGCTCTGCAGAGCGCGCTGACGGGGCTGGTGGTCGCGGCGCCAGTAGTGGAGAAGTCGGTGCTGCAGAGCGCCTACGACTCCGTCCTGGCGATGTCGAACAGCGACGGCAAGTACACCAGTTCGTCCTGGAGCGCACTCCAGGCGAAGCTGACTGCTGCCAAGACGGTTCTCGACAATGCCTCGGCCACCCAGGCTGCGGTCAACACCGCCGCCACGGCGCTGACGGCTGCGTTGACCAGCCTGGTGGTTGCCGACCCGGCGGTGGACAAGTCGGTGCTGCAGAGTGCCTACGACGCCGCGCTCGCCCTGTCGAACAGCAACGGCAAGTACACCAGCTCGTCCTGGAACGCCCTCCAGGCGAAGGTGACGGCGGCCAAGGCCGTCCTCGACGACGGGACGGCGTCGCAGGTTGCGGTGAACACCGCGGCCAACGAACTCACCGCGGCGCTCGCTGGTCTGGTGGTCGCCGATCCGGCGGTCAACAAGGCGGTGCTGCAGAGTGCCTACGACGCCGGCAAGGCGCTGTCGAACAGCAGCGGCAAGTACACCAGTGCGTCCTGGTCGAAGCTCCAGAGCGAGCTGACGGACGCGAAGGCTGTCCTTGACAATGCGTCGGCGACTCAGGCTGCGGTCGACTGCCGGCACGTACACCAGCGCGTCCTGGTCGAAGCTCCAGTCGGAGCTGACCGCGGCCAAGGCGGTGCTCGACAACGGTTCGGCCACCCAGGCAGCGGTCGACACCGCGACCCAGTCGCTGACCGATGCGTTGGCGGGTCTGGTGGTGGCCACGCCCGCAGTGGTGAAGTCGGTGCTGCAGAGTGCCTACGACGCCGGCAAGGCGCTGTCGAACAGCAGCGGCAAGTACACCAGTGCGTCCTGGTCGAAGCTCCAGAGCGAGCTGACGGACGCGAAGGCTGTCCTTGACAATGCGTCGGCGACTCAGGCTGCGGTCGACCTGCAGAAGGCCTACGACGCTGCCAAGGCGCTGTCCTCGGCGAAGTACACCAGTGCTTCGTGGTCGAAGCTCCAGTCGGAGTTGACCGATGCCAAGGCAGTACTCGACAACGGTTCGGCCACCCAGGCTGCGGTCGACACCGCCGCCCAGGAGCTGACCGCAGCCCTGGCCGCCCTCGAGGTTGCTGATGCGCCGGTCGACAAGGCCGTCCTGCAGCACGCCTACGATGCAGCGAAGGCGTTGCCGTCCGACAAGTACACCAGCGCAACCTGGGGAGCCCTCCAGCGCGAGATCACCGACACCAAGGCGATCCTCGACAATGGTGCGGCCACCCAGGCGCAGGTCGACTCCGCTCTCAAGGAGCTGACCTCTGCTCTGGCCGGCCTGTCCGCGGCCATCACCGACAACCGGGTCGCCATCGACGACCCGGCAGCCCGGTTCGCCGTTGGCGACAGGGTTTACACCGGTTCGCAGCTCAAGTCCGGCTTCGCCGTGACCATGGGTGATCGCCGGTTGTACGAAGGTGTCGACTTCGTGGTCGGCACTGCCGGTGCGAACACCAAGATCGGCAAGGGTTCGATCACCATCATCGGCAAGGGTGACTACTCCGGGAGCAGGCTGCTGGAGTTCAAGATCCTTCCGACGAAGACCAGCATCTCCAAGGCCAAGGCCGGCAAGAAGAGCGTGAAGGTCTCGTACAAGAAGGTGTCGTCGAGCCAGCAGGTGTCCAAGTACCAGGTCCAGTACCGGGTCAAGGGCACTGCCTCCTGGAAGACCGTGTCGGTCGCGGCGTCGAAGTCCTCGGTGACCTTGACCAAGCTGAAGAAGGGCAAGGTCTACCAGGTTCAGGTCCGCTCCTACAAGGTGGTCTCCGGGGCGACGTACTACTCGGCGTGGAGCGCGAGCAAGTACTCCTCGAAGGTGAAGTAACCGCACGAGGACTGTGGGCGCCTGCCGACCGCACGCGCCCACAGTCCTCGGAAGCTGCGGACGGCGGCGTCGTCCGCCAACATGAACCACTGGCCCGGCTTTCCGGGCCAGTGGTTCATTGCCGTCTACGCGATGGGTGCCGGGACGTGAACCGAGGTACCTGTCCCCGGCGGTTCGGCGCCCTGCGACCGGATCGGGAGCTGCGAGATCCGGACAAGGCGGGAGTTCCGGGCGGACGGGCGCGAGACCCGGTCGCCGAGCCGCGGCGGCTGGTGGGCTGCGATGGTCGCGGCCGAGCCTGGGAGCTCTGATCGAAGCGGCAGCGCTGGAGAAGAGGTCGCCGATGTCGAGCGGGCCGGGCTTGAGCACGGGTGTCGGGGCGAGCAGCCCGGTCGTGACGCAGGCCAGTGCGGTGAGTCACCCCTGCCGTCCGTGCGGTCTGGCGGCGCGGATCGCTGTCTGCTGCCCCAAACGCCAAAGCCTCGGCTGGATGACCAGCCGAGGCTCTGACAGACGGGACGGAAGGCGTCAGCGGGCGCCGAGGAGGTGTTCGGTGGCGAGTTGTTGGAGTCGGACGAAGCCGTAGCCGTTGCCGTTGTAGTAGGCCGAGGTGTTGAAGTCTTCGTAGGCGGTCGGGTCGGTGAGCAGGTCGGTGTAGGTCTCTCCGTCGGCGAGGGTGGGCACGGACAGTTCGGGTACCTTGGCCGCGGCTAGCGCTTCCTGCACCTCCGGATCGGCCCGGAACGCTTTGGTGCGCTGTTTCAGCAGCAGGTAGGTGTGCATGTTCGCCTGCAC
>JAFKJK010000020.1 GCA_017306015.1 Propionibacteriaceae bacterium
AGTCCCGGCAGCTGGCCTACACCATGCTCACCCGCGGCCGGCACGCGAACCACGCCTGGGTCGAGGTCAACGACACCGACGACCACCTCGCCCCGATCGCAAGCCAGTTGTTCCAGCCCGACACCGCGACCCAGCTGCTCGAACAGATCCTGGGCCACGACGACGCACCCGCCTCGGCCACCACCCTGATCGACCAGGCCGAACAGCCCGCCCGACTCCTCGCACCCGCGGCGACCTGCTACCTCGACGCCATCACCTTCGCCGCCGAACAGCACCTCTCCGACGAGGAGAAGCAGGTCATCGACTGGGCCGGTGAACGGTACGGTCTCACCGGAGCTGACGCCTGGCCCGCGCTGCGCGGCCAACTGATGCTCATCGCCGCCAACGGCCACAAGCCCGCGGTCGTGCTCAGCCAGGCTGTCGCCCTCGGCGGGCTCGAGGACGCCCGCGACCCCGCCGCCGTCCTGTGCTGGCGCCTCGACCTCACGCAAGCCTCCGGCGGCCGCACCCGCGGGCCGCTGCCCTGGCTGCCTGGCATCCCCACCCGGTTGCTCGACGATCCCGAGTGGAAGTCCTACCTCAGCGCCCGCTACGTTCTCGCCCGCAGCCTCGGCGAGGAGGTCCACCAAGCCGCAAGCCACGCCGAGGACCCCCCGCGGTGGGCCGAGCAGCTGCCCGGGCTCGACCCCGAGCTGGTCGCCGACATCCAGCTGTGGCGCACAGCCCAAGGCGTTCCCGACGACGACCTACGGCCCACCGGTCCCCAGGCCACCAGCCCGGCCGAGCACGACACCCAGCGCGACCTCGACCAACGGCTCTACACCGCCCAGGCCGGCATCCGCGAATGGGCACCCCGCATCGCCCACGCCGCACCAGCCACCGCCACCGACCCCCGCCTACCCGTCCTCGCCGCCCGCCTCGCCACCCTCACCGACCGCGGTGACGTCGAAGACCTCCTCCGGCGCGCCGCCGCACAGGGCAACCTGCCCGACGACCACCCCGCCGACGCCCTCGGCTACCGCATCGCCGCACTGATCAAGAAGCAGCGCCAGGCAGAGGCCGAAACCTGGGAAACCATCACGCCCACCGCCCCCAGGACCTACCCCGAACATTCGCGCTCGCACGACCACGACCGTGGCCGCGGCATCAGCATCTGACGAGAACCACGAAGGAGTTGCCATGGCGCTCATCGCCAACCCCGCCCTCTGGGGACAGCCCGTCCCGGAGTGGCTGTCGCTTCAGCAGGCTGCCCTTCTCTACGGCGTCAGCGTCGACACCCTCCGCCGCCGCATCCGACACGGGCAGCTGCGGGCATCACGCTTCGGGCAGCGGCTCATCCGCGTCCGCACGGCCGACCTCGACGAGCTGTTCCGTCCCATTCCCACGGTGCGGCCGATCCGACGCTCCTGGACTTGAGCGGGCGCTGTGGCGGTCTCCGGGCCGGCCCTTGTGCGTCCATTCGGTGCAGAAACGCGTGTACCTAAGGGCCCGATAAGGGCCCGAAAACCGGGCTTAAGAGTTACACCAGTGTATTTTTCCTTGTGAATGCCATGTTCAGACGTGCCCCCAATGGGACTCGAACCCATACTGGGGCGGGTTTAAGCCGCCTGCCTCTGCCGGTTGGGCTATGGGGGCCCTGCCGGTGAGTCTAGGGCCGCGGTGCGGCGGTGCTGGCCCGCACGACGAGCTGAGGAACCCGCTGCAACGGGTTCGGCGCGGCCTCGTCGGCGAGCATCGCGAGCACCAACTCCATCGCGTCGCTGCCGAGTTGGGCGAAGTCCTGGTGCATGGTGGTCAACGGTGGTGAGAAGTGGGCGGCCTCGGGGATGTCGTCGAAGCCGATGACGCTGACTTCGGCGGGTACCGAGCGATGGGCCTCGGTGAGCGCGTGGATCAGTCCGAGCGCCATCTGGTCGTTCGCGCAGAACACCGCCGTGAATCGCTCCCCCACCAGCTTGCGTCCGGCCTCGTAGCCGCTGGCTGCCGACCAGTCGCCGAAGCTCGGCTCGTGGGCCACCAGGGAGCTCTCGCCGAGCGCGTCCCGCCAGCCACGCAGCCGTTCGAGGGCGTCCATCGACTCGATCGGCCCGGCGACATGACGGATCTCGGTGTGGCCCAGGTCGATCAGATGGCGGACGGCGCGGCGCGCACCCGCGTACTGGTCGAGCGAGACCCGGTGCAGGCCGCTGCCCTGGGACACCACAGCGAGGAACGGGACGCCGAGGTCCATCGACTGCAGGATTCCGAGCGTCGAGCGATTGGAGGTGATCAGCACGATCGCCTCGACGTTCTGCCGCACCAGCGTCTCCGCGGCCTGCCGCAGCGCCGCCGCGTCCGCCTGCAGCAGGCTGGCCATGATCACCGCGTACCGCTCCTGGCGGGCGGCCTCGTTGAAGTACACCGCCGTGGTGGACGGCCCGTGCTCGGGCCTGCCCGTCGTGATCAGCCCGATCGTCCGCGACCGCCGGGTCACGAGCGCGCGTGCCGCCGGGGACGGAATGTAGCGCAGCTGCTGGATGGCCCGTTCAACCCGCTCCCTGGTCGCCGGGCGGACGTTGGGCAGGTCGTTCAGCACTCGCGAGACCGTCTGGTGGGACACGCCGGCGAGGCGTGCCACGTCGAAGATCGTGGCCGCCCTGGCTCGTTCCTCTTCGGTCGTCACAGTGCCTGCCGTTCCGGCCCTACGCGTGGCGGACGCCTTGCCGGCTTCCGATGCTATCGACACGAGCGACTCAGGTGCGCCGCGACGTGAGCACCTTCTGCAGGATGATGAACACCAGCAGGAGGGCTCCGATGAAGATCTTCGTCCACCACGAACTGAGGCTGCCCTCGAAACTCAGGATGGTCTGGATCAGCCCGAGTACCAGGACGCCGAGCGCCGAGCCGAGGACGAACCCGTAGCCACCGGTGAGCAGCGTGCCGCCGATGACCACCGCGGCGATCGCGTCCAACTCGGTGCCCACGGCGGTCAGTGCGTAGCCGGACAGGGTGTAGAAGGCGTACAGCACGCCGGCCAGGCCCGAGCAGAAGCCGCTGATCACGTACACCAGCACCTTGGTCCGGGACGTCGGCAGGCCCATCAGCATGCCGGACTGCTCGCTGCCGCCGATGGCGTAGGTGGTCCGGCCGAATCGGGTGTACTGCAGCACCCACACCGCCACGGCCAGGGCCAACAGGGCGATGATCACGCTCGGGGTGATACTCAACCGATAGCCGAGCGGGATCCGCACGTTGGCCATCGAGACGAAGAACGGGTTGTCGATGGTGATCGACTCCTTGGCGATGATGTAGCACAGGCCCCGGGCCAGGAACATCGCGGCCAGGGTGGCGATGAACGGCTGCACCTCGAAGACGTGGATCATCAGCCCGACCAGCAGGCCGAGGGCGGAGGTGATCGCCAGGATCAGCAGGATCACGACGCCCGGACTCCAGCCGGCCTGGAGCAGACGGGCCGCGATGATCGTGGACAGGGCCACCACGGCACCGACCGAGAGGTCGATCCCGCCGGTGAGGATCACGAACGTCATCCCGATCGCGAGGACGATCAGGTAGGCGTTGTCGATGAAGAGGTTCAGGAACACCTGTCCGGAAAGGAAGCCGCGGTAGCGCACCCCGCCCACGGCGAACATCAGCAGGAACAGCACGCCGGTCACCAGCACCGGACCTGACTTGGGGCTGGTGAAGACGTCGACGATCCGCGCTCCGAGGTTGCGGCCGGTCGCGACCGGGCCGGTTGCGACAGCGCTCATCGGGTCACCGCCGGTTCGGGGGTGGCCACCGGTCTCGGTGAGGCTGGTCCCGCCGTCCGTCTTCGCGCCAGCGCGGCCGACGTAGTGGGCGACTGCAGCAGGCAGACGGCGGTCACGACGGCGGCCTTGAACACCATGGTGGCGATCGGCGGAATACCGACGGTGTAGACCGTCGTCACGAGCGTCTGGATGACCAGTGCCCCGACCAGGGTGCCGGTCAGCGAGTAGCGTCCCCCGCTCAGTGCCGTACCGCCGATGACGACCGCGAGGATGGCGTCCAGTTCGATGAACAGGCCGGTGTTGTTGGCGTCCGCAGCGGTCTGGTTGGACGTGAGGATCAACCCGGCGATGCCCGCGAGGACGGCGCAGACCGCGTACACGGTGAACAGCAGCCCGCGAGCCCGGACGCCGGCCTGCCGGCTCGCCTCGGGGTTGATGCCGACGCTCTCGATCAGCAGGCCGAGTGCCGTCCGGCGGGTGAGCAGCGCAACCAGCCCGAGGATGGCCGCCGCGACCACCGTCGCCACCGGGACGCCGGCGAGGAAGCCCGAGCCGAGAAACTTGAACGGCGCGCTGTCGACGGTGAGGATCTGGCCCTCGGTGATCAGCATCGCGATGCCGCGTCCGGCCGTCATCAGGATCAGCGTGGCGATGATCGGCTGGATGCCGAGGACGGAGACCAGGAAGCCGTTCCACAGCCCGACAACAAGCGACAACGCGAGGGCGGTCAGGACCGCGACGGTGACCACGCCGGGATCGCCCGGGTTCGGCGAGCCGAGGATGATCGAACAGGCGACGGCACCGGCGATCGCGCATACCGAGCCGACCGACAGGTCGATGCCCCGGGTGGCGATGACCAGGGTCATGCCGACCGCGATGATCAGTGTCGGGGCGCCGTTGCGCAGGATGTCGATCACGCTGCCGAACAGGTGGCCCTCGTTGTTGATCGTGATCGCCAGGAAACCCGGTACGGCGATGACGTTCACCGTCAGCAGGATGACCAGGAGGGCGAGCGGCCAGAACAGCCGGTGCGAGAGGGCCTGGATCAGCGTGTTCCTCATGATGCGACTCCGGCTTCGAGTTCGGGTTCGGCTGCACCTTCGGCGATGAGGGCGAGCAGTTGGTCGACGCCGATGCCGTCGTTGACCAGGTCGGCGACCTTCTTCCGGTCGCGCAGCACCACGATCCGGTTGCTCAGCCGCAGCACTTCTTCAAGTTCTGCGGAGATGAACAGCACGCTCATGCCGTTCTCGGCGAGGCTGTAGACGAGTTTCTGGATCTCCGCCTTGGCACCCACGTCGATGCCGCGGGTCGGCTCGTCCAGGATCAGCAGCCGCGGCGCGATCGCCAGCCAGCGCGCCAGCAGCACCTTCTGCTGGTTCCCGCCGGACAGGTTGCGCACCAGCGCGTCGGCGCTGGGCGTCTTGATGTTGAGCGCCTCGATGTAACTGGCGGCCAGCTCGTCCTGTCGCTTGCGGGGGATGGGACGGAACCAGCCGCGGTCGGCCTGGAGGGCGAGGACGATGTTGTCGCGGACGGTGAGTTCGTCGACGATGCCCTCGGCTCGGCGGTTCTCCGAGGAGTAGGCGATCCGGTGCTTGATCGCCTGCCGGGGCGTCCGCAGGCGCAGCGGCCTGCCGTCCACCTTCAGCTGGCCGCCGTCGGGACGGTCGACGCCACCGATCAGGCGGGCGACCTCGGTGCGTCCGGAGCCCAGCAGGCCGGCCAGCCCGACGACCTCGCCCGCTCCGATCGTGATGTCGACCGGCGAGATCGCACCCTTGCGAGTGATGGCCTTCGCTGCGACGAACGTCTCCGGAACGGAACCGGTCGCGGTCTCCCCCTCGGCTGAGTGGACGCGACTGCCCAGGTCGTCCAGGGCGGACAGCTCCTTGCCGATCATGGCCTGGACGAGGTCGATCCGCAGCAGCTCGTCGGTCATGTACTCCCCGACGAGCTGGCCGTTGCGGAGCACGGTGAGCCGGTCGCTGATCTCGTACACCTGGTCGAGGAAGTGGCTGACAAACAGGATGGCGACCCCGGACTCCTTCAGCGAGCGGATCACCCGGAAGAGCTCGGCGACCTCCTCGACGTCGAGGCTGGACGTCGGCTCGTCGAGAATCAGGATCTTGGCCTGGATGTCGATGGCCCGGGCGATCGCGACGAGCTGCTGGATGGCCAGCGAGTGCGAGTTGAGCAGGGACGCGGGGTCGATGTCGAGATGCAGTCCCTCGAGGATCTCGGCGGCCCGCTGCCGCATCGCCTTCCAGTCGATGCCGCCGCGGCGCCTCGGCTCGCGTCCGAGCATCACGTTCTCGGCGACGGTGAGGTTGCCCAGCAGGTTCACCTCCTGGTACACGGTGCTGATGCCGGCCGCCTGCGCCTGCGCGGGGCCGGAGAACGTCACCTGCAGCCCGCCGAGCCGGACGACCCCGCTGTCGATGCTGTAGACGCCGGTGAGCGCCTTGATCAGGGTGGACTTGCCGGCACCGTTCTCGCCCATCAGCGAGTGCACCTCGCCGGGGAACATCCGGAAGTCGACGCTGTCCAGCGCCTTCACTCCGGGGAAGCTGATCGAGATGTCGGTCATCTCGACCACGGGGTCGGGGTTGCCCTGCGGCGCTGGCGCTCGGGTGGAGGCGGTGTCAGTCATCGGGTGCTCATCTGTCGTCGGACTGGTCCAATCATGGGCCTCCGCCCCGGTGGGTGCGCGGCGAGACGCGCACCCACCTTGGGCGGAAGGAGGTACTGAGGCGATGGACTCAGTACTTACGGTTGGGCAGGGCCTCCTTGGCCTGATCCTGGGTGAACGTGGTCTCCTCGGTCACGATCCGCTGGGGCACGGTCTCGCCGTTGTTCAGCTTCGTGATGGTGTCGATGAGCTGCTTGCCGAGCAGAGGCGAGCACTCCACGATGAAGTTGATCTTGCCGTTGGCGAGGGCGGTCATGCCGTCCTTGACCCCGTCTACGGTGATGATCTTGATGTCCTTGCCCGGAACCTTGCCGGCTGCCTCGATGGCCTCAATGGCGCCCAGGCCCATGTCGTCGTTGTGGGCGTAGACCACGTCGATCTTCGGCTGCGACTTCAGCATGGCCTCCATGACCTGCTTGCCGCCCGCGCGGGTGAAGTCACCGGTCTGGCTGGCGACCACCTTGATGTTCGGGTTGGCCTTGATCGCGTCCGCGAAGCCGGTGCCACGGTCGATGGCCGGAGCCGAGCCGGTCGTGCCCTCGAGCTGGACGACGCTCACCGGGTCGGAACTGCCCTTGTACTGCTCGACCAGCCAGTCGCCGGCCTTCTTGCCCTCGGCGATGAAGTCGGAGCCCAGGAAGGTCTTGTACAGCGAGGTGTCCTTGGAGTCGACCGCGCGGTCGGTCAGGATCACCGGGATGTTGGCCGCCTTCGCCTCGTTGAGCACGGCGTCCCAACCGGTCTGTACGACGGGCGAGAACGCGATGTAGTCCACACCCTGCTGGATGTAGGACCGGATCGCCTTGATCTGGTTCTCCTGCTTCTGCTGGGCGTCGGAGAACTGCAGCTTGATGTTCGCTGCCTTGAAGGAATCCTGGATGTCCTTCGTGTTGGCCGTCCGCCAGCCACTCTCGGCGCCGACCTGCGCGAAGCCGACCACGAGCTGGTCGAGCGACTTGTGCGCTCCACCACCGCCGCCAGCCGCTCCGCCGCTGCAGGCCGAGAGCGTCAGGACGAGGGTAGCGGCCGCAAAGAGACCGATGGTCTTCCTCATGTAGACAAACCTCCTTGTTCGCACCGGGGAGGGATCGAGACCCGCTCCGCCCGGACGGCCGCCCTTGGCCGTAGCAGGATGTTAAGGCTCACATGTTAGCCTTCACAATCGTCCCACCGCATCTGTTATGAAGTCGTTATCAACCGTGCTTGGGACGAAGGTAGCGATAACACCGGGACGCCTGTGCAACGCTCACATCGCCCAGCCCAGCACCCGCACCGACCGAACCACCATGAACCATCGGGGACAGATACTTCGGTTCACCGGTGAACCATCGGGGACAGGTACCTCGGTTCACCGGTGAACCATCGGGGAGAGGTACCTCGGTTCACCGGTGAACCATCGGGGACAGGTACCTCGGTTCACCTGCGGCCGCGCCGAACCTGAACCGAAGTACCTGTCCCCGGTCGTTCACGTTCGTTCAAGTCTGAACCGAAGTACCTGTCCTCGGCGGTTCAGCCCCTTTCGGTTAGCCTTGAGCCAAATCCCACCGAGCATCAGGAGGGAACAGGGCATGAACAGACTCATCAGCATCAGCGTTTGCCTGGTTGCCGCGCTCACGATCGCCGGCTGCGAAGCCGAGGGCTGGGGGCTTCAGCCAGTCTCTGTGCAGAACAACACCGACCAGACGATCATCCTCCGCCGGATGCAGGGAACGCCGCCGTCGCCGAGCCCGATAGTGACAGTCGCGCCCCACGAGACCGGAACGAGAGCGGATGTTCTTCCTACTCGGCCCTGCTACGGCGGCTTCGACCTCGCCGACACGTCCGGAAGGAAGCTCCGCGAGTTGAGCCCGTTGTGCGGCAATGCCGTCGTCGTCTACCCGTGACGGCTCGGAGGTGCCTACGACCCGCCTGGCGGCTGAGCAACGCGGAACGCGGACGAGCGCACCGTCCTCCTGGAGCCCGCAGCATTTCCGCCGGCGTGGAGCAGATCCCACCGAGTAGAAGGAGGGAACAGCACATGAACAGGATCGTCAGCGCCAGCCTCTGCCTGGTTGCCGCATTCGCGATTGCGAGCTGCGAAGCCGAGGGCTGGGGGCTCCAGCCGGTCTCGCTACAGAACAACACCGACCAGACGATCATCCTCCGCCAGATGCAGGGAACGCCGGCGTCACCGAACCCGATAGCGACAGCCGGCCCCCACCAGACCGCCACGAGAGACTACGTTTCGCCTAGCGGCCCGTGCTCGGGCGGCTTCGACATCGCCGACACCTCGGGCAAGCAGCTGCGCGAGTTGGAAAAGGTCTGCGCGAACGAGACCGTCGTGTACCCGTAGGCCGCGGAGGAACGCACCGCCCGAGTCTATTGCGCCAGGCCCGCGACGAGGCCGTCGAGGATGTCCGCCTCGCTGACGACCAGGTCGCCGGCCAGGCGGCGTCCGACCCGCTCACAGACCAACGCGCCGGCGCAGATCACGTCGGCGCGTCCGGGCACCATCGTCGGGAACTGCAGGACCCGCTCCACCCGCATGGCCAACAACTCAGCAGCGAACGCAAACAGCTCCTCCCGCTCCAGCCGGGAGCCGTGGACCGCCGACCGGTCGTAAACCGCGAGTCCCTGGACCAGCGCAGACAGGCTGGTCACCGTACCGCCGACACCGACCCAGCTCGCCGCCTCCCCGAAGTCGATACCGCTGCCGTCCAGCAACTCGTCGATACACACCGACGCCTCGGCGACCTCAGCCGCCGTCGGCGGATCGGCATGCAGGAACCGCTCCCGGACGCGGACCGAGCCCACGTCCAGCGACACCGCCCGCTCCAGACTCTCCGGCGTGCCCAGGATCAACTCGGTCGACCCTCCCCCGATGTCCATCACCAGCACCGGGTGCGGAAGGTCCGGCAGCGCCGCGGTCGCACCCGCGAACGACAACAACCCCTCCTGCTCACCAGAGATGATCTCCGCCTCCACGCCGAGCCGCAGTCTCGCGCCGGCGAAGAACTCCTCCGAGTTCGCGGCGTCCCGGGCGGCGGACGTGGCCACCACCCTGCGCTTGGTCACGCCCAGGGAGTCCAGTTCCGCACCGAAGTCGGCCATCGCATCCATCGTGCGGGCGAGCGCATCGACGGCGAACGCGCCGGTGGCGTCCACGCCCTGGCCGAGCCGGGTGAGGTGCAGCCGCCGGTCCACCTCGTCGAGGCGTCCGTTCGCTTGCACCCGGCAGATCAGCAGCCGCACCGAGTTCGTGCCGCAGTCCACGGCTCCGACGAGTTCAGGCATGGCCACCTTCGCATTCCGGGTCCAGGACGTCGGCGAGCTCGCCGAGCGCGATGTCGCCGACCGGGTTGACGCCCGGGCCGGCCGCCAGCGAGTGCGCGACCAGCGCGTGCAGGCACTTCACCCGGTTCGGCATCCCGCCGGCGCTCACCCCGGCGATCTCGGGAACCTCGCCCAGGGCGTCCCGGTCGGCGAGGTAGCTGCGATGAGCGGACGCGTACGCCGTAGCCAGCTCCGCATCCTCGGCCAGACGGGTGTTGAGCTCGGCCATCAGCCCGCCGGCCTCCAGCCGTGAGCAGCCGGACACCAGGCGCGGATCGGTGAGGTAGTAGGTGGTCGGAAAGGGGGTGCCGTCCGGCAGCCGCGGCAGCGTCGCCAGCACGCCCGGACGGCCACAGGCACAACGCCAGGCGACGCCGGCCACCCCGCGCACGGGACGGCCGAGCTGGGTCTCGACGATGGCCTGGTCGGCTGCGGTCATGGGGGTGAGGACGGGCATCAGGGCCCCAGTTTGCGGACCGGATGGTCCGCCGTCGCCAGCGATCCCAGCATCCGGTCCCACCAGTGCTGGTTCGCCGCGTCCGGGTCGGTCCGGTCTCCGGGCGACAGCACCACCCCGCCGCCCAGCGGGTTGCCGTTGTCGTCAACCACCCGGTACCCGGTCTCCCCCGGCAGCACCCAGCCGAGCCGCTCCCTGGCCTGCGTCTTCACGTACGCCGGGTCGTCCCAGCGGGCGAGTTCGGCCTGCAGGTCGGCGATCTGCGCCTGCCGGTCGCGGATCGCCTGCTCGGCGACGGCGAGGTCCTGAGCCCCGGCGATGTAGATCCGCAGCGACCCGGCATAGGAGATCGCCAGCACGACCAGGACCAACGCCAGCACGAGCGCGCGCCGGGTGAACCTCAGCCCCAGCTGCCACCCCGGACGCGTCCCCTCATCGCCGGCGGGCGCCTGCACCGGCGGCTGCGTCGGGGCAGAGGAACGCGCACCGGCCCGGGAGCGCTTGGAAGAAGCGCGTCCCGGGCCGGTGTGTTGACTACGTGGGCTACGCGGTGCGTTCGCCATGGTCCCCGACCCTCATCGGGTCAAGGATAGGTGCCTCAGGCGCTGAACCTCGGGAAGGCGGACGCCCCGGCGTAGCGGGCCGCGTCGTCCAGGTCCTCCTCGATCCGCAGCAGCTGGTTGTACTTGGCCACCCGCTCGGTCCGGGCCGGGGCGCCGGACTTGATCTGGCCGCAACCGAGCGCCACCGCGAGGTCGGCGATCGTGACGTCCTCGGTCTCGCCGGAGCGGTGGCTCATCATCGTGGAGTAGCCGCTGCGGTGCGCGAGGGTGACCGCGTCGATGGTCTCGGTCAGCGAGCCGATCTGGTTCACCTTCACCAGCAGCGCGTTCGCGGTCTTCGTCTCGATGCCCTTCTGCAGGCGGGTCACGTTGGTCACGAACAGGTCGTCGCCGACCAGCTGCACCGCGTCCCCGAGCTGCTCGGTGATGGTCTTCCAGCCGTCCCAGTCGTCCTCGTTCAGCGGATCCTCGATGGAGACCAGCGGGTACTTGGCGACCAGGTCGACGTAGTAGGCGGTCATCTCGGCGGCGGTCTTCTTGCCACCCTCGAAGTTGTAGGTCCCGTCCTCGTTGTAGAACTCGGACGCGGCCACGTCCAGCGCCAGCGCGACATCCTTGCCCGGGACGAAGCCGGCGTTCTTGATCGCCTCGAGGATCAGGTCGAGCGCCTCGGCGTTGCTGTCCAGGTTGGGGGCGAAGCCGCCCTCGTCGCCCAGGCCCGTGGCGAGCCCGCGTCCCTTGAGCACGGCCTTCAGCGCGTGGTAGACGCCCGCGCCCATCTCGAGGGCGTCGGCGAACGTCGCCGCACCGATCGGGGCGATCATGAACTCCTGGATGTCCACGTTGGAGTCGGCGTGCGAGCCACCGTTGAGGATGTTCATCATCGGCACCGGCAGCAGGTTGGCCGTCGGGCCGCCGAGGTAGCGGTACAGCGGGAGGCCGGCGGACTCGGCGGCGGCGTGGGCCACGGCGAGCGAGACGCCGAGGATCGCGTTCGCGCCCAGCTTGCTCTTGTTGTCGGTGCCGTCCAGCTCCACCATGGCCTGGTCGAGCAGGCGCTGCTCGTCGGCCTCCATGCCCAGCACCTCGGGGGCGATCTGCTCGATCACGTTCTCGACAGCCTTCAGCACACCCTTGCCGCCGTAGTGGGCGGCGTCACCGTCGCGCAGTTCGACAGCCTCGAAAGCGCCGGTGGACGCACCGGACGGAACGGCCGCGCGGCCCTCGGAACCGTCGTCGAGCACGACCTGAACCTCAACGGTCGGGTTGCCGCGCGAGTCCAGGATCTGCCGCGCGTCAACGAATTCGATACTTGCCACGATGTGCGCCTTTCAGCTGGTTGAAGTCGTCGCAGAACACCCTACCGGTGCGCAGGCAGCCGTTCACCCCGCCACCGGCGAATGTGCTGTCAAACTCCGGACTCGGTCTCCCGGACCCGTCCCTCCAGTGTCCGCAGGGACGCGCGGGCGGCCTGCTCCGGGTCGACTCCGAGCTCGCGGGCGCGGGCCACCAGGGCGAGCAGGGCCGGCCCGATCCCGTCCGCGGCGACGTCCCGAGCCGGCGGGACGAGGTCGTCCGGCTCCAGCCCGTGGCTGGAGGCCCGGGACAGCACCTTCGCGGCCCGGGTCAACGCCGACATCCGCTCGGGGATCCCTTCGAGGACGGACGCGCGGGACTTCTCCACCGCCTTGGCACGCTCCCAGGACGAGACCAGGTCGTCGGGGACGGGCCCATCGGCGAAGACGTACGGGTGCCGGGCGACCAGCTTGTCGGCGATCCGTCCGGCCACGTCCTCGACGCTGAACCGGCCGGTCTCGGCAGCGATCTCGGAGTGGAAGAAGACTTGCAGGAGCAGGTCGCCGAGCTCCTCGGCCAGGTCGGCGTCGGTGCCGGCCTCGATCGCCTCGACCACTTCGAGCGTCTCCTCGACCAGGTAGCCCACCAGCGAGGAGTGGGTCTGGGACGCGTCCCAGGGGCACCCGGTGCGCAGCCGGTGCATCACCTCGGCCAGGCGGTAGAGCTCGGCCGGCCGGGCCTCGTCCATTACCGCTGCGCGGTGGTGGAGGTCGACAGTGACCCAGTGCCGGTCAGCGTGAGCTGGCTCGGATCCCAGGTGCCGTAGCGGGGGTTGAGCTGAACCTCCGCCTTCGCGGCGGCCTCCTTGCCGGCCTGAAGGCCGCTGGCATTGGTGAACACGACCTGGACGTTCGCGAGGCCGTCGACGAGATCCTTGGTGACCGGGTTCGCGCTCAGCGCCGACAACCCGTTCTGGCTGATGACCTCCTGGCGCTGGGCGTCGGTGACCGTGATGTTGGCGATCTTCGCCGCGTCCCGGGCAAGCTGGGCCTGGATGGACGCGCCCACCACGGCGACGCGGTACTTCCCCGGCGCCATGTCGACCTGCTGCTTGGCCAGCTCGGTCTCGTACGCTGCCTGCTCCTCGGGCGTCCGACTGGCTACCGGCTGCGTGGACTCCTGCTGAGCCTTCCAGGAAGCGATGCCGACCTCGGAGATCGCCTGCGACAACTCGGTCACCCGGGTCTCGGTGAGCACCTCGCCGTTCACGGTGACCGCCACGTTCGGATCCCCGGCCGTCGCGCACCCGCTCAGCACGACCATTCCGGCCGCGATCAGGGCCGCCACCTTCACCAGAGTTGATCTCATCGCTCTCGCTCCCGCTTCCACGCTTCGCCGCCGCGATCCTACCCGCTCGTCGGTCCGCGGAAGTCGGGCCTGGTCGGCTGCTCACCCGTCGAAACCGGACCTGATTGCTGCAGTGAGTCGGGACATGCTGGCTCCTCGGCAGGGGGACGGCCCAGCCACCACGCGACCGCAGCAAGCACCGCGGCGACAGCGAGGAGCGGTGCGACCAACCGCCCAGCACCGGAGACGAAGCCACCAGCGTTGTGGTTGTACCCGAAGGACAGCAGCAGCAACGAGGCGATGGCGCCAGGCACCGCGACCGAACCCGATGCCCGGCTGCGCGCGAGGCCCAGCAGCAGCCCGACCACCATCAGACCTGCACAGACCAGCAAGATGGCCGGAATGGCCATGGCGTAGCCCAGGAGGAGCGGATCGAACCATCGATAGTCCCTCAATACCTCCCCGCCTTCGGCCGCGCTGAAAACCAGGGTGAAGGTCGGCTGAAGCATGATCACGATGGCTGCCACGCACAGCAGCAGCGCCAGCACCTCGAACGTCCGCTTCACGTCGTCACTTCAGCACGAAATGGGTGTCGGCGACAACGAACCCGACGCTCGTCTCGGATCAAGTCGGCGGAGTTCGCCCGCAAGACGGACTCGCGACCGGGCGGTGAGCCGCCGGCCTCCGGATCCAGCCGGGCTCGGGCCATTGACGCCGGCGCAAACGTTGCCGAATGGGCCGTCCCCCGATGAATGGGCCAGCACGTGAGATCGTGGGCAGTGCGACTGAGTTCGGTGCGCGTCGCCGACTCCGGCGCCATTTACGAGGCGTCAATCGACCACGCAATCATTCAGCGACGTCTATTCGCTCGTGGCTGTCTCGCCGTCCCAGGTGCTCGTGTCCGACCGATCCTCCCCGAACTATCGGCTCTGGGGGACGGACGGCGGATCGATCCCGGCACGCCACATCTCGGGCATCCATCGATCAGCCGGACAGCTCTCGTTCGTCCTCACGGACGATGAGGGTCTCCAGGTTGTCGTCGTGTCGCGCTGACACGCACGACCTCACCGCACCACGAACACGTCGTCCAGCACCCTGGACGCCCAGGAGAGCAATTCGGCGTCGACAATCGGCGTCCCGCCGATCGGACGAGTCACAGGGCGCGGGACGAGCACCTGGCCCGCAGCCTTGCGGAGCTGCGCGCCCGGGTAGAGCCGGGCCAGGCGCAGCTGCGCGGAGTCGGGCAGGTCGGCCGGGGAGAACCGGATCATGTTCCCGGCGACGATGACCTCGGTGATGCCGTGGGCCCGCGCCTTCAGCCGGAACCGGGCGACCGCCAGCAGCGCCTCCGCCTGCGGCGGCAGCGGGCCGTACCGGTCGAGCAGCTCGTCGCGGACGGCGGTGATGGCGGCCTCGTCGGTGACCCCGGCCAGGCGCTTGTACATCTCCAGCCGCAGTCGCTCCGATTCGACGTAGTCGCTGGGCAGGTGCGCGTCCACCGGCAGCTCGATCTTCATCTCCGGCTCGGGCTCGGTGTCCTCGCCGCGGAAGTCGGCGACCGCCTCCCCCACCAGCCGCAGGTACAGGTCGAAGCCGACGTCGGCGATGTGCCCGGACTGCTCGCCGCCGAGCAGGTTCCCCGCACCGCGGATCTCCAGGTCCTTCAGCGCGATCGCCATCCCCGCCCCCAGATCGGTGTGCGCGGCCATGGTCGCCAGCCGGTCGTGGGCGGTCTCGGTCAGCGGCTTCTCCGGCGGGTAGAGGAAGTAGGCGTAGCCCCGCTCGCGGCTGCGTCCCACCCGGCCGCGGAGCTGGTGCAGCTGGGAGAGTCCGAGCAGGTCGGCCCGCTCGATCAGCAAAGTGTTCGCCGTCGCGATGTCCAGCCCGGCCTCGATGATCGTCGTGCAGACCAGGACGTCGGCGCGCCGCTCCCAGAAGTCGACCATCACCTTTTCGAGGGTGCGTTCGCTCATCTGCCCGTGGGCGACCGCGACCCGCGCCTCGGGGACGAGTTCGGCCAGCTGGTGGGCAGTCTTCTCGATGCTGTTGGTGCGGTTGTGGATGTAGAACACCTGGCCCTCACGAGCCAGTTCGCGCCGGACGGCGGCCCGCACCTGGGCGGTGTCGAACGGTCCGGCGAACGTCAGGACGGGGTGCCGCTCCTCCGGTGGCGTGGCGATCACGCTCATCTCCCGGATCCCGGTGATCGCCATCTCCAGCGTCCGCGGGATCGGGGTGGCCGACATGCTCAGCACGTCCACGTTGAGCCGGAGCTTCTTCAGCTGCTCCTTGTGCTCGACGCCGAACCGCTGCTCCTCGTCGATGATCACCAGGCCGAGGTCCTTGAAGGCCACCTCCCCGGCCAGCAGCGCGTGGGTGCCGACGACGACGTCGACCGAGCCGTCCGCGAGCCCCGCGACGACCTGCTTGCGTTCGGCTTCGGACTGGAAGCGGCTGAGCGCCGAGACGGTGACCGGGAAGCCGGCGTAGCGGTCGGCGAAGGTGGCGTGATGCTGCTGCACCAGCAGCGTGGTCGGGACGAGGACAGCCACCTGCTTTCCGTCCATCACCGCCTTGAACGCCGCTCGCACCGCGATCTCGGTCTTGCCGTAGCCGACGTCCCCGCAGATCAGCCGGTCCATCGGGACGACCTGCTCCATGTCGTGCTTGACGTCGGTGATCGCCGACAGCTGGTCGGGGGTCTCGACGTAGGCGAACGCGTCCTCCAACTCCTGCTGCCACACGGTGTCCGGGCTGAACGCGAAGCCCCGGGACGCCTGCCGGGCGGCGTACAGCTTGATCAGCTCCGCCGCGATCTGGCGGACGGCCTTGCGGGCGCGGGACTTCCGCTTGGCCCAGTCGGCGCCGCCGAGCTTGTCCAGAGCGGGATTCTCGCCGCCGACGTAGCGGGTGACCAGGTGCAGCTGGTCCATCGGGACGTAGAGCCGGTCGCCCGGCTGGCCACGCTTGCTGGGCGCGTAGTCCACGACGAGGTACTCCCGGGTGGCGCCACCGACCGTCCGCTGGGCCATCTCGACATAGCGGCCGACGCCGTGGGTCTCGTGCACGACCGCGTCGCCCGGGGTGAGCTCGAGCGGGTCGATCTGGTTCTTGCGCCGGGCCGGCAGCTTCCGCGACGCCCGGTCGGGCTCGCGCTGCCCGGAAAGGTCGCCGGCGGTGAACACGTCCAGGCCGATGGCAGGCAGGCTGAAGCCATGGCGAAGCTCGGCCTGGACGACGGTCACGAGGCCGGGCCTCGGAGGGTCGGTGAGCGCATCGGGCCTTGTCACCGGAACATCGGCGGAACCGAGCACCTCCGCCATCCGCGAGACCAGGCCGGCGGACTCGGCGACCAGCACCACCCGGTGACCGGCTGCGGCCGCCTCCCGGATCGCGGCGACGGCCGCCTCGGTGTCGGCCCGCCACACCGGCGCCTCGGTGGCCTCGACCACCCGGGTGGGGACACCGGTCTCGACGCGCTGCGGCCGTTCCTCGTCCTCGTCGTCGTCCCAGGCCATGGCCGGACTCGTCGAGGCCAGGTCCTCGGGGGCAGCCGCGAACGGCGACAGGCTCCACCAGGACTGGCCGCGGTCGAGGGCGTGGGCCCGGACGTCGGCGAGGCTGCGGTAGGCGGCCGCGCCGAGGTCGATCGGCGCCTTGCCGCCCTCCGCGGCGGCTGCCCAGGACGCGGCGAGGAACTCCTCGCTGGTCGCCACCAGTTCGTGGGCGCGGGTACGGACGCGTTCGGGGTCGGAGACCAGCACCTGGGTGTCCGCGGGCATCACGTCGATGAGCAGCTCCAGGGCGTCCACCAGCGCCGGGGCGAGGGCCTCCATGCCGTCGACGGCGTGGCCGTCGGCGATCCGGGCGAACAGCTCACCGAGGTTGCCGGGTTCGTTGGCGTAGGTGGCGGCCAGCGCTGCTGCGCGCGTCCGCACGTCGTCGGTGATCAGCAGCTCGCGGCACGGGGACGCGACGACCTCGGGCAGCGGGTCGCCGAAGGAGCGTTGGTCGGCGACGGCGAAGGGACGGATCTCCTCGACGGCGTCGCCGAAGAAGTCGACCCGGACCGGGTGCTCGAGCGTCGGCGGGAACACGTCCACCAGGCCACCGCGGACGCAGAACTCGCCGCGTCGCTCCACCAGGTCGACCCGGAGGTAGGCCGCGTCGACGAGATCGCGGGCCAGCCTCTCGATGTCGTAGTCGCCTCCGCTGACGATGCGGACGGGCCGGAGTTCGGCCAGGCCGCGAACCTGCGGCTGGAGGACGGAGCGGACGGGGGCGACCACCACCCTCGGCGCGGGCAGCTCGTCGTTGCCGGCCAGCCGGCGCAGCACGGCCAAGCGGCGGCCGACGGTGTCGGAGCGTGGGCTGAGCCGTTCGTGCGGAAGGGTCTCCCAGGCCGGGTAGTACGCGACCGCGTCCTCGCCGAGGAGCGAGGAGAGGGCTGCCGAACTGGCTTCGGCCTCGCGATAGGTGGAGGTGACCAGCAGCAGCGTCCGGTCGGCACCGGTGGCCAGTGCCGCGGTGAACAGTGAGCGGGCGGCGTCGGTGAGGGTGATGTCGAGACTAGCCACCCGACCGCTGCGACAGTCCGCGATCGCGTCGCTGATCACCGGCTCGGTACGGGTGATCTCGACCAGGCCGCTCAGCTTCACCGGACAACCTTACCCGTCACGATGCCGCCTGCTTTCTGGCTCGGCGAGCCGCGCACGCAATCCCCCAGGCGGTCGCGGCCCGCCGCTCCGGCCGTCGGACGTGGCACCCGGCGACCAGGCCAGTACTGCAATCGGGCAAGGCCGGGCGGGCCGATTGACCACACCGGTGGTCCACGTCCGGCGGTCGGAGTGAGTACCCCGGACAATCGGCACGCCTGGCGCTCCCCAACTGCGGTCGTTCCCGGCCCGGCAAGCCTGCGACCGCCGATCCGCGCCGGGCACCGAACCACTGGCCGTGGGAATGGCCGGTCCTGTCCTGGCTGGATCGCCTACGTCCGCTGGCACCCCTCCGCGAGCTGCGAACAACCACATTCACTGTAAACGTCGCGGCATTGCCAAATAAGTCACCTTATGGGTGACTTTGCATTTGTCACCCGGTGGAGGGACTTCCTCGATATGAATCGATCGCAATGGCGATCACCGCGGTCCCGGCAAGGCCGGCGGGACGGGCCGCAACCCGTCCCGCCGGTGCCGGGGACTCAGGCGAACCGGCGGCCGCGAGGACGCCCGCGCAGGGCCAGCAGCAGTCCGCCGCCGCCGAGCAGCAGGATCGCCAGTCCGATGGCGCCGGAGACGGCCGCACCGGTGTAGGCGAGCGGCTCGGGCGTCGGCGGCACCCACGCCCGGGCCAGCGCCTGGGTCGTGTGTCCGCAGCTGTCGGAGACGCGGTAGGTGACCCGGACGGTCCAGCCGTCGAAGCCGTCCGCAGCCCTGAAGGTGAGCGAGCCGTCCGGGTTCACGGTCCAGGTGCCCTCACCGTCGACGACCAGGGAGGTCGTGGGGTCGACCGGCGTCCCGTCGGACGCGACCAGGACGACGCTGCCGGCGTCCAGGGTGCAGCCGTCGCCGGCGTGGTCGTTGCTGAGCACCGGCACCCGGACCGTCCGGTCCGTGCCCTTCACCTGGTCGTCGCTGGCTGCCGGTCCGGCGGCGACCGTGACGGTGATGCTGGCCGTGGCCACCACGCCGTTGGTGTCGGCGATCCGGTACTCGGCCGGCTTGGTCACCCCGCTGAAGCCCTCGGCGGGGGTGAAGGTGACGGTCCCGTCCGGGTTGATCCGCCAGGTGCCCTCGCCGGCGACGACCAGGACCCTGCCGCCCTCGGTGGCACCGGGGTCGGTGAACACCAGCGTGGCCGGGTCGAGCCTGGTGTGATTGTCACCGGGCAGGTCGTTGCCGAGGATGTCGATGACCACCGGCTGGCCGTAGGCTCCCGTGGTTGCATCGTTCGCCGCCTCGGGGACCACCGGGGTGACGGTGACGCGGATCTCGGCCGTGGCCAGGTTGCCGAAGCTGTCGGTCACCCGGTAAGTCACCACCGGGACGGCGCCGGTGAAGCTCGGCACCGGGGTGAAGGTGACCTTGCCCGTCGCGGGATCGACGCTGAAGGTCCCGGTGCCGTCCAGCACCAGCGTCTTGCCGTCGGGCGTCGCGCCGGCCGAGGTGAGCACGACGGACCGCGGGTCGAGCGTCCCCCCGGCTCCGAGGCCGTCGTCGCCGGCGACGTCGTTGGCCAGCGGGTCCAGGCTGACCGGGACGTTCTGGAGCGTCTTCGCCGAGTCGGTCGCCGCGGCCGGCGGCTCGCCGACGGTCACCGTCAGTGCGGCCGTCGCGTGGTGGCCGTGGCGGTCGGTGACCCGGTACTCCACCGGCGGCGTCGTACCGGAGAACGTGGCCGCCGGGGTGAAGGTCACCACGCCAGTGGCGCCGTCGATCACCCAGGTGCCCTGCGGAGTCGCCAGCCTCCGGCCGCCGTCGGTCGCGGTGTCGGAGGTGAACACCAGCAGGGACGGATCCAGCGGTGCCCGCGCTCCGGCGCCGTCGTCCCCGGCGCTGTCGTTGGCCAGCGGGGTCAGCTCGACCGGTGTCCGGTACGGGGTCGCCGTGGTGTCGTCGGCCGCGGTCGGCGGCGCGCCGATGGTGACGGTCACGGACGCCGACGTCGTCGTCCCGTTGCGGTCGGCCACCTGGTAGCTGATCGCGTCGGGGGTGCCGTGGAAGCCGGCTTCCGGGGTGAACGTGATCGCGCCGGTGGTCGGGTTCACCGTCCAGGTGCCCTGGCCGGGGACGACGAGTTCCTTGCCGTCGCCGGGTGCGCCCACGATCGTCACCGAGCCGGGGATCAGCGGCGCCGAGGCAGCGGCCCCGTGGTCGTTGCCGAGGACGTCGACGGTCACCGGCGAGCCGTACTCGCCGTGCCCGCTGTCGGGAGCCGCGGTCGGGGTCAGCCCGGTGACGTGCACGGTCAGGGTCGCCGAGGCGGTGTTGCCGTAGCTGTCGGTGATCCGGTAGCCGACGGCGGTCGCGTCCCCGCTGAAGGACTTCAGCGGAGTGAAGGTGGCCTCACCGGTGGCGGGATCGATCGTCCACGTGCCCTCGCCGGCGACCACCAGCGTCCGGCCGTTGTCGGTTGCGCTGGCCGAGGTGAAGACCACCTTGGCCGGATCCAGCGTGCCCGGGGTGCCGGTGCCACTGGTGCCGGCGGTGTCGTCGCCCAGCTGGTGGAGGTTCACCGCGACGCCCTGGTCGGTGTCGGCGTGGTTGTCGGTCGCCGTCGCCGGCGTGCCGACGCTCGGGGTCAGGGTCGCCGTCCCGGTCTGGCCGAGCTCGTCCGCCACCCGGTAGGTGACCGGGGTAACGACCGTCCCGCTGAAGCCGGACGCCGGGGCGAAGGTGACCTTCCCGGCGCCGGCACCGGTGGTGTCCACGCTGTAGGTGCCCTCACCGGCGATGGTCAGCGTGGTCACCCAGGCGTCGCTCGCCGCGTCGTACAGCCGGACGCTGCCCTTCTGCAGGGTGGTCAGGGCGCCGGAGTTGTCGTTGGCCAGCACGGTCGTGGTGACCGGCTGCAGGTACGGCGTGCTGGCGGTGTCATTGACCAGCGTCGGAGCAGCCGGCCTGGGCACCGTCACGGTGACCGTCGCGGTCGTCGGCGTGCCGTTCCCGTCCCGGACCTGGTAGGTGATCACCGCGTCCTCGAAGAATCCCTCGTTCGGCGTGAACGTGATCGCTCCGGTCGTCCCGTCGACCTTCCAGGTGCCCTGGGCGGTGTCCAGCCCCTTGCCGTCCGGATCCGCGCCGGTGGTGGTGATCACCACGGTGGCCGGGTCCAGCGCGGGCCCGCCGGTCGCCCGCTGGTCATTGTCCAGCACGGCGACGGTGACCGGCGTGCGGTACGGGGTGGTCCTCGAGTCGTTCGTCGCGACCGGCGTCAGCGCGGTGACGGTGATGTCGATCTTCGCGGTGGCGGTGTTGCCGAAGCTGTCCGTCACCTGGTAGGTGACCGTGGCCGCCTTGCCGGTGAACGTCCTGACCGGGTCGAAGGTGACCTCACCGGTGGCCTGGTCGATCGTGTAGGTGCCCTCGCCGTCGACGGTGAGCGTGGTCGAGCCGTTGCTCGCGAACACCAGCGAATCGCGGTCCCAGCTGCCGGAATGGCCGGCGCCGTCCTGGCCGGGCAGGTCCCCGGTGAGCAGGTCGAGGACGATGTCGGTGTTCTGCGGCGTGGTGCCGGACTCGTCGTCCGCGTGCGGCGGCACCCCGACGGTCACCGTGAGCTGGGCCGTGGCCGGGGTGCCGTTGCTGTCGCTGACCTGGTACGAGATCGTCGCCGGGCCGCCGTGGAAGTCGGCGGACGGGACGAACGCGATGTCACCGGAGGTGGTCACCGTCCAGGTGCCCACGCCGTCGACGACCAGCTTCTTGCCGCCCTCGGTGGCGCCCGGAGTGGTGATGACCACCGTTGAGCGCACCAGCGGGACGGACGGGTCACCCGGCTCGTCGCCGCCCACCGCGGGGTCGCCGCCGACGACGTCGGTGGTCACCGGCGTCCGGTAGGGGGTGTGGTTGGCGTTGTCGTTCGCCTTCGGCGTGATCGGCGCGACGGTGATCGCCACCGTCGCGGTGGCGGTGTTCCCGTGGCTGTCGGTCACGGCGTACTCGACCGGGTTCGTCGTGCCGGTGTAGCTCGCGTTCGGGTCGAAGGTGACCTCACCGGTGGCGCTGTCGATCGTCCAGACGCCCTCGGAGGTGGTCAGCGTCCGGCCGCCGTTCGTGGCCGAGGAGGCGGTGAACGTCACCGAGGACGGAACCAGGCTGCCCTGGAGACCCAGTCCTCCCGCCAGGGAGCCGTCGTAGCCGGCGGCGTCGTTGGCCAGCACGTCGACCACCACGGTCACGTTCTGGGGCGTGGAGTCGGTGTCCAGGGTGGCCACCGGCGGCCGGCCGATCGTCACCGTCAGCGTCGCGGTGTCGGTGGTGCCGTTGGTGTTGGCGACCTGATAGGTGACCGGTCCCATCGCGCCCGACTTGCCGCCGATCGGGGTGAAAGTGACCGTGCCGTCGGTGTTGAGCTGGTACGTGCCGTCGGCGTTGGCCAGCTTGGTCCCGCCGTCGCTGAGGGTGTCCCCCGCACCGGCGACGAAGACGACCGATCCCGGGACCAGCGGCACTTGCGAGTCACTGGAGCTGTCGTTGCCGACGAGCGGCGCGGCGGTGGTGACCGGGGTGTTGAACGGCGTGTGGGCCGCATCGTTGCGCGCGGTCACCGTGACCGGGCTCACCGTGACCTGCAGCGTGGCGCTCGCGGTGTTGCCGAAGCTGTCCGTGACGCGGTAGCTGACCTTCGGCGTGGTGCCGGTGTAGGCGGGCAGCGGCGTGAAGGTCACCTCGCCCGTGGCGGCGTCGATGGTGAAGGTGCCGGTGCCGGCGACGGTGAGCGTCCGTCCGTTCGAGCCGGGGTCGGCCGAGGTGAAGACCGCCGACGTCGGGTCGATCGAGCCGGACACGCCGGCGCCGTCGTCGCCGGGGGTGTCGTCACCGGCGACCACTCCCAGTGACACCGGGACGCCCTGCGGCGTGGTCGCGCTGTGGCTGGTGGCCTGTGGCGGGTTGCCGATGGTGATGGTGAGGGTGGCCGTGTCGGTGGCGCCGTTGACGTCACTGACGCGGTAGGTGATCGGTTCGGTGACCTCGCCGTGGAAGCCGGCGTTCGGCACGAAGGCGATCGTGTGGTCCGGGTTCACCGAGTACGAGCCGTCCGCCGTGGCCAGCGAACCGCTGTAGACGTGGGTGACGGGGTTGTAGATGGCCAGGCTGGCGGGATCGATCGCCGCGCCGTTGGGCCCCACCTTGTCGTTGCCGAGGACGGCGGTGGTCACGGTCCTGCCGTAGAAGTCGTGGTTGACGTCATCGACGGCGTCCGGCGCGCTCGGGGTGATGGTGACCGTGATCGTCGCGGTCGCCGTCTGGTGGAGTTCGTCGGCGATCGAGTAGTCGATCGAGACCGTGCCGGTGAACGCCGGCTCCGGGGTGAAGGTGACGATGCCGTCGTCGGCGACCGTCCAGGTGCCCTTGCCGGAAGCCACGACGGCCGACTTGCCGAAGCTGCCGTCGGTCTGCTTGAGCTTCACCGAGTCGTCCTGCAGCGTGGCGCTGCCGCCGGCGCTGTCGCCGGTCTTCGCGGTGACCGCCACCGCGTGGCCCTGCAGACCGGACGCGGCGTCGTCGGCAGCGGACGGAGCCGGCGGCTTCGCGACCGTCATCGTCAGCGTGGCGGTCGTGGTCGTGCCGTTGGTGTCGGCGACCCGGTAGGTGACCGCGTCCGCCGTGCCGGAGTAGCCGGAGACCGGCGTGAAGGTGATCGTGCCGTCCGTGTTGGCGGTGTAGGTGCCCTGGCCGGTGACCGTCAGCGTGGCGGCGTAGGTGCCGTCCGGCTGCCGGAGCTGGACCGAGGACGCGACGAGCGGCACCGAGGCGTTGCCGGGCGCGTCGTTGCCGAGCACGCTGACCGTCTTCGGCGTCAGGTACGGCGTGGAGTCGGTGTCGTTCGTCGCGACGGGGGTGACCGGGTCGACGGTGATCGTGATCGTCGACGTAGCGGTCAGCCCGAACGTGGTGTCGGTCACCTGGTAGCCGATCGGGCTGGCCTTCCCGGTGAAGGAGCGGGCCGGGGTGAACGTGACGACGCCGGTGATCGGGTCGACGACGTACTCACCGTCGGCGTTCGTGAGCGACTTGCCGTCCGCTGCGGCACCCGTCCCGGTGAGCTTCACCGAGGCGGGATCGAGCCGGCCGTGGGTTCCGGTGCCGGAGACGCCCTCGGTGTCGGCGGTCTGTTCGGTGAGCGGGTTGAGCGCCACCGGGGTGTTCTGCCGGGTGGTCTTGGTGTTCGGGTTGGCAACCGGAGGGGTGCCGATCCTCGTGGTGAGCTTGGGCGTCGACGCGGGGTCCGTCGCCGGATTGCCGGCGGCACTGGAGCCGGTCGGGGTGGCGGTGTTCACGACCTCGCCGGCCGTGACGTCGGCCGCGGTCACGGTGTAGTCGTTCGCCGTGCAGTCCGCCGACTGGCCCGGGTTCAGGGTCTTCGGCGAGCAGTCCTCACCGGTCACCTTGGGGTCGTCGACGCCGACGTCGGTGACCACGACGTTGCCGGTGTTGGTGACCGTGAAGCCGTAGGTGAGCTGGTCACCGGCCGTGAAGGGATCGCCGGACACCAGGCGCTTCACGATCTTCAGCATGGGCGTCTGGGCGATGGTGACGGTCTTGGTGTCGGTGTCGGTCACCGAACCGGCAGCTCCCTCGCCGGTCGGCGGGGACGCCGTCACAGTGGCCGTGTTGACGACCTTGCCGCTCTGCACGTCGGCCTGGGTGACCGTGTACGCCGGCGAGGCCGTGCAGTTGGTCGAAGCGCCCACGGCGAGCGAGGAGTCGTCGCAGGTGATGGTCCCCGAGGTCGGCGCGCTCGTGACCATCGGGTCGGTGACCGTGACCGCGCTGAGCGGACGGTTACCCGTGTTCTTCACCGTGAACGAATAGGTGATCTTGTCGCCGGCCTTCGTTGGTGTTCCGGAGGCATTCTTGGTGATCTCGATCGCGGCCTTCTTCGCCTCATTGGTGAAGACACAGGTGATGTTGGCACCCTTGCCGTCGTTGCCGATGGCAGGCGTCTTCAGGGTGAATGAGTTCCCCGACCCGGTGACGAACACCGAGCCGGTCACCGCATCCACGCACTCGTAGGTCGCGAGGTAGTCCGACAGACTCGTGGTGCCCACCGCCGTCTCCGCAACCGAGTAGTTCAGCGCCGGGAGGACGAGGACCGGGCCGGCGGTGGCCTGGATGCCGGTGCCGTTGCCCGAGGTGATCGCGGTGAGGCTGGCCGCATTCCCGCTGAGGCTCACACTGAACTGGTCGGTGCTCGCGTTGCGGCTGACCACGTTCTTCTGAACGGCGTCCATCACCACGGGGGTCGCGCACGAGCCGAGATCGGAGAACGTGCTGGACGGGTTCACCGCGATGGAGCCTCCGACCTGGCTGCCGTCGGTCGGGTTCACCTTGCGCAACGTTCCGGACGTCGTCATGTACAGATAGCCGTCCGAGGCGAAGGCCATACCCGGGTAGCCATTGCTCGATGCCGGGATCTCGGCCAGTTGGGTCCCCGCGGGCGTTCCGGTGAGCGTCGACTTCGCGTAGCGCCTGAGCATGCCATTGGTGGTCGAACTACTCGGACTGAAGGCCACGTACAGGTTGCCGCGGCCGTCGAAAGCCATGTCGGCGTTGTAGTTGCCGGCCGCCGAGGTGAAGCGCTGCACGGCAGTTGTGTGGGTGGCCGGATCGATGGAGTAGGCGTAGAACGTGTTGTTGCTGATGCCGCCGACCCAGTAGTAGCCGGTCGTCGGGTCGACGGCACCTGCGAGGAACGTGCCCTGGCCGTTCGGGAAGCCGCTGATCTCGTAGGACGCGGTCGCCTGGTTGGAGTTCCGGTAGGTGTACATGGTCGCCGTGCCGCCGGACGCTGTGCCCATGGCGTACGCGTAGCCGGCGTCAGGGGTGATACCGAGAGCGTTGATGTTGGTGCTCGTCGTGTTGTTGAAGTTGCCGATCGTCGCGCTGGCGCCGGTGACGCTCACCTTGGTCAGCGCGGTCGAGCCCGAGGCCACGCCGTAGACGTAGCCTCCGCCGCAGACGATGTCGTTGGCCGCTGCCCGAGCGGGGGTGGCCGCGATCGGCGACAACAGGACCGAGCCCAGCGCCAGCGCGGGGCCCAGGATCAAGGCGATGAGGGAGCGGGTCTTGGGAGCTACCTTTGCGGCGGTGCTTCCGGAACGAACCATAGATCGTCTGCTTTCGGGCAGGGGTCGTCCAGGCATGGCCAAGTAACGAGCAGGCTGCCAAACGACCCCTCTGAACCCGCTCGTTCGCGAAACCTTAGTGGAGACTAAAGATCGCGTGCCGACCAAAACGTCACCCTCGCGAGGGTTATCTGCAATACCGGCAGCAGAACGTCCTCACGAGGGGGACAATCGCCGCGAGCGGGGTGGATAGCCCGACCGCCATGCGTAGAGGCCGACCAGCGCCGAGCCCGCGCCGAGCAGGACGATCCACCACGGAAACCCGGGGATGTCGGGCTTCGCAGCCGCAGCCTCGACGTCCTTCACCGGCGTCGGAATGACGCGTTCGCCGGTGACCAGGATGCGCTGCGAGTTGATCCCGAGCGGTGTGCAGGTGACCAGGGTGACCAGGTCCTTGCCCTCGACCGGACGGAGGGCCTCGGTCTCGTCCGGCTCGACGACGATGGTGCGGACGACCTGGTAGGTGAGCACCTGGTCGAAGACGACGATGCTGAACGTGTCCCCGACCACCACCTGGTTGAGGTCGGTGAACAGCGCGGCGGTCGCCAGGCCCCGGTGCGCGGTGAGGACGGCGTGCGTCCCCTCGCCGCCGACCGGGAGCGAGGTGCCCTGGAGGTGGCCGACGCCCTGGAGCAGGGTTTCGTCGGAGGTGCCGTGGTACACCGGTAGGTCGACGCCGATGCCGGGGATCCTGACCCGGGCCATGACGCCCGTGGTGTCCACCCGCAGGATGTCGTCGTAGTCGAGGGAGGCGTCCGTCGAGGTGCCTTCGCCGGTGGGCAGCCGTTCGTTGGCCTCCAGCAGGGCGCCCGAGCTCAGTGCGGCGTTGTAGTCATGCGCGAGCTGGAGTTGCCTCGCGGCCGGCGGGTCGACGCCCGCGTCCACCTCCTCGGTGTAGGAGGTGATGATCTTCGACTGCTGCACCTCGGAGAACCAGTTGGCGACGCTGGGATACAGCAGGACGGCCAGGCCCAGCCAGGCCACTGCGGCCGCCACCAGGCTGAGTGGCGCCGGCCGCCAGCGGCGCCGGGACGACGTCATCCCTGCCTCCTTCCCGGCCTCCGGGCGCTCTCACCGGACAGTGGCGGACGGGCTCGATCCCGTCCGCCACCGTTGTCCTGCTGCCGGACGGTCAGGCGGTCTGGCTGCGGCGTCGGCGCGAGAGCACCGCGACCGCCAGGCCCAGCGCTACGAGCCCGGCCCCGACGACCGAGAACACCACGAGCCCGTCACTGCCGGTCATCGGCAACCGGACCCCGGACAGCCTGGTGTTGGGGATCGACTTCTCGACTGCCGCGGAGACGCCGGCCTTCACCGTGACCGCCGTCTTGGCGCTGTCGCCGGCGGGCAGCGCGAAACCGGCCGGGGCCTCGATCTCCTCCACCACATAGCACCGCTGGCTCGCATCGATCGTGGCGTGCACGCTGTCGGAGACGAACAGGCCGGCGATGGTCAGGGCGCCGTTGTCGCCGCTCACGAACGGGTTGGCAGACGTCCCGACACCGTTGACCACGACCGGTGAGCCGGTGGTCACGACCGACGTGCAGTCGCCGCTGGCGACGTAGGCCGGGTCGGCCGCGTAGACCAGGAACTTGGCGCCGGCCAGCCCGACCGCGGAGCTGCTGCCCCGGTCAACCTTGGCCAGCTTGAGATCGCCCCACCGCTGGGTGACGAGCACGGGAGAAGGATTCGTGTCCGGGGAGGTGGTCGGATCCGATGGCGGCGCCTGCGGGCTGTCCGGCGGGTCGTCCTGGGCGGCCGTCTTGGTGCCGAAGTAGGCCGTGTTGTTGATCACCCCGTCGGTGCCGAGGCCGTTCACGGTGCCGGTGAAGGTGGTGACCAGCCGGTCAGGGGCATGCGTCTTCAGCCAGGCCAGTCCGGCTGTGGTGAACTGCACCGAGACGACGTTGGTGGCGCTGGTGGTCACCGTGTAGTTGACATTGCCGGCGTTCGGCACGTTCGTCCCGCCCGCGAGCTGCACGCTCGACACGGTGGCGCCGGTCAGCCTGCTGTCCATCGGGTCCTGCACCCAGTAGTACAGGAAGTTGGCGTTGCTGGCGATCTTCGGGATGTCGGTGGTGACCGGGAAGGACGCCGTCGCACCCAGGCCGAGGTTCGTCTGCTCGGCCACCGTCTTGCTCACGTCCGCCACACCGTTCTTCGGGTAGACGTTCACGTTGTACAGCCAGCCCTCCACCGGGCTGCCGCTCACGGTGCGCTGGTAGGAGAACGGGATCGTGACCACGAAGGGTTGCGCCTTGTCGACGACGTTCGAGGGGGATCTCGTCTCGCAGACGATGTAGGCGCCAACGGCGCTGCCGGCCGGCAGCGAGATCGTCGCCAGCCCGCCGGCCCCCGTGCTCTCGGCACCGGCAACGGTCGTCCCCGCCGGTGGCGAACAGGTGGGTGTCAGGGTGGCGACCGCGTCCCAGCCGGCCTTGGTGGTCAGGTCGATGCCGGTGACCCGGTAGGCGGTGAACTCGACGCCCGAGATCCCTGCGGACGGGATGCTCGCCGAGCCGTCCGGGGAGGCGGTCACGGACGTCGAGGTCTGGTGCACGTGCTTGTGGATGATGATCGAGCCGGCCTTGGTGTTGTCGACGTTGCCGTAGTCGTCCGCGGACGCCGGCGCCGCCGACCAGGTCACGCCGATCAGGCTCAGCGTCAAGGCCCCGAGCGCTGCGACCACTCGTCGCCGTCGATGGGGGTTGTGGGAGTCCCTCATGGATGTTCTTCCTTTCGTCTTGCTCCGGCCCGATGGGCCGGTGATGAACTGGGCTGTGGATGGGTGGAACCGTCCCCGCCAGGGCGGACGGAGGGTGTCAGGGTCGCGGATGCTGGATCAGCCTCCTTCGCTGCCGCCAGGCCGCTGCCGCCGCCAGGGCGAGCAGCACGGCGCCGGAGATGAGGAAGCTGTCCGCGCCGGGGCCGCCGGTGAGGGGGACGGCGGGCACGGGCACGCGCCGGTTGCGGATGGCACCGACGTCGGCGATGTCACCGTCCGCCGCGATGGAGAGAGTCCGGGGAGTGGCGTCCAGCCGGAAGCCGGCCGGTGCCTTCGTCTCGACCAGGGTGTAGCTGCCGGACCGCACGCCGGTCAGCGTGAAGCCGCCCGCGGCCGGATTCTTGTCGAGGCCGACGCACAGGGCGGCGCTCAAGGCCACGCAGTCGGTGACCGGCGTGGCGGTCGGGAAGCTCGGTCCGGTCAGCGTCCATTCCGAGCCGGCGAGCAGGGTGGACGCGCTGGCGGCGTCCACCTTCGACCAGGTGATGCTGCCCGTGGCCGGCCGATTGGTGTAGTCACAGGTGATCGTCGCGCCGGCGATCAGCTCGGATGCCGGGATCGTGTAGGTCGTCCCGACGAAGGAGCCGACGGCAGTGGTGCCGTTGCTGCACGAGGCGGTGGTGAACAGCCAGCCGGACGGCAGCGCGCCTGCCTCGCTGATGGTGACCGCCGTGTTGAAGGCGGCAGCGGCGAACGGCTGCACGCCGGCCGTGGTGGCGTCGCCGTCGACCTGGGTTCGGGTGCCGCCGGAAGCGGTCGTGACCGTGCCGGTGCCCTGAACGGTGTTGGTCAGCTCGAACGAGAAGGGCCCACCTGCCGCGTCCAGTGTCGTCTTCCACAGGGCGATCGTCGGCCGGATTCCCTCGTTGGCGAAGGTGCAGGTGACGTTGCTGCCGGGCATGGCGAAGCCGCCGTTGGTGATTGGGACGGGCTGGTTGGTGGCGTCGACGCATCGGAGCGTGGACGTGTACCTGCCCTTGTTGGAGCCCGGCATCGTCTCCGCTACCGTGACCCGGCTGCCCAGTGTGGGCGTAGCCGTCGCCACCGTCGCCGGGTCCGTCCAGGAGCCCGGGCTTCCGTCCGAGGTGGACGTTGCCTTTCCCGGCGCGGCGGTTGCCCCGTTGATGACCAGGTCCGCCTTGTCGCCGCTGACCCCGTTGACCCACGTCTTGCGGACGATCACGCCGCGCAGGTAGGTGTTGGTGACCGTGCAGGTCACGGTGGCGCCCGCGGTCAGCGTCAGGACGTTGCCGACCAGCGTGAACGTCCCGGTTCCAGCATTGGTGCACGTCCAGCCGCTCGCCGCGTAGCGATCGGCCCCGGCGGCTGTGCTCGACTCGGCCAGGGTGTAGCTGCCCACCGGAACCGCCACCTTGGTCGTGGACGCGGTGGTGATGTTCCCGCTCGTGGACGACGACTGGGTGGCAGCTTCCGAGATCGACGGCGCGCTGCCGGACCGGGTGGCCGACAACGTCCAGTTCGCCGGGGTGAGGGTGCCCCCGGCGGTCTTGTCCACGCTCTTCCGCAGTGTCAGTGCCGGGCCGGTGTTGGTGATGGTGCAGACGATGAAATCCCCGAACGTCAACGTCACGGTGTTGCCGCTCCCGGAGGGACTCGTCGGGTCGAAGGCCTTGCCGTTCCGGGTGCATGCCCAACTCACGGCGTAGTTCGTCGGGTCGGTGCTGCCGAGGGGCACCTCGGACATGGTGAAGCTCTGCGCGGCCGAGGAGATGACGTAGAGCTGATTCGTGGTCGCGGATCCGCTCGCGTCCGTCGTCGCCGAGCCGAGCACCGTATTGTCGGATCGGGTCACCGAGATCCCGAACTGGTCGCCCGGCTGCTTGTTGACGGTCTGCTTGTTCAGCTGGAGCCCCGACACCATCACCCCGAAGGCGACTGCCTGCAGCCCACCCCCCACCATCGTCTGGGCGAAGGTGCCAGGATCCTGGCTGTACAGGATCGCGGCGCCAGACTTGTTCCCCACCGAGTTGCCGGCGCACTTCACTGTCGTGGTTCCGGCTCCGCTGAACCCGCCGCCGCACGAGTTGCCGAGGGCGCCGATGGAGGTGATCAGTTTGTCGGAGGTCCAGGTGATCGATTCGGAGTTGTCCGATGACTCGGCATCGGCCCCGACGAGCGCGAAACCCGTGACGACGGTTCCGGAGCTGTCCTTCAGCGAGATGTTGGTCAGGGTCAGCGTGGTCGTCGTCCCGGCGGTCTGCTGGTACACAGCCGGCTTGCCCGCGATGCCCTGATAGTTGTTCGAGTAGGTGCTGCCGGTGTTGCCCAGGAACGCCGCCGAGTACGTGGGCAGGGAGACCGCCGCGACGTTGGTGCTGCCGGTGCCGGTGCCGGTGGCCTTGATCGTGTAGGACAGCACGTAGCCGTTGAGCAGGGTCTGCTGCATGTTCTGGCCAGCGGCGGACGCCGCCGTCGTGGCGTTGTAGCCGGCCAGATCGAACCAGCAGATAGACCTCGAGAAGTCGCCCGAACCGGGAGTCGCGAAGGAGCAGGTGCCGGCGGTGGGTCCGGTCACCGTGTGGCTCGTTGCGCCAAGAGCACCAGCTGCCAGGTTGCCGTTGGGATCATTCGCATCGCCGGCTGCGGCGGTGACCGTCCCGGCCGTGGCGGCAGCGGGTACCGTCGCGGTCACGGTGATGGTGCGGGTGACATTGACGGCCCCGGTGCCGGTGGTGCGGTCGAGGGTCATCCCGGTCCAGGTGAGGGTCTTCGTTCCGATCCCGCTGATGCTGCCGAGATCGGTGCCGAGCGACCCCGTCGGTCCGGTGAACGTCGCGTCGCCGGTGAGGGTGAGCGTCATCACCGCACCGGTGACCCCGGTGGGGGTCACGCCGGTCTTCTGCGCGTTCAGCGTGTAGGTGATCGTGCCGCCCGGGCTCACGTTGCCGTTGTTGGGGGGAGCCGGGGTGCTCAGCCAGTACTGCCACCCTCCGCTGGCCGCATCGGTGAACGTCGTGGTCGCGACGCCGGAGATAGGGCCGGTCGCGGTCACGTCGTAGTCGGGGACGTAGCGATCCGGCAGGGCGAACGTCAGGGTGATCCGTCCGTCCGCGTCCGCCACGACGTCCTGGTTGAGGCTCCAGCTCAGGCCGCCGGTGTCGTTGACGACGATCGTGACGACCTCGCCCGGCTGCCAGTCGCTGCCGGTCAGGGTGACCGTGCCACCCGGTGCGTAGTCGGGCAGGTCGCTGGCGATGGTCGGGCCAGTGCCCGCCCGGGACGCCGACGGACTCGGCGACTCGGTCGCCGCGGCGGGCTTCGACGGACCTGCCGGTGTCGTCGGACCGGCCGGGGCCGAGGTGCTGGCAGTCCCGCTCGGGCTCTGGGACGCGCTGGACGCGGACGACCCAGTGGACGCGGGCGACGCGGTGGACGCGGACCCCGTCGTGCCGGGCGTCACGGGCTCCCCGCTCCGGGGAGACGATGTCGCGGCGGTGCCTTCGTCCGCGGGAGCGACCGTCCGTGCGCCGTTCCCGGTCGGTGTCGGAGCGGGCGTCGACGTCGCGGTCGGTCCCGGGGGCTCGGCGTCGGCGGCCCAGGCGGTCGGCACCTGGATCGTCGCCGGCATCACGGCGAGCGCGAGGGCAACGAACAGTGCCGCGGCCCGGGTCGATCTCATGACCTGGAGGCGCCGCGGAGCGCGCCAAAGCGCGGAGTCACCGGTGCGACTCATGTCCCTCGCAATTGGCTCGGGAATCGACGACCGCCATCGTCAGGCCAAGTCCCGAAGCCTTTGTTCGGGCTAGGTTAGTGGGAACTCAGCTGGTTTGCACCGCGACAGGCCGAGGCGAGTGCACTTTGCGGAATCCTCGCCAGCCTCGCCAGGAGGTGCCGGCGTTCAGGAGTTGAAGCGGCTCTGGGCCAGCTCCAGGCCCTCAGCGAGGAGTGCCTCGACGGCGTCCGCGCACCGGTCCACCTCGAGCCGGAGCTCCTCGCCGGCCGATGCCGGGAAGGGTGACAGGACGAAGTCGGCGGGGTCCTGCCGTCCCGGCGGACGGCCGATGCCGAGGCGGGCCCGGTAGTACTCCCCGGTGCCGAGGCCGGAGCGGATCGACTTCAACCCGTTGTGGCCGTTGTCGCCCCCACCGAACTTGAGCCGCAGCCGGCCGAAGTCCAGGTCGAGCTCGTCGTGGGCCACGACCAGGTGCGCGGGGTCGGCCTTGAAGTACTTCGCCGCCCTGGCGACCGCGAGCCCCGAGTCGTTCATGAACGTGCGCGGCTTCAGCAGGACGACCTGCTCGGCGTCCGCGCCGAGGCCGCCGATGCGTCCGCCGGCGAGCCGGGTCTGGGCGACCTCGGCGCGCAGGGTCAGCGCACGGGAGAACCGGACGCCGCCACGCCGCGCCAGCTCGTCGACGACCAGGTAGCCCACGTTGTGCCGGTGGGCTGCATAGGTCGGGCCCGGGTTGCCGAGCCCGACCACCAGCCAGGTCGCCATCGGAGCGCTCAGGCCTCTTCGGCCGCTTCCGGCTCCTCGACGGCCTCGCCCTCGGCGCCACCGGCCAGCTCGGCGTCCAGCGCCTCCTGCGACGGAGTCGCCGCCATCGAGAGGATCAGGTCGTTCGGCTCGCCCGGGAAGACCGCGCCGGACGGGAGCTTCAGGTCACCGGCGGTGATGGTGTCGCCGATCTCCATCCCGGCGACGCTCACCTCGACGTCGGCCGGGATGTGGGTCGCCTCGACCTCGAGCGTGATCGTCTGCTGGTCCATGATCACCATCCGGTCGCTCGGGTGTTCGCCGACGACCAGCAGCGGGACCTCGACGGTGACCTTCTCGCCCTTGCGGACGATGACCAGGTCGAGATGTTCGATGTAGTTGCGGACGGGGTGGCGCTGCACCTGCTTCGCCAGCGCGAGCTGGGACTTGGCGCCGTCGATGCTGATCTCCAGCACAGCGTTGGCGACGCGCAACGCCAGACCGACCTCGTGCTCGGGCAGTGCCACGTGCACCGGATCGGTGCCGTGCCCGTAGAGCACAGCCGGCACCAGGCCGGCACGTCGGCTGCGACGCGCCGCACCCTTGCCGAACTCGGTCCGCGACACCGCGGAAATCAGATTCTCAGCCATCTTCTACTCCTCAACCTCGTCAAGACTCTTGGCCTGGGAGGGACGGCACGCGGATGGCTTCCGCCATGTCGATCACGGGCCTGCGCCCCTCGCCTAGGCAACCTGCGAGAGTCTAGCGCTCAGCGTGGCGCTGCCTGAAATCGCGTGCCGTCCGCCTCAGTGGCCGTGGAAGAGGGACGCGACCGAGCCCTCCTCGAAGACCGCCTGGATCGCCTGCGCGAGCAGCGGAGCCATCGACAGCACGGTCAGCTTCGGGATGGTGATGTCGTCCCGGATCGGCAGGGTGTTGGTGACGATGACCTCTTCGAAGGCCGACTCGTTCAGCCGCTGCGGTGCCGGACCGGACAGCACGGGATGGGTCGCAGCGGCGATCACCGCCTTGGCGCCGTAGTTCTTCAGGGCGGCCGCCGCCTGGCAGATCGTCCCCGCGGTGTCGATCATGTCGTCGACCAGCAGGCAGACCCGTCCGTCCACGTCGCCGACGACCTCCCCCACGGCGACCTCGTTGGCCTTGTTCGGGTCCCGCCGCTTGTGGATGATCGCCAACGGCGAGCCGAGGTCGTCCGACCACATGTCGGCCAGGCGCACCCGGCCGGCGTCCGGGGAGACCACCGTCATCTCCGAGGTGTCGTAGTTGGCCTTGACGTGGTCCACCAGCACCGGGAGCGCCAGCAGATGGTCGACCGGGCCGTCGAAGAACCCCTGGATCTGGGCGGCGTGCAGGTCGATCGACATCAGCCGATTGGCGCCCGCCGTCTTGTAGAGGTCGGCGACCAGGCGGGCCGAGATCGGCTCGCGTCCGGCGTGCTTCTTGTCCTGGCGGCCGTACGGGTAGAACGGGGACACCACGGTGATCCGCTTCGCCGACGCCCGCTTCAGGGCGTCGATCATGATCAGCTGCTCCATCAGCCACTCGTTGACCGGGGCCGGATGCGACTGGATGACGAAGCAGTCCGCGCCGCGAACCGACTCCTCGAAGCGGACGTAGATCTCCGAGTTCGCGTAGGTCAACGAGCGGGTGGGGACGAGGTCGACGCCGAGCAGGGTGGCGACTTCTTCGGCCAACTCCGGAAATGCGCGTCCGGTGCACACCATCAGGTGCTTCTCGGTTGGCCGCTTCAGTCCGCTCACTGCTGGTTGTCCTCCCCGGCCTGGCGGCCCTGCTCGGCGGCTTCGATGGCGGCCTTGGCGGCTGCCTCGGTCTTCGTCCCGGCCCGTTTCCGGAACACCCAGCCGGCGATGTTGCGCTGCTGACCGCGCGCGACGGCGAGCTCGCCGGGACCCACCGGGCCGGTGATCGTGGAGCCGGCCGCGACGTAGGCGCCGTCCCCGATCTGGACCGGGGCGACCAATACCGAGTCGCTGCCGACGAAGCTGTGGTCACCGACGGTCGTGGTGTACTTGGCGACCCCGTCGTAGTTGGCGAAGATCGTGCCGGCGCCGATGTTGACGCCCTCGCCCAGTTCCGCGTCCCCGCAGTAGGTGAGGTGGGGCACCTTGGTGCCGGCCCCGATCACAGCCTTCTTGGTCTCGACGAAGGCACCGATCTTGCCCCGCTCCCCCAACTCGGTTCCCGGCCGCAGGTAGCTGAACGGGCCGACCGTGGCAGCCGCTGCGATCACCGCGAGTTCGGCGTGCGTTCGGGTCACGGTGGCATTCTCGCCGACTTCGACGTCGATCAGCGTCGTGTCCGGGCCGATGGTCGCCCCGGACGCAACCGACGTGGCGCCCTCCAGCGATGTGCCCGGCAACAGGGTGACGTCGGGAGCGAGGTCAACCCCGGCGTGCACCCAGGTCGTCGCGGGATCGATGACGGTGACCCCGTCGAGCATCCAGCGGTTCAGGATCCGCCGGTTGAGTTCGGCGTTCAGCCGGGCCAGCTGGACGCGGTCGTTGACGCCCTCCGCCTGGACCCAGTCCTCCAGCAGGTGGGCGCCCACCCGTCCGCCGGCGGACCGGGCGTGGGCGATCACATCGGTGAGATACAGCTCGCCGGCCGCATTGGCCGTGCCCAGCGCTGCGATCCCCGTGCGCAGCGCTTCGGCGTCGAAGGCGTAGACACCGGAGTTGATCTCGGCGATCTGCAGCTCGTCCGCCGACGCGTCCGCCTGTTCGACGATGCGGACGACCTGGTCGTGATCGCGGACGACCCGGCCGTAGCCGGTCGGATCCGGCACCCGGGCCGTGAGGACGGTGACGGCGTTGCGCTCGTTGCGGTGACGACTCACCAGCTCGACCAGCGTCTCCCCCGCCAGCAACGGGTTGTCCCCGGACGTCACCACGACCTCGCCGGAGACCTCGCCGAGGACGGACAGGCCGGAGCGGACGGCGTCCCCGGTGCCGAGTGCCTGCTCCTGGACGGCGATCGTCGCGTGCGGCGCGATCTCGGCGAGGTGGGCGGTGACCTGCTCCCGCTCATGACCGACCACGACGACGAGGTGCTGTGGCGACAGGGCGTCCGCGGTGTCGACGGCTAGCGAGATCATCGTCTGCCCGGCGAGCTTGTGCAGCACCTTCGGGGTGGCGGACTTCATTCGGGTGCCCGCGCCCGCCGCCATGATGACCACGGCGGCAACGGCTTCGGTCGGTGACTGCTGATGGGTCATAGGGTCTCCCAGCGTTGTCGAGTCCGCTCCCCGGGCAGGAGTCGAACCTGCGTCGCTAATCCTGATTCAAAGTCAGGCGGGCCCTGCCGGCAGACCAACCGGGGAACGATCGTCCTGCGACGACCAGCGCCAACTCTACGGGATTCGCCGTCACCTGCCGGGCGGGCCAGAATAGGGGGCATGTCAGCAGTCCCGGCGACCGCGCGGGCCCGGCGCAGCCGGGTGCGGATGACTCGCAGCGAGCGCCGCGAGCAGCTCATCGACGTCGCCAGGGCACTGTTCGCCGAGCGCGGCCTGGAGGGCACGTCGGTCGAGGAGATCGCCGCCCATGCCGGAGTCAGCAAGCCGGTGATCTACGAGCACTTCGGCGGCAAGGAGGGCCTCTACGCCGTCGTCGTCGACCGCGAGGTGCGAACGCTCCACGACGCCATCCGGGCGGCCATCACCACGCCCGACGCCAGCGCGCGCGCTCTGATCGAGCTGGGGACGCTGGCGCTGCTGGACTACATCGACGACCGTCCGAACGGCTTCCGGATCATCTCCCGCGATCCGTCGGGCACCTCTCCGGAGGGGTCGTTCCAGACGATCCTGTCGGACATCGCGTCCCGGGTGGAGGATCTGCTCGCCAAGGAGTTCGGCAAGCGGGGGCTCGAGTCGGACGTCGCGCCGCTGTACGCCCAGATGCTCGTCGGCCTGGTGGCGCTGGGCGGCCAGTGGTGGATGGATACCCGCGACGAGCAGGGAATGGCCAAGCCGGCCGTCGCGGCGCACCTGGTGAACCTCGCCTGGAACGGCATGCGGAACCTCAGCCCCAACCCCCGGCTGGTCGGGACGCGGCGGATCACCCCGGTCGACTGAACCGAAGTACCTGTCCCCGACGGTTCACGCGGCGGTCGGCTGAACCTAAGTACCTGTCCCCGATGGTTCACGCGGCGGAGGGGGCGGACGGCCCCGAAAGCGCTCTCACCGTCGGTTAGGGTGAGCGGGTGACGTCGACGAAGCTGTCCCGGGCCGTCGCGGCCGTGACCATGCTGTTCAGCTACAACGGCCTGGTGATCGGCATCTGGGCCGCGTCCATCCCGTCCCTGCAGAAGCGGTTCGCGCTCGAGGCCTGGCACCTCGCGATCCTGTTCGTGGTGATGGGACTCGCGGCGATCGGCTCCATGCAGGTGTGCGGACGGCTGGCCGACCGCTACGGCGCCCGTCGGGTAGCCCTGGCCATGCTGCCCGTGCTCTGCGTCGGCATCGTGGTCGCCGGCTCGTCCACCAGCCTGGTCGCCCTGTTCGTCGGAGCGATCGCGCTCGGGATCGGCAACGGCGGCATCGACGTGGCCATGAACGCGATCGGCGTCCAGGTGGAGAAGGCCCGGACGAAGCCGATCATGAGCTTCTTCCACGGCACCTGGTCCATCGGCAACATGGTCGGCGCCCTGCTGCTCGTCCTCCTCGCGCCGGTCTTCGGCCACCAGGCCGATCCCACCGTCCTCACGGTCGCCATCGCCGGCGCCGTCCTCGGTGTTGGCGTCTTCTTCGCCGGTCTGCAGATCGTCCCCGAGACCGAACCGGTCATCCACGTCGACGAAGCCGGCGAGAAGGTGCCGATCCCGCGGGCGGCCTATCTGCTCGGCCTGATGGCGATCGCCTTCGGCCTCGGTGAGGGGACGGCCAACGACTGGTCCGGGCTGCACGCGGCACAGGTCGCCGGCGTAGAACCCACGACCGCCGCGCTGGCCTTCACCTTCTTCGCGGCATTCATGGTGGTCATCCGATTGCTCGGCGACTTCCTCGTCGCCCGGTTCGGACGCCGCGCCGTGACCATGTTCGGCGGCGCCTGCTCGGCCGCCGGCTACCTCGTCGTCGCCCTCTTCACCCCGCTGCCGGTGCTGCTCCTCGGCTGGTCGCTGGTCGGCCTGGGAGTCGGCATGATCGCACCGCAGGTCTACGCGGTCGCCGGCCACACCGCGGGCGGACGCGGGCTGGCCGTCGTCGTCACCTTCGGCTACGCCACCTTCCTGATCTCCCCTGCCCTGATCGGCTTCCTCGTCGGGCACATCGGCATCCAGCAGACCATGTTCGTGCCGGCGGTCCTGCTGCTGGGGCTGCTGTTCGTCGCCCGGGTGATGCCGGCCAGACAGCCTGCGCAGACCGCCGTCAGTTGATCAGGCGCGCCCCGGGCACCGGTCCGGTGACCCGCTTGACCGAGCGGCACAGGCCGGAACAGGACAGGTCGACCGACAGGTCGACGGCCTGCGCCTCGTTCGCGGCGAGGAAGGCCACCGTCGGGCCCGAGCCGGACACGATCGCGCCGATCGCGCCGAGTTCGGTGCCGTGCTCGATCAGCGTCTCCAACTCGGGACGCAGCGCCCACGCTGCGGTCTGCAGGTCGTTGACCAGGTGCTCGCCGAGCGCGAGCGGGTCTCCGGACACCAGCGCGTTCAGCAGCGCCGGCGGAACCTGGAGATCGCCGGACGCGCCGAACCCGTTGCGGTCGAACAGTCCGAACACCTCGGGCGTGGCGAGCTCGCCCTCGCTGAATGCCAGCACCCAGTGATAGGTGCCGCGGCTCAGCACCGGCGCCAGCTGGTCGCCACGGCCGGTGCCCAGCGCCGTCCCGCCGGTGAGGCAGAACGGGACGTCGGCGCCGAGCCGCGCCCCGAACTCGGCCAACTCCTCCGGGGAGACGTCCAGGTCCCACAGCACCGCGCACGCCAGCAGCGCACCCGCGGCGTCCGCCGAGCCGCCGGCCATCCCACCGGCGACCGGGATCGACTTCCGGATCAGCAGCTCGACGCCGACCGGGCCGGTCGCGACCAGGTCGCGCAGCAGCCTGGCGGCCCGCAGGGCCAGGTTTGACTCGTCGGTCGGCACCCGGGCGGCCTGGTCGCCGATCACCCGGACGCTGAAGCTGCCCGGCGGAGCCCACCTGGCCTCGATCTCGTCGTAGACCGAGACGGCCTGGAACACGGTGGCGAGCGAGTGGTAGCCGTCCGGACGACGCTTGCTCGAGAGCAGGGCGAGGTTGATCTTCCCCGCGACCCGCACCCGGACCGCTTCGGCAACGCTCACCTCGGACGACATGGCGCCACGCTATCTCAACGGGTGGCAGCCCCCGCGAGAGGGAGAGCCTCCGCAATCCGGGCGAAGTCGGCGATGCCGAGCACCTCTCCCCTCGCCTGCGGGTCCACCCCGGCCGCGAGCAGCGCGTCGGTGGCGGCGGCCGCCGAGCCGAAGAGGCCCGCCAGCGCCTGGCGCAGCATCTTGCGGCGCTGGGAGAACGCCGCGTCCACCACGGTGAACACCTGCTCACGGGTGGCCTGGGTGCCGGGCGGGTCGCGGCGGACCAGCGCGACGAGCCCGGACTCCACATTCGGCACGGGCCAGAACACCGTCGGGGGGACGCTGCCGACGCGCTTGGCCGAGCAGTACCAGGCCAGCTTGGCCGACGGGACGCCGTAGGTACGCGAACCGGGCGGGGCGACCAGCCGGTCGGCCACCTCGGCCTGGACCATCACCAGCCCCCTGGTGACGGACGGGAAGCGGGCGAGCAGGTGCAGCAGCACGGGCACGCTGACGTTGTACGGCAGGTTCGCCACCACGGCCGTCGGCTGGGGGTCGGGAAGCTCGTCGACGCGCAGGGCGTCCGCCTCGATCACCCGCAGCCGATCCGCGCGTCCGGGCAGCCGCTCGGACGCCGTCCGGGGGAGCCGGGCCGCGAGGCTCCCTTCGATCTCGACCGCGATCACGCCGGCGGCGACCTCCAGCAGGCCGAGCGTGAGCGAGCCGAGTCCCGGCCCGATCTCGAGCACCACGTCGTCGGGCCCGACCCCGGACACCGCCACGATCCGGCGGACCGTGTTGGCGTCGTGGACGAAGTTCTGGCCGCGCTGCTTGGTCGGACGCAGGTCCAGCTCCGCCGCCAGTGCGCGAATCGTGCGGGGATCGAGCAGGGCGTCGGACACGGCTCAGCCCCAGTCGCCGAAGACGGCGGACGCGTTCGCGCCCAACTGGCCGCACAGCTCGGCGAGGTCGGCCCCCCGCTGGTCGGCGACGAAGCGGACGGTGTGAGGCAGCAGGTAGCTGGAATTCGGCTTGCCACGCTGCGGCACGGGGGTGAGGTACGGCGCGTCGGTCTCGACGAGCAGCCGGTCGGCCGGGGTGAGGCGCAGTGCGTCCCGCAGTTCAGTGTTGGCCTTGAACGTCACCGGTCCGGCGAAGGACAGCCAGCAGCCGCGATCGAGGCACGCCCGGGCGAACTCCGGGCCGCCGGAGAAGCAGTGCATCTGGACCCGCTCGGGCACGCCCTCCGCGTCCAGGACGTCGAGCACGTCGGCTCCGGCGTCCCGGCAGTGGATCACCAGCGCGAGATCGTGCTGCTTGGCCCAGGCGATGTGGGCGGCGAACGCGTCCCGCTGCCGGGCCTGGGCGGCCGGCTCGCGGGTGCGGAAGTAGTCCAGGCCGGTCTCGCCGACACCCCGGATGCCCGGCGACGTACCGAACAACGCTGCCAGGTCGTCCAGCGCGGACGTCAGGCCGTCCCCGAGCCTCGCGGCGTCGTTGGGGTGGATCGCCAGGACGGCCACGACCTCGGGATGCACATCGGCCAACGCGATCGCGTCCCGGGATGACGCGACGTCAGTGCCGACCTCGACCACGCGGGTGATGTTCACCGCGGCTGCGGCCGCGAGCGCGTCCGCCGTTGTCAGACCCGAGAACTCGGCGGTGCTGACCACGTGGGTGTGCGCGTCCGTTGTGGGCGCGGGCAGCCGCTCGGGCCGAGGGGGCAGGCCGAGACGGGCTTCGACGGGCTCTCCTTCGACAGGCTCAGGACCCGGCATCCACGGCCTCCCTTCGCGCGGCCAGCGCCGCCTCGTACAACGGTTTGCGGGCGGTGCCCAGTTCCTCGGCCACAGCGGTGACCGCTGAGGCGAACCGCTCACCGTCCGCGACCCGCTGCAGCACGGCCCGGACGGCGTCCTCGACCGGTGACGCCGCGACCGGCGCGCCCGCGACGACCACCGTGATCTCTCCCCGGACGCCGGCCGAGGCCCACTCGGCGAGCTCGGCGAGGCTCCCTCGCCGGGTCTCCTCGTAGGTCTTGGTGAGCTCCCGGCTGACCGCGGCCGGACGCTCGTCACCGAAGGCCGTTCGGGCGTCGGCGAGGAAGGCGTCCAGCCGGTGCGGAGCTTCGAAGAACACCATCGTGCGCGGCTCGCCGGCCAGCTCGGTCAGCCGTCGACGGCGCTGTTCGCCCTTGCGAGGCAGGAAACCCTCGAAACAGAACCGGTCGGTCGGCAGGCCGGACAGCGCCAGCGCAACCAGCACGGCCGACGGCCCGGGCACCACCCGGATCGGGACGCCGGCAGTGATGGCCGCAGTGACCAGTCGGAAGCCGGGATCGGACACGGTCGGCATGCCAGCGTCGGTCACGACGACGACGGTGGCACCGGCGAGCAGTTCGTCCAGCAGCTCGGCGGCCCGTCCGGCCTCGTTGCCGTCGAAGTAGGACACCACCCGCGCCGGACGCTGCCAGCCGAGTCGCGACAGCAGCAGTCCGAAGCGGCGGGTGTCTTCCGCCGCGACGATGTCGGCCGACTCGATCGCAGCCCGCAGTGCCGGGGACGCGTCGTCGGCATTGCCGATGGGCGTCCCGGCCAGCACCAGCGCTCCCACGGTCGTCGGTTCCACGTCCGCCAGTATTCCCGATGCCACGCGCGCGGAGCGCCGCGAACCGAAGTACCTGTCCCCGACGGTTCAGGCCACCCCGGTCAACCTGAACCGAAGTACCTGTCCCCGACAGTTCACGCTGGCGGGCGCACAGGGACGGGCCACTACCATGGCGGGGTGACGTCATCGGACCCGCGGCCGGACGAGGCCGCCGAGCCCGTGATGGTGGATTCCCCCGTCCAGGACGGACCGTCCGACTACCCTGAGCCCGATCCCGAGACCCGGGTCTCGCCCCTGGCTCGGCTGCGGAGCACCGCCCACGCAGAGAAGCTGACCACGATCGAGCGGCTCCGGGACGGCCAGACGGCACTGCGGGACCGGCTGAACGGCTGGATCGTGACCATCGCGATCACCCTGGTGGCGTTCTTCCTCAGACTGGTCAACCTCGGCTACCCGAACAAGCTGGTCTTCGACGAGACCTACTACGCCAAGGACGCCTGGACGCTGTGGCTGTTCGGCTACGAGCGGGCCTGGCCCGACCCGGCCGAGAAGACCAACAGCAGCGTCGCCGCCGGCGACGTCAACATCTACAAGGACACCGCGGAGTTCATCGTCCATCCACCGGTGGGCAAGTGGCTGATCGGGTTCGGCGAACAGTTGTTCGGGATGAACTCGTTCGGCTGGCGGTTCATGCCGCTGGTGTTCGGCAGCCTGCTGGTGCTGATGACGATCCGGATGGCCCGGCGGCTGTCCCGCTCGACGCTGATCGGGGCGATCGCCGGCATCCTGCTGACCTTCGACGGGCTGGCGTTCGCCATGTCACGGATCGCCCTGCTGGACATCTTCCAGGCGTTCTTCCTGGTCGCCGCGGTCGCCTGCGTGGTGGCCGACCGGGACTTCTACCGGGGCTGGCTGGCCGACCGGCTGGAAGCCATGGGCGTCCCCGATCTGGCCGGACGATTCGGCCCGGTGCTGTGGTGGCGGCCGTGGCGGCTGCTGGCCGGGCTGATGTTCGGCCTCGCGATCGGCACGAAGTGGAACTCGGTGTACGTGCTGGCGACGATGGGCCTGCTCAGCGTGATCTGGGACGTGGGCGCGCGGCGGCTGGCCGGTGCCGACTTCAAGGCCTGGCTCGCGCTGGTGATCGACGGAATCCCGGCCCTGATCCGGCTCGTCCTCGTCTCAGCGGTCGTCTACGTGGCCAGCTGGTGGGGCTGGCTGACCACCACCGGCGGCTGGGACCGCGACTGGGGTGACAGGCATCCCGACGACCCGCTCACCCAGGCGCTCGGGCCGATGTGGGCCTCCTTCCTCCAGTACCAGCGGGACATCCTCAACTTCCACACCGGCGACTACATCAACCACGTCACCCACAGCTACTCCGCGGCCCCGGCCGGCTGGCTGTTCATGATCCGTCCGATCGGCATCGACGCCGTCAACGGCATCAAGCCCGGCGAGGACGGCTGCCCGGCCGACGTGGACGGCTGCCTGCGTGTCGTCTCCGGCATGGGGACGCCGGTGCTGTGGTGGATGGCCGCGATCACCCTGATCGTCGGCCTGGTCTGGTGGATCGGCGGACGCGACTGGCGCTTCGGCGTCCCCATCATCGCCGCGATGTCGACCTACATCCCCTGGTTCTTCGCCGGCACCAGGCCGCTGTTCTTCTTCTACGCGATCACGATCATCCCGTTCACCGTCACCGTGCTGGCGATGGTGATGGGCCTCATCCTCGGCCCGGCGGACGGACCCAAACGCTTCCGCGGCGCCGTCATCGTCGGCTCCCTGGTGGCGCTGGTCGTCCTCAACTTCGCCTACATCTACCCCGTCCTCACCGACGGCCTGCTGACCAGGGACCAGTACTACTCCCGGATGTGGCTGCAGAGCTGGATCTGATCGTTCCGCCGCGGTTGCGCCGAACGTAGACCGGCGTTGCAACTCGGCTGCCGGGGATCCCGGGGCAAGCCCGGGACGACACTCCCCCGCTGTCGTCCCGGCGAACGCCGGGATCCCTGCACCACCGTCGCGACTCGTCTGTCCCAAGGGAACAGTCCCCCGATTCTTGCCCGACGAAGCCCCCGATGGGCCGCATCTCACCGAGTTTCGAACCTTCGTGGGTGTCCCAGGCGGCCAATAGAGTGCGCTCGGCTGGCACCGACCTGAGGAGACTCACCATGGCCCTGTGGACGCTTCACGGCGACGGAACCATCAAACCGGGCGCGGTCGTCGCCCCTGACGAACGCCTCGGCTGGGGCAAGATGTTCGGGCTCGGAGCCCAGCACGTGGTGGCGATGTTCGGCGCGACGTTCCTCGTCCCGCTGATCACCGGCTTCCCGGTCACCACGACCCTGTTCTTCTCCGGCCTGGGCACGATCCTCTTCCTGCTGATCACCGGCAACCGGCTGCCCAGCTACCTGGGCTCCTCGTTCGCGTTCATCTCCCCCGTCCTCGCGTCCACCGTCGGCGGCGACTTCAGCCGGGCCACCTTCGGCATCATGCTCACCGGCATGCTGCTGGCCATCGTCGGCGCCGTCGTCCACATCGCCGGCTCGGGATGGATCGACGCGCTGATGCCGCCGGTGATGACCGGCTCCATCGTGATGATCATCGGCTTCAACCTGGCCAGCGCCGCCTGGGGCGGGGACGATAAGTCCGGCTTCCGGGCCCAGCCGCTCACGGCGTGGATCACGATCATCGCGGTCGTCCTGATCTCGGTCCTGTTCCGCGGGCTGATCGGCCGGCTGTCGATCCTGCTCGGCGTTCTCGTCGGCTACGTCGCCGCCGTCCTGCAGAACCAGGTCGACTACGCCGCCCTGGGGAAGGCGGCCTGGTTCGGGCTGCCCACGTTCACCCTCCCGACGGCCGACTTCAGCGTCGCGGCGCTGTTCCTCCCGGTGGTCCTGGTGCTGATCGCGGAGAACGTCGGCCACGTGAAGTCGGTGGCACTGATGACCGAACGCAACTACGACAAGACGATGGGACGGGCGCTGCTGGCCGACGGCGTGGCGACCACGCTGGCCGGCTTCGGCGGCGGCTCCGGCACCACCACGTACGCCGAGAACATCGGCGTCATGGCGGCCACCAAGGTGTACTCGACGGCGCTGTACTGGATCGCCGGCTTCATCGCGATCCTGCTCGCGTTCGTCCCGAAGTTCGGCGCGGCGATCAACACCATTCCGGCCGGTGTGATCGGTGCCGCCGGCACCGTCCTGTACGGCATGATCGGCCTGCTCGGCGCCCGCATCTGGATCGAGAACAAGGTCAACTTCACCAACCCGATCAACCTCATCCCCGCCGCCATCGGCCTGATCATGGGCATCGCGAACTTCACCTTCAGCTTCGGCAACATCAGCTTCGGTGGCGTCACCGTCGGCACCATCACCGTGCTGGCGCTCTACCACCTGATGCGGGCGATCGGACGGGCCCGCGGCACCGACCTCGAGGCGCCGGCGCTGGTCGCCGAGTTCGAGCCCTACCAGCCCGAGAGCGAAGACCTGCACTGAACCGAGTCCGGCACCCCGATTCCCGCCCGCAGGTCCGGGTTGGGGACGGGGATGCCGGTCACCCGGAGCAGCGGGATGACCCCGGCCCACGCATCCCCGGCGATGTCGGACGGCGGGTCGTCGGGGAACCCGTCCGCCGTCTTCACCGACCATTCCGTGATCGGCAGCCCGAGCACCATGGTCGCCGCCAACTCCTTCGCGGTGCTGGGCCGCAGTTCGCGGCTGCGCCCGGGCAGGATCCGGTCGACGAAGACGTCCAGCGCACGGACGGCGTCCGTCCCGGTCAGCGCGGTGCAGGTGCCGAACAGGCACGCGCTGCGGTACTGCATGCCCGACTCGAAGCCCGAACGGGCGACCTTGATGCCGTCCAGCGCGGTCACCGTGACGCAAATCGGGGTACCTGCGGCCACCGCTCGCATCCACCGCGACCCGGTCGAGCCGTGGAACAGCAGCCGGTCGCCGTCCCGGGCGAAGCCGGTCGGGACCACCAGCGCACCCTCGTCGAGACTCAGCCCGACGTGCGCGACCAGAACCTCGTCCAACAGGGCGTCCAGGATCGTCCGGTCGTCGGTGGTGCGCTCAGCCATCCGGCTCGGCGTCAGGGTTCGGCTCATGAGCTGATCCTGCCGTCTCACTCGCCCTTGGTGAACCCCATCGCCGCAGAACCGGACGCTAAGTTGAGCCGATGCGCGAGCGCCTGACCCCGGCCGTCCGGATGGGGTTGTCCATCTCGGCGGCGGTCGGCGTCTACGGGGTCTCCTTCGGCGCCCTCTCGGTCGCCGCCGGGCTGAGCGTCTGGCAGACCGTCGCGCTGAGCGCGCTGATGTTCACCGGCGGCTCGCAGTTCGCGTTCATCGGCGTCATCGGCGGGGGTGGGACGGGCGCTGCGGCGTGGGCGGCGGCGACCCTGCTGGGCATCCGCAACGGCGTCTACGGCATGCAGCTGAAGGCGCTGATCCGGCCTCCGGCCCGGTTGATCCCGGAGATGGCACAGCTGACCATCGACGAGTCCACGGCGACCGCCGTCGCCCAGGACGAGCACGACGAACGCGTCCGCGGCTTCTGGACGACGGGCATCGGGGTCTGGCTGCTGTGGAACACGTTCACCCTGGTCGGGGCGCTGGCGGGCAATGCGATCGGCGACCCCAAGCTGTGGGGGCTGGACGGGGCCGCCGTCGCGGCATTCCTCGGCCTGCTGTGGCCGCGGCTGACCGGCCGGGACCCGATCGCGGTCGCGGTGGCCGGGGCCGTGGTGACGATCGTCGCGGTGCCGCTGGTGCCGCCGGGCATCCCGGTGATGGTCGCGGCGGCGGTGACGGCCGGCATCTGGGCCTGGCGGCACCACCGGCGTCGGGGGGTGACGGCATGACGCTGACGATGTGGGTGGTGCTGTCAGCGGTGACCGCGTACGCGATCAAGGTATCGGGCTACCTGCTGCCGCAGTCGGTGCTCGACCGTCCGCCCGTCCACGAGTTGGCGGGGACGCTGACGGTCGGCCTCCTCGCGTCCCTGACGACGATGAACACCGTCGCGTCCGGCCAGGCCCTGGCGCTCGACTCCCGGCTGCTGGCGCTGGCCGCCGGAGCGATCGCCCTGAAGCTGCGGTCGCCCTACATCGTGGTGGTGATCGCCGGCGCGGCCGCGTCCGCGATCGGACGGCGGCTCGGGCTGCCCTGAACCCTCCACAGGACGACGGTGCAGACCGCCAGCAGGAGCACGAACACGACGTTGGCCAGCCCGCTACCAGGCGGGGCGTCCCAGTTCGCCTCGCTGAGGCCCAGCGCCACGATGTAGTCCGCCATCAGGTGGAACTGACCCATCGCGGTGCTGCCCAGCAGGACGAGCACGTAGCGCACCAGCAGCAGGCCATCGACCCCGTGGTTGGCAAGCACGAACACCGCCGGCACCATCGACAACTCCACCAGCAGCGTGGCCCCGCCGGGCAGCTCACCGGAGGGCGTCAGCGCTACCGAGAGTGACCAGAGCGCCACGGCGATCGCCACCACGGCCGGGAGTGCCAGCACCAGCCGGCCCGGCAGCGAGAGCCGGATGGTGGGCAGTAGCACCAGCCACGCGGCCGCCAGCAGGGTGACCGCGGCCAACCCGAGGGCTCCGACTGTCGTCACGCCCTGGACGGGCAGCGGGAAGCCCGTCGCCTCGTCCATCGCGACCAGGCAGCCGTCGGTGAACGGCGGCTCGAAACGGTAGTCGTTGAACACACTCCCGGTGAGCAGGTTGCCCGCACAGGGCCGCCAGTAGAGCACCAGCGCGGCTCCCGCGAGCCCGGCACCACCGGCGAGCAGCGCCGCCGAACCCAGCCACAGCATCGACCGTTCCCCCATAGCCGAATGCTAGGAGGCGCCCGCCGACGTGGGAAGGGGTAGCGTCACTGCGCCGATCGGCGTCTGATCAGCAGCCGGATCCCGCCGGTGACGAGCAGGACGATCACCACGACACCGACGGCGATGTTCACCCACTCACTGGCCCGGATGGTCTCCAGGTAGATCGCGTTGACCGGGTTGGACGGGTCGCTCAGGTCGACACTGTCGAATCGCCGCATTCCCCAGACGTCGACATAGTTGCTCACCGCCCACCAGCCCCAGAACAGGACCAGTCCGAGAGCAACCTGGCCGATCCCCGGCGTCCACAGCAGCGGCGCCTGCCGCCAGCCGACGATCAGGCCGCCGACGACAACGGCGGTGGCGGCCAGTGTCGCGATCCACAGAACCCGGAAGACCCAGAAGAATCCCTCTGGCCCGATCGCCGCGAACGTTGCCTCGGTCATGCCGTAACTCGCAACCCTCGACAGCAGTCTGAGGCCACCAAGGACGATCGCCGCGATGCCCGTCACCCGGGCGGCTACCCGAAGGTCGACGTCATCGTACGTCCGCCCGTCCTCGACGTTTGCCACGCCGTCCAGCATGGCAGGAAAGGCCGCCCGTCGCCCGCCCTGCAACCCACAACTCGCGAACGGGTCGGGAAGCAGAGAGCCCCGGATCAGGACCCGAGGAACTCCGCGCCCAGCCACGAGGCCGGGACGCCCAGTCCCTCGACCAGTGCGAGCGCGTCCGGACGCAACTCCGCGCACAGCTTGTTGAGCTGCGCCCCGAGCGCCTTCGAGCGTCCCGCGGAGATCCGGTTGTGCTCGGCGAACCAGCCGCGATCGGCGTCGATGCTGCTCAGCGCGAACAGGCTGCACAGCCGCTCGAGTACCTCCCGGGCCTTCGGATCGGTGCACGACTCGATGCCGGCGATGAACGCCTCCAGCAGCACCCGCTCGAGATGCGCCCGGGCCACGAACAGCATGTGGTCGCCGAGCCGGTTCACCGATTCGAAGTCGCGGCTGTCCGCCCGTCGCATCCGGCGGGCGAGCGACTCCAGCGAGTGCCGCTCGCGCTCCTCGAACAGGTAGGCGTGCCAGGCCCGGTCGACCAGCGCCAGTTCCTCCGGCTGCCGCCGCGCGGTCGCCACCAGGCGGTCGACGAGCAGATTCGCCGCCGTCCGCTCCAGGACCGTTCCGCCGACCATCCGCGCGGACGCCTGCACCATGCCCACGCGGTCGAGGTCTCCCCAGACCTGGCGGTAGTCGGTCAGCAGGGCCTTGGTCACCAGCTGCAGCAGGACGGTGTTGTCGCCCTCGAACGTGGCGAAGACGTCCGCGTCAGCGCGCAGGCCGACCAGCCTGTTCTCGGCCATGTAGCCGGCCCCGCCGCAGGCCTCCCGGCACTCCTGGATCGTGTCGTTGGCGAAGCGGGTGGCGGTCGCCTTCAGCCCGGCCGCCATCGTCTCCAGCCGGCGCTGGTCACGCTCGGTGTGCTCGCCGCCGCCCTGGATGTGCACCAGGGACGCCGCCAGCTCGTTCTGCGCGAAGCCGAGCGCGTAGGCGCGGGCGATCGCCGGCAGCAGCCGGCGCTGGTGGGTGAGGTAATCGAGCAGCAGCACGCCGTCCGGGCGTCCGGGCGCGGCGAACTGGCGGCGCTTCAGGGCATACCGCGTCGCGATCGACAGCGCCGACCGAGCGGCGATCCCCGCTCCCCCGGCGATGCAGACCCGGCCGCGCACCAGCGTCCCGAGCATCGTGAAGAAGCGGCGGTTCGCGTTCTCGATCGGCGAGCGGTACTGACCTGAGGCGTCCACGCCGCCGTAGCGGTCGAGCAGCATCCGCCGCGGAACCCGGACGCGGTCGAACCGCAGCATGCCGTTGTCGACGCCCAGCAGGCCACCCTTGACGCCGTGGTCGGCGATCGTCACGCCCGGCAGCGCGGCGCCCGTCTCGTCGCGGATCGGCACCAGCACGGCATGGACGCCGTGGTGCTTTCCGCGGACCAGCAGCTGGCCGAAGACGACGGCCATCGCTCCGTCGCGGGCGGCGTTGCCGATGTAGGCCTTGGTGGCCTCCGGGGTCTCCGAGTGCACCTCGTACTCGTCGGACTCCGGGACGTAGGTGATCGTGGTCTCCAGCCCCGACACGTCGGAGCCGTGGCCGAGCTCGGTCATCGCGTAGCAGCCGAGCAGCTTCATGCTGGTGATGTCGGGCAGGAACGTGTCCTGGTGCCACCGGGTGCCGAGGTTGGCGACCGCACCGGCGAACAGCCCGAACTGGACGCCCGACTTGATCACGGTGGAGAGATCCCCGTAGGAGAGCACCTCGAAGGCGACCACGGCCGCCGCCGGATCGGGATCCTCGTCCGCGTCTCTCGGGATCCCGGCCGCGCCGAAACCTGCGCCGGACAGCTCGACGAGCCGGTTCAGCACCCATTCGCGAGCCTCCTCGACCGACTGGCCGGGCTCCCGCAGCAGGTTCTCCGACGGGACGGATGCCTTCGCCGCCGCCCGCCGGTCGGCGAATTGTCCGTCCAGCGTCCGGCTGAGGGCCGCGCCGAGGCTCGAGGGCTCGTCGGGGCCTGCATCGGTGAGATCGCGGTCGATCAGCTGGGTCATCTCTGCTCCTGGAGTTGGGGTTGGTTGTCGAGGCCGGCCAGCGCCGGCCGGACGAAGGCGTCGACGTACGCGACGAGCTCGTGCTTGGGCTCGGCCTGGCCGGTTGCCATCCAGCGGTCGGCGACAGCGCGGACGAAACCGACCAGGCCGTGACCCCACGTGGCAGCGCAGGCCGTGTCCCGACCGAACGCGGCCAGGTGGGCCGCCACGCCCCGGGCGACGTGGTCGCCGATGGCTTCGGGGAGGCCGCCCAGCGGGTCCACCCGGCCGACCGAGGCCGGCGGCGGGTTCATCACGAAGCGATAGATCTCCGGGTCGCGTTCGACCAGCGACAGGTACGCGTCCGCCAGGTCGTGGGCGAGGGTGGCCAGCCCGCCGGACTCGGCCAGGGCCAGGGCAGCGCGCAGGTCGGAGTGGATGTAGGAGTGCACTTTCGCGACGACCGCCGCGTACAGGCCGGCACGGTCACCGAAGTGCCGGTAGATGACGGTCTTGGACGTCCCCGCCTGGACGGCGATGTCGTCCATGCCGACGCCGGCGCCGTACTTGCGGATCGCCCGCAGGGTGTCCTCGACCAGCGCGACCCTTCTCCTGGTGCGATGGTCCTCCCAGCGGGTATCACGCCCATCAGTACTGCTTGGCATAGCGCAAGGGTACCCGGTACCACTGGTACCTGCTACCGTCGGTATCTAGTAAAAATGACCCCTTCTGGAGACGCGATGACCCGATCTGCAGTGATCGTCGGCGGCAACCGGACGCCGTTCGTCAAGGCCGGCACCAGCTTCGCCGCCGCGAGCAATTCCGATCTCCTGACCGCCGCCCTGGACGGCCTGGCCGCCCGCTTCGGGCTGGCCGGACGGCGCCTGGACGAAGTGGCCGGGGGCGCCGTGCTCAAGCACAGCCGTGACTTCAACCTGACCAGGGAAGCCGTGATGGGCTCCGCCCTCGACCCGACCACGCCGGCGGTCGACCTGCAGCAGGCGTGCGCGACCGGGGTGGAGACGGTGGTCTACATCGCCAACAAGATCGCTCTCGGCCAGGCGGACGTCGGCGTCGGCGCCGGTGTCGACTCCGCGTCCGACGCCCCGATCACGATCACCGAGCCGTTGCGTCGGGCGCTGCTGAGGGCCAACCGGGCCAGGTCGCTGCCGGAGCGGCTGAGGGCGCTCGCCACGATCCGTCCCCACCACCTCGCACCGGTGGCCCCGCAGGTGGTCGAGCCGCGCACCGGGCTGAGCATGGGCGAGCACCAGGCGGTGACGACCGCGAAGTGGGAGATCACCCGGCAGGCCCAGGACGAGCTCGCCCTGGCGTCCCACCGCAACCTCGCCGCGGCCTGGGACTCGGGCTTCTTCGGCGACCTGGTCACCGGCTACCTCGGCGTCAACCGGGACGGACTGCTTCGGCCCGACACCTCGCTGGAGAAGCTGGCCGTACTGAAGCCGGCGTTCGGCGGCCCGGACGGCACGATGACGGCCGGCAACTCCACCCCTCTCACCGACGGCGCGGCCGCCGTCCTGCTCGCCGAGGAGGGCTGGGCGGAAGCGAACGGCCTCCCCCGGCTGGCCCGGTTGGTCGACGCCCAGGTCGCCGCGGTCGACCACACCAGTGGCGACGACCTCCTGCTCGCCCCCACCGACGCCGCAGCCCGGCTCCTGGAACGCCAGGGCATGGCACTGGGCGACTTCGAGCTGTACGAACTGCACGAGGCGTTCGCCGCGACGGTGCTGGCGACGCTGGCCAAGTGGGAGAAGTCAGGACTGGGCACGATCGACACCGACCGGATGAACGTCACCGGCTCCTCGCTGGCCGCGGGCCACCCGTTCGCCGCCACCGGTGGACGCATCGTGGCGACTCTGGCCAAGCTGCTGCACGCCCGCGGCTCGGGAGCGCGCGGCCTCGTCTCGGTCTGCGCGGCCGGCGGCCAGGGCATCGTGGCGATCCTGGAGGCGGTGTGATGGCCGGCCCGCTGGAGAGGCTGTTCTACTCCGGCCCCGGCCAGGCGCTCGCCGGGAAGCTCGGCCTCCCCGAACCACCCGAGCTGCGGCGCGGGCGCTCGCTTCCCCCCGAACCGGTGGTGGCGACCTCTCTGGCCGGGTCGACCCTGGCCGCCGACACGCTCGCCCTCCTCGGCGTCCCGGCGCGCCCTGCGCTCGTCGACGATGCCGACGAGCCGCCCACGTATGCCGACCGGATCGGCTGCATCGTGGTTGATGCAGCTGGGCTGCGGACGATCGGGGAACTCGAGCGGCTGCGTGCCGTGCTCCGTCCGGCGGTGCGGGCCCTCGCCGGTTCCGGACGGGTGGTGATGCTCGCGGACGCCGAGGTCGACGGACTGGAAGCCAACGCCGTGCGGCAGGCGCTGGACGGGATCAACCGGACGGTCGGCAAGGAGCTCCGCCGGGGTGCGACCAGCAACCTGATCTCCGTCGCGCCGGGCACCCGGGCGTCCGATCTCGTCTCGACGTTCGGCTTCCTGCTGGAGGGACGCTCCGCCTTCGTGGACGGCCAGGCGTGGACGGTTGGCCCTGCCTCGACCTCCGGGCTGGTCACGGGGTCACCACCCCTGGCCGACCGGATCGTCGTGGTCACCGGCGCGGCCCGCGGCATCGGCGCGCAGATCGCCACCGTCGCCGCCCGGGACGGCGCGAGAGTCGTCTGCATCGACGTACCGGCCGGCGGCGAAGCGCTCGCGGACCTGGCCAACCACCTCCGCGGGACCGCGCTGCAGCTCGACATCACCGCGGCGGACGCCGGCGAGCGGATCGCCGCCCACGTCGCGTCCCGTTACGGCACGGACGCCCGGATCCACGGCATCGTCCACAACGCCGGCATCACCCGGGACAAGCTGCTGGCGAACACGGACGCCGGCCGCTGGGCGGCGGTACTGAACGTGAACCTGGCCGCGCAGCTGCGGATCAACCCGGTGCTGCTCGACGGACGCGACGGGGGCCTCGCCGAGGAGGGCAGGATCGTCTCGATCGCGTCCACCTCCGGGATCGCCGGCAACCGCGGCCAAGCCAACTACGCGGCGTCCAAGGCCGGCGTCGTCGGCCTCGTCCGCGCCCTCGCGCCCGAGCTCGCCGACCGCCGCATCACCGTCAACGCGGTCGCGCCGGGCTTCATCGAGACCGACATGACGGCGAAGATCCCGTTCGTCCAGCGGGAGGTCTTCCGCCGCACCAACAGCCTCGGCCAGGGCGGACGCCCGGTCGACGTCGCCGAGACCATCGGCTACTTCCTCGACCCGGCCTCCGCCGGGATCACCGGCCAGGTGATCCGGGTCTGCGGGCAGAACCTGGTGGGGCAATGAGCGTCCGCGAACTCCCCGAACTGCCCAGCCTGGTGCCGCTGTTCGCCAAGGCGGTGCTGCCCAGCCTCGACCGGGGGCCGGCCCGCATCCCCGGCGACACGGTGCTGGTGCGCGGCGTCGGCCAGGACCTCGGCCGGCTCGCCGACTACGACCGGGTCTGCGGCTTCGGCCTCAGTGAGGTCGTGCCTCCCACCTGGCTGCACGTCCTCACCTTCGGTCTGCACATCGAACTGCTGTCCGGCAGGGACTCGACCATCCGGCTGGCCGGCGTCGTGCACGTCTCGAACCGGATGCGACTCCACCGCCCGGTCGTGGTCACCGACCGGCTCGACGTGTCGGCGAGGGCGACGAACCTGCGTCCGCACAAACGCGGCGCGCTGCTGGACATCGTCGGCGAGGTCCACGTGGACGGCGAGCTGGTCTGGGACGGGGTCAGCACCTATCTGGCCCCGGGCGCGAAGGTGCCCGGCACCGACGAGCAACTCGCCCGCGAGGAGTACGTCCCGACGACGCCGAACGCCGTGTGGCGGCTGCCCGCCGACCTCGGTCGCCAGTACCGCGCCGTCTCCGGCGACCCGAACCCGATCCACACCAGCCGGCTGGCGGCGCGGGCGTTCGGCTTCGCCCGCCCGATCATCCACGGCATGTGGACGCACGCCCGGCTGCTCGCCGCCGTGCAGCCGCGCCTGCCCGACGCCTACGCGGTCGAGGTCGGCTTCGCCCGCCCGATCCTGCTGCCGGGGACGGTCGGCGCCTGGTGGCGTCCGGACGCCGGCGGCTGGGTGGCCGCGGTCACCGACCGGGCCGGAGCCAAGCCCTACCTGACCGCGAGGATCACTCCGTCCCCGTAGCCGGGACGACCTGGGCCAGCGAAAGGCCCTCGGTGTGCGGCTGGACCCGCCAGGTCGGGTCGCGCCAGAACAGCACCACGAGATTGAGCACCATCCAGCTGAACACCCAGATCGGGAAGCCGAGCAGCGCGCGGACGTGGCCGGGCCACCGCGCGTGTTCGAGCCTCAGCACGAGCCAGCCGAACGCAGCCAGCACGAGGTAGCCGGTCACGGCGGAGGCCAGTACCGTCGCCGCGGTGATGCCGAGGCTCACCCCGGAGGCCACCCCGACGCCCAGAGTGGCCAGCCACAGCAGGGCCGAGATGCCGCCCATCGGCACGCCGAGGATGAACAGGGCGGCGTCCAGGGCAGCCGGATGGCCGCGCAGCCCCGTCCGGACCAGGGTCCCGAACTGCTGCCGCAGCACCTGGACGCTGCCGACCGACCAGCGGTACCGCTGCCGCAGCGACGCGGCGAAGGTGAGCGGCTGCTCGTCGTAGCAGACGGCATCCGCTGCGAAGGCGACGAACCGGCCGGCCGCGATCTGCTGCAGGGTGAACTCGATGTCCTCACACGCCGTCTCGCTGTGCCAACCGTCGGGGCCGAGCACGGCCAGCGAGAACATGAACCCGGTGCCGCCGACGGACGTGCAGGGCAGCCCCCACGCCGCCCGCGGCCGGTGGTAGAACCTGGACTGCATCAGCCAGAACGCCGTGCTGGCGCCGGCCACCCAGGAACTGGACGGGTTCTTGCCCGTCCGGTAGCCGACGGCGACCTGCCGGCCCGCCGCCAGTTGCCGGTTCATCGCGGCGAGGAAGCCGGGATCCACGAGGTTGTCGGCGTCGAAGACGACGCAGGCGTCGAAACCGGCCAGGTCGGTGGTCGCGAAGAACCAGGTCAGCGCCGCGCCCTTGCCCGTCGGCTCGTTCCCGTCCCGGACGAGCACGGTCGCACCGCGCGCGGCGGCGACCCCGGCAGTTTCGTCGGTGCAGTGGTCGGCGGTCACGAAGACCTCGAACCGATCGCGCGGGTAGTCCTGCGCATTCAGCGTGTCCAGGAGCTGGCCGATCACGCGCTCCTCGTCGCGGGCGAAGACGAGGACGGCGAACCGGCGGCGCTCGGCCGCGTCCGGCGGGAGCGGAATGCGGGAGAGGAACCGGCAGCAGACCACCGCCTGGTAGATCCCGTACAACGACACCACCACCATGCCGAACAGGCAGGTCCAGGTCACAGCAGTCAGCACAAGCGCTCCCTCATCTGATGTCCATTGTGCACGGAGGCGCTTGTGGATCGACTTATGATCCCATTGAGAGGGTGATCGGTGTGCGTTCTGTTGATCTCGCGGGCCTGTTCTGGATGAACTTCACGGTGTACTGGGTCTGGACGCTGGCCCGCATCCTGCTCGATCCGTTCATCCCCGCCTCATGGCTCAACCCGGACCGGTGGCCGTTCCGCGCCTTCGCGTGGGAGGACGGCGGCGACTACTACCGGCGGGTATGGCACATCGAGGCGTGGAAGGGCCGGTTGCCCACGTTCGCCGGGGCGACCCGATTCTCCAAGCGCAGCCTCCAGGGCTCCGATCCGGAGTACCTCAACCAGTTCATCGTCGAGACCTGCCGGGGCGAGTCGAACCACGTCCGCGCGATCGGCTCGGTGGTGCTGATGAAGCTGTGGACGCCGACCGCGCTGTGGGTGGTGATCCTGGCGATCGCTGTTGCCGGGAACCTGCCGTTCATCGCGATCCAGCGCTACAACCGTCCGCGGCTGCGCCGGACCCTGGAGCTCGCCGGCCATCGGGCGATGCTGCGCGGGTCCACCGGGCTGCAGGCCGAGTCGGCCTGATCGCGGCGGGAGCACGGGTGCCCGGGGAGCGTTGGGCCGTCGTGGTCAACCCGACCAAGTTCGAGGACCTGGCTGCGCTCAGGCAGCGCGTCCTGGCCGGTGCAGCGGAGAACAACCGTCCCGAGCCATTGTGGTACGAGACCACGGCGGACGACCCCGGTGCCGGGCAGGCGCGGGACGCGGTCGCCGCCGGCGCGCGGGTGGTCTGCCCGCTGGGTGGGGACGGGACCGTCCGGGCCGTCGCGAGCGGCCTGGTGGAGTCCGGTGTGTCGCTCGGCCTGCTGCCCGCCGGCACCGGCAACCTGCTGGCCCGCAATCTGGGCCTATCGGTCGACGACCTGGAGACCGCACTGACGGTGGCCCTGACCGGACGCGACGTGGCCATCGACGTCGGTGAGGTCAGGTGGGACGACGGCGATCCCGACATCTTCCTGGTGATGTGCGGGATGGGCCTGGACGCGGAGATCATGGCCGAGGTAGACGAGGACATGAAGCGCCGGATGGGCTGGTGGGCCTACGTGCTGTCCGGGGTCGGCGCGATTCTCCGGCTGGGCTTCGCGGTGCGGGTCAGGGCGGGTGGGGACCGGCTGGTCAACCAGCACGCCCGGACGGTCCTGGTGGCCAACTGCGGGGAGCTCACCGGGGGCCTGCAGCTGGTGCCGGACGCCGAGGTGGACGACGGACTGCTGGACGTTGTCGTGGCCTCGCCACGATCGTTGTCGGGATGGCTGGCGATCGCCCTCCATTTCGTCTCCGCGACCCGGCGGGGCCACGGGCCTCTGGTGCACCTGCAGGATCGGGAGATCTCGGTGCGGACGGCCGAGCCGGTCGCCGGCCAGCTGGACGGGGACGCGGTCGGTGAGAAGCAGCTGATGACCTGCCGGGTGCGGCCCGGCGCCTTGACCGTCCGGCTGCCCCGGCTCGCGCCCCACTGAGGAATCCGGGCCAATGCCGGTTTTCAGGGGGTGAATCTGTTCCCCGAAGGAGTGACCGGACGCTATCGTTTCGCGAGTAGTCGCCGCACGGGCCTCACCCCTGGGGGTGGGCTATCTCCGTGGAGGGAAGCGACGACTACAGCGGTCCGGGCGTCGGTACCGCGCCCAGGAGAAGGAGAAAGTTGCATGGCCACTGGAACCGTTAAGTGGTTCAACGCAGAAAAGGGTTGGGGATTCATCGCACCCGATGGCGGCGGGCCCGATGTTTTCGCCCACTACAGCGCGATCACGAGTTCCGGGTTCCGGACTCTTGAGGAGGATCAGAAGGTGGAGTTCGAGATCGTCCAGGGCCCGAAGGGCCCGCAGGCCTCGAACATCAGCCCACTCTGATCGGCTGGAGCCGGCCCTGCCTCCCCGCGACGCGGGGAGGCACTTCTACGTTCGGCCGTCTGCGGGCGCGGAGATAATGCCGGGATGACCGACGTGTTCTGCCAGGTGGCCACCGGTGAGCTGATCGTCCCGGAGATCTACCGGGACCCCCTCGTGGTGGCCTTCCTCGACCATCGCCCGGTGTTCAGGGGGCACGTCCTGGTGATCCCGGTTCGCCACGTCGACACGATCGTCGACCTGCCGGCGGAACTGATGGAGCCGCTGTTCTCCACAGCCCAGCGGGTCGCGGCGGCGATGCCGACCGCGCTCGGCGCGCAGGGCAGCTTCGTCGCGGTGAACAACGTAGTCAGCCAGTCCGTGCCACATCTGCACGTCCACGTCGTGCCGCGGTCCAAGGGGGACGGGCTGCGCGGCTTCTTCTGGCCACGGACCAAGTACGCCGACGGCGAGGCGGAGTCGTACGCCGCCCGGCTGCGGGAGGCGCTGGGCGGGAATACCGGAGCTGCCGGGCGACTTGAACACCCGTGAGCAACTCCGCAGGACTCGGCCTGCGCTCCGAGCGCGGCAAGGTGCTGGGGGCGCTGATGCTCGCCACAGGCCTGATCGCGATCGACGCGACCATCCTGGCCACGGCGGTCCCGTCCGTCGTCAAGGAGCTGGGCGAGTTCGACCAGTTCCCGTGGCTGTTCTCGGTGTACCTGCTGGCGCAGGCGGTGTCCGTCCCGATCTACGCCAAGCTCGCTGACACGATCGGACGCAAGCCGGTCATCCTCGTCGGCGTCGGACTGTTCCTGACCGGATCGGTACTGTGCGGGTTCGGCTGGAACATGACCTCGCTGATCGCCTTCCGGGTCGTCCAGGGGCTCGGCGCGGGCGCGGTCGCACCGATGTCGATGACGATCGTCGGCGACATCTACACGGTGGCCGAGCGAGCGGTGGTCCAGGGCTACATCGCCAGCGTCTGGGCGATCGCCTCGGTGGTCGGGCCGGCCCTGGGCGGCCTGTTCAGCCAGTTCACCACGTGGCGCTGGATCTTCTGGGTGAACATCCCGCTGTCCCTGGTCGCCGCGTGGTCGATCTGGCGGCACTACCACGAGCACGTCGAACCCCATCGCCACCGCATCGACTACGCAGGCGCGGCGATCCTGACGCTGGGACTCACCACGATCATCCTGGCGCTGCTGGAGGGTGGCAACGCGTGGGCGTGGCTCAGCTGGCAGAGCCTGACCAGCTTCGCAGTCGGGGCGGCGGCCCTGGTGGCGTTCGTGTTCGTCGAGCGGCGGGCGGCCGAGCCGGTGCTGGACGTGGCGATCCTGCGGCGTCCGCTGATCCTGACCACGACCCTGATCTCGCTGGGGATCGGAGCGATCATCACCGGCGTGACCAGCTTCGTGCCGAGCTACCTGGAGAACTCGCTGCAGGTCGTCCCGCTGGTCTCGGGAGCAGCGGTGGCGGCGATGACGTTGGGCTGGCCGCTCGCGGCGTCCCAGGCGGGCAGGGTGTACCTGCGGCACGGCTTCCGGTTCACGGTGCTGCTCGGCAGCGGCATCGCGACGCTGGGTGCGATCGGGCTGGCCGCGGTGGGTCCCTGGCCGAACCCGTGGTCGATCGCGGTGGTCACGTTCGTCATGGGCTTCGGGATGGGCTGGACGGCGGCGCCGTCGCTGATCGCAGCGCAGAACTCCGTCCCGTGGTCGGAGCGCGGCGTGGTGACCGGGGTGAACATGTTCGCTCGCTCGGCCGGGAGCGCGGTCGGGGTGGCCGTCTTCGGCGCGATCGCGAACAACCTCATCGCCGCCGGCGCTGGTGAGCACGACTACGCGACGATCGTCCACGCGTCCACGGCGGTGTTCATCGCGGCCGCCGTCGCGGCTGCGCTGACCTGGCTCGCCGGCTGGCGGATGCCGCCCGGCGGCGTCGACGCCCCGGTCTACAACCAGCCGGACGCGATGCTAGAGTAGGCGGGCCGAAAGGCGCCTGGGGCATTGGCGCAGCTGGTAGCGCGTCTCGTTCGCAATGAGAAGGTCAGGGGTTCGAATCCCCTATGCTCCACCCGATGTTGGAAGTCCAACGCCCGACATAGATCTTGGCGTGGACGCCTGACCGTACGAGTTCCTTGTGGACGAGCGTGTCGACCTCGCGTGCGGGACAGGCCAGAGCCTGGCGGCCAAACAGCACCAGTTCCCGCGTGCCGCCCGCCTTTCCGCCCGTCCTGTCCGAGCGGCTCACTATTCTCAACGCATGCCCCCTCCAACGCTGGTGATCCTTGGCGGCTTGCCCGCTGTCGGCAAGTCGACCGTCGCCTCTGCACTCAACGAGGCGGGCAGGTTCGCCTACGTTCGTATCGACAGCATCGAGCAAGCGCTCCGTTTCTCCGGGGAGATGGGGCCTCACGGAGTTCTGACCGCCGGCTACGTCGTGGCCTACGCGGTGTCCGGCGACCTTCTGGACGGTGGCAACGATGTCCTCGTCGAGTGCGTCAACCCGATCGAGATCACAAGAACCGCCTGGCGCGAGGTCGCCAGCACGCACGGAGCGGCGCTGGTCCAGGTCGAACTGTATTGCAGCGATCCGGACGCTCATCGAGAGCGGGCAGAGAGCCGAGTCGTCAATGTGCCGGGCCTGGAGCTCCCCGACTGGCGGGCGATCCAGACCCGCGAGTACGAGGCCTGGGACAGCGCGGACCTGCACATCGACACCAGCACCGCCAGCCCACTCGAGGCGGCATCGTTGATCCGCGCAGCTGTCTCCCTGGCCTAGCGGCGACTCCCCACCGTTGCCTTGGTTACGCTTCCGGTCCCGTACCGGTGTAGAACCCGTAGCTGGCCTCGGCGGTGCGGGCCGCGACATCCGGGGCCGCGCCGGCCGCGACATCGGCGTCCCCCCAGCCGTCGGCGGCTGCTCGGGTGAACGCTCTGCCCTCGTCGGAAAGCGACCATGCTGCGGCGTCCTCCGGCGAGATCTGGCCTGCGAGCGCGCCGAGGTGCAGGGCGAGGCCGAGGAGGCACTGATCCCAGCCGATGCCCAAGGCACCCGGCCCGAACGTCTCCCACATCCCGGCGGGCACATCGGCGATGCGCGCGGTGTGCTTGAGCTCGAATCTGGTGCGGTCGTCGTCCAGCGACGTGAGCCTGACACTGACCCAGGAGAGGCCGCCGGCGAACTCCCAGGTGACCCGGTAATGCGCTGCCCCGTCCGCGGGTGGCGTGCAGGAGAGGATCTCGCCGCCCGCGTTGCCGGTGAGCTGGTAGCGGCCGCCGACGCGAAGGTCGCCGGAGATCGGCAGGAACCAACGCGGGATCCGCTCGGCGTTGGTGGTGGCGTCCCAGACGTCGTCGATGCCGGCAGGGTAGTCCTGCGCGATCGTCTGGACGCGGGACGGCGAACCGTCGATGTCCTCGGTGCGCAGCGTGCGCGTCACGGCGTTGATCTGAGAGGTGACGTCAACCATGGGTTACTCCTTGTCCTCTGGGATGGGGTGGGAATCATCGATGTCGTCCGAGCCGGACGGCGCAGCAGCCAGTCGGCGCTCACGCCGTCCGCGGGCAAGCTCCGTGCCGAGGGCCGCGAGCGGCCCGCGCCAGAACTGCTCGAACGGACTGAGCCATTCGCTGGCTTGCTGAAGCCCGGTGGGATCGACGGCGTACAGCCTGCGGGTGCCTTCGGGGCGCACGGTCGCGAACCCCTGCTCCCGCAGCACGCGCAGGTGCTGCGACACAGCGGGCTGGCTGATCCCGTACTCCGACGTGATCACGGCAGTGATCTCGCCAGCCGGCTCCTCCCCGTCCACGAGGAGCTCGAGGATCCGGCGGCGGACCGGATCGCTCAGGACATCGAACGCGTGCATGACAACCATATTTACGTGTGATCTTATATAAGTCAAGCCTGAATTTGTCGTCCCCGGCTGAGCGAGGACGCCGCCAGCCGGAATCGACCGTGCCCGCGGGCAGTCGTACCACCGGAGCTACGCCTCCTGGCCTGCCGCCCCGCCGAGCGGGTACAACCGTAGGGAAGGAGTTGCAGAATGACGTACGTGGAGCCGGAGTACCGGCGAGACACCCGCTACATCACCGACCGGATCACCGCGGACGGCCGCGACGGCTGGCCGGTCGAGCCCGGACGCTACCGCTTGATCGCGGCCCGCGCGTGCCCGTGGGCCAACCGGACGCTCATCGTCCGCCGGCTGCTCGGGCTGGAGGACGCCCTCAGCCTGGGGCTGTGCGGCCCGACACACGACCAGCGGTCCTGGACGTTCGACCTCGACCCCGGCGGTGTGGATCCCGTCCTCGGCATCGAGCGGCTGCAGCAGGCCTACTTCGCCCGCTTCCCCGACTACCCGAAGGGCATCACCGTCCCGGCGCTCGTCGACGTCCCCAGCGGCGAGGTCGTCACGAACGACTTCCCGCAGATCACGATCGACCTCGAGACCGAGTGGACCGCGTACCACCGCGACGGTGCGCCGGATCTGTACCCCGAGCGGCTGCGGGACGAGATCGACGAGGTCAACTCCTGGGTCTACACCGAAGTGAACAACGGCGTCTACCGCTGCGGGTTCGCCGGCACCCAGACCGCGTACGACGACGCCTACGAGCGGCTCTTCGCCGCCCTCGACCGGCTCGAGTCCCGGCTGTCCGGACGGCGCTACCTCGTCGGCGACCAGCTCACCGAGGCCGACGTCCGGCTGTTCACCACACTGGTCCGGTTCGACGCGGTCTACCACGGTCACTTCAAGTGCAACCGGAACAAGCTGACCGAGTCACCCGTGCTGTGGGCCTATGCCCGGGACCTGTTCCAGACGCCCGGCTTCGGCGACACCGTGGACTTCGACCAGATCAAGCGGCACTACTACGTCGTGCACCGCGACATCAATCCCACCGGGATCGTGCCCAAAGGCCCGGACCTGTCGGGGTGGTTGACGCCGCACGGCCGCGAAGCCCTCGGCGGACGGGCCTTCGGCGACGGGACGCCTCCGCCTCCGCCGCGCACCAACGAGCAGGTGCCGCCGCTGTCCTGAGGAGAGGTCAGCCGACGTCCTCGGTGCGCTCGCCGTCCGCCTCGGTCTCGACCGGGGTGATCGGGTCGGCCGTCACCGGGACGGACGGGCGCGCGGGGACCGGCGCCGTCAGGTCGATCGTGCGCACCGTCCGGGGAGCCAGCGGCGTCGACACGTAGGTCGGCCGGGTGATCGGGATCGGGTCCCACAGCGAACCGGCCCCGCCGACCGGCACGCTGAGTTCGATCGAGTGCTCGTGCGCGGCCGCGTCCACATCGCTCAGGGACAGCGCGACCGTCTCCTCGTCGGGCGCCGAGCGGATCTCCTCGGCCTGCCGATCGAAGGCGGCCTTCATCGCCCGCACGCTGAACCGGGCCACGACCAGGAAGACCACGATCAGGCCGAACGGAACCAGCGCCGTCCACCACTCGGCGAGGCCGAAGAAGACCAGTGCCGCGACGACCATCTGCGCGGCCAGCAGGGACGCGAGCACCCTGCGCCGGCGCTGCGCGGCTTCCTCCTGACGGAGCTTCAGTTCGCGCAGCCGGGCCCGGCGGATCAGTGGCGTCGAGACGTCCGCAGTCCCCGGCTCCGACTCGGCCAGCGACGATCCGCTCCGGACGATGGTCACGGCAGGGGTGAACGGGATGGCCGCGTCCACGTCGTCCTCGATGTCCTCGCCGCGATGACGCAGGAAGAAGGGCACCAGGAAGATCAGCCAGAACACGGCGATAGCGCCGAAGATCAGCCCGGTGAAACCCATGCCTGCAACGGTAAAGGTCCCAGACCGAAGCCACGCCGACCCCGGGCGGAGTGTCGCCAGACCGTGGCGGGCGATCCTCCGAAACGTGAGTTATCAGGGCATCTGAGAGCCTCAGCCCGACCCGTTCCGCCGGAACTGCGGTTATCGGGCCGGCTCGCCTGCTGATATCCACAGTTGCGGCGGATCACTCCGCCTGGCGCTTCGGCGAGGGCTGCATAACCGCAGTATCGGCGGATCGCTCAGTGTGGCAGCCGGTCGACCACCCGTCCGTCCACCTCTTCCGCGGTGAGGACGAACATGTCGTGGTCGCGCCAGTCGCCGTTGACGTGCATGTAGCGCTCCCGGCGTCCCTCCAGCCGGAAGCCGAGCTTGTGCACGACGGCGAGACTGTTGGTGTTCTCGGGACGGATGGCGATCTCGATCCGGTGCAGGCCGAGCGAGAAGCAGTGGTCGCACGCCATCGCCACGGCTGTCGGGATGATCCCCCGGCCGGCATAGTCCCGGTTGATCCAGTAGCCGATCTGCGCCCAGCAAGCCGAGCCCCAGGTGATCCCCGAGACGGTCACCTGACCGACGAAGCGGGGACGCGCGCCCACCTCGGAGTAGTCGACTGCCCAGGGCAGCACCTGTCCCTGCCGGGCACGCCGGTTCAGCCGGGTCACGAGCTGACCGAACGAGATCGGCTGCTCACCCGACGTCCGTGGGCTGGTGGAGTCCCACATCCGGAACCAGTCGGGCTGGGCGTTACGGATCCGGGACCACTCGCCCTCGTCCCCGCGCCGGAGTGGACGCAGGGTCACCGGCGGGCGTTCGAGCCGGGCCGGCCACCCCTTGGCGCGCACGGATTCCATCGAGGCTCTAGTCAAGCATCCAGCAGACGATCGGATTGCCTGCCGGAAGGTGCCCGACTCCCGCCGGGACAAAAGCGACCGCGTTCGCGTCGGACAGCTCGGCCGCGCCCTGGTCACCGGCGACCGGGAGCGGCCGCACCCCGGCGGACGTGCTGTGCGCCAGGACCAGCCGGGTCCGGACCGGATCACTCTCCAGCGGCGTGGTGAGCCGGCCGTCGACGAGCTCTGGTTCGCTGATCTCCTGGCCGCCCAGTCTCTCCACCAGCGGACGGGCGAACAGCTCGTAGACCAGGTAGGCAGGCACCGGCCGGGCCGGGAGGACGACCATCGGGATCCCCTCCGGGCCGACCAGCCCGAACACCAGTGGCGTGGCGAAGCCGTCCACCTGGGCCACGTCGAACGAACCGAGCCCAGCCATCGCCTGCAGCAGGTCGCCGTCCATGTCGGCGACCAGCAGGAGCAGATCGGCCCGCACCAACTGCTCGCTCACCGCGGTGGCCACCAGCCGCGCATCCGGGGGAACGATCGGGGACGCGAAGACCTGGGCTCCGTCCTCGCGCGCAGCGGCGGCCAGCAGCGGCGTCGTCGCGTCGTACCGCTGGTTCAGCGACGTCAACGGCAGCCCCGGCTCCACCAGTCCGGGCGCCGAGGTGACGATCGCGACCCGCGGACGCGGGCGGGCCAGCACCTTGTCGTGACCCACCTCCGCGATCAGCCCGATCGCCCGCGGAGTCAGCAGCGCTCCGCTGCCGAGCAGGCGATCGCCGTCGGCGACCCGCGAGCCGGCGAGCCACAGGTTCTGCTGGAAGGTGGCCTCCTCGCGGAACTCGACCTCCCGTCCGGCGACCGCGGTGCGCTCGAACGGGACGACCGCGTCGGCGCCGTCCGGGAGCGGGGCGCCGACCTCGATCCAGACCACCGTCCCCGGTGTCAGCGGGGCGCCGCGACGTCCGTCCGCACGGATCTCACCGGCCATCGGCATGATGATCGGACGCAGGTCGCTGGCGCCGACGAGGTTGGAGGCTCGAACCGCCCAGCCGCTGACCGTCGCCGCGGTGTAGATCGGCAGGTCCAGGTCGGAGGTCAGCGATTCGCACAGGGTCAGCCCACCGGCATCCATCAGGCCGATGCCGAACGGTCGCATCTGCGGGACCAGGGACAGCAGGTAGTCGCGGTGCGCGTCGATGTCGCGCAGGCCGCTCGCATCGACCGCCGGCGGGTCGGGCAGGTGACGGACGGGGGTCGGCGGCGGCGCTGCCTCGACCACCGGCTCGGGAACCTCGGCCCGCTCGGCGCCCCTGGCGCCCTTGGAACGGGAGAAGAGTGGCATGCCGATACCATAGGCCAATGCGTCTGCCAGACGCCGAAGGCCAGCCGCATGGCCGCGGCCACGGTCCGACCAAGGCCGAACTGCGGATGCGGCTGGGCGCAGCGAGAGCCGTCCGCGAACCCGATTCCGCCGCTGAACTCGCCCGCGCCCTCCGCTGCCTGGCTGCCTGCGCCGGAGCGGCCGTGGTGGCTGCGTATGCGTCCCGTCCCGGCGAGCCGGCGACGCAGGAACTGATCGAGACGCTGCGGGCCGCCGACGTCGCCGTCCTGTTGCCGGTGCTCGGGCCGCTGCCCGACTGGAGCTGGTACGCCGGGCCGGAGCACCTGGTCACCGGCAGGCGCGGCATCCTGCAGCCGGACGGGCCGGCACTCGGCACGGACGCGCTGGCCAGGGCCGACTTCATCTGGCTGCCCGGTCTCGCCGGAACACCGGACGGGAGGCGGCTCGGCACCGGCGGCGGCTGGTACGACCGCGCCCTGGCCTCAGCCCGGCCGGACGCGCCGAGGGGGTTGCTGCTGTTCGACACCGAGGTGCTGGACGACGTCCCCACCGACGCGTGGGACCAGCCGGTCGACCTGCTGGTCACCGAGCGGCGGCGGATCGACTGCGGGAATAGCCGGGACGGGGTTCGGAGTTGAGTTGCCTGCTCGACTAGCATTCCCCGCGAACCGAACCTGCGCAGGAAAGTGACCATGCCCACCTACCAGTACCGCTGCACCGAGTGCGGCACCGAACTCGAGGCCGTCCAGAAGTTCACCGACGACCCCCTGACCGTGTGCCCCGAATGCGACGGACGGCTCCGCAAGGTCTTCAACGCCGTCGGAGTGGTCTTCAAGGGCTCCGGCTTCTACGCCACCGACAACCGCGCCAGGAAGCACGGCGAGGCGAAGCCGAAGCCCGAGTCGGCCGCAGCCCCGGCCAAGACCGAGTCGAAGCCGGCCTCCGCGTCACCGTCCTCGTCGTCCACAACGAAGACGCCGGCCGCCTGAGCCTGTGGATCGTGACCCGATCCGCCCTCTGATCCCGATAGTGAGGGCGTGCATCCCGCTCAGCTGATCGACCCTGTCGTCCGCGCCTTCCGCTGGCACCGCCGGTGGTTCGCCGCGATCCTCGCCTCCATCGCGGTCCTCGCCGCGCTGTCCGCGCTCTCTCCCGAGGGGGCCGGGACGGTTCCCGTCGTCGTGGCCGTCCACCAGATCGGTGGTGGCTCGATCGTCGCCGAGGGCGACCTGACCGTGTCGGCGTACCCTGCCGAAGCCGTGCCGGAGGGGGCGTTCAGCGACCCGTCCGGCCTGGTCGGGAGCGAGGTGGTGGGGACGGTCCCGGCCCGGCGTCCGCTGACCAGAGCCGACCTGCTCGACTCGGGCTCGCTGGTGGCGACGGGACGCGTGGCTGTGCCGGTGCGGTTCAGCGATCCCGACACCGTCTCGATCCTCCGGGTCGGCAGCCGGATCGACATCCTCGGCCAGCAGACGTCCGGCGGTGCGGTGACGACGGTGGCGGGCGACGTCCGGGTAGTGGCGCTTCCCGGGGCCGACCGAGGCGGCGTGCTGGGTTCTGCCGGCGCCGGACTGGTGCTGGTGGAGGCCGACCAGACCCAGTCCGCTGCCATCTTGACGGCCACTTCCGCCGGGACGCTAGGGTACGTGCTTCGGTAACCCACCCTGTTTCCCCGCAATGGAAGAGGACATTCATGACCGGATTCAAGGACTTTCTCATGCGCGGCAACCTCATCGAGGTGGCCATCGCCTTCATCATCGGTGCCGTCTTCGGCGACGTGACCAAGTCGTTCACCCAGTTGGTCATGGACGTGATCGCGAAGGTCATCGGCGGGAATCCCGACTTCAGCTCGGTGACCATCGGCGGTGTGAACGTCGGGGTCTTCATCACCTCGGTGATCAGCTTCGTGATCACCGCCGCCGTCGTCTACTTCGGCATCGTCCTGCCGTACAACCGGCTCAAGGAGCGGCTGTCCAAGCCCGCGCCGGAAGAGGCGGGTGCGCCCACGTCTGAGGAGCTGCTCGGCGAGATCCGGGACATCCTGGCAGCGCAGAGCAAGTAGGGCAGGCGGCTGGTCGCGCGGCTCTCACTGGACGTGGTGTGGGGGCACCTCGGCCAGGAGTCGCCTCTCGTCTGCGGTCAGCAGGTTCCGCCGGGACGGCGGTCGTACCTCCAGCGTGGCCAGGCCGAGGAGTTCCCGAGCCCGGGCCACAGCGGCCTGGAGTTGGGCGGGCCCGCAGCCGGCTCGCAGGTCCGCGGGTACCGGGTGTGGCCAGGGCCGGGCGTCGGCACTGACCTCGCGGGCATGGGCCCCGACCCGGACGGCCGTCCAGCCGCGGGCGGACAGGGCCGCGACGGCGGCTTCGGGGTCGGCGCGTCCGCCCTCGTCCAGTGGCAGTTCGGTGCCCACCAGGGCGTAGGCGATCGCCGCCTGCCAGCGTCCGGTCACCGGTAGTGCTCAGGTTGGCCGGTGTCGGGCAGCTCGACCCGTCCGATCACCTCGGCGGGTGCGTCGAAGGTCCACTCCCCGTCCACGACCAGCGCCTCGGCGCGGCGCAGCGAGGGCACCACGGGCACGAGCCGATCGAAGTCGTCGACGAGCTTGTAGCGCTTGCCGAGGGAGATCTCGGGGATGGCGGCGGTCGCGGTGAGCCGTCCGTCCTCGCCCAGGTCGAAGACGTCGGAGCGCAGGAGGAGCAGTTCGTTGGTGGTCTTGACCGGCAGGAACCGGTCCCGAGGGACGGCGATCGCGGTGGCGCCGGCGAAGACCTCGATCGCGGCGCCCATCGCGCTCTCCAACTGAATCACCGCAGGGCTGGCCGGATCGGACGGATCCACGGTCTTCTCGTTGCGGATCAGCGGCAGCCCCAGCACGCCGTTGCGCTCGATGAGGACGTCTCGGAGCTGGACGAGGTCGAGCCACAGGTTGTTGGTGTGGAAGTACGGGTGGCGATGCTCGTCGGTGAAGAAGTCCATCTCCTCGGGAGCGGTCTGGGCGGTGTCTCGGAGGATCAGCTGGCCGTCGGCGATGCGGACGGCGAGGTGGCCGCCCTTGCGGTCGTTCACCGTCCGCGGGCAGAGCTCGGCCGCGTACGGCGCGCCGGTGGAGGCGAACCAGCCGGCCAGCCGCGCGTCGGGGCCGGAGCCGAGGTTGTCGCCGTTGGCGACCGAGGCGTAGCGGAAGCCGGCCTCGATCAGGGCGTCCAGGACGCCGCTGCTGAGCAGGGAGGGGTAGAGGTCGCCGTGGCCGGGCGGGCACCACTCCAGGGACGGATCGTCGGGCCAGGAAACGGGGCTCAGGTCGCCGGCGAGGATCTTGGGCTCTCTGCTCTGGAGGAAATCCAGGGGCAGCCCGTCGACGGCCAGCTCGGGGTAGCGGGACAAGTAGTCAAGGGTGTCGTCCCTTGTCCGGAAGCTGTTCATGAACAGCAGGGGCAGCCGGGCGGAGTAGGCGACGCGGGCGTACTGCACCTGGGCGACGATCAGGTCGAGGAAGCTCTTGCCGTCCCGCACTTCGAGGAGGGTCTTGGCCCGGTCGAGGCCCATCGACGTGCCCAGTCCGCCGTTGAGCTTGATCAGGACCGTCCGCTGAAGGGCGGCGCGGGCGTCCGCCTCGCTGATGTCGACGGCGTCCAGGCTGGGCACGTCAAGGAGCGGACGGATGGTGGCCTCGGCGATGACACCGGTCGCGCCGGAGGCGCACAGGCGCCAGTAGTGGGCGAAGTTGTCGATCGCGGGACGGCTGACACCAGCCGCGTCCATCTTGTCGAGGCACTGCTGGAGGGCGGCTTCGGTCATGGTTCGATGCTAGGGCACGGCGGCGCGGCGACCGCAGACAGTAGGAGAGTGACGCACCACGAAGGGCTTGAAGCCGTCTACCCACCCCCAGGAGACAACATCGAGTGCGTCACTCTCAGTGCGAGGCTAGCGCAACCGCACCCGTTTTCCAAGGTTTCCGGTTGTGGGATCACCCTTGGACGCCTGCGCGTCCCCTGGGCGGGAACGTCCGCCGCCCCACCTCCGCTACGCTGGAGGCGGTCGAGGCGGAGCCGCCGGGCCAGCCACGGGCCCCATAGCTCAGGGGATAGAGCAGAGGTTTCCTAAACCTTGTGTCGCAAGTTCGAATCTTGCTGGGGTCGCCAACCACACTGAGCGTGAGATATCCTTCTGACAAGCACAAACGCGGGCCCGTTGAGTGGCCACTCAGGATCAGAAGATGACACTAGTGATCCCTCGTCCGCCAAGATGTTGCACGTATGTTGCACGCCGGGGGCCTCGCGGAGCGTAGGAGGCGAGATGAGCAGACGAGGCTTCGGAATGGTCAGGTGACTGCCGTCCAAGCGCTACCAGGCCAGCTACTACGGCCCCGACCTCACCCGACACCTCGGGCCGACGACCTTCACCACCAAGGCGGACGCCGAAGCGTGGCTCGCCGAGGAGCGTAAGGAGGTCGAGTTCGGCAAGTGGCGACCGCCCGCGGTTCGGAAGGCCGAGGCATTGCGCACCAGCCAGGCCGAGACCTCAGCCAGTACGCCACCCGCTGGCTCGCTCAGCGTCGCGTCAAGGGCGAGCCGCTGCGCCCGAACACCGTGATCGACTATGAGCGAGCGCTCCGCCTCTACATCGCGCCCCATCTCGGCGACCGGCCAGTCACCGACATCACCCGCGCCGACGTCCGCAACTGGCACGCCAACGCGCTCCGCAGCGTGAGCGACCGCCCCAAGGCCAAGGCTTACGCCGTCCTACGGACGATCATGAACTCCGCCGTCGAGGACGAGTTGGTCGAGGTCAGCCCGGTCAGCATCCAGGGAGCCGGCGTCGTCCGCCGCAAGCATGGCATCGAACCGGCCACCCTCGACGAACTGGCGACCATCGTCGAGGCCATGCCCGAACGGCTCCGCCTGATGGTGCTGCTGGCGACGTGGTGCGCCCTGCGCTACGGCGAACTCGCCGAACTTCGCCGCCGCGACATCGACCTGACCAACGAGGTGATCAAGGTGCGCCGCGCCGTCACCTTCACCCCCGGCGCGCCGGTCGTCGGACCACCGAAGACCGACGCCGGCGTCCGCGATGTCGCGATCCCACCACACCTGCTGGACGCAGTCCGCGCACACCTCAAGGACCACACCAAGCCGGGACGCGACGCTCTGCTGTTCCCCGCTGAAATGGGCGGCGGCCACCTGCACGAGTCGGTCGTCTATCGCCCTTGGAACAAGGCCCGGAAGGCCGCCGGTCGCCCCGACCTGCGCTTCCACGACCTCCGCCACACCGGGGCGACCCTGGCCGCCCAGGCAGGCGCCACCACCGCCGAGCTGCAAGCCCGCCTCGGCCACACCACCGCCGACGCCGCGATGATCTACCAGCACGCCGCCAAGGGGCGCGATCGTCAGCTTGCGGCGAAGCTGTCACAGCTCGCACAAGATTGAACCCGACTTGGTTGAACGAGGCTGGCCCGGCCCGGCTCGCGAAGTGGAGGCTGCAGGGTGGTGACGGCCTGGACCGAAGGTTGCGCTCCCCAGTGCCTGGACCCTCAGATCCGTCCCGGCTGCCGCCAGCCACCTTCCAGGTAGAACGAAACTCGCATAATCTGTCGCGCGTACTATCTTGTGGCGCCCACAGCCTCATCACGCCCGTGTTCGCGATCACCATCGGCTCGATCGGCGCCATCGTCTAGGTCAAAGCCAGCCGACGGCAAGGACCCTTCCCCTACGGGCCAGCACTCCTCGCCGGCGCCTGGCTCGCGCGCACTCGTCTAGCCGCTGCCCTCACGACTGGACACCTCCACCATCACCGACCAGCGGCCGGTGACGGAAAGCCGGGCACGGGGAGGCTGGCATGAATCAGATCCCGGCCATCGAGCGGTGCGTCCAGCGAGACAGTGCCTGCGCCTTGAAGGAGCATGGCTGGACACGCGGACGGGGGCGGCGTCGACGTATATCGTCCGGTCGCGGTCAGTGTCACCGACTCCGCGGTCTGCGACACAAGAACGCCCGCGAACGTCACGCAGCCGTGGTCGCCCGCGGTGTACACCACTTGAATCCGCTTGCCATCCGCCGACAACGCGATGAAGGTCCATGGGAGGCTGATGTCCCCCGGCGACTCCGCCACCACAACAGGGCGATTCAGTTCGTCCTCGCTCCAGGTAGGCGACGGCACCGGGACCATCGGGTCTCGGCTTGGCGCGGTCGTCGGTGCTGACTCTGGCGAACCCGCGAGCGGCCCTGGGCTGGCACACGCCGCGAACATGATCGCGGCACACAACATCAGGACGAGATGTCGCTTGCGAGCCATGTTCTAGCCTAACCTGTCTTGACCTTGACGCCCATGTCCTGCTGGATGAACCGAGCCGGCATATACCATCCGAGCGAGAACGTGGAGTCCGCATAGGCCTCGATCATCCCGTACGCCGCGATGACATCAGATCCCGAGGTTGCCCCAACAGGGCCGCCGCTGTCGCCTGGCGAGAAGGCCTTCTTTCCCTGGGTCTGCTTGGCTTGCACCAAGCCGGTCACCGTGGCGCCGTTGTAGGTGACAACCTGCCCGATCGCCATGACTTTGACGTTGCAGACCTCCCTATCGGTGTACCCGTCCGTGCACAGCAACGTTCCGATGGGGTCACTGGTCGCAACTGACGACACGCGTCTGGACGTGCTCGTGGGATCCGAGAAGATCCGTGCGGCGTTCGATGTCACAGGCAGCACCTGTTCGTCAGTTCGGCCTCCGAAGGAGATCTTGGACGTCGTCCCAAACGTCGCCCCACCCTGCTTCCAGGCGCCGCTCCCACAGTGTCCCGCGGTCAGCATCACCGTCTTGCTGTCGGAGTTCCTCGTAGCGGCAAACCAGCTCGTGCAGTACCCCCGTTCGTGATCTTGGATCCGCCGTACCACGGCGCGCTGTCGGAGTCGCGTGACGACCCGGCCGCCGTGACGCTCGCGGTGCTGACCGACACGTCACTGCCGTAACGGTCTGCGATGAGCGCAGCGGACTCCGGATCGTAGTCCTTGAGAGTCACCAGGACGGTGTTCGTAGCGGCGTCCGGCCCCCACGTGCTCAGCTCGATTCCGTTCTTGGCCCAGCCAGGCGCATCGGCCAGAATTTGGCTGGCAAGGGCATCAAGATCTGCTGCCGACCGGGCAACAGACTCGTACGTCACGGGCAGGGAGGGCGCCACATCGGCTTGCACCTCCCGAACTCGCGCCTTGACAGGATCGTCAGGCGCTCCCGCCAGGCCACGGACCCCGCCGTTCAACTCGCGCCTGCGGTCGCCGCGTACAACGACGCGCTCGGCGTCGCCGCCGGCCACGTCCTCGGCACCGATGCCGTGCGCCGACTCGATGAGCAGGCTGACCAGCTCGTGTTGTGGCTCAGCTCTGAGCCTGCGTGGCCGACCCTGCGCGGCCACCTTCTCCAGCTCGCCGCCGCCGGCCACGACCCGATCGACGTCCTACGAGACGCCATCGACCACGGCGACCTCGACACCGCGAGCGACCCCGCCGCCGTCCTCGACTGGCGCATCGACCCGACCCGCCACCTGCCACCGGGCCCACTCTCCTGGCTCCCCGGCGGTCCCCACCAAGATCGCCGACGACCCCACCTGGGGGCCGTACCTCGCCGCCCGCGCGGACCTCGTCGCCGGGCTCGCCAGACAGGTGCGCGAACAGGACCAGGCGTCACGCCCTGCGTGGCAGCTCGGCACATCGCTGCCGGCCCAGCTGGACGCCGACCTGCGCGTGTGGCGAGCCGCCACCAACACTCCCGTCCATGACATGCGACCCACCGGGGAGCCCGCACACTCCGCAGCCGGCCGACGCTGGCAACACCACCTCGACCAGCAACTCACCAGCGCCGGCATGCCCGACATCGGCCCGTGGTGGCCACAACTGGAGCCGCTCAGTCGGTACCTCGTCGACGACTCCCGCCTGCCGATGCTCGCCGCACGGCTGCAGGAGGTCAACCGTCACGGCGGCGACGCGAGCGACGTCCTCGACACCGCACTTCAGGACGGGCCACTCCCCGCCGAGCAGCCCGTCGCCGCCCTCATCTAGCGGATCGACCGCCACGACCCCACTCAGGAAGGCTGGCCGCCCGTCGCGCCGTCCCCCGGGCCGCGACCGCCGCGACCCGAAGACCTCACCCGCCCACCCCACGACCGCAGCGTCCGCTGGTAGCCAGCCCGCCCACGAGGAGAACCGCCATGACCGTCCACCGAGCCGCCAGCCGTCCGACCGAGTACCTGACCCTCCAGGAAGCCGCCGAGCGGTACCACGTCAGCGTGATGACCCTCCGACGCCGCATCCACTCCGGCGCCCTGCCAGCCATCCACAGCGGGAGGCGCTTGATCCGCATCCCTGATTCCGCATTGGAGCAGTTGTTCACGCCGGTCCCCAACGCGAGCTGGTGGACGGCCTGACGGGGCACAGGCGCCGCGGCGCCGGAAGTGCCCGGACGCCGATCCCGGCAATCCGTACAGTCCAACTCCGGCAATCCGTACAGTCGGCGTCCCACGCGCAGAGCATCGCTTGGCCATGCGTACGCGATCACGTACGCTGGTCGTGGAGGTGCAACGAGATGACTGCCGTAAGTGCAACCACAGCCCGGACGAAGCTCTATCGCCTGATCGACCAGGTCAACGAGGAGTCCGAGCCGCTGACCATCACCGGCCAGCGCGGTAACGCAGTGCTTGTGGGTGAGGACGACTGGCGGGCGATTCAGGAGACGCTCTTCCTCGCGAACGTCCCTGGCTTCACCGAGTCGATCCGGCAAGCACGCGCCGCGGGTCTGGACGACGGTTCGGAAGAACTCGACTGGTGACCGGGTGGCGGTTGGTGTACTCGAAGGCCGCCCAGAAGGACGCGCGGAAGCTGGCGGCCTCGGGGCTGAAGCCCAAGGCGGAGGAACTCCTGGGCGTCATCACCGAGGACCCCTTCGCAAACCCGCCGCGGTACGAGAAGTTGGTCGGCGACCTAGCCGGCTGCTACTCCCGGCGGATCAACATCCAGCACCGCCTCGTCTACGAGGTGCTCGCCGAGGAACGCGTCATCCATGTCCTGCGCATGTGGACGCACTATGAGTGACGCCGAGTCGGGTGCTCACTTTTCGAAATCCACTGTTGCACGGCTGCACGACGCCCGGTTGGCGTGCAACATTCCCTAGTCAACACCCTGTTGGGACAGCCTTCCTAAACCTTGTGTCGCAAGTTCGAATCTTGCTGGGTCGCCAGATGCGCCACCTGGTGGGCGTCGTGATGGATCGCTCACGTTTGGGGAACTGGAGCCCTCAGGTTCGGGGAATACAGGCGCCTACCTTCGGGGAACAGATGCGCTCCCGTGGTCGAGGTCCCGGCTCCCTGCGGTCCCGGATCGCTGGACGGTAGCCCTGAGTCGAGCGAACCGACGGGCGGAGGCTCGACCACGACGAGTACGACCGTTCAACGGGGCAACGGCGTCGAGCACACCATCCCGAACGACAGGCCTGCGTCGCTGTCTGACCCGCAGGGGCCCAAGTCCGGCAGCGTGCGGGTTCGTCCGCGCATCGACACCAGCCCTGACCCGGTCTACGACCGGGCCGACGCCGGGCAGCGCTGGAGCCCCTACAGCGCCGTCGTCCGCGATGGTCTCGCCCGCTCCACCGGCCCCGCTGCAGGATCGAGGTCGTCGGGCCTCACTCCTGACGTCACTCGTTCGCGGAGGCGAGGAGTTGGTCGAGCCGCTTCTGGTGCGCCCTCACGAACTGCTCCTCGATGCTGCGTTGGACGGCGACGAGCCGCGGAACGTAGTTGGTGGCCCGGCGGCAGTCGTAGTCGGCGAGGGCGATCCTGATCTCGGGTTCGGCCCCGGTCAGCGACTGCTGGTCAGCCGGCGCGTCACTCGGCGCGGGGTAATCGGCGACCGCGCCGTCGTCGCCGGTCAGGCTGGCGAGCTCGATGGCGGCCCGCGGGCCGTCGAAGCCGCCGGTCCTGCCGGTCTGGTGGGCACGGATCGCCTCGGTCGAATGGCCGGCGCCGGTCATGCAGGCGCGCCACTCGTTGTTGAGGGTGACGATCTGTGGGTCGGCCTCGATGGACGCGTCTTCGGTGAAGTTGAGCAGGGCTGGGATGATGTCGATGAACCTGCTCCAGATCTGATCCTTGACCGAGTGATCCTCGACCTCGGGGAACTTCCGCTCGCCAGCCCAGTAGCAGCCGCTGGTCATCGGATTGATGCGGGTGTCGTCGTTGGGCTGCCCACTCATCGCGACGTCGTAGCCGTCCTGCTGCTGCGGGGACAGCGAACTCCAGTACTCCGCGTTGCGGAGGTCGACCCTCGTGAGCCGGCTGAGCTGCTGCTCGGGGGTGCTGCTCAGGCCGTAGCCAACCGAGGCGACCACGGCCCGCTCGGGGTCGAGCGCCGGGATCGGGAGCGTGTCGCGGTAGCGCTGAGCCGTCCGGACGGCGGCCTCGCTGTCGTAGCCCGAGCCCGACCCGTCGTAGTCGCGCGGGAAGTAGGTGTACCCCTGGCCGGCCATGCACTGTGCCAGGAAGGCTTCTCTCCGATTCCACCAACTCCGCCGCGCGTCCGTGTCGGCCCGGGATGCCTCGTCGTCCTTCACCTTCTTGAGGGCGGCGAGGTACGGCACCAGGGGCATGTCATCCGGCGCGAGTGCCGCCGTGGCCCACCGACTCCTGGGCTCCACCAACCGGGTTGCGGTCGCCACGGGAGCGGTGGCCGGGCTGTGGACCGGGATCGCCGTGAGTCGGCCGGGGCCGACCACCCCGGACACGACCACCAGCGCAATCGCCACGAGCGCTGCCGCCACGGCAGCCGCGACGACCCACCGTGTCCGCGATGGTCGCGCCGCCGGTGCGGGCGTCGACGTCTGGGTGAGGACGGCCTGCAGGTTCTGCTCACTGCGTCCGAGGTACCAACCCGTGGTGAGGTCGTCCGTGCCGGGCTTGAGCGCGGCGAGTGCGTCCATGGCCTGGTCCGGGGTGAGTTTCGTCGTCATGGTCAGCTGCCTTCGATCAACAGGGACGGAAGAGGGTCGGCTGTCGTCCCGGGCTCGTCGATCCGGGCCGCGAGGCGGCGTCGGGCACGACTGAGTCGGGCGCGTGCCGCCACCGGCGTGATCCCGAGCACCGTCGCCACTCCGGCCGAGTCGAGACCGTCCCAACCCGCCAGCAGCAGGATCTCCCGGTCGTCGGGATCCAGACCGGCCAGCGCCCGCAGCAGGTCTGCGCGCTCGACCGCCACGTTCGCCGGGTCGGAACCGGCGAGATCGCGGACACCGGCCAGCTCGGCGGCCAGCCGCTCCTGCCGGTTCCGGGACCGCCAGTGGTTCGCCAGCGTCCTTCGTGCCGTGGCCAGCAGCCACGGCATGGGATCGGCCGGAACCTGGCCCCAACGGCGCCAGGCGACCAGGAACACCTCGGCGATCACGTCATCGCACTCGGCCTCGTCGCAGTTGCGACGCACGTAGCCGTACACCCGACGCGAGGTCCGCCGATGGAACCGGCGGAACTCAGCCTCGGACGGCTCCGTCAGGGTGCTCACACCTGTGTAGTGTCCACCAAACCCTCCGGTGTGACAGCGACCCGCTCCGGGTCAGCAGACTCGGGCTACCTCTTGGTGGGCTGGTAGTCCTGCGGGTGGTAGGAGCAGACGACGGACAGGTCATCGCTCTTGGTCGCCTTGACCGACGGCGATGACGACGGGGACGAGGATGCGGACGGGGACTGCGCCGGTTGCCCCACGGCGGTGGCCGCGGTCTCGCTGAGCGCCTTCTTCACCTTCGCCCGGACCCAGCTCCAGTCCGGCGCGTACGAGTGGAACCCCGTGCTCGGATCCAGCACCAGGCTCCGGGTCTTCGTCCCCTTCACCTTCAGACCCAACTCAGCCATCGCCGGCAACAACGTCCGCGGAATGTTCGTCGTGATGTTCTTCTCACCCGTAGCCGCAATCGCCTGATAATTCGCCAACACCGTC
>JAFKJK010000021.1 GCA_017306015.1 Propionibacteriaceae bacterium
GCCGGTGCCGGCCTGGTCACCGAGCGCGCGCCCGGCGCCCTGCGGCGGGCCTCGGTCGCCTTCGGCTGGCCGAGCCTCCCGGTCGCCAGCTGGGTCTTCTAGCCCCCAACCGATTCGCTCCCGAAAGGGACGTCTGCTCCCGAAAGTTCGGGAGCGAACGTCCCTTTCGGGAGCGAAGTCGCTGAGGCGCCGGGCTACTACTCCGGATTCGGCGTGGTCTTGGAGATGACCGAGAGGAACTCGCGGTTGCTCTGGGTCTTGCGCATCCGGTTGAGCAGCATCTCCAGGCTCTGCTGGGGCTCCTGGGCGCTGAGCACGCGGCGGAGCTTCCAGATGATCGCCAACTCCTCGCGTGGCAGCAGCAGCTCCTCGCGGCGGGTGCCGGACGCGATCGGGTCGATGGCCGGGAAGATCCGCTTGTCGGCGAGTTCGCGACGCAGCCGGAGCTCCATGTTGCCGGTGCCCTTGAACTCCTCGAAGATCACCTCGTCCATCTTCGAGCCGGTCTCGATCAGCGCCGTGGCCAGGATGGTCAGCGAGCCGCCGTCCTCGATGTTGCGCGCGGCGCCGAAGAACTTCTTCGGCGGGTAGAGCGCAGCGGAGTCGACACCGCCGGACAGGATCCGTCCGGACGCCGGGGCCGCCAGGTTGTAGGCCCGGCTCAGCCGGGTGATGCCGTCCAGCAGGATGACCACGTCGCGGCCCATCTCGACCAGGCGCTTGGCGCGCTCGATGGCCAGTTCAGCGATCGTGGTGTGGTCGTCGGCCGGCCGGTCGAAGGTGGACGCGATGACCTCGCCGGACGTGGTCCTGGCGAAATCGGTGACCTCCTCCGGACGCTCGTCGACCAGCACCACCATCAGGTGGACCTCCGGGTTGTTGGCGGTGATCGCGTTGGCGATGGCCTGCATCGCCAGGGTCTTGCCGGCCTTCGGCGGGGACACGATCAGGCCGCGCTGGCCCTTGCCGATCGGGGAGACCAGGTCGATGATCCGTCCGGTCATGTTCAGCGGGGTGGTCTCCAGCCGCAGCCGCTCGGACGGGTAGAGCGGGGTGAGCTTGTTGAACTCCACCCGATCCTTCGCCTTGGCGGGGTCGTCGGCGTTGATCGTGTCGATCCGGACCAGCGGGTTGAACTTCTCCCGCCGCTCCCCCTCCTTGGGGCTCTTGATCGCGCCGGTGACGATGTCACCCTTGCGCAGCCCGTACTTGCGGACCATCGACAGCGACACGTAGGCGTCGTTCGGACCGGGCAGGTAGCCGGTGGTGCGGACGAAGGCGTAGTTGTCCAGGACGTCGAGGATGCCGGAGATGTCGGTGACGACGTCGTCCTCGGAGAGCACCGGCTCGGCGTCCAGCCGCTCCAGGCCGCTGGTGCCACCGCCACCACTGCCCGGACGGCGGCGGTTCTGCCGGTCCCGGTTGCGGCGTCGCCGGCTGCGCCGGCCACCACCGAAGTCGTCGTCGTCGCGCTGCTGCGAGTCACGCTGCTGCGAGTCGCGCTGCTGGGACTCGCGCTGCGGCGGCTGCTGCCGGGGCTGCTCCACCGGGGACTGCTCACCGGCGGCGTCCCCCTCGGTGGCGTTGCCGCGCCGTCCGCGACTGCCCCGGGCGGGGTCGGCGGCCTTCAGCGCCTCCAGCCGTGAGGCCACGTCGTCAACCGATCGGGACTCGGCGCTCTCGGCCGCGGGCTGGCCGCGGTCGGCCGTCTCGGGAGCGGCCTGCGCCGAGGTGCGGGGACGCCGCGCTGCCGTCTCGGCCTTGCGCGGTCGTTCCTCGCGCTCGGAGGTCCTGCCGGCCTGCGCGGAGGTGATCGCGGCGATCAGCTCTCCCTTGCGCATGGCGCCGGTGCCCTTGAGGCCGAGCGATGCGCCGAGCTGCTTGAGCTCGCCCACCAGCATGGCGTTGAGCCCGGACTTCGCAGTGGCGGGGCTCGTGGCTTCGACGGTGTCGGTCACGTACGTCCTTTCGGAATGGGGGTCTGCCGGGTGCGCGCGACAGACTGGCCGAGCTCAGTGGAGCTCGTAGGAGGACATCCAGATCTGAATTCCAGTGGTGACAGAGAGCTCGCTACTGGGTTTCTCAACGAGACTGAAGCTGCCTCGCGCTCGTTCTGCCCGACCTGGGGGCAAGCGCGCTGCTCGCGCGGCTCCCACTGTAGCACCGGGACGGCCCCGTCCCGGAATTGCGGGTCGATCAGCGCGCCAGCGCCGCGCTGAAGGCCGCACCCAGGCCGTCGTAGTCGGTGACGACCGGGAACTGGCCGAACTCCTCGACCACGTTGGCAGGCGGACGGAACAGGATCCCTGCGTCCGCCTCGGCGAGCATCGCGGTGTCGTTGTAGGAGTCGCCGGTCGCCACCACCCGGTAGTTCAGCGCATGCAGGGCGCGGACGGCCTCACGCTTGCCGTCCGGCTGGCGCAGCCGGTAGCCGACGATCCGGTCGTCGCTGACCTCGAGCCGGTGGCACAGCAACGTGGGGTAGCCCAGCTGCGCCATCAGCGGCATGCCGAACTCGTAGAAGGTGTCCGAGAGGATGAACACCTGGAACCGCTGCCGCAGCCAGTCGAGGAACTCGCACGCGCCGGGCATGGGGCCCATCTGCGCGATCACGTCCTGGATCTGCGAGAGCCCGACACCCCGATCGGCGAGGACGTCGAGGCGGTGCCGCATCAGCTGGTCGTAGTCGGCCACGTCGCGGGTGGTCAGGCGCAGCTCCGGGATCCCGGTGGCCTCGGCCACCCGGATCCAGATCTCCGGGACGAGTACGCCCTCGAGGTCGAGGCAGGCCACGTCCATCTCAGGCCCCCTCGACCCGCATCAGGGATATCCCGGGGGTCACCTCGGGCATCCGGTCCAGCTCGGCGACCGCTGCGACCACCTGCTCCTGCCGCGCCAGGTGGGTGACCACCCCGAGCCGGGCGCGCTCCCCCAGACTCTCCTGGCGGACCGCCTGGAGGGAGACCGACTGGGTGGCGAAGGCGGACGCGACCGCCGCCAGCACGCCGGGCTCGTCGTTGACCGACAGCGAGGCGTAGTACCGCGAGGCGACCGCGCCGGCGGGGGTGATCGCCCGTCCGGAATAGGTCGACTCCGCCGGGCCCCGGGTACCGCGGACGCGGTTGCGGGCCGCCGTCACCACGTCGCCGAGGACGGCGGACGCGGTCGGCTGGCCGCCCGCCCCCGGCCCCATGAACATCAGCCGGCCGGCGTTGCGGGACTCCACCATGATCGCGTTGTAGGCGCCCGGGATGCTGGCCAACGGATGTGTCAGCGGCACCATCGTCGGGTGGACGCCGACCGCGATGCTACCGTCCGCCGACAGCGCGCAGCGGGCCAGCAGCTTGACCACACAGCCCATCTCCTGGGCGGCGTCGATGTCAGCGCTGGTCACGGCGTCGATGCCCTCGAAGTCCACGTCCGAGAGCCCTACCCGGCTGTGGAACGCGAGGCTGGCCAGGATCGACGCCTTGGCGGCTGCGTCGTAGCCACCGACGTCCGCGGTCGGATCGGCCTCGGCGTAGCCCAGCTCCTGGGCCTCGGCCAGCGCGGACGCGAAATCCGAGCCCTCGGTGTGCATCCGGTCCAGGATGAAGTTGGTGGTCCCGTTGACGATGCCGAGCACCGCGGTGATCTCGTCCCCGACGAGCGACTCCCGCAGCGGCCGGACGATCGGGATGGCTCCGGCTACGGCGGCCTCGTAGTAGACGTCGACGCCGGCCGCCTCGGCAGCGGCGAAGATGGTCCCGCCCTCGGTCGCCAGCAGCGCCTTGTTGGCCGTCACCACCGCGGCCCCGGCCTCGATCGCGGCGAGGATCAGGCTGCGCGCCGGTTCGATCCCGCCGAGCAGTTCGATCACCAGGTCGACGTCCGCCCGGCCGGCCAGCCCGGCTGCGTCGTCGGTGAGCAGCCCCGGGTCGATGCCCGGTCGAGGCTTGCTGAGGTCGCGGACGGCGATCCCCACGAGTTGCAGCGGCCGGCCGACGCGGGCCCGCAGGTCGTCGGCCTGCTGGATCAGCAGCCGGGCGACCTGGGAACCGACCACGCCACAGCCGAGCAGCGCCACCTTCAACGGCGTCGACTTGCCCATCCGAGGTCCTCTCAGCCCAGTCCGGCGTCGAGCGCCAGGATGTCGTCCAGGGACTCGCGCCGCACCATGGGGGTGACCTGTCCGTCCCGGACAGCGACCACCGGTGGTCGCGGAGTGTGATTGTAGTTGCTGGCCATCGAGCGGCTGTACGCACCGGACGCCGGCACGGCGAGCAGGTCGCCGATCGCCACGTCGGACGGCAGGAAATCGTCGCGGACCAGGATGTCGCCGCCCTCGCAGTGCACCCCGACGACCCGGGAGACCACCGGCTCGGCGGACGAGGTCCGGTTGGCCAGCGCCGCGGAGTACTCCGCCGCGTACAGGGCCGGACGGATGTTGTCGCTCATCCCTCCGTCGACCGAGAGGTAGCGCCGGGTGAGACCGCCGCCGACCTCGACGGGCTTCACCGTCCCCACCCGGTAGACCGCCGTCCCGGCCGGCCCGACGATCGCCCGGCCCGGCTCGATCGAGACCATCGGCTCGGCCAGGCCGAAGGCGCGGCGCTCGTGGGCGATGATCTCCCGCAGGCCGGACGCGAGCTCGACGGGGGATGCCGGATCGTCCTCCTTGGTGTAGGCGATGCCGAAGCCTCCGCCGAGGTCCAGTTCGGGCAGCTCGGTCCCGGTCGCCTCCCGGAACTGCGCCAGCAGCTTCATCGTGCGGCGGGCGGCGACCTCGAAACCTGAGACGTCGAAGATCTGCGAGCCGATGTGGGAGTGGATGCCGAGCAGTTCGATGTGGGGGCTGTGGAAGCACCGGAACATGCCGACCAGTGCCTGGCCCGAGGTGATCGAGAAGCCGAACTTCTGGTCCTCGTGGGCGGTCGCGATGTACTCGTGGGTGTGCGCCTCGACGCCGGTGGTGGCCCGCACCAGCACCCGGGCCGTCGTGCCCAGCTCGGCGCAGAGCGCCTCCAGCCGGGTGATCTCGTCGGAGGAGTCGACGATGATCCGGCCCACCCCGCTGGTCAGCGCCAGCCGCAGTTCGTCGTCCGACTTGTTGTTGCCGTGGTGGCCGATCCGGGACGGGTCGATGCCGGCGCGCAGGGCCGTGGTCAGCTCGCCGTACGAGCAGACGTCCAGGTTGAGCCCCTCCTCGGCGAGCCACCGCACCAGCGTGGCGCAGAGGAAGGCCTTGCCCGCGTAGAACACCGTCCAGCCTTCGAAGGCCTCCCGCCACTCCCGGGCCCGGGCACGGAAGTCGGTCTCGTCGATCACGTAGACCGGGCTGCCGACGGACTCGACCAGGTCGGTGACCGCGACGCCACCGAGTTCGATGACGCCGTCCGGGCGGCGGCGGGCGGTCCGGCTCCACAGCTTCGGAGTCAGCGCGTTCACGTCGTCGGGCCGGGTCAGCCACACCGGGGCGGGTGAGGTGACCTCGGCGTGGATCTCGCCGGCCACGTGCATGTGCGTCATGACGGAAACTGTGCCAGACGGCCCGGCCGGCGACCGGACCCGGCCCCGATTCGGACGCCGGCGCGACCGGCTGGACCTGCCGCCCGGTTCAGCTGGACCTGCCGCCCGGTTCAGACGGCCGGACGATCTTTGCTAGAGTTCGATCCGGCCCTTTCGCCGGGTACGCGTCCAGCCGGACGCCAGTCGGCCCCCGTAGCTCAGGGGATAGAGCACCGCCCTCCGGAGGCGGGTGCGCGCGTTCGAATCGCGCCGGGGGCGCCGATCCCACGTCCGATTGTCAGGACATGGTGATGTCACCACAAATACTCGGTTTGGCTAGGCGTTTCGCGACTTTGTCAGCTGGTGCGCCGGATCGGTCCGGCGAATATGTAGCATCGTGTGCAGACATTCACATACCAACTGCACGCGCAGGGAAGTAGACGACCGTGGCGGACCCCCAGCAGGACCAGAAGTCGCACGCCGGCACCGAGTTCGGCGCCAACGACTGGTTGATCGACGAGATGCGCGAGCGGTACCAGTCCGACCCGGGTTCGATCGATCCCACCTGGATCAGCTTCTTCCAGCGCGAGGGTGCCGCCACGCCGGCAGCCGACCCGGTCACCACGGCCGTCCCGGCTCCCCGGGCGACCACCGCCGCGGCGCCCCGGCCGGCGACGACCGGGACGCCCGCGTCCCCGGCGCCCCAGCCGGTTGCACCCACGTCCACGCCGGTCGCACCGGCGTCCGAGCCCAGCCCCGAGGCCCGCACCGAAGGGCCGCTGGCTCCGGGAAGCGGCGGCGGCGTCTCGGCCGACCGGCCGCGCAGCCAGCCGCAGACAGCCAGGGAGACCGCCGAGCCGACCCGCATCCCGTTGCGCGGCGCCCCGGCGAGGACCGCGCAGAACATGGACGTGTCGCTGACCGTGCCGACGGCGACCAGCGTCCGCGACGTCCCGATGAAGCTCGCGATCGACCAGCGCCAGATGATCAACCAGCACCTCGCGCGGACCACCGGCGGGAAGGTGTCCTTCACCCACCTGATCGGCTGGGCGATGGTGCTCGCGCTCAAGGCGCACCCCGAGATGAACAACGCCTACGAGGTGTCCGAAGGCCGTGGATTCCTGGTCGTGCCCCCCTCGATCAACCTGGGGCTGGCCATCGACTCACGGAAGGCGGACGGGACCCGGCAGCTGCTCGTGCCGAACATCAAGGGCTGCGAGGACCTCGACTTCGCCGGCTTCTGGCAGGCCTACGAGGCCGTCGTCGCCAAGGCGCGCCAGGGGAAGCTGGAGGTCGCGGACTTCGCCGGCACCACGGCGTCCCTGACCAACCCGGGCGGGATCGGCACCAACCACTCCGTCCCCCGGCTGATGACCGGCCAGGGCGTCATCCTGGGCGTCGGGTCGATCGACTACCCGCCCGAGTTCCAGGGCGCCAGCTCCACGCGGATCAACCAGCTCGCGGTCTCGAAGGTGACCACGCTCACCTCCACCTACGACCACCGGGTGATCCAGGGCGCCCTGTCCGGAGAGTTCCTGGGCTACATCCACCAGCTGCTGATCGGCCAGCACGGCTTCTACGACGACATCTTCGCCTCGCTGCGCGTCCCGTACACGCCGATGCGGTGGGCCAACGACGTCAGCGACGAGAAGCTGGGCGCGATCCCCCGCAGCGCCCGGGTGTTCTCGCTGATCAACGCCTACCGCCAGCTCGGCCACTACCTGGCCGACATCGACCCGCTGGAGTACCGCCAGCGCAGCCATCCCGACCTGGAGCTCACCAAGCACGGGCTGACGATCTGGGATCTGGACCGCGAGTTCCCGGTGGGTACCTTCGGCGGGATCGGCGGCCGGGTGCTCCCGCTCCGGGACATCCTGGGCATGCTCAGGGATTCGTACTGCCGCACCGTCGGGGTCGAGTACATGCACATCACCGATGACGCGCAGCGCAGCTGGATCCAGGAACGCTTCGAGCGTCCGTTCGCGCCGTGGCCGCGGGAGGAGCACCTGCGGATCCTGGAGAAGCTGAACGAGGCCGAGGTCTTCGAGACGTTCCTGCAGACCAAGTTCGTCGGCCAGAAGCGGTTCTCCCTGGAGGGCGGGGAGTCGACGATCGTCTTCCTCGACGAGGTCTGCGAGCGCGCCGCGGACGACGCGATCGAGGAAGTCGTCATCGGCATGCCCCATCGCGGCCGGCTGAACGTGCTGGCGAACATCGTCGGCAAGTCGTACGCCCAGATCTTCCGGGAGTTCCAGGGCAGCTACGACGCCCGGATAGCCCGAGGCAGTGGGGACGTGAAGTACCACCTCGGGTCCGAGGGAGAGTTCACCGCGGTCAGCGGACGCAAGGTGAAGACCTCGGTCGCGGCGAACCCGTCGCACCTTGAGGCCGTCGATCCGGTGGTGGAGGGCATCGTCCGGGCGAAGATCGACCAGATCGGCAAGCGCCCCGACTGGCCGATCATGGCCGTCCTGCTGCACGGAGACGCCGCGTTCTCCGGTCAGGGCGTCGTCTACGAGACCCTGCAGATGAGCCAGCTGCGCGCCTACAAGACCGGCGGCACCATCCACCTCGTCGTGAACAACCAGGTCGGCTTCACCACCGCGCCGGTCGAGTCCCGGTCCTCGGTCTACTGCACCGACGTCGCCAAGGCCGTCCAGGCCCCGATCTTCCACGTCAACGGGGACGACCCCGAGGCGGTGGCCCGGATCGCCCAGATCGCGTTCGACTACCGCCAGCGGTTCAACAAGGACGTGGTCGTCGACCTGGTGTGCTACCGCAGGCGCGGGCACAACGAGGGGGACGACCCGAGTTTCACCCAGCCGCTGATGTACGACCTGATCGAGCAGAAGCGGAGCACCCGCAAGCTGTACACCGAGGCGCTGATCGGCCGCGGCGACATCTCAACCGCGGACGCCGAGGAGGTGCTGGCCCACTTCCGGGAGCGGCTGGAGGGGGTGTTCCGGGAGGTCAGGGAGGCTGTCGACACCCCGGAGGACGAGCCGAAGGCCCCGTACTACCCGGCCAAGCTCGGCGCCGACAAGGGCACCGCGATCACCGCGGAGCTGATGGAGGCCGTCGCCAAGGTCCACGTCACCTTCCCCGAGGGGTTCACCGCACACCCGAAGGTGGCCGCCCAACTGGAGCGGCGGGCGGAGAGCATCCGGACCGGCCCGATCGACTGGGCGACGGCCGAGTTGCTCGCGTTCGGCTCGCTGCTGCTGGAGGGACGGCCCGTCCGGCTCGTCGGACAGGACACCCGGCGGGGCACGTTCAGCCAGCGGTTCGCCGCCGCCATCGACCGGGTGACCAACCGGGCCTACGTGCCCCTGAAGCACCTCGCCCCCGAGCAGGGCGCGTTCCACGTCTTCGACTCGCTGCTCAGCGAGTACGCGGCGATGGGCTTCGAGTACGGCTACTCGGTGGCCGCACCGGACGCCCTGGTGCTGTGGGAGGCCCAGTTCGGGGACTTCGCCAACGGGGGCCAGACGATCAGCGACGAGTTCATCGCCGCCGGCAACGCCAAATGGACGCAGAAGTCGGGGGTCGTGCTGCTGCTCCCCCACGGCTACGAGGGCCAGGGCCCCGACCACAGCTCGGCGCGGATCGAGCGCTGGCTGACGCTGTGCTCCGAGGGCGCCCTGGCGGTGTGCCAGCCGTCCACCGCCGCCAGCTACTTCCACCTGCTGCGCACCCACGCGTACGTGAACTGGCACCGTCCGGTCGTGATCGCCACGCCGAAGTCCATGCTGCGCTCGAAGGCTGCCGCGTCGCCGGTCGAGGAGTTCACCAGCGGCAGCTGGCGTCCCGCGCAGGGCGACCCGACGATCACCGATCCGGCCGGCGTCAAGCGGGTGCTGCTCTGCTCGGGCAAGATCCGTTGGGAGCTGGTGGAGGCGCGGGCGAGGGCCGGCCTCGACGGCCAGGTGGCGATCGTCCCGCTGGAGCGGCTCTACCCGATCCCGGCTGCGGAACTCGCCGCCGAGCTCGCCAGGTACCCTCAGGTGAGCGACGTCCGCTGGGTGCAGGACGAGCCGGAGAACCAGGGAGCGTGGTGGTTCCTGCAGCTGCACCTGGCGCCGGCGATCGCCGCCCAGCTGCCGGGCTACGACCTGCGGCTGACCGGCATCACCCGGCCGGCGGCGTCCGCGCCGTCCGTCGGGTCGGTGAAGCTGCACCTCGCGCAGGAGGCCGAACTGCTGGAACGCGCCCTGACCGACTGAGCGGTCACTCCCCCGGGCCGGACGGCTGACGCGGGCCGGCGCTGCTCGACGGCAGCGCCGCAGCCACGACGGTGACGGCGGCCACGGCCGCGCCGACCCAGGCGATCGGGGCTGTCGAGGTGAAGCTCAGGCAGGCGGCCAGATTCAGCGCGGCGGTCGCCAGCACCGGACCGCGACCCAGCACGCTGCCCCTGAGGAAGGCGACTGCGGCGACCAGGATGAGCGCACCGTAGCCGATCAGGGCCAGGCCGACCCCGCCGCTGAAGTCGCCGTGGCCGGACGCCTCCGCCGCGACTCCCAGACCGATGACGGCCAGTCCCATGCCGGCAGCGCCGGCCACGGCGACCACCCGGCCCAGCGGCCGTCCCCCTGTCTGCAGCACCACCCGATCAGGCTAGCCAAGGCCCGTGGGAGAACGTCCGAAAAACCCAACGTCGGTGGGAATATCCCGCAATCTCTTGTGTTGACGCTCTAGAGTTGTCACGCTGTACTGCGAAGTCGGACGGCGTAGCCGCCAGCCTCTGCTGGCCCTCGTCCGGCCCCCAACGACCTAGGAAGTGGTTTCTTCATGGACTGGCGCCACCGCGCTGCCTGCTTGACCGAGGACCCTGAGCTGTTCTTCCCGATCGGCAACACCGGTCCTGCGCTGCTCCAGATCCAGGAGGCCAAGAAGGTCTGCCGCCGCTGCGAGGTGCGAGAGGCCTGCCTGCAATGGGCCCTGGACGCCGGGCAGGACCACGGCGTCTGGGGTGGCCTGAGCGAGGACGAGCGTCGAGCCATGAAGCGCCGGGCCGCCCGGATGCGCGTGCGGGCCAACAAGGCCTGAGCCGCTTCCGCCCGCAGCGCGGGTCAGTGCAGCGGCACCCGGACCGTCGCCACGGTCGCCACTTCGTCCGACCGAAGCGAGAAGGTCCCACCCAGGTCGTCCACCAGCGTGCTGACGATCGACAGGCCCAGGCTGGTCGAGTTGGCCAGGTCGAAGCCGTCGGGGAGCGGCTCGCCGTGGTTCTCCACTTCCACCACCAACTCCCCGTTCACCGGATGCGGCAGCACCCGCACCTCCCCGGCGCCCTGGCCGAGCCCGTGCTCGACAGCGTTCTGGCACAGCTCGGTCAGCACCAGCGACAGGCTGGTCGCCACGTCCGCCGGAACCGCGCCGAACGAGCCGACGCGGCGGATCCGCACCTTGCCGGCCGTCGTGGCCACGTCCGCGACCATCCGCAGCAGGCGGTCGGCGACGTCGTCGAAGGCGACCTCGTCGTCGTAGGCCTGGCTGAGCATCTCGTGCACAACCGCGATCGCCGCGACCCGTTGCATCGCGTCGCCGAGGGCTGCCTTCGCCTCCGGTGAGGAGATCCGGCGGGCCTGCAGCCGGAGCAGCGCCGCTACCGTCTGCAGATTGTTCTTCACCCGGTGGTGGATCTCCCGGATGGTGGCGTCCTTGGTGACGAGTTGCCGCTCCCGCGAGCGCAGCTCGGTCGTGTCGCGACACAGCACCACGAGCCCCGCCGGGTCGTCCACGTCGATCAGGGGCAGCACGCGCATCCGGACGTTGGCCCGCTCGGTCTCGAGGTCGACCTCGGCGGCCCGCCGGGAAGCCAGCTGCTGGGCCATCGTGGAGTCGACCGGGGCGCGACCCTTCGCCAGGGACCGGATCATGGCCTCGAAGTCGTCACCGAACAGGTCCCCCAGCACGCCCAGCCGACGGAACGCGCTGACCGCGTTCGGACTGGCGTAGGTGATCACGCCGTTTCGGTCGACCCGCACCATGCCGTCCCCTACCCGCGGGGACACCCACGGCACCCGGCTGTCGCCGGGCAGCGGGAACTGGTGCCGGTGGACCATGCCCACCAGCACCTCCGCCGCCTCGATGTAGGCGTCCTCCAGGGCACCGGGGGCGCGCAGCCCCATCCGGTTGGAGTGCATCTCGACCACAGCGATCGGCGTGCCGTCGCGCAGCAGCGGGACGGCGGTCATGTCCACCGGGACGCCGGCATAGGCGGCGTTCTCGCTCGAGTGGCTGATCCGGCCGGACAGGAACGCCTCGGTGACCAGGTGCTCGGGGTCGTGGCTGATCTCCTCCCCCACGACATCGTCCTCGAGCGCCGTCGGGCCGGTGTTGGGACGCACCTGCGCGACGGCGTTGTACACCTCAGGGTCGGCCTCCGGCACCCACAGCACGAGATCCGCGAAGGCCAGGTCTGCCAGCATCGACCACTCGTTGACGAGCCGATTCAGCCAAGACCGGTCCTCGTCGCTGAGGGCCGACCGGAGCACCGGAAACCTCTCCCGGTCTTCCATGACCACCACCCTAGCCGGGCCCGGAGTTGGCCCTCGCCACCTGCACTGGCAGAATGGTCCCTCGCGTCGCAGTGACGTCGTCAAGCTGGAGGAGACCGAAATGGGCAAAGGCGGTCGCAAGCGCCGTTCCCGCAGGAAGAACAGCGCCAACCACGGCAAGCGACCCAACGCCTGAGGTTCGCCTGTTCACGATGACGAGGCCCCCGCGATTCGCGGGGGCCTTTGTCGTAGCCGGTGTCACTCCGGCTCGGTGATGATCACCGTCCGGCTGAACGACGCCGTCACCCGGACGCGGAGCGACTCCGGCGCCCTGGCCTGGCTGCAGCACTTGCGGATCAGGGTCCGCAGCGCATCCTCGACCTGGAACCGGTCCAGGCACGGCTCGCAGGCCATCAGGTGCTGGCGGATCTGGTCGGCCTCCTCCGCGCTCAACTCGTGGTCGTGGAAGGCGTAGAGGTGGTCGAGCACTTCGCTGCAGTCGTCGGGCAGTCGCTCAGTCATCGTCTGCTCCGCTCGGGACGAGGCCGTGCTCTCGGGCGAAGTCGGCGAGCTTCGCGCGGAGCTGGTTGCGTCCCCGGTTGAGGCGGGACATCACCGTGCCGATCGGGGTGCCCATGATCTCGGCGATCTCCTTGTAGGCGAAGCCCTCGACGTCGGCGAGGTAGACCGCGAGCCGGAAGTCGGGGGCGAGCTCGTTCATCGCGTCGGTCACCGCCGAGTCGGGCATCCGGTCCAGCGCCTCCATCTCCGCCGACCTCAACCCGGCGGACGTGTGCGACTCGGCCCTGGCCAACTGCCAGTCCTCGACCTCGGCGCCGGAGGACTGCGGCTGCCGCTGCTTCTTGCGGTAGGAGTTGATGAAGGTGTTGGTCAGGATCCGGTACAGCCAGGCCTTCAGGTTGGTGCCGGGCGTGAACTGGGCGAAGGACGCGTACGCCTTGGCGAACGTCTCCTGGACCAGGTCCTCGGCGTCCGCCGGATTGCGGGTCATCCGCAGGGCGGCGCCGTAGAGCTGGTCGAGGTAGCCCAGCGCGTCCCGCTCGAAGCGGGCGTTGCGCTCGGCCTCGGTCTCGGGGGCCTCGGCAAGGGTGGGGTTGGCTGGCAGGTTCATCGCGACCGAGCCTAGCCGGTCCAGCCGAACGCGGCCGGAGACGGGCGGTTTGCTCAAGGTCTCGATCACATCAGCAGAACGACCAGCGCCCACGACCTATTCCGTGCCGGTCGCCACCGGCTCGACCAGTTGGGGGCCGTCGTTGCCGACCTTGTTGACCTCGGTCGACACCGGGTGGAAGTCCAGGTCGGCCGCCGGGACGGTCAGCAGGCCGTGCGGGTCGGAGCCGAAGCCCGGGTCCAGCCAGGCGTCCCAGGCGTCGGGTTCGACCACCATCGGCATCCGGTCGTGCAGCCGTCCGACCGCGTCCCGGGCGGCCGTGGTGATGATGGTGACGCTGGTCAGCCAGCTGGCGTCCGGGGCCTTCCAGAACTCGTAGAGGCCGGCCATCGCCATCGGCTCGCCGGTGGCGGGGTGGATGAAGTACGGCTGCTTGGCCGGCTTGCCGTCCCCGGACTCGGTGTACCACTCGTAGTAGCCGTCGGCCGGCACCAGGCAGCGACGGGACGCGAAGGCCTTGCGGAAGGCGGGCTTGCCGGCCACGGTCTCGACCCGGGCGTTGATCAGCTTCGCCGCACCGGCAGGGCTCTTCGACCAGGACGGCACCAGCCCCCAGCGGGCCGGCACCAGCAGCCGCCTCAACTCACCGTCCCGGACCCGCGACAGCACGGTGCCGACCGGGTCGGTCGGGGCGATGTTCCACCGCGGCCCGGGCAGTTCGTCGGGGACCTGGTCGATGCCGAAGAGCTCGACCAGCCGGTCCACCGGCTCGGAGGAGGCGAAGCGTCCGCACATGCAGCCGACCCTACGCCGGGGATGATCCGCCGGTCCGCTTGGCAGCGGGGTGTGATTTGGGTAGGAATGAGGCATGAGCCTCCTGCGATTCGCCGCCAGAACCATGCTGGCCAGCTACTTCGTGATCAACGGGGTGAAGGCGGTGCGCACCCCGGCCGCCTTCGCCGATGCCGCCGAGCCGGTGGTCGACAAGATCGTCCCCGCCGCCCGCCGGCTGCTGCCGGCCGAGGCCGCCGGCTTCCTGCCCACCGACGCGACCGGCGTCGCCCGCGTCCTCGGCGCGGCCCAGATCGCCGGCGGGCTCAGCCTGGCCACCGGGATCGGCCGCCGGTTCGGAGCCGCGCTGCTGGCCCTGACCATGGTGCCCAGGGTCGTCACCAACAACCCCGTCAAGGCCGCCTCCGACGAGCGGGCCCGGTTCAGCGCCGACATCGCCGTCCTGGGCGGGGTGGCGCTGGCGGCGATGGACACCGAGGGCCAGCCCAACCTGGCGTGGCGGGTGAGCATGCACCGGCAACTCGCCGCCAAGGACCTGGACAAGCGCAAGGCCGAGCTCGCGCGCACCGGCCAGGCGATCGCCGTTGACACCGGCCGCAAGGCCCGCAAGCTGCGCAAGCAGGTGGAGGAAGTTCTTTCTTGACGTCGTGGGCCGCGCCCGTCGCCTCGGCACCGGTGACGGGGACGGTGGTGCTGCCGGGGTCGAAGTCGGCTTCGGCGCGCAGCCTGGTGCTGGCCGCGCTCGCCGCCGGCACCAGCCGGCTGACCGGCGTCCTCGACTCCCGGGACACCGCGCTGATGCGTGCCGGCCTGGTCTCGCTCGGCGCGACGATCACCAACCGTCCGGACGGTGCCGTCGAGGTGACCGGGGCGGAGGCGATCCACGGCGGCTCGACGATCGACTGCGGGCTGGCCGGCACGGTGCTGCGATTCCTGCCGCCGCTGGCCGCCCTGGCGCAGGGCCCGACCACGTTCACCGGGGACGCGGCGGCCGCCGGCCGTCCGGTCGCGCCGCTGCTGGCCGCCCTGGCCACGCTCGGTGCGCGGGTCAGCGAACCCTACCGGCTGCCCTTCCAGCTCAGCGGCGGCCCGCGGTTCGCCGGCGGGTCCGTTGGGCTGGACGCCAGCGGCTCCAGCCAGTTCGTCTCCGCCCTGCTGCTCGCCGGTCCCCGGTTCGCCGACGGCGTGGAGGTCCGGCACACCGGGTCCGGCCTGCCGTCCGCACCGCACATCGAGATGACCTGCACGCTGCTGCGGCGCCGCGGCGTCCAGGTGACGCGGACGGCGGAGGCGAGGTGGCGGGTCGAGCCCGGCCCGGTCGCCGCCCTCGACGAAGCGGTCGAGCCCGACCTGACGAACGCGGCCACGATCCTCGCCGCCGCGCTGGTGACCGGCGGACGCCTGACGACGGCGTGGCCGGCCGACTCCGTCCAGCCCGCCGACCAGCTCGCCGCCGCGCTGGCTGCGTTCGGTGCCGAGCTGCACTACGCCGGGACGCCCGCCGGCCGCGAGCTCACCGTCAGCGCGCGCGACGGCGTCCGCGGTGCCGACGTCGACCTGCACGAGATCAGCGAGTTCACCCCGGTCGCGGCCGCGCTGGCCGCCGTCGCCGACCGGCCCAGCCGGATTCGCGGGGTCGGCCACATCCGCGGTCACGAGACCGATCGGCTCGCCGCCCTGGTGGCGGAACTCAGCGGCCTCGGCGTCGGCGCGTCCGAGACCGAGGACGGCCTGGTCGTCACCCCCGCTCCCCGCCACGGCACGCTGTTCCACACCTACGGCGACCATCGGATGGCGCACGCCGGCGCCCTGATCGGCCTGGCCACCCGCGGCGTGACGCTGGACGACGTCGGCTGCACGACCAAGACCCTGCCCGACTTCCCCGGGCTGTGGCAGGGCCTGCTGGAGACCCGGCGTTGAGCCGGCGGGCCCGGGACGCGATCACCGACGATCCGCACGCCGGCTTCGAGCGGGCCGGACGCAGCAGCCGTCCGCGGACCAAGGAGCGGCCCACCTACGCCGACGCGGTGGACGGTGTCGTGGTGTCCGTCGACCGTGGCCGGTTCCGCTGCCACCTCGGCGGGCAGGAGCAGCCGGTCAGCGCGATCAAGGCCCGCAGCCTGCCGCGCGGGTCGGTGATCGTCGGCGACCGGGTCCGGCTCGTCGGCGACACGTCCGGGGCGGAGGGCACGCTCGCGCGAATCGTCGAGGTGGCCGAGCGGACCACCGTGCTCCGGCGCACCGCGGACGACGACGACCCGTACGAGCGTCCGATCGTCGCGAACGCTGACCAGCTCGCGATCGTCGCCGCGCTGGCAGACCCGCCGCCGCGGGTGGGGATGATCGATCGCATCCTCGTCGCCGCGTACGACGCCGGCCTGGAGCCGCTGCTGGTGCTCACCAAGGCCGACCTGGCCGCACCGGACGGCCTGATGGCCACCTACCGTCCGCTGGGGCTGAAGGTGGTGGCGGTGGAGCCCGGCACCGACCTGACCGAGCTGCGGGAGGCGTTGGAGGGCCACGCCAGCGTTCTGATCGGCCACTCAGGGGTCGGCAAGTCCACGCTCGTCAACGCGCTCATCCCGGGGGTCGATCGCGCCACCGGCGAGGTCAACGAGGTCACCGGACGCGGCCGGCACACCTCCACCAGCGCGATCGCCCTGCCGCTGCCCGAGGGCGCCGGCTGGGTGATCGACACTCCGGGCATCCGCTCGTTCGGACTGAGCCACATCACCCCCGACTCGTTCGTCGCGGCCTTCGGTGACCTGGCCGAGCTCGTCGAGGACTGCCCCCGCGGCTGCCGCCACGACTCGTCCTCGCCGGAGTGCGCCCTCGACGTCGCGGTGGCCGATGGCCGGCTGAGTCGCGAACGGCTGGAGTCGTTCCGGAGGATGGAAGGCGCGTTCGGCTAGATTTCTGCCATGCCCGACCAATCCTGGACCGACGACCTCCGGCTGGCCCACGTGCTCGCCGACCAGGCCGACGCGATCACCACCAGCCGGTTCAAGGCGGTCGACCTGCGGGTCACTGCCAAGCCCGACCTGACGCCGGTGACCGACGCCGACACGGCGGTCGAGGACGCCATCCGGACGAGCCTGTCGCGCACCCGTCCGCGCGACGCCGTCCACGGCGAGGAGCGGGAGGATTCCGGCTGGGGACCGCGCCGGTGGGTGATCGACCCGATCGACGCGACGGCGAACTTCGTCCGCGGGGTGCCGGTGTGGGCGACCCTGATCGCCCTGATGGACGGCGACGAGGTCGTCGCAGGGGTGGTGTCCGCGCCGGCGTTGGGACGCCGCTGGTGGGCTGCCAAGGGCAGCGGGGCATTCTCCGGACGCACCCTGCTCCAGGGCACGCCGCTGCGCACCTCGGCCGTGGGCACCATCGCCGACGCCTCGCTGTCCTACTCCTCCATCGGCGGCTGGGTGGACTCCGGCCGCGGCCAGCAGTTCGTCGACCTGCTCCGCGACTGCTGGCGGACCCGCGCCTACGGCGACTTCTGGAGCTACATGCTGGTGGCCGAGGGCGCCGTCGACTTGGCGGCCGAGCCCGAACTCGCCCTGCACGACATGGCGGCGGTCTCGATCGTCGTGACCGAGGCCGGTGGCCGGTTCACCAACCTCGACGGGGTTGACGGCGTGGCCGGGCCCGGTGCGATCGCGACCAACGGCCGGCTGCACGAGGAAATCGTCGAGCGGCTGGCGCTCGAGGACTGAACCCGACGAGGACTGAACCCGACTCAGCACCGGAAGGTCACGAGTCGGGATCGTCGCGGGACGTTCAGGGGCAGCTGGCCGGGCTGGCGAGAATCTGGGCAACAGTCCGTGCCGGCCGGGGCAGCCCGGCAAGCTCGCCAGCGCTCACCGCAGTCATCGCCGGGTCGTTCCACACGGGCTCGAAGGAACCCGAGTCGGTCTGCTGCCAGATCCCGACCGGCCCGCCCACGGTCAGCCAGATACCCTTCACCTGGGATCCGTTCCGGTCGACCCAGGGCTTGAGGTAGGCCAAGTAGCGCTTTCCGACGCGAAGCGTGCTCACTCCCTTCACGTCGCCGACGTCTGGATTCACCACCGCGAACGAATCGCCCGTCGAAACACCACCCAGTGCCTGCTCTAGCCGGACGGAGGCGGTCGCGACCCGTTCTCCGGCGCTGTCCGCCACGCCCCGCTCAACGGCACTCAGTACCACCAACGAAGTGGCCCCTCTCGCGAGATCGCTGGCGTCCGTGAACTCGCAGGCCATGGAGCCCGCGTGACTCTGCTGGACGCTGTCACACCCGGTGCCGATGACGGCGCAGACCGCCAAAAGCACAACCCTGGTACTGACGCCCGGTTTCTTGCTCATTTTGCGCCTTAGGGAGTTACTGCGTAAGACTTGGCTCGACCGGTGCCCAGCTCGTCTCTAGTTGATGCCAAGAGTGCGTTGAGGGGCTGAGACGTTGCCGCCAAGAGCCCGCCGCCGACTCGGTGCGCTTCGCCTCCACGAATCTGAAGTCGGCCAGTGGGTCCACCCTGTATCACGAATTGTCCCGGAGCGAACTCCCGAAGGAACACAATCGCGCGCTCACCCTTAATCAACAACGGATCGTCATCAGCGACAACCACGCTGCCATCCTTAGCGATCGCTCCGAGTTGTCGAACGACAATCTCTTTCGACTTCGCCTGATCCGAGCGCGAAACTGCGATCCATTCGTCAACAGACACGCCGTAGTTGGTGAACGGAATCGCATCCAGTTCTTCGGTGCTTTGCACTTCACTCACCGTAACCAAAGCGATGACCCCGGCGTGATCGACCATCTGGCTCAAGGTGGGGAATGCCTCTGCCCAGGAGCACTACCGGGAGCTTCGAAAGCTTGGTCACAGAGGAGTCCTCTCGTTGCGCAGAACCCAGAGTTTTTGTGATCATTCCACTAACGGAGGCCGGAGTCAAGAGAACCAAGATCCGCAATACGTGGCCTGATAGCTGAGCAAGGCGGGTCGGGGCACGAGGCTCCGCCACAATCCTCGTTGGCTAGCTGACCTCAGAAAACCCCTTGCCACGCCGCATTTGGTGGTGAATGTTCGGGCCCGTGCATGCCCGGGCTCGCTACGTCGGCGGGGCGTCTAGTGAGCTGCAGTTGACGCCTTCGGGCGGGCGTTGGTCAGTGGGCCTGCAGGCCGGCTGAGACGCGGCCCATCTCGGCGATCACGTCGGCGCGCTCCTTGGTCGCCTCTCCGAAGAAGAAGAACGGTCCGTCGGTGGTGTCGACGACGATCACCCGCACCCGCGAGCCCTTGGTGTCCAGATCCGGATAGTCCCAGGAGTAGGTCGCCTCGGCCTGGACTGCCTGCCGTCCCGAGATGGTCAGGCTGGTCAGTTGCAGCGTGGTCGGCGCCCGGTACTTGTCGAGGGAGTCGGTCGTGGCCAGGCAGGCGACGATGCTGCGGGCCTGGGTCTCCAGGTCGGTGGGCTGGGCGAAGTTGGTCGGCCCGATGATCAGCGTGTTGAACCAGTCTCCGGTCTCCGGGTGTTCCTCGACCACCTTCAGGTAGCCCCAGGCGTTGATGCCGTACTGGATCAGCGGCTGCGGTCCCGGCCCCTTCCACCCGGCGGACGTGGGCACCGGCATCGAGAGCGCGCCGACCGTGAGCCGGCGGGAGCCGGCGCTGACGTGGATGTCGGGTGCGGGCCCGATCCGGTCGCAGCGCAGGTCCGTCCTCCGAGCACTCGGCGACGGGGTCGGGGTCGGCGTGGGAGTTGGCGTCGGGGACGGGCTCGGTGTGGGCGGCGGAGTCGGCTCGTCGGTCTCGTTCCAGGCCGACCTGGTCGGCGAGTACGTGGGAGCCGGCGGTGGATCGCCCTCGTCGTTGACGCGCCAGACGATCACCGCGATCAGCGCGATCACCACGGCGGCGGCCAGCAGGATCAGCCACCAGGTGCGCCCGCCGCCCCCGTCCGCCGCTGGGCCGGTGCCGGGCAGCTGGTCGATCCGCTGGGTCCACGCGCGGCCGTCCCAGTAGCGCAGCTGGTTGGGGACGCCGGACGGGTCCGGATACCAGCCCGGCTCGCTCACCGGACCGCCTCGAGGTCGCCTCCACCCACGACGGCCAGCCTATGCGCCAGGGGTGGTGACCGGGTGGTCGGTCGCCGATGGGTCGATGCGGATCCGGGGGACGGCGGCCAGGAGCGCCCGGGTGTAGTCGCTCTCCGGAGACTCGTACACCCGGCTGGTCGAGCCGCGCTCGACGATGCGTCCGGCCTGCATCACCACGACCGTGTCGCACAGGTGCCGCACGACCTGCAGGTCGTGGCTGACCAGCACCAGCGTGAGGCCCTGGTCGCGGACCAGGTCGGTGAGGAGGTTCAGCACCTGGGCGCGCACCGACACATCGAGGGCGGAGACCGGCTCGTCGGCGATCAGCACCTCCGGTTTCGGTGCCAGCGCCCGGGCGATCGCGATCCGCTGCCGCTGGCCGCCGGAGAACTCGTGCGGGTACCGGTCGGCCGCCTCCGGCGGGAGGTCGACAGCCGTGAGCACCTCGGCCAGCCGCTCCCGGTGATCGATGCCCGTCCCCAGCTGCCGGCGGACCAGCCGGGAGCGCAGCGGCTCGGTGATGACGTCGCCGACGCGCATCCGCGGGTCCAGGGACGACCGGGGGTCCTGGAAGACGAGCTGGACGGCGGCGCGCAGAAACCCCAGCTCACGCTCGGGACGCCCGGAGACCTGTTCGCCGTCGAACCAGACCGTCCCACTGGTGGGACGGTCGAGTCCGGTCATCAACCGGACCAGGGTGGACTTGCCGGAGCCGGACTCCCCCACGATGCCGAGGCGCTCGCCCCGAGACACCTCGACGTCGACCCCGTCGAGCGCGAGCACGTGCCTCCCGGCGTCGGTGAACCGGCGGGTCAGTGCCTGCACCCGGTACAGCGGCTCGGTCACGACCTCACCTCGTCCGCCTCGTAGAAGTCCTCGACCACCGGCAGCCGCTGGCCGGGCTCGACCAGGTCGAGCCGGGCGGTGGCGACCAGGCCGCGGGTGTACGGATGCCTCGGCGCGGTGAACAGCTCGGCGACCGTGCCGGCCTCGACGATCCTGCCGTCCAGCATGACCACGACCTGGTCGCACACCTGAGAGACGACCGCGAGGTCGTGGCTGATGAACAGGCACGCCGCGCCGGACTCGGTGAGCACCTCGTCCAGCAGCCGCAGCACCTTCGCCTGCACGGTCACATCCAGCGCGGTGGTCGGCTCGTCGCAGATCACCAGCCGCGGCGAGTTGATCACCGCCATCGCGAGGATCACGCGCTGCCGCTGCCCGCCGGACAGCTGGTGCGGGTAGGCGTCGGCGACCCGCTCGGCATCGTCCAGCCCGACCCGCGTCAGCATGTCCACGACCCGCTCGCGCGCCCGGCCCGGCTCGGCGCCCTGGTGCAACCGCAGCACCTCGGCGACCTGACGACCGACCCGCATCGTCGGATCGAGGGCTGTCATCGGCTCCTGGAAGACCATCGAGAGCACGTTGCCGCGCAACCGGGCAAGTTCGGGCTCGGCCAGGCCGAGGATCTCGGTACCGGCCACCCGGATCGATCCCGACGCGGTCGCGTTCTCGGGCAGCAGGCCCATCACCGCAAGCGCGGTCACCGTCTTGCCCGAGCCCGACTCGCCGATGACGCCGAGCCGCTGGCCCGGTTCGAGGCTGAAGCTCACCGCGCGGACGGCCTCGATCCGCCGGTGGCCGAAGCGGACGCCGAGGTCGGTCACCTCCAGCAGGCTCGTCGGTGGGGTACTCACTGGACCTCCCGCAGCCGCGGGTCGAGGTAGTCCCGCAGGCCGTCGCCGAGGAGGTTGAAGCCGAGGACGGCGAGCGCGATCGCCAGGCCCGGCCAGACCGACTGCAGCGGCGCGGTGAACAGCTGGTCCTGGGCCTGGCGGAGCATGTTGCCCCAGGTGGGCACCGACCGCGGCGTGCCGAGACCGAGGTAGCTCAGGGCAGCCTCGGCGAGGATGGCGAGGGCGAACACCACGGACGCCTGGACGCCGACCACCGGGGCGATGTTCGGACCGACGTGCCGGACGGCGATGCCGAGCCGGGACGTCCCCGACACCCGAGCGGCGAGGACGAAGTCGCTGGCCACGACCTGCAGGGCCCCGGCCCGGGACACCCGGGCGAACGCCGGAATGGTGGAGATGCCGATCGCGGCCATGGCGGTGACGGTGGACGCCCCCCAGACGGAGGCGAACAGCATGGCCAGGATCAGGGCCGGGAACGCGTAGACGATGTCGGCGGCCCGCATGACCACCTCGTCCAGCCAGCCGCCGAGCTGTCCGGCGACCATGCCGAGCGGGACACCGACAACGGCCGAGACCCCGACCGAGACGATGCCGACGAGCAGGGTCGCACGGGCGCCGACCAGCAGCTGGCTGACGATGTCGATGCCGAAGCCGTCGGTGCCGAGCAGGTGCGGCCAGCCCGGCGGCCGCAGCCGGTTCGCGCCGTCCACCTGGATCGGGTCGAACGGCGTCCAGAACAGCGACACGATGGCGGACGCGACGACGAGGCCGACCAGGACGAGTCCGACAACGAGCTGGAAGCGCTTCACGCCCGGTCTCCCGTCCGCTGCCTGGGGTCGATCAGCAGGTAGGAGAAGTCCACCAGGGCGCTGATGCCGAGCACGGTGAGGACGAGCAGCATCACCGTCCCCTGGACCACCAGGAGGTCGCGCTGGTTGACCGCTGTCAGGAGCAGCGACCCGAGCCCCGGAAGGGCGAACACCGACTCGACCACGATCGCGCCGACCAGCACCGATCCCACCTGCAGGCCGAGCACGGTGACCAGTGAGATGGCGGCGTTGCGGACGCCGTGCCGCCACAGGGCTCGCATCGGCGTCCAACCCACCGAGCGCGCGGTGCGGTAGTAGTCCTCGTTCAGGACTTCGACGAAGGCCGAGCGGACGTAGCGGATCAGCACGGCTGCCTGGACCCCGGCGAGGGTGAGGCACGGCAGGACGAGGTGGCGTGCCCACTGGACGGGGTCCTGGGTGAGCGGGACGTAGCCGTTGGCCGGGAGCCAGCGCAGCCAGACCGCGAAGACGACCACGGCGATGATGCCTCCCCAGAAGACCGGGATGGCCATTCCCACCTGGGCCGCGGAGCTGACCGCGACCCCCTGCCAGGAGCGACGCTTGAGGGCTGCGACCATGCCCGCCGGCAGCGCGATCAGCAGGGTGAGCACCATCGAGATCCCGACCAGCCACAGCGTCACGGCGAGCCGCGGACCGATCAGGGACAGCACCGACTGGCCGGGGAAGACGTGGGAAACCCCGAAGTCGCCGACGAGCATGCCGCCGACCCAGCTGGCGTACTGCACCCACAACGGACGGTCGAGCCCGAGCTCGGCGCGGAGCTTCGCGACCGCCTCGGGCGTCGCGTCGATGCCGAGCAGGACCTGGGCGACGTCGCCAGGGAGCGCCTTGGTGATCATGAAGATCAGGAGCGAGGCTCCGACGAGGCTGATCGCGAAAATCCCGATCCGGCGCCCGATCCGCAGCGCGAGTCGCATGGCGGCGGCGGGACGCCTAGCCGCCCGCGATGGTACTGAGGTCGAAGCTCAGCGTGGTCGCGTTCTTCGGAAGCCCCGTGATCGTGCTCTTGGCGATGACCAGATTGGGCAGCGCGAACAGCCAGATCGCGGCCGCATCGTCGGCCAGGTAGCGCAGGGCCTCCTTCATCAGCGTGATCGACTCGGCCTCGGTCTTCGCCTGGTCGGCGGCGTTGTACAGCGCGGCGAACTTGGGGTCGCCGTAGTGCCAGTAGTAGTTCGGCAGCGCGAAGTTGCCGAGGTCGCGTGCCTCGACGTGGGCGACGATGGTCATGTCGTAGTCGCCGTCGCCGTAGACCTCCTTCAACCACCGGGTGAAGTCGAGTTCCTCGACCTTCACGGTCACCCCGACGTCCCTCAGCGCGCTGGCCACGAACTGGGCCGACTTCTGGGCGTACGGAAAGGTGGGCACCCGCAACCGCAGGGTGAGGCCCTGGGCGTAGCCGGCCTCCTTGAGCAGCGCCCTGGCCTGGTCCGGGTTGTACGGATTGGTGCCGGTGAGGTCCTCGTACCAGGGATCCGTCGGCACCGACATGGAGCCGATCAGAGTGCCCTGACCGTTCCAGACCGTGTTCAGGAGTTGCTGGCGGTCGATCGCCATCGTGAGGGCCCGGCGGACCTCGAGCTTGGCCAGCGCCTTGGTCTTGTGGTTCAGGCCGAGCACGACTTCGCCGTTCGTCGTCCCGCTGATGGTGGTGAACCGGCTGGTGTCGGAGAACTGGCTCAGCGCGTCCGGGGCCTGCAGGTTCGAGATCACGTCCAGGTCGCCGGAGAGCATCGACGCGTTCATCGCGTTCGCGTCGGTGTAGTAGCGGAACGTGACCTCGCTGAACCGGGCCGGCGTGCCCCAGTAGTTGGTGTTGGGGGCGAGGACGACGCTCTGGCCCTTGCTCTGTGACTTCAGCGCGTACGGGCCCGACCCGGCGGTGGTGGTGGCGACGTCACCGGTGAACGACGGGTCGAGCATCATGCCGAGAGTGGAGGACATGTTGTAGAGCCACATGATGGACGGGTGCACCAGCTTGATCTGCACGACGTGGGTGTCCACGGCGGTGGCAGAGTCCATCACGGAGGCCTGTGCCTGCAGGGACGCGACGAGATTGCTGTCGCTCTTGAGCCGCTCGATGTTCGCGACCACGGCGGCGGCGTCAACCGGGGCACCCGAGGCGAACTTCGCCGCCGGGTTGAGATGGAAGGTGTAGGTGAGCCCGTCCGGGCTGAGCTCCCAGGCCTGGGCGAGCAGCGCCTTCAGCTTGCCGTCCGCGTCGACCTTCACCAAGGTCTCGTACACGTTGTAGAGGACGACCTGCGGGATGGCGGCCGCGGCGTTGTGCCAGGCGTCCATCGAGTCGGGCTCGCTGGTGGCCCCGATCGTCAGGGTGTGACCGGGCGGCTCGGACGGCGTCCCGGCGGTCGTGCACCCGACCATCATCAGCATCGCCAGGGCGCTCAGGACGGCGACAAGACGCCGGGACAGTCGCGACAGCGGACGCGTGGACGGAGCGGGTTGAGTCATCAGCCCTCCAGACGATGGACAGCCCGCCGTCCAGCGGGCCCGCCCGAGTCTAGCCGAGCAGGCCGCGGATACGCGGGGGTACGCCCTGGCGACGGCCTGGATTTGGGCAAATCAGGGACGTCACCTAAGCTGGGAACACCGACGCGGGGTGGAGCAGCTCGGTAGCTCGCTGGGCTCATAACCCAGAGGTCATAGGTTCAAATCCTATCCCCGCTACGAATAAGAGGCTCTGACTAGGGTAGATAGTCAGAGCCTCTTGTCTTGTCCGGTCGGGTCACCGGCAGAGTTGCACGCGATCCCACGTGACATCGCACCTGAGGATCCTGGCGAGGCTCACCGAGTTGGAGACCGACCCGCACGGCTTCAACACCGCTGCACTGGCCGACGATCCCACTCGTCGCAGACTCCGCGTCGGGGACTACCGGATCGTTTGCACCCTCGATCACGGCCAGCTCACCATCTGGATCGTCCAGGTCGACCACCGCTCCACGACCTACCGCCGACCTTGAGCCCTCGTAACAGACGAGTCGGAGGCAGTCTCTCAGTCCACTGGCGCGACCCGCACGGGGGCCCGCATCGATTCCCTCAGCCGGCTCGGCGAGCCATCTCGTCGGCGATCCAGCGGGCAACCTCGCGGCTGCACGCCCCGGGGTTGCTGAAGCTGACGGCGAAGATGCCGGTGATCTCGGTCAACTGAGGGATGCCGTGCAGGGTGAGGATCTCCTCGGCCTCAGCTGCGTACTCGTCTCGCGGCGCACCGGCGGCGACGAGTCCCACTGGGTCCGCCTCGGCGAGGATCTCGATCATTTCGTCCCGGGTGATGGCCACGCCAGAAGCCTAGGACAGCCGGTCGTCGCGGAGCGCCGGGTCGCTCGGGGGGCGACGCTACGATGCCGGGATGGCTGTCACCTACCGCTTCTCGACCGATCCGGCGGACGTGGATCGGACGCTCGTGCACCACTGGCTCAGCGAGTTGTCCTACTGGGCCGCGGGCCGCGAGCGGGAGGTGCACGACCGGGCGATGGACGGCTCGCGCAACTACGCCGTCGTCCGCACGGAGGACGGACGGCAGGTCGCCTACGCCCGGGTGATCACCGACGGCGCCACCTTCGCCTGGCTGTGCGACGTGATCGTCGACCCGGAATGCCGCGGCGACGGCGTCGGCAAGCTCCTGGTCGAAGGCGTACTGGCCGACCTGGAGCCGCTCGGCCTGAAGCGCATCCTGCTGGCCACCGCCGACGCGCACGGGCTCTACGAGCAGTTCGGCTTCCGTCCGCTGGCCGATCCGACGATGTGGATGGTGCGCGGTGCTCCTGGCGTCCCCAGCCAGCAGCCTGCACCGTCACGTGACTGACGTCTTGCCCTCACCTCCATCGGCTTGACCGTCTCCCCAACGGCAAGCGAGACCCTGCCGTCCGGCGCGCCTGACCCGGCCTGTGCCCGGCTGCGCCGCCTTCCATACCCTGAAGCTGCGGTCCGGGCGACGCTCGGCCGCGAGGCACCGCCTTGCCCGGCCAACGTGGCCGGTGGGGCGTTCTCGTGCTGGCGGCGGTGGTCGATCTGTGACCCGGTTTGGGGCGCGGGACGACGGAGCTCGATCTGGGACGGAGTGGGACAGTTCCCGTTCCGTTCACGCCTCATCATCCCGGCGTAAGCCGGGATCCCGCCCGGGGGCGCGTGCTTGGGTGGGCGTGGACGCGGGCCTGTTGGGACGGCCGGTCGCTTCGGCTGGGCGGCCGCCGGGGGTCCCGGGTCGGGGGCCCAGGACGACGAGGTGGTGGGTCTACCGCCGCTCGTCATCCCGGCGAAAGCCGGGATCTCGCCCGGGGTTGCGTGCCTGGTGTCGGTTGGTGAAGCGGCGTGGACGCGGATCTGTTGGGACGGCTGGTCGGTTCGGCTGGTCGGCTGTCCGGGGGTCCCGGGTCGGGGCCCGGGACGACGAGGTGGGCCCTGCCCCGGCTCGTCATCCCGGCGCACGCCGGGATCTCGCCCCGGGGACACAGGTCAGTGTCGGGTGGTGAGGCGGGCGTGGATGCGGGGCCGCTGGGCCGGGTCGACCCGCCGGGGTGGGACGACCATTGGGATGCCGTCGGCGCGGAACAGGATCTTCCACCGGTCCGCGTTCGGGTCTCGGCTGGGTTCCAGGATCCCGTGGTGGTGTGGACATACCAGCACCAGATTGCGCAGGGCTGTGACACCACCAGCCCACCACGGAACCACATGATGAGCTTCACACCTACCTGGTGGGGCGTCACAGCCGGGGAAGATGCAACCACCGTCACGCAGTTCGAGTGCTGCCCGGATGGCTGGGGTGACCAGCCGCACGGACCGGCCCACATCGAGTGGTTCGGAGTAGGAGCCGAGCACGACCGGCAGCAGGTCGGCATCGCACAGCAGCCGGCGCACCACACTGGCTGCCACCGGGTGGCCGTCACGCACCAGGGACGCACCGAGCCCGGCGTCGGCGCAGTGTTTGGTGAGTTTGTCGTGGGACAGGGTGATCACGATCCGGGGACGATCCCCACCATTCCTTGGAGCCACCTGCCGACGACTGTGCGCAGCTACCATCGCGATCAGTCCGTCGGCTCTGCGCATGGCCGGGGTGATGTACTCCGCTTGGGGGTCGAGTCGTTCGAGGCCGCGTTTCTGGGCGGCGGCGTACGCCTCGACGATCTGCATCAACGGCTCCGCGTCAGCGATCGGTAGGGATCCTCGGATCAGCACCGACCCGTCCCCGTCACCAGTGAAGTCCAAGCACCTGCGGGTCTGAGCCCGCCGTTCCTGCTGCTCGACACGTTTCGCCTCCAACCTATCGGCAGTGTCCGGTGACAGGACCTCGATCAAATGGGAGGTGAGACGACGCAACTCCGCACTGTTATGGGTCTCAGCAAAACCAACCATCAAACCCTGCGCCTCAATGATCGTGTTGTCGTCGAACTCTTTGGGCAGCTGGGCCAACACCCCGGTGATGGCTTCGGCCTGGACCGGCAACACCACCCCAACCAGAGTGGCACTGCCGATGAGCGGGAACCGGGCCAGTCCTTGGCCGGCCCGGATGATCCGGGCTGCTTCGCGTGGGGTTAGGTTCATGGACTCGGCCAGCCAGGTCCTGGTCGACGTCCTGCGCTCGTTCCACACCGTCTGGGACTTCTCGATCCGGGCGGCCAACTGCTGCTCGAACCCGTGCAGCCGTCCACTCAGCCGGATCACGTCCCGCAACAGTGAGAGTTGCTCGGCGTCGGTGGGGAGCCGGAGCCGGTCATCGGTCAGGGCGTCCAGGGCGCTATCGATCGATGCGAGGATCTCGCGATCGGTCAGCTGCTCGAACTCCCTTTCCATGGTTCAGACATTAGAGGCTGCCACTGACATTCTTTGGTCCTGGGGGAGGGGTATTCGCGGGACGTCCTGAAGCTGGTTAATCGTGCATAACTGGTGCACGTTCTTTCAGTCACCCGACACTGCCTTCGGTATTGCCAGTGCGCTGAAACGGAGATCCCGGGTCAAGCCCGGGACGACGACGGGGCCGCGTTGCGAGCAGGGCGCGTCGCGAGCGAGAGCCGCCGCCACGAGTCCCGGCTGAATGCCCAGACTGAAAGGACGGGGCTCACCCGTCCGACGGAGCCCACCTGTTGGACGAAGCAGGAACCCTTCCCGACTCCGCCCGGGTCGGCGTCAGTGGAGCTGGATCGTCGGGACGGGCTGCCAGGCGTCGCGTCCGGGATCGTTCACGGCGGCGAGGACCGAAGCCTTCGCGTCCCCCGGGGAGGCGGGCAGGATCGGCAGCCGGGACGAGGTCAGCATCCGGGCCATGCCCTCCCCCATGTGCGGCGCGACCACAGCCTCGACACCGTGCTCACGCAGGAAGCTGATCACCCGCGCGTGGTGCGAACCATGGGTACCGGCGTCGTGCAGGCCGTCCCAGTCGACCTCGTGCACATCCCACCGGCTGATGGCACCGTCCACGACTTCGGCGAGCGCCACCCAGTGGGCGCGGCCGAAGCGGGAATCGGTGCGTCCGTCCTCGGTCACCGGGGTCATCAGGATCATCGTCACTCCTTGGTCAGCCGTTCGTGCCATGGCAAGCACCGACACCCACCCTACGCAAGGCTGGCCCTCGGCAGCATTGCCCATTCCGCTCGCCCGTCAACATGGCAACCATGGTGGTGCCAAGTGAACACCCCACCCAGTTCGCTGGACGATGGTGCCGCATCGACCGGCGAACGTATCCGGCCCGGCTGGAACGCGATGAAGCGTCCAGCCGGGCCGGAGTGGTTCTCGGACCCCTCCGTGGCTGTGATGTGATGGACGCGTGCGACCAGCGACAGTCTCCTACCCGATCCACCAACACCGGTTGGGCAACGGCATGCGGGTGGTCATCAGTCCCGACCACAGCGTCCCGGTGGTCGCGGTCAACATCTGGTACGACGTCGGCTCGCGCGACGAACTGGACGGCCAGCGTGGCTGGGCCCACCTGTTCGAACACCTGATGTTCTCCGGCTCCGCCCACGTCGACAGCGGCGAACACCTGCACCTTCTGCAGTCGCTCGGCGGGTCGGTGAACGCCACCACGTGGTTCGACCGCACCAACTACTTCGAGACGGTCGGCCTGGGTGCCCTCGACCTCGCGCTGTGGCTCGAGGGTGACCGCCTGGCCACGCTCGCCGACCATCTCGCCGAGGCCAGCGTCGAGACCCAGCGCGAGGTCGTGAAGGAGGAGAAGCGGCAGCGCTACGACAACGTCCCCTACGGGCAGGCGATGGCCGAACTCGCCGTCCTCGTCTTCGGCGCCGACCACCCCTACGGCCACACCACGATCGGCTCGATGGCCGACATCGACGCCGCCACCGCGGCCAGCGCAGCCGACTTCTTCCGCGCTCACTACCGTCCGGGCAACGCCGTGATCACCCTGGTCGGCGACGTCCAGCCCAAGGACGCGCTGAAGCGCGTGGACCGGGCGCTGGGCTGGATTCCCACCACCAGCCGTCCACCCCGGACGCCGGCCACCCCGCTCCCCCCGCTGACCGGCATTCCCCGCAAGACGCTGACCGATCCCGTCCCCGCCGCAGCCAGCTACCTCGCCTGGCGGCTGCCGCCCCGCGACACCCCGGAGTTCGACGCCTGCGACCTCGCGCTGAGCATCCTCGGCGCCGGCCAGACCGCCCGGCTGCACCAGCGCATCGTCCGCGAGCTCGAACTCGCAGCGTCCGCCGGCGCCCAGGCACTCGGCCTGATCGGCGGCAATTCCCTGGGCCTCGCCCACGTCCGTGCCCTTCCCGGCCAGGACGCCGCCGAAGCCACCGAGGCATCGCTGACCGAGATCGCGAAGCTGGCCGACGACGGGCCCACGCCGGCAGAACTCGAACGCGTCAAAGCCCAGTACGCCCGCGAGTGGCTCACCGAGCTGGCCCGGTTCGACAGCCGGGCCGACGCCATCAGCGCCTACGCGACGCTCCACTCCGACCCGGAGCGCATCAACCGCCGGCTCGCGGAGGTCGAGGCCGTCGACGCCGCCCAGGTACAGCTCGCCGCGGCCACCTACCTCGCGCCCGACTCCCGGGCCCAACTCGACTACACCGACGGGACGCCAGATGCGACGGCATGACCAACGACCCGAACTCGGCAGGACGCCTCGGTGGAAGTTCGCCGAGCCGGAGCAGTTCTGGCTCGACAACGGCCTCCACGTCCTGCTGTGCCATCGTCCCGGGCAGCACGTCGCCGCGATCTGCCTCAGCCTCGACATCCCGCTGAACCTGGAGCCCGAGCACCTCGAAGGCGTCGCGACCATCGCGCAGCGCGTCCTCGACGAAGGCACCAACCAGCACCCCGGCGCGAGCTACGCCGAGAGCCTGGAGAACATCGGCGCGGTGCTGGACGGCTCGGTCGGACTGTCGGCCAGCCAGCTGTTCGTCAGCGTGCCCGTCCCCCGGCTGCCCGAAGCACTGGCGCTGCTCGCAGAAGCCGCACGCACCCCCGAGCTCAACCAGGCCGACATCGACCGCCACCAGCAGCTCCGCCTGGCCGAGATCGAACAGACCCTCGCGAACTCCGCCGCGTTGGCGCAGCTGACCTTCCGGACGGCCACCGTGCGACGCCGCTGGCGCGCGTCCCGGCCGGCCGGAGGCACTCGCGAGTCGGTGGCGGCCATCACCCCGGCCGCCGTGCGGGAGTTCCACGCCGACTACTACCGGCCCGAGGGCGGGACGCTGATCGTCTCCGGCGACTTCGACGCAGGCCTGCACGCCGCGGTCGAGGCCACGTTCGGCGACTGGCTCGTGCCGGGGACGGTGGACGCCGTCCATCACGTGCCGACCGCACGTCTCCCCCACCGCTGGCTGATCGACCGCCCCGGAGCCGTCCAGGCCGACGTCCGGCTCGGCGCACTCGGCATCGATCGCGCCGATCCCCGCTGGCCGGACGTCCAGGTCGCCACCCACGCCGTTGGCGGTGCCTTCCTGAGCCGACTCAACAAGGTGCTGCGCGAGGAACTCGGGTTCACCTACGGGGTGCACCTGGTCAACCAGCCGATGCGCAACCGCGGACTGTTGGCCGTTCAGGGCTCCTTCCGCACCGAGGTACTGGCCGAGGCGGTCGCCCGAGCCGGGTCACTGCTGGACCTCACCGCCCGGCCGCTCACCGATGCCGAGGTGACGCAGGCGGTGGCCTTCCACCTCGGCAGTTCGCCGCTGCGCTACTCCACCGCCCACCAGGTCACCGAGAACCTGGCCGCGCTGATCGCGGCCGGCGTGACAGCCGAGTTCATCAACGCCAACGCCCGCGCCCTGGCCCAGGTGACCCCGGCCTCGGCCACGTCGGCACTCGCCGAGCTACTGCCCCCGGATCGCCTCACCCTCGTCGTGGTGGGGGACGCGGATGCGCTCGTCGAACCACTCGCGCGGGCCGGCTGGCCCACCACGAGGCACGCCGCCCAGGCCTGACTCCGTCCGAGGGGACGCGGCTCAGCGACCCATCGCCTTCAAGGCGGCCTCCACGGCCGCCTTGGCCAGCCCGATCTGCTTCTGGTACTCGGCCAGGTCACCGGCCTTCAGCGCGGTATCGGCTGCGACGAATGCCGTCTCGGCCTTCTTCAACTGGGCCGAGGCCGCCGTCGAATCGGTCTTGCTCGGCTCCGTCGGGGTCGTCGGCTCCGTTGGGGTGGTCGGATTTGTCGGCTGACCGGGACCGCCGGTCTGCCCCTCGCCGGTGTCCGCGCCGGCGTCCCCGGAGAACACCGAGTCCAGCGCGGCCTGCAGGGTCTCGCCGATGCCGACGTGCTCGCCGAACCGAACCGCGACCAGCTTCAGCGCCGGGTACGACCCCGCACCCCCCTGCCGCACGGTGTAGATCGGCATCACGTACAGCAGTCCGTTGCCCATCGGCAGGGTGAGCAGGTTGCCGTACTTGGCCTCTGCCGAGCCCTGGTTGAGGTAGGACCGCAGCAGGTTGGCCACCGTCTGGTCGGTGGTGATCGCGTTGAACGTCTGGCCCGGGCCGTCCACCTGGTGCGTCCCCGACATCCGCAGCACCCGCAGCTTGCCGTAGTCGGGGCTGGTCGCCTCGGAGACGACCGACAGGTACGAAGCCAGGTTCGAGCGCCCGCCCGGCACGAACACGGCCGTCTGGCTGAACACGGCGCTCTTGTCGTTGGGCCACTTGATGGACAGGTAGTAGGGCGGCTCGGCCGGTCCGTTCTGGGTGGTGGTCGTGCTCGGCGTCGCGCCGCTCGCGGTGGTGGTCGAGTTCTTCGTCGGATCGGCCGGCACCTGCCACAGATCGGACTGGTTGTACCAGGTCCGGGCATCGGTCATGTGGTAGCGCGCGAGCACCTGCCGCTGCATCTTGAACAGGTCCTCCGGATAGCGCAGGTGTGCCATCAGGTCCGGGCTGATCTGGTCCTTCGACTTCAGCGTGCCGGGGAACACCTTCTCCCAGGTCTGCAGGATCGGGTCGGACGGATCCCAGGCGTACAGGTCGACCGTGCCGTTGGTGGCGTCCACCACGGCCTTCACCGAGTTGCGCATGTAGTTGACCTGGGTGTCGGCCTGGCTGCCGGTGAACTGGCTCTTGGCGTCATCCGTCCCCGCCCGCAGCGACTCGAGCTCGCTGTTGGGGTAGGTGGAGGACGTCGTGTAGCCGTCCACGATCCAGACCAGCCGCTGGTCGACCACAGCCGGGTAGATGTTCGAGTCCAGGGTGAGCCAGGGCGCCACCTCCTGGACCCGCTCCTTCGGCGTGCGGTCGTACAGGATCCGGGACTCCGCGTTCACCCGGTCCGACAGCAGCAGGTTGAAGTCCATGAAGTGCGTGACGTAGAGCAGCCGGTTGAAGGCGTTGCCGATCGGGACGCCGCCGGTGCCGTCATAGGTGTTGTACGTCTCCCCGCCGGACTGCGAGCCGCCCGGCGTGTCGAGCTCCAGCGGCGGCTGACCCGCCTCGCGGCCCACGACGGCGTAGTTGTTGCTCTGCTCGCCGAAGTAGATCCGTCCCTGGTACTCACCGAGCAAGCCGGTGGACGGCAGGTCCTTCTCGATCCACACGGGGTCGCCGCCGGAACTGCGCCGGTTGCCGTACGAGGCAACCAGCCCGTAGCCGTGGGTGTAGACGGTGTGAAGGTTGTTCCAGCTCTGGTCGGGCAGCTTGCTCTGGTCCAGTTCGCGAGCCGCCACCACGACGTCGGTCTCAGTTCCGTCGATCTTGTAGCGGTCGACGTCGAGGGCGTCCGGGAAGGAGTAGTAGCTCTTGACCTGCTGCAACTGATCGAACGTGGTCGAGACCAGCGCCGGGTCGATCAGCCGGATCCCCGGGAGGGCCTCCGCGTCCTCCTTCAGCTGGCCGGGACGCACCTGGGAGACGGCGTCGTAGTCGTTCACCTCAGTGTCGGCCACCCCGAACGCAGCGCGGGTCGCGTCGATGTGCTTCTGGATGTACGGCGCTTCCTTGTCCGGTTCGTTCGGCAGCACCTGGAACGACCGCACCACGGCCGGGTAGATCATGCCGACGATCAGGCCCGAGAGCAGCATCAGGACCAGGCCGGCGAACGGGACGGTGGCCCGGCGCAGGAAACCGTTGGCGAAGAACAGGCCGGCGCAGATGAACGAGATCGCCGCGATCACCAGCTTGGCGGTCACCCGGGCATGGTCGTCGGTGTACTGCATGCCGGTGAACAGCGTGTCCTGCTCGATCAGCAGGGCATACCGGCCGAGCAGCTGGTTCAGCCCGTACAGCACCAGCAGCAACCCCACCAGCACGGACAGGTGGATGCGGGCAGGCCGGGTGTCAGCACCCAGTCCGCCCCGGCCGAGCCGCAGCCCGCCCACGGCGAAGTGGACCGCACCAGCGGCGATCAGCCCGAAGAACAGCGCGCCCATGCCGAACGACAGCAGGTCGGTCAGCACCGGGTAGGAGAAGACGTAGAAGCCGGCGTCCAGACCGAAGTACGGGTCGGCAGTGCCGAACGGCGTCTGCTTCCACCAGGCCAGGTAGGTCAGCGACTGGGACGCGGCTCCCGCGCCGGCCATCAAGCCGAAGAAGCCGGCCGGCAGCAGGATCGCCAGCCACTTGTTGGCCTCCAGCAGCTCGCGGTACCGGTCCAGCAGCGCGCTCTGCCCGCCCCTGCGGTGGTCTGGACGAAGCCGGAAGGCGATCCACATGTTGCCGCCGACGGCGAGCGCCATGAGCGCGAAGAACACCACGAAAAGGATCACCTGCGCGGCGAGCTGGGTGCTGAAGACCTGCGGGAAGGCCACCGAGTCGAACCAGAGCTTCTTGGTCCACAGCTCGCTGAACACGACCCAGACCAGCACCGCAGCGGCGATGATGAGCAGGGTCGGCACCAGCACGCGGCGGCGACCTCCTGCGGACGCGACATTGACCGGCACTACCGATCCCCCTCCTGTGGCCTGTTCAGTCCAATGTATGCGCAAGCGCCTGAGCCAGTGCCGGCACCAGGTCGGGAGCGCTGAGCAGGTCGCCGTCCTCCCCGCGCACGCGGGCCACGCCGTGGCGCCGGCCATCGCGAGTGACGCCCACCACCACCCGAAGGTCCATCCGCTCGGGGTGGGCCGCGACCGCGTCCGCTGCGGCCGACGGGTCGGCCGGGAGCCCGGCCTCCGCGTCCGCCGGCAGGAACGCCCGCTCGAGGCTGAGCGCGCACCCCGAGACCGCCGGCGGCCAGGCGATCCGAGCCAGGGCCTCCCCGAGGTCCTCCCCGGCGTGGAACTGGTCCTGCTCGACCGAGCTGAACCCGTCCGGTGCGGCCGCACCCAGGTGTTCGGCCAGGTGCGGCTCGGCTGCGATCAGGTCGGCGGTGCGGACGAGCGCGAACAGGCGTGCCGGCTGGTCCCAGCCGAGCTGTCCGACGTGGCGCTCCACCTCGATGAGGGCCGCCAGCAGTGCCTCGTCCATCAGCAGCCCGGCACCCCGGCCTGCGTCGCCGGGTCGTCCAGCGAGTGCAGCGCCGCGACCGCCTCGCTCACCGTGGCGACCGAGACGAGGCGCATCCCGGCGGGCACCTCCCGGACGCCGGAACAGTTGTCCTTCGGCAACAGGAAGACGGTGGCGTGGTCGCGCGAGGCCGCGGCCAGCTTCTCCTGCACTCCCCCGATCGCCCCGACCGCGCCGTCCGAGGTGACGGTGCCGGTGCCGGCGACCACTCTGCCGGTGGCGAGGTCCGCGGTGGTCAGCCGGTCGTAGATCGCCAGCGCGAACATCAGCCCGGCACTCGAGCCGCCCACGGCATCGTCGATGCCGAACGTGATCTGCGGCGCGTAGCGATAGCCCACATCGACGGTGATCCCGACCGCCGGGTCGTCCGGTCTGGCCGCGCTGGAACGCGTGGTCACCTGCTGCTTGGAGAGCTTCCCGTCCCGCAGGACGGTGAACACCACCTTCGTCCCGACGTGCCGGTCGGCGACGGACTTGGCCACCTCTTCGGGTGTCTTGACAGCCTCGCCGTCCACCTCGGTGATCAGGTCACCGGGCTGCAGGACTCCGGCGGACGGCCCGGACTGCTGGACGGCGGTGACCATGGGCAGCTTCTGCACCTCGATCCCTGCAGCCCGGAGACCGGCGACGGTCGCGGTCTGCTGGGAGGCCACCATCAGCTGGGAGGCATGCTGGGTCACGTCCTCTGCGGTGGCGCCGGGCTGGTAGACGGCCTCCCGGGGCAGCACGGCCCGGGAGGTGATCCAGTAGGAGATCAGTACCTCGGGCAGGCTCAGCGATGCGGTCGGTGCGGTGACCGACACCGTCGTCATCCGCAGCTGACCGGTGGTCTGGTACGTGTCGGCCCCGGTGATCGTGATCGCATCCTTGTCGCCGATCTTGCCGAGAAGGTCGTAGGTGGACCCCGGCGACTGGGTGACGTACGGCACCGGGACGAGGGCGATCACGGCGGCGAGCAGCACGAACAGCACCGCCGAGACTGTCGCCGTCCAGGTCTGCCGGGTCACGTCACCTCCACTCACCGATCGAGGAAACCCTACCGGCTCCACGCGGCCGGGCTCTTGGCGGATGCGGGACAATGGGCTTCCCGACGACAGGAGCGTTCCATGGCCGAGCCCGGCGATCCGGAAGACCGTCCCGACGGGGACGACGACGCCCTGCTGCGTTTCCTCGCCCAGTTCGGGATCACGCCGGACGCCTCCGGCCAGATGGACCTGAGCCGGCTGATGGACCGGATGCAGTCGATGCTGGCCGCGTTCAACACCCAGCTCGCCGGATTCGGCAAGTCCGACGCCGACAGCGGGATGAACTGGGGCTTCACCCTCGACCTCACCCGACGGGCGATCGCCCAGGCCGGGTCCGACCCGCAGCCCGACCCCGCGACCGTTGCGAGGATCAGGGACGCGGTCGCGCTGGCCGACCTGTGGCTGGACGACGAGATCGCCTTCGACCGGCTGAGCGCCCCAGCTGCCGCCTGGCGCCGCGTCGACTGGGTGGAGCAGACCTTCGAGACCTGGCAGGCGCTGGTCCGTCCGGTGATCAGCCAGCTCGCGAACGCCCTCCGCGCCCTCGTCGGAAGACCGGACGCCGCGGCTGCCGAGCCCATGCTGCGGCTCGCCGTGGCCGGCATGTTCGCCGCCCAGGTGAGCGACACCCTCGGCGGCGCCGCCACCACCGTGGTCAGCGGCACCGACATCGGCCTGCCGGTGACCAGGTCACTGGTGGCCCTGCTGCCGACCAACGTCGCCGCCTTCTCCGAGGGCCTGGCCGCGTCGTCCGACGACGTGCTGCTGTACCTGGCGATCCGGGAGACCGCGCGCCAGCGGCTGTTCACCGCGGTCGGCTGGCTCGGCCCCCAGCTGCTCGCGCTGATCGAGCACTACGCCCGCGAGATCACCATCGACCAGGACGGGCTGGAGCGGGCGATCGAGAGCCAGCTCGGCCAGGCGATGACCCCCCGTGACCTCGAGGCCGCGGGGACGGCGGTGGCCCATTCGCTCTTCGCCCCGCAGCGCACCCCTGAGCAGGCCGAGGTGCTGGCCCGCCTGGAGATCCTGTTGGCCGTCGTCGAGGGCTGGGTTGACGAGGTGGTGGCGCGGGTCGCCGAGCCACGGATGCCGTCCGCTGCGGGCCTGACCGAGACCCTGCGCCGGCGCCGGGCGAGCGGCGGCCCGGCCGAGAACGCGCTGAAGACGCTGGTCGGACTGGAGCTGCATCCCCGCCGCACCCGGGACGCGGCGAACCTGTGGGCCGCCACCCGCTCGGCGCGCGGCGCCGACGGCCGGGACGCGGTGTGGGCACATCCCGACCTGCTGCCGACGGCGAGGGACCTGGACGATCCGCTGGGCTTCGCGAACGCCGAGCGCGGTCAGGCAGGCCCGGACGAGATGGACGCCGAGCTGGCCCGGCTCCTCGACGAGGAGGGCGGCGCGTCCGAGTGACCGGGGCTCAGGCCTCCAGGTCGTCTTCGAGGCCCGCGACGGCGGCCGTGTCGCCCACGTCCGCGGCGTGCTGGTAGCCCCGCAGGTAGGCCGTCGCCTCGGCCAGCCGCGGGTAGACCGACAGCAACCGGTGGAACTCCGGGGAGTGGTCGGGCTGGTACAGGTGGACGAGTTCGTGCAGCAGCACGTAGTCCAGCACCCAGTCGGGCATGGTGCGGAGCCGCGACGACAATCGGATCTCACCGGTGGTGAAGCTGCAGGACCCCCACCGCCGGAACTGGTTGTCGACCCAGCGCAGCCGGACCGCCGGCAGCGGCAGACCCAGCTGGGTGCGCAGGTACCGCCGGTGCAGAAGCTCGGCGCGCTCGGCCAGCCCGGCGTCCCCGAGCCGGGCTCCCGCTCCGGCCTCACGCTTGAGGAAGCGTTCGACCAACGGGCCCAGCAGCTCGGCCTCCTGGGCACGGGTCAGCCGCTGCGGCACCAACGCGACGAGCCGGCCACGCTCACGGAACACCGTCAGCGTGCGTTTGCGGCGGGCGCTCCGGCGGATCTCCAGTGGCTGATCTGCGCTCATGGCACGGCACCCTACGACACGCCGGGGACACCCGGTTGACCGCAGCACGGCGGGGCGTTAGCTTTCATGGCAGAGGCCCCCGGTGTCCGGCTCGCCAGCAGGGGAAGGCGACGCGAGCTGACCGCTGGGGGTCTTCCATCTCCCCGTCGTGTTCAGTGGCCACCAGCCGCTACTGTCATACACTGAACCAGGCATTCACAGCCGAGCCCATGGAGGGCTTGGCCGATCTACAGGAGGATTACGTGGCCAAGGACACCTACAAGGGCTCTTTCTACTGCGTGAAGTGCAAGGAGCGCCGCGATGCCACCGGCGACATCGAGGTCAACGCCAAGGGCACCCGCATGGCCAAGGCGAAGTGCCCCGTGTGTGGCACGAACCTCACCAAGTTCCTGCCCAAGGCCTGAACCACAGCCACCAGGACGCCGACCGGTAACGGTCGGCGTCCTGTCGTTTCCGGGACGATGCCGCTAGTCAACTGCAGGTGAGCCGGCGCCGCCGCCATCGCCGGAGGCCCGCCGAGGTGTTGTCCATTCCGGCCAGGTGTTGTCCGTGTCCCGCCGCGCCTTGCCGCCGGCGGGACGGCGGTGTCAGGCTCGCCGGGTGAGCGAAACCGGTGACGCGCGGTTCCAGCTGGTCCATCCGCTGCTGACCGCGTGGCGGGCGCCGGGCGTCCTCCAGGTCGGCTTCGACGAGCGTTCGTTCGTCCTGAACGGGGTTCCCGAGCAGCTCCCGCGGGCGCTCGAACTGCTCGTTGAGCCCCGGACCGCAGCCGAGGTCGCCGCCCGGGTGCCCGGTCTGGGCGTGGGCTGGGTCAGGTGGCTGTGCGAACATCTGAGTACGGCGCACCTGTTGACGTCCACCCCGTCCGTGGTCCGGCCGTCCGTCCTGGTGTACGGCGCCGGCCGGCTCGCGACGGCGACGATGAGCATGCTCCGCGCCGGCGGCCTCTCGCCGCGGCCGCTGCTCGCGGACCCGGACATCCTCCCGGAGGGCGCGCTGGTGGTGGTCGCAGCCGGGACCGCCGAGCCCGACCGGACCCTGCTGAACCGGCTGGCCGAAGCCGGCACCGAGCACCTGGTCGTCCGCGCCGAGCCGACCCGCGCCGTCGTCGGCCCGCTGGTCTCGCCCGCGACCGGACCGTGCGTCCGCTGCGACGACCTCGCGCGCGCCCGCCTCGACCGAAGCTGGCCGATCCTGCTGGCCCAGCTGTGCCGGACCCCGGCCCGACCGGACGTGGGGCTGGCCAACTGGGCCGCGGCGACCGCGTCCGCCCAGGTCCGCAGCCGGCTCGCGGGGATGCCGTCCGAACTCGTCGGGCGCAGCCTGGAGCTGGGCATCGCCGACTTCCGGCTGCGGGCGCGGACCTGGCCGGTACAGCCCGAGTGCGGCCTCCACCCCGAGACGCTTCCGGCAGCAGGCACACTTGCTGGGTGAGCATCCCCGATACTGACCACGCCACCGGCTCGGTGCTGCCCGAGGGCACCCTGGCCCGCTCCGCGCGACTGCTCAGCCTCCCCCTCGGCGCTGCCGCGCGGGCGGGTGTCGGTGCCGGCCGTCGGCTCCTCGGCGTCCCCGCCGAGCAGGTGGACGCCGACAATCGCGCGGCCGGGGCCGAACAGCTGTTCGCGGTGCTCGGCGAGCTCAAGGGCGGCGCGATGAAGTTCGGCCAGGCGCTCAGCCTGTTCGAGGCGATGCTCCCCGAGGACCTGGCCGGCCCGTTCCGCGAGCGGCTGCGCCAGTTGCAGGACGCCGCACCTCCGATGCCGTCCTCCCGCGCGCAGGCCGTGCTCCGCTCCGAACTGGGGACGGACTGGCGGCGGCACTTCGCCCAGATCGACCTGCGTCCGGCTGCGGCCGCGTCCATCGGGCAGGTGCACCGTGGCCGGCTGGTCGACGGCCGCGAGGTCGCGATCAAGATCCAGTACCCCGGGGCCGATGTGGCCCTGGCCAGCGACCTGCGGCAGATCCAGCGGCTCGCGGGCGCGATCTCACCGCTGTCGGGCGGCCTCGACGTGGTCGCTCTGACCAGGGAGTTCGCCGCGCGGATCGGCGAGGAGGTGGACTACAACCTGGAAGCGGCCTCGCAGCGGCAGGTGACCGAGGCCCTGGACGGGCATCCGCGGTTCGTCGTGCCCAAGGTGCACCTGGCCACCCGGCGGGTGCTGGTCAGCGACTGGGTGGACGGACGCAAGCTCACCACGGTCATCGACGACCCGCAGGAGTTCCGCAACCGGGTGGCCCTCGACTACGTCACCTTCCTGTTCGCCGGGCCCAAGCTGGCCGGCATCCTCCATGGCGACCCGCACCCCGGCAACTACCTGGTGATGCCGGACGGCCGGCTGGCCGTCGTCGACTTCGGGCTGGTGTCACGGCTGCCGGACGGCCTGCCCGAGCCGATGGGACGGCTGATCCGGCACGCGGTCGACGAGAACGCCGCCGACATGATGGCGGGCCTGGTCGAGGAGGGCTTCATCGGCGGGCCGATGGAGGCGTCGGACCTGCTGGACTACCTCGCCCCGTTCGTCGAGCCGGCGCGGGTCGAGACCTTCAGCTTCAACCGCGCGTGGGCACAGGACCAGTTCCACCGGGTGCACACCTCCATGGGCCCGGAGGCGGTGGCGACGAAGCTGAACATCCCGCCGGAGTACTCGCTGATCTACCGGGTGTGGATGGGCGGCATCGCCGTGCTGTCCCAGCTCGACGTCCAGGCCAACTTCGCCCAGGTGCTGCGGGACTACCTGCCGGGGTTCGCCGAGTAGGGACCGGCTCGACCCGCGTCATGGATCGCCGCATCCGGGTGCGGCTCGCGGCCGGGGTGTTTGCGCCGTTCCTGCGGTTATGAGGCCTGCCGGCGGGTCGCTCAGCCGGCGTTCCGCCGTTCCTGCAGTTCTCAGCCCGGATCCTGCCCTGATAACCACAGGAACGGCGGATCGCCCAGCGGCGACCCGGCCACGGCCGGCCATAACCACAGGAACGGAGGACTGGACGGCCGACCGCCGGTTCCCCGCGGTCGCTCTTGCCCGCGACCGCTCAGTAGTCGGGGTCCGGAACGAGGGTCTGCAGGCCGGCCAGGATCAGCTCGACCGTCTGGTCGAACATGTTCTCCAGCTCGATCCCGGAGAAGCCGGTTCCGGCGAGCTCGGCGATCCGGCCCAGCCCTCCGTCGTGTTCGAGGTGGACGTCGGCCGCGGCCAGGAAGACCGCCGGGGAGTCGGGCTCGGCCACGTCCGAGTGACCGGGGACGGGCGCCACCTCGGCGAGCAGGATGCCGTTGACGGCGGTGAAGAAGGCCTGCACCAGCAGCACCCGCTGGACGATGCCGTAGCCGGCCGCGCCGATCTGCTCGAACAGCGGCGCGACCCGCAGGACTTCCTGCGGCGTGGTCAGCGGCCGGGTGGCGAGCAGCACGAACGCCTGCGGGTGGGCCCGGGCGACCGCCCGGTACGAGCGGACGGCGGAGCGCAGCGCCTCGATCCAGTCCGCGGCCCCCGCGTCCAGCTCGATCTGCATGATCAGCCGCTCGTGCAGGCCGTCCAGGACCGCGTCCTTGTTGGCGACGTGGTTGTACAGGCTCATCGCCTGGACGCCCAGCTTGGCGCCGAGCGCGCGCATGCTCAACGCCTCCAGGCCGCCGGCGTCGACGAGTTCGAGAGCCGCGGTGACGATCGACTCCCTGGTCAGCGGCTTGCGTCCGGCCTTCGCCATCTCGTCTCCGATCGTCGCCTTGCCTTCACTTACACCGTAAGGCTATCGTGGTCGCATACCTACAGCGTAAGTCTGGGTGGCGCCCAGCACCATCGAATCGAGACCGAACCATGAGCACCGAAGCCGCCACCAGCGAACCCCAGCCAACCATGGAGCCCGGTCCGACCGCCTCCGACACGACCGGGACCGCGCGTCCCTGGTGGCGGAGCAACGGCTACGGCCGGCTGCTCGGCGGCCAGGCGGTGTCGGCCGTCGGCTCCCAGATCACGTTCATCGCGCTGCCGCTGATCGCCGTGGTCAGCATGGGCGCCGGGCCGGGCGCGATGGGCCTGCTCGGTGCCGTCGACAACCTCCCCTACCTGCTGATCGGGTTGTGGGTCGGTGTCTTCGTGGACCGGCACGCGCGGCGCCGGCTGATGATCGCTTCCGATGCGCTCCGGGCCGCGGCGGTGCTGTCGGTGCCGGTCGCGGCGCTGGCGGGCTGGCTGACGTTCGCCCAGCTCTGCATCGTCGCCTTCGTCGTGGGCATCGGCAACATCGTCTTCGACGTCGCCTGCCAGGCCCAGCTGCCCGAACTCGTCGACGACGCGCACCTCGTGCCCGCCAACGGCGCCCTGCAGACCAGCGCGTCGATGTCGATGGTCGCCGCCCCCGGCCTGGTCGGGCTGCTGATCAAGGTGGTCGGCGCGCCGGTGTCGATGCTGATCGACGTCGCCACCTATCTGGTCTCGGCGGGCAGCATCGCGTCCATCCGGACGCCGGAGCAGCACCGTCCGGCGCCGGAGGCCTCCACATGGGAGCAGGTCCGGGAGGGTTGGCGGCTGGTGCTCGCCGACCGGCGCCTGGTCGGCCTCGGTGGTGGGACGGCGATGATCAGCCTCGCCATGAACGCGTCGATGGCGGTGATGATCTTCTTCCTGGCCAACCGGCTGGGCATGGACGCCGGCATGATCGGCCTGGTCTTCGTCGGCTTCGGGGTCGGCGCGGCGATCGGTGCGATGGGGGCTGGTGCGCTCGCCGGACGGATCGGCACCGGCACGACCCTGCTGACCGGCCCGCTGGTCGGGGCTGCCGGCCTGGTGCTCTTCGCCCTCTCCGGGACGCCCGCGGCGCCGGCCGGCTGGGCGGTGCCGCTGGTCTTCGCCGGCGCGATCCTGATGGCCATCGGGATGATGGCGTTCTCCTCGCTCTCGGCGGGAATGCGCCAACTGCTGGCTCCCGAGGCCGCCCGCGGCAAGGTGCTGGGAACCCTGCGGTTCGTCGAACTCGGCGTGATGCCGCTGGGCTCGGTGATCGGTGGAGCGATCGGGCAGACGGCCGGCGCGATTCCTGCGGTGCTGGTCAGCGCACTGCTCCTGGCGTCGACGTCGGTCTGGGTGGTGGCGACTCCCCTGCTCGGGCTGCGCGAGCTGCCGACCGGGTGAGTCAGCGGCCGAGAATCCCCAGCACCGCGGGCCCGTACTGCTCCAGCTTCATCCGGCCGACCCCCGGGATCGCCAGCAGCCCCTCGGGGTCGGCCGGAGCCCGCTCCGCGATCGCCATCAAGGTGGCGTCGGTGAACACGCAGTAGCCCGGGATCGCCCTTTCCTTCGCGACCGCCGTCCGCCAGGCGACCAGGGCTGCGTAGACGGCCTCGTCGTAGCTGGCCGGGCAGTCCGCGTGCCGGCCGAGCTTGTGCTCGGCGCCGGTGGTGAGCGACGCGCCGCAGACCCGGCACCGGGCCGACTGCTCGGTGGTCACCTTCCGCGGCGGACGCCGGCGCGGGGTCGGCGCTGCCGGGGACGCCGGTGCAGCCGCATCCAGGAACCGGGACGGCTGGCGGATCGCCGCTCCCCCACGGCGCGACCTCGACCAGGTGATCAGCAGTGCCGACTTCGCCCGGGTGATGCCCACGTAGCACAGCCGGGCCTCCTCGGCCAGCTGCTCGGGACCTCTCGCCAGCGACAGTGGCAGCGTCCCCTCCTGGACGCCGACGAGCGCGACCGCCGTCCACTCCAGGCCCTTGGCGGCGTGCAGCGTCGACAGCGTCACCCCGTCCGCCGACAAGGGGTGCTCTGCTTGCGCCCGCTGCTCCAGCTCGGCGACCAGCGCCGCGAGGTCGGCCCCGGGCCGGGCCGCGGCCAGGTCCTCGGCGAGGGCGAGGACGGCCGCGAGCGACTCCCACCGCTCCCGCACCCGGCCCTGCGCCGACGGTGCCGCCTGCTCGGACCAGCCGAGCCGCGCCAGCACCGCGCGGCAGCCGTCCACGGCCGGGACGGACGCGTCCCGCCCGGCTGCCCGGGAGAGCTCGGCGACCGCCTGCCGCACCTCCGCGCGGGAGTAGAAGCCCTCCCCGCCACGGACCACGAACGGGACGCCGGCGTCGGTCAGCGCCGCCTCGAACAGCGGCGACTGCGCATGCACCCGGTACAGCACCGCCAGGTCGCGCCAGCGCACGCCGGCCTCGTGCTGTTCGGCCAGCCAGCGAGCGACCAGCGTGGCCTCGGCGAGTTCGTCGGCGCACGGCACGACCCGCGGTTCAGGTCCGTCGTCGCACTGCGACTGCAGCTGCACCGTGCCGAGCCTCGTGGACGCCGCGACCTTGTTCGCCAGCGCCACCACCTGTGGGGTCGAGCGGTAGTCGCGGACGAGCCGGATCAGCCGCGCGTCCGGGAACCGGACGGCGAACGTGTTCAGGTAGACCGGGCTGGCGCCGGCGAACGAATGGATGGTCTGCGCCGGGTCGCCGACGACGCAGTGGTCTCGGCCATCGCCCAACCAGGCCTCCAGGAGGGTCTGCTGCAGCGGGCTGACGTCCTGGTACTCGTCGACCAGGAGGTGCCGGTAGGTGGCGCGGACCTCCTCGGCGACGTCGGCGTTCTCGGCAAGGAGCGCGACCGTGCACAGCAGGATGTCGTCGAAGTCGATCACCCCCCGTTCGGCCTTCACCCGCTCGTAGACGCCCAGCAGCCGGCCCACCTGGGCCGCGTCGAGGCCGGACACCTCGCGTCCGGCGCGGGTGGCCAGCTCCGGGTAGTCGGCAGCCGCGACGTTGCTGACCTTCGCCCACGAGACCTCGGTCAGCAGGTCCCGGAGCTGTCCCGAGTCGGGCGCGAGCCGCAGCTTGCGGGCCGCCGCGGCCAGGATGCCGACCCGGTCGTCGCTGACTCCCGGCAGCTCCGTCCCGTAGGCGCGCGGCCAGAAGTACTGCGCCTGGCGCAGCGCCGCCGAGTGGAAGGTTCGGCCCTGGACGCCGGGCAGGCCTAGTTCCCGCAGCCGGGTGCGCAGCTCGCCGGCGGCCCGGGTGGTGAAGGTGAGCGCGAGCACGGCCTGGGGACGGTAGGCACCGGTCGCCACTCCGTAGGCGATCCGGTGGGTCAGCGCGCGGGTCTTGCCGGTGCCGGCGCCGGCGATCACGGCCACCGGCGTCCCGAAGCTGGTGGCCGCCTCGCGCTGCTCCGCGTCCAGGCCGGCGAGGAGGCGTTCGGGATCGTCCTTCACGATCTAGACCTTAGGTGGCCCGGCCGACATCCTTCGCCCGACGGGAACGGCCGGGATTGTCCGTGGCGGGTTCTAGGGTGAAGCCACCATGCAGATCCACCACGCGGCCACAGCGGGCGACCTCGCCGACCAGCTGGTGTCCCTGTGGTCCGGGACGCGGCCCGACCCGTTCGCCTTCGACCTGGCGGTCGTGCCCGGCGCGGGCTTCCAGCGGTGGCTCTCCCAGCGACTGGCGACGGCGGACGGCCCAGGCGGGATCTGCGCCGGCGTCGAGTTCGCCTCGCTGGAGGGGCTGGAGTGGCGCCTCGACGGGTCGGACGACCCGTGGCGGCCCGAGCGCCTGGCGTGGCTCGTGCAACAGGTCGTCCTCGCCGGCGGCGACCCACAGCTGGAGGTGCTCCGCCGCCACTTCGACGCCTCCCGCGAGAGCCACAGCGCGAGCCGGCGGATCGCCCGGCACCTCGCCGGCTACGCCCGCCACCGGCCGGAGATGCTCGCGCGCTGGGCCGAGGGCGTCGACGAGGGTCCCGACGGCCGGCCGCTCGCGGAGAACGCCTGGCAGGCCCACCTCTACCGACTGCTCGCCGCCGAGCTCGGCGAGAGCCCCCTGCAGCGGCGGGCCGGCCTGCTGGAGCGGTTGCACGGCGCACCGGTCGACGCACTGCCCCACCGGATCGCTGTGCTCGCGCCACGCCATCTCGACACCTCCACCCTCGAGCTGCTGGACGCCCTCGGCAGCCATCACCAGGTCGAGCTGCTGCTGCTCACCCCGTCTCCCGGACGCGGGCTGAGTCCGGCCACGCCGGGCCTGCGGCGGGCGGAGTTCGCCCGTCCGCCCGGCCACCCGCTGAACGAGACGCTCGGAGCGATCGCGGACGAGACGGCCCTGCTGGCGCCTCGACACGCTCGACCAGCGGTGCCGACGGACCCGACCTCGATGACCGGGACGCTGCTGGCCTGGCTGCAGTCCGATGTCACGGCGGACGTCCAGCACCCGGCGCGGCGAGAGCTGGCCGCCGGCGACCGCTCCGTGCAGGTGCACCTGTCCCACGGGCGGGACCGGCAGGTGGAGGTGCTGCGGGAGGTGCTCACCACCGTCCTGGCCGACGATCCGTCCCTGGAGCCGCGCGACATCGCCGTCCTCACCCCGGACGTCGACGCTTTCGCGCCGCTGCTCGCCGCGGCCTTCACCCCGCCGGCCGGAGTGCCCGACCATCCCGCGCAGCGATTCCGCGTGCAGGTGGCCGACCGGTCACTCGCCCAGGTGAACCCCATGGCCGCACTGCTGCTCGACCTGCTCCGGCTGCCCGACGGCCGCGTGGAGGCGTCCACCCTGCTCGACCTGTGCGCGCAGCCGGCGCTCGCCCAGCGGTTCGGGTTCGCCACCGACTCCCGTGACCGGCTGGTCGAACTGGTCGAGCGCGCGGGCATCCGCTGGGGGCTGTCGGCCGCGCACCGGGACGGCTACGGCCTGGCCGGTTTCCCGCAGAACACCTGGTTCGCCGGCCTGCAGCGCATGCTGCTGGGCGTGGCCCTCGGCGAGACCGACCTGGTCACCGCCGGCACCGTCCTGCCGCTGGACGACGTCGAGTCGTCCGATGTCGCGCTCGTCGGCGGGCTCACCGAGCTGGTCGGACGGTTGTCCCGGCTGATGGCTGACCTCGGCAAGCCCGCGACGCTGAGCGAATGGGCGGACCGCTGTCGGGCGGGGCTGTCCGACCTGGTGGAGCTGCCGCCCGGCCAGGAATGGCAGCTCGGCGACGTGTGGGCCGGCCTGTCCCGGCTGGCCGAGCGAGCGGGGAGCGCCACGACCACGCTCACCCGACACGCAGCCCTCCGGGCGATCGCGGAGGAGTTCACCGGCGCACCGGCCCGCGGCGCCTTCGGCAACGGGTCGCTCGTGGTGTGCGGGCTGCGTTCGCTGCGCCACGTGCCGCACCGGGTGCTCGTCTTGCTCGGCTGGGACGCCGCCTGCTACCCCCGTCCCGGCCATCGGCACGGCGACGACCTGCTCGGCATCGAGCCGAGGGTGGGCGACCCGTCCGCCGCACTGTCCGACCGGCAGGTGCTACTGGACGCCGTCCACGCCGCCGGCGAGCGGCTGGTCATCGTGGCGCAAGGACGCAGCGAAGCCACCAACGAGGAGGTGCCGCCCGCGGCTCCGCTGGCCGAATTCCTGGAGGCCCTCGACCTGACCGCCGCGACGCCGGCCGGCGTCCCCGCGTCGAAGGCGGTGACCGTGCAGCACCCGCTGCAGCCCTTCGATCCGCGCTATTTCGACCGCAGCGATCCGCTGCTGGCCAGTGCCGACCGGCTGGCCTACCAGGCCGCGCGGGCGATGCTGGCCGACCCGGTCGTGCCGCCCGGCCGTTTCGCGCTGGAGCCGCTACCGGAGCCCGACCTGTCGCAGGGCGTCACCCTGGATGACCTGGTCGGATACTTCGGCCACCCCGCCCGCGCGCTGCTCCGGACCCGCGCCGGCATCAGCTTCACCGAGACCGAGGACGCCCGGGACGCGATCCCGATCGAACCCGATCACCTCGCGCGCTGGCAGATCGGCACCCGCGTCCTGAGGCAGCTGCGCGCCGGCCACGATCCCGAGGCCGTCCAGAAGGCGGAGTGGCTGCGGGGCGACGTGCCGCCGTTCGCGCTCGGTGCCAGCCTGCTCGACCAGGTGTTCGCCGAAGCCGGACGCTCGGTCCGGGGAGTGCCGGCGGAGTTGCCCGAACCGGCTCTGCACGATCTGGCACTCACCGTCCCGGTGCCGGGCCACGGAGCCGTGCCGCTGGTCGGACGCGTGACCACCCACGGCGAGGAGCTGCTGCAGGTGGAGTTCTCCAGCCTCCAGCCGCGCCACCGCCTGTCCGCGTGGCTGCGACTGCTCACCCTCGCCGCCGCAGAGGACGGCCCGTGGCAGGCCCGCGTCGTCGGCAAGGGCCGGACCGCGGTCTACCAGGCGCCGCCGCGTCCGGCCGCGACGGAGCTGCTGGGCCGCTACCTGGCGCTCTACGCGCTCGGCCTGTCGCGTCCGCTGCCCGCGCTCCCCCGGCTCGGGCACGCGTGGATGGAGTACCGGGTCAGCCAGCGCGATCCGCTCGACCGGCTGCTCTGCGGGAAGACCTTCGACCGCTGCTGGAAGTTCGACTCCGACGCCGCCTGGACGGCCTTCTTCCGCTACCCGGAACTACTCGAACTGCCGTCCGGCGATCCTTCCGTGCCCGGAGCCGACCCGGCCGAGCGGACGCTCGTCGGTGCGCTGGCCAGCAGCATCTGGGGTCCGGCGATGGACGCGGAGGTGCCAGCGTGAACGCCGGCATGAGCACCTTCGACCCGGCCGGACCGCTGCCCGACGGTACGGCGGTGCTGGAAGCCAGCGCAGGCACCGGCAAGACCTACGCCATCGCGGCGCTGGCCGCGCGCTACCTCGCCGAGGGCATCGTGCCGGCCGACCGGCTGGCCGTGATCAGCTTCAGCCGGATCGCCTCCGCGGAGCTGCGATCCCGCGTCCGGCAACGGCTGCGCAGTTCGGTCGCCACGCTCACCGCGCAGCTGGCGGGCACGCTCGACCGCGAGCCCGACCCAACGGACGCGCACCTGCTCGACGCCCCCGCCGAGGAGGTGGGGAGGCGGATCATGCGGCTCGACCGCGCCGTCTCCTCGCTGGACGCAGCCAGCATCATGACGATCCACCAGTTCTGCCAGGCCATGCTCGACGAGCTGGGCGTCCTCGCCGAACAGGACCCGCAGGCCACCCTGGTCGAAGATCTCACCCTCACCCTCGACCAGGTGGTCGACGACCTGTACCTCGCCCGCTACGCCCGCAGCGACGTCGAGCCGCCATTCGGCCTGGAGGTCGCCCGCCGGCTCGCCCGGGAGGCCGTCCAGCTTCCCGATGCCCCGCTGGTGCCGAGCGGCCTCGGCGGGCGCCGCGCGGAGCGGCTCGCGTTCGCTGCCGCAGCCCGCGAGGAACTGGACCGGCGCAAGCGCATGCTCGGTGTCTACGACTTCGACGACCAACTGGTCCGGCTGCGCGACTCGCTGCGCGGCCCGGCCGGCCAGGCCGGCGCCGAGCGCCTGCGGCGGCGGTGCCAGGTGGTGCTGGTGGACGAATTCCAGGACACCGACCCGGTGCAGTGGGAGATCCTGCGCTCGACGTTCCACGGACACGTGCCGCTGGTGCTGATCGGCGACCCGAAGCAGTCGATCTACGCGTTCCGCGGGGCCGACGTCGTGGCCTACACCGACGCCGTCGCGGCGGCCGGTGAGACCTTCTCCCTCGACCGCAACTACCGCTCGGACGCCGGAGTCGTGCAGGTCGTCAACGCGCTGTTCCACAACGCGACGCTGGGCGACGGCATCGCCGTGCCGCCAGTCACCGCCAGCCACACCCGGTCGCGCCTGCTGGTGCCGCCCGGTTCGCCCTGGGCCGCACCGGCCCGGCTCTGCTGCCTGCCGAACGAACAGCCGGTCCGCGCAGCCGAGGCTCGCGAGACCATCGTGACCGACCTGGTCGCGCAGGTGATCGACCTGCTCACCTGCGGCGCCCAGGTGGTGGATGACGACGGGGTCCGGGAGCTGCGGGCGAACGACGTCGCGATCCTGGTCAGCACCAACAGCCGCGGCCGGCACCTCGCCGGTGCGCTCACGGCCGCCGGTGTGCCGGTGGCGTTCTCCGGCGCCGACTCGATCTTCGCCACCCCGGCCGCCCGCGACTGGCTGACCCTGCTGCAGGCTCTCGAACAGCCGCGGCGGGCCGCCGTCCGGGCAGCGATCCTCACCGACTTCGTCGGTGCCGACCTGACCTCGCTCGCCACCGCCGACGACGCCTTGCTGACGGCGTGGGCCGGGCTGCTGCAGTCTTGGTCGCGGGTGCTGGCCGGCCAGGGAGTGGCCGCGCTGTTCGCCGCCGTCCAGGCCGACGGACGGCCCGGGGCGGGCGGTCTGGCCGGACGGGTGCTGCGGCGTCCGCGGGGCGAGCGCGACCTGACCGACTACCGGCACCTCGCCCAGCTCCTGCACGAACAGCACGTGGACGGTGTCCGCGGCCAGGCGCTGGTGGCCTGGCTGGCCGAGGAGGTGGCACGGTCGGCGAGCACGTCCGACCGGGTGCGCCGGCTGGAGACCGACCGGTACGCCGTCCAGATCATGACCGTGCACAAGGCGAAGGGCCTGCAGTTCCCGGTCGTGCTGCTCCCCGAGGCCGCCGACCTGTGGGTGCCGGACGACGACGCCGACCAGGCGCTCGCCTTCCACGAAGGCACGACCCGGGTGCTCGACCTCGGCGGCAGCACCGCCCCCGACCGCGAGGAGCGCTGGGCCCGCTACGCGCGGGAGGAGGCCGAGGATCGCCTGCGCAGCCTCTACGTCGCGGTGACCCGGGCGCAGTCGCAGGTCACGGTGTGGTGGGCGCGCACGATGGCGAACACCGCAGCCTCGCCGCTGCACCGGCTGCTGTTCCGCCGGCGCGACCGGCTCGGCCCGCCCGAGGCCGGCTACCCCCTGGACACTCCGCCCGGGGACGGCCATCCCCGCGACCTCGACTGGCTCGGCGAGAGCGGAGTCCGCGTCGAGGACTGTGAGCCTGGCCCGGCGACCCGGCTGCCGCGTCCCGTCGCCGACGTCCCGCTGCTGTCACCTGCCGTCTTCAACCGGGACGTCGACCCGCTGTGGCGACGGACGTCCTACTCGGGGCTCACCGAGGCCGTGCACTCCCGTCCGCCGGTGGCCGCGGGCGAGGGGCTGCTGGACGACGAGCCCGTCGACGATGTCGGCATCGAGTCGGGTGGCCCGCCCGCCGCGCCGGCGTCCGAGCCGTCGCCGATGGCCGAATTGCCCGGGGGCACGGCGTTCGGGAGCCTGGTCCACCACGTCCTGGAGAACCTCGACTGGTACGCCCCGACCCCGGCCGACGAACCGGCGCTCGCCGAGCGGCTGCTCGCCGAGACCACCGCCGCCGGACGCAGGTTCGGCGTTCCCGGCGTGAGCCCGGAGGCCCTGTCGGCCGGGATGCTGCCCAGCCTGCTCACCCCGCTCGGCCGGCTGACCGGGGACCGGCCGCTCGCCGGCGTCCCGATCGCGGACCGGCTCAGCGAGCTCAGCTTCGAGTTCGCGCTCGGCAACGCGGCCTCGCGCACCACCCTCGGCGACGTGGCGTCCCTGCTCGACCAGTGGCTGCCGTCCGACGACCCACTCGCCGGGTATCCGGAGGAGCTGGCCCACCCCCTGCTCGGCGGCCAGGTGCTGCGCGGCTTCCTCACCGGCAGCATCGACTCGGTGCTGCGCATCGGCGACGACGCCGACCCGCGATTCGTCGTGGTCGACTACAAGACGAACCGGCTCGGTCCGGCCGACCTCACCCTGGCCCACTACGACCGGGACGCGATGGTGGCGGAGATGCTGCGGACGCACTACCCGCTGCAGGCGATCCTGTACTGCGTTGCCCTGCACCGGTTCCTCGGCTCGCGGCTGGCCGGCTACGACCCCGAACGCCATCTCGGCGGGGTGGGTTACCTGTTCGTCCGCGGCATGGGGGGACGCGACGCGCGGCCCGGGCCGGACGGGACGATCACCGGTGTCTTCGACTGGTTCCCGCCCGGTGGTCTGGTGGCCGAGCTGTCCGAGCTGCTCGCCGATCGGGGGACGCCGTGACCGATCTGGCCACCAGCCTGCTCCCCGGACTGCTGCGGGACGTGCACGCCACCGGAGTCCTGTCCTGGGCCGACGTGCACGTCGCCCAGAAGGTGGCGTTCCTGTACGCCGAGCCCGACCAGCGCGTCCAGTTGGCACTCGCCCTGGCCGTCCGGGCGCTGCGGGCGGGATCGACCTGCCTGCAGGTCTCCGAGCTCGGACGCGACCGGTTCGACCTCGACGAGGAGACAGTCGGAGTGCCTGCCGAGCTGTGGCCGCAGCCGGGCGAGTGGCGGGCCGCGATCGAGGCGAGTCCGCTGGTCACGGTCGGGAAGCCCGGCGGTGGCGACCGGCCACTGCGGCTGGTCGGCGACCTGCTCTACCTGGAGCGGTACTGGCTCCAGGAGTCGATCGTCGCTGACCAGCTCACGGCCCGCAGGGATCGGCTGCCGGCGTCGGTGCCGCTGGCGGCGCTGCAGGCGGCCCGCGACGAACTGCTGGCTGGCGCCGACCGCGACCAGGCAGCTGCCGCGGTCGTCCCCGTGCTCTCGTCGGTGACGGTCGTTGCCGGTGGACCCGGCACGGGCAAGACGCACACGCTGGCCCGGCTCCTCGGCGTGCTGCACCGGGTGCTGCCGTCCGCTCCCCTGGTGGCTCTCGCCGCACCCACCGGCAAGGCCGCGGTACGGATGCAGGAGGCGCTCGCCGGAGCGGTGTCGGACCTGCCGTCCGACCTGGCCGGCGCGCTCGGGACGCTCCAGGCGAGCACGATCCACCGGCTGCTGGGCTGGCTGCCGGAATCGCGGAACCGGTTCCGGCACGACGCGGCCAATCCCCTGCCGCACGACGTCGTCGTGGTGGACGAGGCGTCGATGGTCAACGTGACGCTGATGGCGCGGCTGCTGGAGGCGTTACGACCACAAGCCCGGCTGGTGCTGGTGGGCGACCCCGACCAGTTGGCGCCGGTGGAGGCGGGCGCGGTCCTGGCCGACATCGCGGCAGCGCCCTCCCCGGCGAACGCTCCGCTCGCCGACGCGCTGGCCGCGCTCGGCCTGCCGGCGTCCGGGCCGGTGGTGCGGCTGCGGCACAACTACCGCTCAGTGCCGGGGATCGCCGCCCTGGCCGAGGCCGTCCTGGCCTCCGACGTGGACGGGACGCTGCGACTCGCCTCCGGCGGGACCGGCGGCGTGGCGTTCGCCCCGACGGCGGCGCTGACCGACCTGCGGGAGCGGGTGGTCCGCACCGGCCGCGAACTGGTCACCGCCGCACGGGAGGGCAGGGTGGCGGATGCGCTCGCGGCTCTGGACGAGCACCGGCTGCTCTGTGCGCACCGGCGCGGACCGTACGGGGTGAGCCTGTGGTCGCGCCAGGTCGAGGAGTGGCTGGTCGCGGCGATGGACGACTTCGACCCGACACCGGCGTGGTACGCCGGCCGTCCGGTGCTGGTCACCCAGAACGCCCCCGACCTCGGGGTCTACAACGGCGACACCGGAGTCGTCGTGAACGTCGATGGGACGCTGCAGGCGTGCTTCGCCCGCGGGGACCGGGTGCACACGGTCTCGCCGTTCCTGCTGGAGGGCGTGCAGACGATCCACGCCATGACCGTCCACAAGGCGCAGGGCAGCCAGTTCGACCGGGTCACCGTCGTGCTGCCCACCCCGGACTCACCGCTGCTCACCCAGGAGTTGCTGTACACCGCGATCACCCGGGCGCGGACGCAGGTGACCCTGATCGGCTCGCCGGAGTCGTTGGCCCTGGCGGTCCGGCAGCGGGCGCAGCGGGCCTCGGGGCTGCGAGACCGGCTGTAGGTTCCGCCACACGTCCGGCTGGCTTCGACCCCGACGTCCTCAGCCGACCACGCGGTAGTCGCAGCCGTCGATCCGCACCTCCGCGTCCCACAGGTGCAGGACCACCGGCCGGTCGGTGAAGTTCAGGGCGAGCCCGAGTCGCCCGCCGTCCCCGGAGAGCTCGATCGCCAGGCCCTCCTGGGTGACCTCGGCGACCGTCAACCGGGCCGAGACCAGCCACGGGTGCCGGCGACGCAGTCCCAGCACCTCCTGGTAGTGCTCGAAGACCGGCCGGCCGAAGCCGAGCAGTCCGGCCGGGTCTTCGGGGAACGGCGGACGCACCGCGTCGTCGCCGGTGCTGTTCTCGGTCTTCTCCCCCGTGAAGCCCTGCTCGTCGCCGGCGTACACCGACGGCACGCCGGGCAGAAGCCCGAGCAGGACCGTCGCCAGCCGCAGCCGGGCCGGGTCGTCCAGCCTCGTCGCGATCCTGGTCACGTCATGGTTGCCGAGGAAGGTCTGCGGCCGGAAGGACTCGCAGAACTCGGCGTGCCGCTGCAGCGACCAGGCAAGTTCGTGCGGGTTGCGGTCGGACAGCGAGCTCCAGATCGCCTTCCACAGCTCGTACTGGGTGACCGAGTCGACGCCGGAGGCGGCCTGGAACCCGGCGTAGTCGCCGTGGATCACCTCGGCGAGCAGCCACGCGTCGGGGTGGTCGGCGCGGACGCGGGCGACGATCGGGGCCCACGCGTCGGCGCCCGGTGCGTACGCCGCGTCCAAGCGCCAGCCGTCGATGCCCCGGTCCAGCCAGTGGCTCATCACGTCCACCACGTAGTCCTGGACGGCGGGGTTGGCGAGGTTCAGCTCGACCAGGTCCAGGTTGCCCTCGAAGCCTCGCGGGTAGCCGTCGACCCAGCGGATCCAGTCTCCGTCCACGCTGCCGGGGCCGGACGCGATCGCCCGGGTGACGATCTCGTGGTCGGCCGAGACGTGGTTGAACACCCCGTCGAGCAGGACCCGGACGCCGCGGGCCTTCGTTGCCGCCAGCAGTGCGTCGAAGTCGGCCTCGTCGCCCAAGCGGGCGTCGATCCGGTAGTGGTCGAGAGTGTCGTAGCCGTGGCTGGCCGAATCGAAGATCGGGCCCAGCAGCAGCCCGTTGGCACCGAGCTCGATCAGGTAGCCCAGCCAGTTCCCCAGCCGGCCCAGCCGATGCTCGATGTGATCGATGCGGTGACGTTCGGCGCCGACGAAACCCAAGGGGTAGCAGTGCCACCAGATCACCGAATCGGGCCACGTGGGCTTGGGTGCAGTCATCACGCTCCTTGGTGAGTCGAACTCAATAACTGTGTTGAGCTTAACTCACTAGAGCTAGGATGTCCATCGATGAGCACCTCGGCGGCCAACAGACGGCAGCGGCTTCAGCCCGCTGACCGCTCCGACTCGATCCTGGCGGCGGCCACCGAGGCGTTCGCGGCCGCACCCTACGACCAGGTCTCGATGGCCGCGATCGGACGAGCCTGTGGCGCCTCCGAGGCGCTGGTGTTCAAGTACTTCGAATCGAAGGCCGGACTGTACGCCGCCGTCGTGAGGCGAGAGCTGGACGGCCTGACCGAGAGCCAGGCGTCGGCGGTGGCCGCTCTCCCGCCCAACTCGTCGGCCCGCGACCTGGTCCGGGTGCTGATCGAGGCGACGCTCGACCAGATGGCGTCGGCCGACAACCCGTCCGCCTCCCCGTTCTTCTCCGCCCAGGTCGACCCGCCGGAGGTCGACCAGCTCCGCGCGGACTTCCGCCGGCAGCTCGCCGGCCAGCTGTCACAGCGGTTGCGCAATCCGGACTGGGAGCGCGGCCGGATCGGCGTGGTCGGGTTCCTCGGCTTCCTCGGAGCCGCGGCCCAGCAGTGGGTGGCGGCCGGGTGTCCGCCCGCGCAGCGCGGGCCCCTGGTGGAGGCCGCCCTCGGCGCGTTGCAGGGAGCCATCGGCGACTGGGACTCCCTCGCGCCGCCCGGACGCTGACCGTCCGTCAGGCCGGGCCGAGCCGTCCGTCCAGCCAGCTGTTGATCATCCGGTTCGCGATCGAGGTCGTCATCGGCAACAGCACCTCCCCGGACGCGATCGCGGCACTGAGCTCGCTCCGCGTGAACCACCGGGCCTGCTCGATCTCGCCGTCGAGCAGGCGCACGTCGGCGGACGCGGCGCGAGCCCGGAAGCCGACCATCAGCGACTGCGGGAACGGCCAGGGCTGGGAGCCCAGATACGTGACGTCCGCCAGCGCGAGCCCGATCTCCTCGGCCATCTCCCGGTGCACCGCCTGCTCCAGCGACTCCCCCGCCTCCGCGAAGCCGGCGAAGACCGAGTAGCGACGCTCCGGCCAAACCGGCTGGCGACCGAGCAGCAGCCGGTCGTCGGCGTCCAGGATCGCCACGATCACCGCCGGATCGGTCCGCGGATGCAGCTCGACCCCGCAGCCCGTGCACTGCCGCAGCAAGCCGCCGCCGGCCGCGACCGTGCCGGCTCCGCACACCGGGCAGAAGCCCGCCCGCGCATGCCAGCCGACCAGCGCGGCCGCGGTGAAGGCCACCTCCAGCTCGGCATCGGCCAGCCCGTCCATCACCTCGCGAAGGGTGACCGGCGCGTCGGCGACCTGTTCGGCGAAGACGGCCTGATCGCCGACGAGCCCCAGCAGGTAGTGCCGCTGGTCGTCGTAAGCGCCGGCCGGAGCCGACCAGTCGAGGCCGCCCGGGGACGCCGTCAGGCGTCCAGTGCCGGTGACGCCGAGGACGCGGGACGCCGGCCACAGCGACGCCACCCAGTCGGCGTCGAAGCGGCGGTCCTGGCAGCGATCGAACGGCTGCGGCCCGGTCCAGGTACTCACGGGTTCAGGCTAACCGAGATGGCCTCCAGCCCGGCCCGGTCGGGCAGCCGGTCGGGACGGACGATCTCCCCGGTCGGCAGGTCGTAGAACACCACGTCCACCTGGTCCGGCGCCAGACCGTGCAACTCGGCCCAGGCCAGCCGGTAGCAGGCCAGCTGCACCGGGTCGGAGCGCCGGGCGTCGCCGGTCTTCCAGTCCACGACCTGCGGCCGGCCGTCCGGGCCCGGGAAGACCGCGTCGATCCGGCCGCGAACCAGCCGTCCGCCGAGGACCAGGGTGAACGGCGTCTCCACCGCGAGCGGCACCAGGTTCGCGTACGGGCCGGACTCGAAGCCGGTTCTCAGCTTCTCGAACTCGGCTCCGGCCAGTTCCAGGTCCGGCTCGTCGGCCAGCAGCGGGGCCGCCCCCCGGAACCGGTCCTCCAGCCAGGAGTGGAACCCGATCCCCCACCGCTGCGCCTCGCTCACCCGGCGCGGCATCGGCCGGCGCTGCTCGGCGAGGAAGCCCTCCGGATCGCGTCCCAGCCGCGCCAAGCCGGTCACCGACAGGTAGTCGGGCCGGACGCCGCCCCGCGCGCGGGCATCCGCGGTCGCCGCTGCGAGGAGAGCATCCCCGGCACGGCGCCAGCCGGCGACCAGCTCGCCTGCGTCCGCGTCCAGGTCGTCGACGCCACCGCGGCCGGCCACGGGTCGGGAACCGCGGGCCGCTTCGACGGCGGCAGCGGCACGCCGGCGCAACTCGAAGTCCGCGCCGGCACCGGCCGCCGGCCAGTCGGCCTGCGCATCGACCGACAGCAGCGGGTTGGTCTGCGGCAGCTCGTCCGGCAACCGCACCGCCTCGGCGAACGCGCAGACCGCCGCAAAGTAGTCCGACGGTGCCCGCGGCCGGGCCAGCAACTCCGCCCAGGTGTGGGTACTGGCGAGCAGCAGCTGCCGGGCGCGGGTGACGGCGACATACGCCAGCCGGTCCTCGGCCAGCCGCTGCTGATCCCTCAGCGCCTCGGCGAAGCCGGCGATCTCCTTGTGGTCGACGCTGCCGAGCTGCGGCAGCGACCCGGCGTCGCCCCGCAACGGGTACGGCAGCGCAGCAGCGCTCCTCAGCCAGTTCCCGGTGACCCGGTCGGCGGGGAACACCGTGGCGGCCAGCGCCGGCAGGAACACCACCTCCCACTCCAGTCCCTTCGCCCGGTGCACGGTGAGCACCTTGACCGAGTCGGACGCCGACACCACGGCCTGCTCCAGACCGGTGCCGTACTCGCGCTCGGCCTCGAAGTAGGCCAGCAGGCCGGCCAAGGACGCCTCGGCGTCGATGCCGGTGTAGTCGGCGACGGCCTGCACGAGCGCGGCCAGCGGGGCCGAGCCTCCCGGCTGGGCGACCTCGGTCTCCACCTCGAGGCCCAGGGTCGCGATCACCCTCGACACCAGTTCGGTCACCGTGTCGCCGGCGTGCCGGCGCAGGCCGGCCATCTCCACTGCGAACTCGGCGAACCGTTCCCGCGCGGCCCGGCTGTAGTCCAGGCGTCCCGGATCGGCGACGGCCTCGAGCAGGCTGGGCTGGGCGGTCAGTGGCCCCGGCACGACGGCCTCCACCTGGCCACCCGCGTCGGCCGGCCGCTTCGCCTCGCTGATCTCCCTGGCCCGCCGGCCGAGCCTGGCCAGGTCGGGGAGGCCGATCGCCCAACGGGCCGAGGTCAGCAGCCGGATCGCGGACGGGTTCGCCGTCGGGTCCGCGAGCAGTGTCAACGTGGCGACGACGTCCGCGACCGGCGGCAGGTCGAGGAGCCCGCCGAGGCCGACGATCTCGGCCGGCACGTCCCGCTCCACCAGGGACTGGTACACGGCGGCGACCTGGGAGTTGCGCCGGCACAGCACCGCGATGTCCGACCAGGCCGCCACCCGTCCGGACGCGTGCAGGTCGGCGGCCCGGTCCGCCAGCGCGGCCAACTCGTCCGGCCAGGTGGCGAACGCTGCGGCCTCCAGCCGTCCCGGCGGCACCTCGGGCGGAGCCACCAGGTCGAGGTCGAGCCCGTGGACGGCCAGCGCCGGGTCGGCCCGGACGCCGATGGCGAGCTCGTTGGCCGCGTCCAGGATCCGCTGGCCGCTGCGCCGGTTCACGGTGAGTGCGTAGGCGACGGCCGGGGTGCCGTCGGCCTGCGGGAAGTCGCGGGCGAAGTCGAGGATGTTGCTCGCGGCAGCGCCCCGCCAGCCGTAGATCGCCTGGCACGGGTCGCCCACCGCCGTGACCGGATGCCCCCGGCCGTGGCCGGCATCCGGCCCGGAGAACAGCCCGCGCAGCAGCGTCGCCTGTGCGGCCGAGGTGTCCTGGTACTCGTCGAGGAGGACGACGGAGAACTCGCCGCGCAGCGCCTCGGGCACGCTGGGCACCTCGGTGGCCAGCCGGGCGGCATCGGCCATCTGGTCGGCGAACTCGACGTAGCCCAGTTCGGCCTTGAGCTCCTCGTACCGGACGACCAGCGCGGCCAATTCCAGCCGCTCGTCCTGCGCGATCCGTGCTTCGGCGACGGCTTTGTACTCGGTGCCCCCGCGGCGGGGCGCTGCGGCCAGGGCTGCGGCGAAGATCTCCGCCTGGCCGGCGAGCTGGATGGGCCCCACCAGGTGGGACCGCAGCTGCCCGGCCAGGTCGACCACCCGCTCGGTGACGTACTGGGGACGCAGCCGCGACAGGTGGTGCAGCGGTCCGGGCGCGTCCGCGACCGCTCGCGCGGCCAGCCGGTAGCGGGCGGCTCCGGTGATCATCCGTCCGCCCGGCTCGATGCCGAGCAGCAGCGAGTGCTCGGCCACCAGGCGTCCGGCGAACGCGTCGTAGGTGAGGATCAGTTCCTCGGCGCCCTCGGTGTCGAGCAGGCCGGCGGAGCCGAGGGCCCGCCGCACCCTGCTGCCGAGTTCGCCGGCCGCCTTGCGGGTGAAGGTCAGGCCGAGCACCTGGTCGGGGCGGACGGCGCCCGACCCCACCAGCCAGACGACCCGGGCCGCCATCACGGTGGTCTTGCCCGAGCCCGCGCCGGCGATGATCACGGACGGTTCCAGCGGCGCGGTGATCGCCGCCAGTTGCTGGTCGGAGAAGGGGATCCGCAGCAGGTCGGCGAGCTGGCGGGGATCGGTGAGACTCATCCGACCACCTGCCGCCCGCGATCGCTGGCCGGGCAGCTGCCGGCGAAGGGGCACCGGGCGCACTGGGCACCCGGGGTGGCCGGGAAACGTCCGTCCGCGACGATCCGCGCCGCGGCGACCAGCCTCTGGTGCGCCCAGGTCTCGTAGGCACACTCGCCCGGGTCGTCGGTGAGGTGCGGACGCGTCCCCAGCGACGGCTGCCAGAACTCCTTCGGGGTGTCCTCCGGCCGTCCGGCCTGGCGCAGGTAGACCGCCGAGGCCCCGACCGGGGTCAGCTCAGGTGCGATCGCCGCGAAGCCGCCAGTTGCGATCGCCAGCTGGTAGAGGCCCAGCTGGTCCATCCCGGCGACCTGCTCGACGGTCGGCTGGGTGCGGGACGTCTTGAAGTCGGCCACCAGCAGGCCGCCGTTGGCGCGTTCGAGCCAGTCCACCTGGCCGCTCAGCCGGATCGGCAGCCCGTCGAGTTCGAGGTCGACGCTGAACGGCGCCTCGACCGCGACCAGTTCACCCCCGCGGACGGCCCGCCAGTTCAGGAAGCGGGACAGGGCCAACTCCACCTCCAGCCGTTCGCTGGCCGAAAACCACGCAGCCTCGAACGGCAGCCGGTCCCAGACGAGGTCGAGCTGGGCGCTGAACTCGGCCGGACCCCAGTCCTCGGCCACGGCGAGCTGGACGAGCCGGTGGATCAGCGAGCCCAGCGTGGCGGCCATCGCGATCCCGCCGTCCCCGCCGGCCTGGCGGGACAGGAAGTAGTTCCGCGGGCAGGTCAGCACCGAGTTCACCTGGCTTGGACTGAGCCGGATGGGGGGCGGCGTCGGCTCGGGCGGGCTGGACAGCTCGCGCACTCCCCACCAGTTCCGCGGGTCGGCGGACGCCACCAGCGGGTGCCCACGCGGATCCCGTGCGTCCGCCAGCCGGGCCAGTTCAACGGCGGCGGCATCCCGGACGGACGGCGGAGCGGACGGGGACGTCGACCACCGGCGCAGCTCGGCCACCAGCGCGGGCAGCGTCACCGCCGAGACCGGAGCAGCGGCGGTGACCAGCGGGATCCCCAGCTCGTCGAGGAACCGGGACGGGGTGTCGTTCTCGCCCTGGGTGCCGGCGGTCGCCGTCACGACCAGCCGGCGCCGGGCCCGGGAGCAGGCCAGGTGGAAGAGCCGCCGCTCGGCAGCCAGCAGTTCGCGCGGGTCGGCTCCCGGACCCAACCCGTCCGCGGTCAGGCTGGACGCGTCGAGCAGGGTGCTCAGCCGGCGGCCGGCCGGCCAGCTGCCCTCCTGGACGCCGGCGACGACCACCAGATCCCACTCCCGTCCGCGCGCCCGGTGCGCGGTCAGCACCTCGACCCCGCGCCGCCGTACCCCGGCCTCCCGCTGCCGGTCGGCCGGGATCTGCTGGGCGGCCAACTCGGCGACGAAGGCCCGCACCCCGCCGGGGCCGCCGCGCCGGTCGGCTTCGGCGGCTGTCTCGAACAGGGCGCACAGCGCGTCCAGGTCGGCGTCGGCCCGGCTGCCGAGCGCACCTCCCCGCGCGGACTCCGCCGAGAGTCGCTGCGGCCAGTCCGTGCCCTGCCACAGCTTCCAGGCCACCTCGTCCACGGGTCGGCCGGCGTCGAGCAGCGCTCGAGCGGCGGCCAGCAGCCCCGCGAGCGCGGCCAGCCCCCGGGTCTCGGCCGGCGCATCGTCCCCGGCATCCGCCGCCCAGCCGGGCTGGTTCAGCAGCAGGGCGAGCTGGGCCGGCACCGGCAGGTAGCGGTGCGCCTGGTTGCCGGCCGCCCACCACTGCCGGCACAACGCCCGCAGGCTGATCGAGTCGAACCCGCCGAGCGGCCCGGTCAGCAGCCGTTCGGCCTGGTCGGGCGACACCTCGCCGGCCGCGGCGGCCTCCAGGGCCAGCAGCAGCGGACGGACGGCCGGCGCCTGCGCCAGCGGGATGTCCTCCCCCGCCACCTCGACCGGGACACCGGCCGCCAGCAGCGCCCGCGTGATCGGGTCGAGCTGGCGGCGTCCCGACCGCACCAGGACGGCCATCCGGGAGTAGTCCAGGCCAAGGTCGAAGCGGGCACGGCGGAGTTCGTCGGCGATCACCCGGGCCTGCTGGGCCTCGTCGGCGCAGCCGAGGACGGTCACGTCCCCGTCGGGGCCGGGCACTGTCGAGGGTGAACCGGTAGCCGAGGGTGCCGTCGACAGGCTCGGGGAACCACCTCCCGGCGGACGTGGCAGTCGCGCACGCACCCCTGACAGCGCGGACGCGATCGCACCCCCGCAGCGGTAGCCGTGCTCCAGCCGGACGACCCGGGTCTCCGCGTCCGGACGCGTGAGCAGCCGCCGGAAGTCCGCGATCGCCCGGGGATCGGCCCCGCGGAAGGCCGCCGAGACGCTGTCCGGGTCGGCGGCCGCGAGGACGGGCGCCGTTCCGGCCACGGCCGCGGCCAGGGCCAGCTGTGCGGGATCGAGCTCGGCGAAGTCGTCGACCAGCACAGCACCGGTCTCCGCCCACACGACCGCCTGGATCTCCGGATCGGCCAGCAGCAGCCGCACCCGGTGGACCAGTTCGGCGTAGTCGAGCACGCCTTCGGCGTCCAGCACGTCCAGGTACTCGGCGAAGAAGAGGCCCAGAGCGGCCCACTCGGGCCGGCCCGCTGCGTCCCCGAAGCCGACGAGGTCCTCCGGCTCGAGGCCGAGCTGCCGGGTGCGGGCCAGAGCGGCCCGCACCTGGGCGGCGAAGCCCCGGGTGCCGACGGCCTGCGCCAGCGTCGCCGGCCAGCCGGCCGACGTCGGCCCGGTCAGCAACTCGCGGACGCGGAACTCCTGCTCCGGGGCAGCCAGCAGTCGCACGTCGGCCCGCCCGGAGAACCGCTGCCACAGCGACCGGGCCAGCGCGTGGACGGTGCTCACCCGCGGCTGCCAGGTGCCCTCGCCGAGTTCCCGCACCAGCAGGTTCCGCAGCCGGCTGGCCTCCAGCCGGCTGTTCGCCAGGAAGATCGGCGCCGGCGCGTCCGTCCGCAGCCGGGAGAGCATGCCGTGGACCAGCACGGTGGTCTTGCCGGTGCCCGGCCCGCCCAGCAGCAACGTGGGCGCCGACCAGGCGGCCAGGACGGCGGACTGCGCAGGCGACAGCTCCGCCAGTGGCCGCGACACCGTCACCGACGAGCTCATGTCCCCATGGAATCATCCGCAGCAGACAACCACGGAACCCGTCCCGCTCAGGGTTGCCCCGGGCGCGTCCCCGGCACCGGGCGCGGCCCACCGGGAGTGGCCCGTGCATCGGCAGATGCGACCGCTAGATTGGTAACCGTTGTCGATCGAGAGGCCCGCCATGACCACTCCAGTTCAGCCCGCCGGCCAGGGCATTGCCGCGCAGCTGGCGCCCCCGGACGTCCTCACCCTGACCCCTCCGGCGGCTCCGTCCGCCGTGACCGCGACCCAGGCGCCCGCGATGGCGCCGCAGGTCGAGGCCGCGCAGGTCCCCGTCCTCGATGCGAAGGTGGACGAGTTCCTCAAGGGGATCGGCGCCGCCGAGACCAACTCCCCGACGTTCTCCGCCCAGGCGGACGCCGTCCGTAGCATGGGCGACGCGGACATCCGCAAGGCCGCCGAGACCTCGAACCGGCTGCTGGAGACCCCGGTCCGCGCGGTGGAGACCGGCGGGCTCGCCGAGGCGTCCAAGGTCAGCAAGACGCTGCTCGAACTCCGCCGCACAGTGGAGGATCTCGACCCCGCCCAGGCTCGCAAGGACAAGAACTTCTGGAGCAAGCTCGGCGTCGGCAAGCAGGTCGGCGACTACTTTCGCAAGTACCAGAGCTCCCAGCAGCACCTCAACGGCATCCTGCACGCGCTGCGCTCCGGCCAGGACGAGCTGACCAAGGACAATGCCGCCCTGAACATGGAGAAGCAGAACCTCTGGACGGTGATGGGCCGGCTGAACCAGTACGTCTACATCGCCGAACGGCTCGACGCGAGGCTGTCGGCCCAGATCGCCGAACTGGAGATGTCCGACCCGGCGAAGGCCAAGACCCTCAACCAGGACGTGCTGTTCTACGTCCGGCAGAAGCACCAGGACCTGCTCACCCAGCTGGCGGTGTCGATCCAGAGCTACCTGGCGATCGACATCATCATCAAGAACAACATCGAGCTGATCAAGGGCGTCGACCGTGCCTCCACCACGACGGTCTCGGCGCTGCGGACAGCGGTCATCGTCGCCCAGGCGCTCGGCAACCAGAAGCTCGTGCTCGACCAGATCACTGCGCTCAACACCACCACGAGCGAGATGATCAAGCGGACGTCGGAGATGCTGAAGGAGAACTCCGCCCAGATCCAGGAACAGGCCGCGTCCTCGACGATCGGGCTGGAGCAGCTGCAGGCCGCGTTCGCGAACATCTACGCGACGATGGACTCGATCGACCAGTTCAAGCTGAAGGCGCTGGACACCATGTCGGCGACCATCGGGACGCTGGAGACCGAGGTCGCCAAGAGCCGGGCCTACCTGGACCGGGTCGCGCAGGCCGACACCCGGGCGTCCACCATGCCCACGATCACGATCGATCGCTGAGGCCGGATGGGCATCTGGGACTGGCTGACCGGCGGGGCTGCGGACGCGTCCGCCGCTCAGCCGGAGACCTCCGACGTCGCGAAGGCACCCACCGCTGCGGACATCGAAGCGGCCCTCGACGACGTGGAGAAGCTGGTCGCCGACCCGGCGGTGCCGGCGGTGGTCCGGGCGCGGACGCTCACGGTGACCCGGACGGTGCGCAACACGCTGCCGCGGCTCGGGCTGCTGGGCCTGGGCAGCTACGACGCGTACTCGGTCGTCGCGACGGCCACCGACTACCTGCCCGAGGCGATCGGCGGCTACCTGCGGCTGCCCAGGGACTGGGCCGACTCCCGTCCCGTGGACGGGGGCAAGACGCCGCTGCTGCTGCTGGTCGACCAGCTCGACCTGCTCGGGGTGACGATGGACTCCATCTACGACGCCGCCAACACCACCGACGCGGCCGCCCTGATCACCCAGGGACGGTTCCTGCAGGAGAAGTTCGGGCACGCCCAGGCCCCGGAGCTCAACCTCGGGCAGCAGCCATGAGCGTCCCGGCGCTCAAGACGGCGCTGCGACGGCTGGGCAAGGCCGCGAGCCGAGCCGGCTTCAGCCAGGACGCCGCGCTCGCCGAGGGACGGACGCTCGCCGCTGCGGTCGCCGAGGCGAACCGCGGCGCGTACCTGGACTGGTCGGCCGCCCTGGACGAGCCCGCCAGCGCCCAGGCGTTCATGGACGCCGCCGTCGCCGGCCGCCGGTACCGCCGCTCGGCGACCCCTCTCGCCACCCAGGCTGCAGCGGCTGCAGGCGGCGCTGGCTACGCGCGTGCGTTGGCCGAGGTCTGCCAGGCCGCCGCCACCCTCGGCGAGCCGTCCCCGGCTGCCCTCGGGGCCGCCAGTCTCGCCGCCGCCGCGCAGGTGCCGGGCGCACCCACGCCGCCCGCCGCCGGTCCCGCGTCCGGGCCGGTCAGCGATCCGTCGACCGACCCCGCCCAGCAGGAATTCCTCCGGCAGGCGCCGGCGATCCTGTCCCAGGTGCTGTCCCGGCTCGGCGACAGCCAGTCCCGGCTGCTCGACGTCAGCAGGATGGACGCCCATTCCCCCGGCGCCTTCCCGGGGCTCGGCGGCATCCCGATGCCCGTCCCGGGTCGGCCCGGCGAGGTCGCGCCCGTCCAGCCGTCCGCCGACGGGCCCTCGACGGCCCCCGGGATCGACCCGGCGGCCGGCGCGGCCGACGCGACCGGCCAGGCCGCCACCGCGGCCGAGGCCACTCCGGCAGCGGAGGCCGAACCGGCCGAGCCGGCGAAGACCGTCGAGGAGTGGCTGGCCGAACTGGACGAGCTCACCGGCCTGGCCGGGGTGAAGTCCGAGATCCACCGCCAGACCGCCATCCTTCGGGTGGACGCGCTGCGCACCAAGGCCGGCCTGAAGAACGCCACCATCACCCGCCACCTGGTCTTCGTCGGCAACCCCGGCACCGGCAAGACGACGGTGGCCCGGATGGTCGCCGGCATCTACGCGTCCATCGGGCTGCTCAGCAAGGGCCAGCTGGTCGAGGTCGACCGCTCCGAGCTGGTCGCCGGCTACCTCGGCCAGACCGCGATCAAGACCGCCGAGGTCGCCGCCAAGGCGTACGGCGGCGTGCTGTTCATCGACGAGGCGTACTCCCTCAACGGCGACCAGTACGGCGAGGAGGCGATCAACACCCTGGTCAAGGAGATGGAGGACCACCGCGACGACCTGGTGGTCATCGTGGCCGGCTACCCGGCACCGATGGAGGAGTTCATCTCCAACAACCCGGGCCTGGCCAGCCGGTTCCGCACCACCATCACCTTCGAGGACTACACCGACGACGAGCTCCGGTCGATCCTGGCCTCGATGGCCAGCAAGGCCGACTTCGACCTCGGCGACGGGTGCATCGACGAGTTCAACCGGCAGCTTGCTCTGCAGCTGCGCGGCGAGACCTTCGGCAACGGCCGCTTCGTCCGCAACCTGCTGGAGGCCGCCATCGGCCGGCACGCCTGGCGGCTGCGGGACGAGGCCGAGCCCACCGTCGAACAGCTCCGCACCCTCTTGGGCGCCGACTTCGAGGATCCGGAGTCGTCGGGCCTCAAGCCACCGGCCGGCGCCCAGCCCGTTCCCCCGGTCGAGTTCGGCACACCGGCGGAGCCATCGTGACGACCACGGCACCCCCTCGGCTGGACGAGCAGTTCCCGACGCCGCAGCCCAGTCGCAGTCCCGGTCGGCTGCGCAACAGCCAGTTGGCCGCGACCGCGGCGGTGCTGCTGTTCGCCCTGGTGGCCATCGGCCAGCTGCTGCAGCTGCGCTCCGACCTCGCCGACCGTCCCCAGCTGACGACCCAGGGCGTCCGGCTGAGCCAACTCCAGGCCGAGCTCGTCCGCGCCGGGCGGATCGCGGCGGTCGGCCCGATCGGCGGCAAGGACACCGCCGAACTGGACGCGTCGCTGGCGTCGGCATCGGCCCTGGTCATCGAGGCGGCGGCAGCAGGCGCTGACCCGGCCCAGCTGACCGCCGTCAACACCGCTCTCGGCACCTACGGCTACCAGCTCCGGCTGGCGGCGTCCGGGACGGACGTGAGCAGGAGCCCGGAGTACCTCGCCGACGCCGACCGGACGCTCACCACGTCGCTGCAGCCGGCGCTGGACGGCCTCAGCTCGGGCGTGGACCAGCAGGCGGCCGCGGCGGGTTGGCTGGGCTGGGCTCTCGGGGCCGGTGGGGTCGCGGTGCTCTGCGTGCTGGTCTGGGCCTGGTTCCAGTCGTCGCGACTGAGCCACCGCGCGGTCAACCCGGGCCTGGCGATCGCGGTGGTGCTCGTCGCGATCATGACCGTCCTGGTCGTGAACGCGGCCGGTGCGGCCGGCGCCGGAGGCAGTACCGATGCGCTGCAGCGCGCCGCCGGTCTCGCCCGCATCCAGATCGGCGTGGAGACCTCGGCCAAGCTGCAGGCCCAGGCCGTGCTGGCCAAGCGGTTCCCGGCGGACGCCGCGAAGGCCGAACTGGCCGCACGGGACGCCGCCACCAAGGGCATCGACAACACCACCCCGAACGATGTCCGGCGGGCGTCGAGCACAGCGGTGGACAACCTGAAGGACTCCGCCGAGCTGCTGGCGAAGGCCTCGTGGGCGCCGGCGGGCGCCGTCCTCCTCGGACTGGACGGGTCGAGCCTGCCGAAGAACCTGACCGCCCTCGACAAGGCCACTGACGCCGAGATGGACCAGCTCCTCTCCGACGCCCAGGCCGCTCCGGCCGCGCAGTCCACCGGCATCCTCGTCGCCGCGATCGCCGTGGCGCTGATGGCCGCCGCGGCAGCGGTCACCGTCATCTGGGGCATCGGAACCCGGCTGAGGGAGTACCAGTGAGCGCCTCGTCACCGGCCGCGCCCGGCCAGCTCGGCGTCGCAGCGACGCCGCAGCAGCTGCTCGACTACCTCGGCCGGCTGGACGCCTGGCTGGCCGAACGCCGGGCCGAGCTGGACGCGCTGGACGCCCAGATCCTCGCCACCGGCAGGCAGTCCGAGCTCACCGGCGACATGTCGCTGGCGATGGCGCTGTGGCAGGCGGCCAAGACCCGGCAGGGCCTGCTGTTGGCCACCTGGGACTCGGGACGGGTGGGTCAGCAGGAACTGGAGAAGCTCTCCTCCCTGATCTGGGGACGCCTGGACGCCGCCGGCGGCACACTGCCCTCAGCGGGGGTCTCGCTCCCGGAGGCCGGACGGCTCTGCGACGCGCTGGTCGCCCAACTCAGGGCCCGGCTGAACACCGACCCGAACGCCACCGCGATCCAGATCCGGCTCCGCGACCTGCGGGCGCAGGCCGAGCGCATCCGCGACCAGCTGAAGCTCGAACCCCCGGCGCTGGCCCCCCTGGGCCAGGCCAGGCTCGACACGATCGTCGCCCGCACCGCCGACATCGCGGCCAAGCAGTCACGCGGCGGGGACGTGCTCGGCCTGCTCGGCGCTCTCGAGGCCGACGCGGCGAAGCTGGAACGCGACCTGATCGTCGGTGCCGCCCGCCGCCGCGAGGGCCGCGACCTGCTCACCCGGGCCCGGGAGGAGAATGCCGAGCTCGCCGCCCAGGAGCACGCCGTCTCCGCGCTGCTCGGCCAGGTGGCCGCCGCCATCTGGCCGGTGCCCGCGGTGGCCATGCCCGACCTCGGCCGGCTCGGCCCGATGCCCAACACCGCCGCGGCGCTGACCGGCTACCTCGCCGAGGTCGACCGGGTCGAGGCGGAATTCGGGGCCGCGCAAGCCGTGCTCAGCCGCAGCGTCGCCGACCGGGACGCCGCCGCGTCCGGCCTGGCAGCCCTGCAGGCGCGCGCCGCCGCCGCCGGTCTCGCCGGCGACCCGACCCTGACCGCCCTCGGCCGGCTGGCGTCCGAACGACTCACCGCTGCTCCGGTCGTGCTGCCGGTCGTCCAGCACCTGCTGACCGCGTACGCCGCCCAGCTCGACTTCCTCGCCACGGCGGCCCGTCCGTGAAGTGCCGCCAACCCGGCTGCACCGGGACGATCGTCGACGGCTACTGCGACGTCTGCGGGATGCCCGGCCAGATGATGCCCGTCGGGGCGGCGCAGCCGGGCAGCCGGCCGGCCACCGCGTCCTCGGGGCCGTGCCGGCAACCCGGCTGCGCCGGGCACATCGTGGACGGCTACTGCGACGTCTGCGGCTCCCCCGCCGAGCAGGCGGCACCGGAACGCACCGAGACGACGGTGAGCCGGGCGGTGACCTCCGCGAGCCTGGGCGTGACCGCCTTCGGCTCGGCGCGGGCCACGTCCTTCGGCGGCCGCCCGGTCCGGCGGACGCGGAAGTCCACCCACGCCGGCGGCCAGATCGGGGCCGGCCTGACCACCGTCCCGCCGGCGCCGTCCATCGATCCGGCCAAGGCAGTGCTGCGCAACCCCGAGGTGCCGCTGAAGGACCGGGTGTGCCCCCGCTGCGGGACGAAGGTCGGCCAGGGCGCCGCGGACGTCGCCAGCCGGTCGGAGGGCTTCTGCCCGGCCTGCGGCTCGCCGTACTCGTTCACCGTCAAGCTCACCCCGGGCACCCTGGTGGCCGGCCAGTACGAGGTGGTCGGCGCGCTCGCCCACGGCGGCATGGGCTGGATCTACCTGGCCAAGGACCGCAACGTGTCCGGCCGCTGGGTGGTGCTGAAGGGCCTGCTGAACACCGGGGACGCGGACGCGCTGGCCGCGACGATCGGCGAGCAGCGCTTCCTGGCCCGGGTGGAACACCCGCTGATCGTCGAGATCTACAACTTCGTCACCCACGAGGGCGGCGGCTACATCGTGATGGAGTACGTCGGCGGCCGGTCGCTGAAGCAGCTGCTCAAGCAGCGCATGCAGACCGCCGGCGGCGAGCCCGACCCGCTGCCGCTGGAGGAGTCGCTGGCGTTCCTGATCGAGATCGTCCCCGCGCTGGGCTACCTGCACTCCCTCGGCCTGCTGTACTGCGATTTCAAGCCCGACAACGTGATCCAGGTCGGCGACTCGCTGAAGCTGATCGACCTCGGCGGCGTCCGCCATGTTGGGGACGACGACTCCCCGATCTACGGCACGGTCGGATTCCAGGCCCCGGAGGTCGCCACGCTCGGTCCGTCCGTCGCGTCCGACATCTTCACGATCGGGCGGACGCTGATGGTCCTGTCCGCCGATGTCCCGGGCTACCAGGGCGACTACGAGACACTGATCCCGCCCGCCGACGAACTGCCGGCCTTCGCCGAGCAGGACTCGGCGTACCGCTTGCTGGGCAAGTGCTGCGCCCCGGACCCGAACGACCGGTTCGTCTCCATCGACGAACTGCGTCAGCAGATGCTCGGCGTGCTGCGCGAGGTGGTGGCCAGCGGCCGTCCCGGCGTGGCGTCGGCGTCGGTCTCGTCGCCGCTGTTCGAAGCGCCGACCGTCGCCAGCCCGCAGTACCACCTGGGCTCGCTGCCGCGGCTCCGGTCCGACGCGACCGACGCCCAGGCCGACTTCCTCGACCGGATCGCGGCCGAGCCGGCAGCCGCCCGGCTGAGGGCGCTGTCCAGCCCCCCGGCCCGCTCGACCGGGGTGGTCCTCGCCCGCGGCCTGGCCGCGCTGGAGGCCGGCCAACCCCGGGTGGTCAACGAGTGCGTCACCGAACTGCTGAACGAGGATCCCTGGGAGTGGCGGGCCGTCTGGCTGGCCGGTCTGGGGGCGCTCGCCCGGGAGGACTTCCCGGCGGCGCAGAGCGCGTTCAACGCCGTCTACGGCCAGCTGCCCGGCGAGCTGGCGCCGAAACTGGCCCTGGCGATCGCCTGCGAACTCGGCGGCGAGCTGGACCTCGCCGAGGCCCTCTACCGCACCTGCGTGGCCACCGACGCCGCCTACGTCACGCCGGCGGCGTTCGGGCTGGCCCGCGTCCGCGCGGCCCGCGACGACGTCGCCGGATCGCTGACCGCCCTCGCCCTGGTGCCGAGCACCTCCCGTGGCTACCCGGAGTCGCAGCGGATCCGCGCCCGCCAGCTGACCGCGACGGCGGCGGACCCGGCCGGGCTGGAGGCGGCGTTCGCCGCCCTCGACGAGGCCCGGCTGGACGAGGCCACCGCCACCGGCTACCGGACGGTGCTGTACCGGAAGGCCGCCACCCTGCTCGCCGGCGGCGCCAAGGTGTCCGAGGCCGGGACGCCGTTGACGGCCCAGTCCGTCGGCGAGCGTCTCGCCGAGTGCTACCGCCACCTCGCCCGGCTGCAGGACGATCCTGCGCTCCGGGCCGGCTACGTCGATCTCGCCAACTCGCTGCGTCCCTGGAGCCTGCTATGACCGATCCAGCAGCGGAAAGCCCACGCTGCCCCACCTGCGGTGCGCCGGTGCTGGCGCACGCGTCCTTCTGCGAGGCGTGCGGCCAGCCCCTGGTGCCCACCGTTCCCCCACCGACCGCCGAGCCGTCCGACGGGTCCCAGCAGACCCGCCGGCTCGGCGTCCGCAACAGCCAGCTGGCGACCTGCCCATCCTGTGGCGGGACGATCGACGCCGACGGCTACTGCCAGACCTGCGGGGCGAAGGCACCCAGCGCCGCCGACCACTACGCCGAGTCCCCGTCGGCGTGGGTCGGGGGCGTGTGCGACCGCGGCCGGCAGCACGCCCGCAACGAGGACGCGATGGCGCTGTGGGCGGACGACAGCCGCGCCGTCCTCGTCGTCTGCGACGGGGTGTCGACCAGCGCAGACTCCGACGTGGCCGCCCGGGTGGCCGCCACGACCGCGCGCGAGGTGCTCGTGGCAGCGGTGACCGGCGGCACCCCCCTTGCCGGGGCATTCGTCGAGGCGGCGGCTGCCGCGAACGCCCAGGTGGTGGCGACCACGGCGCCGGACTCGACCAACGCAGCCTCGGCGACGCTCGCCGCCGCCGTGGTCGCGGACGGGCGCGTCCACTACGCCAACCTGGGGGACTCCCGGGTCTACGTCATCGGCGAGGACGCCGGCCAGCTGCTCAGCGTGGACGACTCCCTGGCCCAGGCCTTCATCGAACAGGGCATGACCCGCGCCGAGGCGGAGTCGCTCCCCCGCGCGCACGCGATCACGAAGTGGCTCGGCCGGGACTCGACCGAGATCGTGCCGCGGGTCGGCGAACAGGACTTCACCGGCCCCGGCTGGGTCGTGGTCTGCTCCGACGGCCTGTGGAACTACGCGTCCAGCCCGGAGGAACTGGCGGCCCAGCTGCGCGACGCGGCGGCCGACGACGATCCCACGGCCGTCGCCGAGCGGCTGGTGGCCTGGGCGAACGCCCGCGGCGGCAAGGACAACATCACCGTGGCGCTGGCCCGGGTCGGAACGACCGCACCGAAGCCGCATAGTCTTGGGGACACCGTCCCGGCCAGTGGAGAGGAGCCGCCCGAGCATGGCTGAGTTCGTAGCGTCGGTCTACCAGAACGAGTTCCTGCCCGAGGGCGGCACCGACGTCAACGCGATCGTGACCATCCGCTGCTCCGGCGCCGGTGCGGCCGGACGGACCGGCAGCGGCAATGCCGGCGAGATCATCGCGGTGGACACGTCCGGCTCGATGGGCCTGGCGAACATGGAGGCGGCCAAGCAGGCGGCCATGATCGCGCTGGACAACATCCTCGACGGCACCTACTTCGCCGTCGTCGCCGGCAACCACAAGGCGTATCTGGCGTACCCGATGGTGCAGACCGGTGCCGGCATGGTGCCGATGGACGCCCGCACCCGGGCGGAGGCGAAGCGCGCGATCAGCTTCTTCCGGGCCGAGGGCGGCACCGCGATGGGCACGTGGCTGAACCTGTGCAAGGCGCTGTTCGACTCGATCGGGAACCTCGCGAACAAGCACGTCATCCTGCTCACCGACGGCGAGAACCACAACGAGACCATCGAGCAGCTGGACCAGGCCCTGGCGAACTGCGCCGGCCACTTCCAGGTGGACGCGCGCGGCGTGGGCGTGGACTGGAAGGTCGCCGAGATCCGCAAGATCGCCCAGACGATGCTGGGCACCGTCGACATCATCGGCAACCCGGCCCAGCTGGGTGCCGTCTTCGCCGAGCTGATGCGCAACTCGATGGCCCGCGGCGTCGCCAACGCTGAGCTGCGGGTGTGGATTCCGCAGGGGGCGCAGGTGCTGTTCATCCGGCAGGTCTCCCCCACCGTCGAGGACCTCACCCATCGCGGCAGCCCGGTGAACCAGCTGACGATGAGCTACCCGACCGGATCGTGGGCGGACGAGGAGCGGGATTACCACGTGTCGATCCGGCTGCCGGCGAAGACGGTCGGCCAGGAACAGCTCGCGGCGCGCGTCCAGCTGGCCGTCGGCACCGACCTGCTCACCCAGGGCCTGGTGAAGGCGAAGTGGTCGGCCGACACCAACCTCACCGCCCAGATCAACCCGGAGGTGGCCCACTACACCGGCCAGGCCGAGCTGGCGCAGATGATCCAGGAGGGGCTGGCGGCCAAGGAGGCCGGCGACCTGGACGCGGCCACCAGCAAACTCGGCCGGGCGGTGCAACTCGCCACCGACACGGGCAATACCGAGGCGACGGCGAAACTGCGTAAGGTGGTCGACATCGCCGACGCCCGGACGGGCACCGTCCGGCTACGGCAAGCGGTGGACAAGGCCGACGTGATGGCCCTGGACACCGCGTCCACGAAGACCACACGAATCAGGGGCTGACATGGCGACCTGTCCGGCAGGACACGAGACCAACCACACCGACTTCTGCGACGTCTGCGGCCTGCCGATCGCCGGCGGCACGGTCACCGCAACCCCCACCCCGGCGCAGCCCCAGGCCGCGCCCGTCGTCACCTGCCCCAACTGCCGGACGCCGAACGTGGCGGACGCCCTGTTCTGCGAGGCGTGCGGCTTCGACTTCACCACCGGCACGCTGCCGGCCCCGGTGGTGCCGAGCTGGCCGACGCTGGAGCAGCCCCCGGTCGCCGAACAGCCGGCCCCGGTCAGCGAGCAGCCTGCCCCCGTCGCAGAGACCCCCCCGGTGGTCACCGAGGATCCCGCGGCGGCGCCCGCGTCCCCGTCGACACCGCAGCAGTCTGAGGACCAACCGGCCGAGGCACCCGCCGACGAGGACCCCGCCGTGTCCGACTCGCCGGCGTCGGACACGACTCCCCCTGCCGTCGCCGCACCCGGCGGCGACGCTCCCCCGGCACAGCTCCAGCCGCCGCCGGTCGACTGGATCGCGGAGCTGTGGATCGACCCCGACTGGTACGCCACCCAGGGATCGACCGACCCGATGCCATCGGCGGGCCTTCCGGACATCGTCCCGCTGGTCAAGGACAAGAACCTGGTCGGACGGGTGTCGCACAGCCGCGGCATCTTTCCCGACGTCGACTGCGAGCTCGACAGCGGGGTCAGCCGACGGCACGCGATGCTCACCACGGACGGCAACCGCTGGTGGATCGAGGACCTGAACTCGGCCAACGGCACCTTCGTCGGTGCCGCGGCCGGGCCGCTGCCGGCCATGCCGATTCCCCAGGGCCGGGTGGAACTCTCCCCCGGCCAGCGCATCTATGTCGGAGCCTGGACCCGGATCGTGATCCGGCGCGCCACCGACGACGAGAGGACCGCCTTCGCCGGCTGACGTCCGCCCGGAGAGTACGGTTTCCGCAGGACCTCTCCGGGGAGGCGGCAGTGAGGCCGTTCGCGACACCTGTGCGCTGTGGCTTTGCGCTGCTGCTGGTCGCCTCCATGGCCGGATGCACCGTGGAACCGCTCGCGTCGCCGTCCGCGTCCTCCCCGACCAGTCCCGTCGCCACGTCGCCCTCGCCGTCGGCCCCGCCGGCCACGACACCGAAGGTGGTCCGGGCGAAGCTGCCGACCGAATCCATGCCGGTGAGGGTGCTGGCGATCTCCGGCGAGCACATCCTCGTCCAGGGTGACCTGATCGAGGGGCCCGCCCGTCACCTCATCTCCCACGACTCCGGCAGGACCTGGGCCGACGCGGCCTTCCCGTGCGCCGACGTCGAGGGCTGCGACGTCGTCACGCCCGGCAACGACCAGGTCGGCCGGGCCGTCGACGGCATCGTCATCGGCTACACCTACTCGGCCAGGCAGCTACAGGCCTACTCGCTGGTCGACAACACCCCGGTGGGTTCGCCGTTGACGATGGCGCAGGCCGACTCCGTGTACGACCTGGCCGGAGGGTTCGCGCTGCTCTACAACTCCCTCACCAACGTCTACACCGTCCGCTCCCTCCTGGACGGAACGGAACACGTCATGCCCCAGCCCGACGGTGCGAGCCATCGATTGTTCGACGACGGTTCGGTGCTGACATCGACCGATGGGGCGGGCACCACCTGGGTGCGGGTGGCGGTGGACGGCACGACCACGCCGGTGTACAGCTCCGCCGCCGGCACGGGCAACGTCTTCGTGAACGGGGACATCGTCTGGCTGCAGTTCTCCGGGCGCAAGGCGGCGAGACTGTGCATGGTCGACGTGGTCAGCACCGCCGGGTCGTGCCAGGTCGGCGTCACCAAGCTGGATGTCCTGCGCGCGGTCGGCAGCACCGGCGCGCTCGTCTCCGCCTACCTCGGCGGCGAGGTGCGGCAGTACTGGTTCGCCCTGACGGACGGCAAGCTGGCCAGGCTCAAGCCACTGGGGGCACTGAAGGAGTGGTACCCGGGCGGAACCTATTCGGCGGAGAAGGCGGCCCCGCTCCTGTCCACCTGGACGAGTTCGGCCACGTCCCTGGTGCGGCCGGGCAGCACCGGCACCACGACGCTTCCCTTGGACTGGGCGGTCCGGCCGGTGCTGCCGGACCAACTCGCCCTCGGGTCGGACACCCTGCTGGGCACCTTCGCAACGCACAGCAACTCACTCAGCTGGACGCGTCCGATCTCCACAACCGGACTCGGCGCCCAGCGGCGACTCGCCGGTCACGGTCAGATCGCAGCCTCCGGCACCCGGTGGGCGTTGTTCACCGCAGACAGGATTCGCCTGTACAGCTCCGGCAGCCTGGTCAGATCCTTCGCCGCAGCCACCCAAGGCAGCTCCCTCACCTTCGCCGGCGACTCCCTGTTCACCCGCCCAGCCTGCCGAAAAGC
>JAFKJK010000022.1 GCA_017306015.1 Propionibacteriaceae bacterium
CGCGAAGGTCAGCACGGCGAAGAGCACGATGATCGCCGCCGCGAAGACCTGGTTGAGGTCGAAGGCCATCAGCACGAAGACGACCATGTTCCAGACGGCCGGAAAGCCGCGGAAGCCGTAGTCGGCGGTCTTCATGCGCGTGTCGGCGAAATAGATCGCGCCGACGGCGACGACGAGGACGGCGCCGGCGACGCCGAACCCCGGCGGCAGGATGTCGGATCGCGCCAGGATCAGGGCCGGGATGAAGACATAGGTCGAATAGTCGATGACGAGATCGAGGATGGCGCCGTCGAACCACGGCACGCGCTCCTCGACGCGCACGAGACGCGCGAGCGGGCCGTCGATTCCGTCGACGAACAACGCCGCGCCAAGCCAGAGAAAGGCCTCGACGAACGCCCCCCGCCCGACGGCGAGCACCGCCAGCATCGAGAATACGGCGCCGCTCGTCGTCAGCATATGGACGAGCCAGCTGCTCGCTCGCGGCCAGGCGTTGATCATCGCGCCCCTTCTAGTCTCAAGCGGAGGAGTTCCGCACCCGCCCGCGCGATCCGCGGTCATTCAGGCGCCCCATGGAGTCGATAGGGTCTCAGCCTGCCGCTGGCAAGGGCGCGACGGCGCCGAACTGCGGCGTCCTGTCGCTTGCGACATCGCTCGCGTTGCAAGCCATCCCCGTCGGGCTCACCTTGCTGGCGTTCATCCGGAGCTTGCCATGTTCGGATTCTCCCCCGTATCCGCGGCAGTCGGCGGCGCCATGATCGGCCTCGGCGTTGCGCTGCTTTGGATCGTGAATGGCCGCGTCTGCGGCGTGTCCAACATCTTCGGCAGCATCGTCTCCGGAAACTGGGCCGATCTCGGCTGGCGCCTGCTCTTCATCGCCGGGCTGCCGCTCGGCGCCGCGGCGGCGCTCCTGATCGGGCCGGATCTCTTCGCCGACATGGCGCCCGGCCTGCCCGAACTCGGCATGTCGCCGGCCCTCCTCCTCGGCTCCGGCCTTCTCGTCGTAGGCGCCGAAGACCAGCCGTCCGACCCGAGCCTGCACCAGGGCGCCGGCGCACATCGTGCACGGCTCGAGGGTCGCGACGAGCGTGCAGTCGTCGAGACGCCACGTGTGCAGCGCCTCGGCGGCCCGGCGAAGCGCCAGAACCTCGGCGTGAGCGGTTGGGTCACCGGTCAGTTCCCGCTCGTTGTGAGCGGACGCCACCGCGACGCCCGCCGCGTCCAGCACCACTGCGCCGATCGGGACGTCCCCGTGGTCGAGCGCGACCCGGGCCTCGGCGAGGGCCAGGCCCATGGCGTCGTCCCAGCGGCTCACTCGAAGGAGGACAGCGCCTTGGCGAACTCGCTCTTGAAGCCGAGCTTGGCTGCGATCCGTTCGACGAGGGTGGTGGAGTCCTCGTCGATGTCCTCCGCCATCGCCTCAAGTTCGAAGTCGGGCAGACCGGCGTCGGCGAGGATGTCCGCGTCCCCGATCGGGTAGGAGTCGTCGTCGCTGTCGTCGTCGGGCAGGTCGGCCTCGAGGAAGTCGGCTGCGTCCCGGGCGATCGGCCAGTCGTCGGCCGCGAGCGCGTCGGAGCAGAACACCTGTACCCGCTTGCCCCGCACCCGGACGAGCACGAACACCTCGTTGGCCACCGAGACCATGCCGACCGCCCCGGCGTCCCCGGGGATGCGGCGCAGTTGCTCGATGAGCCCGTCCAGGTCGTTGGCCAGGTCCAGGTCCAACGGCGTGGCAACCGGCTGGCCGTCCTCGCGGTAGCAGGCGATCACGAGGTCGATGTCGTCCTCGGTCGCGTCCTCCGGGTAGTCGTCCTCGTCGCCGTCGTCCTCGAGGTCGGCCTCGACCAGATCGTCCACTTCGTCCAGCCCCGGACGGTCGTCGCCGCGGTTGGGCAGCTCGAAATCGAAGTCGTCCGATTCGCTCACCACTGCCTCCTCTGCCGCTGAACCTCCATAGTCTCAGAAACTACCCGCCGGGGCACACCCCCGCCCCGGGCGGCGACCCCGTCCGAGGGCTGAGCGGACGCCGTCCGCCGGTTGCGAAGTCCGGGCACCCGCGCGCGGGCGTCCGGGCTTGTGCCAAGGTACCGGTGTGCAACTTCGCGTCATCGAACACCCCCTGGTGACCCACAAGGTCACGTTGCTGCGGGACGAGAACACCCCCAGCGCCACCTTCCGGCAGCTGGTCGAGGAGCTGGTCACGCTGCTCGCCTACGAGGCCACCCGCGAGGTGCGCGTCGAGGAGATCCAGGTCACCACGCCCATCACGACCACCACGGGGGTCGAGCTCAGCCGGCCGCGTCCGCTGGTCGTGCCGATTCTCCGGGCCGGCCTCGGCATGCTCGAGGGCATGATGCGGCTGATGCCGACGGCCGAGGTCGGTTTCGTCGGCATGGTGCGGGACGAGACCACGCTGCAGCCGTTCACCTACGCCGAGCGCCTGCCCAAGGACTTGTCCGGACGCCAGTGCTACGTGCTCGACCCGATGCTGGCGACCGGCGGTTCACTAGGGGGGACGGTGCAGTTCTTGGTCGACCGCGGCGCCGACCACATCACGTGCATCTGCCTGATCGCCGCGCCCGAGGGCGTCCAGCGGATGCGTGAGCTGGTCGACCCGATCGGTGTCCCCTGCACCCTGGTCTGCGCCGCCCTGGACGACCACCTGAACGAGGTCGGCTACATCGTCCCCGGCCTCGGGGACGCCGGCGACCGGCTGTACGGCCTGGCTCAGTAGCCGGACGACATCGTGGAGTGAACTTTCCTCCCGAGTTCAGGAGGCGAGTTCACTCTCTGCTGTGGTGGAGGAGGGGAGATGGAACTGACCGACGCCTTTCCGCCGTTCGGCCTGCGGATCGAAGCCGGGCCGCTGGTCCTGCGTCCGATCACGGACGAGGTGCTGCCCGAGCTGATCGGGGTGGCCCTCGCCGGTGTGCACGATCCCGAGTCGATGCCGTTCACCTCGCCGTGGACGGACGCGCCGGCCGACCAACTGCCGTTCAACTACGTCCAATACCACTGGGGTCTGCGGTCGAACTGGAGCCGCGACCGCTGGAGCCTGGAGTTCGCCGTCGAGCACGAGGGACGCATCGTCGGTTGCCAGGGCTTCGTCACCCACAACTACCTGGTCACCCGCTCAGGTGAGACCGGGTCGTGGCTGGGCCACGGGTTCCACGGCCGGGGCATCGGGACGGCGATGCGCCAGGCGATTTGCGCCTTCGTCTTCGACCACCTGGACGCGGACGAGATCTGCTCCGCCGCGTTCACCGACAACCCGGCGTCCAACGCGGTCAGCCGCAAGGTCGGCTACCGGCCCAACGGCGTCGTCCGGCAGACTCGGCGGCATGGTGAGTGGCAGGCGAGCCAGCGCTGGCTGCTGACCCGCGACACCTTCGTCCGCGGCGAGCCGATCACGGTCAGCGGAGCTGAGGAGTTTCGGAGGTTTGTCGGGCTGTCCTGAGCCCCCTGAGCCCCCGGAGCCCCCGGCCGGCCACAGCGCCCAGTGGCCCGCCGCGAACGGGATGCCAGGCCAGCATCAGAGCGTCCGTCGTCCTCCAGTAGGAAACGAGCGGCGCCAGTTCGGGAATCCAGTACCAGGCGAGCGCGACTGCGGCCCACAACCCGACAGCACCATCAACAGCGGAATGACAAGCAGCCTCGCGAGCACGAACCCGGTCGCAGCCGTGCCCAGGGCGACTGATCGGAGCGTATTGCGCACCGAGCCTGGGCGCTGCCGATGCGCCGAGATCGCCGGCTCGCCCTGTGGTCAGTCGGACGCGATGTCCCGGGCCAGCCCGTCCACGCGCTCGGCACCGGGGAGTTTCAGCAGCGACGCGCCGGGCAGCAGCAGCTTGGAGCCCCGGATGCCGGAGCCGATGCAGATCAGTTCGGTGTCGGCGACTGCTGCGTCCACCCACACCGGCCAGGACGCCGGCAGCCCGACGGGCGTGATGCCGCCGTACTCCATTCCGGATTCGGCCACGGCCAGGTCCATCGGCGCGAACGACGCCTTCCGGACGTCCAGCCGCCGCCTGACGACGTTGTTCACGTCCACCCGGCGGTGAGCGAGGGTCATGCAGCAAGCCCGCCGCTCGGCGTCCCCGCGTCTGCCGAGCACGAGGACGGCGTTGGCCATCACGTCCATCGGCAGGTCGTAGACCGCGCACAGGGTCTCGGTGTCGGCGTGCTCGGGGTCGATCTCGAACACCTTCGCCTCGGGGACGAAGCTGCGGACGGCTCCGAGCACGGACGCCGGCATCAGGTCGGGCCGATCGACGGCGGGGACGGGGGCGAGCTTGCCGAACATGGCCCTGAGTCCACGAAGCCCGGCGCGGGTCGCTGGGAAGCCAGCCTGAACCGAGGTACCCGTCCCCAACGGCTCAGGCGGTCAGTCGTGAACCGAAGTACCTGTCCCGAACGGTTCAGGCGGTCAGGTGTGAACCGAAGTACCTGTCCCCGACGGTTCAACGCGGCCCAGCCTGAACCGAAAGTACCTGTCCCCAACGGTTCAGGGGGTCAGGCTCCGAATGTCCGGCGGACCTTGCGCCAGGCCCTCCTGGGCAGGGTGTTCGCGCGCGCCTTGAGCGTCTTCTCCTGCTTGGCGACCTTCGCCTCCAGGCGCTTGACCCGATCCTCGAGCCCGAGCTCGGCCGGCGTCGGAGCGAACGGCGGCTGGTAGGCGCCCACAGCACGCGCCCGGTCGCCGTCGGCGTCCTGCCACAGCCAGCGCAGCCGGGACGCGACCTGGTCCGGGTCGGCGGTGAGCGGACGCAGCGCCCCGGGGTGCGCCGCCTCGGCCAGCACGGCGTCGTAGGCGGGGTTGGCCTTGCCCGGCTGGTGGATGTGCTCCAGGCCGTTGCGTTCGATGAAGGCCAGGTAGCGGTCGAAGTTCTCGGCGCGGACGCGGTTCATCGGTTCGGGGTCGGCCAGTTCGTAGAACCGGGCGGCGTCCCAGGGCTCGTCGATGACGTCGGCGATCATCCGATGCGGGATCTGGTGGTAGCGGCACAACTCCATCAGCCGGGAGTCGTGCGCGACCACCATCGCCGGCGTCCCGGCCATCAGGGCCGCGATCGTGCCGTGCATGCGGCTGCCGAGGCAGAAGTCGCGGGTGGCCATGAACTCCCGCCACGGTCGCGGGTCGGCGAAGAAGCGGACGCGGTCCTCGCGGTACAGCGGGTGGTCGATCGTCCCCGGGAGCCCCGCAGGGTAGTCGGCGATGGGCTTGCCCCACATCAGCAGGGCGGCCTCGGCCTGGTTCTGCGAGACGAAGACCAGGTCGGAGAAGTGGCTGTTGTCGGTGACCACCTTCTCGGTGCCGGGGATGCGGTGGTCGGCGTTGACGGCGATCGGGGAGTCGGGACGCAGCGCGTCCACCTTGCGTTCGATCACGGCGTCCCGGCCGGAGTCATGCATGGATGGGCAGCCGATGACGTCGATCTGGGAGTCGTGGAAGCCCAGGTGCAGCAGATAGGAGCGGGTGGCCTCGCCGCGGACGCCGATGGAGGCGGAGTGGTCGAGGACGGCGGAGATGAAGGCTCGCTGGTTGGCCTTCGCCTCGTCGTCGATCCAGTGCCAGTCGACCTTCGGGGAGAGTTGCGCGCCGATGCCGACCACCACCACCGGGATCTTCAGCTGCCGGATCACCTCGGTGAGCCGGGCCCGGCTCGGGGCGAACCCGATCCGCAGCGAGTTGGCCATCGGCAGGACGAAGGCGTCGAACTCGGCGTTGATCCGGTCGATGTGCGCCTTGGTCACCCCTGCGCGCTCGGTCGACAGGCTGTCGGAGACGACCTCGACGTCGGGAGTGGCGAGCAGCCGGTACACCGCCTCGGTGTAGACCAGGTTGCCGGCGTTCATGGCGTAGGTGGCCTTGCCCGCGTGGGCGAACGCAGCCTCGGGGACGGTGACCTCATGGGGCGCCTTGCCCGACCGCACCAGAATCCGCTTCACACCATCTCCCTCACTCGGCGCCGAGTGTAGTGAACTCCACGCCTCTCCCCCGAGTTGAGCGGGCGGGGACGGGTTCAGTAGTAGTAGGGGAACTTCGACCAGTCCGGAGAGCGCTTCTCCAGGTAGGCGTCCCTGCCCTCGACGGCCTCGTCGGTCATGTAGGCGAGCCGGGTGGTCTCGCCGGCGAACACCTGCTGGCCGACGAGCCCGTCGTCAATGGCGTTGAAGGCGAACTTCAGCATCCGCTGGGCGGTGGGCGACTTGGTGCAGATCTTCGCAGCCCACTCCAGGCCGACGGTCTCCAGGTCGGCGTGCGGGACGACGCGGTTCACCGTCCCCATCTCGTAGGCGCGCTGGGCGTCGTAGACCTCGCCGAGGAAGAAGATCTCCCGGGCCACCTTCTGGCCGACCTGGCGGGCGAGATAGGCCGAGCCGAAGCCGGCGTCGAAGGAGCCGACGTCGGCGTCGGTCTGCTTGAACCGGGCGTGCTCGGCCGAGGCCAGGGTCAGGTCGCAGACGACGTGCAGCGAGTGTCCTCCACCGGCCGCCCAGCCGTTGACCAGGGCGATCACTACCTTGGGCATGAACCGGATCAGCCGCTGCACCTCGAGGATGTGCAGCCGTCCGCCTTCGGCCGCGGTGCGACGCGCGTCCACGGTGTCGGCGGTCTCGCCGTCGGCGTACTGGTAGCCGGAGCGTCCCCGGATGCGCTGGTCCCCGCCGGAGCAGAACGCCCAGCCACCGTCCTTCGCCGAAGGTCCATTGCCGGTGAGCAGGACGCAGCCGACGTCGGAGCTCATCCGGGCGTGGTCGAGCGCGGTGTACAGCTCGTCCACCGTGTGCGGACGGAACGCGTTGCGCACCTCGGGACGGTTGAACGCGATCCGCACGGCGGGAACGTCCTTGGCTCGGTGGTAGGTGATGTCGGTGAACTCGAAGCCGGCCACCGGCGTCCACAGGTCCGGCTGCCAGGGATTGGTCATGCGCTCAGGTTAGCCAACCCGGGATCACGACCTGACGGCATCGATCCGCCACCAGGACATCGGCGCCGGCGCTGCGAGCCTGGTGATCGTGAAGCGCTTCTCGAGCTCCTTGCGTAGCTGGACGCGAGCGTCCTGACTCTCGGCATAGGTGGGATCGGAGACCACGACGTCCCCCGGCTGCAGCCGGTCGGCCCACACCGACGGGTCCGCCAGCAGTCGGGATCCGGTGTCCGCGTACACCTCGAGGTTGGCCGGGGCGTCGAGCAGGACGCGGGGCACGACCCCGCGAGCGAGGCTGTCGATCACCACATGGTGGGCCCCGGCGAGGATCGACCCGGCGCTCTGGGTCGGGTTCGGGGAGAGGTCCGTCCGCACCTGGCTGTAGACCGACGCGCCGCACAGTGCGAGGACGACCACGGCAGCGACTGCCCGGTTGCCGCGCCGCAGGAAGCCCCCGGGACGGAACAGCAGCATCGGCAGGAACGCCAGCAAGGGCAAGGACATCGCCAGGTAGCGGTCGCCCATCGCGTGGCTGGGACTGCGTCCGCTCAGGTAGAGCCCGACGACCAGGGCCAGGCTCCAGACACCCAGGAGGCCAATCGCGAACGGTGGTGTCGCAGGTGACTCACCGTCCCGCCCGTTGACACGCCGCGGCCAGCCGCCGACCGCCAGGATCAGCACCATCGCGACTGCGGCGGCAACGAGCGTCCAGAGCTGGACGCCGGTGCTCGCCGCAGCCAGCCGGGTGCCCACCCCAGGGTTCACGAGTCCGGCAATCGCGTCCGTGGCGCGCTTCACCCGTACTCCCAGTTCCAGGTCGCCCATCGACGCCAGGTCACCCAGCACCGACAGCGAGTTCCAGAACCCCGGGTGTCCCAGGAACAGGATCGCGATACCGACCAGACCCGACCCGTAGAGCGTCACCAGCTGGCGCCATCGGCCCCAGCAGGCGACGGTCAGCCAGAGCATGAGTCCGGCAACCAGCAGCGCGAACTGGTAGTAGGTGAGGAGGCCCGCGCCGATCAGCACGCCGAGGCCCAGCATCGCGGCGATGCCCGGACGGCGGGAGCGGGCGAACCACGCCAGCGCGGCCCACACGGTCAGCACGCTCACCAGCGCCAGCAATCCGTACTGCCGGGCGACCAGCGAGACGCCGACCGTCGGCGCGGCGAGCGCCCACACACAGACGGTCAGCGCAGCGAAGATCGGATCGCCGAACGCCCAGCGCGCCAGCCCGAACAGGGCCAGCCCAGTGAGAACCGAGAGGACGACATTGAGCCAGATCGAACTGGCGGCGGTCAGCCCGAAGACCAGCCCCCAGACGTGAAGGAGCCAGAAGTAGAGCGGCGGATGGATGTCCCACGCCGACAGGCTCTGGCTGATCGCCGCGAACCCGAACGGATCGGCCGGTTGCCAGAACCACTGCCAGGCCGTCGCCGGCGTCCAGGTGCCGACGGGTGCGGAGTGATCGGCGGTGATCCGAACCCAGTCCGCCATCCGCACCGCCGCGTGGATGAAGCTGATGCCCTCGTCGTGCTCGATGCTGTCCTTGCGATCGGCTCCCTGGACGATCAGCACCGCAGAACCCGCAAGCGCGCCGAGCACCAGAAGCACGGAGAGGACGGTGCGGGCTCGCACCGAACCGGTTCCCGCCGCAGTGGTGGCCATCGTCAGCGGGCGATCGCCCTGGGCACGCGCTTACTTCTCCTGCCAGACCCGGACCCAGTCGACGTACGTCTTGCTGGGCAGATTGGACGCCTTCATCCGCGGGAGTTCCCAGTCCGAACTGCCCCAGCTGATCATCAGGAAGGCCTTGGCCTGCGAGATCCCCTTGCTGGTGCGCATGGTCTCGACGCCGTCGACCCGGAAGATGTACTCGTCCTGGGTCCATTCCACCGAGACCACGTGATACTCGTCCCACCAGGCGCGATCGGTCTTCGGGGTGTTGTTCGGGATGTAGCCGCCCTCGCTCACGATCGAGCCATCAGGGAGCACCCGGTGGGTCTTGTTCTGGACGCCGCGCTTGTAGCCGAAGCTCTCCAGGATGTCGATCTCGCCGCCATTCGGCTCGTAGGACTGCAGCCACAGCGCCCCGTGCTGCCCCGGATCCGGCGAGAACTTCATCCGAGCAGCCACCACTCCGTACTGGAAGTGGTAGCTGTTCTCGGTGCTGACCACCGCACCGTCGTAGACGCCGTACTTGCACTCGGCCTTGGCGCGGGCCTTCGCCGCGCGAGCCGGCGTGGCCACGTCCGTGACCATGACGAGGTTGCCGTCCTCGACCGAGCGCATGTCGGGGTAGGTCGAAGCACACATCCGCGGCCCGTAGTACAGGGCGTCGTTGTGCGGGCTCCAGGCCTTCGTGTTGACGGTGGAACCGCTGAACTCGTCGGAGAAGGTCTTCTGCCACTGCGTGCCGGCGCTGGCGCTCGTCGTAGCCACGGCGGGGCCACTGGCAGGACTCACCGCCCGGTAGGTAGCCTTCGGGTCGAACGGGACGGTGAACGCAACCCGTCCACTCGCGTCCTGGGTGCCGTCGGACACGGTCGTCCACTCGGCGCCAGCCTTGCGCTGCAGGGCCGCGGTCTGGCCTTTGTCCGCCTCGTCGAACGTCGCCTCCACCACTCCGCTGGAGCCGTAGTCCACCGGGACGACGCGCAAGCTACCGGCAGCCTTGCCGGACACCTGTGGCGGATTCGTCGACGTCGGCACCGGGGTGTCGCCGGGAGCGGCCATCGTTGTGGTGCATCCGGCTGTCACCAGAAGCGCCGCGAGGAGCGCGAGCATTCGCCCGCGGCGGTCACGCGTGCGGATATTGGGAGTTGAGGACATCATCGCCCGGCAGTTTACCCGGTGACTGCGATGATGCCCTCAGCCCAGGCTCACCGACTGATCGCTCAGTCCTGCCACTGCCAGACGCGGACGTAGTCGACGTACATGGTGGAGGGCACCTTTGCCTTCTTGACGCCCTTCAGCTTGCCCTTCGTCGGCTTCTTGAGGTACTTGAGCTCCCAATCCGAGGAGGTGCTGCTCATCACCAGGAAGTAGTCGGCCCTGGTGGTCGGGATGTCCGCCTGCCACGTGACCTTGCCGTCGGCCTTGAAGGTGTAGTGGGCGATGCCCGGGGTAGCCGTCGGCACCCACTCCACCGAGTACGTGTGGTACTTGCCCCACCACGACTTCTTCTTCGTCTCGCTGGTCAGGACGTAGTTGTTCTTCGTCGGATGCGGGTAGCGGACGTTCTTGCCATTCTGCTTCACGTGGACGTAGTTGGTGATCCCCTTGCCGTAGCCGAACGACTCGATCAGGTCGATCTCCGGGCCGCTGGCGGACTGCAGCCAGACGCCGAAGTGCATGCCCTGCGAGATGGGGAACTTCACCCGGGTCTCGACTTTGCCGTAGCCGTTGACGGTGAACCGATTGTCAGTGCTCAGCGAGGCATTCGTGAAGTAGCCGTACTTGCAGCTGACCTTCTTGCCGAAGGCCTTCTTCTGGGCGGCGATGATCTGCGCCTTCTGCTTCGAGCTGGCCTTGGCCACCTTGGCGCTGAACTTGCCGCCGGAGATCTTGGAGTTCGCGGCGACCGGCAGCCCGCACTTGCGTGGGGCGATCACCTGGTCCAGCCCGCGACCTGCCCAGTAGGTCGTGTTGAGGGTCGTGAAGTTGTCCTGCCAGGTCGGCGCCGGCGGCAGCACCGACGGGGCGGCCGCGCTCGCACCGGTGACGCCACCGAGCATCAGGGACGGCATCAGCAGCAGGCCGGTACCGGCGGCCAGCAGGGCCTTGAGTCGCAGATTACGCACTGTTGCACTCGCTTCCTCAGTCTTCCGCGTCGCAGCAACCGGTCGCGGTGGGATGCCTGCCAGCCTAACCGTCCTCCCGGCCTCAAGGCGCCGGATGGTCACATTCGTGGCCGAAAACTGCGACGGGCCTCGACCGTGGCTTCAGACCTGGGTCAGGGTGGCGCAGGACCCCGGTCGCGATGCGTCGTGCCGCCGGACCCCATCCGACGGGGACTCGCGACTCAGCAACTTCGGACGCCGGACCGGTGCAGCCCGACAGGCGCTAACGTCGACCGCCACGCCGATTTGTAGAGACGACGGTCGAATGCCGGCCGGACTCAGCCACCTGCATCGGCTGCCAGGCCTCAGCACCAAACCGGTTGACAGCAATGGCCCTCGGGAATATGGTCAATACGGGTGAGGGTTTGCGTGGCACGGCATACCGCCCATCGTGACACCTTGGTTCTGGCATGTCGTGGGATACACAACTCTGGCATTCTTGTGCGCCGTGTGATCTGGGGGCATCACAAATACGAACAGAATGGACAGACGACGTGAACAAGAGACACTTCTATCTGGCTACCGTCACCACCTCGGCAGTGCTGTCACTGTCAGCCATGCCGGGTGCGCTGACCCCAGCCGCCGCCGATGATGTCCCCTGGGACACCCAGCCGTACTACACGGTTCAGAGGTCGGCGTGGGGAGGCTCGGCGATCGCGGACGACGGCTGGCAACTCGACGGTTCGTCATTCAGTGCGGGCAACCCAGCCCTTCCCACTGGCTCGCGGCGGGCGGAGTACAACCCGGCCCAGGGCAGGAACCTCCAGATTCTCGATGAGTCCGGAAAGCTCCTCTACGACGTGGACAACCAGGGCTACTCCGTCCGGCTGGCCGGCGTCAGCTACCCCGGCGACCCGAACGCGAACAAGCTCATCGCGATCACGACCCGCCGCCACTGCACTCCGGACTACTCCACCCCGCTGATCGCGTCCGGCATCACCGGTTCGAACGAGTCAACCGCCAAGTGCTCGGGGTTGACGCGGTACTCCACCGGGCGGATCACTTCGGTCTCGAGCAAGTACGTCTACGGCGGCTTCAACCTGGTAACCCGGGTGAACCTCCCGACCACGACCCTGGCGGGAACCCGCTTCAGCGTATGGCTGAACAATAACAACCCGGAACTAAACCCCTTCGTCGACGGCATCAAGCCCACCTACTGCTCGGCCGGGCTGCCACAGACGGACCTGAGCGAGTTCGATGCCTTCGAATGGTACGGAAAGACCAAGAACCTCACTCAGGGAACCCACGTCTCCTGTGACTACCCGGCGGTCGGCGGCACCCGTCGTGCCGGGAAGACGGCGGTGAGTTCGGCGAGCGGCTGGAAGTACGCGAGCTTCGACTTCAACGGCGGCCGGACACGGTTCTTCATGAACCTCGACTACGACAATCCGACGCTCGCTGTCGGGCCTCACGGGAACCAGTACGGGTACTCCGACAGCCTGTGGAACAGCGCCCCGTCAGCGGCACAGTGGAACCGGGCCATGTTCTCGCCGAGCCAGAGTGACGATCCGGGCGCGACCATGAAGTGGCAGGTGATCGCCCAGGGCGAGGTGTTCGGCAGCGCCTCGAGCAACACCGGCAACATGACCACTGTCGCGGACTCGGCTACCTTCCCCACCCAGACGATGCTGGTGGACTACGTGAAGATGTATTCGCACGCTTGAGACGGTCCAATCGAGCGGGAGTCGGACGGTGGCGACGCATCCATGTACACCCCGGCTCCCGCTCACTGGGCGCATCGCGTCGGCCGGGCCGAACCGCTAGGCTGCCGACGATCCCGTAAAAGGACCCGCCACCAGTAACCAGCCGGAGAGCCAGTGCCCGCCGTTTCTGTGATCGTGCCGATGCACAACGCCGAGGCATACCTCCGGGAGAGCCTGCACACGATCGTCGGCCAGACCCTCACCGACCTCGAGATCATCCTCGTCGACGACGGCTCCACCGACGGCACGGCCGCGATCGTTGCCGAGTTTGCGGCCCAGGATCCCCGGATCCGGGTGATCCCGGGGCCCGCGGTGGGCAGCGCTGGGGCGGCCCGCAACGCGGGGCTGGACGTGGCCAGCGGCGACTTCCTCTCCTTCCTCGACGCGGACGACCTGTTCGCGCCGACCATGCTGGCCGAGCTTCACCGCAGGGCGCGGCTCCACGACGCGGACGTCGTGCTCACCAAGTTCCGGCTGCTCGACGAGCGCACCGGTGAGATCAACCCGGTCGACTGGCCGCTGCGACTGGACCACTTCCCCAAGAAGCCCCCGTTCGCCCCCGGCGCGGTCGGCGACCATCTGTTCCTCAGCGTCAACCCGGCCGCATGGAACAAGCTGTTCCGCGCCGACTTCATCCGCGACCTGGAGCTCCGGTTCCAGACGCTGCGCAGCGCGAACGACGTCTTCTTCAGCTACATGGCGCTCGCGCACGCCCGGCGGATCTCCTACTGGAACGCCTACCCGGTGACCTACCGCTACGGCAACACCGGAAGCCTCCAGGGCTCGAAGCACGGGCGCCCACTGGAGTTCGTCGACGCCTTCCGGGCGATGCGCAGCCACCTGGCCGAGACGGGCCTGTACCAGGCGTACGAGCGTCCGTTCCTCAACGTCGTCCTCGACATCAGCCTGGCCAATCTCCGCGGAGCGTCCACCCTGGAAGCCTTCGACGTGCTGCATTCCGCCCTGGCCCGGGACGTGCTGCCCGAGTTCGGCATCGTCGGACGGCCGGACGACTACTTCGTGCGTCCTGATCTGGTCAGGCAGTTGCACGAGCTGCTCGACAGCACGCGGGACGAGTACCTCTTCAGTCACTGGCAGAGCGCTCTCGAGACCACCCGGAATGCCCGGGCGGAGGCGCGCGAGGCGCTTCGCCACTCCGACCTGCGCAGCCATGTCGTTGCCGCGGCCGAGGCCGGCTCGGCACCGCACGAGGGCCGGCCGGCGCCGTCCAGCCAGACCGACACGGTGGACGTGTCGGTGATCATCCCCGTCCACAACACCGAGGCCTACGTCGAGGAGTGCGTCCACAGCGTGCTCACTCAGACCGAGGTGTCGATCGAGGTCATCTGCATCGACGACGGCTCCACCGATTCCTCGCCGGAGGTGCTTGCCCGGATCGCGGCCTCCGATCCCAGGGTGCGGGTCCTGACCCAGCAGAACGCCGGGCCGTCGGTGGCCCGGAACGTGGGCCTCGACCTCGCCGCCGGTCGCTACGTGTGCTTCCTGGACAGCGACGACTACTGGCTCGTGGACGGACTGTCCGGCCTGGTCGCCGACGCCGACCGTGACCGGCTCGACACGCTGCTGTTCGACGCCTCGTCGATACGGCACCTGACCGTCGACGACAAGACCTGGGCGCGGTTCGATCACTACTACGAGCGTGGCAGCCAGTACGACACGGTGGCGACCGGCCCCGACCTCCTCGCCAGGATGGTCAAGGCGGTGGACTACCGGTCCAGCGCATGCCTGTTCCTCATCCGTCGGGACGTCATCGAGCGAGCCGGAATCCGGTTCTATCCCGGCATCTCCTACGAGGACAATCTGTTCACCATGAACGTCCTCCTGGAGAGCGAGCGCTCCCGGCACACGCAGACCCGCCTGTACGCCCGCCGCGTCCGCCCGGGCTCGCGGATGACGGCCGGTTCGCGGACGGCGGCGGCGCACGGCTACTTCGTGAACTACGTGGAGATGCTCCGGCTCGTCCGCGGACGCGAGTACCCCCTCGAGATCAGCACCGAGGTCGGCCGAGTGATCTACTCGATGTACCGGCACTCGCGCGACCACTTCGTGAAGCTTCCCCCGGACGTGACCGATCGCTTCCGGCTGATCGATCCGATGCCCGACGCCCAGACGCTGTTCCACCTGCTCAAGCGGGCCCGCCATGAGGCTCAGGTCGGCCGCGCACTCCCCGCGCCGGCGAAGCCTGCGACCCTGGCTGGCAGGCTGCGACGTCTCCTCGGACGCGGTAAGAGGGCCGTCACCCGGCGGCTGTCACGCCTTCGGGGCGACTGATGAAGGTCCTGGTCACCGGCGGCGCCGGGTTCATCGGGTCGACGATCGCGTCCGCCTGTGCAGACGCCGGCATGGAGCCGGTGATCCTGGACGACCTGTCGACCGGCCTGCGCGCGTTCGCGACCCGATTCCCGTTCTACGAGGGCGACTACGGCGACCGGTCGCTGGTCGCCACGGTGCTGGCCGACCACCCCGACCTGGCCGCCGTCGTGCACTGTGCGGCCAGCATCGTCGTGCCCGAGTCGATGGCCGATCCGCTGCGCTACTACGAGAACAACGTCGCGAAGCTGCCCGGGTTCGTCACCGCGATCCTGCAGCAGAGCAGCTGTCGCCGGATCCTGTTCAGTTCCACGGCGTCGATGTACGAACCGGACGCCCGGCTGGTCGTGGACGAGCAGTCGCCGCTGCGTCCGCAGAGCCCGTACGCCGCCTCCAAGTGGATGGTGGAGCGGATCCTGGCCGACACCGCAGCCGCCACCGACCTGTCGGTGATCTCGCTGCGCTACTTCAACCCGGTCGGCGCCGACCCCAAGCTCCGCAGCGGACTGCAGGTCCAGAACCCGTCGCACGCACTCGGCAAGCTCCTCCAGGCCCGCCGTGAAGGCTCCCCGTTCACCGTGACCGGCACCGACTGGCCGACGCGGGACGGCTCCGGTCTGCGGGACTACATCCACGTCTGGGACCTCGCTCGCGCGCACGTCGCGGCCCTGCAGCGCTTCGACGACGTGGTCGGCGGCGGGGACGGGCAGGGCTTCGAGGTGGTGAACCTCGGCTCGGGCACGGGCACGACGGTCTTCGAGCTCGTGGACGCTTTCGCCGAGGCGACGGGCTGGACGCCGGTGGTGCAGACCGCTCCCCCGCGTCCCGGCGATGTCGTCGGCTGCTGCGCCTCCGCGGACAAGGCGGCCAGGGTGCTGGGCTGGCGGGCGGAACTCGGCCTCGTCCAGGGGATCCGTGACGCGCTGGCCTGGAGCGAGGTGCTCCAGGACGTGCCGCGATGAGCCGGCGCGGGACATCCGGACCGGCGAGCAGGGCGCGCCGGTTGACGGCCAGGCTGCGGCAGGAGCCGCTGGCCCGGCGCCTCGCCGCGAGCACCGTCTTCGACGCCGAGTTCTACGGGGCGCAGGTGGGCCGCCGCTTCGGTTCGGCATTGGCGGCCGCGCGCCACTTCATCGCATCGGGAGCGAGCGGACGGCATTCGCCGCACCCGCTGATCTCGCTGGCGTACGTGCCGCGCGAGATCCGGGAGAGCTGGCGCAACGGCGGGGCTGCCGGGCTGCTGGCATGGTTCGGCTCCAGCACCTGCGCGGGCTGCCCCTGGGGTCCCTACTTCGACCCGCGGGCCCTGCCGCCTTCCCGGACGGCGATCGGCGATCCGCGCGCCTACCTGGGCCGACTGGACGCACAGACCCGGCTGCCCGTCCACGACAGCCTGGGACAGGTCACGGTCACCTGGGCGGAGGCTCGCCAACGCGCCCTGGATGCGGCCCGCGCGGTGCGTTCGCGGATCGGCACCGGACCCACCGGACCCAAGGCGGCCGAGCCGGCCGCGCGCCCGGGCAGTGGACGAGCCGAGCCGGAGGACTCCCCCCATCGCGAATGGGTTGAGGCCGAGAGGGGTCTGATCGACTGGGACGCCGCGGCGTCCGGCGTGAGCACCCGGGTGGCCGGTCGCGTCTCGGTGGTCATCCCGTCGTTCGACGACTGCAAGCTGACCGTCGGCGCGGTCCGCGCCCTCATCGAGCACACCTCCGGCCGCGACCTGGAGATCATCGTGGTCGACAACGGCTCCAGGCAGTGGCTTGCGCTCGGGCTGGCCACCGCATGCGCGGCCTACCCGGGCACCACCGTCGTCCACCTGGACCGCAACTACAACTTCGCCATCGGCTCGAACTACGGGGCAGCGCGGTCCACCGGCGAGTACATCCTGTTCCTGAACAACGACACCAGGGTGCGACCCGGCTGGCTGGAACCGCTGGTCGGCTGCCTGGACGACTCCGGGGTGCTGGGTGTGCAGCCCGTCCTGGTGTTCCCGGACGAGACGATCCAGTCGGCCGGCATCGCGTTCCTGGCGGCCGACTACCTGCCGTGCGGCCTGTTGGCCGGGCATCCGGTCGAGGATGCCTGGGCGGTACGGGGACACCGGTTCGCCGCCGTCACGGCAGCGGCACTGCTGATGCGCGCCACGGACGTGATCGCGACGCGCGGCTTCGACCCGGTGTTCGTCAACGGGTCGGAGGACATCGACCTGTGTCTGCGGACGGCGGCGCTGCGTCCGGGCTGGTTCGCCGTCGAGCCGGACAGCGTGATCGAGCACCGCGAGTCCCAGACACCGGGGCGCAGCACCCACATCCCGGAGAACCGGAGGGTGTTCGTCGAGCGCTGGCGCGGCCGGTTCCCGGGGCCGGACGGGGCTGTCTTCGAGCGGCTCGGGCTGGAGGTCGCGCAGCTTCGCCCGGACGGCGCGCTGCACCCTGCGGCGCTGCCGGTCGTGGTGCGTCCGCGTGTCCCCACCGGGACGGACGGGCGTCCGCGGCTGCGCTGGAGCGTCAAGAACCCGGCGACGGGAAGCTGGTACGGGCCGCGCTGGGGAGACACGAGGTTCATCGCGGATCTCGCCGTCGCCCTGACCGACCTGGGGCAGGAGGTGGTCAGCTACCACAACCCGTCCTACGCGGCGCCGGCGACCGCGCTCGACGACGTCAACCTGGTGGTTCGTGGCGTCCGCCGGATCGCACCGCACCCTGGCCAGACGAATGTGCTGTGGGTGATCAGCCACCCGGAGTCGGTGACCCGGGACGAGGTGCTCGGCTTCGACCTGGTGTACGCCGCGTCGCCGGGCTGGGCCGAGCGGACGAGCACGGCGTGGGGCGTTCCGGTGCGTCCACTGCTGCAGGCGGCGGACACCCGGCTGTTCCAGCCTCCGGAGGAGGCGGTGGCGCCGTCGGACGAGGCGGGCGTGGTCTTCGTCGGGCAGACCCGGCTGGAGGAGCCGCGAAAGATCGTGATGGACGCGATCGAGGCCGGGCTGCGTCCCCTGGTGTGGGGGGAGAACTGGGCCCGGTTCATCCCGCAGGAGTGCATCCAGGGCGACTACCTGCCCAAGGAACAGCTTCCGGGGGTGTACCGGAACGCGCGGGTGGTGCTGGCGGATCACCATCGGGACATGGCCGAGCACGGCTTCGTCGCCAACCGGATCTTCGACGCGGTTGCGTCCGGGGCGCGGGTGGTGAGCGACGAGGTGCCCGGTCTCGCCGACCTGTTCGGCGGCGCCGTCCAGGTGTACCGAAGCGTTGATGACCTGGCCAGGCTGGCGTCCCCCGAGGGTGCCGCCCAGGCGTTCCCCGGGCCGCGGGAGCTTCGCGAGATCGCCCGGCGGGTGGCCGCGGAGCACTCGTTCGCCGCCCGGGCCGCCACGCTGCTGAAGGACGTGCTGGAACTGCGGCGGTCCTGACTACCGATAGCGCAACAGGCGACCGACCGGCCGCAGGAGCAGCGTCGGCGTCCCCGAGACCATGCTGGGCCGCCGCTGGTAGTGGGGCGCGGTGCGGGCGAGGTAACCGGCCACCCCGGCGAACGCCTGAGGGTAGAGCCGCTCGGCTTCGGCGAGGAGGCGGGCGGCACCGAGCCCGTAGGGGTCGTGGCGGAGCGCCTCGATCTTGACGACCGGCAACCGGGCGCCGTCGAGGGCGGCGTCGGCCATGGTGATCATCGGGTTCGGTGCGGCGCCGGCGTAGTCGCGGCGCTTCTTCCAGCGGGCGACGAGGCCGGGCGGCACGTCGGTGCGGTGAAGCGCCCACCAGACGACGCGGGCGCGGGCCCGGCGCCACTCCCCCGGGTGCGAACGGAAGTAGGCGCCGAACCGGAAGCCGGCAGCCTTGAGCTTGCGGCTGAGGCCGACCTCGTAGCGGCGGACGACGGCGCGGCGATCCGACAGCGGAGTCAGGTCCTGCCAGAACGCGACGAAGGCGTCGGCGGCCACGACCGAGGCGGAGAAGACCACGAAGAAGCTCTGCACATGGGTCTTGAGCTCACGGCTCGTGGTGATTCCCCAGAAGTCGTAGCCGGCCTCTTCCATGGCATGGAAGATCTCGGCGAAGCCCCGCAGCGGGCCGACGTAGGTGTCGTTGCAGATCACGACCTGGTCGAAGGCGGTCAGGTCGCCGGCGGCCAGCAGGCCGGTGCGGTAGCTGTAGAAGTCGTAGCCGACGTTGTCGCGCTCGATCAGCTCGGCGCGTCCGTCCAGCCAGTCGCGGGCGGACGGGGTGAGCTGGTTCGTCGTGACGAAGATCAGCCGGCGGCACTGGCCTTGCCAGGCTTCGAGCTGGAACCGGACGTGGGCCGCCAGTTCACCGTCCGGGTCGTAGGCGGCCATGACGACGAGCCGGTTCGGGACCTCTGCTCCGCTCACGAGCAGACCCTACCGGGCGTCGGGCGGCCCGACTCTCGTAGCGGAGCCGCCCCAATCACGCGCCTGCGCGAGTCGAGGGCACTAAACTTCGGGCCATCGACGGCACGGATCCGCACGAGAGGGCCAAAGTGAAAGCAGTGCTGCTCGCAGGCGGCCTGGGCACCCGAATGCGCGAGGAGACCGAGTTCCGACCCAAACCCATGGTGGAGATCGGCGGCCGGCCGGTGCTGTGGCACCTGATGAAGATCTTCTCGAGCCAGGGCGTGAACGACTTCGTCGTCTGTGCCGGCTACAAGGGCGAACAGATCAAGTCCTATTTCCTCAACTACACCGCGATGAACGCCGACTTCACCGTCCGGCTGGGTGAGCGGGGAAGCATCCACGCCCACACCGGTCACCTTGAATCGGACTGGTCGGTGACCGTGGCAGACACCGGCCTGGAGACTCTCACCGCCGGCCGGGTGGAGCGCATCGAGCGCTACGTCGAGGGCGAGCGCTTCATCGTCACCTATGGCGACGGTCTGGCCGACATCGACATCGGCAAGCTGCTTGCCTTCCACACGGCCCACGGGAAGATGGCCACGATCACCATCGTCCGCCCGTGGTCACGCTTCGGGATGGTGGACGTCGATAATGACGGAATGGTCGCCCGCTTCCGAGAGAAGCCGCAGATGGACGACTGGGTTTCGGCCGGATTCTTCGTGTTCGAGCCGGAGTTCTTCGACAGGATCCGCAACTCCGACAACATGATGCTGGAACACGAACCACTGAATCAGCTGGCGTCGGAAGGTCAACTTGGGGCGTTCCGGCACGAAGGATTCTGGCAGCCGATGGACACCTACCGGGAGTCGCAGCTGCTGGGCGATCTCTGGGCGTCCGGGAAGGCTCCCTGGAAGGTGTGGCAGTGACGGTCGAACAGGGGCAGCCCCCGAAGATGGCCGGGCCGCGCAAGAAGCTCGTCTCGATCATCACCCCGGCGTACAACGAGTCGGAGTGCGTCGACGAACTCGCTCGCCAGCTCGGCGCGGTGATGGACTCGGAGCCCGGCTACGACTTCGAGGTGATCGTCGTCGAGAACGGTTCGGTGGACGACACATGGGAGAAGCTCCTGGCGATCAGGGCGGCGGACCCCCGCTTCAGGATCGTCAAACTGGCGCGCAACTTCCGGATGGACGGCGGCCTCACCGCCGGGCTGGCGAATGCGTCCGGGGACGCCGCCGTGCTGATGACCGCGGACCTTCAGGATCCGCCCGAGCTCATCCCCACCTTCATCCGGAAGTGGGAGGAGGGCTACGAGAACGTCTACATGACGGTCAGCGACCGACAGGGAACCGGGCCACTGCGCCGGTTCAACTCCACGGCGTTCTACTGGCTGGCCGGCAAGCTCACCGACGGCGCCATCCCGAGGAACGCGTCGGACTTCCGGCTCGTTGACCGGCGGGTCTACGAGACCGTGAACGTCATGGACGAGCGCAACCGGTTCGTCCGTGGGCTTTTCGCCTGGGTGGGGTTCAAGTCGGTCGGCATCGAGCACGAACGCCCGCCACGCTTCGGCGGCGAGTCCAAGGCGTACTCGCTGAAGGTGCTCGACCTCGCCTCGAAAGGCATCCTCGCCCACTCGTACCTCCCGCTGCGACTGATCACGGGCACGGGTCTGGTGATCTCCGCGGTGTCACTGATCGGCTTGTTGGTGGCCGTGGTGCAGTTCTTCGTGGCCGGCGTCCCCTTCGCCGGCTTCGGGACGATCGTGGGCCTGATCCTGCTGATGTTCGGCCTGCTGTTCCTCTTCCTCGGGGTGATCAGCGAGTACATCGGGCTGATCTACGAGGAGGTCAAGCACCGTCCCAACTACGTGATCAGCGAGCGGGTCGGCTGGTGAGCCCCCGCGGGGACAGCGTCGTTGTCTGGATCCGTCGCCTCTGGGAGGTAGAGGTCATCAGGTTCGGGCTCGTCGGCATGGCCAACACTCTGATCGCCTACAGCCTGTTCGCCGCCCTCCAACTGACCCTTGGCACCATCCTGCACTACACGATCGTGCAGGCGTTCTCGAACGTGATCGCGACCGTCCAGGCGTACTGCTTCCAACGCTGGTTCGTCTTCCGACATCACGGTGGCTGGTGGGCCGGCCTCGCCCGGTTCGCGGTTGTCTATGCCGGAGCGTTCATCTTCAGCCTGGCGATGGTCGCCCTCCTGGTCGAAGTGTTCGGAGCAAATGTCCTGGCAGCTGGCGCTGTCACCCTGGTGATCCAGGCGTTGGGCACCTATCTGGCGAACCGGTGGTTCACCTTCCGGCGAAACGTCGGAGCCGCTCAGCCCCCAACCTCAGGTGATACACAGGAGCGGACGACCACGCCGAGCCGATGAACCGGCGATCTGCGCGAGCCAGTTGGACGACGACCGATCCCGTGAGCGTGCGGCGCTTGAGCATCACCCCGTGAGCGGCCGGCGAGCAACGACGAAGGTCAGCCCCCACAGTGCCGCGATCTTGATCCCGCTCGCCAGGGGACGGCCGACCGCCTTCGTCGTGGCCATGTCGACGAGCCGGGTCGGGATCACCGCAGAGGCGAGGTGGGCGGCCAGAGCCAGGGCGGGGCCGCGTCCGCCGAGATGGAGGGACGTCTCGGAGACCACGTCGAGCCCGAGATCACGCATCACCTGGCCCACGCGCCGCGGTGTGGTCGGCCACCCGTGCGACCAATCGCTGTCCCAGAAGTAGCTGCCGTAATCGCGAACGTCGGGCGCCGCGACCAGGATGGAGCCCCCCGGCCGAGTGACCCGCACCATCTCCTGGCACCATTGCCGAGCGGCCTGGTAGTCGGGCGCGTGCTCCAGAACGTGCAGGGAGAAGACTGCGTCGAAGTCGCCGTCACCGAGCGACTCGAGCGTCGGCAATGCGTCAGTGACTATGCGCAAGCCATGTCGTGTGCGAGCCGCCTTGGCCAGCGCGAGAGTGGGCTCCACCCCGAGGTAGTCGCCGAAACCCAGCCTTCGCGCCTGTATGGCCGCCCTGCCGGTGCCAGTGCCGATCTCGAGCAGCCGTGTTTGGGCCGGCATGAGCTCCGCCACAGTGATGAACTCCCCGAGCAGCCTGCGGGCCACCCATGCATGAAGAGGCTCCGAAGGATCCCAGCCCGCTCTTTCCAGGTATTCGTCGTAGCTGCCCATTCGGCCTCTCGATCAGGTCATCGCATTTCAGGTGATCGCTGACCCAAGTCAGCTGATACCGGCATGCTAGGCGGGAAAAGTCTCCGGGTGCGCATTACGCGTATCGGCGCGCCGATAGCACAACACGAGTCAGCCTTCGTTGAGGTCGTCGCCGCTCTCCGAGATAGCTGACTGGAACAGGTTCCCGAAGTACGCCGGGACTGCGTCGACGAGCCGATCGGGCGAGAGGATCACTTCGACTGCTCCTGCCCGAAGGAGTTCGCCGTCTGCGGCATAGCCCCAGGCCGCACCGAGACAGTCCAGACCGTTCTCGCGTGCACCGAGGACGTCGTGGTATCGGTCGCCGACGACGACGGCAGGACCGCCGCCGCTGTCGAGCAGCGCCTTGGCGATGATTGCCGCCTTCGTCACGGTGGCGGGGTCGGGCGGGGCGCCGACGATGCCGTCCAGCAGGGAGTCCAGCCCAAAGTGAGCGCAGATGGGCACGGCGAACATCTCGGGCTTGGATGTCGTGAGGATCAGACGGTACCCGTCCAGTCGGAGCTGCTCCAGCGCCCGCCGGACGCCGGGGTAGGGCTTCGCACCAATGATGGACATCTCCGCGAATCGCGATCGGAACCCGGCTACCGCCGCATCAAGCTCAGGTTCCGGCACCCCGGACCTTCGCAGGCTCTCCTTGATGGGCGGCCCGATGAACGAGCGCAGTTCGGCTTCCGCTGGCACGGGACGCCCGACGGCCCGAAAGGCATCCGCTGCGCAGGCCGCAATGCCGGGGCCGGAGTCGACCAGCGTCCCGTCCAGGTCCACCAGGACCACCGGCATGGAACTCATGAAACGCACGGAGCGTTCTCCCGTCAAACTCACTTGTCCCGGTGTCGGGCTCGATACCCTTGCCAGCGTCACGCTATCGGATGTGCAGGCTCTGGCCGGTCTCATCCCCGAGCGGCTCGACTGGCGGGCTGGCCTCGCCTCCAACCTCACAGCGTGACGGACGCACTCTCAAGCCGAGGAGGACCCCTTGACACAGAAGTATGGCGATCTGGTAGTCACCTGGCTCAGAGGGCTCGGCTACACCCACTGCTTTCTGGTCGCGGGCGGCAACTCCATGCACCTGCTCGACTGTGTTCGCAAGCAGATGACCTGTGTGCCCGTGGCCCATGAGGTGTCGGCCGGGATCGCCGCCGAGTACTTCAACGAGCGCGCCCGAGCGAAGGGCGAATCGGAGCGTGCCTTCGCTCTGGTCACGGCGGGCCCAGGGCTGACCAATATCGTGACGGCATTCGCGGGCGCTTTCCTGGAGTCCAGGGATCTGTTGGTCCTGGGCGGCCAGGCCAAGTCGACCGACCTCGCCGATCCGGGAATGCGTCAGCGAGGCATCCAGGAGATCGACGGACGATCGATCGTGGAACCACTCTGTGTCGTTGCCAGGACGATCACCCGGCCGGTCTCCCGGCGGGTCTTCGAGCACTGGGTGAGCCAGGGACGAACGGGACGGATGGGTCCGGTGTTCCTGGAGTTCTGCCTGGACGTCCAGGCGATGCCGGTCGATCCGTCCGAACTTGAGGATCGGCCGATTCTCGGATCCACCGGACCGACGCCGCCAGATCCTGCGGTGGTCGCGGAGGTAGCGGAGAGGCTGCGAGTTGCGGAACGGCCCGTGCTCCTGCTCGGCGGAGGAGTGAGTCGCGAGGCCGCCCGGCGAGTGCTCCCGAAGGCGCATCAGCATGACCTTCCCGTCATGACCACCTGGAATGGAGCCGATCGGGTGCCGGCCGACGACCCGGTGTACGTCGGCCGACCCAACACGTGGGGCCAGCGCGCAGCCAATATCCTGCTTCAGCAGAGCGATCTGGTGATCGCTGTAGGAAGCCGACTCGGCCTGCAGCAGACAGGCTTCAACTGGCAGCAGTTCGCTCCACTCGCTGCTGTCGTCCAGGTGGACCTCGACCCGGTCGAGTTGAGCAAAGGACACCCGCGCGTGGATGTCCCGTGGCTAGCAGACGCGGACGCTGCCCTGACCGCTCTCCTGGACGACCAGGATTATCCGAACTGGACCGGGTGGCTCGCGGAATGCCACCAGATGCGCGCACTACTGCCGCTGGCAGAACCTGTGAACACGTCCGCGGCGGGATACCTTGACCCCTACCGGTTCATCCTCGACCTGTCTGCCCGCGCCACCGGCGACGACGTGATCGTGCCCTGCAGCAGCGGCGGCGCTGAGACCGTGACCATGCAGGCCTTCGAGCAGAAGGCCGGGCAGACGGTCATCACCGACAAGGGCCTCGCCAGCATGGGCTACGGGCTCGCCGCGGCCATCGGCGCAGCCTTCGCGGCGCCAAGGAAGCGGGTCATTCATATCGAAGGGGACGGAGGCTTCCTGCAGAACTGCCAGGAACTTGCCACGGTCTCCGTCAACGGCCTGCCGATCAAGACATTCCTCTTCAGCAATGAGGGGTATGCGTCCATCCGGATGACCCAGCGCAACTACTTCGGCGGCTCGTACCTCGGTTGCGACACCAGCACCGGACTCGGTTTCCCCGACTGGAGCCTGCTGGCGCGCGCCTTCGGGCTGCCGTTCCTGGAACTGACCAACGGGCTGGACACCCCCGGTTTCGACGACCTGTTCGCCAGCGGCTCGCCGGCGTTCTTCACCGTCCCTGTCGACCCCGAACAGACCTACTTCCCGAAGATCACCTCGCGTGTCACCGCCACCGGAAGCATGGAGTCAAATCCACTTCACCTCATGTCGCCCGAGTTGCCAGGGGAAGTGGCGGCGCGTGTGCTTCACTACCTTGAGGACCCTCTCCAGGAGCACGCATGAACAAGACCGAACGTCAGATGACGGAGATCCTGCGAAAAGGGCGCGAAGCGTACGGTTATGCCGCGGTCAAGGCCGAGTTCGAGGCAGAAGGGACGCGGGTTGAGGAACTCCTGCGTCTCGTAGAGATCGCTCACGCCGCAGGGCTGGAACTGACCGTCAAGATCGGAGGCTGCGAGGCCATCCGCGACCTGCTGGAGTCCAAGCAGATCGGGGTGCGCTACGTCGTCGCCCCGATGGTTGAGACGCCGTACGCGCTCAGCAAGTACATCGACGCCAAGCAGAAGATCTACAACTCCGACGAAGCCCTCGACACGGACTTCCTCTTCAACATGGAGACCATCACCGGCTACGAGCATCGGGAGGCGATCACAGATCTGGCAGCCGGCTCGCCCGGCGTGGACGGGATCGTCTTCGGCCGGGTGGATTTCTCTGGTTCGATGGGAGTTGGGCGAGCGGGTATCGAGAGCGACGAAATCTCGGTGAAGGTGCTCGAGGTTTCGCGACTCTGCAAGGAGAAGGGCCTCGACTTCGTCGTAGGCGGCGCCGTGTCCATCGACGCGTTGGACAACCTGCATCGATTCCGGGACTCGTACCTGACCAGATTCGAGACTCGCAAGGTCGTCTTCGACGCGGCAGCGCTCGACTCCGACTGCGTTCGCGACGGCCTGTTGAGCGCGGTTCATTTCGAACTGCTCTGGCTGATCAACAAGCGCGAGTACTACGGCGCCATCCACAGCGAGGACGCCAAACGCATCGACATGCTGGAGAGCCGGTGGAAGGTACTGAACGGCGCCGCCTGACCCCGGCGGACCTGCTCGCCGCGACGCTGTCCAGAACGGACCGGGTCGCGGTGACGGGGGCATCCGGGTGGTTCGGCAAGACCGCTCTCGACCTGCTCTTCGACGCCTGGGGAGCGCAGGCGTCCGAACGCGTAGCCGGGTATGCGAGCTTGGGGCGCGACATCGTCCTCCCCAGCGGCCGCGTCGTTCCGGTCAGAGCGCTGCCCGAGCTACTGACCGATCCAGCGCCCACCGTGCTGCTCCACTTCGCGTACCTGACCCGGGACCGGACAGCGGAGCTCGGGGTGGCTGAGTTCGTCGCCCGGAACGCCCAGATCAGCGCGACGGCTCTGGAGGCGATCCGCAGGCATCGGCCGCGGGTGGTCGTCACTGCGTCGTCAGGTGCCGTCTATGAGCCGGACGGAAGCCTCGCCCACGACATCACCACCAATCCGTACGGCGCGCTCAAGGTTCTGGACGAATTGGCCTTCGCCCGCGCCGCCGAGCAGGCCAGCGCAGGCTGGGCGATTCCCCGGGTGTTCTCCGTAGCCGGGCCTGGAATGACGAACCCGGAACGGTACGCGCTCGGTTCGATGATCGCGATGGCGCGCGCCGGCGGGCCGATCGAGATCCGCTCCAGCCGTCCTGTGTTCCGGTCGTACTGCGGCGTCGACGAGACGATCGCTCTCGCGCTGTCAGCGGCCAGCCACACAGGTGGTGTTGTGTTCGATACCGGCGGCCGTGTCGTCGAGATGGCTGAACTCGCGAAGGCCGTCGCCCGGTCGGTCGGAGAGGGCTGCGGACTTGTCCGGCCGGAGTTCAGCCAATTCGCGGAGGCCGATCGCTACATCGGCGACCCGGCGGTATACACACGACTCGCCCGGGATGCCGCGTTGACACTCGCTGATCTGGACCAGCTGATCGACGCAACGGCCCGCACGGGAGACATGGAGTTGCGGCTTCCGTCCTCGACTGGGCATTCGCAGATCAGCGATCCGGCATGATTGGCCGCAGCAGAGAAGGGAAGCCATGAACGCAGACCGCGCCCGCCCTGCCCAGATTGCATGGCTGATCGCCGGGGGTTCTGCGCTCCTGGCGATCGCCTCGGCCGTTGCTGTCTGGGCACTGGCTTTCTGGACCGGCGGCATTTACCACTTCTACGACCTCAACTCCTATCGCGACACTCTTGATGGCGTTGTTGCAGGCGACCTCATGTACACCTGGCTCGGCTATCCGCCCGTTTCCCTGATTGTGTTGTCACCGCTGCGGGGGCTGCCCGAACTCGCCGGAGATCGGCTCTGGACAGGGGCGTCCCTCCTGGTCATCGCAGGGATCGCTGCCATTGTCGCGCGGCTTTCGATGGAGGCCAGGAGAGACGCCGCTGCCGCGGACCGCCCGCGCTGGATCGCACTCGCTGGCCTGGCCACCACCATGTTGCTGTTCAGTCAGCCCGGCCTCACCCAGTTGGTCAACGGGCAACTCACCCTCTTCGTGATTGCGCTCGCATTCGTCGACGCGTCCGGCGCATTCCCGCGCAGATGGCAGGGCAGTCTGGTCGGACTTGCCGCTGCACTCAAGTTGACGCCGCTGATCTTCCTTCCGTACTACGCGATCACGAAGCAGTGGCGCCAGCTCGTCGTCGCGAGCGCATCGTTCGGGGTGTTCACCGCCATCGGGTTCGACCTGTTCCCCGCGGACTCGCTGTACTTCTGGACACATGCCAACAGTTCCGCGCGTCTCGGTCCGGAGAATCCGGAGAACCTGAGCATCTATGGTGCCCTCAACCGCTGGCTCACCGACCCGACCGCGGTTCAGATGGTCTGGCTCCTGCTGGCCGGGACAGTGGCGGTGCTCGCGTATTGGCAGGCCCGTGCCCACTTCCGCCGGGGCGAACTCGTGGAAGCGGCACTCGTCGTCGGCTGCGCATCGACGTCCGTGGGCCCAATCGCCTGGCCGCACTACCTGATCTGGGTCGTGCTGGTCACGATCTGGCTTCTGTTCACCGGCGAGCGCCGCTGGATCTGGACGGCTGCTGGGTTGTACCTCCTCTACAGTCCTGCGTTCGCGGCTGTTGTCGGTGTCGGCATCGCCGCGGACAGCCTGGTCGCGAAGGCGGCCTGGGAGCTGCTGGTCCTGGCCCCGATCGCGATCGCGGCGCTCGGTCTGCCACGCCGACCGCCGCGCGGGTCATCGCAGCCCACCATCACCGCTGCCACGATCCCGGTGGAAACACTGCGATGACCCATTCGGCACAGGGTCGCACGGGACAGGGTCACACGGAACAGCAGCTCTCCCGCTGGCTCGCGCCAGGCGCCGCCCTGCTCGCCTTGGCGCTGATGGTCCTGACCGCCTGGCTGAACGTCTTCCCGATCGGGAAGGAGCCGTACTTCATCGACCTGGAGTCGTACCGCGACACTCTGGACGGAGTCGTCGCCGGTGACCTGATGTACGACTGGCTGGGCTATCCACCGGTGACCCTGATCATCCTCTCGCCGCTGCGTGGGCTTCCCCAGCTCGCCGGTGACCGGCTCTGGACGGGCGGCACGATCCTGATGGCCCTGGCGCTCGCGGCAGCCCTCGCCAAGTTGACGACGCCGCCAGCCGCGGACGCGGAGGCGGCGCGCAGAGGCTTCCTGATCCGGTTTGGCGTCGCTGGCTCCCTGCTGTTGATCAGCTTCCCGATGACCAGCCAGCTGGCGACCGGCCAGATCACGCTCATTGTGATCACCCTGGCCTTCCTCGACGCATCCGGGGTGCTGTCACGGCGCTTCCAGGGCACCCTCGTCGGCCTGGCAGCATCGCTGAAGCTCTTGCCACTGATGTTCTTTCCCTACTACCTCGTCACCAGGCAGTGGAGGCAGCTCATCCTGGCCGCGACTGCGTTCGGGTTGTCGGTGGCAGTCGGATTCGCCCTGTTCCCCGTGGACTCGGCGTACTTCTGGGCCCACACCAACAGCAGTGAGCGCCTCGGCCCCGCCCGGGCCGACAACGTCTCGCTCTTCGGCCTGCTGAACCGGTGGATCCAGGACCCTGCGGTGGCGACGTGGGTCTGGCTGCCGCTCGCCGGAGCCATCGGTGTCGCGGCCTACCTGCGAGCCTGGCAACACTTCCGCCGGGGCGAACAGGTACAGGCCGCCCTGGTCGTCGGCTGCACGTCCACTGTCGTCAGCCCGATTGCCTGGCCGCACTACCAGGTCTGGCTGGTGCTGGCCGCGATCTGGCTGATCCTGTGGGGCAATCGCCGGGCGCGGCTGTGGGGCATGCTGATCTATCTCGTGTACTCGTTACTGTTCGCGTACGTGCTCTTCGGGATGACGGGTCAGAGCATGGCCATGCGTCTCGGCTGGGAGCTCATGGTGCTCGTGCCGGTACTGATCGCCGTCCTCGGTCTGCCCCATGGCCAGACAGACCCCACCCCAGGGGATGCGACCCGCCGCGGGTCCCGGGGCCCGGGGTCGCTCCTCTCCTCGGACTGACCCCGGGGCGTAGCAGACAGCACGTTGGCGACGTCGCCCTACGACGAGCTGACGAACGTGGCGATCTGGTCGGAGCAGGCCGCTCTCGGATCCTCACCCGCTTGCGTCCGCTTGGCCCAATCCACCGTCCAGGCCATCGCCTCGGGGAATTCCAGACGAGCATGCCAGCCGAGGTCCCGGTTCGCCTTGGACGCGTCCAGCGCCAGCAAGCCGGCCTCGTGGAGGTCCGGGGCAGGATCGACGATCACGCCGGCTTCCGTCCCCCACAGGCGGGCTACCAGTCGTGCCACCTCCCCGACCTCGGCGAAGGCGTCGGGGCCTGGACCGAAGTTGAACGCCTCGCCGGCGTCTCGGCCGTCGAGCAGGACGTTCGCGAGGGCAAGGTAGCCGGCGAGACAGTCGAGCACGTGCTGCCAGGGACGCACCGCGTGCGGATAGCGCAGATGCACGTCCTTGCCCGCCGAGAAGGCGGTGACCAGGTCGACCATCAGCCTCTCGGGGCAGACGTCACCGCCGCCGACGACGTTGCCGGCGCGTGCGATCCCCGTCGCCACCTCGCACCCCGATGAAGCGATCCACGACTGGGTGAGCAGGTCGGCCGCCGCCTTCGATGCCGAGTAGGGATCGACACCGCCGAGCGGCTCGTCCTCTCGATAGCCATCGACCCTGTTCACGTTGCGGTAGACCTTGTCGGTCGTGACGATCACCTGGGCCCTGACCGTCCCTGCTCGCGCCACCGCGTCCAGCACGTTGTAGGTGCCCATCACGTTGGTCTCCCACGTTGTGCGCGGATCGCGGTATGACTCCCGGACCAGAGGCTGGGCCGCCAGGTGGATCACCACCTCCGGTGCGACCTGGGCCACGGCGGACGCAGTCGCGCTCGCGTCCCTGATGTCGACGCGCAGATCATGGGCGAGCAGCTCGTCCACCCTTGCCCGGCTGAACAGCGCACCCGGCGCCGGATCGAGCGCCAGTCCCGACACCCGGTGGCCGGCCGCGGCCAACACCTGGACCAGCCAGGCGCCCTTGAAACCGGTGTGACCGGTGACCAGGTAGTGCATCACAGCCGCACTCTGCCGGTCACGAACGCGATCACCTGATCGGCCATGAAGTCGAGCATGTCGGCGGTCAGACCCGGGTAGGTGCCGAGCCAGAAGGAGCGGCTCATCACCAGATCGGAGTTCCTCAGATCGGACGCCACGCGACACTCGATGCCCTGATAGGCGGGTTGGCGGAGCATATTGCCGGCGAAGATCAGCCGGGTGCCGATCTTCTTCGTCTCCAGGAGGCGCATCAACTCCTCGCGATCAACTCCCAGATCGGGAGCCAGAGTGATCGGGAAGCCGAACCACGCAGGGTCGGACCTGGGGGTTGCCACCGGCAGGATGAGACCCTCGACATCGGCGAACCGGGCGTACAGGTGAGCGAAGTTCTCCTTGCGGCGGGCCACGAAGAAGTCGAGCTTGTTCAGCTGTGACAACCCGAGCGCGGCCTGGATGTCCGTGCCTTTCAGGTTGTAGCCGATGTGGCTGTAGATGTACTTGTGGTCATAGCCCGCCGGGAGATCGCCGAGCTGCCACTGGAACCGCTTGAGGCAGGTGTTGTCGTGGCCGGTCTCGCAGTAGCAGTCCCGTCCCCAGTCGCGGAAGGACTCGACCTGTTTGGTGATCAGCGGGCTCCTGCTGAAGACCGCGCCACCCTCGCCGGTGGTGATGTGATGGGCCGGATAGAACGAGACCGTCGCCGTGTCGCCGAAGCTCCCCACCCGTCTGCCGCCGTACGTGGAGCCGAGGGCGTCGCAGGAGTCCTCGACCAGGCGGAGGTGGTGCTGCTTGCACAGTCGCGTTACGAGGTCGAGATCGAACGGGTTCCCGAGCGTGTGCGCCATCATGATCGCTCGGGTCTTCGGCCCGATCGCGGCTTCGAGTTGCTCGCCGACGGCATCGTAGGTGCCGATCTCCACGTCGACGAACACCGGAATCAGCCGGTTCTGGATGATCGGGTTCAGCGTGGTCGGGAAGCCCGTGGCGACGGTGACGACCTCGTCTCCGGGGCGAAGTGCCCGGTCCCCCAGCTTCGGGCTGGTCAGTGCCGACAAGGCGACCAGATTGGCGCTCGATCCCGAGTTCACGAAAGATGCGGACCGGACCCCGACATACCGGGCCAGCGCCCGCTGGAAATCGGCGGTGAACCGACCTGCGGTGAGCCAGCCGTCCAGGCATGCGTCGACCAGGGTCGCGATGTCGTCGCCGTCCAGGACCTTTCCTGAGACAGGGGCTGGCGACTCACCCGGGACGAACTCCTTTTCGGCGAGGGAGTCTGTGGCGAAGGCCCTCACCTGCTCTAGGATCTCGGCGCGGTCGGGGACTTCGGGCATCTCACTCCTTCGGCTTTCGGCGCGCCCGATATCCGTGTGCGACCTAGGGGGTTGGCGCGGTGCTAATCGTCGCGGCAGCAGTCTATTCGCGGGATTGGTCTCCGCGGCTTACCCACGCGCGACCGGCGGGCACGGTTCACAGAGCCAGGTGGAGCCGGAGCGGCTGCGCCGATGCCCGCTCGCGTTCCTGAACGAGTGGGTCGCCAACGCCGCTGACTTGGCAGCCTGGGGAGCGGCACGACCCGGCAGATGGACGCGGGCGTCGGGCCCGAAGGGTCTGCAAGCGGTCAGGCGGACGGACGGCCACGTCAGGCGGTGATACAGTGCCGCGCGTCTCGATCGACCCGACGACAGGCTCCCACCATGTCCCCACCGAATGCTTCGCGGCGCACTGTTAGTCTGCTGTTTCCCGCATTCAATGAGTTCGAGAATGCCGAGGGAATGGTCGAGTTCTTCCGACAGGTCAGCGACACCTACACCTCCTATCTCTTCGAGATGGTAGTGGTGGACGACGGCTCGACCGACGGCACGGCAGAGCGGGTCTGGGAGCTTGTCCGTCCGGAAGAGGCCGTTCAGGTCATCCGCCTCTCCCGCAACTTCGGCTCCCACGCAGCACTCAGCGCCGGGCTCGCCCACGTCAGCGGTGACGCGGCGATCAGCCTGAGCGCGGACCGCCAGGAGCCTCTGGAGGCAATCTGCGACTTCCTCCAGCAATGGGCGGACGGCGCCGACCTGGTGTGGGGCCTGCGATCCATCCGGGCGCAGCAGCAGAGGGTGCAGGGTTCGCTCGCCGAGTCGTTCTCGAAGATCTTCCAGCGGAGATCCGACGTTCCGACCTATCCCGCCGACGGCCCGTCCCAGGCCCTGCTGTCGCGGCGCGTGATCGACGCCCTGAACGCAATGCCTGAAGTGAACCGGAATCTGTGGGCGCTGGCCGCGTGGACGGGCTTCGACCAGCGCTCGATCAGGTACGAGCAGCTACCCAGGCCCTACGGCACGAGCAAGTGGACGTTCACCAAGAAGCTCAAGCTGGTGGTCGACTCCTTCGTGGAGTTCTCCCGGACACCGCTGGAGTGGTTCGTCTGGGCCGGCGGCGCACTGGTCGTGATCGGGGTGCTGCTGCTCATCGTGGCGCTGATCGCGGCCCTGACGGCGGCGGCGACCGTTGCGGTCGTGGCGACGATCTGCGGCACGGTGGCCGTGGTCGGCGGGATCAACCTCATTGCGCTGGGACTGCTCGCCGAGTACGTCTGGCGGGTCGGCGACGACGCTCGCCGGCGTCCGCTCTATGTGATCGAGAGCGTCGCCCGGCGCGACGCCGGATCGGCCGGCCCGGTCCCGGACTGAAGTCGACGTCCGTCGCGCCCGGGACGCCTCACTCGATCGGTTCGAAGACGGGGCGTCCACCCTCGCCATCCAGCTGGACGGCGGCCACTGCCCGTGCGGGCACACCGGTCATCACCGTCCGGGGAGGCACGTCCCCGGTCACCACGGCACCGGCTCCCACCACGGACTCGTCCCCGATTGTCACGCCCATGTTGACGACCGCGTTGGCTCCGATGAAGACCCGGTTCCCGATCACGGTGGGCTCGTGCTCGATCTCGTCGAAGGCGCCGCCGGAGACACAGCGACGGACCGAGGAGTGCGTGTAGAGGTGGACGCCGGCCGAGATGTTGCAGCCGTCGCCGATGCTCAGCCCGCCGGTGCCGTCGATGATCGTGAACGGCCCGATCCACACGTTCTCCCCAACGACGACGTCGCCGAAGACCAGGCTGCTGTCGTAGATCGAGCTGCCCTGGCCGAAGCCCAGCTCCCGCGCCTTGTCCCAGCGGTCGACGACGTAGTCGGCGAGGGGCAGCGTGCGCTGGAAGCGGGCATCGACCTCGCGGCGACGCTGCGTCCAGAACGTCCTCAGTCTCTCCAGCAGGTCGTCGGCGGCCATCGCGTCACCCTCCCAGAGCAGCCTGGACGGCGTCCGCGACGGCATCGACGTCCACCCCGTCGAAGCACGGGAAGGTGATCGTCGTGGCCTCCAGGCGGGCCGCGACCGGCTGGGGGGTGTGGTACTTGTCGAGGAAGTAGGTGCCGGAACTCAGGGCATAGGTGCCGATCGTGGTCTCGACCGTCCCGCGGAGCCGGAGGATCAGGTTGTCGCGGTCGACGCCTTCGGGCACCGTGAACACCATCGACTGCACGTTGTAGGTCACGTCGTCGCCGACGGCCTGCGGGACGAATCCCAGCGGGACGAGCTGCTCGATGTAGGCCCGGCGGACGCGGTTGCGGTCCGCGACGATGTCGTCGAGCCGTGCCAGCTGCTTGCGTCCCATCAGCGCCGAGAGTTCCGGCAGCCGGAAGTTGTAGCCGTAGTCGACGAAGTCGAGCCCGACGCCCTTCATGCCGTGCGCGCCGTGGGCCAGCTTCACCGTCAGCCAGTCGGCCCAGTCGGCGTTGTCGGTCGTGATGGCCCCGCCCTCGCCGGTGCTGATCAGCTTGCGGGGATGGAAGCTGAAGCAGCTCAGGTCTGCGATCGATCCGCACCGGCGACCGTTCTCGGCGCTGCCGATGGCGCAGGCGGCGTCCTCGATCAGGGGGACGCCGCGGTCTCGGCAGAGTTCGCTGATCCGGGTCACGCCGGTGGGATTCCCGAGGGCGTCCACGAATATCACCGCGCGCGTGCGCGGGCCGATCAGGGCCTCCAGCGCAGCCGGATCCATGTTGTACGTGGACGGGTCGACGTCGGCGAACACGGGGACGGCGCCGAGGTCCTCGACCACGTTCGCCGAGGCCGGGAAGGAGAAGTCGGAGACGATCACCTCGTCCCCTGCGCCCACGCCGACGGCCTTGAGCGCGACCCAGAGCGCCGTCGTGGCCGACGTGGCGAGGAACGCGTGCCGGGCCCCGGTGTAGCCGGCGATCTCGTCCGCGAACGCCTGGACGTGCTGGCCGCGGGTGAAGATGCCGCTGTCGAAGATCTCGCGGACCTCCGCCTCCACCTCGTCGAAGCCGAGGTACGGCTTCATCAACCGGATCTGGCTCACACCGTCCCCCCGATCCTGTCGCGGTACCACTCCAGCGTCTCGGCCAGCCCGTCGGCGAAGGGGGTGAGGGTGTAGTCGATCAGGCCCTTCACCTTGACGTTGCTGGCGTTGTGGCACTGCACGTCCGACGGGCGGCCGGGCCGCCGGTCGATCTCGCCGGCGTAGCCGTAGAAGTCGCAGATGCGCTGGATCAGTTCAGCGATGGTCACCTGGTTGTCCGTGGAGATGTTGACGGCCTCGCCGGCCGGCAGCAGGCGGTACAGCTTGAGGACGGCGTCCACCGTGTCGTGGACGTAGATGAAGTCGCGGCTCTGCGAGCCGTCGCCGTGGAGTTCGGGCCGGCCACCGCCGAGCAGCCGGACGGCGGTGATCGGGATGACCCCGGCCAGCATGCCCTTGTGGTTCTGCCGGGGTCCGTAGTTGTTGAACGGCCGGACGATGAACGCGTCCAGGCCGAACATCCGGACCCAGGTCTCCACGGCCAGGTCGGCAGCGCCCTTGCCGGCAGCGTAGGTGGTGGTCGGGTTGCGCGGGTGGGTCTCGTCCATCGGCTCGTAGACCGCCGAGCCGTAGACCTCGGAAGAGGAGAAGTGGCACAGGGTCTTGAACCGTCCGCGACGCTGCAACTCGAGGAGGTTCAGGATGACGCGGACGTTGGTGTCGAACGCGTTGGCCGGGTTCAGGAACGAGTAGTTGAGGGCTTTGGTCGCACAGTTGAACACCACGTCCACCTCGTGGGCGTCGAAGATGTACTCCAGGCTGGTGGCCAGCTCGGCATCGTCGCGGTAGAAGGTCACCTTCCCCGTGGCGAGCGCGTCGGCGAGGTTCTCCTCCGAGCCGACGAACAGGTTGTCGACGACGACGACGTGCGCTGCGCCGTCCGCGAGCAACCGGTCGACGAGGTGGCTGCCGATGAAGCCGGCACCTCCGGTGACCAGGGCGACGTGGCCGGCCAGGTCCGGGCGCGGCTTCATCCGGGGATCCCGGCGGACGTCGGCACGGCCGGTCCCGTGAGCGCGCCCGAACTCAGCGCGCGCTCGACGATCCGGTGCGCCGGGACGATGGACGCCCGCTCCGCTGCCGCGTTCACCTTGCCGTCGACGAGGTCGAGGAACTGGGTGAACTGGGCAGCGAGAGGCTCGCGTCCGGTGATCTCGGGGACCTCCATCTCGGTGACCTGGCGGAAGCCCGCACCCTCAGCCGAGGAGTCCGAGATGGTGGTGTGGCGGTAGAGGGTGACACCGCGCCGGAGCAGGTCGACCTCGACCATCCCTTCGAGGGTCTGGATCAGCAGGGTACGGACCTTGCGCTGCCCGATTCGACTGGCCGACGCGGACGCGACGCCGGTGGAGAACGACATGCTGACGTCGACCACGTCCTCGGTGCCGGGAAGCGACGACGGGTGGAAGCGTCCCGCCTCGACGTTGACCGAAACCGGATCCTCACCGTCGAAGAATCGGGAGATCAGGTCGACGTCGTGGACCAGCAGGTCCCAGGCGACGCCGGTGGTGATCCGCGGGGCGTAGGGCGAGTGCCGCTCGGCCCGTGCGTAGAGCGGCCGGGCGATCATCCGCCGAGCCACGATGATCGCCGGGTTGTAGCGCTCCAGGAAGCCACACATGATCGGGACGCCGGCCGCCTCACTGGCATGGAGGATCTCCAGTGTCTGGGACAGCGACGGGCAGACCGGCTTCTCGACAAGCACCGGAAGTCCCAAGCGCAGGATCTCCTGGGTGATGTCGTAGTGATGCTCCGTGGATGCGGCCACCACGACCGCGTCCGCTGCGTCGAGCCCGGTCAGATCCGCGGCCCAGCTCGAGCCGTAGCGCTCAGCGACCGAACGGGCGACCGGTTCGTTGGGGTCGATGACCACGGCCAGCTCAGCGGACGCGCTGTCCGCGATCACCCGTGCGTGGTTCCGTCCCATCGACCCGGCGCCGACCACCGCGACGCGAGGGCCGGTCACGACGCCTCCAGCGCGCAGCGCACCGCGGCCGCAATGGTGTCCAGATCGCCCGGCTGGAGATGCTGGTGCACGGGCAGGGAGACGCATCGGGCCGACACTGCTTCGGCGACCGGCGTCGGTGAGATGACCACGTCCGGACGATTGCGATAGATGTCGTAGTCGTAGACGGGTCTCGGGTAGTAGATCCCGCTGCCGACACCGGCGCGGCCAAGGTGGTCAACGAAGCCCTCGCGGTCGACGCCGTCGGGCAGCAGCACCGTGTACTGGTGCCAGACGTGGCCGCGTCCGCTGAGTTCGGTCGGCAGCACCAGACCGGGGATCCCCGCGAGCTGCTCGCTGAGTCGGGCGGCGTTGGCGCGCCGGACCGCCAGTTGCGCCGGGTACCGCTCGAGCTGGGGCAGCACGAGGGCGGCCTGGAGGTCGGTGAGCCGGTAGTTGTTGCCGGGCATCACGTACTCGTAGCGCGCTCGCATGCCCTGGTTCCGCAGGACGCGGAGCCTGTCGGCCGTCCCGGCGTCCCTCGTGGTCACCACGCCGCCCTCGCCGGTGGTCAGGCTCTTCGTCGCGTAGAAGGAGAAACAGCCGATCCCGAAGGTTCCGACGCCGCGGCCGTCGATTGTCGCGCCGTGTGCCTGCGCGGCGTCCTCGACCACGAGGAGCCCCTGCTCCTGAGCCACTGTCATGAGCCCACGCATGTCCGCCGCCTGCCCGTACAGATGGACCGGAAGCAGGACCTTCGTCCTCGGCGTCACCTGTGCCCGGACGGACTCCGGGTCGAGCCCGAAGTCATCGGCGCGGATGTCGCCGAACCGTACCGTCGCCCCGGCCTGGAGGATGGCGTTCAGCGTGGCGACGAAGGTGAACGGACTGGTGATGACCTCGTCGCCGGGTTCCAGCTCGAGCGCCTGGATCGCGGCGACCAGTGCCGTGGTCCCGCTGTTGACGGCGACAGCGTGCTCGGCACCGATCAGCTCGGCGAACCGCCGCTCGAACTCGGCGACGACGGGGCCTTGGGCGACCACCCCGGAACGCAGCACCGCCAGCACGCTTTCCTCAACCTCGGGACCGAGTCGGACCGTCGAGACCGGTATCATCAGGAGCCTTCGATTCGGGGCATTCAGAGCGGCCTCAGGCTACTACAGCAGGCCCTTGTCGATTGGCCCGCGCGCGAGGCCTGAGCCGCATCGCGACCGGCTTGGTCGGGGTGCGCGTCTCCGAGAGGACGCGGTGGGTGGAGCGGCTGCCGGGTTACCATTTGTACGGCTGGTCCGCGGATTGCCGTCTCGATGACGAGGCCAGCTCCGATCTGCGAGAGGGGAGCCGGATGACGCCTTCGCGTCGGATCCATCCCAGCGCCGTGATCGGCGAAGGAGTGCAGTTCGACGGCGATGCCACGGTCGGCCCGGGGGCCGTCCTCCTCGGTCCGCTCCGGGTTGGCAATCGCGTCTGGATCGGCCCGAACGCCGTCATCGGTACGCCGCCCGAGATCGCGTCCCTCCGGCAGAACGTCGCCTGGGACTCCGACCTCGACCATCATGGCGTCGTGATCGGCGACGACGTGGTGATCCGCGAGCTGTCGACCGTCCACCAGGGCAGCCATCGGACGACCACCATCGGGGACGGAACGTGGCTGCTGAACTCCGTCTACGTCGCGCACGACAGCCTGGTGGGCAGGAACGTGACGCTCTCGGCAGGCGTGCGGCTGGGCGGGCACTCGGTCGTCGGGGAACACGCGAACCTGGGGATGAACGCCTCGGTGCACCAGGGCCGCATCGTGGGTGCCGGAGCGATGATCGGGATGGGGACTCCCGTCACGCGTGACGTTCCGCCTTTCGGCAAGGCGTACGGCGCTCCGATCCGGCTGCGCGGCGTCAACCACCACGTGTTGCGCCATCTCGGCGCGTCCCCGGAGTCGCTTGAGCGCCTGTCCGCCGCGTACTCCGCCGGAGACTTCACGATGACGGGACTCGACGGAGATCCGGCACTCGCCGAGAGCGCGGAATGGTGGCGGGCACAGTCTCCGTCTCGTCCGATCAGGATCGGAGCGGAGCCGTGAGCGAGACCCCATCCGTCGCGGAGCCGTCCACCCAGAGCGCGTCGCGGCGCGCGACGGTCGTGAACATCGCCCGGGTCGCTCTCATCGTCCTGGTGGTCGTCGCGGCTACCTGGCAGTTGGTCGACCACTGGGAGGAGGTCGCCGACACCGTCTTCCGCCTGCAATGGCATCGCGCGGCGCTGGCCCAGGCGGCGATCTTCCTGGGGCTGGCCTGCTCGGCGATGAGTTGGCAGGTGCTCCTGGATGATCTGGGAAAGCCGATCGGGATGCGTCGGGGTGCCCAGATCTTCCTGGTCGGCCAGTTGGGCAAGTACCTTCCGGGATCGGTCTGGGCCTACGTCCTGCAGATCGAACTGGGCCACAAGGCGGGGTTGGCGCGCCCGCGGGTGTTCGCAGCGACCGTGTTCTCCGTGATCGTGGGAGTCGTGGCTGCCCTGTTCGCAGGTTCCCTGGCCATTCCGCGACTGGTGGACCAGGATCCCCGGCTGGCCTGGTTGCCATGGCTGTACCTGGTTCTCCCCGCGGCTCTGGTGATGCTGTATCCGCCGGTGCTGACGGCCATCGTCCGGTTCGGGTTCCGGCTGTTGAGGAGGCCGCGTCCCGATCACCCGGCGACGCTGAGGGCGGTGATGGCGTCGGTGGCGTCCGCGCTCGGCACCTACACCTTCTTCGGCGTCCATCTGTGGATGTTGGCCGACACCCGCGAGGGTCTCACGCTCCGTCCACTCAGCCTGTGCATCGGCACCATGGCGATCGCGATGCTGGCGGGGCTCGCCTTCTTCCTCCTGCCCTCTGGGGTGGGTGCCCGGGAACTGGTCATCATCGTCGCGCTGACGCCGGTAGTCGGGATCGGCCCGGCGACGGCCTACGCGGCGGTGTCCCGGGTGATGTTCACCCTCGCCGAGCTGCTGGCCGCAGGTGGTGCTGCGGCGATCGCCGTGTGGGCCCGACGCCGGGACGGAGCGGACGCCGTCGACACCCAGCCCTCGGGGCCGGCCAAGGACGCGCCGGATGAGGCGGCACGAAGTAGGTCGTGACCGGTCAGGCCGGATCACGCACCGGCTGCTCGACGTCCCTGCCTGCGGGCGCCGGACGCCGGGGGAGGCCGAAGACGCCGAGGCAGACGGGGACGAGGGTGATCACGCTGAGGGTCGTCGCGGCCAACAGGTCACGGGAGTCGGCGTCCGCGGTGTTCAACACCGGCAGGAGCACGAAGAAGTAGAGCATCGAGTAGACCAGGTAGATGGCCACCCCCAGCACCTTGGCCGGCCTGGTGCCGGTCATCACCAGCCAGATGCCGGCCATCGGGAGCCAGATGAAGTAGTGGGGCAGCCCGTTCGGCGGCACGACGATGGCGGCTGCTCCCACGATCAGGATGGCTTCCATCACCTGGTTGCGCTGGTAGAGCTTGCGCGCGCGCCAGAGTGTGGCGACCAGCAGGAGCAGCCCGAGGCCGCCCCACAGCCACATGACGTCGGCCAGCCCCGGCGAGAAGCGCTCGAGCATGGAGCGGATCCCGAGGTTGTAGAAGAGCGTGGGATCGACTTCCTGTCCGGTGCCGGTCAGGCGCGTCCAGAACGTCCAGGTCTCCGTGGGAAAGAACAGCGCGCCGAACGCGGTGAAGCCCGCGAAAGAGCCGAACGAGACCGCGGCCTGGCGCCGCTGACCGGTGACCAGGTAGTAGACGCCGAAGATCATCGGGGTCACCTTGATCGCAGCGGCCAGGCCGACGAGCACGCCCTGGAAACGCCTGGGGATGAAGCCGGCCACGTCGACGAAGGCGAGCACCGCGACGAGCAGCGACAGCTGCCCCGTGGTGAGTTGGCTGTACATCGGCATCGACATGATCAGCAGCGCCGTATTGATGGCACCGGAGAAGATCAGAAGCCAGGGCTGCTCCCGCCAGTTCCGGCCGGTCGCCTCAAGTGCCCGGACGGAGAACAGGAACCCCAGCAGGACGACCACGACGAAGGTGACAGCGGTCCAGATCTGGTCGCCGACGATCATCGGGACGCCGGGCAGCCACCAGATCAGCAGGTAGGCGAACGGCGGGTACGCCATCGCCTCGTACATGGACTTCGCCCCGGTCATCACCTCGACGACCGCCCTGCGGTAGAAGTCGATGTCGAAGAAGTAGTACGGCTGGGGGCCTCCCCAGAACCAGGTCCAGTGGAGCCAGATGGTCGCGGCGAGCGCGACGAGGGCCAGAATGCCAACGATCCGCAGGCCCACGGCCCGCGTGCCGGCCCCGGCTCGCGCCAACTCCATCGATGCCCCCTTGAGCCTCAAACGAACGCGAGCATAGCCTCGTTCGCCGGTGGCGGGCGTCCAGTCGCGCGGCACTTCGCTACCCGTCCCTGTCTCGGGGGCCGGATGACCGCCGGTGCGACACCTGCGATACTGGACGGAGCAAATGACCGACTTGTTCATCGAACAATCGAAGGCAAGGGAAAGATGCCGGAACAGCCCATTCTCCTCTCGCAGGCGCATGTCACGGATCTGGAAGTGTCCATGGTCACAGCGGCCATCCAGTCCGGTTGGGTGGCACCTCTCGGGCCCGACGTCGATGCCTTCGAGGAGGAGCTGCGTTCGTTCGTGGGCGTCGATCACGCGTTGGCGCTCTCGTCCGGAACCGCAGCCCTCCACCTCGGGCTGCTGGGTCTTGGCGTCCGTCCGGGTGACGAGGTGATCGTGGCGACCCTGACGTTCGGCGCCACCGCCTTCGCCATCACTTACGTCGGGGCGCGTCCGGTCTTCCTCGATGTCGAGGAGCAGGCATGGGGGTTGGATCCGGAAGTGCTCGAGTCGGTGCTCGCACAGCGCGCTCGCACGGGCTCCCGGATCGCGGCGATCGTCCCGGTCGATCTCTACGGACGCCCGGCCGACTACGACACAATCCTGCCGATCGCGCAGCGGTATGGCGTCCCGGTACTGGTGGACGCGGCCGAATCGCTCGGAGCCCACCACGGCGGACGGTCGACAGGCTCCATGGGAGCGGCAGGGGTCTACTCCTTCAACGGGAACAAGATCATGACGACCTCAGGTGGCGGCATGCTCGTCTCTGACGACGAGGCGCTCATCGCCAAGGCTCGCTTCCGGTCCACCCAGTCGCGCGAGAGTGTTCCGTGGTACGAGCACAACGAGGTCGGTTACAACTACCGCATGAGCAACCTGCTCGCGGCGTTGGGACGCGCTCAGCTCATCCGGCTACCCGAGATGATCGCCCGCCGGCAGGCGATCCGTGCCCGCTACGAGGCTGGCCTTGGCGTCCTGCCCGGGGTGACCGTGACCGCCGACCCGCCATGGGGGGAGAGCAACTCCTGGCTGACTACTGTCACCTTCGACTCGAGTCTGCCGGCAGGAGTCGCGGACCACGTCCGCCGCGCGCTGGGCGCCGAGCGGATTGAGAGCCGTCCGATCTGGAAGCCTATGCACCTGCAGCCGGTCTTCCGTGACCACGAGGCACACCTGACCGGTGTCGCCGACCGAGTCTTCGACCAGGGACTGTGCCTGCCCAGCGGAGTGGGGCTCTCGGACGGGGACGTCGACCGCGTGGTGGACGCCGTCGTCCGGGCTGTCCACGCAGCGCCGACTGCGCCGGTGTCGGGAGTGGCGGCCACCGGGGCACCGAGGTGAACCTCAGCTATCGAGGCGCCGGGAAGCGCGCGATGGACGTGTCGGTCTCGGCCGTCGCCCTCGTGGTCACTCTCCCCGTCCAGGCTGCCGTGGCCGCGCTGGTGGCAACTCGCCTCGGGCGGCCAGTTCTCTTCAGACAACCCAGACCGGGCCTGAACGGCAAGGTCTTCACACTCGTGAAGTTCCGAACGATGCTCTCGGAGGACGCCAGTCGAGGCCTCGTGACAGACGAGCAGCGGCTCACCCGCTTCGGCAGGGCGCTGCGCGCCACGAGCCTCGATGAACTTCCGACGCTGTGGAACGTGCTGCGCGGGGACATGAGCCTGGTCGGGCCGCGCCCGCTGAGGGTGGAGTATCTCAGTCGGTACGATGCTGAGCAGATGCACCGCCACGACGTGCGCCCCGGCGTCACGGGCCTTGCGCAAGTGTCAGGGCGCAACAGCATCTCCTGGGACGAGAAATTCACCTACGACCTTAGGTACGTGCGCGATCTCTCACTGCGGCTGGATCTGCGGATCCTGCGCCAGACCTTCGCCCAGGTGTTCAGCGGCAAGGGCGTGAGCCAAGCTGGCCACGTAACGATGCCCGAATTCATGCCGGAATGACCCACCTGCAGTGATGAACACATGCAAGTGGACCGCCCACATGACTGCAGCGCGTCGAGGATGATGAGTTGATGACCAACGTTCTGGTAACCAGCGCCGGCCGGCGGGTTTCACTCATCAAGGCGTTCATGGCGGCCGCCCACGCTCGAGGTGGACGAGTCCTGGCCGGTGACGCAAGTCCACTCGCCCCGGCGCTCATGATCGCGGACGCTGCTCGCCAGCTTCCCCCAATCACCTCGCCCGACTATGTTGGCCACCTACTCGAGATAGTGAAGCAGGACTCGATTGGGCTTGTCGTTCCCACGATCGACACCGAGTTGGCGGTGTTGGCCGAGAACCGAGAAGCGTTCGCGGCCGAAGACTGTCTCGCATTGGTGTCGTCATCGGAATTCATCAAGATCTGCGCTGACAAGTACTCGACCGACCGGGCCCTGTCCGCCCACGGCATCGCAATGCCGCGTAGCTGGATGCCCACAGAGCTCACCGACGAAGTGCACCTTCCGGCGCACATGTTCGTGAAGCCTCGAAGTGGCAGCGCGAGCATTGACACCCACCGGGCCACGCCCGAGACGGTGCAGGAGATAGCTCGGATGGTGCCGGGCGCCATCGTTCAGGAGGAGTTGACCGGACCGGAGATAACGGTCGACGCTCTCCTCGACCTGACGGGGCTGCCGCTGCACTACGTGCCGCGACGCAGGCTCCGAACCATGTCTGGCGAGTCCATCCAGGGAGTGACCCTGGACGACGCCGACGTCAAGGACTGGATCCTGCGGGTACTGCAGGTGATCTCGAACATGGGGGCGATCGGACCCGTCACGCTGCAGGCGTTCCTGACTCACGACGGACCGATTCTGATCGAGATCAATCCACGCTTCGGTGGCGGCTTCCCGCTCGCTCAGGCCGCCGGGGGCCACTACCCGGAGTGGCTGATCGCGATGATCAATGGCGAAGCCACGTCTGCCGCGTTGGGTGACTATCGCCGGGGTCTCTACATGACGCGGTACCACGTCGAGCTGTTCACCGAGAGGTTGCCATGGTGAACGGGCTCGCCGCGGTCGTCTTCGACATCGACGACACCCTTTACCTCGAGCGAGATTACGTCCGCAGCGGCTTCGGAGTCGTCAGTAGAGCGATCGCACCCGATGCTGGCGCGCCTCCACTGAGCGTCTTTGAGACGCTCTGGGGACTGTTCGAGTCAGGGGCGCGGGGCGACCACTTCGATTCACTGCTCCGCGAGTACCCGGAAGCGGCATCCCGGTGGTCCGTGCGGGATCTGGTCGCCCTGTACCGGGGGCATGAGCCGGATATTGCCCTCCTTCCCCACATGGAGCCACTCCTTGACGAACTCAAGGGACGAGGGGCGTCGCTCGCTATCGTCTCAGACGGCAACCTCGCCAGCCAGGTGGCAAAGGTCACTGCCCTAGGGCTCGACAGATGGTTCGAGGAGATCTGCTTGACTGATGCTTGGGGCCGCGATTACTGGAAGCCCAGTACGCGTGCCTTCCGTCACGTGGCTGCGACCCTTGGAGCCGAACCTCCCAACCTGGTCTACGTGGCTGACAACCCGCACAAGGACTTCTTGGCTCCCCTGCACCTCGGATGGGGCGTCACCAGGCTGCGACTTCCGGGCCAACTCCACGTGGAAGTGAACTGCGAGAACGTGCCAGAGGCCAGCTCTGTCGAGCAGCTCAGCGACTACCTCCTTGCGCATTCGGGACCGGGCCTGTGAATCGCACAGTTTGCTACGTCACCCAGTGGTTCAGCCCTGAACCAGTGACGGTTCCAGTATGGATTGCAGATTCATTACGGCAGCAAGGGTGGCGGGTGAAGGTTCTCACGGGAATCCCCAACTACCCTGACGGAGTAGTCATGCCTGGGTATCGCGCGATCCGGAGAAACCGGGACCGAACAGCTGGCTTCGATGTGCTCAGGACCCCGCTGTTCCCCAGTCATGACGCTTCTGCCATTGGCCGCGCGCTGAACTATGTCTCGTGGGCATTCTCAGCAGCCCTGACTGGCCTCGCGCAGGTGCGAGCAGCGGATGTCACTCTCGTGTACTCCTCCCCCGCCACGGCGGCGCTCCCGGCGATGCTTGGTCGGGCACTGTTTGGCAGGCCCTACGTGTTGATCATCCAAGATCTCTGGCCGGATTCAGTATTCGCGTCCGGCATGGTCCGACGAGGGGCGTCGTTCCGGATCATCAACTCCATCCTTGACGGCCTGACGCGGCTGACGTATCGCCAAGCATCACGAATCGCTGTCATCTCTCCTGGAATGGCGGCTGAACTCGCAAGGCGCGGGGTTCCGGAGGCGAAGATCGGCCTTGTCTACAACTGGACGGACGAGCGGGTTTTCCAGCCGACCGATCCGGATCCCTCATTTAGACCCTCACTAGGCATAGACCCGAAAGACTTTGTGTTGATGTACGCCGGGAACCTCGGCGCAGCGCAGGATCTGGGCAATGTCATTCGCGCTGTGGCCACTGTGAGCGCCCCACGTGCAGTGCATCTCGTGATGATCGGTGAAGGGCTTGAGAAGCGCTCGCTCGAACAACTGGGCCGCACGCTTGCTCCTGGTCGGGTCCACGTCCTGCCCGCGCGCGCCCCCGAGGATCTGCCCGCACTGATGGCCGCGGCCGACTTCCAGTTGGTGTCGCTCAGGGATGAGGATCTCTTCCGCATAACGATGCCGAGCAAGGTCCAGGCAGCGCTGGCGACGGGGTCCGCACTTCTCGTATCTGCAGCCGGCGATGCCGCGCGGTTGGTGCAGGACGCGCGGGCTGGACTCACTAGTCCACCTGGAGACGCTGAGTCGCTCGCGCGCGCGATCGAGAAGGCGGTGTCGTGCAGTCCAGAGGAACTCCAACTGTTCCGCGAGAACGCACTCCAGTGCTACCGACGCGACATGGCTAGCTACATCGGCTCTGGTCGGCTGAACGAAATGCTGATGGCGGCGACAAGGGGCTCGAGTCGTAGGCGACGACGGGTGCAATGACTCAACTGGTCAAGCGTCCTGACTGATCAGATGGAGCCAGGGTCACCAACGATGCCCGAGCAGAACCTCTGTCAGCCGTCCGTCCGCTCTGGATCCCCCAGGAGTGCTCCATGCTGAAGCAGTGTCTTCTTGGGCTCGTGGCCCCACTCCCGGGCCCAGTGTCCCCAATCGAGATCCTCAACCCGTACCGGCGAGACTTGGGCATGCGAGATCTGCGGATGCACCGGCCGCTGGTCGACTTCGCCCTCAGTTCGCAGCGCTTCGTGGAGCTTCTCACCCTCCCGGAGGCCGGTGAAGACGATCCTTATCTCGCGCCCCGACATCTCAATCATCCGCTTTGCGATGTCCAAGATGCGGACAGGTTCGCCCATGTCAAGGATCAGCACTTCCCCGGGCTGTCCGATGGCTCCGGCCTGCACGACCAACTGACACGCCTCTGGAATGGTCATGAAATAGCGGGTCACATCGGGATGCGTCACGGTGAGCGGGCCGCCGTTCTCAATCATCGAGGTGAACAGCGGCAGCATTGATCCCCGACTCCCGAGCACATTGCCGAAGCGCACCGACAGGTAAGGGCGTTGCGTCTCCTCCGCGGCTGCAGTGTCGGTGTCGCTCGAAAGCTGGTCAGTTTCGCCGCCGCAAAAGTGAACGGTTGCAGGCAGCTTAGCCCTGGGTTTCGTTGGTGGTGGTTCTAATGCTGGGCAGGGTGTCGATGCCTCGGTTCCGGAGCCGGTAGCTGGCTCCCTTCAGGGTGAGGACGTCGGCGTGGTGCACGATGCGGTCGATCATCGCGGCGGCGACGACCTGGTCCCCGAACACGCCACCCCACCCGGAGAACGGCAGGTTGCTGGTCAGCACCAGGGACGCGTGTTCGTACCTGCTGGAGACGAGCTGGAAGAACAGGTTCGCGGCGTCTTGCTCGAAGGGTAGGTAGCCGACCTCGTCGATGATGATCAGGCCGTAGCGCCGCAGCTTGGTCAGCTCGGCGGGGAGCCGGCCGGCGCGGTGGGCGTCGGAGAGTCGGGTGACCCAGTCGGTGGCGGTGGCGAACAGGATGCGCGGTGACCGTGTCGGCAGGCGGTGACACCGAGGGCGATCGCCAGGTGGGTCTTGCCGGTGCCGGGCCGAGGAGCACGACGTTGCGGGCCTCGGTGAGGAACCCGCCCGAGGCCAATGCGGCGATTTGGTTCCGGACGGCGGGTTGGGCGTCGAAGTCGAAGTCCTCCAGGGTCTTGCGGGTGCCGAACCCGGCCGCCCTGATCCGCAGGTCCGCGCCGGAAGCGTTGCGGGCCGACACCTCCCGCTCCAGGACCGCGGCCAGGTAGTCCTCGAAGCTCCAGCCGGCATCCCTAGCCTGGTCAGCCAACCGGCCGGCGACGTCGAGGATGCGGGGTGCCTTGAGCGCACCAGCGAGGTAGGTCAGCTGTTTGACCGCATCCGTGGTCTTGGCGGTGGCCATCAGGACACCTCCCGGCCCTGGAGGCCGAAGGCCCGGTCGTAGTCGGCCAGGTCCCTGACCAGGCCGTCGCTGGCGGCTTGGGTGCGGGGCTGCTGGAACGCCTGACGAAGCTTTCTCGCGGTCTCGACGTGGCTGGTATCGGTGATCGTGAGGCCGCGGGCCCACACCCGGGGATGCTCGGTGACCAGCCGGCCATCAAGACGGACCTGGACCCGGTCGAGGTCGGCGTGGGCGTTGACCATCCTGCCGATCCAGGTCGGGTCGACGGAGTAATCGTTGCGGGCGATGTTGACGTAGTAGTCCCGGCCGAGCCGGGCCTGTTTGCGCCAGCCCACGACCGGCGGCACCGGTGGCAGGGCCAACATCGCGGCCCGGTCCGCCTCGAGGAGGTCGTCCGGCTCGGCGCCGGTGGTGCGCACGACCTTCTGGTTCGCCCGATCGAGCCAGTCGGTGAACTGTTCGTTGAAATCAGCCGGCGAAGCGAAGGATCGGCCCGGCATGAACGAGGTCTCGAACCAGCCGTTGCGGCGTTCCACGATCCCCTTGGACTCCGGATCGCGTGGCCGCAGCAGCACCAGCTTCGTGGCGAGGGTGCCCATGAACGCCGGCACGCCTTCGGCCCGGTGCGGGCCCCGGCCGATGCCCCGCTCGTTGTCCCAAATCAGGCGGCGCGGTACCCGGCCCAGGAGTTGGAGCAGCTGCCAGGTGCCCAGCAGCAGGTCCTCGGTTGTCTTGGTCGGGATAATCCTGGCCAGCACGTACCGGGAATAGGCCGCCGTGATCACCAGCACCGGCAACAACGCGGACGTGCCGTTCTCCAGCGGGATCTTGCGCGGCGGGAACCACAGATCGCACTGAGCCGCGTCCCCGGCCGCCCACACCAGCCGGTCCGCCGGATCAACCCGGCGGTGTTCGGGCCGTAGCCGGGTCACGTTGTCCCGGACCCACGAGCTCGACCCCGTCCAGCCGACCCGCTCCGCGAGCACCGTCGCCGGCAGGTCCGGGAACTCGGCCAACAGGGCACGCACTCGCGGCTCGACCACCGCAAACGACGACTCCGACGGTGTCCGCACATACCTCGGCGGGGCGTCCGAGTTGACCGCCTTCACCACCGTCGTCCGCGAGATCCCCAACCGCCGCGCGATGGCCGCGTGCGACTCACCCTCCGCAGCAAGCCTCCTGATCAGTGCCCAGTCCTCCAAGGTGATCACTCTCCGATCGTCGTCGAGTGTTCACTTTTCACCGGCGAAACCGTTCAGTTTTCGACCGGCGCCGACACGCAGCCGTCAATCGCTCGGCGAGGCCGGCGGAGATGGCCGTTCGGTCGGACAGGTCCATGGCGATTCCGACGTGCGCAGGCCCGCCCTCGGCGAGCGGCAGCCAAGCGGCCGCTTCGTCGACCTGAGCCTGCGTGCGGTCCAGCAGGATCACGGCGGGCCCGACATCAGCGAAGGCCTTGGCGGTGGCTCGACCAATGCCGCCCGAGGCGCCGGTGATCACGACATATCTACCGGCAAAATACGCAGCCCGCTTCTACCGGCAAAATACGTAGCCTGCTCGGTCCAGTCTGCGCTCATCGAGTCTTTCCCCGTCAGCTGCTGTTCCCGAGCATGAACCATATCGAGGTGCCGAGACCGGCCAGTCAGTCGCCGTCATGGGGGGCCTCATGCCAGGACTGACGCTACCATGAATGCTCCGTGGCAACCCGTTCCACGGCGGCGCCAGACCCCGTTCTCAGGCCAGCGGTGCGCGGCGCTGCTCAATACTGCGGCAGCGAGCCAACCAGCACCGCTCAGCACGGCGCCGACGCCGTCCACGACTTGCTCCGACACTCTCGCGTCTGCGTGATCTGGTCGACCTAGCCGGGGGACGGTGAGCAGTCGCGGCCCACCGCGACCGCCATTCCAGGAAGCCGAGGATGCGCCAGTTGACGGCACCTGATATCGCGGACGTAGCTCAGTTCCTCGCGTCCGAGACCGCCCGCACCGGTGACGCAGAGGCGCCGCATCGCGTGCCGAATCAGTCCTCGGAACGGCTGGCGTCCGGCACGATCGACCGTGTCTCATGCGGGCTGGGTCCCCAGAGCGGTGCCCACTCCGACCAGTCGAGTTCGTGCCGGACGACCGGCGCGACCTGCGCGTGGGAGATGAGTGGATGGACGGGACGCTGGTCGGCCTCGCCGTCGGTCCGAAGTGCCTCGTGCAGCTTCTCGCCCTCCCGAAGACCGGTGAAGACGATCGAGATCTCCCGTCCGGACATCTCGATCATCCGGTGGGCGATGTCGAGAATGCGAACCGGTTCACCCATGTCCAGGATCAGGACCTCTCCTGGCCGACCGATCGCGCCAGCCTGGACCACCAGCTGGCAGGCCTCAGGGATCGTCATGAAGTACCGGGTGACATCAGGGTCGGTGACGGTCAGCGGACCGCCCTTCTCGATCATGGTCGTGAACAGCGGAAGCATTGAGCCGCGGCTGCCGAGCACATTGCCGAAGCGGACGCTCAGGTAGGGCCGTCCGGTCTCCTGAGCGAGATTGGCGGTCAGTCCTTCGGCGAGGCGCTTCGAGTGGCCAAGCACGCTGGTCGGGTCGGCAGCCTTGTCGGTGGAGATGTTGATGAACGCGTTGACGTCGACCGACCGGGCCGCGTCGAGCACGTTGAGCGTGCCGAGCACGTTCGTCTTCCATGCCTCCTCCGGGTACTGCTGAAGCATGGGTAGGTGCTTCAGCGCTGCCGCGTGGAAGACCACCTCGGGCCGGCGCTCCGCGAAGATCCGGTGGAGCGCTTCCTGATCCCGGATGTCGGCCAGGACAACCTCGCGACCGTCGAGGAGGCCGTGTCCCTCCACACCAAGTTCTGCAGCCTGAAGACCAGTCTCGTCACGGTCGAGCATGATCAACTCCGACGGCCCGAACCTGTGGATCTGTCGACACAGTTCGCTGCCGATCGACCCGCCGGCGCCCGTGACAAGCACGCGCTTGCCGGTGAGGTAGTGGGCAATCGACTCGACATCGGTGTCCACCGGACGCCGACCGAGCAGATCCTCGATGGACAGGTCGCGAAGGTCGTTCATCTGGCTCGACCCCTTGAGGATGTCGCCCAGTGGCGGCAACACCTTCACGTGGAGGTCGAGCGGGTCAGCCACCTCGGCGACCCTCGTCATGAGTCGCGAGTCTGCCTTCGCGATAGCGACGATCAGCGCCTGCGCGCCTGTGGCCTCCACTACCTTCGGAAGGTCGTCGAGGCATCCGAGGACGTCCACGCTGCGGATGCGCGCATGCCGCTTCCTCGGGCTATCGTCCAAGAGTGCCACCGGATAGTACGGCGAGCGGAAGTCAGTGAGCATCCGGCGGATCAGGGTGTCTCCCATGTAGCCGGCCCCGAAGACGATGGCGGGCTCGGCATCCGTGGCGGTCATCCGCGCCTCGCGGATCAGCCTGGCTACGTAGCGAATGGCGAACATCGCGACCAGGGCCATCGGGAGCGCGAGCGGGACCGTGCCCCGCGGGATCCCGAACGAATTCCCCCACACCAGCACGGGGACGAACACCAGGATTGCGACACCGGTCGTCGCCAGGGTTAGCGCGCGGACTTCCTCGAAAGATCCGTAGGTGTACCTGCCGCCGTACACCCGCATGGACAGCCCGACCACGAGTTGGGCGGCGATGGTGAGCGCGACAAGCACGGTCGTCGAAGCCGGGTTGATCAGCGTGGCGTCGAATTCATAGCGCAGGAACTGGGCAACGATCAGCGCCAACGCCCACACGACAGCATCGAGGAAGGACTGGAGGGTGAACCGGAGCCGCGGCCGTTCCAGGCGGCTCAGAACGGCGTCAAGTTGCCTCCGTCCCGGAGACGCGGCCCGCCTACTCACATCGCCATCCTGGCGCTTCACCATGTAACTCCCGCTGCAAATCGACGTTCGCGCTACTCAAGGTTTGTCAACGATGATACCTGAGATTTCGCTGAGTCCATCCGTTGCTTGCGGCGGTCTTCATCCAACGCAAGCCAGTAGGCCCCGTCCGACAGACCGGCCACGCAGGGACTGAGGAGGCGCACGCGGGCACGTGGCCTCTTCGCCACGTCACGATGACTCGGTCACGATGACTCGACAGCACCACGTACCATGTTGTGCAGACGCATCGGAGCGAGGATCCCGACGCCCGCATGACCCCGCCAGGAGAGGCATGAGAGTACTTCAGGTCAACTCGGTGTACGGCCGAGGAAGTACCGGGCGAATCGCGCAGAACATCCACGGCTACCTGCTGCGACACGGGGAAGACTCGATGGTCGCCTTCGGCCGCGGCGAACGGCCCGACGCCGATAACATCGTGCGAATAGCGAACCCTGCGTCGGTAGGCATCCATGTTGCTGGTACCAGAATAACCGATCGTCACGGATTCTTCTCCAGAGCCGCCACCGCCAACCTCATCCAGCTGATCGAAGCTCGGCGGCCCGACGTCCTGCACTTTCACAATCTGCACGGCTACTACCTTCACGTAGGCGCTCTGTTCGAGTATCTCGCTATACACCCCATGCCGATCGTGTGGACGCTGCACGACTGTTGGCCGCTCACTGGTCACTGTACTTTCTTCGACAGGGTTGGCTGCTCGAGGTGGGAGAGCGAGTGCTTCGAGTGCCCTCTGAAGAACGAATACCCATCGAGCCTGTCCGATCAGTCGACACGGAACTTTCGAGACAAGCGCAGATTGTTCGGAGCCGTCGAGTCGATGACCCTGGTGACGCCCTCGCGCTGGCTCGCCAGCCTGGTGTCTCGCTCGATCTTGGGGAGCCGACCCCTGCACGTCATCCCAAACGGCATTGACACTGCGGTCTTTCAGCCCCGGGCGTCCTCATTCAGGGTCGACGCAGCCATCGACCAGGGGGTCATGGTGCTTGGCGTTGCGAACATCTGGGACGCCCGAAAAGGCCTCCGCGACCTGTTGGAGGTTGCGGAGCGCCTGGACTCCAAAGGGAAGGTGGTGATCGTCGGGGCGATTCCGGGCGCCAAGCCCCCAGCACCGCCGAACGTTGTATTCATATCGCAGACCGCGAGTGCCCGAGATCTGGCCGAGGTCTACAGCGCCGCCGACGTGTTCTTCAATCCAACCTACGAGGATAACTTCCCAACCACCAACCTGGAGGCGATCGCCTGCGGGACCCCGGTCGTCACGTACGCGACCGGCGGCAGCCCGGAGACTCTCGCCCTCGGGAGCGGCGCCGTCGTGGGCCAGGGGGACATCGACGCTGCCATGTCGGCGCTACTTGTTCTCGCGCAGGAGGAGACGCTCGAGAAACCCGGGTCAGCTTCCTCGCTGGACTTGGAGTCCATGTCTCGTCGGTATCTGGACCTGTACACCAGCGTGGTCTCGGAGGGTGACTCAGTCGCTAGGGATTGAACGACGGATTCTCGCCTGCGCCCACCAGCTCATCAGCCTTCGGACCCCGCAGCCCCTTGACGAACACATAGCCGGCTGCGCCCAGAACACACGCAGCGATCACGACCCGACACGCGATCGCCCACGCCGAGTCCCACGGCAACGCCACTGCTGCGCAAGTTCCGACCAACGCCCAAGCAACAGGCAGCAGCAGGCTGGCATCGCGCAACCTCACCCTGGACACGTGCCGTGCCAGCGCCCGGGTGACCCCCGCCAGCAGGACGTAGGTGAGCACGTAGCCAACGCCAAGGCCCATCAGTCCGACTATTCGAACTGCGACCGCCGACGCGACGAGGCCAAGCCCCAACGCCAAGGGCGTCGCGATCGCGAAGGCTCGGGTCCTTCCAGAAGCGACGACGAGAATGGAGTAGCCCTGGAAGGCTGCTGCGAACACCGCGGACATCGAGACAGTTGCTGAAAGGGGCACCATGGCGGACAGGTCGTACGACCGTGGCACCAGTACCGCCAGAACCCAAGGGGCAATTGCGCCCAGAGCGGTCGACCCCAAAGCCGCAAGCCACGATACGACGCGCGTGGTCACCTCGAGCTGCACCCCTCGCTCTGCCTCGGGCACCTTCAAGATGATGGGCATCCACGCGTAGCTGACTGCGCTGGCGATGATGGCCGGGACCGCGCCCACGTAGAGGGACACCTGAGCGCCCGCGCTGCCTGTCGCGCCGAGTAACCACCCCCCAACCAAGACGGAACCACCGGCGACGCTATTGATCGCCAGTTGATGCGGGACAAGCGGGAGCCCTACTCGTAGACTCTGACGGAGATCAGCGAGCGGAAGACCGATCCGTCCCTTCCGAAGTACCCTGCTGTACGCCACGACGGAAATACATGCATAGGTGCAGAGCAGAGCCAGGACGTACGCCAGAGGATCCTGCCTCCAGACGACGACCACCCCGAGCCCGACCGCGGGTGCGATCAGGCTTGTGCCAAAGGCCAGGGCGACGAACTCCCACACATCTTCTCGGGCGACCGCGAGCGCCTGTACCATCGCCAGTCCCGCGCCGAGCCCGCCCGTGGCGATCGCCGCGGCGAGGACAGACTCACTCAGCCAACCGCTGACCCCGAAGAACGCACACGCGCCCGCGATGACCAGCGCCGTTCCAAACGCAAGGATCGCGCCGAGAACTGCGACGCCGCGAGCGCCGGCGTGCCCGCTGTGCTCCGTCAGGGCGTGCCGCGTGATGGCCACCGGCAAACCCATCGCTAGCACCCCCACAGCGAACTGCATTACTACTATGGCGGCTGCGACCACGCCGTATTCGGCCACGCCCATAGACCGAGTCAGGAACGGAGTGACCAGTATTCCCGCGAGAATCGGGGCTGCAGACGCGAGCGTGTAGATCGACCCGCGCCCGAGCAGCCGCCCCACAATCGAGACCCGAGGGATCACCCGGCATCATCCCGCACTGCCGACCAGCGCCAGCGTCTCCGCATCGCTAGCCACGCCACCAGTAGAACCGAGAACCCGATCGCTCGCTCACCGCCCTGGAATAGCTGATTATTCGCCGACAGGTAGAAGACGAGGAGGCACAGGCTAATGAAAACGGACGTCGCCAGTGGGTCACCGAACATCACTACATCTCGCCACGCCGCACCGAAGGCCCACCCGATCAGCACCATCAGGAGGACAACGCCGGGGAAACCAACGTCTGATGCCGGGTGGATGAAGAAGGTCGCCCATCTCTGTCCCACCGGCCAGCCCGCACCCGTAATCTTGCCCGCGTACGTGGACGCGACAACCGCAGGTTCATCTTGTGCGTGCCCCGTGAACTTCAGTATGTTGTGGCGGAAGAACTCGGAGAACCCGAGCCCAAAGGTGGAAGTGAACGGCTGGTCCATGGCAATCGACAGCCCCTTGAAACCTTGAGTAAGGTAACTCGTCAACAACACCCCCAATGGGACGAGTCCCTTTGGAGCTACCGCATAGAAGACGCTATCTCGCCTCAGCTGCCCGCCGTAGTAGCCAACGTCCACCATTGTGGCGGCGACCTGCTCTGAGCGTTTCGCATCAGTAGGGTTCGACTGACTGCTTCCTTGCGCGCGCTCAATGTCGGCGGACAGGCGGCTCGTCATGATCGTCGAGTAGTAGGTGCCGAACAGCGCCACGATCAGGATGATCGCCCCGGCGGCCAGCAGTATGCGCCGCCTTCGACCCTTCTTGAGCGATGCACCGATCACGAGCGTGAAGAACAAGATCGCAATTCCACACGTTTCCGCAAACCCATTTGCGGTCCCCTGGGACACATTCAGGGCCAACGAAAGCGTGACGCATCCCACACCAAGGACCCGCGAGTATGGCTTGAGCCGCGACCACAAGAAAAGCGTCATCGGAAGAACAGGGGTGGTTGCCGGGCTCAGCAGCATCTTGACGTACAGGACCGTTGGCGACGATGTCTCGTTCAACAGCTTCGTCGTCGCGTAGGCACGCCCCGCGTCCGTGAGACCCATAACCACGTCCGGAAACCACTTTCCTGTCGTGGCATAGCAAACGAAGGGAAAAACCAGCAGGAAGCATGCCGCGCCGAGCACCATGAGAGCATTTGGGTCGATCCTGCGGTAGTTGTCAGCATGCGACAATTGGTTCGCTCGCACGGCGAAAAGGTAGCCGCCAGTCAGCGCCACGAGACACGAAACCAAGAAGACGTACACGGCCACCGGGTTGCCGAGCCGCCAATCGATCGGCCCGAAAAGCCCCAGGGCGATACTCAATGCGAAGACGCCACCGCAAACGACGAGGGGAACCAGCTTGGTGAAACCCGCGAACTCGAATGGGCTACCGGCCGGGTCGCCGACAAGCACGAGCCTTGAGGGCCATGACGTCGACCTACTCATGCGATACCTGCGGCAAAGTCGAGCACGCGGCGCGCTTGAGCGAGACTGGTCTTGCCTGTCAGAACGAAGGTCCGCGCCGCGATGCCCATTTCCGTTCGCCGCTCCGCAGGCATCCCAAAGACTCGCTCGAGGGCTTCGGTAATCCCGTCCGGCCCTGGACGGTCGATTGTGAACACCAAGTCGATGTACTCGTCCGGGATTCCTGGCAGCCGGGTGGTCAGGACGGGAGTTCCGGTCGACATGTATTCCATCACCTTGGATGGAAAAGAATACCTTGTGAATTCGCCGTCCGTCGGACGCGGATTAACCAGAAGCGATGCGTTCAACTCAGCATTGACGACCTCGGCAATCGGCACGGTCCCGTGCAGCACAATCCGGGAGTCCGCTGAGCCCGCCTCCCGCACATGCCCCATAAAGTCCCCGTCACCGTAGATCTCGAGCCTTGCCCGGGAGTTCTCCCAGGCCGCGAATCCGGTAACGAGCGCGCCGAGGCCGTAGATCTCTCTTATTGCCCCTGCGTACACGATGACCGGGTCCGACGGCTCACTATGGCGCGAAACCTCTAGACCGGGATCCGCTACCCCTTCCATGACCATGGACGGTAGGTGGCCCGGATTGACCACGGAGTTCATCTCCTCAGTGAGAAGGATGAATCCGTGCATTCGCGCGTACAACCATCTCATCGCGGATGCGAGCAAGGAGCGGATCCGCGTTCGCGGCCTGCTCGCATCACTGACGTCGGCCATATACGCATAGATATCAGCGAAAAGCGCTATTCGCATCACTGATCGACCCGCGCATGCCATTAGCACGGCTGGAACCGCGGTCACATAGGCTGCGTCGACGATGACGAACCTGTGATCCGCACCGCGGGTCGAGCGTCGCCATCTCAGCGCGTAAAGGAGCACCTGTAGGGAGACCCACGCCTGCCTCGCTACCGGCAGGTTGAGGAAGCCAACGTGTTCGACGAGTTGGTCGGCTGACACTCGATCCTGTCGGGACTTCCACACCAGACCCTGGTGCATTGCCGGCGTCACGGCTCGCCCGACAACGGAGGTGACGCGAGCGCCGTTGGCCGCAAGGCCCTGCTGCAGGAGATTGTGAAACTTGAAGCTCGACTCCGGCATGCCGTACGTCACGTGGGCCGCTTCTGGCCGACGGAGGCGGTTCATTCGCTCAAACTCGCGAGGCGATGGAGCAGATGAGACATACAGTACTTCGGTTCGCATTGCCTGATCAGCCTCCGTCCCTCGGGTTGGTTTGCGGCCGCCGCGTCCTTGGCACTCTGCCGCTTGTGCCTGGTGCGCCGACCCGTTGATGCTACATGGCGCCGCAGCCGATCCCGCGGTCAGGCGGGTCGCTGTATCTTGTTGTTGGCTAGATTCCAGACGACATCTGCGTGAGAGGCTACCCACACATGACTCCCCGCGTCCCAGATCGGACGTCCACCTCGACCGTGCTCATCACCGGCGGGACGGGGTCCTTCGGCTCGACGGTCGCCCGCCAACTCCTCGCCGGCGACGTGGGCGAACTCCGCATCCTCTCCCGCGACGAGGCGAAACAGGACGACCTGCGCCGCTGGCTCGGCGATCCGCGGGCGCGGTTCTACGTCGGCGACGTCCGCGACCGGTACTCGGTTCGCGAGGCTATGGCCGGTGTCGACTACGTGTTCCACGCAGCGGCTCTCAAGCAGGTGCCGTCCTGCGAGTTCTTCCCCCTGCAGGCTGTGGCCACCAACGTCCAGGGCAGCAGCAACGTGATCCAGGCAGCCCATGAGTGCGGTGTGAAGTCGGTGGTCTGCCTGAGCACCGACAAGGCGGTCTACCCGATCAACGCCATGGGCATCAGCAAGGCGATGATGGAGAAGGTCGCCCAGGCGTTCGCCCGCAACCATCCCGAGTCGTCCACGACCGTGTCCATCACCCGCTATGGCAACGTGATGTACTCCCGCGGCTCGGTGATTCCGCTCTTCGTCGAGCAGTTGCGCGCGGGCAAGCCGCTCACCGTCACTGATCCGGCGATGACCCGCTTCCTGATGTCACTGGACGAGTCGGTGGAGCTGGTGCAGTACGCCTTCGCCAACGCCACATCGGGTGACCTCTTCGTCAAGAAGGCACCGGCAGCGACCATCGCCGACCTGGCGCGCGCCGTCGCGCTCGTCCTCGGGGTCCCGGAGCCCGAGATCAACGTCATCGGAACTCGCCACGGCGAGAAGCTGTACGAGTCGCTTCTGGGGCGCGAGGAGATGGCCAAGGCTGAGGACCGCGGGGACTACTACCGGGTACCACTGGACGCCCGCTCGCTCGACTACGGCTTGTTCGTCGAGGACGGCGAACAGGAGCCCGTGGAGCTCACCGACTACACCTCGCACAACACGACGAGGCTGAGCGTCGAGCAGACCGCGGAGATCATCACCCAGCTGCCCGCGATGCAGAAGGTGCTCGCCGAGGTCCGTCGATGAGCGGAATGCCGCGGATCGCGGTCACCGGGTTCGACGGCTTCGTCGGTTGGCACGTCCGTTGCGCTGCACGCGCCCGCTGGGGCGGCGACATCGTCGGGCTCGGGATCGAGGAGTTCGCCGACCCGACGCTCATGGACGCCGGCCTGGCCGACGTCGCCGCCGTGATCCACCTCGCTGGAGTGAACCGCGCCGAGGATCCCGCCGAGATCGAGCGGACGAACCCGTGGCTGGCGGAGCAGCTCGTTGCCTCGCTGCGTCGCCTCGATCGCCCGGTCCCGGTGGTCTACGGCAACTCGATCCACTCGTTCGGCGATACGGTCTTCGGCGTTGCCAAGCGCAAGTCCGCCGAGATCCTCGCCGCTTGGGGCGAGGAGGTGGGCGCCGCGGTGATGGACGTCGCCATGCCGAACCTGTTCGGCGAACACGGCCTGCCCAACTACAACTCGGTCGTCGCGACCTTCTGCCACACCATTGCCGGGGGTGGGTCTCCTTCCGTCGTCGACGACAAGGAGTTGCCGCTGCTGTACGTCGGTGAGGTTGCGGACCGTCTCCTCGACCTCGCGGTCTCCCCCCGAGGCGGTCAAGTGCTGCTCGAGGGCCGTTCCACCTGGGTCAGCGAGGTCGCGTCGCGACTCACCACCATCGCCTCGGACTACCGGACGGGGAAGCTGCCGGACCTGTCCGATCCGTTCACCAAGCAGCTGTTCAACACCTACCGGTCAGCGACCTTCCCTGATCACTTCCCCATCCACCCGGCACCGGCCGAGGACCCCCGCGGACGACTGGTGGAGGCCGTGAAGGCCAGCGGAGGCGAGGTGCAGGTGTTCTACTCCTCGACGAACCCTGGCTTCACCCGCGGCCAGCACTGGCACCGCCACAAGGTCGAGCGCTTCCTCGTACTGTCGGGGTCCGGGACGATCCGGCTGCGCAAGCTGTTCAGTGACGAGGTCGTGGAGTTCCCCGTCAGCGGGGAGAAGCCTGCCATCGTCGACATGCCCACGTTCTGGGCTCATTCCATCACGAACACCGGCGACGTCCCGATGGTGACGCTGTTCTTCGCCGACGAGTTGTTCGATCCGGCGAACCCCGACACGATTCCGGAGGAGGTGTGACGTGAAGGTCATGACTGTGGTCGGTACCCGGCCGGAGATTATCCGACTGGCGGCCGTCCTGCGGCGCCTGGACTCGACCGACGGCATCGAGCACGTCCTCGTGCACACCGGCCAGAACTGGGACCGCCAACTCAACGAGGTGTTCTTCGAGGACCTCGGACTACGTCCACCGGATCACGTCCTGAACGTCGACGTGTCCTCGCTCGGCGCCACGCTGGGCGACATCCTGCGTCGTACCGAGGAGGTGGTGGACGCCGAGCGCCCGGACGCCTTCCTGGTGCTCGGCGACACCAACAGCGCCCTCAGCCTCATCATGGCCAAGCGTAAGCGGATCCCCACCTACCACATGGAGGCGGGCAACCGGTGCTTCGACGCCAACGTGCCCGAAGAGACCAACCGGCGACTGGTCGACCACACGGCCGACTTCAACCTCGCTTACACCGAGCACGCGCGCCGCAACCTCCTCGCCGAAGGGCTGCATCCGCGCCGTGTCGTGGTCACCGGTTCGCCCATGGCTGAGGTGTTGGAGGCCCACCGGGAGCGGATCGGGGCATCGACTGCGGTCTCCGATCTGGGCGTGGCCGAAGGACAGTACTTCCTCGTCTCGGCGCACCGCGAGGAGAACGTGGATTCGCCCACGCGCCTCGCGTCCCTACTCGACTGTCTGGAGGCGGTTGCCTCCGAGTGGTCGTTGCCAGTGCTCGTCTCGACGCACCCGAGGACCCGCAAGCGTCTCGAGGCGTCGACGTCCGGACGCGAGCTCAATCCCCTGATCCGGTTCCACGAGCCGTTCGGCTTCCTCGACTACAACCGGCTGCAGCTCGGCGCCGCGTGCGTTCTCTCCGACTCCGGGACCATCGCCGAGGAGTCGACGATGCTCGGCTTCCCCGCGGTCACGCTGCGGTCTTCGATCGAGCGACCGGAGGCGCTGGACACGGGTGCTATCACGATGACGGATCTCGTGCCCGAGGCCGTGCTGCGGGGGGTCCGGTTCGCCCGGTCCCGGGCCGAGCGCGCGCCGGAGGGCGCTAATCGCGGCGGTGAGCGCCCGGCCGACTACTCGATCCTCAATACGTCCGAGCGGGTGGTGAACCTCATCCTGTCCACCGCTTTCCAGCACGAGTTCTGGACAGGTCTTCGATGACGGCGACTCCGCTGCAGCCGCGACGGACACCGTGAAGACCCGCCTCGCAAGGCTCGCAGCTGGGCTCGGAGGCCGCTCCTGGCTGGTCTACCCACTGCTTCTGCTGATCGCGTTTTCGAGCTGGTCGATCTCTTCGCCACCCGGGTCCTCGCCGGACGAAGACTTCCACTTGGTCAGCATCTGGTGCGCGCAGGGCCAGCGCGAGGGGTTCTGCTACTTCACGAGCTCGAGCGCCACCCGCACCGTTCCCGCGGATCTGATCCACACCACCTGTTACGCGTTCCACCCGAACAAGGCGGCTGTGTGCCCAACCAACCCCATCGAGCTGTACGAGACTTCCCGCGGGAACTTCGTCGGGTACTACCCCAACGGCTTCTACCTTCTGATGAGCGTGTTCGCAGGCGCTTCGATCGAGCAATCCGTCGTTGCCATGCGTCTTCTCAACAGTTTGGTTTTCGCCCTCTGCCTGGGCGGATTGCTGTATCTGACGCCTCCTAGCCGCCGCGCGAACTACATCCTGGGCTCCCTTGTCACTCTCGTCCCACTTGGCATGTTCACCGTCGCGTCGATCAACCCCAGCAGCTGGGCGATCACCTCCGCCACGGTGCTCTGGGCATCGGGTGTCGAGTTCGTTCACGCGCCGAACCGGCGAAGACGTATCGCTCTGGGAGCACTGTGCGCTGCCGCGTTTGTCATCGGTCTGTCAGCGCGCGCCGACGCCGCGGCCTACGCTGGGCTCGCGGTCGTGTTGGCCTGGCTCGCAACAGCCAAGCTCGCCCGCCGGACGCTTTGGTTCGGTGCAGTGGGCGGTGTTGTATGCGTGGGCGCCGTGGTGTGGGCGGCCTCACTCGGATCGTTCGCCGGCCTGTTCAACCTCCCTCTCGCTCGGCCCGAGGAGCTTCCAAGCGGATGGTGGCAGCGCCTGCAGGATCTTCCAGGGTTCTACATCGGGGCCTTCAGCCGTGGCCTAGGTTGGCTGGACACCCCGATGCGGTTCGCTACATGGGTGCCCGCGAGCATCGCCTACTTCGGCGCAATCTTCTGGGGCGTGAGGCGAGTTCGTTGGCGCAAGGCAGTGTGCATGAGCCTCCTGTTGGTGCTGGGCACGGTCGTGCCGATTGTCCTGGCAACCGCGCGGCACGCCCTGATCTCTGAAGTCCTCCAGCAGCGCTACTTCCTGCCGCTGATGATCATGATGGCGATGATCGCCCTCGCAGAGGACAACCCTGACGGGCCCGAACTAGGCCGGGCTCAGGCCTGGGTGGTCGTCCTGGCGCTGACCATCGCGAACGCCAACGCTCTCCACACCAACCTGCGCCGCTACATCACGGGTCTCGACGGCAAGTGGTTCAACCTCAACATCAACATGCAGTGGTGGTGGTCCTGGGCACCGCCACCGATGGTGGTCTTCGGCGTTGGCGCGGCCGCGTTCATGGGCGCAGTGGCCGTCGCAGCCCTCACCGGTCTGAGAGAGCGGGACGCACCTGGACCGGAGGCGCCCGCGCCGCGGCGCGCCCTCCTCTAGCCCGCCCGCGCGACCTCGTCCACGGCGGCAAGACCGTTGAGCGTCCGCGGGTAGCCGATGTAGGGGACGAGCTGCGCGAGCGCGTCCAGCAGCTTCGCCCGGCCGTTGCCCAAGCGCAGGTTGCCGGCGACGTGGCCGCGCACCTGCTGGTCGCAGCCACCGTGTGCGACCAGCAGGACGAACGTCAGCAGCTCGCGCGTGACCAGGTCGATGCCGCCTCTCGTGTAGTGGTCGCCGAAGCAGTTCGCGGTCAGCCACTGCTGGATGAACACCTCGTCGGCCGGAGCGTTCGCGTGCATGGCCTCCAACCGTTCCGTCCCCACGATGGAGGCCTGTGCCGTCCAGCCCTTCGCGAAACGGTCCTCCGCGGTGGTGGTCGACTGCGGCGGCAACGGCAGTTCCACGCCGCGCTCGACCAGCACCTCGTTCGTCAGGCGCAGGAAGTCGTACACCTTGCCCATGCCCAGGTACGGCACCGCGTGGTACACGATCTCCTTCGCCTCCGTCGGCGAGACGCCGTTCGTCAGCGCCGCCCCCAGGATCGCCCGGTACGCCCCGTGCGCCTGGCACGCGATCAGCGCCGCCAGCTGCACCAGCAACCGCGTGTGCTGGTCCAACTCCCCCTGGGCCGGGACCTCCTCGAACGCGAACCTGTCGAAGTACTCGACCAGCTCCGGATCGGTCGCTGCCAGCGGGGACGCCTGGCCAGTGAAGGATCGGGGGTTCTCGCCGGCTGCCTCGTCCATCGTCATCGCGACTCCTGTGCCTGAGCTACGACTTCACGCTACCCCCGGACGGCGCGGAGCGGGAGACGCCCTGCGTCCGGCCCACGACCACCCGCGAGCCCCCTCGAGCCAGACCCGCACGGACCTGGCCCGGACAGCGGCGGGCGCGCCCCTCATCGATGGCATGCTGGGCTATCGATTCAAGGGGGTCGCGTGACAACGTCGGACGCAACGAGCAGCCAGTTCCCGTACCAGGACCCGTCCCTGCCGGTCGAGCAGCGCGTCGAAGACCTGCTCAGCCGGCTGTCCGTCGAGGACAAGGCCGGACTGATGTTCCACACCATGACCGGCTACGGCGACGTCACCCAGGCCGAGCCCATGTTCGGGCTGCCCTCGCTGCGCTCGATGGTCACCGGACGCCGGATGAACCACTTCAACGTCGTCGGCTCCCCCGGCTCCGCCCGCGAGATGGCCGCCTGGCACAACGCCGCCCAGGACCTCGCCGCCGGCACCGGCTGGGGCGTCCCCCTGACCATCTCCTCCGACCCCCGCCACGGCTTCACCGACAACCCCGGCGCGGCGATGCTCGCCGGGACGTTCTCCCAGTGGCCCGAGACCCTCGGGCTCGCCGCGATCGGCGACGCCGACCTCGTCCAGGCCTTCGGCGACATCGCCCGCCAGGAGTACATCGCCGTCGGCATCCGGGTTGCCCTGCACCCCCAGATCGACCTCGCCACCGAGCCCCGCTGGTCGCGGATCAGCGGCACCTTCGGTGAGGACGCCGACCTCACCGGCCGGCTCGGCGCGGCCTACATCCGCGGCTTCCAGGGCGTCCGTCTCGGCGCCGACTCGGTCGCCACCATGACCAAGCACTTCCCCGGCGGCGGTCCCCAGAAGGACGGCGAGGACCCGCACTTCGCCTACGGCAAGGACCAGGTCTATCCGGGCGGCAACTTCGACTACCACCTGCGTCCGTTCCTCCCGGCGATCGAGGCCGGCACCTCGCAGATGATGCCCTACTACGGCCGTCCCCTCGGCACCGAGTACGAAGAGGTCGGCTTCGGCTTCAACTCCGGCGTCCTCACCGGCCTGCTGCGGGAGAAGCTCGGCTTCACCGGCATCATCTGCACCGACTGGGGACTGCTCACCGACGCCACCATCCTCGGCCAGGACATGCCCGCCCGGGCCTGGGGGCTGGAGCACCTCACCCGCGAGGAGCGCGTCGTCCGGGCCATCGACGCCGGCGTCGACCAGTTCGGCGGCGAGCTGTGCACCGAGGTCCTGCTCACCGTCATCCAGGACGGACGGGTCAGTGAGGCCCGGCTGGACGAGTCCGTCCGGCGGCTGCTGCGGGAGAAGTTCGTCCTCGGCCTGTTCGACGACCGCCACGTCGACGTGGAGCGCGCGGGCGTCGTCGTCGGCAGCGCCGACTTCCAGGCCGCCGGTCTGGACGCCCAGCGGGCAGCGGTCACCCTCCTGGCCAACGCCGCGGACGGTGCCGCCCGGCTGCCCCTTCACCACGGCATCCGGGTCTACTGCGAGGGCATCGACCCCGCCGCGATCGAGCCGTACGCGACCCCGGTCGCCGAGCCCGCAGACGCCGAGGTCGCGATCGTCCGGGTCAAGGCACCGTTCGAGCCCCGCGGCGAGGGCTTCGAGTCCTTCTTCCACGCCGGCTCGCTGGAGTTCCCCGCCGAACGGCTGGACCACCTCCGCGAGCTCTGCGCGACGGTGCCGACCGTCATCGACGTCTACCTCGACCGGCCCGCCGTCCTCGCCCCGCTCGTCGAGTTCGCCGGAGCGTTGACCGCCACCTACGGCAGCAGCGACGCCGCCCTCGCGGCCGTCCTGTTCGGCGCGTCCGAACCGCGGGGGAAGCTGCCCTTCGACATCCCCAGCTCGATGGCGGCGGTCGTCGCGTCCCGCTCGGACGTGCCGTTCGACACCAGCGAGCCGACCTTCCGCTTCGGCCACGGTCTGAGCTACTGAGTCGGCGCCCCCGCCGGCGGCCTCGTCGGCGATCCCCCGGAACGCGGAAGGGCCCTGCCGGGATCGCTCCCGGCAGGGCCCGCCATCCGTCCTGACGGACGCCAGGCACTACGACATCGTCACGACGTCTTGGTGTACTTCTCGACGAAGGACTTCACCTTCTTGTAGGTCTTGCCGCCCTCGGCGACACCGTAGGTGCGGTCCCAGTTGATCGGCGTGACCGTGATGTGGCCCTTGCTCAGCCACGTCCAGTCAGCCGTCTTGCGCGTCTCCTTGCAGATCGGCAGGCCCGTGCACAGCGCGAGCTGGATGGTGTAGCTGCCGTCCGGCTGGAGCGCGTAGTTGTGGAAGGCCACCGTGGCGCTGCCCACCGACGTCCACTTCGCCGACTTCGCCTTGGCACCGGTCGAGATGTCGGGGTAGTTCACGTTCAGCACGAACTTGTCCTGCAGCAGCAGGCCCTTCTTGTTGAGGTTGGTGATGAAGTCCGCCGCCCACTTGGCCGTGGCCTGGTAGTTCACCACCGGCATCGAGAAGTCCGCGGCCGTCGCCGAGCTGATCGCCACCGCGGGGATCCCGTCCGCGTTCGCCGCGATCGCCGCCCCGGCGGTTCCCGAGTCGTTCACCGAGCTGGACGCGTTCGCTCCGGAGTTGCTGCCGGACACCACCAGGTCGGGCTCCGCCCAGCCCACCGTCGCCTTCAGCCCGCCGCGCGTGGCGAACATCACCGTGTCGGCCGGGGTCGCGCTGCCACTCGTCGGCCCGCACGGATCGGTGCCCGTGCACACGCCGTACACCGCACCCTTCGCCGGTGCGGACGCGCAGTCGTTCTCGTAGCCCGCCGGCACCGCCTTCTGGCCGAGCCGGAAGCTGCCGCTGTTCGTCACGGCCGATCCCTTGCCGCTCTGGACGGCCCACGGCGCCATCACGACCACGTCGGCCCCCTTGGCGCACAGTGCCTTGCGGACCTCGTACAGGCCCAGACCGTCGGAGTGGCTGGCCTTCGCCGCCTGCATCGAGTCGTCGTTGGTGAGCAGGATCTTCATCCCCGGAAGGCCGTGGGGCTTCGCCGCCTCCGCACTCGACATGCTCGCCGGAGCGACCACAGCCAGAGCTGCGACGACAACCGCAGCCCCTATCGACAGCCAGCGTCGCCCGGTTCTGCGGCCGGTCTTCGTTGGTTCCATGGTGATTCCTCTCTGAATCCGAACGCGACCGGTATCTCCGGCCGCGGGAAGACGATGGGTTGGTTCGCGCCGTTGGTCAGAACGCCGTGAAACTGGTCGGGCGCACCGTGCCGGCGGACGACGAGCCCGACCTGCCCTGGGCGGCGGTGGTCGTCTGGCACGGGTACTGGAAAACGCTCACCGGGACTCCTTCGTTCGGCTGCCTAGGTGCGACCTGTGGACAAATATCTACAGCGGTGTAGGTTTTGTCAACACCTCAGGACCAGTCCGGACAGAGAAGATGCGGCCCGGCGCGCCACAGGGGCAGGTGGTGCCGAGAGACCGAGGCAGACAGCGGTCGGGCCCGCACCTCCTTGCGGAGATGCGGGCCCGTGGCGGCCGCTGGTGAGCTAGCGGGCCTTCAGCACCACCTTCTTCGACGTGAGCGACGAGACATGCTTCGCGTCGGTCGGACGGAACTGCGCCCACACCCGCACGCTCTTCTTGCTCTCCTTCAGGGTGACCCAGACCATTCCACCCATGCTGGCGTCGAGCTTCACCGTGATCGACGGCCGTCCGGCCACCCGGACCTTCACCTTGCCAACCGGGGTCTGGCCATTGGTGAGCCGGCCCACGAGCACCAGCGCCCTGGGCTGGGTGTTCTTCACGAACGACCCGGCCACCACCTTGACCGACGACGGCTTGGCCCGCACGACCGTGAGGCGCTTTGACGCGGCCCGGGACTTGCCGGCCTTGTGGTTGGCGTCACCGGCCCAGACGGCCCGGATCGTGCGGTAGGTGCCGACGGGGACCGAATTCAGGATCGCGGCCTTCGCCACAGCACCCTTCGACGTCATCGTGACCTGGCCGACCGCAATCGTCCGCTTGCCGCTGACGAAGGAGATCTGACCCGACGACAGCCCGGTCACCTTCACGCTGAGCACGACCTTGCCCGAACCCCAGACCACCTTGCCCTTGAGAACCTTGGGCTTGGCGAGAGAGACCGCGGCCTTGGCGATGCTGACCGTCCGGGCCGCACTGATGGACGCGGCGTGGACGCCGTCGCTGACGTACGCCGCCCGCAGCGAGTGCTTCCCCGCCCCGAGCGAGTACAGCGCCAGAGTGGCCTTCCCGCCCGTCAATGTCGCGGCGCCGACCACCCGGTCGCCGTCGAGGAACTGAACGGTCCCCGTCGCGCCACCGGTCACGGTCGCCGTCAGAGTCACCCGGTGTCCGTAAACGGCCGAGGACGTCGCCGTCAGCGTCGTCGAGGTCGGGGTCAGGACCACCGCCTGGGTCGTCACCGAACTGGGGGTGCTCGGCGCCGACTCCCGTCCGGCCTTGTCGAGTGCGGTGACGGAGTACTCATACCGCGTCGCTGGTGCCAGTCCGGTGTCGTGGAACGCGACCTGGTCCGAGCCGACCGTCGCCACGACCTTTCCATCCCGGTACACCCGGTAGCCCGTGACGTCCAGGCTTGGCGACGCCGTCCAGGTCAGGTCGACCGAGGTCGTCCCGGTGGCGACGGCGGCCAGGCCGGTGGGAGGCTTGAGCTCGGCGCTCGGCGCACCGACGCCGGTCGGCGACCACCAGTTGCCGGAGACCACGATCAGCGAGAGCAGCCGGACGCTGTCACCGAAGTAGCTGGTGACCGGGTTCTGGGTGTTCGCCTCCCACAGCGCGTCCAGCCACTGCTGGTTGGACGAGTCAAGCATGGCGCTCACCGCGAACGGAGCGGAGAAGGCCTCATCGGTGTCCGGATCCAGCGCTTCACCGGCGAGGGTGTAGCCCTGCGCGATCTTGCTGGGATCGCCACCCGTGGCCTGCTTGATCCAGGAGTTCATCGCCGCCAACTGCGCCTTCGGCTGTTCCGCACCGGTCATCACATAGTCGGTGCCGATCCGCCACGGCGTGCGGGACGAGTTCCAGTTGTAGTCGCCGTCGTTCTCGTCCTCCAGGAAGCCCGGGCCGGCCGGGGCGTAGCCCGATCCGCTCTTGACCACGAAGTCGGGCAGCAGGCCGGTCGTCGGGCTGTACGTGGCGAACAGCGACTGCTCGATGGCGTAGGTCTTGTCGATCACGTCGTTCCAGCGGCGGTCACCGCTCGCATTGGCGAAGTCCTTCAGGTGCTGGGTCACGAAGTCGGACGGCCTGGTCGCGGTCGAGTACTCGGCCTCTCCCCGGGTCCAGTCGCCCAGCTGAAGGGTGTGCTCGTCCGGGTGGACCTCGCTGGCCATGATCGCGTTCATGATCCGACGGGACTCCGCGAGGTAGTTGAACTCTCCCCCGCTGCCCCACTGCTGGTCGGCGAGCAGGAGGGCGTACGCCATGTCGAGGTCACCGTCGGTGGCCGCGTCGTCGCCGTACTCCTCCCCGTCCTCGTCGACCTCGGTGGAGTTGACGATGGCCTTGCCGTCGTCGCGTTCCTGCCAGGCCATCAGGTCGGGGTTGCCGCTGCTCGGATGAGCCTTGGCGAACCTCAGCAGGCCGTCGAAGAGGGTCTGGGCCTGCGGGTCGTGGCCGGCCATGATGGCCGTGATCAGCATCCCGTAGCCGTTCGACTCCGAGGTGGTGACGGCATCCGGCACCTCGTCGCCGGCCTCGCCCTGACCGTTGTAGTACACGTAGTACTGGTCGTCCTCGTACGGATTCTGGGTGAGGTAGGCGCCCTTCCAGGCGTCGTAGAGGCCCGCGACCTCGGAGTCGAGCTGGCCTTGCGACAGGCTCGGCTTGATGGTGCCCGGGGCGTACGTCGTGTGCTGTCCGAAGGGACGCTGCGGGCTCGATGTCGTCGGCGTCACCGGCATCGTCACCGAGGCCTCGGCGCTGCGTGCCGACTCGTTCCCGCCGGCGTCGTGGGCACTCACCGAGTAGGCGTAGGTCGCGCCCGGGTTCCGGCCGGTGTCGGTGAAGGCGGCCGTCGTGGTGCGACCGACCAATGCGCCGTCCCTGAACACCTTGTAGCCGGTCACCGCCACGTTGTCCGTCGACGGCTGCCAGGTCAGCGAGACCTGGACCTGCGACGTCGCCGTCGCGGTCGGCGTCCCCGGAACCGACGGGGCCTGCGTGTCGTCGGACGCGACGGCGGCGGCGACGCTCACCGGCGCGGAGTTGTCCTTCGTGCCGACCGCCTTGACGACGAACTCGTACCGCAGGGTCGGATCGTCACTGACCGGCTGGGTGATGGAGTAGTCGGACTGACCGTCCACCGCGGTGATGTAGCTGGTCCAGTTCCGGCCGAGCTGATCGTTCGTCTCGTACACGCGGTAGCCGCGCACCGGCTCACTCGAAGCCGTCGGAGCCGACCACTTGATCGTGACCGATCCACCGGACAGCGCCGCGTTGACGTTCTGCACGGGGTTGGGGGCGGAGTCGGTGCGGGTGATGGTGTAGTGGTCGAACAGCTTCAGGCCGTCGTCGCCGCGGGCCTCGTCCTCGACGGCGGCGGTGTAAGCCTTCAGGCTGAGCTTGTCGTGGGTCACGGAGAAGTCGACGAACATCTTCTTCTCCGGCTGCACGTCGATCGCGGCGAAGTCATCGGAGCAGCCGTCCGGCTTGTGGTAGAACTTGTTCCCCAACGCGTTCGGCATCAGGTACAGGACGCCCTTCGGGTTGGTCACGTCGTACTGGAGCACGATGTTGCCGTGCTCGTCGGTGACGGTGTCGACCGGCTTGCCGTCGAGCAGTTGGTGGGAGCGCATGTACATGTGGTCGTGCGCCTCGAGGACGACGTCCACCCCGGTCTGCTGGAAGACGGGGACCAGGTACTTCTCGTAGAAGGCGAGCCGGTCACCCTCCCAGTAGCAGGCGTTCTCGCCGGCCGAGTACGGGCCCTTGTGCATGGCGACGAACTTCCAGTGCCGGTCGGTCTGGGCGGCGGTGCGACGCATCCAGTCGAGCTGCTTGGTGAACTGCGGATCGACCCACGCGAGGTTGCCATCCTTGTCGAGGCCACCTTCGTACTGGGAGTTGAACTGCATGAACAGGGCGTCCCCGTACTCGAAGGAGTACACCGAGCCCTCGTGGGCACCGGTGCCGCCGGCGTCGCGGGGCTCGTTGAAGTGGTTGTAGAAGTTGTTGTTCGGCAGGGTGCCGGAGTCCTCCACCTCGTGGCCACCCAGCACCGGGGCGTAGGGGACGTGGGCGAACTGGTCAGCCGCACTGTTCAGCATCCACTGCCATTGCTCCTCCAGGTCGCCATTGTCGACGAGGTCGCCGGAGACGAGCAGGAACTTCGGGTCGTCGACCTTGTTCACAGCTTTGCTGAAGGTGTCCTGCCACTCCAGGAAGCTGCCGAGGTCGGAGGCCTGGGAGTCGGAGCCGTAGATGAAGTGGAAGGGCTGCGCGGTGGAAGCGTCCGTGGTGAACGACCCGCTGCGGCCCCAGCCGGTGTCGCTGCCGTCGCCCGCGCGGTAGACGTAGGCCGTTCCCGGGGTCAGTCCCGTGGCCTTCACCTTGTGGCTGGCGTACTTCTCGGTGTGCCGGCTGTCGCGGTCGTCCTCGGTGACAAAGGTGTCGATGACCTCCGAGGTGCCGCTGAACCGGGTCACGCCTTCGGTGGGGAAGGCGTCACCGTGGGCCGCGTCGGCCCGCGCCACCTCGACCACCGAGTCGGTGATCGACGGGTGCGTGTACCAGGCGAACGCCATCGTCGTGCGGGTGTCGCCGTTGAAGTTCATGGTGAACGCCGTCGGGGTCTTCACCGGCGAGCTGAAGCTCCAGGTGGTGGCCCGCAGGGGCGCGATGCCGTCACTGCCCCGCACGGCCGCTGCCGGCACGGTGACGGTATAGGTGTGTCCCAGTTCGAACGCCGGATGGGCGATCGTCAGTGTGTCGCCCGCCACCGTCGCGGCCGTACCCGAGACCGGCTTCGCGGCCTCGTCGGTGATCGTGATGCTGGCCGCGTCCACGATCTCGACCTGCTTGTTGAACCGGACGGAGACGCCGGTTGCCGGACGGACCTCGGTCGCACCGTCAGCCGGGGCGGTGAGCACGTCGAAGGTGGGCGTCGCCAGTGGCGTCCCCTCCAGCCGGTCGCCCTTGACCACGATGTTGCGGATGAAGTTGTCGCCGTAGCCACCGACCGTCACGTTGTCGACGGTGTTGGTCGGGACGTTGCTGGACATGATCCAGCGGAGGTAGAGGACGGGGGCGTTGTCGGCGTCCGCGCCCAGAGGCACGTTCCGCAGCCGGCAGGTGTTGCCCGGGCAGGTGTAGCTGTGGGTGATGGTCTTGATCGTGCCGCCGGGAACGACGTTCCAGTGGCTGCGATCGGTGCTGACTTCCAGCCGGAAGTCAGCCGGCCCGGAGCCGGATGACTTCTGTTCGGAGGAGACGGTGACGTCCTTGAAGCCGGCCGTCGAGAGCGAGGCGAGCCAGTGCTTGGTGTCCTTGCCGGAGCCCCAGCCGTAGGTCGAGACGTTCTTGTCCCCGGAGTCGTACTCGTAGCTGCCCGAGGTGCCGACGCTGGTCAGCGCGGAGCGGTCCTTGTACGCGCCGCCGGTGGCCCAGAAGACCCCGCGGTCGTCCTTGCCGCCGAAGTTCCACTCGGCGACCGAGTCGCGCACCGGATCGGCGGTGTTGAACGTCCAGACGACGTCCTGGGTGGGCGCGATCGCGTCGGCACCGGTGACGGCGCCCTTGGGCAGCGTGACGGCGTAGGTGCTCGACAGCGCCAACGGAGCGTGAGCGATGGTGACCACCTTGCCGGCCGCCGAGAGGTGCACTCCGGACACCGGCGTGCCGTGGTCGTCGACGATCGAGGCCTCGGCCCCTGAGACCAACGTGACGGTCTTGTTGTAGGTCACCGAGATGGTGGCGTCCGGGGCGACCGACTGGGCACCCGTCGCCGGGAGGTGCCCGGTGGAAACGGTCGGACGCTCGACCGGCTCACCGGTCGGAATGCCTGAGACGAGGATGTTCCCGATCCGGCTGGATCCGGTGGCACCGACCAAGCCGCCCTCGCCGGAGCTGACGCTGCTGGTGCTGGTGACCAGCCAGCGGATGGCCAGCTGGTCCTTGCCTGCGGCGGACGCGGGAAGGGGCAGCTTGTCGATGGCGCCGGCGGAGGACCACGCGTTCGCGACGGCCAGTACGCCGCCGTCCACGTTCTGCCAGGCGCCCACGTCCTGCCAGTTCGCCTGGCCGTCGGTACTGATCTGCAGGGCGAAGTCGCGCGGACCGCTGCCGGACGAGCGCTGCTGCGAGCTGACGGTGAGGTCGGTGAAGCCCTTGGTCGACAGCACGACCAGCCACCCCTTGGTGCCGGTGCCGTTGTCCCAGCCCTGGTACCGGATCGACTTCTCCGTCGAGTCGTAGCTGTAGCTCGCCAGCGGGTCGGTGGCGACCGGGCGAAGCGTGGCCGTGAGATCGGCCCCGCCGGTCGCGGCGAACGTGTTGCCGTCGACACTGGGGTCGCTGGTCGGATTCGGATTGCTGGCGAACACCCACTCGGCCACCGCCTCGGCGTCCGCCGCGTGAGCGGGCGTCGCACCCACCCCCGCGACCATCGCCGCCATCGCCATGAGGAACGCTACGCAGAGAGAGATCCAGGCTCGCGCCCGGTCACAAGTGGTCTTCATCGACATCCCTTGCTGTTGATCCGGCAGCCTCAGTGGCCGACCTGGTGATTAATCGGAAAGTTTCTTTCCAGTTACAAGTTTAGTTCATGGCAGAGACGGTCGTCAACGAATCCGAGCGGTTTCTTTCACCCGAATGCCGAAGTGAGAACCATGTCCGCGGAGCTACGTGCCTGGGAAATATGTACACATGTGTAGGTTTTGGGCTCTTGGGTGCTAGGTTCTGGCTGTGTCCACCACGGCCAGAACAGACCGCAATCCCCGCGGCTATGCCAAGGGTCGGGCCCGCCGCGCGGCGATCGTCCGCGAGGCGTCCGCCCAGTTCGCCGAGAAGGGCTTCGCCTCCGCGACCATCCTGGACATCGCCGCCGCCTGCGACATCTCACGGGCTGGCCTGCTGCACCACTTCGCCGACAAGGAGGCGCTGCTCGAAGCCGTCCTCGAGGCGCGGGACGCGGAGGATCGCGCCCGGTTCACCCCGTACGCGCGGGCGTCCGGCAGCATCGGCGTACTCCGCGGAATGGTCGACCTCGCCGAGCACAACCAGCTCGTGCCGGGCCTGATCGAGCTCTTCGTCCGGCTGTCCACCGAGGCAGCCGCCCCCGATCACCCGGCCCACGAGTACTTCCAGTACCGCTACGCCCGGATCCGGCGGATGACCGCCCAGTCACTGGCCGCCGCGATCGCCGACGGTCACCTGCGCGCCGACGTCGATCCCGAGACCGCGGCGCTGCGCCTGACCGCGCTGATGGACGGCCTCCAGTTGCAGTGGCTCCTCGACCGGTCGATCGACATGGCCGGCGCCCTCCGTGGCACGCTCACCGAGTGGATGACCGCGTCCGGCCGTAGGGCATTCGAGGCCGCCACGCCGTCCCGCTGACTCGCCGGGCTCGGGTACGGGCGCATGCGGTAGCCCAGCCGAGCCGCTGGGCTGAGCCGGACGGCTGCCAGACCTCGGCGTTCGCCGGGATGACACCGACGCACGCAAACACAGCCGGGTCGGGTAGTCGGACGGGTGCAGGGATCCCGGCATTCGCCGGGACGACACGCACCGTCCCGTCTTCGTCGTCCCGGGCCCCGACCCGGGACCCCCGGCGGCCGGCCGGCCGGGCCGAGTGGCTGGATGGGTGCAGGGATTCCGGCGTTCGCCGGGACGACACGGGGCAAGGACTCAACCGCTGTCGTCCCGGGCCTCGACCCGGGGACCGCGGCCTGAGCGAGCCAGAAATATCGACCGACAATCCCGGCCTACCCACTGGTATTCCGTGCAACCACCATGCACAACTGTTCACATTCCTGGGCCGGGCGAATATCGCGTTCTGCGGCCGGGAAGTGTCAGTGCCGGCTTGTAACGTTGCGGTTATGGAACAGGAGTTCAGGCAGTGTGATGATGGCCAGTTGCTGGCCACCATGAACACCTGCCTGGACGCCCTGACCGACGACCGGCTCCGACTCCCCACCGACGCCGAGCAGTTGGTGTTGTTGCAGGACGTGATCCGGCTGAGTGGACGGTTGCAGGCCTTCGAGCAGCAGTTGGCCGCCCGGATCGAGAAGTCCCAAGCGGCGTGGAACGAGCGCAGGACGTCGACCAGGACCTGGATGGCCGAGTCCATGAACCTGACCCCACGCGAAGCAGCCCGGATCATCCGGGCCGGCCAAGGACTCGCCCGATACCCCATCATCGGCAGTGCCACTCAGACCGGGACGGTGTTGCCGGTCCAGGCCGAAGCCATCACCGCAGTACTCACCCAGCTGCCCAAAGAGTTCGACGACAACACGATCATTGAAGCGCAACAGTTGATGGTCGGTTTCGCCGAGACCCATAACAGTGCCGAACTGCGTCGTCTCACCACCCATTTGATCGAGGTGCTGTCCCCGGACACCGCCGACCAGTTGGAGGCGAAACGTCTCGAACAGCAAGAACGGCGGGCTCAGACCCGCCGGTGCTTGGACTTCACCGGTGACGGGGACGGGTCGGTGCTGATCCGAGGATCCCTACCCCTCGCCGATGCCGAACCGTTGATCCAGATCGTCGAGGCGTACGCCGCCGCCCAGAAACGCGGCATCGAACGACTCGACCCCCAAGCCGAGTACCTCACCCCCGCCATGCGCAGAGCCGACGGACTGATCGCGATGGTCCAGGCGCACAGTCGTCA
>JAFKJK010000001.1 GCA_017306015.1 Propionibacteriaceae bacterium
GGACGCCGTCCGCGAGGTCGGCGTCCGGATCGGCTCCTCGATGCGGAAGCTCGGCATCCACCAGGGCCTGGCCCCGGTGCTGGACGTCATCCGCGACCCGCGCTGGGGACGGGTCGACGAGTGCATCGGCGAGGATCCCTACCTCGTCGGCACGATCGGCACCGCCTACGTCCAGGGGTTGCAGAGCGAGGGTGTGCACGCCACCCTGAAGCACTTCCTCGGCTACTCGGCCTCGGCAGCGGGACGCAACCACGCACCCGTCCACGTCGGCCCGCGGGAGGTCGCCGACGTCTTCCTGCCACCGTTCGAGATGGCGCTGCTCGACGGCGACGCCCGCTCGGTGATGAACTCCTACGGCGCGATCGACGGCGTTCCCGTCGGAGCCGACCCCGACCTGCTCACCGGCCTGCTGCGGGAGCGGCTGGGCTTCACCGGCGTCGTGGTCTCGGACTACTTCTCCGTCGGCTTCCTGCAGGTGATGCAGGGCATCGCCGCGGATCGCGGGGAGGCCGCCGCGCTCGCCCTGGTCGCCGGCATCGACGTCGAGCTGCCCGCAGGGGACGCCTACCTCGCCCCGCTGCGGGACGCCGTCCTCTCCGGGAAGGTGGACGAGGGCTACGTGGACCGGGCCGTCCTGCGCGTCCTCGCCGAGAAGGAGGAACTCGGCCTCCTCGAACCGGACGCTTTCGCCGGGGAGCCGCCCACCCAGGTGGATCTCGACCCGCCGGAGCACCGGGAGATCGCGCTGCGGCTGGCCACCGAGTCGGTGGTGCTGCTGGCCAACGACGGCGTCCTGCCGCTCGGCGCGGCCGCCCCCGTCCGCCGGATCGCCGTGGTCGGGCCGAACGCCGACCGCGCCGAGGCGCTGCAGGGCTGCTACTCCTTCGCCAACCATGTCCTGGCCGGCTTCCCGGACTACCCGATCGGCATTCCGATGCCGACGGTCGCCGAGGGCCTGGTGACGGCGTTCGCCGCGGCCGGCGGGACGCAGCCGGAGTTCCTCGTGGCGCGCGGCTGCGAGGTGGACGGCGACGACTCCTCCGGCTTCACCGAGGCGGTCGAGGCGGTCGCCAGCTGCGACGTCGCGGTCGTCGTCGTCGGCGACCAGGCCGGCCTGTTCGGCCGCGGGACGGTCGGCGAGGGCAACGACACCGACTCGCTGGAGTTGCCCGGCGTGCAGCGGGAGCTCGTCGAGGCCCTGGCCGCCACCGGCACCCCGGTCGTGCTGATGCTGCTCACCGGACGGCCGTACGCGATCGGCTGGGCGCTGGACGGCGAGGGGCCCCGTCCCGCCGCGGTGCTGCAGGCCTTCTTCCCCGGCGAGGCCGGCGGACTGGCGATCGGCAACCTGCTGGTCGGCACCTCGAACCCGTCCGGGCGGCTGCCGGTGAGCCTGCCGCGCTCGGCCGGAGCGCAGCCGTACTCGTACCTGCAACCGGTGCTCGGCGGCCCGTCCGAGGTGACGTCGGCCGATCCGACGCCGGTGCGTCCGTTCGGTTTCGGGCTGTCCTACACGACGTTCGGCTACACCGACCTGGTCGTCGACCCCACGGTGGCCGCGGACGGCACCTTCGCGGCCGCGGTGACCGTGACCAACACCGGCGCGGTCGCCGGCACGGACGTCGTCCAGCTGTACGGCCGCGACCTGCACGGCAGCGTGGTGCGTCCGGTCGCCCAGTTGCTCGGCTACGCCCGGGTGACCCTCGAGCCCGGAGAGGCCCGCCGGGTGCTGTTCGACGTGCCGACGACGCGGTTCGCCTTCACCGACCGCCGCCTCGTCCGGATCGTCGAGCCGGGTGAGGTGGACGTGTGGGTGGGCTCGCACGCCGCCGCGTCGACCGACGGGCCGCCGAGCGTCGAGGCGACCAACGGCGCCATCTCCAACCACGGCCTGCGGACGGCGGCCCCGATCGGCGCGGTCGCCACCCCACGGGCCCGGATGACCATCACCGGGAGCGTCCACGAGGTCACCATCGCCGACGCCCGCCGCGTCGACGTGAGGGTCGCGGACGCGGTGCTGAGCTCATGAGCGCCGTCGGCAATCCGATCCTGCCGGGGTGCCATCCCGACCCGAGCGTGTGCCGGGTCGGGGACGACTACTACCTGGTCACGTCCACATTCGAGTACTTCCCCGGGCTTCCGGTGTTCCACAGCACCGACCTGGCGCACTGGGAGTGCATCGGCCACGTGGTGACCCGGCCCGACCAGCTCGACTACGCCGGGATCGCCTCCTCGGGCGGGCTCTACGCGCCGGCCATCCGGCACCACGACGGCCGGTTCTACGTGGTCTGCACCCTGGTCGACCAGGCTGACACCTCGCGCGGCGGCAACTTCTGCATGACCGCTGCCGATCCGGCCGGTCCGTGGTCGGACCCCGTCTGGCTGGACGCGGACGGCATCGACCCGTCCCTGTTCTTCGACGACGACGGACGCGCCTGGCTGCACGGCACCCGGCTGGCCAGGCAGCCCGCCTGGCACGACCAGACCGAGGTCTGGGTGCGCGAGTTCGACCTGGCCACGATGAGCTTGGTCGGGCCCGAGCACGTGATCTGGAACGGCGCCCTGCTCGGCGCGGTCTGGGCGGAGGGTCCGCACCTGTACAAGGTGGACGGCACCTACTACCTGCTCGCCGCCGAAGGCGGAACCGAGTTCCACCACGCCGTCTCGGTGGCCCGTTCGGAATCGGTCACCGGGCCCTACGACGGCAACCGGGCCAATCCGGTGCTGACCCATCGGCAGCTGGGCCGCTCGGTCGACGTCGTGGGCACCGGCCACGCCGACCTCGTCCAGGCGGTGGACGGCAGCTGGTGGGCGGTGCTGCTCGCGATGCGTCCGATCGGCGGCTACCACTACCCGCTCGGCCGCGAGACGTTCCTGGTGCCGGTGGTCTGGGAGGACGGCTGGCCGGTGTTCGCGCCGGGTGTCGGCCGGGTGCCGGCCGAGGTCGACGTGCCGTTCGCGCAGACCGCTCCGTCCGGCGACTCCGGCGGCCTGGTGGCGCCGTCCGACCGCCGCTGGACGTCGCTGCGCGGTCCGGCGTCCGCGTTCGCCGAGCCGGACGGGGACGGCTGGCGGCTCCGGCTGCAGCCCGCCTCACTCTCCGAGCCGGGGACGCCGAGCTTCCTGGGCATCCGCCAGCAGCACCGGGACCTGGACCTCCACCTGACGCTGCGCGCGGTGAACCATGGGGACAGGTACTTCGGTTCACCCGGTGTGGGTGCGGTGAACCATGGGGACAGGTACTTCGGTTCACCCGGTGTGGGTGCGGTGAACCATGGGGACAGGTACTTCGGTTCACCCGGCGTGCTGGCGCCGGGCGAGGAAGCCGGCCTGGCCATCCGGCAGTCCGAGCGCGACCACGTCCGGCTCGCGCTCGTCCCGGCCGCCAGCGGCCTCCTCGTCCGCGCGACCCATCGTCGTGCCGGAACGGACGTGTTGCTGGGCGAGCTCGCCCTGGAGGCGACCGGCCGGGTGCGCCTCGGCGTCCGGGTGCGCGGGGCCGAATACTCCTTGTGGGTGCGGGTCGGCGACCGGGACGTCGTCGTCGCGACCGCGGACGGCCGGACCCTGGACAGCGTCGCGACCGGTGGCTTCCTCGGCCTGTGGTTGGGGGTGTACGCAACCAGCAACGGCGGCCCGTCCGGTACGGTGATCGCGGTCGAGGACTTCAGCTACCGTCCGGTCGACGCCACCCAGTGAGAGGAACCCGACGTGCCGCTGTCCGATCTGCCCCTCGCTGAACTGGTCGACTTCCGTCCGGAGATCGAGGAGCCGGAGGACTTCGACGCCTTCTGGTCCGGCACGCTCGCCGAGGCGCGGGCGTTCCCGCACGGCGTGACCCTCACGGCGGTACCGGCGCCGATCACCGAGCTGGTCGTCGAGGACCTGACCTTCTCCGGCTTCGATGGCGACCCGATCAAGGGCTGGGTGGTCCGGCCAGCGGGCGGCGGCGCGAGGCCGGCGATCGTGGAGTTCGTCGGCTACAACGGCGGCCGCGGCCTGCCGTCGGAGCACCTGGCGTGGGCGGCGGCCGGCTTCGTCCACGTCGTCATGGACACCCGTGGCCAGGGCGGCGGCTGGGGTGGCGGCGGCAGCACCCCCGACCCCCACGGCACCGGAACCTCGTTCGAGGGCTTCATGACCCGGGGCATCGAGAGCCCGCTGACCTACTTCTACCGGCGGGTGTTCACCGACGCCGTCCGCCTCGTCGACGCTGTGCGGACGCTGGACTTCGTGGACCCCGGCCGGATCGCGCTCACCGGCGGCAGCCAGGGCGGCGGGATCACGCTGGCGGCCGCCGGACTGCTCGACGGCCAGGTGGCTGCCGTGATGCCGGACGTCCCGTTCCTGTGCCATTTCCGGCGCTCGGTGGCCGTCACCCCGGGCCGCCCGTTCACCGAGGTGACCCAGTATCTGGCCGTCCACCGCGGCCGGACCGACGACGTGTTCGCCACCCTTGCCTACTTCGACGGGGCGAACTTCGCCCGCCGGGCGACCGCTCCGGCGCTGTTCTCCGTCGGCCTGATGGACGACGTCGTGATGCCCTCGTCGGTGTTCGCCGCCTACAACCGCTACGGCGGTGCCGACCGGGAGATCGCGGTCTACGAGTTCAACGGCCACGAGGGCGGCCAGGCGTTCCACTGGCAGCGTCAGGTCGACTGGCTGCGCTCCAGGCTCTAGTCAGCCGCTCTACGCACTCACAGCGTGCCGGCCTGCCGGCGGGCGCGCTTGGCGTCGGCGAGCCACTCGGTGTCGAGCGCCAGGTCGAGCTTCTTGAGCCGGGAGATGTCGGCGGAGACCTCGTCGCGAAGCGGCCGGGCGTCCTCGTAGCCGGTGCTCAGCTCGCTCAATTCCCGCCAGATCACCTCCAACTCGGCGATCTGCGCGCGGTTGGCCTCGATGGCCCGCAGGCGTGCCTGCACCGTCCGGTCCTGCAACGCGCCCAACCGGGCAGCCGGGTCCTCGTCCATGGCTTCAGCGTATCGGTGACAGGAATCGCACACTCGATTGCCTCAGAGCTCGATCTGGGTGCTGTTCGGGCGTCGAGTGCGCGATTCCTGTCAGGCGTCGTCAGTAGCTGGCGGCCGCCGCGCGATAGGCGTCCAGGATCTCCGAGTGCGGGTCGGACGCCGGCCTGGCCACCAGCTCCACCGGCCAGTCGGGACGCTGCCCGGTGAGTACCCAGGCGGCCTGGCGGGCGGCACCGTCGGCGACGTACTCCCCCGGGCTCGGCACCTCGACCGGAACGTCGAACACCTGGCCCGCGATCGTCTGGACGGCCGGGTTGGCCGCCGCTCCGCCGATCAGCAGGACGCGTCTCGCCTCGATCCCGAAGCCCTGGATCGCTGCCACCCCGGCCGCCAGGCCGCCCAGCATTCCCTCGATCGCCGCCCGGGCAAGGTTGGGACGCGTGGTCGACGCCAGCGTGAGGCCGACGAGGCTCGCCGTGGAATCGGGCAGGTTCGGCGTGCGTTCGCCCTCGAAGTAGGGGACGAGCACCGCTCCCCCGGCACCGGGCGACGCCTCGAGCGCGAGCCTGGCCAGTTCGGCGTGGTCGACGCCGAGCAGTCCGGCAACCGCGTCGAGCACCCGGGCGGCGTTGAGGGTGCACACCAGCGGCAGGAATCCCCCGGTGGCGTCCGCGAAGCCGGCGACGATGCCGCTGGCGTCAGCGGTGGGCACCTCGGTCGCGGCGAACACCGTCCCGGACGTGCCGAGGGAGACCACCACGTCGCCGGGCCGCGCGTCCAGCCCGAGCGCTGCGGACGCGTTGTCCCCGGCTCCCGGGCCGACGAGGAACCCGGGGCCGGGCACGGACTCGGCTGGGCCGAGCACCCGCGGCAGGATCGCGTCGTGGCCGAGCGCGCGGACCAGCAGGTCGCGGTCGTAGTCGCCGGTGGCCGGCGACCAGTAGGCGGTGCCCGACGCGTCCGAGCGGTCGGTGACCAGTTCCCCCAGGTCGGGACCGAGTTCGGACTCGCCGGCCGGGCCGTAGCCCCGAAGCCGCCAGGTCAGCCAGTCGTGCGGCAGGCACACCGCCGCCACATTCGCGGCGTTCTCCGGCTCGGCGTCGCGGAGCCAGCGCAGCTTCGTTGCGGTGAAGGAGGCCACCGGCAGAGAGCCGGTGCGGGCGACGATCTCCTCGGCGCCCACCTCCTCGGTCAGCGCGGACGCCGCCGCTGCCGAGCGGGTGTCGTTCCACAACAGCGCCGGCCGGATCACCCGGCCGTCGCTGTCCAGGACGACCATGCCGTGCTGCTGGCCACCGATGCTGACCGCGGCCACCCCGTCCAGCCCACCGGCCTGGGCGAGCGCGTCCCGCAGCGCCGTCCACCAGTGATCGGGATGGACCTCGGTGCCGTCGGGGTGCGATGCGCGTCCGGACGCCAGCAGCGCACCGGAATCGGCGTCCCGGACGACGACCTTGCAGCTCTGGGTCGAGGAGTCGACCCCAATCACCCTTGCCATGGCGTCAGCGGGCGCCGAGGAGGTGTTCGGTGGCGAGTTGTTGGAGTCGGACGAAGCCGTAGCCGTTGCCGTTGTAGTAGGCCGAGGTGTTGAAGTCTTCGTAGGCGGTCGGGTCGGTGAGGAGGTCGGTGTAGGTCTCTCCGTCGGCGAGGGTGGGCACGGACAGTTCGGGTACCTTGGCCGCGGCTAGCGCTTCCTGCACCTCCGGATCGGCCCGGAACGCTTTGGTGCGCTGTTTCAGCAGCAGGTAGGTGTGCATGTTCGCCTGCAC
>JAFKJK010000023.1 GCA_017306015.1 Propionibacteriaceae bacterium
GCGGTGCTGCCGGCAGTCGCAGTTCGATATCCTGCGCTGGGACACTGCCGTGTCCGTTAGGGGAACCGTCGGGATGAGTGATGTACGGGCAGTGCCGACACTCGAGGACGTGGCTCGCGCCGCGGGAGTCTCCCGGGCCACCGTCTCCCGGGTCGTGAACGGTGCCAGCATTGTCGCGCCGGAGACGACGAAGCTGGTCCAGGCCGCGATCAGCGAGCTCGGCTACCAGCCCAACCGGGCTGCCCGAGCGCTGGTCACGCGTCGCACCGGCGTGATCGCCGTCGTCGTGGCCGAGACCGACGAGCGGGTCTTCACCGACCCCTACTTCCCGCAGGCTTACCACGGAGCCCTTCAGGGCTTCGGCAAGGTCGACATGCACGTCGTGCTGGCGATGGCCGAACCGGGCACCAAGCCGTCCAAGATGGTGCGCTACCTCGAGTCCGGCCACGTGGACGGGGCCATCATCGTCTCTCACCACGGGCCGGAGCTCGGCCAGCTGCTCGCCCGGGCCTGGCTGCCGGTCGTCTTCGTCGGCGACCCCGAGACGCCCGGGCTGCCGTACGTCGACCTCGACAACCGCACCGCCGGCAGGATGGCGACCGAGCACCTGATCGACCGCGGTTCGCTCCGAATCGGCCACATCACCGGTCCGCTGGAGATGGACTCGGCCCGCAAGCGGCAACTCGGATTCACCGATGCCATGACCGCGGCCGGGCTGGATCCGACCCTGCAGGCGGAGGGCCAGTACACCTCCAGCAGCGGACGGGTCGTGCTGGACCTGCTGCGGCGGTCCCCCGAGCTGGACGGACTGTTCGTCGCCAACGACCTGATGGCGGCGACGGCCGTTGCGGCCATCCAGGAGACCGGACGCCGGGTCCCCGAGGACATCCGGGTGATCGGTTTCGACGACTCGGTGGCTGCCCTGCAGCCGACCCCCCAGTTGACCACGATGACGAACGCGGCGGCCGAGAGCACCCGGATCGCGGCCGAGATGCTGATCGAGATCCTCAGGGGCGGCAACCCGGACAGCCCGGTGGTGCTGCACAGCTCTGTGGTGCTGCGCGGATCGACGTGAGCCTCCAGCCACAGCCGAACTCCACCCGTCCGCTCGGCTCCGCCTGGGTCGGCGGGGTGTGTGCCGGGCTGGCGGGTCCGCTGGGCTGGCAGCCGGTGGTGCTGCGGGTCATCTTCGTCGTCCTGGGAGCATTCGGCCTTGTCGGAGTGCTGATCTATCTCGCGCTGTGGCTGGTGATGCCCGGCGGGCGCGAGCAGCGAGAGGCCCCTGGACTGGAAGCGAACGCCCGCTCCGGGCTGCGTCCCAGCGGACCGACGACCCTCTCCCCGGTGGACCTCGGCGTCGCCGTCGCGCTCGGCCTGGTCGGCATCGGGCTGCTGTGGCTGGTCCAGGTGACCGGCTGGGGGTTGCCGCTGCCCTACCTGTTCTCCGGCCTGCTGGCCGCAGCCGGGCTGGGCCTGATCTGGTGGCAGGCCGATCACGTCTCCACTCGTGAGATGAGTTCCGGGCGGGGCTGGCGTCGTCTGGTCGCCCCCCTGCTCGCGCACTGGACGTCGATCGTCGCGATCGGCATCGGGCTGGCCGCCCTGGGGACGTCGGTCTGGATGCTGGTGACCAGCTTCGAGTCCGTCCTCACCGAGACGGGACGGCTGCTGCTGGTCCTCGGCCTCGCCGCGGTCACGCTGGTGCTGGCCGTCCTGCCGTGGATCCTGCGGGTGCGCCGGACGCTGGCCCAGGCGCGGGACACGGCCCTGCTCGCCGACGCCCGGGCGGACATGGCGGCCCACCTCCACGACTCCGTCCTGCAGACCCTCGCGCTGATCCAGCGGCAGGCGGCCGACCCCAAGAAGGTGGCCGCCCTGGCCCGGCGCCAGGAGCGCGAACTGCGGCAGTGGCTCTACGGCGAGGAGCCGGCGTCCGGCAGCCTGGTCGAGGCGCTCACCGAGGAGATGCTGGACGTGGAGGCCGACCACGGCGTGGATGTCGAACTGGTCAGCGTCGGCGACACCCCGGTCACCGCGGACCTGACCGCGATCGTCCGGGCGGCCGGCGAGGCGATGGTGAACGCGGCCAAGCACTCCGGGGCCGACCGGATCGACCTGTACAGCGAGGTGGACACCGACCTGGTCAGCGTCTACGTCCGCGACCGGGGACGCGGGTTCGACCTGGCGACGGTCACCGACGACCGGATGGGCGTCCGCGGTTCGATCATCGAGCGGATGAGGCGGGCCGGCGGCCGGGCGATAATCAAGACAGCCCCGGAAGCGGGTACCGAAGTGAGACTGGAGTTACCGCGATGAGTGAGGAAATCACAACCCCGGCCGCCTGGAGGGTGGTGGTGGTCGACGACCACGCCATGTTCCGCAGCGGCGTCAAACACGACATCGGCGGCCGCGTCCAGCTGGTCGGGGAAGGGGAGGACGTCCCCACGGCCGTTGCGGCCATCCTTGCTGCCGTCCCGGACGTGGTGCTGCTGGACATCCACCTGCCCGGTGGTGGCGGCGTCGAGGTGATCAAGCAGGTCGGTGCGGTCGAGCCGGGGGTGAAGTTCCTGGCGCTGTCCGTCTCGGACGCCGCCGAGGACGTGATCGGCGCGATCAGGGCCGGCGCGCGGGGCTATGTGACCAAGTCCATCTCCGCCGACGAACTGGTGGAGGCGATCGGACGCGTCGGCACCGGGGACGCGGTGTTCTCGCCTCGGCTGGCCGGCTTCGTCCTGGACGCCTTCTCCGGAGCCATCGACGTCGCCAGCATCGACGAGGACCTGGACCGGCTGAGCGCGCGCGAACGTGAGGTGCTCCGGCTGATCGCCCGCGGCTACGCGTACAAGGAGATCGCGCGCGAGCTGTTCATCTCGATCAAGACCGTCGAGACCCACGTCTCGTCTGTGCTGCGCAAGCTGCAGCTGTCCAACCGGCACCAGCTGACCCGCTGGGCGACCGATCGCAAGCTGGTGTGATCCTCAGGCCCGCTTGCGGGTGATCAGTCCGTAGAGCCACAGCACCAGGACCGAGCCGCCGATCGCGAGCAGCCACGACCACGGTGAGAAGAAGCCGACGACCCCCCGGTCGAACACTGCGGCGCCGATCCAGCCGCCGACGACTCCGCCGATCAGGCCGGTGACCAGGGCCGAGATCCAGCCGCCCTGCTGCTTCATGATCGCCTTCGCGATGGCGCCGGCGATCAAACCCATCAGAATCCACGCGATGAAACCCATGGCTTCACCGTAGGGCGCCCCCTCGGCAGGGCCCATCGGGCGCGTCCACGGCCCGACCCTGAGCCGTCCCCGGGTGTGCTCCCCGGACGTGCGACGGCGCCCGGGCTGAGGGGATGCCCGGGCGCCGTCGGCTCGTTCCCCTGATCAGGGCGCGGTGGTCCGACGCCGACCGACGATGAGGTTGTAGACGAACAACACGATCACTGCGCCGACGATGGCGAGGATCCAGGACCAGAGCGAGAAGAAGCCCGTCACGCCCTCGCCGAACGCCGCGGAGCCGATCCATCCGCCCACGACGGCACCGATGAGACCCACGATCAGGCTGGACACCCAGCCGCCGCCGTCCCCCATGATCGCCTTGGCAATCGCGCCGACGATCAGACCCATCAATATCCATGCGAGAAATCCCATGCCGGTTGTCTACCCGGGGCTCGCCCACCCCAAACTTCCCACTCGTCTCGGGTAGGGGCCCTGCGACTCGGGTAGGGGCCCTGCGACGCGGGGACGGTCGGTCACGTCGGTGCGGACGCCTAAGCTGTTGCGGCGATGACCGACACACTCTTCCCCGACCTCTCCGGCGACCAGCGGCCCCTCACCGAGAGCGGTGAGCGGGCACCGGCGAAGCGTCCCCGGGTCAGCGAGGACGAGCTGCTGGCCGGGCTCAACCCGCCGCAGCGGGCAGCGGTGCTGCATGCCGGCTCCCCGGTGCTGGTGGTCGCCGGCGCCGGGTCGGGCAAGACCCGGGTGCTGACCCGCCGGATCGCGCACCTGGTCGGCATCCGGGACGTCCACCCCGGCTCGATCCTCGCGATCACGTTCACGAACAAGGCCGCCGCCGAGATGCGGTCCAGGGTCGTCGACCTGGTCGGCAACCGCGCCCGGCTGATGTGGGTGTCCACCTTCCACTCGGCCTGCGTCCGGATCCTCCGCAACGACATCGCCCGGTTCGAGCTCTCCCGCAACTTCTCGATCTACGACGACACCGACGCCAAGCGCCTGATGCAGCTCGTCCTGCGGGACGCCGACGTCGACCCGAAGCGGTTCCCGCCGCGCGCCGTGCTGAACTGGGTCAGCAACTGCAAGAACGAGCTGGTCGACTTCGAGACCGCCCGAGCCAAGGCGTCCACGGCGAACGAGGAGGTGTACGCCGACGCGTACGCCACCTACCAGGCCCGGCTGAAGGCCGCCAACGCGCTCGACTTCGACGACCTGATCATGACCACCGTCCACCTGCTGCAGTCCTTCCCGGACCTGCGCGAGCAGTACCGCCGCCGGTTCCGGCACGTCCTGGTCGACGAGTACCAGGACACCAACCACGCCCAGTACGCCCTCATTCGTGAACTGTGTGGCGAGGTGCCCAACCCGGTGGAGGGCTCGATCGAGCCGCCCGAGCTGATGGTGGTCGGCGACTCCGACCAGTCGATCTACGCCTTCCGTGGTGCCACGATCCGGAACATCCTCGACTTCGAGAACGACTTCCCCGGTGCCACGACGATCGTGCTCGAACAGAACTACCGGTCGACGCAGAACATCCTGAATGCGGCGAACGCCGTGATCACCCGCAACGCGAACCGTCCTGCGAAGCGGCTGTGGTCGGACGCCGGCGACGGCGAGCGGCTGGTCGGCTACGTCGCCGACACCGAGCACGCCGAGGCCCAGTTCGTGGCGTCCGAGATCGACAAGCTGGCGGACGCCGGCACCAGCAAGCCCGGTGAGACGGCCGTCTTCTACCGGACCAACGCTCAGTCGCGAGCCTTCGAGGACGTGTTCATCCGGCTCGGCCTGCCGTACCGGGTCGTCGGCGGCGTCCGGTTCTACGAGCGCAGGGAGATCCGGGACGCGATCGCGTACCTGCGGGCGATCGCCAACCTTGACGACGACGTGTCGCTGCGGCGGATCCTGAACGTGCCCAAGCGCGGCATCGGCGACCGCGCGGAGTCGCTGGTCGAGGCCTGGGCCGCCAGCGAGCAGCTGTCCTTCGGCGCAGCCCTGGAGCGGGTCACCGAGGTGCCCGGGCTGGCGTCCCGCTCACTGGCGCAGCTGCAGGGGTTCGTCGCGATGATGGCCGAGCATCGCCAGCAGGTCGCCGACGGCGTCCCGGCCGACCAGATCCTTGCCGGCGTGCTGAAGGCGTCCGGCTACGTCGACGAGCTGGGCAACTCCACCGACCCGCAGGACGAGACCCGGCTGGAGAACCTGGTCGAGTTCGTCAGTGTCGCCCAGGAGTTCGTGGCCGCTGCCCATGCCATCGACCTGCCGGACGCCGGCCTGGGGGAGGACGCCGAGTTGGCAGCCGAGCTCGCCGCGGCCGCGCCGGAGCCCGATGACTCGTTGCCGGCGTTCCTGGAGCGGATCGCGCTGGTGGCCGACTCCGACCAGATCCCCGACAACGACCCTGACAGCACCGGGGTGGTGACGCTGATGACGCTGCACACGGCGAAGGGCCTGGAGTTCGACACGGTGTTCCTGACCGGCTTCGAGGAGGGGATCTTCCCGCACGAGCGGGCCATGTTCGACCCCGCCGAGCTCGAGGAGGAGCGCCGGCTGGCCTACGTCGGGATCACCCGGGCCCGCAAGCGCCTCTATCTCACCCGGGCGACGGTGCGGACGATGTGGGGGGCACCCAAGTACAACCCGGCCAGCCGGTTCGCCGACGAGATCCCCGAGCACCTGGTCGACTGGCGGAACCTCGGCGCGGCCCGGCCGCCGTTCCTGCCGCGGCGGGAGGCGCGGACGGAGACCCGGGCGTCCCGTCCCTCCGCGTCGCCGAGCTTCGGCTCGCGTCCCGCGATCAAGACGGTGGCGTCGGTGCAGGTGGGCGAGCGGGTGCTGCACACGACCTTCGGGATGGGGACGGTGATCGCCACCCTCGGCGCCGGCGACCAGGCGATGGCCGACATCGACTTCGGCTCAACCGGGGTGAAGCGGCTGTCGCTGCGCCACGCCCCGATGGAGAAGCTCTGAACCGTCGGGGACAGGTACTTCGGTTCACGCTGACGCGGGTCGTTCGTCGTTGCACGGCTGGGACGGACCGCGATCGGTCACTCGTTGTCGGACTTCGCGGCCTTCTGGTCGGACTCGGAGTTCCAGCCGATGTACTCCATCGGGTTGGACTCGCGCCCGTCCTTCTTGATCGAGAAGTGGAGGTGGCACGCGGTCGACAGGCCCGTGCTGCCGACGTAGCCGATCACGTCGCCCTTGTTCACGTACTGGCCGACCTTGACGATGTAGTTCCTCATGTGCAGGTAGCCGCTGGCCACGTTGACGCCGTTGATGTCGCCGTTGTCGATCCAGACGTTGTTGCCGGACCCACCGTTGTAGCCCATCTCGGTCTTGATCACGGTGCCGGACTGCGCGGCCCAGATCGGCTGGCCACAGGTGCCGCCGATGTCGTCGCCGTCGTGCATGCGGTAGTAGTGCAGGATCGGGTGGAACCGCATCCCGAAGGGGGAGCCGACCCCGCCCTTGGTCGGCCACATGAACTTGCTCAGGTTCCGCAGCCGCTCGTTCTCCGTCTCCAGCGAGGTGGCCTCGGTGGTGAGCGCGTCGGTGCGCCGGACGGCGGCGGCGTCCGCTGCCGCGGAGCTGATCGCGTCCGCTTGCTGGTCGAGGGTCTCGCTGCGCTCGGCGGCGACGTCCTCGGGGGACGCGACGCTCGGGCTGGCGGCGACCCCTCCGGCAAGGGTGGAGATGCCGAGCGGCGACTGCGTCCCGAGAGCTGCGGTGGCCGACGATGCGGTGAAGGCGGTCGCGGCGGAGAGTCCGATTCCTGAGACCAGGGCCACGATTGCGGTGCGCTTGGCGAGGGTATGGATCACATCGGAGGACCGTCGGGTGCCGTCTGGCTCAGCCGCTCGTCGTGGCTTGTCAGCTCGCATTTCTCGGATGTCCACCCTGTTCGATCCCCGGTACTTCGGTGCCCGTCCCCTGCAGGCAGGCGCCAGCTTAGCATTTCTCAGGGTTTTTCTCAGCTTCCGTCCCACGGTGGTACTCGTGAGCAGATCGGGCCACCCCGTTTCGGCAAGGCCGCAGCGGCAGCGATAGGCTCCAGAAGGCCCGCGAGAAGACGGCAAGGAGTCAGCGTGGATCTGTTCGAGTACCAGGCCAGGGACATGTTCGAGGCTTCGGGGGTGCCGGTTCTACGCGGACTCGTCGCCACCACTCCGGAGGAGGCCGAGTCGGCCGCTGCCCGGCTGGGCACCCCGGTCGTGGTCGTGAAGGCCCAGGTCAAGACTGGTGGCCGCGGCAAGGCCGGCGGCGTGAAGCTGGCCCGCAGCCCGCAGGAGGCTGCCGCCCGGGCCGCCGACATCCTCGGGATGGACATCAAAGGCCACACCGTCCGGCAGGTCATGGTCGCCGAGGGTGCCGAGATCGCCGACGAGTACTACTTCTCGCTGCTGCTGGACCGCACCACGGGGAAGTACCTGGCGATGTGCTCGGTCGAGGGTGGCATGGACATCGAGACCCTCGCGGTCGAGCGTCCGGACGCGCTGGTGCGGTTCCCGATCGACCCGAATGCGGGGCTGGATGCCGTCGCCGCCGCCGAGATCGTTGCGCAGGCCGGCTTCGCCGAGGCCGACCGGGACGCGGTCGCGTCCGTTCTGGTCCGGCTCGGCGAGGTCTACCGCGACAACGACGCCACCCTGGTCGAGGTGAACCCGCTGGTGAAGACGGCGGACGGCCGGATCATTGCTCTGGACGGGAAGGTCACCCTCGACGGCAACGCCGAGTTCCGGCATCCGGAGTGGGCGCAGTACCGGGACGAGGCGTCCGAGGATCCGCTGGAGGTGCGGGCGAAGGCCCTCGACCTCAACTACGTGAAGCTGGACGGCAGCGTCGGCATCATCGGCAACGGTGCCGGGCTGGTGATGAGCACCCTGGACGTGGTCGCGGCCGCCGGCGCCGACCTGCCGGGCAGCCCGCGTCCGGCGAACTTCCTGGACATCGGTGGCGGCGCGTCCGCCCAGGTGATGGCCAACGGGCTGGAGATCATCCTGTCCGATCCGCAGGTGAGGGTCGTCTTCGTCAACGTCTTCGGCGGGATCACCGCGTGCTCGGAGGTCGCGAAGGGGATCATCGACGCCCTCGGCATGCTGGGGGAGAAGGCGACCAAGCCGATCGTGGTGCGGCTGGACGGGAACGCGGTGAAGATCGGGCGGCACATGCTGACCGAGGCGGCGCATCCGCTGGTCGAGTTGGCGGACACGATGGACGCTGCGGCCCGCCGGGCTGCCGAGCTGGCCGCGGAGTAGGGGAGAGAAGGCAATGGCGATTTGGCTCGACCAGAACTCCAAGGTCATCGTGCAGGGCATGACCGGTTCGGAGGGTCGCAAGCACACCCAGCGGATGGTCGTCGCCGGCACGAGGATCGTCGGCGGCGTCACGCCCGGCAAGGGCGGCCAGTCGGTGACCTTCGAGGAGGACCCCGTCCCGGTGTTCGACACGGTGGCGGACGCCAGGGACGCGACCGGGGCCAATACGTCGGTGGTCTTCGTTCCCGCTCCGTACGCCAAGGCGGCGGTGCTGGACGCGATCGCGGCCGAGATCGAGCTGGTGGTGGTGATCACCGAGGGCATCCCGGTGAAGGACACCGCCGAGTTCGTCGCGTCCGCCCGGCGCTCCGGGAAGACGCGGATCATCGGCCCGAACTGCCCAGGGCTGATCTCACCGGGGCAGTCGAACGTGGGGATCATCCCGCCGAACATCGCGGGCGCCGGGCCGATCGGGCTGGTGTCGAAGTCGGGGACGCTGACCTACCAGATGATGTTCGAGCTGCGCGACCTCGGCTTCTCCAGCGCCGTCGGCATCGGCGGCGACCCGGTCAACGGGACGTCCCACATCGACGCCCTGTCAGCGTTCGAGGACGACCCCGAGACCGAGGCCATCGTGCTGATCGGCGAGATCGGTGGCGATGCGGAGGAGCGGGCCGCGGCCTACATCGCCGAGCACGTCAGCAAGCCCGTGGTCGCCTACGTGGCGGGCTTCACCGCTCCGGTCGGCAAGACGATGGGCCACGCCGGCGCGATCGTGACCGGTTCGTCCGGGACGGCCGCGGCGAAGAAGGCCGCGCTCGAAGCAGTCGGGGTCAAGGTCGGCCGGACGCCGAGCGAGACCGCGTCCCTGATGCGAGCGATCCTGGCTTAACATACATCGCACGTATTATGCAGAAAATGTATGATACGTGTCATGGCAGAGTTCCACCCGCGCGATCGATTGTTCGCCGAGCTTCGGCGCCACCTCGACGAGGTGGTGACGTCCAGGGTCGGTCGAATCCTGGCTCTGCGGGGACGCCGCCAGGTCGGCAAGTCGACCGCGGTGGGGCGGTTCGTCGAGGCCAGCAAGGTCGCTTACGTCTTCGTCTCGGGAGTGCGCCGCGCCCCGAGCGGCCTGCAACTGCAGTTCGCCGACGAGGCGCTGCTCGAGTCCCGTTCGCGGCTCGCGGACGCGGAGCTGTTGGCGTCCTCAAGGTCGGCGACGTGGCGTGACTGGCTGGGCAAGGTGGCGCTGGCGGCGCGGGAGGGCCCGGTGATCGCGGTGCTGGACGAGTTTCCGTGGATCGCGGAGAGCGACCCCACTCTCGAGGGCCTACTGCAGGCTCAGTGGGATCGGGTCCTGGAGAAGCTCCCGGTGCTGCTGATCCTGATCGGCTCGGACGTGGCGATGATGGAGGGACTCGTCGAGCACGGCCGTCCCCTCTATGGGCGTGCCCGGCAACTGGCGGTGCCCCCGCTGAACCCGGCGGAGGTGGCGAGAGTCGTGGCCGGATGGTCCGCGTTCGAGGTCTTCGACGCCTTTCTGGTGACCGGTGGCTACCCGCGGCTGGTCACCGACCTGGCCCGGACGGGCTCGGTGAAGCGGTTCGTCCACGAGTCGCTCTCGGACGCCTTCAGCCCGCTGATCACCAACGGCCAGCTGACTCTCGATGCCGAGTTTCCCGAAGGACGGGCCACCTACCAGGCACTGGCAGCCATCGGAGCCGACGACACCGCCAACCCCAACTTCACGAGGGTTGCTGCGACGCTGGGAGAACCGGGCGGCAAGGCGGAACAGACAGCCACCACCCGCGCGTTGGCCACGCTGACCGAGCGTGGTCTCGTGGCGCGCGAGTCGCCGGCGTGGGCCGCGCCGTCCTCGAGACTGCGGCGCTACCGGGTTGCCGATCCCTATCTGCGGTTCTGGTTCCGCTACGCCGAGCGGTCGGCCGAGCAGGCTGCCCGCGGCCGAGCTGACCTGGCGATTGCCGCCTTCGACCGCGACTGGTCAAGTTGGCGAGGACGCAGCATCGAGCCGGTGGTCCGTCAGGCGCTGGAGTTGCTGGCCATGCGCGACGACCGGTTGGCTTCGGTGGAGCGGGTTCTTCCTTGGTGGACGCGCGACGGCAGCGCTGAGGTGGACGCCGTCGCGATGGCCGCCGACCGGACGATGCTGCTGGGGACCGTCAAGTGGCGCGAGCGCGGCGGCGTCACCGACCGGGACGTGGCCGACCTCGCGCCCGCACGTTCCCTCGTGCCGCGTTCAGCGCAGGCAAGGCTGGTCGCGATCAGCCCGTCGGGGGAGTCATCGGCGAGTGCCGACGTGAGTCTTGGCGCCGCCGACCTTCTGGGCGCCTGGAGCTAGCGAAGCCGATCCTGCCCGCTGGGGCGGGACTGCACCGCTGGATCAGCTCGCCTGGCTGGCCCGCTGGCCGGCGCGCAGCGCGATCGCGGCCCACTCGGCGTCGGTGAAGTCGAAGTCCTTGCTCGGATTGGCGAGCAGGTAGCTCACCCGGTTGCCGGCGGTGACCACCGCCACCCGGAACACGATCGTTCCGGTGGACAGCTTGTGGGTGATCTCCCACGTCTTCCCAGTGACCTGGACGCCGTTGCCGACGCCCTTGATCGACGGGCCGGCGTTGACGGTCGCCGTCGGCGTGTTCGTCGCACAGTCGGCGATGTTCCCGGTGAGCTTGCTGGCCAGGCTCGTCGCCGCCTTCGGCGTCGAGAACCGCCACACCGCGTGGTCGATGCCGAACTGGGCCGGCGCCTTCGAGTCGCCGGTGAGCACGAAGACCCGTTCGGAGGAGTCCATGGTGCCGGTGACCTTGGTCAGGTCGACGTCCTCGCACTGCGAGCCCTGGAGCGTGATCGCCTGGATCGGCAGCGCCGTCCACTTACCCGAGCCGGGGGTGACCTGCGGCAGGTCCGCGGCGACCAGCCAGCCGGCCGGGTCCCCGGCGGCGGGCAAGGAGTCGGCGACGGTGAGGGTCGACGGGCAGGTGCCGCCGGCCGAGCACTGGCGGGCCAGCGCTGCGGACGCCACCTTCGCGACGGTCGCGATGCTCAGGTTCGCGTCCCCGGTCACGTCGAACGTGTTCAGGGTGCGGCCGGACCGGGTCAGCAGCAGGACGTGATGCTCGTCCTTGGTCGCCTGGATCGTCAGCCGGACGGCGTCCGCACTGTCGGCGAGTCCCTTCACCGTCGACGCGCCCGCGATCAGTACGCTGTCGTGCGGGCAGGCCCCCGCGTCGGCGAGTTGCGCAGCGTACGCCTGCGTCGCGGCGGGCTCGTCGGCGAACGTGTAGACGAACTGCAGGACGCTGCCGGAGGCGGACGTGAGCAGCCGGCTGGCGCTGCGCTGCGCCGCCGGCTGAGTGTCCTGACCGACGCACAGCGGGGTGCGGGTGACGCCGACTTCCTGCCAGGTCCCATCCCCGAGCGCAGCGACCTCGGTCGTGGTCAGCAGCGGGTCGACGGGCTTGGCCGCCGGATTGGTCGCGGCCGGGTTGCGGCTGAGGATCGAGTAGGCCACCGCCCCGGCGATCAGGGCGAGTGCGAGTGCGGCGGCGACCACGATCACGACCGTCCGCGACCTGCGCCGAGGCTCCTTGCCGGCCGCATGGCGACCGGCCTCGGGCGCGGGATGCGCCTCGGCCTTGGCGCGCTCCTTCGCGGCCCGCGCCTCGGCCTTCGCGTCTGCCTTCGCCTTGGCCTTCGCAGCGCGGGGACTGAGCGGTTCGGGCCGGCTCTCCGGTGTGGCCGCCGACTCCGAGCCTCCGGTCGGCATGGCCATGCTCGGTACCGGTCCGGGGGGCTGCGAAGCCGGGCCAGCGGTCCGACCGATCGGCTGGTACGGCACGGTCACCGGCGGCGGCGCGACGGGCCGGCTCACCGGGGGCAGCAGCGGCTCGTAGTCGGACATCGGGGACGTCACGCTCACCGCCGAGCGGCGCGGCGCGGCCCAGTCGTTCTCGTACGGGGCGTCGTCTGCGGAGAACCGGCGTCCTGCCGAGGCCGGCAGCGGCTCCCACACCGGCAGCACGGGCCGCGGCGGGGGAACCGACGTCCCCGACCTGGGTTCGTCGGGTCCGAAGGCGAGGCGACGCATCCTGGCCGTGTCCGTCATCGGGGACGCAGGCGAGGCTGCGGGCTCGTCCGGGCTCTGGACGGAGGGCTCGCTCCAGTCATCCGGCAGCGGGTCAAGCGCCCGGCGCGGCTGCGGCGTCCCCTCCACCTCAAATCCTTCTTCGCGGCCCAAGTCAACTTCGGCCAGTGTAATGGCGAGCCCGCGTGTCCGCCCGGAAGCTGGGAAAGGCTCAGGTAACCATTGAGGAAGCATGCCTGGACCCAGAACCCGCCGGACGCCGCGACTGCGGCTCGGCACCACGAGCGCCCGGACGCAACCCATCCTGGACGACCCACCGGTCCTCCCACCGGTACTGGTCGCGATCGGCGGTGGACTCGCCGCGGCGCTCGCCGGGGCGCTGCTCGTCGGCGCCGTCGTCCTGATCGGCTGGTGGGGCGCCGTTTCGGTGTCGGTCCCCGCGATGCTCCGCACCATCGGAGGCGTCTGGCTGCTCGGCAACGGCGGCCCCCTCGTGGCGCAGGGACTACGGATCACGCTCGTTCCGCTCGGCCTGACCGCCGTGTTCGCGCTGCTCTGTGCCGCCACGGCTGCCTTCGGCTACCAGCAGGCCGCCCGGGCGCGGCCCCGTCCGGCGCGGGGACGCGAACAGGTGCGGATGATCGTGCTGGTCGCAGCCGAGCTCACCCTCGGGTACGCGGCCGGGGCCGCGGCGATGGCGGCCGGCATCGGCGGGCCGGTCCTCGCGGTGGTTCCGGGCGCTGCCGGGGTAGCTGTGGTCGGCGGCCTGGCGGGTGCCTGGTGGCAGTCGGGACACCGCCTGCCGGCACCGGTCTGGCTGCGCGCCGCGGCCAGGGGCGCGCTCGCCGGGATCCTTGCCCTGGCAGGAGTGGCGGCGGTCGTCCTCGGCGTCGCCCTGGTGCTGGGCGAACCGCGGATCCAGACCCTGGAGCAGCAGCTCGGGTTCGACGCCGCCGGCAACGTCGTCTGGGCGCTGGTCGGACTGCTCTACCTCCCCACGTTGCTCGGCTGGGCCGCGTCCTGGCTGCTCGGTGCGGGGTTCGCGCTCGGCGAGGGGTCGCTGGTCGCGCCGTGGGCGACGCAGCTCGGTCTGCTGCCCTCGATCCCGGTCTTCGGTGCCCTGCCCGACGGCGCGGGTGGTCTGGAGGCCTGGCTCGCAGTCGGTGTCCTGCCGGGCCTCGTGGCCGGTGCCACCGCGGTGGCGGCGGCCGCCCGCACCCGGGACGGGAGCACCAGTCCGGTGGCGGCCCTGGTCTCGGGCGCGCTCGCCGGCCTGCTGGCGGGCCTCGGGTTCCTCGTCTGGGCGGCGCTCAGCCGCGGCGGCCTCGGCTCGGACCGGTTCGCGACCGTCGGCCCGCTCTTCCCGGAGGCGCTGATCGGCCTGGCCACGATCGTCTTCTCCGCAGCGATCGGGGCCGTTGCGGCCTGGGTCCTGGCCGTCCGCAGGACGCAGGCCCGAGGCTGACCGGGACGGCCCTCGGGTAGGGTTCGGGCCATGCCGTTGCGCCTGGTGGTCCTGGTCTCGGGCACCGGCACACTCCTGCAGGCCCTGCTGGACGCACAGGCGTCCGGACGCCTGGACGCCACCGTCGAGGCCGTCGGCTCCGACCGTCCCGGGGTCGCCGGACTGGCCCGGGCGGAGGCTGCCGGGGTGCCCACCTTCGTCCATCCGCTGGAACGCGGCGCCGACCGGGCCGCCTGGGACGCCGGGCTCACGGAGCGGGTGGCTGCCCATGCGCCGGACCTGGTGGTCAGCGCCGGCTTCCTGAAGCTGGTCGGGCCGACGTTCCTGGCCCGCTTCCCCGGCCGGATGATCAACACCCACCCGGCGCTACTGCCGTCCTTTCCCGGCCTGCACGGCGTCCGCGACGCCCTCGCGGCCGGAGTGAAGGTCACCGGTGCCACGGTCTTCCTCGTGGACGCGGGCGTCGACACCGGCCGGATCCTCGCCCAGGAGGCGGTACGAGTGCTGGCCGGTGACGACGAGGAGAGCCTGCACGAGCGGATCAAGGTGGTCGAACGGCAGCTGCTCGTCGATACCGTGAACGAACTAGCCAAGGGGAAATGATGTCCGATCTGCTGCCCATCCGCCGCGCCCTGGTCTCGGTCTACGACAAGTCCGGTCTCGTAGACCTCGGCATGGCTCTCGCGAAGGCCGGAGTGGAGATCGTGTCCACCGGCTCGACAGCGTCCACCCTCGCGGCCGCCGGCGTCCCGGTGACACCGGTGGAGCAGGTCACCGGCTTCCCCGAGTGCCTGGACGGGCGGGTGAAGACCCTGCACCCGCACATCCACGCCGGCATCCTCGCCGACCGGCGGCTGGCGTCCCACCGGGAGCAACTCGCCGAGCTCGGGGTCGAGCCGTTCGACCTGGTGGTCTCCAACCTCTACCCGTTCACCGAAACGGTCGCCTCCGGCGCGTCCCAGGACGAGTGCATCGAGCAGATCGACATCGGCGGCCCTTCGATGGTGCGGGCGGCCGCCAAGAACCATCCCTCGGTCGCCATCGTCACCTCGCCGGCCCAATACCCGCAGGTGCTGGACGCCCTGGCGGCGGGCGGCTTCGACCTCGATGCCCGCAAGGCCCTGGCCGCTGCCGCCTTCGTCCACACCGCCACCTACGACGTTGCCGTGGCGTCCTGGATGGGCAGCGTGCTGACCGACTCCTCCGGCGGTGACGGGTTCCCCACCTGGGTGGGCGGCACCTGGGACAAGCTCGGCACCCTTCGCTACGGCGAGAACAGTCACCAGCGGGCGGCCCTGTACCGCAACGGGTATCGCGCGGCCGGGATCGCGACCGCCGAACAGCTCGGCGGCAAGGAGATGAGTTACAACAACTACACCGACGGTGACGCCGCCTACCGGGCCGCGTACGACTTCAGCGAGCCTGCGGTGGCGATCATCAAGCACGCCAACCCGTGCGGGATCGCTGTCGGAGTCGACATCGCCGAAGCGCATCGGCTGGCCCACGCCTGCGACCCGGTGTCGGCCTACGGAGGGGTGATCGCGGCCAACCGTCCGATCAGCGTGGCGGCCGCGACCCAGATCGCGGAGATCTTCACCGAGGTGGTGATCGCGCCCGACTACGAGGACGGGGCGCTGGAGATCCTGTCGAAGAAGAAGAACCTGCGGATCCTGAAGGCCGTCCCGTACCCGGCGTCGGGGGTCGAGACGAAGGCCATCTCCGGCGGGCTGCTGATGCAGGCGTCCGACCGGATCGACGCGGACGGCGACGACCCGGCGAACTGGCGGCTGGTCTCGGGCCAGCCTGCCGATGCCGCGACCCTGGCCGACCTCGCCTTCGCCTGGCGGGCCTGCCGCGCGGTGAAGTCGAACGCGATCCTGCTGGCGTCCGGCGGTGCGTCCGTCGGAGTGGGGATGGGGCAGGTCAACCGGGTGGACTCCTGCCGGCTCGCGGTCGAGCGGGCCGGCGATCGGGCACGGGGGTCGGTGGCCGCCTCGGACGCGTTCTTCCCGTTCAACGACGGCCCGGCGATCCTCATCGAAGCGGGGGTGACGGCGATCGTCCAGCCCGGCGGGTCGGTTCGCGACGCCGATACGATCGAGGCAGCGACGTCGGCCGGCGTGACCATGTACTTCACCGGCACAAGGCACTTCTTCCACTGAGAGGCCCCATGACTGCACAGCTCCTGGACGGGAGGGCCGTCCTCGCCACCATCAAGGCCGAGCTGGGGGTGCGGGTGCGCGCGCTGGCGGCTCGCGGGCTGCGTCCGGGGCTGGGGACGGTGCTGGTCGGCGATGACCCGGGCAGCCACAGCTACGTCCGGATGAAGCACCGAGACTGCGCTGAGGTGGGGATCACCTCGATCCGGGTCGACCTGCCGGCCGACGCGCCGGCGGAGATGGTCGCCGAGGCGATCGCCGGGCTGAACGCGGACGACGCGTGCACCGGCTACATCGTGCAACTGCCCCTGCCGAAGCACCTGGACGAGAACGCGATGCTCTCCCTCATCGACCCGGACAAGGACGCGGACGGGCTGCACCCGGTGAACCTCGGCAAGCTCGTGCTGAACGAGCCGGCGCCGCTGCCGTGCACGCCGCGGGGGATCGTCGAGTTGCTGCGCCGCCACGACGTGCCGTTGGCCGGCGCCGAGGTGTGCGTCGTCGGCCGGGGGATCACCGTCGGGCGTCCGCTGGGGCTGATCCTGACCCGGCGCAGCGAGAACTGCACCGTCACCCTGTGCCACACCGGCACCCGCGACCTGGCCGCGCACACTCGGTCGGCCGACATCGTGGTCGCGGCCGCCGGAGTGCCGCACCTGATCGACGCCGGGATGATCCGCGAGGGTGCGGTCGTGCTGGACGTGGGCGTCAGCAGGGTGGACGGCAAGCTCGTCGGAGACGTGGCTCCCGACGTGGCGGCCAAGGCGTCCTGGGTGGCCCCGAACCCCGGCGGGGTCGGACCGATGACCCGGGCGATGCTGCTGTCCAACGTGGTGGACCGGGCCGAAGCGTTCGAATGACCAGCCCGTCGACCGACTCCCGTCCGCCGAAGACCGTCGTCCAGCAGATCATCGGCCAGTGGCCACTGGCCACCGTCCTGGTCGGGGTCCTGGTCGGGCTGGTGATCGCCGTCCCGCTCGACCACTGGCGGATCGGCAGCACCCTGATCGGCCTATCGGTGACGCTCGGCGGTCTGCTCCGCCTGCTGCCGCAACAGCGCGTGGGCCTGCTCGCCGTCCGGAGCCGGCTGATCGACACGATCCTGCTGCTGGGCAGCGGCCTCGGGATCCTGCTGCTGAGCTGGATCGTCCCGCCCACCGCCCGCTGACCCGGTCGTGGCGAGCATCTCGCCGCCCTGCCGGGAGTCAGCGGAAGTCGCGCTCCCAGAACTGGCCCGTGCCGTCGTCCGCTGCCACCCGGACGGCTTCGCGCTCACGCAGCTCGACCCGGCGGATCTTGCCCGAGATCGTCTTCGGCAGCTCGGTGACGAACTCGACGATCCTCACTCGCTGGTAGGCGCTGAGCCGGGTGCGGGCGTGTTCGAAGATGGCCCGGGCCGCCTCCGCCTGGCGGCCCGCGGCGTCCGCGACCAGGCAGATGAACGCTTTCGGCACCGCGGCCCGCACCGGATCGGGGCTCGGCACGATCGCCACCTCGGTGACGTAGGGGTGCTCGAGCAGGATCGACTCCAGCTCGAACGGGGAGATCTTGTAGTCCGACGCCTTGAACACGTCATCGCTGCGGCCGACGTAGGTGAGGTAGCCGTCCGCGTCCGCCGAGGCGATGTCGCCGGTGTGGTAGTAGCCGTCCCGGCAGGCCTCGGCCGTCATCTCGGCGTCGTTGTGGTAGCCGTCCATCAGCCCCAGGATCGGGACGGAGAGGTCAAGGCAGATCTCCCCTTCGCCCGGTCCGCGCTCGCCGGTGACCGGGTCGAGCAGGACCACCGGGTAGCCCGGCATCGGGCGTCCCATGGAGCCGTCCTTGACGACCTGGCCAGGGGAGTTGCCGATGCAGCAGGTCATCTCGGTCTGTCCGAAGCCGTCCCGGATCGTCGAACCCCAGGCGGCCCGCACCTGTGTGATCACCTCGGGGTTGAGGGGTTCACCCGCGCCGAGCAGTTCGCGGGGAGGCCTGGCCAGCTGGGTGAGGTCGGCCTGGATCAGCATCCGCCAGACCGTCGGCGGTGCGCAGAAGGTGGTGACCTCGTGGGCGTCCATCACCCTCATCAGGGACGCGGCGTCGAAGCGGTCGTAGTTGAAGACGAAGACCGTCGCCTGTGCCAGGAAGGGGGAGAAGAAGTTGCTCCAGGCGTGTTTGCCCCAGCCGGGGGAGGAGATGTTCAGGTGGACGTCGCCGGGCCGGACGCCGAGCCACCACATCGTCGACAGGTGCCCGACCGGGTAGGACACCTGGGTGTGTCGCACCAGCTTGGGACGGGCGGTGGTGCCGGAGGTGAAGTACAGCAGGCTGAGGTCACCGGCAGGGGTCGGGCCGTCCGGGGTGAACCTGTCGGACGGACGGGTAGACCCCGCCCACGAGATCCAGCCGGACGGCAGGTTGGGGCCGACGCCGATCCGGAGCACCCCGGACGGCAGCAGTTCCGTCCGCGCGTGCAGGGACGTCGGCAGGACGACCGCGCGGGCCTCTCCGTGCTCGACCCGGTAGGCGAGGTCGGCGGCCGAGAGCAGTGTGGACGTCGGGATGGCGACCGCGCCGATCTTGTAGATCGCCAGCACCAGTTCCCACAGCTCGATGGTGTTGTTCAGCATGACGATGACGTGCGAGCCGCGGTCGAGCCCGAGGCTGAGCAGCCAGTTGGCGACCTGGTCGGAGCGCCGCGACAGCTCGCCGTAGCTCCAGGACCGCGCGCTCAGGTCGGCGGAGACGATGGTGACGGCGGCCCGGTCGGGGTGTTCGCCCGTGACGACGTCGAACCATTCGAGGGCGAAGTTGAACTCGTCCAGTACCGGCCAGCGGAAGCCGTCGACGGCTCCGGCGTAGTCGGTCGCGTGGTCGAACAGGAAGTCTCGGGCCTGGCGGACGGCGAGGGTGGCTGGCGTGGCCGGACGTGCGCTCATGACCCCGTACTTTACGCCTACGGAACCGTAGGTTAGCCCGTGCTCGCGAGCAGGTCAGGAGCTCGGGGAGAGGCGCTGGAACAGCAGGTGGTCGCGCCAGCGTCCGGCGATGTTGAGGTAGGCGACGGCGTAGCCGAAGCGCTCGAAGCCCGCGCGGCGCAGCACCGCCTGCGAGCGGTGGTTCTCCGGGATCGTGCCGGCCTCGACGCGATGTAGGCCGAGCCGGCCGAACGCGATGCCGACCATCTCGACGACCGCCCGGGTGGCGAGCCCGCGTCCGCCGGCGTCCTCGGACAGCCAGTAACCGACGCTGGCCGACTGGAACGGTCCACGGACGATGTTGTTCAGGTTGATCCGGCCGGCCACCGCGCCGGTCTCGTCCAGGATCACCTGCGAGTAGCCGGCTCCGTCCGCCTGCCGCGACAGGCCGTACTCGACCGCCTCCCGCTGGCCGTCGAGGGTGAAGTACTCCTCGGGCCGCACCGGCTCCCACGGGTCGAGGAACGCCCGGTTGCGCTGGACGAGTTCGGCGAGCGCAACCGCGTCCGAGGGAACGAGCTGCCGAAGGACCTGCACCCGCGCAGCCTATGCGGCTCGCATCATGGACCGGCACTTCACGCTTACGGAACCGTAAGCGAGACGCTCATCGCAGTTGGAGTGCAGTCTGCTCGGCGGTGACCAGCTCACCGGTGCCGAAGCCGGCTCGGTGTCACTGCGGGAACTCGGCGACCAGCGCGGCCAGGAAGCCTCCGACGAAGGTATCGCCCAGACCGATGCTGGTCGGATGCTCGACGTCCAGGGTTCGGGCGGGCACACACAGCACCTCATCGCCCAGAAGTCGACTGATCTCGGCCGCGAAGCCGATCCCGTGAGGCTGCCGGGGCAGCCGTCGAACCGCATCCAGATCGTGGCGGGTGAAGTGGTCTCCGTGGCAGTAGCGGGTGCTGGCCAGGTCGATGCCTCCGGCGATCGCCCTGCTCAGGCCAGCTGCTCGCTCACCGAAGGCCAACGTCCACACCCGGGTGTGCACGACGATCGTCGACGCGATCGCCAGCGGACGGAACTCCGTCAGCGCCCCGGCTACAGCCTCCGCGTCGAGAAGGTCCAGTCGACGGCCTACGTAGGACTGCAACTCGTCCTCGTTGACGCTGTGGATGTCCACCCGGCCGCGGAACTCGGCACTGACGATGTCGCGCAGCGCGTTGTCGTGGAACCCGGCATCCTCATAGAACACCACGGCATCGTCGGTCAGTCGGGTCATCGCCAACTGGAGAAACCGCAGTCGCTCGCGCAACAGTTCCGGGTCCCGCATCACGTTGAACCCGGAGGGCAGGAACGCTCGTGCTCCGGTGAGGGCGTCGGGGAGTTCGGGGCTGAGCGGCAGGTCGCGGTTGGGTGGATCGTTGACGTAGATGATCCGGTTGGGGTGGGTCGCGTGCACCTCGCCATCGATCAGCGCGACGGCGGCGTCGCCCGGGAACTGGATGATCAGGTGCGGATCAAGGGTGTCGCGGGCAGCGCTGCAAAGGTAGGCGACGCGAGGGTCGAGCAGTCGGCGGACGTTGTCGTCGATGCTCACCAGATGCACCAGGCTGGGCACTCCGAGCCTCGCGATCGCCTGGGCGGCGCGGACGCAGGTTCCGCCGAGCGTGATCTGGTAGTCGAACCGCGAGGCGAACTCGACGGCCAACTGCGAGCTGGCCAGGAAGCGTTCGCCCCCGACGCCCTCGCGGACGAATGAGAGGATCGAGACCAGCAGCGAACGCTCGTCGGTGACCTGGACGGCAGAGTCCAGGTCACCGATGGCGATGGCGTGCTCGGCGGCGAGTTCAGCCAGCAGCTCCGGCGACCATGCCACCTCGAAGTCCACGCAGCCGCCCAGACCGAGCACCAATGCGTGCGACATCACGGTCACCTTTCTGGAGTTGTCGGCGTCAGCGATAGAGGTCGGCCCGGCCGCTCGCCCCGAACAGCTCGATCTTGTGTGCCGCGACTTCGTTCATTGCGGCGACACAGGCGGGCTGGATCATCAGTGGCTCGCGAAGCTTGGGATCGTCACCAAGCACCTCACGCATCTTCTGGTGGTAGGCGACCTTGATGTCGGAGGAGATGTTGATCTTGTTGATGCCGGTACGCGCGGCGATGCCGATCTCGTCGTCGGGGTTGTTCGACCCGCCGTGCAGCACCAGCGGGATCGGGACGACGGCCTTGATCTGCTTCAGCAGGTCGAGCTTGAGTTCGGGCTCCATACCGGCCGGGTACAGGCCGTGGAAGGTTCCGATGGCGATCGCCAGGCTGTCCACACCGGTCAACTCCACGAACCTCGCCGCGTCCTGCGGTGTGGTGTAGATCACCTCGGCCGCGCCGGACTCGCCGTAGGAGTCGTTCGCGCCGATCGTGCCGAGTTCGCCCTCGACGCTCAGTCCGACGGCGTGCGCGGCCTCGACGACCTTCCTGGTCAGGGCCACGTTCTCGGCGAACGGCTGGACCGAGGCGTCGATCATCACCGACGTGTGCCCGTTCTGGATTGCGGTCAGCACCTGCGCGTAGGTGCCGCCGTGATCGAGATGGATCGCCATCGGCACGCTCGAGCGATTCGCCCGGGCGACGATGGCCGGCATCAGGTCGGGGCCGATATGGGCGTACTCGTCGGGGTGGATGGCCACGATCCAGGGCGCCTTCATGTCCTCGCACAGGTTGGCGATTCCTTCGAACATCGCGTAGTCGCTGATGTTGAAGGCTGGGACTGCGAAGCCGGATTCGTTGGCGACCTTGAGCACGCCGTCGCCGTTGGTGAGCATCTCGATTTCTCCTTGGGTTGTGTCTTTGCGGGGTCAGGGGTCAGTTCTTCACCGCACCGGCGGTCATGCCACCGATGAAGTAGCGCTGGAAGAACAGGAACAGCAGCAGGATCGGGATGCAGCCGAGGATGGACATCGACATCATCTGGTTCCACTCGTAGGAGTGCTGGCCCATCAGCAACTGGATGCCGATCGGTACCGTTCGCATCTCGGGGGTCTTGGTCAGTGTCAGCGCGAACAGGTACTCGTTCCACGCGATCATGAAGGTGTAGATGCCGACCGAGACCAGTCCGGGCACGGACACCGGGACGAGGATCCGCCACAACGCTGTCCACGAACTGCCCCCGTCGACCTTCACGGCCTCGTCGAGTTCCCGGGGCAGGGTGTTGAAGTAGCCGGTCATCATGATGATCGCGTACGGCAGGGTGAACACCAGGTAGGTGAGGATCAGGCCCTGGTAGGTGTTGTAGACGCCCAGGAAGACGATCAGCCCGAAGTAGGGGATCAGCAGGGTGATCGGCGGTACGGCCTGGACGCTGACGATGACCACGTTCAGCACTTTCTTGAACGGGAAGTCGAAGCGGCTGAAGGCGAAAGCGGCGAGCACGGCGACCAGCAGGGTGAGCACCGTGACCGACAGCGAGACGAAGTAGCTGTTCAGGAAGAAGCGCACCTTGGTGGGGTCGGTGAAGATCGCCGCGTAGGCGTCCCAGGTGAAGTTCTGCGGGATCAACTGCGGCGGGTAGGCGAAGATGTCGGTGTTCGGCTTGAAGGAACTCGACAGCATCCACAGGACGGGCAGCGCGGCATAGCCGGCACCGATGACCAGGGCGGCGATCAGGCCGATCCTGGCCAGCGTGGAACGGGTCCTCCGGCTCATGTCAGTCCCTCGCTCGCTGTGCCCGGACGTAGAAGAACGCCAGCACCATGGAGATGGTCAGGACGATCACCGCGGCCGCGGACGCCGTCCCGAACTGGTACTTCGTGAAAGCCAGCTTGTAGGTGAAGGTGCTCAGCATCTCGGTGGTTCCCAGCGGTCCGCCGCCGGTGGTCATCCAGATCAGCGCGAACTGCTGGGTGGTCCAGATGAAGTCCAGCAGCGCCATCGAGATGATGATGGGCTTGAGTTGCGGCACGGTGATCCGGGCGAACTGCTGCCAGGCGTTGGCGCCGTCCACCTCGGCGGCCTCGTAGTAGTCGCCCGGGATGCCCTGCAGGCCGGCGAGCAGGCTGGTCATGTAAAAGGGGTAGCCGGACCAGATGTTGATGAACGTGACCGCGAACAGCGCGGTCTCCGGGGAACTCAGCCACTCAATCTGGGTACCGGTGAGCCCGGTCGTTGTCAGGAGGTAGTTGACCACGCCGTTGGGGTCGAGGAGCAGCCGCCACAGCACCGCGATGATCGCGACGGTGAACAGCCATGGCAGCACGTAGATGGTGCGGAAGACCGCCTTGGTCCGTCCACCCAGCAGAGGGCTGTTCAGCATCAGGGCGAACAGCAGCCCGATCACCAGGTGCGCGACCACGCTCACAACGGTGAAGAAGGCCGTGTTCGAGGCCGCGCTCCAGAAGGTGTCGCTGGTGAGGATGTCGATGTAGTGCTTGAACCCCACCAACTGCGGGTTCTTCTTCATGATCACGTTGTCCATCAGCGAGTAGCCGATGACCATCACGATCGGGATGACCATCAGGATCATCAGGAGGACGACGGTGGGGGAGAGATAGCCGAACGGAACGGCCCCACGCCGGACTGCCCGAAGCCGGTCCTGGCCACCGTCCGACTCCGCCGCGGGCGACGGAAGGGCCTGGAGCAAGGCCGCTCTGCGTGCCATGATCTCGCCTCCTTTCTGGTCTTCTTCGTGATGGGGGCCCCGAACCGGCGCCCGGGGCCCCCGTGATCAGCGGACGATCAGCCGGCGAAGGCCGCGTCCCACTGCTTCTGCGCTGCCGCGAGCGCGTCGTCGGCCGACTGCTTGCCCGCGAGGAACTTCTGGAACTCCTCGTCGAAGGAGCGCATCAGGTCCTCGGCGACCGGGAGCCCGACGAACTCGTTGGTGACATTGCTGGCCTGGTAGATCTCGAACGCCTTCTTGAAGACCGGGTCGCTGCTGACGAAGTCAGGCACAGCGGTGTTGTTGCCCGGGAATGCCTTGGCGGCCGAGCAGAGCTTCGCGTTGACGTCCTTGCTCATGAGGAAGGAGACCAGCTTGAACGCCTCGGCCTGGTGCGTGCTGTTGGCTGCCACCCCGATGCCCCACGAGGCGTAGGGGATGCCACCCTTGCCGGTGTAGCCGTCCTTGACCGGGATGGCGGAGACGGTGAAGTTCAGCTTGCTGTTCTGCTCCCGCAGGGTGTTCACGTGTGCCAGCGAGTCGATGACCATGCCGACCCGGCCGTTGGTGAACTCGTTCACCTTGTCCTGCTCCTTCATGGTGAACGAGCCCTTGGTGATCGCACCGGCGTCGTAGAGGGCCTTGGTGAAGTCCAGCACGTCCTTGACGTCCTGATTCCCGGTCAGGTAGGGCTTGCCGTCCTTGAGCATCGAACCGCCGGACGCCCACACCCAGCTCATCACATCGTTCTGGATGCCGTTGGGGGTGGCGGTGTCCAGCGGCATCGCCCAGCCGGCGACGTTTCCTCCCAGGGCGCTGACGGCCTTGGCTGCGGCGGTGAACTCGGTGCGGGTCTTGGGGACCTCGCTGACTCCCGCCTTCTTGAGCAGGTCCTCGTTGACGAACATCGGGTAGACGAAGTTCGCCACCGGGATCATCCACGTCGAGCCGTTCAGCTTCACCTGCGCGGCGAGCTGACTGTCGTCGTAGTTGGCGGCCTTCATCAGGTCGCTGAGGTTGGCCAGCGACCCCTGTTTGACGAAGTCGCTGATCCAGGCGCCGTCAAGGCCCACGACGTCCGACATGGTGCCGGCCGCGGCACCGGCCACCACCTGTTCCTTGGTTGAGGCGTAGGGCCCGCTGATCAGTTTGACCTTGATGCCCTGGTTCTCCTGCTCGAACTGGTCCATCAGGGCGCGCAGCGACCCGGAGGGCAGCTCCGGTTCCCACCACTGGGCGAACTCCAGGGTCACGTCACCGCCGGCACTGGCCGAGGGCGCTGCGGCGCCGGAGCAGCCGGTCGTTGCCAGGAGGGCTGCGGTCGCGGCAGCAATCCCGGCCAGATACTTCTTTCGCATCTCACATCCTTGTTGTGCGTCGTGCATGGGCCGGAGGAGCGGCGGCTCCGCTCGAGGCTCTCGGCACCAGTGACCAATCGTCCGGCGGGTTCCTACGGATAGTCAACCTACTTTTGCGGTTTCAGACTGTAACGATGAGGTAACTTCCTCGGAGTCTTGCTCAAGTTGCGCACTGTCTGGCAGGATAGCCGCAGAAACCCGCAGATTGGAGATGGGCAGTGGCCAAGGAGAGCCTGTATCCGGCCCGCAGGCGGACCGCGATCCTCGACTTCCTGCGCGACCGGGGGCAGGCGTCTATCGCGGAGCTGGCTGTCCAGTTCGACGTGTCGGACGACACCGCCCGCCGTGACGTGGAGGCACTGGCCGCCCAGGGGGCTGTCGAGCGCACCCACGGCGGCGCCACGATCTCCCCGGACGACCGGCTGAACGTGATCCAGCCATTCGTCAAGCGGCTTCAGACCCATGCCGACGCCAAGGACGCCATCGCGCGGGCGGCCGCCGATCTGATCGGCGAGGGCGAGAGCGTGATCATCAACGGCGGCACCACCACGCTCGCGCTGGCCAAACACCTCGCCACAAAGCGGGGTCTGGTTGTGGTCACCAACAGCCTGCCGCTGCCCCCGGAGCTCTACGCCCGCGGCGCCCGCGAGATCTACCTGATCGGAGGCTCGTATCGGCTGCGGTCGCAGGTCACCATCGGCCCGGTGGCGCTCTCCGACGGGGCTGGTACGCCGCGTTCGATCCACGCCAACTGGGCGATCATCGGTGTCGGGGGCGTCTCGGAGGACGGCGCTGTGTGGACCTCCAGTCTCCCCGAGGCCGGCATGATGCGCTCGATGATGGATCGCGCGAGCCACACCCTGCTGCTGGCCGACTCGAGCAAGTTCGGCAAGCGTGAGTTCGCCGAGGTGGCCGACCTCTCTGAACGCACGACCCTGATCACCGACGCCGACCCCGGCACCGCGTTGCGAGAGCGGCTCGCCGAGGTTGGCGCCACCTTGGTCGTCGCCGGACCGGGACCGTCCGCGCCGTGACCCCCTGCCCACCTTCGAGCCCAGGAGTCCGTTGATGCCCGGCCTGACCCCGACGACCCTCACCGCAACAGCCGCTGACCGAGTGCTCAACGAGGGGCAAGGAGTCGTCCGGCTCGCGCCCACCTGGGTTCCTCGGGTGTTCTCGACGCTGGCAGACGGCTGCGGCTGCATCCTGACGACTACTACTCGTACGGCAAGGAGCGGGGCGGTATCGACGAACGCTGGATTGCGTCCCCCATCCGCGCGGACAACGGCACGAGCGCCGGTGAGTACGAAGGTCTGAGCCTCGTCGTGGGTGCCGAGGGTGAACTGCTGCCGTTCGACGAGTTCATCGACCACCACGGGGCCGACCTGATCGGCTCGAGCATTTGGGACACCCACCACAGGTGGCCGGTCTTCGCCAAGTTCTTCGACAACCAGGAAGCGCTGCCGTTCCACGTCCACCATCGCGACCATCACGCGGCTGCGCTGGGAAAGCTGGCCAAGCCGGAGGCGTACTACTACCCGCCGCAGCTCAACAACCACCTCGCCAACCACCCGGTCAGCTTCCTTGGCCTGCGACCGCAGGTCACCCGCGAAGACCTCAAGGAGCGGCTGGCGCGGTTCGCCGACGGCGGCGACAACCGCATCACCGAGCTGTCGCTGGGCTACCGCACGCAGATCGGCACCGGGTGGGACGTCCCAGCAGGTGTCCTGCACGCGCCCGGCAGCGCCTGCACCTACGAGCCGCAGTCAGCGTCCGACGTGCTGTGCATGTGCGAGTCGTGGAGCAATAGCCGGGAGGTGCCCGACGAGTTGCTGTGGAAGGATGTCCCCGCCGACCGAGTCGGCGACCTGGAGTACGTCCTCGACCTGCTGGACTGGGGGCTGAATGTCGACACCGACTTCGTCGCGCACCGCCAGTTGATCCCTCACGAGACCGCCGAATCGGCCGCCGAGGCGAGCCCAGGCTGGACCGAGAACTGGATCGTCTACCGGTCGCCGTCCTTCAGCGCGAAGGAGTTGACCGTGCGCCCAGGCCACAGCGTGACTGTCACCGACACCGACGCCTACGGTGTGGCCGTCATCCAGGGGTATGGGATGTTCGGACGGCATGCCGCCGCGTCGCCCACGCTCATCCGATTCGGCGAACTCACTGACGACGAGTTCTTCGTGAGTGAACAGGCTGCCCGAGCGGGTGTGAGGATCACCAATCTGAGTGCCACCGAGCCCTTGGTGATCCTGAAGCACTTCGGTCCCAGGACATGAACAGCGCCCCCGAGGCGAACCTCGGGGGCGCTGAGACCAGCCGGTGCCGTCGGCGTGCCGGGAGAGGCTTTGGGCGATGCCGATCCGCCGTTCCTGCAGTTCTCACGCCCCAACGCCGCGTCGTCAGCCACTGTTCCGCCGTTCCTGCAGTTGTGGGGAGCTTCTGGGCGCTCATAACCGCAGGAACGGCGGAGTGCTACGCGAGGCCGGACGAACGAGCCCTGGTAACTGCAGGAACGGCGGAACAGAATGGCCAAGGCGCCCCCGAAGCAGCTGGGGGCGCGGCATTCGGATCAGATCAGGCCGAGTTCGGTGACGGCGGCCCGCTCGTCGGCGAGTTCGGCGACGGACGCGTCGATCTTGGCGCGGGAGAAGTCGTCGATCTCGAGGCCCTGGACGATCGAGACCTTGCCGTCCGCAATCGTGACCGGGAAGGACGAGATCAGGCCCTCGGGCACGCCGTACGAGCCGTCGGACGGGATCGCCATCGACGTCCAGTCGCCGGCCGGCGTGCCGAGCGCCCAGTCGTGCAGGCATTCGACGGTCGCGTTCGCTGCGGACGCGGCGGACGACGAGCCGCGGGCAGCGATGATCGCGGCGCCGCGCTTGGCGACGGTCGGGATAAAGGTGTCCTCGATCCAGGCCTCGTCGCCGATCACCTCGGCTGCGTTCCTGCCGTCGATCTGGGCGTGGAAGACGTCCGGGTACTGGGTGGCGGAGTGGTTGCCCCAGATGGTCATGTGGCTGACCGACGTCACAGGGACGCCGGCCTTCTGCGCGACCTGGGTGATCGCGCGGTTGTGGTCGAGCCGGGTCAGCGCGGCGAAACGCTCGGACGGGATGTCGGGGGCGTTGCTCATCGCGATCAGCGCGTTGGTGTTGGCCGGGTTGCCGGTGACCAGCACCTTCACGTCGTCGGCCGCGACGGCGTTGAGCGCCGTGCCCTGGGCGGTGAAGATGGCCCCGTTGGCGGACAGCAGGTCGCCGCGCTCCATGCCGGCGGTGCGCGGACGGGCACCCACGAGCATGGCGAGGTTCACGCCGTCGAAGACCTTGGTGGCGTCGTCGCCGATCTCGACCTTGCTCAGCAGCGGGAACGCGCAGTCGTCCAGTTCCATCACGACGCCCTCAAGGGCCTTCAGGGCCGGGGTGATCTCCAGCAGCCGCAACTCGATCGGCTGGTCGGGTCCGAGGAGCGCGCCGCTGGCGATCCGGAAAAGCAGGCTGTAGCAGATCTGTCCGGCTGCGCCGGTGACCGCTACCTTGACGGGGGTCTGGCTCACGTCTGGTCTCCTCAACGAGTGGTGTGTGGCTCATCCTGACGCTAGCAGTTCGGCACTCGGCCGTGCCCCCGGGGACGACAATGAGGCCCCGGTGGACGACGCCGTCCGCCATCCGGTCGTCGCACGTAGGGTTGAAGCCATGCGCCTCATCCTCGTCCGGCACGGCCAGACCAGCTCCAACACCGGCTTGCTCCTCGACACCGCAGCCCCCGGAGCCGACCTGAACGAGACCGGACGCGAGCAGGCCGAGGCCCTGGTCGGACGCCTCGCCGACCAGCCGATCGATGCGATCTACGCCTCGACCCTGGTGCGCACCCAGCAGACGGCCTCGCCCCTGGCTCGCGCTCGCGGGCTCGAGGTCCGGGTGCTGCCCGACCTGCGCGAGATCTCGGCAGGCGACGCCGAGATGACCGCGGACGCGACCGCCTACATCACCACCATGCTGCGCTGGCACGCCGGCGAGTACGACGCCCGCATCCCCGGCGCGGACAACGCCGTGGAGTTCTTCGACCGCTACGACCGGGCGATCCGCCGGATCGCCGGTGCCGGGCACGAGGCCGCGGTCGCGGTGAGCCACGGGGCAGCGCTGCGGGTGTGGGCGGCGGCTCGCGTCCCCGGCTTCGCCGAAGCCCTCGGCGAGGGGGTCCTGAACAACACCGGCCTGGTCATCGCCGACGGCGACCCGGACGCCGGCTGGCGGATGGTCGAGCTGGAGGGCGTGATGGTCTGGGCCGAGGAGGCCGAGGTCACCGACCCGTCGTTCAGCTGAAGATCACCGTCCGGGAGCCGTCCAGCAGCACCCGGTGCTCGGCGAACAGCCGGACGGCCTCGGTCAGCGTCCGGGACTCCTGCTCCTGGCCCATCGCGATCAGCTCGGGAACGTCCATCGTGTGGTCGACCCGGCGGACGTTCTGCTCGATGATCGGGCCCTCGTCCAGGTCGGACGTGACGAAGTGGGCGGTCGCCCCGATCAGCTTCACTCCGCGCGAGTGCGCCTGCCGGTAGGGGTTTGCCCCCTTGAAGCCCGGCAGGAACGAGTGGTGGATGTTGATCGCCCGTCCGGCCAGCGCCTCGCACAGCTCGGGGGAGAGGATCTGCATGTAGCGGGCCAGCACCACCAGCTCGATGTCGTGCTCGGCGACCACGTCGAGGATGTGCCGCTCGACGTCCGCCCTGGTCTCGGGGGTCACCGGGTGGTGTTCGAACGGGACGCCGTAGAAGCCGGCGAGATCGCCGAGGTCCGGGTGGTTGGCGATGACCAGCTCGCAGGTGATCGGCAGGTAGCCCGAGCGCTGCCGGAACAGCAGGTCGTTGAGGCAGTGGCCGGCCTTCGAGGCCAGCACCAGGGTGCGGCGGCGGCGTCCGACGTAGTCCAGGACCCATTCGGCGCCGAGTTCGGCGGCGACGGCGGCGAAGTCGCGCTCGAAGTGGGAGCGGTCGAAGCCCGACTGGACCTGCACGCGCATGAAGAAGCGCCCGGACTCGGTCGAGGTGAACTGCTGCAGTTCGGTGATGTTGCCCTTCGCCTCGACGATCACCCCGGTGACCTGGTGGACGATGCCGGGACGGTCGGGGCACGACAGGGTCAGCAGCCAGTGGGTGGAGTCGATCACGCCGAGAAGGTTAGCGCTGACGCGTCCCCGTCCCCTTGTCAACTCATTCTCAACCGCTGCCGTCACCGCGGTTCGCTGGGATAGGTTGACCCCGATCCCCTCACGGAAGGCAGACCCGATGGCGAAGATCGCAGTCGTTGGAACGGTCGTCGAGCTCGACGGCGACGAGATGACCCGGATCATCTGGCAGTTCATCAAGGACCGGCTGATCCACCCCTATCTCGACGTGAACCTCGACTACTACGACCTCGGCATCGAGCACCGGGACGCCACCGACGACCAGGTCACCGTGGACGCCGCCAACGCGATCAAGCGGCACGGGGTCGGCGTGAAGTGCGCCACCATCACGCCCGACGAAGCCCGGGTGGCCGAGTTCGGGCTGAAGAAGATGTGGCTGTCGCCGAACGGGACGATCCGCAACATCCTCGGCGGCGTGGTCTTCCGCGAGCCGATCATCATCTCCAACATCCCGCGGCTGGTGCCGGGCTGGACGAAGCCGATCGTGATCGGCCGCCACGCGCACGGAGACCAGTACAAGGCCGCCAACTTCAAGGTGCCGGGCGCCGGGCGGGTGACGATCTCCTACACCCCGACAGACGGCAGCGAGCCGATCGAGATGGTGGTGGCCGACTATCCCACCTCGGGCGGTGTGGCGATGGGGATGTTCAACTTCAACGACTCGATCCGGGACTTCGCCCGGGCGTCCTTCAGCTACGGGCTGCAACGGAACTACCCGGTGTACCTGTCGACGAAGAACACGATCCTGAAGGCGTACGACGGGGCGTTCAAGGACCTCTTCGCCGAGGTGTTCGAAGCCGAGTACGCGGCCGAGTTCGCCGCGCGCGGGCTGACCTACGAGCACCGGCTGATCGACGACATGGTCGCGTCCGCGATGAAGTGGGAGGGCGGCTACGTCTGGGCCTGCAAGAACTACGACGGCGACGTCCAGTCCGACACGGTGGCGCAGGGCTTCGGCTCGCTGGGCCTGATGACGTCCGTCCTGATGACGCCGGACGGCAAGACCGTCGAGGCCGAGGCCGCGCACGGGACGGTGACCCGGCACTACCGGATGCACCAGGAGGGCAAGCCGACCTCGACGAATCCGATCGCGTCCATCTATGCCTGGACGGGCGGCCTGAAGCACCGCGGCAAGCTGGACGGCACCCCCGAGGTGACCGCTTTCGCGGAGGCCCTGGAGCAGGTCTGCGTCGCCACCGTCGAGTCGGGCAAGATGACCAAGGACTTGGCTCTCCTGGTCGGCCCCGACCAGGAGTGGCTGACCACCGAGGAGTTCCTCGCCGCCCTCGACGACAACCTCGCCGCCCGCCTGGCTTCCTGAGACGCCCGAGAGAACCAGGGTCAGGATGCGCCGCCGCTTCGGGCCGCCCTGGACAACCGCAGCGGCAGCCAGATCCCGGTCAGTATGAGCGCCACCCCCGCTGCGAGGAACGGCCAAGGGCTCCACTGGTCGACACAGACGAGGGAGTCGAGGCGGCTCTCGCAGACCGTTCCCGGCCCGCCGCGGTTGAGCCACGCGAGGTAGACGGCGACCGCGCCCATCCCGATCAGGCAGCTCAGGACGGAGTACGACCGCGATGCGGGGATGATCAGCCCGATCACGCCGAGGACCAAAGCAATCGGGATCACGAAGATGCCGACAGTCAGGATCCCCGCGAAGCCGAACGCGAGCAGACCGCCCACGACGATCCAGAGTAGGTAAGCCCAAGGGTGCCGCATAGCTGCTCCAATCTTCGTCGCTCTGGCCGGACTCCGACGCGGTGTCTGTCGAGGCCGGTCCTACGTGCCGCCGAGTGCCACGAGCCAATGATCGTCCGTGCTCCGCACGAGGTGAACGAGGAAGAGCGGGGACTGGGCGGCCGGGTCGTCGTTGTGAACACAGTCATTCGTTTGCTGCTTGGCCGAGTCCTTTGCCACTCGGCAGAGCCGGCCCACCCAGGACACCGTGGCGATGTCGCCAGCGATGGAGACACGACCCACTGAGATGTCGCCACTTGCGGTGATCCCCTCGACACCCTTGGTCCCGAGCGCCAAGGCGTCGATCACCCCCTGGTCCTCTGCCCGTACGAAGGCTCTCGCAGTGTCGTAGTCCCCCCGTGTCGCAGCGAGGGTGTACGCGATCGCGACCTGGCCGGGATCCTTGGGATCAACTCGAGAGTTCGACGGTGGCGTCGATGCGGAGCATGCAGACACGAGTACGAGCGCGGCGGCCATGGGCACCGCGGCGCGGTGGGGCCCGGACAGCCGCGAGGCCCCACCACTCCTGCGCAGGATCGAGGTCACGACACCCAGCCAGATCCGACGTCCTGTCCGTGGTGCACCAAGTTTGTGCATGCGCCGCTCTTGGAATCGGACCATGAGTAGGTGAACGTGGCTCCAGCGCTGCCGGTAATCACGTCCTTGAACCTGAAGGTGGCGAGCGGGGAACTCGGGAAACCGCATGCGGCCCATCCCGCCGCGCCAAGTATGATTGTCACCCAGTTGGCGAAATCGGTGTTTTCGAAGGTTGCGTTCGCTGTGAACGTGACGCCGGACGTGCTGGTGCTCGAACTCACCAAACGTGTCTTGTCGACCGGGACGCCTACGATCTTTCCCACGAATCCGTAGCGATTGGCTCGCGTGTCCACGAGGGTCTTGTTGCTCTTCCACTTCAGGTTCACAGCCTGTGAGGCAATGGTGATGTTGATGGGATCGATCCAGAGTGTCTTGTTGTGCGCGAGGTACGTGGTGAGCGCCGCGGCTGGCGTTGCGTTGGTGAGTGCCGCGTTGGCGGCGTTGGTCGGGGTGGTGACGACGGACTTGTTCAGCGACTCCCCGGAGGCCCTCGAGATTGCTCCGACCTGATTCTGTGTCACTCGAGTGACCCGGATCCGTGATTCGCACGTCTCCGGCCGGAAGTCCGTCTCTTCGATAAAGACCTGGCCCTGTTCGGGCGTCCACTCGCCGGCGTAAGAGAGCTGACAGCCGGCCCCGACGCGGGTACCCTTGACGGTCGCGGTGCTGGTCGTGGCGCTTGATGAGGCGATGCTGGCCTTGTCGACGAGTGAGGCATAGTGAATCCAACCATCTGCTGTGACGGTCAGCTTCTGCTTGATTGCCCCCTGCACGGCCGCGGGAACCGCCGGGTCGTCCGGCAGGATGTACACGACGTCCCCCGGCGGCGGCTCGCCAACCGCAGGTGTCGCACTCGCGGCTTGCGTGGAGGCGATCAGTGAGCCTGCCAACATAGCGACCGCGATTATGCCTGACTCGAAACGGCCCGGTGTGCGAGTGGTCATCTTGATGTCCTTTGCTTGATTGCGGCAGCCTTCTTGGGACGGGGCGACTTGGCCAAGCTCGATCGCGTCCGACTTGAGGGTGAAGAGGCACTGCAGGTAGTTCGCACCGAAGGACATCTCGGCGAGCGAACCGCTCACGAGGCAGTGTTGCAGGCCAGTTCGAATGGCGTCAAGTGCTGAAGTTCGCTCAAAGTCGTGATTCTTGGTGCTCTGTGAGCGGACTCGTTTTCGACTCGCCCAGCCTTGACTTCCACATCGGCTGGGTGATTCGCTGAACCTGTTGGCGGCATGCCTTGTCAGGTGGTCTTGGCGGTGGTTGCTGGGCCACTAGTCGGGCGACTCTAGAGTGTCTGGGCGAGCTCGTTCGTGCGGAAGGTGAAGACCGGCTCGGGTGCTGCCGCGTTCAGACGATCTACCCCCCGCGGTCGTTCGCAAGAGTCAGGCTCGGTCGTCTCGGGTCGCGGCTGTCCTCGATTGCGTTCGGTCAGGCGAAGGGAGCATCGGTTTGAGGATCCACTTCCATGGCCGAGTGGGACCGACCTGATCGCACTCGCGGCTGGCGGCGGGACGCCGGAGTACGTGACACTGGGTGAGACATGAACGACATCCAGCAGCCCCGCCGCAGCAAGCTGCTGGTGCTCACCTCCCGGTTTCCGTATCCCGTGGTCGGCGGCGATCGGCTTCGGCTGTACCGGATCTGCGTCGAGCTGGCCAAGGACCACGAGCTGACCCTGCTCAGCCTGTGCGACAACAAGGCGGACCTGAGCGCTCCCGTTCCCGAGGACGGCGTGTTCGCTCGCGTCGAGCGGTTCCACCTGCCGACCTGGCGGTCGTGGCTGGCATCGCTGGCCGCCATCCCGTCCCGGACGCCGCTGCAGGTCGCCTACTACCGGCTCGGCCGATTCACCGCCCGTGCCCGGGAACTGGCCGCGTCCCACGACGGCGTCCTGGCGCACCTGATCCGCACCGGGGCCGCTGTGGCCGACCTGCCCGGCCCAAGATTCCTGGAACTGACCGATGCGATCTCGCTGAACTACGAACGGGCGAAGTCGGCGTCCTCGCGGCATCGGCTGGACCCGCGCACCATCGCCTACCGCCTGGAGACCGGACGGCTGAGGCCCTTCGAGCAGCGCATCGTCGAGCGTTTCGACCGCTCCTTCCTGGTCTCGGACGTCGACCTCGACCACCTCTTCGGCCCCGGCGATCCACGGCGCGACAGGGTCCTGGTCGTCGGCAACGGGGTCGACACGGACGCCCTCGCGTACGACTTCGCCCCCGACGGGACGGACATCGCCTTCATCGGCAACCTTGCCAGCCTGCAGAACTTCGACGCCGCACTGCACTTCGCGTCCGACGTGCTGCCGCTGGTGCGCAGGGCCCGTCCCGGCACCCGGTTCCGCGTCGTCGGCCGGATCGCCCCCGACGAGGCCCAGCGCCTGGCTGCCCTGGACGGCGTCGACGTGACCGGTGAGGTCGACTCGGTCGCAGACGCCGTCCGCGGCGCCGGCGTAGCGGTCGCGCCGCTGCGGATCGGCGCCGGCGTCCAGAACAAGGTGCTGGAGTACTTCGCCCTCGGGCTGCCCTGCGTGAGCACTCCGCTGGCGCTGGAGGGCTTCGGCGCCGAGGACGGACGCGAGTTGCTGGTCGCCGAGTCCGCCCAAGCGCAGGCTGAGGCGGTGCTCAGGCTGCTCGACGACCGAGCCCTGGCCGAGCGACTCGCGAAAGCAGCTCGTGACTACGTCGAACACCACCATTCCTGGGCCCAGATTCTGGCCCCGCTGCGGTCGGCGGTTGCGGACGCAGTGTCGTCTGCGTCGTCGCGCTGACGTCCAGTAGGGCACCGGCCGGGCACGTCGACCCGGGGTGGAGCCTCTCCCTCAACGCCCGAGGATCTCCAGCACCCGGGCCACCGTCCGCTCGGAGTTGCGGCCGTCGCGGTGGGTGATGAACCGGTCGAAGATCGCCTTCGTCTGGGCGTGGTCGACGGCCAGCCGGGACGCGTCCGACCAGGACTCCATCCGGTCGAGCACCTCGTCCCAGGTTGTCAGCAGCGCGCCGCCGCAGATGTCGGCGTAGTCGATGTAGAGCCCGCGCGTCTCCCGGTAGTGCTCCAGGTCGGGGGCCAGGTACAGGATGGGACGCCCGGTCACCGAGTAGTCGAACAGGATCGAGCTGTAGTCGGTGACCAGCACGTCCACGCCCCACAGCAGCGGCATGATCTCCGGCTGGACGGACGCGTCCAGCACCCGCACCCGGTCCGAGGAGTAGTGGTAGTCGCCGACGGATTTCGGATGCGGCCGGATCACCAGGACGGAGTCCGTCCGCTCGCAGAACTCCTCGATCCGCCGATAGCCGGACGCCGAGGGGATCGTCGGGTCGACCTCTCCGTCCCGCCACGTCGGAGCCTGCAGGATGAGCCGCCGGTCACCGAGATCCGGGATCGCCTGTTCCCACACGGCCCGGGACGCCGCCCGCAGCTCAGCCGGCGTCCCCGCGAACAGCTGATCGCCGCGTGGCTCGCCGATCGCGAGCACCGCCCGTCGCGTCAGTCCGAACGCCGAACACATGCTCGGCACGAACTCCGGGCAGGCGACCGGGAACACCGCGATGCTCCGGGTGCCGGCGCGGTACATCGCCCGTAGCGCCGCGATCGCCCCGGGGATGCGTCCGAGCGGGCCGAGGTTCAGCACGCTGGGCGAGTCGAGGTTCAGCTTCTTCAGCGGCGACCCGTGCCACAGCTGGACGATCACCGCTCCGCGCTGGCCGTAGCGGTTGACGTCCCCCAGGCCGTGGGTGACCGCGATGACTCCGGCCCGCAGCGCCAGCTCGAAACCTTCGCGGGAGTCCCGCTCGACCCAGGCGACACCGGCAGCGATCGCCTGCGTCCGTTGTTTCTCGCCGGAGACCTGCCACACGATCCGCGGCGGATCGGGCAGCCGCATGGCCGCGCAGTGGAAGGCCCAGCCGCCGTCGCTCAGCCCGAAGTCGGAGCCGACCACCCACAGCTTCGGGTCGCGGCGGACGGTGAGCGAGCGGGCGGCGCCCCAGATGTACCGGGGCGCGTCGGCGAGCTTTGCGAGGTTGGCCGCTGCGAACGAGTATCCCTGCCGCTCGCCGCTGCCTGCCACGGGGTCATGCTAACGCCGAGCGCGGCGTCCGGCTGAACCGAAGTACCTGTCCCCGATGGTTCAGCCGTCTGGTTGAACCGAAGTACCTGTCCCCGATGGTTCAGCCGTCCGGTGAACCGAAGTACCTGTCCCCGATGGTTCAGCCGTCCCGGCCGGTAGGATCCGCAGGGTGAACCAGAACGTCACCGACGCGCTGCTCATCCTGCTGTTCATCGTCATCGGTGGCGTCTTCGCGGCAGCGGAGATGGCACTGGTCTCGTTGCGCGATTCCCAGGTCAGGCAGTTGTCGGCGCGCGGACGCCGCGGGCAGGTCGTCGCCGAGCTGGCCGCGAAGCCGAACCGCTTCCTCTCCGCCGTCCAGATCGGCGTCACCCTCGCCGGCTTCCTCTCCGCCGCCTTCGGTGGCGCCACCCTGGCCAACGCCCTGTCGACGGTGCTCGAGGGCTGGGGTGTTCCGGACGGGCTCTCCGACACCCTCGCCCTCGTGCTGGTCACGATCGTCATCTCCTACTTCTCGATCGTGATCGGCGAGTTGAGCGCCAAGCGGCTGGCGATGCAACGGGCGGAGAGCTTCGCCCTCGCCCTGGCACCCCTGGTGAACGCGATCGCGAAGGTCGCCACCCCGGTGATCTGGTTCCTCGGGAAGTCCACCGACTTCGTCGTCCGGCTGCTCGGCGGCGACCCGAACGCCGGCCGAGAGGAGGTCACCGACGAGGAGCTCCGGGCGATGGTCGGCTCATCGGCGACGCTCGGGGAGGAGGAGCGGCAGATCGTCGACGAGGTCTTCTCCGCCGGCGAGGTCAGCCTGCGCGAGGCCATGATCCCGCGCACCGAGGTCGACTTCCTGGACGGCAGCACCCCGGCCCACAAGGCCTTTCGCGAGGTCCAGGGGGGCAGCCACAGCCGCTATCCGGTGATCGGGCAGGACGCCGACGATGTCCTCGGCTTCGTCCACGTCCGCGATCTCGCCGACCTCGACCCGGCCGAGGGGAACGCTCCGGTACGCCAGCTCGTCCGGCCGGTGATGTCGCTGCCGCAGTCGATGCGGATCCTGCGCGCGCTCAGCCAGATGCGCGTCCAGCACCAGCACCTGGCGATCGTCTCCGACGAGTACGGCGGCACCGCGGGCATCGTCACCATCGAGGACCTCGTCGAGGAGATCATCGGAGACATCACCGACGAGTTCGACGTCGAACAGCCCCAGGACGGCACGGAGGCCGACATCGACGGCCTGGTCACGCTGGAGGACTTCGCCGCCGACTACGGCTACGTCCTGCCCGAGGGCCCCTACGACACGGTCGCCGGCTTCGTGATGGCACGCCTGGGAACCCTGCCGAAGGTGGGGGACAGCTGCGCCGTCGTCCTCGCGTCCACCTCCGAGCAGCAGCAGCCCGGACGCTTCGACCTGACCGTCACCGAACTGGACGGACGGCGCGCCTCACGATTGCGGCTCACCCACCTCGGGTCGGAGGCTCCGGGCGAGTAATCTGCTCTCAGCCGCCATCAGGGAGTAGAAGTTGCAGCCAGACGATGCCGATGGTTCGGCGCTGCTGACCTCGACCGATGTCGGAGGCCTCCTCAGCGCCGCGACGCAGCACGCGGGTGGCCGGCTGCTCTCCTGGAGCCTCGACCACATCGACGCCAATCCCAGCCAGTCCACCACGGCCACCTACTCCGCCCTGGTCGAGTGGCCGTACGGACGCCGGGAGGAACTGCTCGGGGTGAGCGCGCGGGCGTCCGGCCCGGTCGACACCGACTCGATCGCGGAGATCTTCGCCGACGGCCAGCGCGAGGTGGCGGTCTGGATCTACCCGAACGATCCCGACCTGCGCGGACTGGCCCGGGCCGCCTATGCGGAGTCGATGGCCGAGATCTGCAACGAGCACCGCATCTTCACCTCGAAGGTCACCCCCGACCAGCTGCAGCTGCAGATGATCGGCTACCGGCCCCGCCGTCGCGCGGTGGTGAAGGTGAGCTACGGCTCCGAGGTCATCTACGTCAAGGTGTTGCGGGCGAGGCTGTTCGACGACGTGGTCTCCCGGCACCTGGTGCTGGCGAACGCCGGGCTGCCGGTCGCGCCGATTCTCGGCACAACGGAGGACGACCTGCTGATCCTCGCCGAGCTGCCGGGCCGTCCGCTCGCCAAGGCGGTGTTCGACCCCGTCGAGCCGTGCTCGGCCAAGGCGCTGATCGACCTGCTGGACATGATGCCTCCCCGGGTGAGCGAGCTGCCCCGCCGTCCCCCGTGGTCGGACGCGGTCGCGCACTACGCGCGCATGATCGCCCAGTCGATGCCGGCACTGGAGACGCGCCTGGACTGGCTGGTCGAGCAGATCGACGGCGGCCTGTACAGCCTCCCGCCGGGCGATGAAGCCACCCACGGGGACTTCCACGAGGGCCAGCTGCACGTCTCCAGCGGACGGATCTGCGGACTGCTCGACACCGACACCCTCGGCCCCGGACGCCGCGCCGACGACCTCGCCTGCCTGGTCGCGCACCTGTCAACCATCCAGCGGATGAACTCCGCGCAGGAGACCCGGGCGCACGCCCTGATCCGGCGCTGGGTGCCGGTCTTCGACGAACGGGTCGACCCGGTCGAGCTGAGGTTGCGCGCGGCGGCCGTGATCATCTCGCTGGCCACCGGGCCGTTCCGCAGCCAGGAGCCGGACTGGGAGCGGGAGACGGCGATCATGGTCGGCTCGGCCGAGGCGCTGGTCCGCCAGGTGATCTAGCGCCCCGTGTGAACCGTCGGGGACAGGTACTTTCGTTCATCTGAACCGTCGGGGACAGGTACTTTCGTTCAGGCGTCCCGGACCTCGAACCGGCGCACGTCGGTAATCCCCGTCCCCCGGCCGGCCTGTTGCCACCCTCCAGCTCGGACGAGACTGGACTGATGGCAGAGCAGGCGTACGACGTGGTGGTGATCGGGGCGGGTCCGGCCGGGGAGAACGTGGCGGACTACGCGCTTCGCGGCTCGAAGAGGACGGCGCTGCTGGTCGAGCGCGAACTCGTCGGCGGCGAGTGCTCCTACTGGGCGTGCATGCCCAGCAAGGCGCTGTTGCGGCCGCTGGAGGTGCGGGCGACGGCCACGCACCTCGGCGGACTGCCGTCCGAGCTGCCCCTCGACATCCCGGCCCTGCTCGCGCGCCGCGACTACTGGGTCTCCGACTACTCCGACAAGGGCCAGGTGACGTGGGCCGAGGGCGCTGGCATCGAGGTGGCACGGGGAACGGCGAAGCTGATCGGCGAGCGACGGGTGCTGCTCTCCGAGGGCGGCCGGGAGCGCGAGGTCGAAGCGAAGCAGGCGGTCGTGGTCGCCACGGGCAGCGTCCCGGTGATCCCGCCGATGTTCGCCGAACTGCACCCGTGGACGTCCCGGGACGCGACCGGCGTCATCGAGGTGCCGGCCTCGATCGCCGTCGTCGGTGGCGGGGTGGTCGCGGTCGAGGCCGCCCGCTGGCTGGCCGCGATCGGGGCGCAGGTGACCCTGCTCGTCCGCGGGGACCGGGTTCTGGAGCGGTTCGAGCCGTTCGCGTCGGACCTGGTCGCCGAGGGCCTGCGCGTCGTCGGCGTCGACGTCCGGCTCCGCTCTCACGTCTCGAACGCAGCCCGGCTGGACGCTGCCGACACCGGAGTGGGCCGCGTCCACGGTGGTCCGGTGCGCCTCGAGGTGGACGGGAAGGCGCACGAGTTCGCCGAGATCCTTGTCGCCACAGGACGCCGTCCCGCGACCGACGATCTCGGGCTGGAGTCGGTCGGGCTCAGTGCCGAGCAGTTCGCCCGTGCGGACGACCGGCCCGACTGGCTGTACGCGGTCGGCGACGTCAGCGGCGAGCCCGCCCTCACCCACTGGGGCAAGTACCGGGCGAGGCTGGTCGGCGAGGCGATCGCGGCCCGAGCCGAGGGCCGGCCGGTCCCGACGCCGCCGTCCGACGTGCCGGTGCCGCAGGTGGTGTTCACCGAGCCCCAGGTGGCATCCACCGGACTGACCGAGGCGCAGGCCGGCAGCCAGGGTCTCGATGTCGACGCCGTGGACGCGCCGATGACGAGCGCGGCCGGCTACGGCCTGCTGCGCGACGACGCGTCCGGCCAGGCGAGGCTGGTGTTCGAGTCGGGGAGCGGACGCCTCGTCGGCGCCACCTTCGTCGGCCAGGAGGTGGCCGAGCTCGTCCATGCCGCCACCATCGCCATCGTCGGACGGCTCACGGCCGACCAGCTGTGGCACGCCGTCCCGGCCTATCCGACGGCGAGCGAGATCTGGCTGCGCCTGCTGGACGCGTACCGCTCCCGCTGAGGGCTGCGCTCAGCCGCGGACGGTGAGCCGCAACCGCAGTTCCACCTGGTCGCCGACGCCGACCCCGGCGGGACGGACGGCGGCCTTCAGCGGGACGAGGTAGCCGCCGTCCTTCGGGAACAGCGACGTGGTGAACCGCGTCCCGGCCAGCCAGGCCTCGACCGGGATGCAGCCCCAGCCGTAGGTGACCGCGCCGGACACGTCGCCGATCGCCTCCGCCTCGGGGTCGGGCACGACCGCGTAGTAGAAGGGTGCCGGCCCGCGCCACTCGATCACCTCAGCGGTGAACTCGAACTCCATGCTGCCTGCTCTCCCGGTAGGGAGTCAGTACAGCAAGGGGCGCCGGTCGGCGTCGAGGGCGAGCCGGGTTCGCTCGGCCCGCTGGAGGGCGTCGAACAGTGCGGGGTCCCGGTCGTGGAGGGCCTCCGGCGGGAGGCCGCGTGGGTCGGTGGCCGGCGGCCCGAACAGCGTGCCGAACACGCCGGCGACGGCCTCGCCGAAGGGAATCGAGCGTGGCGCGGCCCGGCCACGCAGAGCCGGCGCTTCGATGAAGGTTCGCTGTGTCATGCAACGACCGTAGAATCGAAACCGGACGTTCTACTTCCGGATTGTCCTTACCGCTGACTACGCAGGATTAGGGAGGCCGATGGATCCGACCACCCCGACCGCACGGGCACTGCTGGCGCTGGAACTGATCCAGACCCAGCCCGGCGTCACCGCCGGGGCGCTGGCGGCGTCCCTTGGCGTCACCGAGCGCGCGGCGCGCCGCTATGTTGGGATCCTGCGCGAGGCCGAGATCCCGGTCCTCTCCGTCCGCGGCGTCAACGGCGGCTACACGGTCGGACGCGGCGTGCGCCTGCCTCCGCTGGTGTTCTCCTCGACCGAGGCGCTCGGCATGGTGATGGCCGTCCTCGACGGACACCACGACGCCGCCGACACCACCGACCCGGTCGGCAGTGCGCTGCGCAAGATCATGCGCGCGCTCCCGGAATCGATCGCGGCCCAGGCCGAACTGGTGCGACGAACCGCGCGTCCCGTCCCCGATCGATATGCCGCCCATCCGAATCCGGCGGCCACCGCCGCGCTGGTGCTGGCGTGCTCGAACCGTCACCAGGTGCGCGTGGGCTACCGCAACCCCGAGACCGGTTCGGAGTGGGAGACCACCGTCGAACCGTGGGCCGTCGTCGTCCGGCACGGACGCTGGTACCTGCTCTGCCGGCTGGTCGCCAGCGGCGGCATCCGCACCTACCGGCTCGACCGGGTGACCACTGTGACCGAACTCGACGAATCGTTCGAGCCCCCGGCCGACCTCGATCCGGTCGCCGCCCTCGAGGCGAACTTCGCCGTCGGCTGGGAGTTCCCGACCGAGGTCCTCGTCGACGCACCCCTGGACCGGGTCGAGCCGTGCATCCCCCGGACGATCGGCCGGCTGGAGGCCGTGGACGCCGACCACACCCGGCTCCTTGGTTCCACCAGCGATCCGGCCTGGTACGCCGAGCTGCTGGCCGCGCTGCCCGGGCCGTTCCACGTCGTCTCCGGCCCGGAACTGCGGGCCGCCGTGGCCGCGCTGGGGGAGCGGCTGATGGCTGCGGCCACGCCTGCACAGGGGGCGGATACCGCAACCTGAGTCACCCCGTCCCGCCCACTGGACGGGGCAATGTTCTGACATGGCGCCGACGACGGGGCCGATAGTCTTGCCCCATGACACAGACGCCGCTGCTCCTCGCCGGCGACTTCACCCCTCCGACCAGGGCGGACTGGGAAGCTGAAGTCCTCAAGGTGCTCAACCGGGGACGACCCGAGGGCAAGCAGATCACCATCGATCAGGCCATGGCCCGGCTCCGCACCACCACCGTGGACGGACTTGCGATCGAGCCGCTGTACACCGCGACCGACGTGCCGCTCGGCCTTCCCGGCGCTATGCCGTTCACCCGCGGCACCGGCTTCAAGACCAGCCCGGCCACCTACTGGGACGTCCGCGCGCTCCACGAGGACCCCGACGCGGCGTTCACCCACGAGCAGGTGCTGGCCGACCTCCAGCGCGGCGCCACGTCCCTGTGGCTTCGCGTCGGCGCGGACGCGATCGCTGCCGACGACCTCGCCGCGATCCTCGACGGGGTCGAGCCCGACCTCGCACCGATCTCGGTGAGCAGCGTGGACGACCAGTTGGCCGCGGCCCGCGCGCTGGTCGCCTTCTTCAAGGCCAGCGGAGCGGCCAACGCCCGCGGCAACCTCGGCATCGACGCGCTCGCGCTCGCGGCCCGCACGGGCCAGGCTCCCGATCTGGGTGCCCAGGCCGAGTGGGTGCAGGCCAGCCTGGCCGAGCTGCCGAACGTCCGGGCGCTGACCGTCGACGTGCTGCCGTACGACGACGCCGGTGCCAGTGACGTCGACCAGCTCGCCTTCGCCATCGCGACCGGCGTCGCCTACCTGCGCGACCTGGAAGCCGCCGGCATCGCGCCGAGCCAGGCGTACTCGCAACTGCTGTTCCGGGTCAGCGTGAACGCCGACCAGTTCACCTCGATCAGCCGGCTGCGGGCGCTGCGGCGCCTGTGGGCCCGGGTCGGCGAGGTCAGCGGTGTGCCGGACGGTGCCCGCGGCGCCGTGCAGCAAGCCGTGACCAGCTGGCGGATGATCACCCGCGACGACCCGTGGGTGAACCTCCTGCGCGGCACGATCGCCACCTTCGCCGCCGCTGTCGGCGGTGCCGAGATCGTCACGATCCTCCCCTTCGACACTGCGTGGGGCCTGCCGGACGAGTTCAGCCGACGGATGGCCCGCAACACCCAACTGCTGGCTGCCGAGGAGTCGAACATCGGCCGGGTCGCCGACCCCGCCGGCGGCTCCTGGTACGTCGAGGAACTCACCGAACAGCTCGCCCAGAAGGCCTGGAGCCGGTTCACCGAGATCGAGGCCGCCGGCGGCATGGTCGCGGCGCTGACGTCCGGCAAGGTCGCGGACCTGATCGCGTCCGCCAACGCCGAGCGCGCCACCCGCCTCGCCGCCAGGAAGCAGCCGCTGACCGGCGTCAGCATGTTCCCCAAGCCGGACGAGGAGCCGGTCAAGGTGCGTCCCCGCCCGGCCACTCCCGAACGAGGCGGGCTCGTCCCGCGCCGGGACGCCGAGGTCTTCGAGGCGCTCCGCGATCGCGCCGCCGCCGCAGACCCGCGGCCGGCCGTCTTCCTGGCCTGCCTGGGCACCCGCCGCGACTTCGGTGGCCGCGAGATGTTCACCGGCGCCCTGCTGGGTGTCGGCGGCATCGACCGTCCCTCCAGTGAGGGCGGGACGCCAACCGAGATCGCGGCTCAGGCCGTCGCGTCCGGTGCGAAGTTCGTGATCCTGTGCTCGTCGGCGAAGGTGTACGCCGAACAGGCGGTCGACGTCGCCCGGGCGCTGAAGGACGCGGGCATCGGCACGGTCTTCATCGCCGGCCGCAAGAAGGAGACGGCGGCCGAGGACGTGGACGACGTCATCGACGGTGAAGTGTTCGACGGGATGGATGTGGTCGCCTTCCTCGGCGACGCCATGGACCGGATCGGAGTTGCGAAATGACCCAGGTTCCCGATTTCACCGGCATCGAGCTCGGCGCGCCCGAGGTCGGCACCCCGACCGTGCCGCTGGGTGAGGAGGTCTGGGAGACCCCCGAGCACATCGGCGTCCCCCCGGTGTACGACGCGTCCGCGCTCGACGGGCTGGACTTCCTGGCCACCTACCCGGGCATCCCGCCGTTCCTGCGCGGGCCGTACGCGACGATGTACGTGAACCAGCCGTGGACGATCCGGCAGTACGCCGGCTTCTCCACCGCCGAGGAGTCGAACGCGTTCTACCGGCGCAACCTGGCCGCCGGCCAGAAGGGCCTCTCGATCGCGTTCGACCTGGCCACGCACCGCGGCTACGACTCCGACCACCCGCGGGTGACCGGTGACGTCGGCATGGCCGGTGTGGCCGTGGACTCGATCCTCGACATGCGGCAGCTGTTCGCCGGCATCCCGCTGGACCAGATGTCGGTGTCGATGACGATGAACGGCGCGGTGCTGCCGATCCTGGCGCTCTACGTGGTGGCGGCCGAGGAGCAGGGGGTGAAGCCGGAGCAGCTCGCGGGGACGATCCAGAACGACATCCTCAAGGAGTTCATGGTTCGCAACACCTACATCTATCCGCCCACCCCGTCCATGCGGATCATCGCCGACATCTTCGCGTTCACCAGTGCGAACATGCCCAAGTTCAACTCGATCTCGATCTCCGGCTACCACATGCAGGAGGCCGGCGCGACCGCCGATATCGAGATGGCCTACACCCTGGCCGACGGCGTGGAGTACATCCGGGCCGGGCAGGCGGTCGGGCTGGACGTGGACAAGTTCGCCCCGCGGCTGTCGTTCTTCTGGGCCGTGGGCATGAACTTCTTCATGGAGGTCGCGAAGTTCCGCGCGGCCCGGCTGCTATGGGCCCGGCTCGTCCGGGAGGCCGGGGCGAAGAACCCGAAGTCGATGAGCCTGCGGACGCACTCGCAGACGTCCGGCTGGTCCCTGACTGCGCAGGACGTGTTCAACAACGTGATGCGGACCTGCCTGGAGGCGATGGCGGCCACCCAGGGCCACACCCAGTCGCTGCACACCAACGCGCTGGACGAGGCGATCGCGCTGCCGACCGACTTCTCCGCCCGGATCGCCCGCAACACCCAGCTGTTCATCCAGCAGGAGTCGGGCACGTGCCGGACGGTCGACCCGTGGGCGGGTTCGGCCTACGTGGAGCGGCTCACCTACGAGCTGGCAGCCAAGGGCTGGGATCTGATCCAGGAGGTCGAGGCCGCCGGCGGCATGGCCAAGGCGATCGAGGCCGGCATCCCGAAGATGCGGATCGAGGAGGCCGCGGCCCGCACCCAGGCCCGGATCGACTCCGGCCGGCAGCCGCTGATCGGCGTCAACACCTACACCGTCGAGAACGACGTGCTGCCCGAGGTGCTGAAGGTCGACAACTCCAAGGTCCGCGACGAGCAGATCGCCAAGCTGCACCAGCTCCGGGCCGAGCGCGACCAGGCAGCGACCGACGCGGCGCTGGAGAAGCTCACCTGGGCGGCCGGCAATCCCGACCCGACCGATCCCGAGCGGAACCTGCTCAAGCTGGCGATCGACGCGGCCCGGGCGAAGGCATCCGTGGGGGAGATCTCCGACGCGCTGGAGAAGGTGTTCGGGCGCTACACCGCCACGATCCGTACGATCTCCGGTGTGTACAACTCCGAGTCGGGATCGAGTGAGGCCGTCGCCAAGGCGCGTGCGCTGGTCGACGACTTCGAGAAGGCCGAGGGACGCCGTCCGCGGATCCTGGTCGCCAAGATGGGCCAGGACGGCCACGACCGCGGCCAGAAGGTGATCTCCACGGCGTTCGCCGATCTGGGCTTCACCGTCGACGTCGGCCCGCTGTTCCAGACCCCGGAGGAGACGGCCCGCCAGGCTGTCGAGTCGGACGTCCACGTGGTCGGGGTGTCGTCGCTGGCCGCCGGTCACCTGACGCTGGTGCCGGCGCTGCGGAAGGCGCTCGACGAACTCGGCCGTCCCGACATGATGATCGTGGTGGGCGGGGTGATCCCGCCGGCCGACTTCGACGAGCTGTACGCCGCCGGAGCCGACGCGATCTACCCGCCCGGGACGATCATCCCGGAGTCGGCCGTCGAGCTGCTGGCCAAGCTGCGCCATCGCCTGGACGCTGCCTGAGCGACACCGTGGGCGAGGAGACCGCGGGCCACGAGAAGCCGCCGATCTGGCTGGAGAGCGACTTCACCATCGGCTCCCAGTACGGACGCTCGGAGGCGCCCGCGCGCGACCCGGCCCGGATCCGGCGTCCGAAGCTGGACCCGGAGGAGCTCGCCGATCTGGTGCTCGCCGGGAACCGTGTCGGCATCGCCCGGGCGATCACGCTGGTCGAGTCGACCAAGCCGGCCCACCACGACATCGCGGCCGACCTGCTGCGGATCCTGCGTCCGCACACCGGACGCGCCGTCCGGGTCGGCATCACCGGGACGCCGGGCGCGGGCAAGTCGACCTTCATCGACGCGATCGGACGGCGGCTGATCGAGGCCGGCCACCGGATCGCCGTCCTCGCCGTCGACCCCACCTCGGTGCGCACCGGCGGCTCGATCCTCGGCGACCGGACCCGGATGGGCGAGCTGGCCCAGTCGGACGCGGCGTTCATCCGTCCGTCCCCTGCCGGGTCGCACCTGGGCGGCGTGGCGCGGGCGACGCGGGAGTCGATGCTGATCCTGGAGGCGGCCGGCTACGACGTCGTCCTGATCGAGACGGTCGGGGTCGGCCAGTCGGAGGTCGCGGTCTCCGGCATGGTCGACACCTTCCTGCTGATCACGCTCGCGCGGGCCGGCGACCAGCTGCAGGGCATCAAGCGCGGCATCCTGGAGATGGCCGACGTGATCACGGTGAACAAGGCCGACGGCGACCACGAGCGCGAGGCCAGGGTGGCGGCCCGGGAACTCACGATCGCGATGAAGCTGATCAGCTCCGACCCAGGCGCTCGGCGTCCGCCGGTGCTGACGTCGAGTTCGGTGACCGGCAAGGGCCTGGACGAGGTCTGGCAGGCGATCACCGACCACCGGGCGTGGCTCGAGGGCAGCGGCCAGTTGGAGGAGCGTCGAGCGCGCCAGCAGCGGGAGTGGCTGTGGGCGCTGGTCGCCGGCGAGTTGGACGACGCGCTGCGGACGTCCCCGGCCGTCGGCGAGGTCCGGGCCGAATTGGAGGCCCAGGTCGAGAGCGGCGAGCTGTCGGCACTGGAGGCGTCCGACCAGATCCTGGCGGCGCTGGCGTCCGACGCGGCGAAGCTGTGGGGCCCGCGCCGGTGAGCGAGGCGCGCAGTACGATCCGGTGATGACCGGACGCCGCCTGACCGTCTGCAACTTCACGACCATCGACGGTCGCTACGAGGACGAGTCGCACGACATCCGCTCCTTCTTCGAGCACCAGCACCCGGAGTACGCCGGCGTCGACGATTTCGACCACTACACGACCTCGCTGTTGCGCGGCTCCGACGTGCTGCTGCTGTCCGGCCGGCGGTCGGCGCTGGGCAACCTGAGCTACTGGACGTCGGCCCGGGCGAACCCGCCGTCGGAGATTCGCGCCGAGTTCGCCGAGCGGTTCCTCGCGACCGAGAAGGTCGTGGTCTCGGACACGATCACCGAAGCCGACCTCGAGCCCTACCCGAACGCGCGGATCGTCCGGATCGCCGACGCCCGCCACGAGGTGGCCCGGCTGAAGGCGGAGCCCGGCCTGGGGATCCTGGTGCTGCTCGGCCGGGTGCTCTGGAACGACCTGATGATGGCCGGCCTGGTGGACGAGCTGCACCTGGTCACGTTCCCGCTGATCGCGGGCTCCGGCGTCCCGCTGTTCGACGCCCGGCCGCCGGTGGCCCTGAAGCTGCTGGAGACCCGCGATTGGCCCGCTTCCGGCAACGTCCTGATGCGCTGGCGGGTCGATCCCGTCCCGGCAGCGGACGCGGTGCCGAGGTGAGCGAGCCAGACCCGGACGCCTCGCCAGGTTCGGGGACGCCCGAACGGAGCGTTCCGCCGATGCTGCGGTTATGGAGCCTTGGATCGTGGGCTCTCCACCCCATTCCGCCGTTCCTGTTGTTCTCAGCGCGTTTCGGGGCCGCATAACAACAGGAGCGGCGGATCGCTCGCTGAGCCGCCCGGCGGGGGTCCTGATAACTGCAGTTCCTGCGGAATGCCCTAGACCACCACGAGTTCGAAGTCGCTCTCACGCCGCAGCACGTCGGCGTAGTGCTCCCGCTGCTCGGCGGACGGCTCCAGGAGCGGAACCGCGGACGGGCGGACGCCGTGGTGCCGGAAGCCGATCACCTTCACCCGCATCCGCGGGTCCATCGAGGCCAGCCAGGCGCCGGTGCGGGCCAGCAGGTCGTCGGAGTCGTTCTGCCCGGGCATCAGCAGCAGCCGCACCTCGTGCAGCTTCCCACGGCCGGCGAGCAGCCGGATCGACTCCAGCACCTCCGCGTTCGACGCCTGCACCAGCCGCCGATGGATGCCATCGTCCAGACACTTCAGGTCGATCATCGCCGCGTCCATCACCGGGTCGAGCAGGTCCCACGTCGACACCGGCGCGGCCCCGTTGCTGTCCACGAAGCAGGTCAGCCCAGGCAACTCGGCCTTCACCGCGGCGAACAGGTCGCGGACGAAGCCGGCCTGCTGCGTGGCCTCACCGCCGGAGACCGTCACGCCCGACAGGAACGGCGCCGCCCGCCGGATCCGGCCGAGCAGCGCATCCACCGCCATCGCCCGGGCCTTGGGCGTCGAGTCGTAGGGGCAGGTCGCGATGCACACGTCAGAGCCCGAACAGGTCGCTGCATCCCAGGTGATGTGACCTGATGCGTCCAGCCCCAAGGCGCCGGACGGGCAGGTGTCCACGCACAGCCCGCAGTCGATGCACGGGTTGATCGTGTACGGGTTGTGGCAGGCCACGCAGTTGAAGTTGCAGCCCTGGGTGAAGACCACGAACCGGTTGCCCGGTCCGTCGACTGCGGAGAACTCGATGACGTCGGTGACCAGGCCGGCGACCGGCGTCGCGAGGGTCACTTGGGGCTGAGCTCGGCGGCGATGACCCGCTTGATCGCCCGTGTGGTCACCGTGTGGTTGATCTCCGCGGTCGCGGCCAGGTAGTCCGACGAGTGCCGGGCACCGTGCTCCTCGAGTCCGACCAGGTCCGACTTCCGGACCAGGTAGCCGGTGATCCGGATGAACTCGTTGGAATCGAGGTTGAAGGTGAAGTCCCGCATCCCGACCGCGAGCGCACCACGGATCACGTCCACCATCGCCTCCGGGTTGCGCTTGACGGTGTCGTCGACGTGGAAGATGTCCGAGATCCCGGCCGCGAACAGCTCGTGGACCGGCGCGCTCACCTCGATGTGTTCCAGCATGCCGGGCTCGTCTCCGACCGGGATCCGCGTCCCGGCCGTGGTGTCCAGGTCGAGGTCGATGCCGCTCTGGCTGTGCAGGTACGCGAACCCGCCGCCCCCGCCGCAGTAGGGCAGCGGACGCTCACCGACCAGCTCGGCGACCCGGCGGACGACCTGGTGGGCGACCGCGTTCGCCCGCTCGTCGTGCCCGTAGCGGGCGTCCGGACGGCCCTCGCGGGCCATCAGCTCGTGCACGCACTCGGCCAGCCCGAAGATGCCGAACATCAGCGAGAACCGGTCCAGCTCGACCAGTCCTTCGGTGGCCAGGAAGTTCGACTCGAAGAAGCCCTGTTCCTCGACCAGCGACCGGATCCGGGCCTCGCCCAGCTCGGCGGTCAGCTCCACCCAGTGGGGCAGCGCCTCCACGCAGAAGCTGTCGGCGTCGCCGACGTGGCGGGCCACCGCCTCCTTCAGGTTCAGCCGGACGAGCGAATGCGCTCCGCCTCGCACCTTCAGGGAGTTGTAGCAGCTCACCACCGCGTACTCGGTGCCGTGGTCGGCGACCATCATCGGGTGGTTCACGAAGTGCGGCTTGCCGGTCTCGAAGACGGTGCGGACGGCGTCGGCGATCAGGTCGTCCGGGGTCTGGGGCGACACCTTCAGGGTCAGGTTCGGCACCACCTGGCGCAGCGACCGCTCGACCCGCCAGATCGACCGCACCACGCGCCCGTCCGAAGGCCCGACGTTGGCGTGGACGAAGGCGTCCGGCAGCATCCGGTCGAGCTGGATCCAGAACCGGCGCAGCTTCGCGTCCAGTTCGGCGTCCGGCAGGTCGGACGGGACGAACGGCTCCAGCAGGGCGTCCAGGTCGCCGAGGTAGACCGGGTAGGTGGTCACCGACGGCACCTGGGAGTACAGGATGGTCAGGAACGACAGCGCGTCGTCCAAGGTGGTCGGCGGCTCCAGTTCGAGGTAGGCCACCCCTTGGCGCAGCGCCTTGGCGTAGTCGGGCAGCACGTAGCGGGGCGTGTACGGCCGGTTGCCCTCGTACATGTCGCAGATCACCCGGGCCTCGAGCGCCTCGGCGGCCAGCGGCGACAGCGCCGGGTAGGGCAGCGCGTTGTCGGCGACGGCTGCCAGCCGGCGCAGCTTCTGGTCGTACCCGAACGCCCTGCTGGTGACGATCGCCTCAGCCTGCGAATGCATCTCGGAGTCCATGGCTTCAGCGTAGCGCCAGCGGCCTTCGCTTACTTTTGGATAACGGTTCGTCACAGGCGTTCCCCCAGGTATCAGCCCCGGGTCGCGCGGGACTAGAGTCACGCCCGGCGCACGATTGCGCGCGCCAGTACAGGACCCATGAGGAGAAACCGTGCACAAGCTGTTCAAGAGCATCGCGGTGGCGGCGGCCGCTGCGTTGACCCTGACTGCATGCAGCAGCGGAGGGGCGGCACCATCTGCGCCGAACACCTCCGCGCCGGCCAGCAGCAGCGCCCCCGCGATCAAGGTCGGCATGGCCTATGACGTCGGCGGCCGAGGCGACCAGTCGTTCAACGACTCCGCTGCAACCGGTCTGGACAAGGCGAAGGCCGAGTTCGGCATCGACGCCAAGGAGTCGGCCGCCACCGCCGGCGAGGCCGAGTCGGCCAAGGAGGAACGGCTCAACCAGCTGATCGACGCCGGCTACAACAACATCGTCGCCGTCGGCTTCGCGTACGCCAACGCCGTGAAGAAGGTCGCCGCCGAGAACCCGAAGGTGAAGTTCGCGATCGTCGACGACAGCTCGATCACCGCCGACAACGTGATGAACCTGACCTTCGCGGCCAACCAGGGTTCGTTCCTGGTCGGCGCTGCCGCGGCGCTCACCACCAAGACCAAGCACGTCGGCTTCGTCGGCGGCGTCGAGACCGATCTGATCCGCGCGTTCGAGGCCGGCTTCGACGCCGGTGTCAAGGCGGTCGATCCGAGCATCAAGATCGACTCCAAGTACCTGACCCAGCCGCCGGACTTCAGCGGCTTCGCGTCGGTCGACAAGGGCAAGGCCGCGGCCGAGGGCATGTACCAGAGCGGCGCCGACGTGGTCTACCACGCGGCCGGCGGTTCCGGCGGCGGCGTGTTCACCGCTGCCAAGGCCGCGGGCAAGTGGGCCATCGGTGTTGACGCCGACCAGGCCAAGACCGCTGCCGAGGACGTCCGCGACGTCATCCTCACCTCGATGATCAAGCGGGTCGACGTCGGTGTCTACACCTTCGTCAAGTCCATCCACGACGGCACCTTCAAGGGCGGCACCACCCTGTTCGACCTGAAGGCTGAGGGCGTGGGCTACTCCACCACCGGCGATCACCTGTCCGCTGACACGATCAGCAAGATCGACGACTTCAAGCAGCAGATCATCGACGGCAAGATCACCGTCCCCGAGAAGTGACGGTCCGTTCGCACTGAACAGACGATTCCCGGCCCGGGCGCACGCAAGTGTCGCCCGGGCCGGGCTGTTCCCACTAAAGTGCCGTCGGTGCCGGCCGCGTCGCCGGTTCCGGCTTTGAGAAGGAGCCCAACGATGTCGTCTGTCGTGGAGTCGACCCCGTCGCCGGCTGATGCGGATGCGCCGCTCGCGGTGGAGCTGTCCGGGATCACCAAGCGGTTCCCCGGAGTGGTGGCTAACTCCGACATCCAGCTGAAGGTCCGCAAAGGCACCATCCACGCCATCGTGGGCGAGAACGGTGCCGGCAAGTCCACCCTGATGAAGATCCTCTACGGCGTGCAGGCGCCGGACGAGGGCACGATCGCGATCAACGGCGAGCCGATCACCCTGCGCAGCCCGACGGACGCGATCCGCGCCGGTATCGGCATGGTCTTCCAGCACTTCATGCTTGCCGACAACCTGACCGTGCTGGAGAACGTTGTCCTCGGCGCCGAGAAGCTGCATGGGATCGGGGACGCCGCCCGTGCCGAGATCCGGCGGCTGTCGACCGAGTACGGCCTCGCCGTCGAACCGGACGACGTCGTCGCGGACCTCGGCGTCGGCGACCGGCAGCGGATCGAGATCCTCAAGGTGCTCTACCGCGGCGCGAAGATCCTCATCCTGGACGAGCCGACGGCCGTCCTGGTGCCGCAGGAGGTGACCGAGCTGTTCGGGCACCTGCGCGAGCTGAAATCCGAGGGCCTCACGGTCATCTTCATCTCCCACAAGCTCGACGAGGTGCTCGCGGTCGCCGACGACATCACCGTGATCCGGCGCGGCACCACGGTCGCGGAGGTCGAGCCCGGCACGGTGACCGCCCGGCAGCTCGCCGAACTGATGGTCGGCTCCGAGCTGCCGTCCGCGCAGACCGAGGAGTCGACGGTCACCGACACGGTGATGCTGGAACTGTCCGGCGTCGAACTGGCCGGCTCCGGACGGGCCCTGGTGCTGGACGGGATCAACCTCACCATCCACGCCGGCGAGATCCTCGGCATCGCCGGGGTCGAGGGCAACGGCCAGGCCGAGCTGGTCGAGGTGATCATGGGCATGCGCCGCCCGACCGCGGGCAGGGTGCTGCTGGAGGGCTCCGACATCACCGAGGCCAGCGTCCGGGAGATCCGCGAGGCCGGGGTCGGCTACATCCCCGAGGACCGCCACCGGCACGGGCTGCTGCTGGAGGCCCCGCTGTGGGAGAACGCGATCCTCGGCCACCAGACCCAGCCGCCCAACACCAACGGGATGCTGATCGCCGCGGCGGCCGCGAAGGCGAACACCCAGCGGATCGTCGACGCCTTCGACGTCCGCACCCCGTCCATCCTGGTCACGGCCGGATCGCTGTCCGGAGGCAACCAGCAGAAGCTGATCATCGGACGGGAGATGAGCCAGTCGCCGCGCGTCCTGGTCGCCGCCCACCCCACCCGAGGCGTGGACGTCGGCGCGCAGGCCGCGATCTGGGACCTGATCAAGGCCGCCCGCCGGGAAGGAATGGCCGTGCTGCTGATCTCGGCCGACCTGGAGGAACTGGTCGGGCTGTCGGACACGATCAAGGTGATCCTGCGCGGACGGATCGTCGCCGAGTTCGACCCCGACAACGTCACCCGTGAGCAACTCGGCGCCGCAATGACCGGTGCCGACGGCACTGCGGACGAACAGATGGAGGCTGGACGATGAGGCTGGACGCCCGCAGGATCGGGCTCGGCGTTGCCGCCCCCGTCCTCGCGATCGCCGTGGCGCTGCTGCTGACCACGGTCATCCTGCTGATCGCCGGCGACCCGGTGCTCGCGGTGTGGCAGGTGCTGTTCCGGGCACCGCTGCCCCGGCAGATCGTGGCCATCATCAACGAGGCGACCGTCCTCTACCTGTCGGCGGTCGCGGTGGCCATCGGGTTCAAGATGAACCTGTTCAACATCGGCGTCGACGGCCAGTACCGGGTGGCGTCCTTCGCCGCGGCGGTCTTCGCCGGCGCCCACTGGCTGCCCGGCTGGCTGAACATCATCGTGGCGATCATCGTCGCGATGTGCACCGGTGCGCTGTGGGCGTTGATCGCGGGCCTGCTCAAGGTCACCCGCGGCGTCTCCGAGGTCATCGGGACGATCATGCTGAACTACATCGCGACCTACCTGGTGGCCTACCTGCTCCGGCTCGCAGCGGTGAAAGTCGAGGGGTCGAACGCCACGAGCACCCAGATCCTCGCCGAGGACTCCCGCGTCCCCGGGATCAGCCTGGAGTGGCTGATCGGGACGCCGAAGGAGATCTACGGGCTGGCGGTCCTCGCCATCGTCGTCGGCATCGTCTACTGGTTCGTCCTGTCGAAGACCCGGTTCGGCTTCGACCTGCGGGCCACCGGCGCGTCCGAGACGGCAGCCGTGGCCAGCGGCGTCAACGTCAAGAAGATGATCGTCGCCTCGATGGTGCTCTCCGGCGCGGCCGCCGGCCTGGTGGGCATGCCGCTGCTGTTCGGCCAGGACTACGCCTACGGCGACACCGTCCAGGCGGGCCTCGGCTTCGCGGGCATGTCGGTGGCCCTGCTGGGCCGCAACCATCCCGTCGGCATGGCCTTCGCGGCCGTCCTGTGGGGGTACCTCAACCAGCTCAGCAACGGGCTGCAGATCAGCGCGGGCGTCTCCGACCGGCTGGTGCTGATCATCCAGGGCATCATCGTGCTCAGCGTGGTCATCGCCTACGAGGTGGTGCGCCGGGCCCGGCTCAGGCTGGAGCAGGGACGGGTGGCGAAGGAACTCGCCGCCCAGCCCCGTCAGGACGCGGCCGAGGAGGTGGCGGCATGAGCGCGGCAGCCCCCGTCCTGATGCCCACCGTGCCGGAGGCGGCCGAGCGCGGGCGTCCGTGGTGGTACTGGCCGGCGCTGGTCGCCGGCGCCATCCTGGTGGTCTCCACCGTCCGGGTGCTGACCTCGGCGCACGACATCGACTCTTCCGGCGCGCTCACCGCCGCCATCGGGCTGGCGATGCCGCTGGCACTGGCCGGTCTCGGCGGCCTGTGGTCGGAGCGGGCCGGCGTGGTCAACATCGGCCTCGAAGGCATGATGATCGTCGGCACCTGGGGGGCGGCCTTCTTCGGCTTCCACTACGGAGCGTGGGCCGGCATCCTCGGCGCCGTGCTGGTCGGCGTGATCTTCGGCGCCATCCACGCCCTGGCGACGGTGATCTTCGGCGTGGACCACATCGTCTCCGGTGTCGCGATCAACCTGCTCGGCGCCGGCGCCGGCTCGTACCTCGCCGTCCGCACGTTCAGCGGGCTGCCGGGCGGCGGGCCGACCCAGTCGCCGCCGCTGGAGCAGCTGCCGTTCCTGTCGGTCCCAGGCCTGGGCGACTGGCTGCTCGCGGTGGAGCAGCAGCACACCTGGCTGCTCGCCGACCTGGCCGGGATCCTCCGGGCGCTGACGACGAACGTCAATGCCCTGACCCTGATCGGCGTCGCGCTGCTGGTCTTCTCCGGCTGGTTCCTGTGGCGGACGTCGATCGGCCTGCGGCTGCGCTCCTGCGGCGAGGCGCCGTACGCGGCCGAGACCCTCGGCGTCAACGTCCTGCGGTACAAGTTCGTCGCCGTGCTGGTCTCCGGGGCGCTGGCCGGGCTGTCGGGCGGCTTCCTGACGCTCGTCGCGTCCAACCTGTACCGGGAGGGCCAGACCGGTGGCCGGGGCTACATCGGCCTGGCGGCGATGATCTTCGGCAACTGGCGTCCGGGCGGCCTGGCGGCCGGCGCGATGCTGTTCGGCTATGCCGACGCCGTCCAGTTGCGGGGACGCGGGGACGTGATCCACGCCTACCTGCTGCCGATCGGCCTGCTGCTGCTCGGTTGGGGCATCTGGCAACTCGTCCGCCGCGCTGCCGGCCGTCCGTTCTCGGCTGGGCTGTGGCGGATCGGCCTGTCCGTGCTGGTGCTGGCCTGGTACGCGTTCACCACCGAGGTACCGGCCGAGTTCACCAACATGACGCCGTACATCGCGACGCTGCTGGTGCTGGCCTTCTCGGCCCAGCGGCTGCGGGCGCCGGCAGCGGACGGACAGATCTACCGGAAGGGCGAGGCCGATTAGCGCGGTCGACTGGGACGCGCTGCGCGCCCGGGCCCTCGAGCTCACCGCCCGCGCGTACGCCCCGTACTCGGGCTTCCCGGTCGGGGCCGCCGGCCTGGTCGACGACGGCCGCGTGGTCGCCGGCTGCAACATCGAGAACGCCGCCTACGGCGTAGCCCTGTGCGCGGAGTGCGGCCTGGTCAGCGAACTCGTCGCCTCCGGCGGCGGACGACTGGTCGCGGTCACCTGCTGCAACGGCCTCGGCGAGCCGCTGATGCCGTGTGGACGCTGCCGCCAGCTGCTGTGGGAGCACGGCGGCGCCGAGCTGCTGCTGGACACGCCACGAGGCGTCCTGCCGATGTCCGACGTCCTGCCGCAGGCTTTCGGGCCCGACGACCTCGACCACTACCAGGAGGCCCGGTGAGCATCACCATCGACACCTGCCGCGCGCTGCCGAAGATCGCGCTGCACGACCACCTCGACGGCGGCCTGCGGCCGGCGACGATCGTCGAGGAGGCGGCGAAGGTCGGCCACGCGTTGCCGGCGACCGACCCGGCCGAGCTGGGGGAGTGGTTCTTCGCCGCCGCCGACTCGGGCTCGCTGGTGCGCTACCTGGAGACGTTCGTCCACACCGTCGCGGTGATGCAGACCGCCGACTCGCTGCGCCGCGTGGCGCGGGAGTTCGTCGAGGACCAGGCCGCCGACGGCGTCATCCACGCCGAGGCGCGGTGGGCCCCCGAGCAGCACCTGGCCGGCGGGCTGAGCCTGCGGCAGGCGATCGAAGCCGTCCGGGACGGGCTCGCCGAGGGCGTCGCGGCAGCGACCGCGGCTGGCCACCAGATCAGCGCGGGCCAGATCGTCACCGCGATGCGGCACGTCCCCGATCCGACAACCGAGATCGCCGAGCTGGCCGTCGCCTACCGGGGCGACTCGGTGCTCGGCTTCGACATCGCCGGCGCCGAGCTCGGCTTCCCTCCGGAGCGCTTCGCGGCATCCTTCGACTACCTGCGCCACCACCACTTCCGGTTCACCATCCACGCCGGCGAGGCGGACGGGCCGGCCTCGGTCGACGGCGCCGTCCAGCTCGGCGCGTCCCGGATCGGCCACGGCGTCCGGCTGATCGAGGACGTCGCCGCGGACGGCGTCCTCGGCGAACTGGCGGCCTACGTCCGCGACCGGCGGATCCCGCTGGAGCTGTGCCCGTCGTCCAACCTGCAGACCGGGATTTCCGACACGGTCGCCGGCCACCCGTTCGGGCGGCTGGCCGACCTCGGCTTCCGGGTCACCGTCAACTGCGACAACCGGCTGATGAGCGCCACCACGATGAGCCGCGAATACGCGCTCCTGGCCGAGGCGTTCGGCTACGACCTGGACGACCTGGAGCGGTTCACGCTGAACGCTGCCGAAGCCGCCTTCGTGCCGTACGACGCGCAGCAGCGGCTGGCCGACCGGGTGCGGACGGGGTTCGCCGCCGTCCGCTGACCACGGGCTCGTCCGAGTTCAGCGAGAGTTCACCGACGGTTCAGTTGCGGTTGCCCGCTCGCCATTTCGGGCGACCTAGCTTGGGCGTGTGACCACGAATCGGACCCGGCAGGTCAGGTCGGTGGCCGTGCTCGCCGACTCCGACAGCCGCTGGAAGTGGGGCGTCCAGCTCGCCCGGCGGCTGAACCCGTCCGCCGTGGTCTCCGGCTACCAGTTCGCCGGCTCCGACCTGCCCAGCCAGCGCCAGTTCGCCGAGGCGGGCATCTCCGCCGACGCGGTCTCGGTGGTCACGTCCGGCGAACTGGTCCCCGCTCTCGCGTCCGCACGTCCGGACGTGCTGATCCTCGCCCTGCCCGGCGGCGGCTGCCAGGCAACCCTGCACCTGCTCGCCGCTGCCGACCTGCCCGATCGTCCACTGGTGCTCACCGGCTACGTGGGTGTCGTCTACGAGAAGATCGTCGAGGGCCTGCTGCTCCGGTCCGGGGCGGACGTCGTCGCTGTCAACAGCCCCGCCGACCTCGAACGCTTCCGGACGGTGTTCGCCGGAGTCGGGCTGCCGGTGACCAGCGTCGCGCTCACCCGGCTGCCCTTCCTGGGCGATCCGGGGCCGCGGGTCGCCGGCCGGTTCACGGTCACCTTCGCCGGGCAGCCCGGCGTCCCCAGCACCAAGTGGCACCGGCGTTTCCTCATCGAGCGGCTCGCCGAGCACGCCGTCCGGCATCCCGAACGGGACGTCCTGATCAAGCTGCGCAGTCTCCCGGGTGAGCAGGCCGCGCACACCGAGCTCTATCCGTACGACCAGCTGTACCGCTCGCTCGGCGTGGACCGCCCGGCGAACCTGAAGCTCGTCGGCGGCGCGATGGGCCGGGTGCTGGACCGGACCGATCTGCTGGTCACGGTCAGTTCGACCGCTGCCGTCGAGGCCGTCCACCGGGGCATCGCGACCGCGCTGCTCACCGACTTCGGCATTCGCGAGAGCCTCGGCAACACCTACTTCATCGGGTCCGGCTGCCTGGCCAGCTTCGACGACCTGGACGCCGGTGCCGCCCCGGTCGCGGACGAGGCGTGGGCGCGCCGCGCGGGACTCGGCCACGGTCCCGATCCGCTGCCTGAGCGGGTCGCCGAGCTGCTGGCTGCCGGGCCGCTGCCGCCGCTGAAGCCCTTCTACACGATGACCAACGGCAAGGCGTTCCTGCCCGGGCTGCTGGCCACCTATGGCGTCGGCCCCGACGGCAGGCCGTTGCCGTTTCTGATCGGGGGCGCTCCGGCCGGGCTGCGCAGCGCCGTCCGCCGCAGCGCCCGCACCATGTACCGGCACGGCAGCCAGGTCGTCGCGCCCGCACTGCGAAGGCTGGCCTCGCTGTGACCGCCGTGCTCGCCGTCATCCCGGCCCGGGGAGGCTCGAAAGGTGTCCCGGGCAAGAACGTCGCGCGGATCGGCGGGGTGCCCCTGGTCGCCCGTGCCGTCGGCGCTGCCCTGGCCGCCGGACGCATCGGTGAGGTCGCCGTGTCAACCGATGATGAGGCCATCGCCGCTGCCGCCATCGAGGCCGGCGCCGTCGTCATTCCCCGTCCCGCCGAACTCGCCGGGGACGGCGCCAGCAGCGAGTCGGCGCTGCTGCACGCGCTCGACCACCGTGCCGACCCGGACGGGGTCGACATCGTGGTGATGATCCAGGCGACCAGCCCGTTCGTCACCGCGGCCGAGCTGGACGCGCTCGTCGAAGCCATTGAGGACGGCGCCGACTCCGCCTTCACCGCAGCACCGTTCCACGGCTTCGTCTGGCGCAACGCGCCCGACGCTGCCGGGGTGAACCACGACCCGTCGGGGCGTCCCCGCCGCCAGGACCGCGAGCCCGAATGGCTGGAGACCGGCGCGGCCTACGCCATGCGGACGCCGGGCTTCCGGACGGCCGGTCACCGCTTCTTCGGCCGGATCGTGGCGGTCCCCACCGACCCGGCCCGCGTGCTCGAGATCGACGAGCCGGCCGACCTGGAGCGAGCCCGCGCGCTCGCCCACCTGCTGGACGCGGGCACCCGTCCCGGCCCGGGCGACGTGGACGCGGTCGTCCTCGACTTCGACGGCACCCAGACCGACGACCGGGCCTGGCTCGCCGCGGACGGGACCGAGCGAGTAGCCGTGCATCGCGGCGACGGTATGGGCGTCGCCGCGATGCGCCGGGCCGGGCTGCCGGTCCTCATCCTGTCCACCGAGGTGAACCCGGTGGTGGCGGCGCGGGCGGCCAAGCTCGGCGTCGAGTGCCGCCACGGTGTCAACCGCAAGGGCGAGGAACTCGGTTCCTGGCTCGCCGAGCACCGGCTCACGCCGAGCCGGGTGCTCTACCTCGGCAACGACGTGAACGACCTGCCGTGCTTCGCGCAGGTCGGCTGGCCGGTGGCAGTCGCCTCCGCCCAGACACCGGTCCGGGCCGCCGCCCGGGCCGTGACCACCGTGCCCGGCGGGCACGGTGCCGTCCGCGAGATCGCCTCGTGGATCCTCGGAGAGGAACTGCTGTGACCTCACTCAACCGTCGCCTGCGCAAGATCGGCGAACGCCTGGTCGGACCCGGCCAGCCGACCTACGTGATCGGCGAGATCGGTATCAACCACAACGGCGACCTGGCGACCGCCTTCGCCCTGATCGACCAGGCCAAGGCCGCGGGCATGGACGCGGTCAAGTTCCAGAAGCGCACCCCGGAGATCTGCACCCCCACCGACCAGTGGCGGATCGAGCGCGACACCCCGTGGGGCCGGATGAGCTACATCGACTACCGCCACCGCGTCGAGTTCGGCGAGCAGGAGTACGCGGCGATCAACCAGCACTGCCGGGAACTCGACATCCACTGGTTCGCCTCACCGTGGGACGTGCCCAGCGTCGGCTTCCTGTCGTGGTTCGACGTCCCGGCGTACAAGGTGGCCTCCGCCAGCCTGACCGACGACGAACTGCTGCAGGCGATGCGGGCGACCGGCAAGACGGTGATCCTGTCCACCGGGATGTCCACCCCCGACCAGATCCGGCATGCGGTCGAGGTGCTCGGCAGCTCGAACACGATCCTGCTGCACGCGACGAGCACCTACCCGGCTCCCGCCGAGCAGCTGAACCTGCGCTGCATCAACACCCTCGTCTCGGAGTACCCGAACGTGCCGATCGGCTACTCCGGCCACGAGGTCGGGCTGCAGGCCACCCTCTGCGCGGTCGCGCTCGGCGCGTGCGTCGTGGAGCGGCACATCACCCTCGACCGGGCGATGTGGGGCTCCGACCAGGCGGCGTCCGTCGAGCCTGAGGGAATGCGTCGCCTCGTCCGCGACATCCGGGTGATCGAGGCGTCGCTCGGTGACGGCGTGAAGCAGGTCTACGACACCGAGCTGGCGGCGATGAAGAAGCTCCGGCGGGTGAACCGGGCCATCGACAGGGTCGCCTGAGCCATGGACACCCTGGCGCTGGTGGAGAGCCCGGCCCAGCTGCTGCACGTGCTCGAGTGGGCGCACGCCAGCAGGGCCGTCGGGCGGACGAGGGTGGTGGTGCTGGCGCCGGTCGAGGCGACCAGCGTCGCTCAGTTGCGTGCGCTGACCTCCTTCGCCGACCGGGACCGCCTGCACGTCGAGTGGTTCGACGCCCGGGCGTCGACGGGACGGCGTCTCGACGTCATGAAGGCCCTGATCGGGCCGGTGCGCAGCTGCCGGAGGCTGGTGGTGGGCGACCCGTTCTCCGGGATGATCCAGGCCCTCCTGCTCGCCGGCCAGCCCGGCGAGGTGATCCTCGTCGACGACGGGACGGCCACGCTGGAGTTCGCCTCCCAGCTGGCTTCGGGAGCGCCGCTGCGGCGCTGGGATGCACCGCCGTCGCCCCTGGAGGTGGCCCGGATACCGTTGGCCCGCAACGCCCACCGCTTCTTCTCCGCCGGCCGGGTGCGCCTCTTCACGGTGATGCCTGTGACCGGGCTGCCGGCCAGTCAGGTCGTCCGCCACGACTACGCCTGGACCCGGCGGCGATTCGGGCCACCGCGCACCTTCTCCGGCGTGGACGTCGTCGGCTCGTCGCTGGTCGAGTCCGGGGTGGCCCGGCTGGAGCCATACCTCGACGCGCTGGTGGAGCTTGCCGGGCGCACCGGCGGTCCCGGCCGGTACTTCGCCCATCGCAAGGAGTCGGACGCGAAGCTGGCCAGACTCGCAGCGGTGACGGGGCTGCAGGTCATCCGTCCTGACGTTCCGCTGGAGATCGAGTTGTGTCGTGGCCCGGTGGCCAGTGTGCTGGCGAGCTTCCCGTCCTCGGTCGGCTACACCCTGCCGCTGGTACTCGCCGGAGTCGGCACGCGGATCGAGCTGCAGCCGGTGCCGACCGGCATGCTCACGGGCCGGGTGGGTGGGATCGCTCGCCGGTTCCTCGACCGGGTGAGCGACGACCTCAGACGGGCCGGCACGCCCGTTGCGCTCAGTGCTTCGGTGTGACGACCGGGAGCAGCCCGTTGAACGTGACCGTCCAGCCCAGGCCATGGGCGACGATGTAGCCGACCCCGACCAGCACGCACAGGATCACCAGCGCGAACAGGGCGTAGGCGACGACCCGTCCCAGCGGATGCGGCTGGAGCTGGACGCCTTCCTCGTGCCGTCCGGCCTCGCCACCGACACCCCAGGCCAGCGACCGGATGCCGACCGCGAACAGGGTCGGGAGACCTGCGCCGAGCACCAGCCCGACGAGCAGGATCCGCCACGTCGCGTCCAGGGCAGCCCACAACTGGTCCATCACGGCACCGTCTGCTTCGCCGGTTCGGTGGGCGTGCTGCCAGGCTCCCACTCGTCGTTGACGTTCTCGTGCGTGATCCGGTCGCGGCGGGAGTGCCACCACATGAACAACCCGGCGAGGCACATGATGGCGAACACGACGATGTCGCCGAGCAGCTCGCCGAGAAGGTGGCCGATCCACCACATGCCCGCCCCGACCAGAGCCGCGGACGGGAGCGTGACCAGCCAGGCGCCGAGCATCCGTCCGGCGACGCCCCAGCGGACGGTGGCGCCTTTGCGGCCCAGCCCGGAGCCGAGGATCGAGCCGGTGCACACGTGCGTGGTGGACAGCGGGAAACCCATCTGGGACGACGTCAGGATCACCGCAGCCGAGGCCGACTCAGCGGCCATGCCCTGCGGGGACAGCACCTCGACCAGGCCCTTGCCCATCGTCCGGATGATCCGCCAGCCGCCGATGTAGGTGCCGGACGCGATCGCGAACGCGCAGGCGAACTTCACCCACAGCGGGATCTCGGTGGTCGACATGCCCGGGTTGGCGGCGATCAGCGCGAGGGTGATCACGCCCATGGTCTTCTGGGCGTCGTTGGTGCCGTGGGAGAGGCTCAGCAGCGAGGCGGTGCCGATCTGCCCCCAGCGGAAGCCGGCCTCCTGGTACCGCTCGGCGACCCCTTTGGTGATCGCGAACACCAGCCGGGTGCCGATCATGGCGACCACGATGGCGACAGCGGGGGAGATCAGGGCAGGCAGCACCACCTTGCCGATGACCCCGTCCAGGTGGCCGCCGGAGCCCGTCCACTTCACCCCGCCCCAGCCGAGGCTGGCGATCGCCGCGCCGACCAGGCCGCCGAACAGTGCGTGCGAGGAGCTGGACGGCAGGCCCCACAGCCAGGTGAGGATGTTCCAGATGATCGCCCCGGCCAGCGCGGCCATCAGGATGAGCAGCAGGCCGTGGCCCCCGTCCGCCATCAGCTCGGGGCGAGGGGTGCCGTCGGCGTTCTGGACCTGGATGACGGAGTTCGTGACGGTGATCGCGACCTCGACCGACAGGAACGCTCCGACGAGGTTCAGGATGGCCGACAAGGTGACGGCAGCCTTCGGAGTCAACGCCTTCGTCGCGATCGAGGTCGCCATCGCGTTCGCTGTGTCGTGGAACCCGTTGGTGAAATCGAAGGCCAACGCCGTGATAACAACGAGGGCCAAGAGCACGAACTCCGGGGTCACCAGATCAGCGTAAGGCACGCTGGACCAATGTCCTAAGCGGGGTCGGCATAGGATGATCCACCGTGAGTTCGCGTATCCTCGCCGCCGTCGCCTGGCCGTATGCCAACGGCCCGCGGCACATCGGCCACGTTTCCGGCTTCGGCGTTCCCTCCGACGTGTTCGCCCGCTACCAGCGAATGGCCGGCAACGACGTCCTGATGGTCTCCGGCACCGACGAGCACGGGACGGCCATCCAGGTGCAGGCCGACTCCGAGGGGCTGACCCCGCGGCAGACCGCTGACAAGTACCATCGCGTGATCGCGGAGGACCTGCAGGCGCTCGGCTGCTCGTACGACCTCTACACCCGGACCACGACTCTGAACCATCGCGCGGTCGTCCAGGAGCTGTTCCGCACCCTGTACGACAACGGCTACGTGGTGGCGCGGGTCGAGCAGGGCGCCATCTCCCCGTCCACCGGACGGACGCTGCCCGACCGCTACATCGAGGGCACCTGCCCGCACTGCGGGTACGACGGGGCCCGCGGCGACCAGTGTGACAACTGCGGCCGCCAGCTCGACCCGATCGACCTGATCAACCCCCGGTCGAAGATCAACGGGGAGGTGCCCGAGTTCGTCGAGACCGAGCACTTCTTCCTCGACCTGCCGGCGCTCGCCGGGGCGCTGGGGGAGTGGCTGAAGACCCGCACCGACTGGCGTCCGAACGTGCTGCGGTTCAGCGAGAACCTGCTGAAGGAGCTGCGTCCCCGGGCCATCACCCGCGACCTCGACTGGGGCGTCCCGATCCCGCTGGAGGGCTGGGAGGACGCGTCGATGAAGCGCATCTACGTCTGGTTCGACGCGGTGATCGGCTACCTGTCCGCCTCGGTGGAGTGGGCGCGCCGAGCCGGCGATCCGGACGCCTGGAAGCTGTGGTGGCAGGCAGCGGACGCGAAGTCGTACTACTTCATGGGCAAGGACAACATCACCTTCCACTCGGTGATCTGGCCGGCCATCCTGCTCGGCGCCAACGGCGAGGGCGACAAGGGCGGACGCGGCTCGGCGTACTCGCCGCTGAACCTGCCCACCGAGGTCGTCTCCAGCGAGTACCTGACGATGTCGGGCTCGAAGCTGGCGTCCTCGCGCGGGCACGTGATCTACGTCCGCGACTTCCTGGCCACGTTCGGGCCGGACGCGCTGCGCTACTTCATCGCCGTGGCGGGGCCGGAGAACCAGGACAGCGACTTCACCTGGGAGGAGTTCGTCCGCCGCAACAACTTCGAGCTGGCCAACGAGTGGGGGAACCTGGTCAACCGGGCGGTCTCCATGGCGCACAAGAACGTGGGGGCCGTCCCGGTCGCGGGCGAGCTCACCGACGCCGATCGGGAGCTGCTCGACGCGTCGAGGGCGGCGTTCGACGTCGTCGGCGACCTGTGGGGCCGGTGCAAGTTCAAGCAGGCCACCGCTGAGGCGATGCGGGTGGTCGGCCTGGCGAACAAGTACATCTCGGCTTCTGAGCCCTGGAAGCTCAAGGACGATCCGGCCCGCAGGGACACCGTCCTGCACGTGGCCCTGCAGGTGGTCTCCGACTGCAACACGCTGCTCACGCCGCTGCTGCCCCACGCCGCGCAGAAGGTGTTCGAGGCTTTGGGGGGCACCGGCGTGTGGGCCGCGCAGCCGGAGCTGACGGTGGTCTCCGAGGACGGTGGCCCGGACTACCCGGTGCTGACCGGCGACTATGCGTCCCAGCAGGCCCGCTGGGAGTCACGGCCGATCGTCCCCGGGACGCCGCTGGCCAAGCCGACGCCGCTGTTCGCGAAGCTGGACGAGTCGTTGGCGCAGACCGGCCCGGCCTGGGCGCCGATCGGCTGAGCCTCTGCCCGCTACACAGTGAATCGGGTGCCTGAGTTCAGAAGGCGGATTCACTGTGAAGGAGGGCCGGCTGTGGATGGGCGCGTGGCTGTCCACAGCTGGGCACATCGCTGACCCCTGGTGGGGTTCTGCTGCCCATACTGCGAGGGCGTGAGGCCCAGACAACACCCCTCCCCCGAGTTGCGCGACCTGATGTCGCTGCAGGAGCACCAGGCGACGATTGCTCAGGCGCAGGCCCTCGGACTGTCGGAGAGAGCGGTTCGGCGCCTGGTTGAAGAAGGTGCCTGGGCACGCACTGCGCCGGGCGTGTACACCTCGCGACCCGGCGGGGACAGCCTGTCCCGGCGGGCCTGGGCGGGGCATCTCGCGGTCGGGCCGGAGTCTGCGATCGGTGGCGACGCTGCGCTCCAGCTGGCCGACGTTCCCAGGCAGGTCGACCAGCTCGAACTGTGGGTGCCGCCCTGTGTGCAGAGACGTGCGGCCGGCTTGGTCGTGCACCGCGACCATCTCGGCCGGCTCAGCCACGCCCGCGGGACGCTGCCGCTGATCCGCCCGGCGGACGCCGTTGTCGACATCGGTCAGTGCCTGCCGACGGAGGACCTGGTCCGCCTGATCGCCGACGCCGTCCGAGTGGGACGGACGAGTCTGCGTCAGCTGGCCCGCGTGCTCGACGAGCGGCCGCGGGTACATGACCGCCGACGGTTCCTCGCCCTGGTCTCCGACATGACCGGCATCGAGAGCGGCCTGGAGTACGCCTATCGGCGCGATGTCGAGCGCGCCCACGGACTGCCGAAGGCGCGGCGGGCGGTGTCGGTGTCGGCGGGCACGCGTAGCGATGTGCTCTACGAGGACTACGGCGTCCTCGTGGAGCTCGACGGTCGGGTCGGTCATGGTGACGGTGCCTTCCGCGACCTTCGTCGCGACAATCGCCATGCGGGATCCGGCTTTACCACGCTGCGGTATTGCAGCGTCGAGGTTCGTGGGCGGGCTTGCCAGGTGGCGTGGCAGGTCGGGGTCGCGCTCGGCTCCCGCGGCTGGCCAGGGCCGGTGACGCGCTGCCCCAACTGCCGCAACGCCTCAGACAGTGACCTTTCCGACTGAACACAGGCGGCAGGTTCACTCTCAACGTGCGGGGACAGGGCTCTCACCGCGAGGGGATAGGGAGGGTCGCGCGTGGCGGGTGGGGAATCCGAGTAAACATAGGGGCGTGAACCCGTGCATCCTCGTCCAGCCCGTCGAGGCGTCCGCCGATGTCGCAGTGGCCGACCGGCTGCAGGTTGTCGACGCCGCCGCGCCACAGGTCTCCGTCCTCGACCTTGGGGTGACCAGGGGCGATGGCATCTTCGAGGTGTTCGGGGTGATCAACGGACACGTCCAGGCCGTCGTGCCGCACCTGCGCCGGCTGGCGGTCTCCGCGGCGATGCTCGACCTGCCCGAACTCGACCTGGAGGCGATCCGCGAGGCCGTGGTCCGGGTCGCCGGGATGGCCGAGCAGGTTCCGGAGTTCTCGGTGAAGGTGGTCGTCACGCGAGGCGTCGAGGGGGCGGGCGCGGCGACCTGCTGGGTGATCGCGTTCCGGTCGAGTGACGACTTCGCGGCCGAGCGGATCACCGGGGTCAGGGCCGTGCTGCTCGACCGCGGCTACCCGCACGACATCGCGTCCCGGGCACCGTGGCTGCTCGCCGGGGCGAAGACGCTGTCGTACGCGGTGAACAAGGCGGCGCTGCGCGAGGCCGCCCGGCGCGGTGCCGATGACGCGATCTTCACCAGTTCGGACGGCTACGTGCTCGAAGGGCCGAGCGCCAACCTGGTCGCCCGCTTCGGCAACCGGATCCTGACCCCGGCCCCTGCCCAGGGCATCCTGCGCGGAACGGCCCAGGGAGCGGCCTTCGAGTACTTTGCGGAAGCCGGCTACGCCGTCGGCGAGGTGCTGCTGCGCGTCGAACAGCTGGCCGAGGCGGACGCGCTGTGGCTGACCTCGTCCGGTCGGATGCTGGTGCCCGTCCGGGAACTGGACGGACGCCCGGTTCCCGTCGACCGGGAGCTCACCGACGCGGCGAACGCCGCCCTGCTCGCACGGACGGAGTAGCGCCCGTCACGGGCACGGACGGTCGGCTGGCGTGACTACGCCGGTGAGGCGTCCACCTCGTGCCAGGTGGACAGCAGCGCCGTCGCGGCGCGCATGCCCAGCGGCGTGAAGCCGGCGGCGAGCGCCTTGCGCTTCAGCGCGGGCTGCGCGCGCCACAGGGCGAGGCCGCGGCGCAGCAGGATCAGCGGCGGCTTGCGCTTGTGGGCGAGGTCCCGGCGAAGGCGCAGCGCGAACACCAGGAGCGCGGGACGGTCCAGGTAGATCGCCTCCGCGGGGACGCCGGCCTCGCGGCAGGTGGCCAGGAACTCGATCGCGAAGATGCCCTCAGCGGTGAGGCAGGGGGCTCCGTCCAGCCGGAGCTGGTGACTCCCGGTCCGGCGGCTCTCGCCGATCGAGTACGTCGGCACCACCGTCTGGCCGGTCTCCAGCAGCGTCCGTAAGGCCTCGATCGCGGTCTCGGCGTCCCACGAGCGCGGGTCGTCCCAGTCTGTGATGCCGAGGCTGGTGCACGGCATGCCGGGATGGTCGGCGTCGAAGTAGAAGTCGTCCAGTCGCAGGGACGGGCAGCCGGACGCGTGTGCCAACCTCGACTTGCCGCTGCCGGAGGCCCCGGCGATCAGCACCAGTCTGGTCATCCGAGCCGGCTCATAGGCCGAGCGCGGCGGTGAGGTCGACCCGCGCCAACGCCATGGCGGCGGCAGCGGCCGCGCGGGACTCCGCCAGACCCTCGCCGGCCGGACGGCGGACCTGCAGGTAGCACTTCAGCTTCGGCTCCGTCCCGGACGGACGGACGACCGCCCGCACCGAGGCGCCGTCGAACAGCAGCCCGTCGGTCGGCGGCAGCCCGGCCCAGCCGTCCGCGAGGTCGGCGACCGTGACCGGATCTCCGGCCAGCGTGGTGGGCGGCAACGCCCGGATCCGGGCCATTGCGTCGCCGATCAGGCTGAGGTCGGCCACCCGGAAGGCCAGCTGCGAGGTGTGGTGGACGCCGAACTCACGCGCGATCTCGTCCAGCCGGTCGGCGACCGTGGTCCCCGCCTCGCGCAGCCGCGCTGCCAGGTCGAGGATCCGCACCAGCGTCGTGATACCGTCCTTGTCGGCCACGGCCTCGGGATCGGTGCAGTAGCCGATCGCCTCCTCGTAGCCGAAGGCGAGTCCGGGCACCCGGCCGATCCACTTGAAGCCGGTCAGGGTGGTGGCGAACGGCTGGCCGTGCGCGGCGGCCATGGTGCCCAGCAGGGTGGAGGAGACGACCGAGCAGGCGTACGTGCCGGCAACCCCCCGGCGCATGGCGTCGTCGGCCAGCAGGACGCCGAGTTCGTCCCCGGTCAGCATCCGCCATTCGCCCCCGAACGGGGCGGCCAGCGCGCAGCGGTCGGCGTCCGGGTCGTTGGCGATGGCGATGTCCGCGCCGGTCGCTCGGGCGAGGTCGAGGGCCAGGTCGATCGCGCCCGGCTCCTCGGGGTTGGGGAAGGCGACGGTCGGGAACGCCGGGTCGGGGTCGATCTGCTCGGCCACCCGGTGGGGTTCGGCGAAGCCGCACTCGGCGACGACGGCGTCCACGACGGACGCGCCGACCCCGTGCATCGCGGTGTACACCCACTCCACCGTCCGCGGCGAGCCCGGCCGGAGCAGGGATGCGGCGCGGGCGACGTAGGCGTCCACCAACTCCTCGCCGACGACCGGGTAGTCGTCGCTGCGCGCGATGTCGGCCAGCGGCGAGGCGGCCACGGTCGCGATCCGGGCGGCGATCTCGGCGTCGGCGGGAGGGACGATCTGCGAGCCGTCGCCGAGGTACACCTTGTAGCCGTTGTCCTGCGGCGGGTTGTGGGACGCGGTGACCACGACCGCCGCGACGGCCCCGAAGTGCCGGATCCCGAAGACCGCGACCGGCGTCGGCAAGGGGCGGGAGCACAGCATCGGCAGCAGCCCGGCGCCGGCGAGGATCTCGGCGGTGTCCCGGGCGAACACGTCGGAGTTGTAGCGCGCGTCGTAGCCGACGATCACCCGTCCGCCCTCGTGGCCGGCGTCCAGCAGGTACTGCGCCAGTCCGGCGGCGGCCTGGCCGACCACCACCCGGTTCATCCGGGCCGGACCCGGGCCGAGCGCGCCCCGCAGTCCGGCGGTGCCGAACTCCAGCGGCCCGGCGAAGGCCGACTCGAGTTCGGCGAGCGCGTCGGCGTCGCCGGCGTCCGCCCGGACGGCCAGGTCGTCCAGCGCCGCAACGGTGGCCGGGTCGGGGTCCTGCGTCCGCCAGGCGGAGATCCGCCCGGAAAGGTCAGCGTCCATGGGTCAGAGCCGTTCGAGGAGGCCGGCCAGGAGCGTCCGCAGCTTCGGTTCGGCGGCCTTGCCGGCTTCGATCACCTCGGCGTGGTTGAGGGGCTCGGGGGCGATGCCGGCGCCGAGGTTGGTGACCAGCGAGATGCCGAGCACCTCCAGGCCGGCTTCGCGGGCGGCGATGGTCTCCAGCGTGGTGGACATGCCGACCAGGTCGCCGCCGAGGAGCTTGGCCATCCGGACCTCGGCCGGGGTCTCGTACTGCGGCCCCCAGAACTGGACGTAGACGCCCTCGGGCAGGCCGGGCTCGACCTCGTGCGCGATCGCCCGCAGCCGGGGCGAGTAGGCCTGGGTCATGTCGATGAACGCGGCGCCGTGCAGTGGGGTGGCGCCGGTCAGGTTGATGTGGTCGCTGATCAGCACCGGCGTGCCGGGCGCCCAGTCGGGGTTGAGGCCGCCGCAGCCGTTGGTCAGCACGATCGTCTTCGCGCCGGCCGCCGCCGCGGTGCGGACGCCGTGGACGACGGCGTCGGTGCCCTTGCCCTCGTAGTAGTGGGTGCGGCCGTTGAACAGGGCGGCGATCTTCCCGGACGGGGCGCGGACCACCTTCAGGGCACCGCCGTGGCCGGCGACGACCGGCTGGGCGAACCCGGGGAGGTCGGACAGCTGGCACTCACCGATCGGATCGCCGAGTCCGGCAGCGGCGCCGGACCAACCCGAACCCAGCACCAGGGCCAGGTCGATGGCAGGGATATCGAACCGCGCGAGGAGCTCCGCGGCGGCTGCTTCGTGGCTCATTGGCGCACTATAACGTCTGCTCGGACTCCACCATGCCGGGCAGGACGGCAGCGTCCGGGTCGTCGTCGTCCTCGACCTCCTGGAGGTGGAACCACTCGGTCCGTCCCCGCTGCATGCCCATGCCGACCAACAGCGCGAGCAGCAGCCCGACGAAGACCAGGAACTGGCCCAGGTGGACCATTCCCCGCGGGCCGGTGACGTACGCGAACACCATCAGCAGCAGGCCGAGCAGGCTGATCGCGGCACCGCCGGCCACCACCATCCGGGCTCTGGGCCCGGGCTGCCGGCTGCCGGTGGTGAGCAGGATCACGTCGCCGGCGGCGAGCGAGACCGAGAGTGGCAGGGCGCTGAGTTCCAGCGCGACCTGCTGGGCGGGGGTGGACTCGGACAGGCCGTACACGACCATGACGATGCTCACGACGACACCGAGAGCGGCGACGACGGAGAGCGGGCGAATGCGGGAGGGCACGGTCCGACCCTAACCCCGAACCGGAGCTGGCAAGCAGATCCGGGCGCGGCGGGGTGTCGTGGCAGAATGCGGCCGTGACCGATGTGGTGATCCTCGGCGGCGGTCCCGGCGGCTATGAGGCCGCCCTGGTCGGACGCCAGTTGGGCGGCGCGGTGACCCTGGTGGAGCGGCGCGGCCTGGGCGGCTCGGCCGTGCTCACCGATGTGGTCCCGTCCAAGACGCTGATCGCAGCCGCCGAGGTGATGGCGAAGATCGGGACGGCTGAGGAGGTCGGCCTCCGCCTCGACGACGGCAGCCGGCGGCTCGCCGCTGCGGTCAGCTTCGACATGGGACGGGTGAACGCCCGCGTCCGCGCGCTGGCCCGGGCGCAGTCGGACGACATCGCCGCGCGACTCGAGGCCGAGGGCGTCCGCCTGATCGCCGGCACGGGACGGCTGGACGGGCCGCACGCCGTGGTGGTCGACACTGCGGACGGCGTGGAGCGGCTGCCGGCGGACGTGGTGCTGGTGGCCACCGGGGCGCGTCCTCGCGAGCTGGACGCCGCCCGTCCCGACGGGAGGCGGATCTTCACCTGGACCCAGATCTACGACCTGACCGAGGTGCCCGAGCACCTGATCGTGGTCGGCTCGGGGGTGACCGGCGCCGAGTTCGCCAGCGCCTACACCGCGCTGGGGGTGCGGGTGACGCTCGTGTCGTCGCGCGCCCACGTGCTGCCCGGACACGACCCGGACGCAGCCGAAGTCATCCAGCGCGTCTTCGAGAACTCCGGCATGACGGTGCTGAGCAGGTCGCGCGCGGTGTCGGCCGAGGTCAGGGGCGAGCAGGTCGTGGTCGGGCTGGAGGGCGGCACCGAGGTTGTCGGCTCGCACTGCCTGATGGCCGTCGGCGCGATCCCCAACACCACCGGCATCGGGCTGGAAGAGGCGGGGGTCGAACTCACCCCGTCCGGTCACATCCGGGTCGACCGGGTCTCGCGGACGACGGCGAGCGGGGTGTACGCGGCGGGCGACTGCACGCCGGTGCACGCCCTGGCCAGTGTCGCGGCGATGCAGGGACGGATCTCGATGTGGCACGCCCTCGGCGACTCGGTCTCACCCCTCGACCTGCGGATGGTCTCGGCCAACGTGTTCACCGCTCCCGAGATCGCGACCGTCGGCTACACCCAGGCCGACCTGGACGCCGGCGTCCGCCCCGCGCGGGCGGTCACGCTGCCGCTGGCCGGCAATGCCCGGGCCAAGATGCAGGCGCTGACGGACGGCTTCGTGAAGATCTTCGCCACCCCGAACTCGGGCATCGTGATCGGCGGAGTGGTCGTCGCGCCCTCCGCGTCCGAGCTGATCCACCCGCTATCCATCGCCGTCCGGCACCGGCTGACGGTCGACCAACTGGCCGAGGCGTTCACCGTCTACCCGTCGCTGTCCGGGTCGCTGGCCGAGGCGGCGCGGCGGTTGCACGGCGGCAGCGGAGAGCAGGTGGTCACCTACTGAACGCCGGAGTCGTCCCGGCGGGGGAGGCAGGCGCTGGCGGGTGGCACTCGACCGGGCAGATGCGATATGTTGTGAAGCACAACGAATGCTCACCGTCGAGAGATTGGATGTTCCCGTGGTCCTGAGTCCTGTTCCTGAGGATCTGTTCACGTTCGGCCTGTGGACGGTCGGTTACAGCGGTACGGACCCGTGCGGTGGCCCTACCCGGGCGCCGCTCGATGTCGTCCATGTGGTCGAGAAGCTTGCCTCTTACGGGGCCTATGGTCTGACGTTCCATGATGATGATCTGTTCGCGTTCGGGTCGACCGAGGCCGAGCGTCGGGGTCAGATCGACCGGTTGAAGGCGGCCTGTGAGGCGACCGGGCTGAAGGTGCCGATGGTCACCACGAACCTGTTCAGCCAGCCGGTGTTCAAGGATGGTGGGTTCACCTCGAATGATCGCTCCGTGCGCCGGTTCGCCCTGCGGAAGGTGCTGCGGAACATCGATCTGGCTGCCGAGCTGGGCGCGAAGATCTTCGTGATGTGGGGTGGTCGTGAGGGTGCGGAGTACGACGCGGCCAAGGACATCCGGGCGGCGTTGGAGCGCTACCGCGAGGCGGTCAACCTGCTGGGTGAGTATGTGGTCGACTCCGGCTACGACATCCGGTTCGCGATCGAACCCAAGCCGAACGAGCCCCGCGGCGACATCCTGTTGCCGACCGTCGGCCACGCGCTGGCGTTCATCTCCAGCCTGGAGCGTCCGGAGTTGGTGGGGTTGAACCCGGAGGTGGGTCATGAGCAGATGGCCGGGTTGAACTTCCAGGCCGGGATCGCGCAGGCGCTGTACCACGGCAAGTTGTTCCATATCGATCTGAACGGTCAGCGGGGCATCAAGTATGACCAGGACCTGGTGTTCGGTCATGGGGACCTGCACAACGCGTTCGCGCTGGTCGACTTGTTGGAGAACGGCGGCCCGGACGGCGGCCGGGCCTATACCGGGATGCGGCACTTTGACTACAAGCCGTCGCGGACCGAGGACGAGACCGGGGTGTGGGCTTCGGTGCAGGCGAACATGCACACCTACCTGCTGCTGAAACAGCGCACCAAAGCGTTCCGGGCCGATCCGGAGGTGCAGGAAGCGCTAGC